>JAXLXF010000025.1:0-115617 GCA_046328125.1 Chloroflexota bacterium
TAGACCTGGTGTTCGGCATCCGTAACCCCAAAGTCCTGTAGGGCCTTCATCAACTCCTCGCGAAACGGTTCAGACGGATCGTGTTGTCGCGTCCAGCGCGCGGCTGCGACGAGCTCGTCGGTTGTCGGAGACATCAGGCGAAGGTCGGCCACGTGCTTGCTGCGAGGACCCTGATCGACGGCGGCATAGAGCTTCAGATGTATCTGATCCAGCCGACTGGCGATGTGGAGCGTGAGCGACCCGTACGTTCGACGCTCAACACGTTCTTGGAAACCTTCCGGCAGTCCAAAGGTCAGCAGATCGGCGGGCCGGCATTGAGCCACTGCTCCCTAAGACCAAGCGCGTCGCCGACATCTCGGGCTGCCACCACGAGAGCCTAAGGCAGGGGCTCCGCAGTGGTGTAGGTGCCGTCCCGCACGATGGCGACGATGTCAAGGTCGCGCGTCGCTCGCTTCGTCAGACCGAGGAGCAGTAAGCTACTTCCGCCTATCGAGACGACTTCAAACGTGTGCCCACGCGCCTCGAGTACCTCACCGAGCGTGGTAACGCTTCGACCAAAGTTGCCGGCTCGAGCATAGTGTAGGAATTCTAACTTCCCAGATTGCGAAATCCAACTTCGCAGACCGCCGTCGATGGACCGTGGGCGACGCTTGAACGCCAGCACAGACGGTCAGTGACGATTGAGGAGCAGCATGGCACAGCTTGGCGTCTTTCTGATCCCGCCCGCCGACCACCCGTTCTACCAGATCACGACCCGCATCCTCGGGTATGACGTCTGGGCCGAGCGAACACTCGAGTCGTCGCTGGCCGGCGCGCTCGATCCGGAAACCCTGGCGACCTGGCTCGACTTCGCGCCAACGTTTGGCATCCACTGCACGATCGGCGGCGCCGCGCTCGCTTACGACGACGCCGACCGCCCCGAGATCGAGGCGCGTCTCGCCTGGATCGCCAGCCGGACCGCGCCGTTCACGCTCGTCAATGGTCGCTTCTACGACGACTTCCACGCCCGGCCGAAGGCGCTGGTCACGACGTTCGACTCACCAGACGGCGCGCTCCAGCGCCTTCATCGACAGGTCGTAACTGTCGTCAGCCCGCTCTACGTCAGCAGCAACTATGCGCCGCAGCTGCCACAATTGGACGAGCGCAAGCGCGAGCTCTACTACCGCACCGGCGAGCCGTGGGTGCTGGAGCATTTCGAGCCGCACTGGACGCTGATGTCCGGCCTGCCCGACGAGGCCGCCTACGTCCACGCCCGCGATCTGATCGGCGAGCGGACGGGCCTCTTTGCCGACGCCAGCACCAGCGCCCTCCACGTGACCGACGTCCAGCTGGTGGAGCGCCCGGCCAGGGGCGGCTCGCGGGTGGTGGCCTCCTTCCCGTTCATGGGCGGCTGAGCCGAACTGTTCAGGCGCCGTCGTGGAGGCGAAACGTCGTCAGGCAGGGCGCGAAGAGCGGGCGTAGCCGGTCGTACTCTTCCACCGTCGCCCCCTGCGCGATGACCCGCGCCTGTCGGGACTTCTTGTAGAGCAGCCGGACCCAGCGCTTGCGCACCACGTCTCCGTCCTGGAACGTCTGCACGGCGTCCACGCCAATCGCGAACTCGTTGGCGTACGCTTCGTGGCGCTCGATGGTCGAGCCGGGCACGGCGCGCAGACCGTTCAGAAAGCCGGCCTCGATGTCCCGCAGGTCGCGCTGCCACACCACCGTGCCGAGGTCACGGATCTCGACCGAGATCATCGTGTCGAGCGAGTCGGGGTCCGGCGTGTACACCACGCCGTGCCCGCCGTCCACGTCGAGCGGACGGGCGTGCCAGACCTCGGGTCGCCGGATGGTATAGCCCCAGGCGTCGTCGCCCTCGACCAGCAGGACGTTGGGCAGCGCCTTCGCGATGCCCGACTCATCCTCTCGGGGCGGCAGTTCGGCCATCGGGACGCCAGCTACACCTGGCGGCGCAGGCGCGGGTTCGCGAACTCGTCCAGGCCGATGGTGACCAGGAACAGGCCCATGAACAGCACCACGATCACCACGATGGGTGGAACCCACCACCACCACCAGCCGTTGATGATCGCCGCGCTGTAGTTGACCCAGTAGAGCGTCATGCCAAGCGTCGGCGAATCGAGCGAGCCGAGGCCGAGCACTTCCAGGCCGATCGACGCGAGGATCGCCGACGACACCGAGGTGACCAACGAGGCGACGAGGTACGGCAGCAGGTTCGGCAGCAGCTCCTTGAAAATCACCTCGGGGCCGCTGACGCCAGACAGCCGGGCTAGCTGGACGTAGCCGCGTTCACGGATCGTCAGCACCTGGGCGCGAATAACCCGGGCCGAAGTGAGCCAGCCCAGTGACGCGATCACCAGCGCCATCTGGTCCGGCGTGAGCGTCGTCTTGACCGACACCACGATGATGATCAACACCATCAGGCCCGGCACGGTCAGGGCAGTGTCCACGAACACTCGCATCACGGTGTCGAACCAGCCGCCGTAGTAGGCCGTGACGAACGCCACAATCGCGCCGATGCCAACGCTCAGAAACCCGGCGATCAGGCCAATCCGCAACGTCAGGGGAGTTCCCGCCACCATCAGCGCAAACATGTCGCGGCCCTGCTTGTCGGACCCGAGAATGGTCCGCCCGCCCGGCTCCTGGAGCGGCCGAACCGAGAGCGCCCGCGCGTCCCGGACGTCCACGAGGAAGTTGCCGACGACGACGAACATCACCAGAGCGAGCAGCAAGATCAGGCCGTAGATGAGCGCGGGATTCCGCCGCAGGTAGCCGATGACCGAGGCGCCGGCTTCGAGCCAGGGGCCACGCTCACGGATGGGCGCAGCGGCGAGGCGCTCGGAGACCGTGACGCTCATGCTCAGCTTCTCCGATAGGTGATGCGCGGGTCCAGCAGGGGATAGCAGAGATCCAGGATGAATGTTGCCAGCCCGAGCGTGACGATCACCATGAACACGATGCCCTGGATCAGGAAGAAATCGGACTCGCGAATCGCGTGGAACAGCACCGTGCCGATGCCCGGAAAGGCGAAGATGACCTCGACCAGCGTGGCGCCCGAGACGATGTGCCCAAGCACCAGCGCCAGCGCCGTAATCTGAGGCAGCAGGGCGTTCCGGACGGCGTAGCGCAGGAAGATCGTGCGCCCGAGCAGTCCTTTGGCCTCGGCAAAGTTGGTGTAATCCTCGCCCTGAGTCGTCACCATCATCGCGCGCATCCCGAGCGCCCAGCCGCCAATCGACACCAGCACGATCGACATGGCCGGCAGGATCGAGTGGGACACGATATCCAGGATGAACGAGAGCGAGAACGAGGGGAACGTGCCAGCCGTATACCCGCCGTACATCGGGAGCACCTGGAAGTAGAACGCCAGCACGTACATCAGGATCAGGCCGAGCAGGAAAAAGGGCAGTGAGTGCAGCGCCAGAATCGGCGGCATCAGCCAGTGCAGCCATCTGGGAGCGCGCGGCCAGCCCAGGAACGCGCCGAGCAGCGTACCGAGCGCAAACGAGAGCAGCGTGGTGACCGAGAGCAGCCCGATCGTCCAGGGCAGCGCTTCGAGAATCAGCTCGGTGACCGTCTTTGGATAGTTCGAGATCGAGTAGTTGAAATCGAGATGTAGAATGTCGTTGAAATAGGACAGGTACTGCTTCCAGAGTGGCTGATCCAGCCCGAACTTAGCCTGGTAGATCTCCACCATCTCTTGCATGCCGGACTGGATGTATCCACCGATCAGCGACTGCTGAATCAGTTTCTCGCGGATCGGGTCCTGGCTGTTGATGCGCGGCAACAGGAAGTTGACGCTCCCCGCCAGCCAGACGATGAGCACGAAGATCCCGAACCGCTTGAGGACGTAGTCGAGGCGCATACGGTCTCCAGGGATGAGGGGCGAGGGACGAGGGACGTGTAAACGCTCGTCCCTCGTCCCTCGTCCCTCGCCCCTATTGGGTGGGCTGAAGCTTCGTCAGCGTGATGCCGTACGTCAGCGCCCAGATCGCGCCGTTGACGTACGGATTTTCCGCGGTCGGATAGTTGGTCCAGTACGTGGTGTTCATCGGGATGCGGTGGTGGAACTTGGTGAGCTGGATGTCCGGCAGCTCCGGCAGCCAGATCGCCATCGCCTTCGCCCAGAGGTCGGTCAGCTTCGGGATGTCCTTCATGTCGGTCTGGTAGACCTGGTCCGTCAGCTTGTCGAACTCCGAGTTCTTCCAGTGGTCGAGGTTCGTGAAGGTGGCCAGCTGCGGAATGAATTCGCTCTGGCTCTGGTAGAGGCGCATCGTGTTGTACGGGTCGCGGACGGAGCCGCCGTGGCCGTTGATCGCTGCCTGGTAGTCGCCCTTGGCGAAGCGGTCGCCGAAGTCTGGCGGCAGGCTGAAGGTCGCGTCGATGCCTTCGCGCTTCAACAGCTCGAGCAGGATCGGGCCGAGCGCGTTGCCGGCCGTGCCCGAGCTGATGACCTCCAGCTTGAGCGTGGCGCCAGACGCGTCGGCGTAGACACCGGAGCCGTTCTTCTTCCAGCCCTTGCCGTTGAGGATCCCCTCGGCCTTCTTCGGGTCGTACAGGTTGGTCTGGTACTTCTCGAGCAGCGGCTTGGCGGCGTCGAAGTACGGCTGGAGCGGCGGGTAGCCCGGGATCGGCAGCGGCGACGGCGCACTCGCGCCAGACCAGCCAACCTCGACCAGCTTGTCACGGTCGATCAGGTAGCTGAGCGCCCAGCGCATCTCCTTGTCGTCGAACGGTTTCTTCTCGTTTTGGATCCAGAGGCCGATCGGCCACCAGTCCTCGTAGCCGTACGGCAGCTTGGTGCCAGAGTGCGTGATGATCTTCGGATTCGCCTTGAAGACGGCCGGGAAGGTGGCCGGCTGCAGGCTGTAGCAGATGTCCAGCTCGTTGTTGACGAGCGACTGGACCACCTGCTGCTCGCCGACCCAGCAGATCAGGATGATCCGCTCCATCTTCGGCATCTCGGCGACGCCGGCCTTGACGCCCCACCAGTCGTCGCGCCGATCCACGATCTTCTGCTCGGGCGCGGCGTACATCACTTTCCACGGTCCGGTAGTGAGCGGCCAGCCCTTCGCCAGGTCGAAGTTCTTGAAGCTCGGCCAGTCCTGCCCGTCGAAGACGTGCTTCGGGACGATCGGCACGCCGATGTCGTACTTGTACGAGATGAAGTCGAAGAAGCGCGGCGCCGGAACCTTGAACGTGAACTTGACGGTCTGCGGATCCGCCGCCGTGGCGGTGTCCACGTACTGTGAGACGTCAGAGCCCCAGCGGACCTTTGCGCCGTACGTCTTCAGGGTCGTGAACGTGTATGCGACGTCTTCGGCCGTGAACGGCTTGTCGTCGCTCCACTTGATGTCCTTACGGATCTTGACGGTCAGCTGCTTGAAGTCCGGCGTGTACTCGTACGACTCGGCCGTCCAGAGCATCTCCTTGTTGGCGAACACCGAGAAGTACGCCAACGGCTCGAAGATGATCTGGTTCATGTTGGACGTGTCCGAGCCCACGGTGTAGGGGCTCCAGATGTCCGGGTTGTACAGCTTGCCGTCGCGGCCGGTGAGCGCCGTCATCAGGGTGCGGTTACGTGGAACCGCTTTCAGGCCGGCCGGCGCACCCGCGGGCTTGGCGGCTTCGGCTGGCTTGGCAGCATCGGCCGGCTTGGCGGCTGCCGCGGCGGCGGGCTTCTCGAGCGGGCTCTGGACGGCCGGCTTCGCCGCTTCGGTCGGCTTCGCGGCCTCGGCGGGCTTCGCGGCTTCGGCCGGCTTGCTCGCTTCGGCCGGTTTCGCAGGCTCGGCTGGCTTGGCGGGCGCGGCAGGAGCCGGCTGCTGGCTGCAGGCGGCAATCGCCACGCCACCGGCCAGAGCCGCCGCCGAAATCAGGAATCGTCGTCGGGATGCCGCGCGGCCACGCGACTCGCTCATGGGAGACCTCCACCCCGAGGTAGACCAACTCTGGACGCAAACAAACGCGCCGCGAGTATATCACGGCGCTTGCAGAAAGCGGTTTCCCCAGGTCTGGAATCCGGACGTCGGCGAGCCGGCTTCTGGCAGGATCGTGGCTCACCGTCACACGCCGTGGGCTGAAGTCCACGTCTACGATTGGTGCGTGGCTACGCCACGCTGGAGCCGTCACCCCGTCGCGTCGCGACGGTCCAATGGTAGATGTGGACTTCAGTCCACGGCCCGGCCTCGTCTCTCGCAGAGGGCCAATCACCGTTGTACCGCTTGCTACACTGCGACGGGCTCGCAGACGGGGGGACGAGATGCGGACACACGGTCACTCACCACGCAGGCGGATGCTGCTCGCGGCGGCGCCGTGGATCGCGGGCGGAGCGCTGCTGGGCGTAGGTGGCGGCACGGGCGCGTCGCCGAACCTCGCCCTGGCCCAGCCGCCCCTGCCGGGTGGCTGCAACCCGGCCCTCCCCCAAGGGTGTCCGCTGCCGCTCGGCATCGAACAGACGGTGAATCTGGTCGACGGTGAGGACATCCACACCTGGCGGTTCACCGTCCCGGCGGCGGGCCGGCTTGCTCTCTATATCGCCGGTCGCAGCGACGCCGACCTTGACGTGCACATCGTCGGGCCGGACAACGCGGTAGTCGGTCAAGGCGAAGGGGACGAGCGGTACAGCGAGTCCACCATCGCCACCGTCAGCCCGGGCGACCACCGCGTCTACGTGCAGATCAACGCCTCGCGGAACCGCCAGCTGCGAAACTCGCAGTTCACCATGCGGCTGCTGGCCTCCCGTTCGATCTGGACCGCCCTGGCCAGACCGACCGACGACAACCGCGTGCTCGGCGCCCACTTGCTGTACGTCAACGAGGTGGCGATCAGCCCGGACGGTCAGGTGCTCGCCACGGCGTCCTCAGACACGTCGGCGGTCCTCTGGCGTCTGCCCGATGGCGCCCCGATCGCCACCCTGGACGATCACCTGGCGGGTGTCACCGGCGTCGCCTTCAGCCCGGACAGCCAGCTCGTCGTCACTGTCTCCAACGACAAGACGGCACGGGTGTGGCGTGTCGCGGACGGCAGCGCCGTGCAGGTTCTCCAACATGGCGTCCGCGTGGACAGTGTGGCGTACAGCCCCGACGGCCAGTACGTCGCAACCGGTGGTGGCGAGATTCCGGTCAAGATCTGGCGCACCACCGACTGGCAGGTCGAGCGGACCGTGCCCAGCGAGACGGTGACCCTGCCGAGCCTCGCCTTCAGCTCTGACGGGCAAATGCTCGCAACGGGCGGCCTCGATCGGACGGTCCATCTCTGGCAGGTCGCGGACGGCTCGCTCGTGCGCGAGCTGAAGGGCCAGCCCGGCGCGATCCTCCAGGTCGCGTTCAGTCCGGACGGCCAGTATCTCGCAACCGGATCAGACGATTACGCGGCCCGCATCTGGCGCGTGTCAGACGGCAAGCTCCTGCGCACGCTCGGCGGCGAGCACCGTCGTGGCGTGCCGAGCGTCGCCTTCAGTCCGGACGGTCAGTACCTCGCGACCGGGTCGTGGGACAAGTCGGCCCGCATCTGGCGCGTCGAGACGGGCGAGCACGTCAAAGGGTTCGCCGGCCCCGGCGCGAACGTCAACACTGTGACGTTCACCCCGGACGGCTCGCAGATCGTCACCGGCGCGGACGACGGCACGGCGCGAGCCTGGCGCGTCAACACCTGACACCAGATCGGGCGTTGACGCCGTACGCTCCGCCAATGCCCCCGTGCGGCTGAAAGTCAGTCCTCGTCGAGGTGGAGCTGCACCGGCTGGCGGGTCCGCTCCGACTCGTAGATCGCCTGGAGGATGGCGACCGCCTTCCGACCTTCGTAGCCGTCCACCAGCGGGCGCCGTCCGGTCCGGATCGACTCCACCAGGTCGGCAATCTGGCGAGACCAGTAGTTCGGCTCGCCGGGCTGCTTGAACGTGTACGCGCTCGTCCACATCGACCGCTGCCCGTCTGTCGCCCATGACGAGTTGTCGGTGCGGAACATGTACTCGCCCAGCTCGACGTTCTCGGCCAGCGAGCGCTCGGCGGTGCCCTCCTCGCCGGGGATCGTCCAGACGTGGTTGTAGCCGATCGAGCCTTCCGGCTCCTCCATCACCCCGATCGAGTGCCCCTGCGAGCCGTGCACCACGATCGAGCTGTGCGACCAGCGAGCCGAGGTCGTCCCGGCGATCACGCCGAGCGCGCCGCCCTTGAAGCGGATCACGGCGGCAGCCGTGTCCTCCACATCGATGTACGGGTGGGTCAGGTTGGACCAGCGGCCGGACACCTCTTCCGGCTCGCCGCCCATCAGCCACTGGAACATGTCCACGGTGTGGATGCCCTGGTTGGTCAGGACGCCACCGCCCTCGTGCTCCCAGCTGCCGCGCCAGGCATCGCGGTCGTAATACCCCTTCGTGCGGAAGAAGCTGACCTGGGCGATGCCGAGGATCGGCGTGCCGATCTTGCCGGCGTCGATGGCCGCCTTCGCCTTCAACGCGGCCGGCCAGTACCGTCGCTGGAAAACGGCGGCCAGCGTCATGCCGGTCTCCTTGCTGACCGCGATCATCTGGTCGGCTTCGCCCACGTCTACCGTCATCGGCTTCTCGACGATGACGTGCTTGCCGGCCCGCATGCACGCGATCGCCAGCGCCGCGTGACTCTTGTGGGGCGTCGCCACCGAGATCAGTTGCACGTTCTTGTCGGCCAGCAGGTCGTCCAGGCTGGTGTACGCTCGGCAGCCGTACTGCTCGGCGACGGGGTTGAGGCGCTCTTCGTTCGCGTCGCAGACGGCGACGAGGTCCGCGCCCTCCGCCTGGTCGTACGCCTGGGCGTGCTGCCGTCCTACGCCCAGTCCCAACACCGCCGCTCCGATCCTGTCACTCATGGTCACGTTCCTCTCCCGGCCAGAGCCGGTGAGCAAGATGCGTTGCGATACGTATGACGGTACGCCGGCAGCGTCGGCGAGTGCGAGGCGCACGCCACCTCCGGCACGCACCGTCGCTCCCAGCGGCACGCGGCGTCGGACCTGTTGAGACGGCACTCCGAGTCCAGGCGTGGCGCTCGCTACTCGAAGAAGCCCTCGCGCTGGAGCAGCTCGACGCTGAGCAGCGCCCATGGCGAGAATCGATCCGGCGCCGCGGCCACGTCGTCGAGAAGGTCCGCTCGCTCGACCCAGGCGTAGGCGTAGCCAACCTCGGGATTGAGCGTCACGTCGCCGCCGATCTTCCCGACGAACAGGGTGCAGTGCTCGCGCTCGCAGCGCACACCGTCCGGGTCGCGCGCGAAGTACGAGAACGCCCCGATCTCCTGCAGCTCGGCGTCGCGTACGTCGTACTCGTCACGCAGGCAACGGTGCGCCGCGTCCTCCAGCGACTCGTGCGCCCCGTCCCCCAGCCACAGCGGATGGGTGGCGCCGCTGATGTCCCAGACGTCGTCGAACACCTCGTGCTTGCGGCGCTGGAGCAGCAGTTGACCCTCGCGGTTCGCAACCAGCACGGCAATCGCCAGGTGGCGATGCCCGTCTCCTGAGTGCGCCACGTCTCGCCGGACGTACTGACCGGTGAATCGGCCGTCGTCGTCGCAGGCCAGCAAGATCTGATCGCCCGGTGGGCGCACCTCGCGCACGGTCATCTTGCGTCGTCGAGCTCCCGCGTCCACGTCGAATCCACGTCCTTCGTCTGATGATGGTGCCAGAGGCCGCGCGCGCCCGAGCGAGTCCTGGCGCGACGCAGTCTGCAAGAGAGAACGCCCGACGCGCCGTGGAGGATTGCTGACCAGAGCCGGGACGCTGCGCGAGGCATCTGCAAGAAGTATGCGTACGATTGTCATATTCTGTGCGAGAGTGGGATATGTCGTGTGGATGGTCGGTCCGGGACGATCGTTCACTCCTTTTACGAGCACGCCACACCTGACGCGACCGGCACGATCCTGGTCTGCGAGCCACCACGACGGCTGAACCCGTCAGTAAGCGGATCCAGCCGCGTTCCGGGCACTGGCAACGTATCGGCTACGTACGGCTACGTGCGCGTCAACCTCCCAGACCGAGTCTGAAGGTAGATCACCGCGGCCCGCGGCCTGCCGTCAGCCTTGGAGTTGCGTCATGTCAGCCACACGCGCGGCCCTCACATTCGTCATGGCGAGTGCCCTTGTGATCGTACTGGCTGCTCCGGCCTGGGCGCGGGCCGGCGACAGCGGGCCGGAGTTGGCGGTGAACACCTACACCGCCAGCTCACAAAGTGAGCCTGTCGTGGGGATAGCGGCGGACGGGCAGTTCGTCGTAGCCTGGACGAGCGCGGGCCAGGACGGCGATCGCTTTGGTGTCTACGCGCGGCGCTACAACGCTGAAGGTACGCCTCAGGGAGACGAGTTTCGCGTCAACACGACCACCGTGGACAGACAGTGGCAGCCTGCCATCGGAGTAGCCTCAGACGGACGATTCGTCATCGCGTGGACGAGCGAGACCCAGGACGGCGATAGCGGGGGCATCTACGCTCGGCACTTCGACGCCGACGGCACGCCGAAGTCTGAGGAGCTTCGAGTCAACACCACCACAGCGGGAGCACAGCGGCAGCCCGCCGTCGGCATGGCGGCCGATGGAAGGCTCGTCATCGCCTGGACGAGCACTGGTCAGGATGGTGATGGTGACGGCGTCTTCGCGCAGTTGTATGACGCGGTCGGGACGCCGATCGGCGCGGAGCTCCGAATCAACAGCACCTTCACGGGCTCGCAGAATCAACCAGCGGCGGGGATGGCAGAAGATGGGCAGTTCGTCGTCGCCTGGACAGGTGCGGGTCAGGAAGCCGACGACGTCAACAACATCTACGACGCCTACAACGTCTATGCCCGGCGCTTCGACGCCACCGGAGCACCGGTGGCAGGCGAGTTTCGCGCCAACGCCACGACGACGGACACACAATGGCAGCCCGTGGTCGGCATGGCGCCAGATGGGCGATTCGTCGTCGTCTGGACCAGTAGCGGCCAGGACGGCGACGGCGATGGTGTCTACGCTCAGCTCTATGACGCGGTTGGAACGCCACACGCAGGGGAATTTCGTGTCAATTCGACCACGACGAACTGGCAGCATCAGCCGGCCGTGGCGATGGCCGTGGACGGCCGATTCGTCGTGGCTTGGACGAGCAAAGACCAGGACGGCGCCGGGGACGGAGTGTACGCCCGGACCTACGCGGCGAACGGAGCGCCGGTGAGCCAGGAGACACGCATGAACGTCACCATGCTCGGCCACCAGAATGGACCGTCGATTGCCTCAGACAGGGAGGATCGGCTGGTGCTGACCTGGACGAGCGACAGCGCCGGAACGCCTGACATCGTCGCCCGTCAGATGAGTTGGAACGGGCTGCTGTCTGTGCGCCCGGCGCCTGTCCGCTAGCTGGACCGCAGCATCGCTACGAGCAGCAGCGCGAACCCGGCAACGATCGTCGAAGCGTGAACCGCGATGAGTGCCCAGCGGCCGCTCGAAAACGGATCCGCCAACGCCCGAGGCACTGGCAGCCAGCGAAACCAGAGCCAGATCCCGAGCACGCTCCCGAACCACACACCGCCCGTCACGAGATACCACCCGACGCGAACGGGCGGATCCTGGGGAAGTGCCCACACGAGCAGTGTGAACAGGGCCACGCTGACGAGCGTCGCCGGGCCGGCCAGAGCGTAGCGCACGAGCGGGTGTCGCACGCTGAGCATCAGCAAGCTCGGCATCAGCAGCCAGCCGAACGCCAGCCCGAGGCCAGTGGCTGGCGGGGCCTCGGTGGTGAGGCGCGCGAGCCCCCAGATCGTGCCGAGGGCCACCGCGCTCACCAGCGCGAGCCGCCGCACCCGCTGCCTCATCCGGGGGTCCGCGGTCAGCTCCGGAGGCCGGGTGTGGGCCATCATCAGCGACATCAGTCGCACGGTCATCCTCCCGGCTCCTGCCACGCACCATTCCGACTGGCCGTTCGGAGAACCGCCAGGAACAGCAGCAGGAACACGAAGTCGAAGAGCCCGAACCAGGCAAAGACGGCGTGGAGAATCTGGCCCGTACCCAGGTAATACACGGCCACGGCGACGTAGATCGCCTTGTAGAGCGCGCCAACGCGCACGAGATCCAGGTTCCGTTGCAGGTCGCGGGAGACGAGCCAGTAGCCGACGCCCTGCACGAAGATGAACCCGGCCGAGAGATGGATGTACGAGGCGTTGTCTGGCAGCGGGATGCCCAGCAGCTGGAAGATCGGCTGGTACAGGAAGAAGAAGGCCACGCCGAGGATGCCATCGTACAGCGCGGCCACGACGAAGAGCGTGCGAGTCCGGCCCACCCAGGCCGACTCATGCGACGGCGATCGTGCCAGCATGATGCGCACCTCCCTCCCGGCCGGCTTCTCCTTGCCGGCGGTGCTGTTCGCGGAACGCAGAGACACGCGCCCGCTTCGCTTCCTCGGTATACAGACGCCGGCCAAGCTCGATCAGCCCCTCCTGCAGCTCGGACGCCGACATCTGCTTCGGCGTGAAGTTCACGTCGAACAGCGTGCAGGTCTCCCAGGCCGTCTCGTCGAGCAGCCTGCCCTCACGCCGAAGTCGCTCGTAGAGCGGTGTGCCGGGGAACGGCGTCAGGACGGTGATCTGCACGTCAAAGAGACCAGTCGTTCGGACGAAGTCCCAGACCGCGTCGAACACGGACGGCGTGTCGCCGTCAAGCCCGAGGACGAAGCAGCCATTCACCGCGATGCCGCGTCCCTGGATCCTCTCGATGGCCGCCTGGTACCGTTCGAGCCGCGACCGTTTCCAGTTCTGCCTCAGCTCGATCCCGTCCAGGCCGGCCGCGGTCGGGCTCTCCAGCCCGATCAGCACCTCGGCGCACCCGGCCTCGCACATCAGGTCCAGCAGCTCAGGATCGTCGGCCACCGAGATATCGGTCTCGGTGAACCAACGGATCCGCTCTGGAGCGAGCGCCCGCATGAGCTCCTTGCCATGCCGTTTGTCCACGAAGGTGTTGTCGTCGGCAAACTCGACGAATGGGCGGGGCCAGATCGCCTTGATGGCTCTGATCTCTCGAATCACCTTCTCGACCGGCTTCAGCTTGTAGCGGGGAGTGAGCATCACCGACGAGGCACAGAATTCGCATCGCCACGGGCAGCCCCGCTGCGTCTGGACGGTCAGGCGGTTGTACCTGGACGGATCCAGCAGATCGAATCGGGGCATCGGCGCGTCGGCCAGGTCAAAGTCGCGGCCGGACGACAGGTACAGTCGCCGCATCTGCCCGGCCTCGAAGTCGCGGACAAGCGTGGGCCAGGTGACCTCGCCCTCGCCGACGACGACCGTGTCGCAATACCGGAGGGCCTCATCCGGCAGAGCGGTGACATGCAGCCCCCCGATCGCGGTCTTGACGCCACGCTCACGATACCGGCCCGCGAGCGCGTACGCGTCCTTGACCTGGGCCGAGTAGGTTGAGATCACCGCCAGATCGCACTCTGGCAGGTCGGCTAGCTTCGCCAGGTCCGCGACCTCGTGGTACGCAATGTCGATATGAGGCGGAGTCATCCCGGCCAGTGTGAGCAGACCGAGGCTTGGCAGCGAGGCGATGACCCGCTGCCGCTCGACGAAGCCCGGCAACGTCATCCCGATACGGTTCAGCCGCTCATTGCAGGCTCGGACGCCGCTCATCGCGATGAACGCGATCTTCATTGCGGGCACCCCCTTCGAATCGCGAGCCGAGATCCAGGCGTGGCGGGTTCGATCGGCGTGCGACACAACGTCTGACCTGCCGCACCGCCATGATCCTATGCAGGCATGGTTGCGCTACACGTTGCGCCAGGTGAACGCACGGTCTACGTCGTTTCTGGGGCTACCCGACGATCCGCCGCGCACGGTTCCACAGATCGCCCCCACTCCAGTATCGTGCAGAGGCGGACCGGCTGAGCGAGACCTGGCCGGTGCGCGAGCTCCGTTCGAGAGGACCATATGACAGTGTCAACCAGCGGCGCCGGCCTGACCATCTTTCTGACCGGCGAGATCAACGCGCAACAGTTGGCGCAGATCCGATCCGCCGTCCCGGCAGCCGACGTCCGCTATTTCGATACCGAAGAGGAGCTCGAGCGTGACATCGAGCTGGCGGATATCGTCGGCGGCGAGATCTCAGCGGCGGCGCTTGCCCGCGCGAAGCGACTCAAGTGGGTGCAGAGCTGGCTGGCCGGCACGAACCGCATGCTCTACCCCGAGATGATCGCCAGCCCGGTCATCCTGACGTCAGTCGCGGGGAACGGCGCCATCTCGATGGCCGAGCACGCCGTGATGCTGATGCTGATGCTGGCGCGCGACACGCGGCGCTGGCTTCGGAACCAGGACGAGGGGAAGTGGGAGCGCTGGTTCCACCCCGAGTTGACCGGCCAGACTTGCGGCATCATCGGTCTCGGCTACTCGGGGCAAGATCTCGCGCTCAAGCTCAAGGCGTTCCACATGCGGGTGATCGGCATGCGCCGCGCGCCGAGGCCAACGCCGAACGTGGACGAGGTTCTCCCGCGCGAACGGCTGCACGAGCTCCTCGCGAAGTCAGATTTCGTCGTGGTCTCCGCGCCACGCACTCCCGAGACGCGCGGGATGCTGGGGGAGGCCGAATTCCGGGTCATGAAGTCCAGCGCCTTCTACATCTGTTACTCCCGCGGCGGCATCGCCGACGACGCCGCGCTGCTGAAGGCGTTGAACGAGGGCTGGATCGCCGGGGCCGGTCTGGATGCTCACACTCAGGAGCCGTTGCCGCCCGACAGCCCGTTCTGGACGGCGCCGAACACCATCATCACCCCGCACAACAGCGCGACGTCGCCGATGAGCCGCGAACGCCGCATCGAGATCTTCCTGGAGAACCTGGGGTATTTTCTCGAAGGCAAGCCGCTGCGGAGCGTAGTGAACAAGGAGGCCGGCTACTAGCAGTCTGCGGCTCAGTTTGACGTGCAGCGGCATCTTCGTCACCGCTGCACGTCGAAGAAAGCTGGCAACTGGTCGGTGCCTAGCGGCTGCCCTTGCCACCCCGCGCCTCACCCTGGACCATCTTCTCGCGGGTCGGCTCCAGCATCAGCTCGCGGATCTCGTCGGCGTACACCACTTCCGAGTCGTCTTGCGGCTCGTAGCCGATAATCTTCCTTGCGTTAGCGATGCTCCAGGCCGACCGCGTGTTGGCCGACACGCCGTAGAACACCTGGAACGGGATGCCGTGCTCGTCCTCGATGTGGGGCGCCTCGACGGACTTGACGAACAGCTGCGCCAGATCCCTCGGGCTGACCCACTGCCCGAGATCTCGATGCAGGGTCAGTGGGTCGTCCTTGCGCCAGTCCGCGAAGCTGGTGATGCTCAAGTCGCGCGGGGCGCAGATCCGGATCTGGACGACCTCCAGCTTGCGGGGCCGGTCTTCGGCCCGCACCTCACCGACCGTCGGGCCACCGGCCACCCCGGACGCGTACACGAACCCGAGATGTTCATACGCTTCTTTGGCCCACCCGTAAAAGTTGTCGGCCAGCGGGCGCTGCGCCGTCGATTCCGGATAGACCGTGTCCATCTGCCCGGCGCGCAAAGGCCGCTCGTAGAAGTCGGTCGCGTGGTTGGAGCTCGCCGCCACGACGCGTCTGACCCCTTCGTCCAGCGCCAGCTGATAGACAAGATACGCCATGTCCACGTCGCCCCGCTCCGCGAGGTAGCGCTGGTGCAGCGTGTCCCCTGCCGGCCGCAGGTGCGCCAGGTGCACCACCGCGTCCACCCCACGGAACAGGACGCGGTGCTCATCCATCCGGCTCAGGTCTGAGATGTCCCGCACCTCCAGCCCCTCGACCGGCCGGCCGAGTCCGTCCACCTCGCGGTTATCCACCAGCCGCAGCTCGAAATGCTCGCGGAAGGCCGGCAGGATGTAGCTCGCGATGTACCCGGCCGCGCCCGTGATCAGCACCGTCGCCATTGGATCCCTCCCCTGCACGCTCACCTGAAAGCGTAGCGTCAGCGGCCGGGTCGTCGGTAGTCGCGCCGGGGTGGACGGCCACGGCAGTGCATCGGCACGCATCTGTCTCCGACTGGCGCGGCGTAGCCACGCACCAATGGTACACGTGGACTCTCCCGTCCACGGCCCCGGTGTACGGGCGCCCTGCCGACGTTCAGCGCAGGTGCGTTCGGTGGACGGCGATCGTCTGGCGGTACTCGTCCTCGGGCTGGCGCCGCTGGCCGCGTTTCGGACGCTCGCCGCGACTCAAGTGCCACTTGCGGAATGCCAGCTCCGTCGCCGCGTGGTGGAGATCGCGATGGGCGAAGAACGCGCGCAGGCCGCGGTTTCGAAGCGTCGCCATCTCCGCCCAGAACTTACGTCGCCAGGACGGCAGGCACTCGTACTCCTCCCGGGTCAACACGCCCCGTTCCACCTCTTCGAGCAGGTGCTCGCGGATCACCGCCCGCTCTCGTCGCCAGGCCAGCGCCGCGATCACCAGCAGCGCAAGAATCCCAGGCGCCGTCAGCACCACCGTGGTGATCGGCATGACCACCAGGAAGAGGAGCAGCGGGTTGACGTCGTCCGGCAGCAGCGCCGGCACGACCGTCGCGCCGAGGAAGTTCCACGACGCGTGTTGGAGCACGCCCAGGACGTACGCACCTGGCACGACGATCGGGATCAGCCACTTTCGCGTCGTCTCACGGGCGAATCCCAGGCCAGCCCCGGTCGTGCCAGTGTAGAGCGCATGCCCAAACCCGCCCAGGATCACCCGCAGGTAGAACAGCGTGCCCAACCCGACCAGCCCCGCTGACTGCAACGTCCGCCCGAAGTAGAGGACGTTCTCGGTCATCGCGAAGCCGATCCCGACCAGCGAGCCGTACACGATCCCGTCCAGCACGTTGTCAAACTCGTGGCGCACCAGCCAGTACAACAGCAGCAGCGCGAACCCTTTCGACGTCTCCTCGACGACCGGTGCGACAGCATCCGTCGTGATGAGCTGGCCGAGCGAGTCGCCCACCAGCGCCGTCACAACCGCGCCGATGACGTCGTTGAGAATCGCCGCGACGAACGTCGCCACCAGCGCGCCCCAGAGGAACGCCGCCAGCAGCACCTGCCACGGCTCGTGCTCGTAGCGATCCAGCTGGAGCACCAGGAACGTGTAGGTCGGAACGGGCAGAACAGCCGCTGCCGCGGCGATCCCGAGGACGACCGGGTTCGGCACCGCCGCGAACAGCAGCAGGCCCATCCCGAAGAAGAAGAACAGGCCGCCGCAGCCCAGGCAGCTGCAGGTGAAGAAACGCCGACGGTGGGCGGCGGACTCATCAGGATCGGGCGGCGGCGGCGGAATCGGTCGGCTCACGGCGCGAAGGGTAGCACGCAGACGTCACGATCCAGTCGGAGCCTTCCCGGACGCTCATGAGTGGCCCGCCGCCGAACCTCAGCAGATCGCCCAGCCTTTACGTCAACTGCGCCAGAAGCTCCTCCGGCGTCGTGACCGGCGCCTGGCAGACGTACCCCTCGCAGACGTACGCCGTGGGCTGGCCGTCGCGCAACGGGCGACTCTCCAACAGCGGCATCGCCGGGCTCTCCATCGGCCCGTCGGCGCCGGCGACCACCCGGTTCGGCAGGAATCGTCCGAATACCGCGCGTCGCAGCGCCTGCGTCGCCTCCGCGTCGGCCGGGCCGACGATCGCGATCTCCTTCGGACGCCCGAGCGCGAAGCCGAGCGCGCACAGCAGCCGGCCGAAGCTGGTCGGGTGCTCGCTCGCCACCGTGCCCAACACGGTGAGGATGCCCTCGGCCGCCAGCCGATACCGCTCCTCTCCGGTCAGCAGCGCCAGCCGCGCGAGCACGTCCGCCGCCACCGAGCTGCCGGCCGGCGTGGCGTTGTCGAACACGTCCTTGGGCCGCGTCACCAGCCGCTCGTGGTCGTCCGAGGTGTCGTAGAAGCCGCCCGAATCGTGGTCCGCGAAACGGTCCAGGATCGCGTCGGCGACGGTCCGCGCCTGCTCCAGCCAGCGCAGGTCGAACGTCGCCTCGTAGAGCGCCACCAGACCGTCCGCGCAGTTGGCGTAATCTTCGAGGTAGCCGTTCAGCTTCGCGCGACCGTCCATCCAGGTCCGCAGCAGCCGTCCGTCCTTCCAGAGCTCGCGCACCGTGAACTGCGCGTTCTTGACCGCGATCTCGATCCAGTCCGCCCGTTCCAGCGCCGCGCCGGCCTCCGCGAACGCTCGAAGCATCATCCCGTTCCAGGCCGTCAGCACCTTCTCGTCACGTCCCGGGTGCACGCGACTCTCGCGAGCGGCGAACAGGATCGGGAATGCGCGCTCGAGCGTGGCTTCCAGCTGCTCGACCGAGACGCTCAGTCGCTCGGCAACGGTGTCGGCGCTCTCGGCGACGTGCAGGATGTTGTGCTGCTCGAAATTGCCGTCCGGCGTGACGTCGAAGTAGGCGCGGAAGATCCGCCCGTCGTCTGGTCCAAGCAGCGCGTCGATCTCGCCAGGGGTCCAGACGAAGAACTTCCCCTCGACGCCTTCGCTGTCGGCGTCCTGGGTCGAGTAGAAGCCGCCGTCAGGATGGGTCATCTCGCGCCAGACATACTCCAGGGTGTCGGTCACCACCCGGCGGTACGTCTCGTGGCCGGTCACCAGGAACGCCTGAAGGTAGATCCGCGCCAGCTGGGCGTTGTCGTACAGCATCTTCTCGAAGTGCGGCACCAGCCAGAGCCGATCCGTCGAGTAGCGGTGGAAGCCGCCGCCGAGCTGGTCGTAGATCCCGCCGGCAGCCATCTTGTCCAGGGTCAACGTCACGGCGTTGAGCGCCTGGGCATCGCCAGTCCGCACGTGGCTTCGCAACAGCAGCTCCAGCGACATCGGCTGCGGGAACTTCGGAGCGCCGCCGAAACCGCCCTCACCCCAGTCGATGCTGGCGAGGATGCCCTGGGTCGCGCGGTCGAGCAGCCCGGGCGTGAGCGGACCCTGGTTCGGCGGCGCGATCTTCCTTTGCAGCATCTGGCGGAGCTGGTCGGCGCTCTTGTCCACGTCGCCGCGACGTTCGCGATACGCCTGCGAGACGCCGTGCAGGACACGCGGAAAGCCGGGCATCTGGCCGCGATCCACGGGCGGAAAGTAGGTGCCGCCGTAAAACGGCACGCCGTCCGGCGTGAGGAACACCGTCATCGGCCAGCCGCCCTGCCCGGTCAACGCCTGGACCGCCTGCATGTAGATCCCGTCAAGGTCGGGTCGCTCCTCGCGATCGACCTTGATGTTGACGAACAGCGCGTTCATGAGCGCCGCGATGTCCGGGTTCTCGAACGACTCCCGCTCCATTACGTGGCACCAGTGGCAGGCCGAGTATCCGACCGAGAGCAAGATCGGGCGATCCTCGGTCTTCGCGCGGGCGAGCGCCTCGTCGCCCCAGGCGTACCAGTCGACCGGGTTGTGCGCGTGCTGCAGCAGATACGGGCTGGTCTCGTCGATCAGGCGATTCGGCATCGACATCCTCCGGGGAGACAGGAGTGCCCGACCGCCAGAGGACCGTGGACTGAAGTCCACGTCTACCATTTGGTGCGTGGCTACGCCACGCCAGTCACGGTCGAACGTCTGGTGACAAGATCTCCGGGTTCTCCACCCCCGTCGCGTAGCGACGGTACGATTGTAGACGTGGACTTCAGTCCACGGACGGCGAAGACAGGAATCCCATCTGCCGCACCCACGTCCGGTACACTCCCAGCGAAATGAGTGCCACACCTCCGACCACGATCCCCGTCTACATCGAGCTGGACCGCGACAACGCCCGCCTGCTCGTCCGCTGGGCCGACGAGCACGAGTCGGCGTACGGCTGGGAGTACCTGCGCTGGCGCTGCCCCTGCGCAGAGTGCAGCGGCGAGGGCGGGATGCCCGGCCTCCTCCAGAGCCTCCCGATGTTCAAGCCCGGCCAGACGGTCATGAACGACGTCAACCTGACCGGCCGGTACGGCGTGACACCGATCTGGGGCGACGGCCACAGTCTTGGGATCTACACGTTCCGGATGCTGCGCGGCATCTGCCCGTGCGCTGCGTGCGTCGCGGCGCGCGGCGGCGAGGCTCCGCGCGGCCGGGGCGACTGGTGACGCCGCCGGTTGCGCCGCCAGGACGTTAACGAGACACCCCCTCGCCCGAGCCGGCGAGGGGGTGCGTCGTCAGAGAGGAGCGAAGCGGGCGCGGCCTGCTACGCCTCGGCCAGCGTCGCCGGGCTCGGCTTGCGACGGCGCCGCCACTTCACGCTGAGCGTGAACGGCAACATCGCGAACGCGGGTCGGAGGTTCCCGCCCCACGGCGACCGACGGATCGGTCCCGGCGCCACGACCGGCTGCGCGGGGGCCGCCGCCACGTCCGGCACCAGGCGGACCGGAGGCAGCTGTGGTGTCGTGGTCGGGCGTGGGCCGAACAGTCGGGCCATCGCCTTACCGTCGATCGTCTCGACTTCCAGGAGCTCCTCGGACGCCTTCTTCATCTGGTCGAGGCGCGGCTGCAACAGCGCAATCGCCAGGCTGCGCGCCTCGTCCACGAACCGGTGCTGCTCCTGGTCGATCTTCTCGGCCAGGTGCTCGCCGTACGCTCGGTAGAAGCGGCCGTCGTCCTCGCTGCCGACCGCGAGCGCCCCGACGACCGGGCTCATGCCGTAGTCGCAGACCATCGCCCGGGCGATGCCGTACGCCTTCTTCAGGTCGTTGGAGGCGCCGGTCGTGACCTGCCCGAACACCAGCTCCTCGGCCACGTGCCCGCCCATCGCCGCCGCCATCGCCGCCTTGAACTGCGGCATCGACCACATCTTGCGGTCCTCTTCGGGCGTCATGCGGGTGTAGCCGCCCATCTGACCGCGTGACACGATCGTGACCTTCTGGACCGGGTCGGCGTCCGGCAGGAGGTGGGCCACCAGCGCGTGACCCAGCTCGTGAACCGCCGTGACCTTCCGCTCATGATCGGAGAGCGAGCGTCCCTTCCGACGCGGCCCGGCCGTCACGCGGTCGAGCGCCTCTTCCAGATCGTGCATCTCGATGCGGGTCCGGGCATCACGAGCGCACAGAATGGCCGCCTCGTTGAGCAGGTTCTCCAGGTCCGCGCCGGACAGGCCAGTCGTCTGCGGGATCATCGACTCCAGATCCACACCCTCGGCGAACGGCTTGCCACGCGCGTGCAGCGTCAGGATATGGCGTCGAGCGGCGGCGTCTGGGGCATCCAGGCGCACTTGACGGTCGAAGCGGCCCGGCCGCAGCAGTGCCTGGTCCAGCACGTCCGGTCGGTTGGTCGCCGCCACCACGATCACGCGTGAACGGAGATCGAACCCGTCCATCTCGACCAGCAGCTGGTTCAGCGTCTGTTCGCGCTCCTCGTGAGCGTGCCCACTCGGACCGCCACGCTTGCGCCCGACCGCGTCGATCTCGTCGATGAAGATGATGCTCCGGCCGTGCTCGCGCGCCGCCTTGAACAGGTCGCGGACCCGCGAGGCGCCAACGCCGACGTACATCTCCACGAAGTCCGACCCAGAGGCCCGGAGGAACGGCACGCCAGCCTCACCCGCGACGGCCCGCGCCAGCAGCGTCTTGCCATTGCCAGGAGGTCCAACCAGCAGGACGCCGCGTGGGATCCGCGCGCCGACCGCCAGGAAGCGCTCCGGCTCGCGCAGGAACTCGACGATCTCCGCCAGCTCCTCTTTCGCCTCTTCGGCGCCGGCCACGTCCGTGAAGCGCGTGGGCGGCCGCTCCGCCACCAGCCCGATCCGCGTGGGACGGGTCGGAGCGCGCGGCGAGCCGCCGGTCGCCAGCGGCGGCTCGTGCGGTCGGCCAGCGGATCGACGGCCACTGACGATCAGATAGACGGTGAGCAGCGCCAGCGCCACGCCCAGGAGCGCCACGAGCAACGGTGCCGACGGCTGATCTTCTGGCCACCGGACGGCGACCTGAAGAAAGCCTGACCGAAACGCCGTGACGATCGAGGTTACAAGGACACCAAACAAGATGACGAAGAGCAGGGGGCGTAAGGTGGGCTTCGACTCACCGTTCATGTCTGGACACTCTCAGCCTGGCAGATCCCGGCCCGTCACCGATGCACGTGGTGTGCCATCAACGTACCGCTCTCCAACCGATCTCCAAAATGACTCTGATCGCTGGGCGGCGCGGGTAGGCTCCGCGTCCCCCAATCAGTACAACGGGGGGAGGGGACGCCCCGTTCCCGCCAATTCGGCGGGCCGCGAGCATCCGATCGAGTGTACCCCGGTTGGCAGGCATTGGTCGACCAAATGAACGACAGAATCCAGACAAATCGTGCAGATTCGGGCCGGTTCGTCGTGTCTGACGAGCACTCAGGGCACGGCTGGCTCCTCGATTCGCACGCAGGCCAGACGGCGTCGTTCAGACAATTCGTTCCAGACGCGATCGACGCCGCCGCCACTTCCTGGTCGCACACGCCCCGTCCCCAGAATCGGGGCCGGCCCGTTCCACCTTGACAGCCGCGTGAGCATCACGTATCCTCCGCTCGTCACACGCGGAGACGAGTGCTCTAGCGTGCGATGAGTCAGGCCGAATCCTCCTCGTTCGAGGGGGAGCGGGGGAACCACAAGTCAGGGGTGAATCGGCGCGAGGGCGATTCGGTCCTTCCGGTCTGAAGGGGCGTTCGCGATAGCGCAGTAGGGCGAAACTCCCGCCCGAACCCGTCAGCTAACCCCGTAGGCTGCGCTCGCCCGAGGCGCGTGGGCCGTGGAAGCTCTGGCCCGAGATCAGACGCGTCACGGGTTGACCGCTTGGGAGGACGTACGCGTGTCGAGCAGGTCGGCACCCGCACGGGCACGTGCCGGGACGGCAATCCGGCGCAGTCATGTCTTGAACACGTCATGCCACGGCCAGGACGGCGAAGCGCTGTTCGTCGTTGCGCCGGTGGCGAGCCCCTCGTCCACTCGAAATCGGCGGGGTAGCTCAAAGGGGTCTCTTCATTTGCATGCCGCGCTCAACGCTCTGGTTCTGACGCTCGTTTCACTGTCGGTCATCGCACTCGGCATCGGACACGCTGCCCCCGCCTCGGCCGCGAACGACCTCGCCCCGGGCGACACCGCCATCGTGACCGGCACCGACGGACGCGGCTTGCGAGTCCGTGGCGGCCCGGGCATCAGTCACCGAGTGGTCACGACCGTCAACGAAGGCGTGACCGTCCAGATCGTGGCCGGGCCGGTCAACGACGGCGACGACGACTGGTATCAGATCGGCACCGGCACGTCGCCCTCGTCAGCGCCGGCAGGGTGGGGCATGGCCCGATATCTGGTGTCGAGCACGGCGGTCCGCAGCCTGACCACAGACGACGGGCGTCGCACCTTCATCGCCAAGATCACCGCGTACGCGGACGGCATTGGCGGCGTGCCCCTCGGCGCACGCACCTACTCAGGCACGAAGACTCGCTGGGGCGTCGTCGCGGTCGATCCAAAGACCATCAAGATCGGGTCACAATTGACGATTGACGGCTACGACGACACGACCTTCTCAGCCGAGGACATCGGCAGCGGGATCAAGGGCGAGGCGCTGGATCTCTGGCTGCCAGACGCGAAGGAAGCCCGCACGTACGGGACGCAATACAGGCGCGTCACAATCATCCGCGAGGGTCCGGCGATCTAGTCTCGCCGCCAGCAGGTCGCTCCTCGGTGCTGCCGGCGAATCTCGCTCCGCGGTCGTCTGCACCGTTTCCGACCGTGGCCGTGCGTCGTCGTTCGAGAGCTACACCTCGGCCTTTGAGAGCGTCGCCAGGAACTCCCGGTTGCTGGCCGTCTTCGAAAGCCGGGTGAGCAGCAGCTCGGCGCTCTCGGCCTGGCCCACCTGCGTGAGCATACGACGGAGCGTCCAGACCAGCCGCAACGTGCTCTCGTCCATGAGGAGCTCCTCGCGGCGAGTGCTGGACTTCAGCACGTCGATGGCCGGGAACAGCCGCCGCTCGGCCAGCCGTCGGTCGAGCTGAAGCTCCATGTTGCCGGTGCCCTTGAACTCCTCGTAGATCACGTCGTCCATCCGCGAGCCGGTGTCCACGAGGCAGGTTGCCAGGATCGTCAAGCTGCCGCCTTCTTCGACTTTTCGTGCTGCGCCGAAGAACCGTTTCGGCGGATAAATCGCGGCCGTGTCGATGCCGCCGCTGAGCGTCCGTCCGCTCGACGGCACGGCCAGGTTGTACGCTCGCGCCAGCCGCGTGATCGAGTCCAGCAGGATGACCACGTCTCGGCCCGTCTCGACCAGGCGCTTCGCGCGGTGGAGCGCCATCTCGGCGACCGTCACGTGATCCTCGACCGGCTCGTCGAACGTCGAGGAGACCACTTCCGCGCGCACCGAGCGCTTGAAGTCCGTCACTTCTTCGGGGCGCTCGCCAACCAGCACGGCCATCAGGTGCACGTCCGGATGGTTCACCGCGAGCCCGTTGGCGATCCGCTTCAGGATCGTGGTCTTGCCAGCCTTTGGAGGTGAGACGATCAGGCCGCGCTGGCCCTTGCCGATCGGCGCGACGAGGTCGATCAGTCGCTGTGTCAAGATGCGCGGCTCGGTTTCCAGCACCAGTTGTTCGCGCGGGAAGATCGGGGTCAGCGCGTCGAAGTGCGGGCGCTGGCGGGCCACGTCTGGGATCTGCCCGTTGACCGCCTCCACGCGCAGCAGGCCGAAATACTTCTCGGCCTCCTTCGGCGGGCGGACGTGGCCGGTCACCCAGTCGCCGGTCCGCAGCCCGAACCGCCGGATCTGGGATTGGGAAACGTAGACGTCGGCCGGGCCGGGCAGCAGGCGCTCCTGGCGTAAGAACCCGAACCCCTCGTCCACGATCTGGAGCACGCCGCCGGCGAAGATGTTGCCCTGGCGCTCGGCTTGCACCTGGAGGATCCGGAACACGAGCTCGGTCTGGCGGAGCGTCCCGGAATCCTCGAGCCCCAGCGCCGCCGCGATCGCCTCGATCTCCGCCCGCGAGCACGCTTCGAGCGCCGCGAGCGTATGCTCGGCGGCGGGCGCGTCTGCTCCTGCCGACGACTCGTCGAGCCCAGGTTCAGGGCCGTTCCGAGTGCTCCGGCGCGGGTGTTTCGGGCGCTCGCCGCCCTCTGGATGCAACGACGTAGCGGGGTGTTCGGAGAGAGTCACACGAGCCAGCCAGAAGAAGGTCGGTCTCGAAGAGCGCAGGTCCGGGGGCGGACCCGGTAGCAAGCATCGCGCGGCCGATCGGAGGCGGCCTGACGGAGCGTTCAGGAAGGATAGCACCCGCTCGCCGGCCCGAACAAAGAAGTCCGCACCGTGGCGCTCGGCCGTCTGATGGCTTACCGCCGGGCGCCGAGGATGGCATCCACGGCCACCTGCAAGTCGGGAAAGGCGAGCGGGCTCAGCGACTCGCCACGACGGAAGATCCGCGTGCTGGCGTAGCCGTCTGGGCCAGGCTCGGTGAATCTCGTCACGAGATCGCGATTCAGATCCACCAGCCACAGCTCCGGGATGCCGTGCCGTGCGTAGAGCGGCGCCTTCGTGCGACGGTCGTACGCTTCCGACGTGTCGGCCACCTCCACGATTAGGAGCACCGCCTCGTCTGAGGGGTGGTCGTCGGCGTAGAAGTCCTCTCGGTAGCGGAGCAGCACCACGTCCGGCTCCGGCTCTCCATCCTCGCTGAGAGCAATGGACCCCTGCACCAGTACGATGGCCGACCGACCGACAGCGGGCACAAAAAGATGCGTGAGGCGACCAACCGTCGCCAGATGACGGCTTCCAATCGGGCTCATCTCGACGATCTCGCCATCGATCAACTCCACGCGCGCGTCCGGCGACAGGATGCCAGTCTCCGCCATCCGATGGTACTCAGCCCGCGTGAACCGATGCCGCTTCAGCTCGACGGCCATGCCTGCTCCTCCGGTGCTGGCAGACGGCGAGACGTCAGCCAGCGCCTCACCTCAGATTGTACCCTGATCCGGCTGCGATTCCGGCTGTCGGACAAGCTGTGCCGTGAGCCCGGGGCACCAGCACGCCGGAGCCTGGCTACCGCCAGAGCGCGCGGGTGTCGAACACCTGGAGGTTCTTCAGCCGGCTCGCCCTGACCCCATCCGAGCTCAGGTCGCGCAGCTGATCGCCGTATTCACGTCGTTGCGGATCGCGGGGGTCGTACAGGACGTACGAGACGCGATATTCGACCAGAAAGTCACGCAGCCGCTCGTCGGTCAGGCGGTACGGCAGCAGCACGCTCGGCCGGCCGGTGAAGAAGGTGTACGGCCACGGCTGGCCCAGCGCGAGCACGGTGTCGGGCGTCGTCTGACCGCGGATCCATTCGACGGCGTCGTCGAGGTTGCCGTCGTTGACCCAGCGGGGCGGGCCGGACCAGCGCACGCCGTCGGTCACGCGGGTCCCGACCGGCCGCTCGCCGTAGGTGAACTGCCCCTGATACTGCTCCAGGAAGCGCGGCGACCAGGCCGCCATCACGGCCGCCACCGCCACGCCGAGCACGGCGACCGAAATCCGTCGTTGCGCCCCGGCCGAGCTCACCGCGCCCAACAGGCGGCTCGCCACCAGCACGATTGTCCTGAGCAGCCCGTCCACCACGAACGGCAGCAGCAAGTAGACGGTCGTCAGCATGAACCGGTCTTGCCAGCTCGACCACGTCAGCGCGTAGAAGACGAAGTTGGCGCAGGCAGCGGTCACCACGATGCCAGACGTCCACGGGTAGCGGCCGCCAAGCAGCGCCATCACGGCGCCCGGCCAGCCCGCCATCAGGGGCGCCAGCCACTCCCGCTCCAGGAAGATCGAGCGAAGGTACAGGCCGGTGACGCTCCCGATGGCGCTGACGACGAAGCCTGGATTGCCCATGACGAACGCCACCGGGCTGAGCGGCATCGACACGTAGCCGTTTTCCATCACGTCCGCGTCCGAGACCACGCCGTACAGGTACCCCTTGCCCGAGTAGGACAGCCGTCCGCGCGTCACCAGACTGAACGCGGTGACTGGCAGGCAGATCGCCGCCATCCCGCCAGCAAGCCCCAGCATCAGCCGACGGGCGTCGGCTCGATTCGGCGCGAGGACCGGCAGCAGCACCAGCACCGCCAACCCCACTACAATCACTGGCGGACGGGCCAGGTACCCCAGCCCAAAGAACAGGCCAGACATCACGGCGAGCGCCAGTCGTCCGCGCTCGGCCGCCAGCATCACGGCCAGCACCCCGGCCAGCGTCAGCGCCGTCGAGAGTGCGTCGCTCTGGATCTGCACTTGCTGCGCCAGTCCGACCGGGCTGGCCGCCGCGAGCAGGCCAGCGGCCACGCCGACCGTTCGCCCGGCCAGCCGCGCGCCAATCGCGTAGACCAGCGCGGCCGACAGCGCGCCGAACGCGGCGTTGACGACCTGGACCGCGTACAGGTCGAATCCGAGCCGCAGCAGCGCCGCCATGATGAGCGTAAACAGCGGCGTGCGATGGATCAGGCCGTCCTGGATCACCTCCGGGCCGCCCAGGTGGTACGCCTTGATCCCGAGCACGTACCCCTGCCCGCCTACCAGCCGGCGGGCGACGTCTACGTACTCGACCATGTCCGGGCTCAGTTGGACCACCCGCGCCGCCGACGGCGCGCTCAGGGCACATGCCAGAACCGCAATCGCGGCGCTCACCCAGAGGTCAGGCGGCGCCAGCCAGCGCGGGGCCTTCGCGCGGCGCACCGCGACCGCTCGCCGGCTCAGCTCAGTCGCGGCCAGGGCAGGAGCCAATCAGATCGGCCGTCGCGGACGCCACCATGCGTCGGACGCCCGGAGCGCGGCGGACGACCTGGCCGAGCGAGGCAATCAGCTGCATGTCGGTCATGGGCAACCAGCGGAAGACGGCTCCACCGTACGTGGGCGCAAAATCTGCACACAGCACACCGTCATGCGCGACAATGCCTGTCTGTCGAATCGACCGATTCTACCGGTCGCCTCGGCAGATGGGCCACCGTCGCGCGGTTCGTGGCGTTGGTACGCGGCGTGCGGCAGGTGGCGAGGCCCACGCACGGAACCACGGCGGTGCGTCCACCTTACAGTTGCGTTCGGCGCTAGAAGCGGCGGCACCCCGCACCATATACTCGCCATACCCGGAACGAGCACGGCCAACGGCGCGGGCCTCCGCTCGCGGCAGGTGGGGAGAACGACGTGACGGATCGATCGGGCGGGCCGGCCGAGACCGAACCGCGCATCGAGGTCGGATTGCTGACCGACGTCGGCAGGATGCGGACCGGCAACGAGGATAGTATCCACGTTGAGCCGGTCGAGAGCCGGCTCGTCGCCAAGCGTGGCCTCTTCTGCGCGGTGGCCGATGGCATGGGCGGCCACGCTGCCGGCGAGGTCGCGAGCTCGTTGGCGCTACAGGCCGCTCGCGACGCCTTCTACAACGCCCCGGCTGGCTCCGATCCGCAGGAGATCTTGAAGTCTGCCGTGAGTCTGGCGAACGCCGCCGTGTACGAGGCCGGCGCCGGCACGACGGGGCGCGACCACATGGGCACCACCCTGACCGCCGCGGTGGTATTCAATCACCGCGTCGTCGTCGGCCACGTCGGGGACAGTCGCTGCTACATCGTCAGCGACGGCGTCATTCGGCAGTTGAGCAAGGACCACTCCTGGGTTGCCGAGGAGGTCGAAGCTGGCCGAATGACCCCCGAGCAGGCGCGCGTCAGCCCGCGCCGGAACATCATCACCCGTGCGCTGGGCCTGCGCCCAGAGGTCGAGGTCGATTCGTACCAGGCGCCGCTCGAACCGAATGACACGATCGTGATCTGCTCGGACGGCCTGCACGGGCTCGTCACCGAGGCCGAGATCGCCGAGCACGTCTTGCGCCTCCGGCCGGCCGCGTCGGTCGATGCGCTGGTCAAGCTCGCCAACGCACGTGGCGGCCCAGACAACATCTCGGTGGTCGTCGCCCGTGTGCTTGGCTACGTGGACGACGAGCAGGATACCTCGCGCGAGATCCTGGTCCGCCACGAAGACAATATCGCAACCGAGCAGGCGAAGATCTCCGACCTGCTCGCCCCACCACCGGACCTCGGCCCGTCACTCGAGGAGACGTATCCGCCAGCGCCAGCGTTCACGCCGCCGCCGCCCCCCCCGGCTCCCATCTCGCTCCCGCCAGTCGAAGCGCCGTCGCTCCACGACGCGCCGACCGCCTTCGACAACTCGCCGCTGCCCGACCTGGCGCCGCAGCCGCCGACCGGGCCGATGCCGCCCGGGCCGATGCTCTCGCCCGGGAACTACCGCGACGATCCGCCGTTCGACCAGGACACCCCCACGCCGCGCCAGCCCCAGCCCGTCCCCGAGATGATGCTTGCGCCGTACTCGCCGCAAGCCCAGATGCAGCAGCAACAGCAGACTGGCCGCAATCCTGCCCTCAAGCTGGTCACCTGGCTCCTACTGGTCATCATCGTCGGCGTGGCGCTTGGCTATCTGATCTTCGCGATCGTGAATATCATACGATCGGCGGCAGCGGGATAGGATCGGCGACAACCTGACGTCAGGCCGGACGCCAGCTCACCCGACAGTCCCCTGGGCGGCGTCGTCAGGAGCTTCGTTCGGCCACCAGCTCGATCTGCCACCCGATCTCGTCTTCGACGCTGAGGATCGCCAGCCGTGGCGGCTCCAGGTTGAAGTCGGTCAGTCGCACGCGCGTGCTCGCCGTGCCGACGATGGTCGAGCCGTCCAGCCTGGCCCGCGCCTCCCAGACGACGGGTCGCTCCTGGCCGCGTATCGTCATCAGCCCGCCGATGTGAAACGTACCCTCTTCCCCTGGGCGCAGCACCGAGACGCCGGCTATGTCCGTCGAGCGGAACTCGGCCAATGGGAACTGGTCCGTGTTCAGCGTGTTCTGTCGAACGAAGCGGTCGCGCCGGGCATCGTCACTGGACAGTGTTCGCAGGTCGATCTGCATCGACAGAATCCGCCCGCGCAGCACCCCGTCATTCTCCAGCTGCAGCTCGCCCTGAATCGCGCGCGTCCGTCCCACCGCTTCGGTCGGCGCCGGCTGGCTCACGAACGTCTCGCGTGCCCGGTAGAGCGCCTCTGACCGTTCGCCCACGATGCGATAACGTGGGCCGAACAGCTCGCCGCCGGCGACCGGCGTGACCAGCGACGCAGCCGGGCTTGCCGCCGCGACCGGACTCGCGACCGGGCTGCCGAGGGCGGCCGGCGACGGGCTGGCGAGCGGCTGCGGCGAGGGGCTGACGGCGGGGCTCGGGCTAGCGCTGGGAGCCAGCACGGCAAGCATAGCCGTTGGAGTCGCGACCTGGGGTGAGCCGGCCGGCGTTGGTGGACTCGTCACTTTGGCAGTCGTGGAGCCGGGATCAGCACTGGTGCCGCAGGCCGCAACTATCACGCTCAGAGCGGCCGCCAGCACGAGACGGATTGTCAAGATGACACCTCGAAATGACTCTCATGATCGTACACATGCCAGATACGCCGAGACACCGAATTTGGTTCTGATATGCGCGTGTAGAGCGCGAGAAATGCCGTCTCCCCTCGAAGATGGTCAGGAGCCCACGGCCGATCCGGCGTCGCTCAAATCGTGAGCCAGTGCCACCAGCGCCTGTTCGAAGCAGGCGAGCGGCGCCCGCACAGTCCCGGCGCCGACCTGCCCCACCCCGGCCTGTCGATGGGCGATACCGGTGTTGATGATCGGCTCGATGCCGGTCGCCGCGACCAGCCGCACGTCGATGCCGGTCGGCGCGCCCCCGAACCCGAGGGCTGGGATCGCAAAATCCGGATTGCGAGCCACGGTGATCTCCTGCATCTCCTGGGTGATCCTGATCCCGTCCTCCAGGCCGCCCGCGCCGACGTACGGGATCACCGCTGGCGCCGCCGCCATGCAGAAGCCCCCAACCCCCACCGTCTCGGTGATCGCCGAGTCGCCGATATCCGGGTTGCCGTCCTCGGCCGAGTAGCCGCCGAAGTAGAGCCCGAGCGGCGTGTTGACCGGCGCCGTGAACCAGCGGTCGCCAGTGCCGCCGAGGCGCACTCCGAACGAGACGCCGTTCCGCGACATCGCGGTCACCAGGCTGCTCTCGGCGCCCACGGCGTGCGCCGCGTCCGCCATCGCCTTGCAGGATGCCATCGCCACGTTCAAGAAGAATTGGTCGGTCTGCCCGACGAACGCGACGACCGACGCGTGGGTGTCGGCGTCCAGGCCGGCGCGGGCCAGCAGCGGGGCCACCTCACGCAACAGCAGCAAGGTGGCCGCCACATTCCGCTGGTGCATCTCGTCGCCCATCGTCAACGCACGGCCCATGATGGCGCGCAGGTCCACGCCGTCGCCCCGCCGCAGCGCCGCGCCGAGCGACGGCCCGACCACGTCGCGAAGCCAGGCCAGACGCTCCAGCACCTCCGGCCCGTTGGCCCCGAACCGCAGCACACGCCCGACGCCCTCGTTGAACGTGCAGAACGCGGTCCCGCCGCCGGTTCGCTCCTCCACGATCAGCAGCGGCATGCTGCCCGAAGTGATGCCGCCCATCGGGCCGACGCCGCCGGCCTGGTGGCACGGCATGAACCTGACGCCGCCGCCCGCGAGGAGCCGTTCGGCCGCGTCCGGCGTCTCCGCCCAGCCCTCGTACAGCGCCGCGCCCACCGCCGCGCCTTGCATCGGGCCGGTCATCTCGGCCCAGGCAAGCGGCGGTCCGGCGTGCAGCAGCACCCGATCTCGCAGCGCCGGCGCCACGTCGCGCGCCGGCCGCACGTCAACCAGATGCGGACGCGCGCCGAGCAGCGCCGCCAGCACCCGTCCGTTGGCCGCCTCGACCCGTGCCGAGATGGCCGGCTCTGACAACCGACGGAGCGCGTCCACCACCTCGGGGCCGCCGCCGGGGGGTCGCCAGTCCACCGTCACGACACCCCGGTCCCACGGCTCCAGGTCGGCGGCGAACTGCTCCACGCCCACGTTGATGGCGCGCGGTCCTTCCGCCAGTAAACGCCCAACCGATGGGCGAACCGGCGTCGTGTCGCTCCCGCTCATCGGCTCCCCTCCGCCAGCAGCGCCGCGACCCGTGCCGCCACCGCTGCCGCCATGCTGGACGACCGCGCCACCCGGACGCCGGCCGCCTCGAGCCCGGCCCGCTGGCGCTCGTAACCCTGCGCGTCCTGATCCGTGCCGCACAACGAAGCCAGGATCTCCAGCCGGGCGCCGCGTGCCTGCGCGGCCTCCCGAGCGGAGTTGATGGCTGGCCGAAGAGCCTCGGCAGGGTCGGGGTGCGAGCCGGTCCCCAGGATCACGTCGATCGCGAACAGGGCAACCTCGCCGGTCGCGGCCTGGGCGACGAGCTCGGCGTTGCGCAGGCGCGGGTCGATGAGCGGGTGTGGCCGGCCTTGGGTGTAGGCGTCGTCGCCCAGGTCGAGCACGCGATGGGGGCCGACGCGGAGCACTTCGCCCGGCGCGCCGCCCGTAGATGCATCGTCGGCAACGTCATCTACGCGGTGGACGCCAGCGCCTTGCAAGCCCCCCACGACGGCCGCCGACAGCTCCTGGGCCAGCGTCCCGCCGGCGAACAGCCCACGCACGGCCACCTGTCCTGGCGACAGCCCGGCCACGATCTGCCGCGCCCATGCCTCGACCTCGTCCGAAGGAGCCACGGCCGGGGGCTGCTCGCCGTCCGCCAGGGCGACGGCGCAGCGCGCGGCGTGCTCGAGGTCGTGCGCCTCCAGGATGCCCGGGTGATCGCCGACGCGGGCGCCACCCAGGAAGTAGACCACCGTCGGCTTGCCGCTCGCAGCCAGCCGTTCGAGCACCCGTGCCTGGACGCCCGGCGCGCCGGGCTTGGCTACCGCCACCAGCACCTGTGTCTCGGGATCGGCCGCCAGCGCGTCCACGGCGGCCAGGAACGTCGCGCCGCCGACCTCCTCATACAGGTCGCGGCTGCCAGTCCCGAGCGCGTGCGAGACGCCGCCCCCGAGCCGATGGATCAGGCTGGTCACCTCTTGCAGGCCGGTGCCCGACGAGCCGACCACGCCGATGGGACCACGACGGACCGCGTTCGCGAAGCCGAGCGGCGCGCCGCCGATCGAGGCCGTGCCACAATCCGGCCCCATCAACAGCAGGCCGCGCGCGGTCGCCAGCCGCTTCAACTCGATCTCGTCGGCGAGCGGCACGTTGTCGCTGAACAGGAAGACGTGGAGCCCGGCCAGCAGCGCCTGCCGCGCTTCGAGAGTGGCGTGCTCGCCCGGCACCGAGATGACCGCGATGTTAGCGTCGGGCCGCGCACGAGCGGCGCTCTGAAGCGTCCGTGGCCGCCACGCCACTCCGGCCGGCCTGTCGCCGCTGAACCCGGACTGCCGGGCAGCCGGGCTGGCGTTGAGCAGCGCTTCGGCCTGCGCGAGCGCCGCCGCGACCGCCTCGGCGTCGCGCGCTTCGACCGCGACGCACAGGTCGTTCGGCCCGGCCTCCGCGAACGCCTCGGCGCACAGCCCGGTGGCCTGCAGGATCTCCAGGTTGGCCGGGGTCGCCATCATCGCCGAAGCTTGCAGGACGCCGTCGCGCTCGGCCAGCGCCGTGGACAGCACCATCAGCGCCACCGAGTCTCGGTACGTCTGCCGCTTGACAAGGCCCGCGATCGGCACGGCCACTCCAGCTCTGTACGAGTTAGCGCTGAGTCAACCTGGCTCCGCTCGCAGGCACGGCGAGCCCAGGCTCCGACGCTGTTCCGGCGACCATAGCATGTACGCGTGGTGTCACACGAGGGGGAGACCCGCGCCGGACCGAGCCTTGCACGTACACTGTCAGGTGCATGCCACGGGCACGTGCCGCCGTCAACCGTCGTCCACTGTCGCCCGTCCCCGTTTGTGTCGTGCCCCGGAGAGCGCAGATGGAGCTAGCCGACCTTCTGAAACGGCTCACCAAAGACGAGCGGTCCACGTTGATCGCGCGGCGGCTCGGAGAGAACGCGACGCCGCTCAGCGACCGCGCGTTGGTCGAACAGCTCCAGTATCCGGCCTCGCTGAAGCAGGCCATGCTCGACATCAATGTCGGCCAGTTGGCGATCCTCCGCTGGCTGTCCGCCCGACCAGACCATCAGGCGCCATGGTCCGACTTCGTGTCCGCTGTCGGTCACCGGCTCCCGCCCGCCCTCTGCGAATCGTACCTCGCCGACCTTCGCCTTCTGGGGCTGCTCGACTACCAGACTGGCGGTACCGGCGATTTCGTCGCGACGTTCTCGCCGGTCGCCGCGGCGACCCCACGGGGTCACGGCATCAGTCTGTGGACGACCCTGGAGCAGCAGACCACCGACAACCTGAGCAAGATCGCGTACGGACTGGGCCTGCACAACCTCCCCAGCCGCAAGGACGACCGCGCCGCGCTCATCGTGCGCACGCTGACGTCTCAGCCTGAGCTAGTGGCCATCCTCGGCCGTCTGTCGCCGCAGGCCCGGAGCGTCTTCGACTGGGTGCGTCAACGAGACGGTTCGGTGGACGTGACGTCGATGGTGCAGCACGTCGGCGCCAGGTCGCGCGCGTTTCAGAGCGGATATGGCCCGATTGGCCCGGTCTGGATGTCACCGCCGCAGGGGCAGACGCTGGACCCGCTTTCCGAGCTCGTGCGGCACGCGCTCGTGGTGCCGGTCAACGCGCATTCTGGCAGCTGGTACGCTCCGTCCGCGTTCGCGATCCCGGACGAAGTCGAGGAGGCGTTCTCGGGACAGTCACCCATCGACCGCATGGCGATGACGCCGCCGCCGCTCCAGCCCGCCGAGCCCGAGAACGCCTCGATCCCGAGCCCGTCGGGTGTTCTCCGCGATCTCGGGCATCTGCTCGGCTTCATTGCCACCGGACGCGGCGAGTGGCGACAGGACGGCGAGCCGTACAAGCGGAGTCTCGTCGCGTTTGGCAAGTCGGTCGGCGTCCGTGGCAGCGACTACCCGGAGCAGCTGTGGGAGTACCTTCGGCACGCCGGTCTGGTCCGCGTGGCGCGGCGCGGCGACTTTCGCTACACGCCAGTTGGCATCGGGGAGGAGTCTCCCAGCGCGCTGTTTGGACGCCTGGTGCTCGCCTGGATTGGCGGGCGCTCCTCGATGTACGGCTTTGACGGTGAGCTGCTCCCGCATCATCGCGCACACATGCTCCTGCTGCGGCTGCTCGTAACCCTTCCGCCGGATACCTGGGTCACGCGCGCATCCGTGCAAGCGCAGTTGCGCTTCCACTGGCCGCTGGTCTTCGCGCCCGAGTATCAGCCGATGATGCACATGCGGCCTCCCGAGCCGGACTGGGATGGCCTGGGCTCGCTGCTGCTGGCGCACGCCACCGGTGCAGATGGCCAGCCGGCGGTGATGATGCCGCTCGCACATCAGCAGCTCCTTGACCCTGACCACCACGGCCTCTCGGACCAGGAGGCAGACCTGCCGCCGTGGGAATCTGCCTGGGTCATACAACCGGACCGGTCCATCGTGGTGCCGCCCAACGCGCACCCCGAAACCCTGACGCAGCTCTGGCAGGTCGCCAGCCTGGAGTCGAATCAGGGGGCGTCACTCTTCCGCGTGACTGCCGCGTCGGTCGCCGGCGCGCTGAACCGAGGTCTGACCCCGACCAGAATTCGCGAGATCCTGGCGTCCGGCTCTCGCGTCCCGCTCCCACCGACCGTCGAGCGGCTCGTGGAAGACCAGGGCAACCGGTATGGCCGAATCAAGGTCGGCGCCGCCGCCACCTACGTCCAAACTGACGATCCAGCGCTTCTGGAGCAGCTCAAGCGTGACCGGAAGCTCGGCAAGCTGGTCTGGAAGGACGTTGCGCCGGGCATCGCGTTCGTCACGGGGACCAGACCGGACGCGGTGCTCGACATTCTCCGTCAGGCCGACTACTTGCCGGTCAAGGACGAGCCGAAGACGCCGGACCGCGCGCCAGCCAGCCCTGCCACGGGAAAGGCCAGCCCCAAAGGCCGAGAGCGCAAGGTGACGGCGTCTGAGCGGAAGGCGTTGGTGCGCGTGGTGAATCAGGCCGTGCAGACCGAGACGGCCCTGATCGCCACCTGGACTGACGGCGCCGGCACGCGCACCTCCGAACTGGAGGTCGTGGACACGCACGGCGACGTGCTGCACGCCATCGACCTTCAGGACCACGCGGAAGCCGAGATCATGGTGCCGTTCGGGTCGATTGTCAGCCTGAAGAAGGGCGACGCGCTGTACGACGGCCCATACGATCCGTATGACGACGCATACGACGACGAGGAGCTCTAAGTGGCCGGCGCATATCGACCCGACCAGCCGTTGATCGTCCAGGCTGACCGCACGCTGCTGCTCGAAGTTGACAACCCTCGGTACGGCCAGTGCCGCGACCGTCTCGCCGCGTTCGCGGAGCTGCGCAAGAGCCCCGAGCACGTGCACTTCTACGGCATCACGCCGCTCTCACTCTGGAACGCCTGCGCGGCGGGCGTGACCGTGGAGAGCGTGATCGACACGCTGGTCGAGTTCTCGAAGTACGAGATTCCGCCGAACGTCCTCGCCGACGTCCGCGATCTGATGAGCCGGTACGGTCGGCTTCGCCTGACCTCGCGCGGCACCATGCTGGCGCTGGAGTCCGACGATCCGGATCTGCTCCAGCAGGTGCGGCGGAATCCTCGGATCGGCCCCCACCTCGGAGAGTCCGACGGCGACGACCGGTCCCTCGTCCTCCCGGCCGAGCGGGGCCGACTCAAGCAGGCGCTGCTGAAGGCTGGCCTGCCCATCGAAGACCTGGCCGGCTACGCCGAAGGCGCCCCGCTGTCCATCGCCCTCCGCGACCAGGACAACAGCGCGGACCGTTTCGCCCTGCGCGACTATCAGTGGGACGCCGTCGATTCGTTCTGGGCCGGCGGTGGACCGCGCGGAGGGAGCGGTGTGCTCGTCCTGCCGTGCGGCGCCGGCAAGACGGTCATCGGGCTGGGCGTGATGGCCAGGGCTGCCTGCCACACCCTGATCCTCTGCACCAGCATCACGGCGATCCGGCAGTGGCAGCGCGAGTTGACGCAGCGAACCACCGTCGATCCTGACGCCATCGGCGAGTACACCGGCGAGCGCAAGGAGATTCTGCCAGTCACCCTGGCGACCTATCAGGTGATGACGACCCGCACGAAGGGGCGAAACGGCGACCCTGACGTGTTCCCCCATCTCGACCTGTTCATGCGGCAGGATTGGGGATTGATCGTCTACGACGAGGTTCACCTGCTGCCGGCGCCGGTGTTCCGGGTCACCGCCGAGATCCAATCGCGGCGCCGACTCGGGCTCACGGCGACCCTGATCCGCGAGGACGGGCGGGAGGACGATGTCTTCTCGCTGATCGGTCCGAAGAAGTACGACGCACCCTGGAAAGACCTCGAGGCGCAGGGGTGGATCGCGCCGGCCGTCTGCACCGAGATCCGCGTGCCGATGCCGCGCGACCTGCGGCTGGAGTACGCCAGCGCCGAGAAGCGCCAGCAGTACCGCATCGCCGCGACCAATCCGGCCAAGCTTCTGGCGATGCAGGCGCTGCTCGAACGCCACCGGGCCGACCGCGTTCTGGTGATCGGCCAGTACCTCGATCAACTGGACGACGTCGCCGACCGGCTCCAGGCCCCGCTCATCACCGGCAAGACCGCGTCCCGCGAACGCGAGAAGCTGTTTGGCGCATTCCGCCGGGGCGAGATCGGCACGCTGGTGGTGTCGAAGGTGGCGAACTTCGCCATCGACCTGCCGGAGGCAAACGTGGCGATCGAGCTCTCTGGCACGTTCGGCTCGCGACAGGAGGAGGCGCAGCGACTGGGTCGGATCTTGCGGCCGAAGTCAGACGGCGGCCAGGCCCACTTCTACGCCGTCGTCAGCCACGACACCGTCGATCAGGGCTACTCCGATCACCGTCAGCTGTTCCTGACCGAGCAGGGGTACCGCTACGACATCGAGGACTTCTTTCCCGCTCCACACCTCGCGGTCGTCCAGTGAACGCCTCACTCGGCGCGCATCCGGGACGTCAGCTCCCGGTCGCAACAACGACCGCCGACGCCTGGTCGCGCTCGGCCGCGGTCTGAGGCGGCTTGCCTGACCCACGCAGGTTGACGACCTTTCCGAGCAGGTCAAACCAGAACGGCGCACCCTGCGAGACCGCGACGACCGTCGTAAGGATGCCTGCCAGTCGAAAGCCAAGCCATCGCCACCGGGCACCGTCCCATTCAGCTGGGGAGAAGTACCACACACCTTCTGCCTGGTGCTGGCCCTGTGCGACCTTCGGCCAGTCATCCCAACCGAACAGGTCGGTGTACGGCATCAACTGGCCAGCCAGCTCAGCGGTGGACTGCGACGACGGCCCGTTCTGTCCCGTCTGCGCGGTCGCCTGCTGGACGAGCGCGGCACGCAACGACGAGTTTACCGAGAGCACGGAGACGATCCGCAGCGAGTCCGCGCCGAACAGTCCGCACACCACCAGCGCGATGAACAGCAGGACGATCTGCAACCCACGCTTGTAGACACCAGTCGCGCGCTCCATCGCATCGTCGAACCAGTTCTGGACGTTGCGGTGCAGGGTCTTCAGGTCGACTTCGACGTCCAACAGAAACGCGTTGGCGTTGTTGACCGTATCGGCGAGCGCCCGCTTCATCGGTCCGTCTGAGAGCTTGTCCACGGCAGCGCCGACTTCGCCGAGCGTGTGCAGCGGCAACAACTGCGCGACAAGCGCGTCGAACTGGCTTTTGTCGTTCGGGTCGGCCGGCGGCGATGCCGCAATCAGCTGCTTGACGTCGTCGACGTGGCGGGCAAGCCTCGTCGGATCGCGGCTCTCCCCGAGCAGTGCCGCCACAACCCGGCCCAGATCCCGCTTCTCGTCGTCGTCTACCGTGGCGTCACCCACGACTTTCGTGCTCGACAGCAGGGTCTGCGCCGCCGTGTGCAGCGACGCGGCACTGATCTCGGCGCCCGATCCCGGAGTCAGACTGTCGAGGAACGCGGTCGCGAAGGCCCGCGAGGGGATGTAGCTAGGCTTGCCGTGCGCGTTCACCACGAACCAGCCCTTCGTTGGCCAGCTTAGCCAGGGCACCGACGTGCCGAGGGTCTTGCTTCCGAGCGCGGCTATGAGCGGGTGCGAGAACAGCTTCTTTCGTGCCTCCGGGTCCTGGATGAGCTGCGCCAGTGAAGCTTCAAGATTCTGCGAACGCCATTTCAGCAGAGATGCCAGCAGCTCGTTGATGCTGGAGCAGATCATGCTCAGCACCAGATAGACGAAGAACAACCCGATCGCCACCTCCAGGATCGCCGATCCGAACAGCCCTGCCCCGTTCATCGCCGCTCCTCCCCAGTCAGCCGTACCCACAACGCGGGCCGCCGCGAACAGGCAGCACCAGACCCGCATGCCGTCTCGAATGTAGTGCGTGGTCGCGGCGTCTCGCGTGCGCGGAATCCCGCAGAGCGCCCCGTAAGAGCGTCACGGTCAGGGATTGCGCCGACCAGCAGCGCCGTGGGATGCATCCCCCGGCAGCCTTCCGTAAATGTCAGGGGTCCAGTGGCGCGCGCCAGATACAATCAGGGAGCCGCAGTTAGCTATCCTGAACGCAACACGCCGGGTTGGCGTGGGGGAATCTCAATGACCGCTGTCGCGACGCTCGGCGTCGGCATCATCGGAGCCAGCCGGGTCGCACCCCAGCACGCGCTCGCCGTCGCTACCGACGCGCGCACCCATCTGGTCGCCATCGCCGACCCGGACACCGGGCGCGCCGAGCCGATCGCCGAGCAGCACGGCTGCGAAGTCTTCGCCGACTACCGTGACCTGCTCAAGCGACCTGACATCTCGGTCGTGATGCTCGGCCTGCCGAACGACCTGCACGCGAAGATCGGCGTCGAGGCGCTCGCGGCCGGCAAGCACGTCTTCGTCGAGAAGCCGATTGCCAACACGCTCGAAGAGACCGACCAGATGCTGGACACCGCCCGCAAGAACGGCGTCCAGGTGTTCGTCGGTCACTCACAGCGCTTCTTCGCCACGACGGTCGCCGCCCGCGAGCTGGTGCGCTCCGGCCAGTACGGCGCCCCGATCATGGCTCGTGACGTCTGGACCAAGGCGTTCGGCATCGAGTCGCGCCCGCCCTGGTTCGTAGACCGGAGCCGGGGCGGCGGGATGTGGCTGATGAACGGCGCGCACATGATCGACCGCTGCTGCTGGGTGCTCGGGAGCGGCGTCACCGCCGTCAGAGGCTGGGTCGGCAACCCGATCCACCAGGCTGCCGCCGACGACGCCTCGGTGGCGTACCTTCAGTTGAAGAACGGGCTGACCGTCTCGCTCTTTCACGCCGGTTTCAAAAACCGCGGCTTCGACCAGTGCGGCGTCGAGATCGTCCTGACCGACGGCATGATCGAGTTCGACTCGTATAGCAACCGGCTCCAGGTCGCTGGCGCCGGGACGTACCAGCCCCAGGCCGTAGAACGGGTCAACCCGTTCGTCGTCGAGTTTGCTCGGATGGTAGACACCGTCACCACCGGCGCCCCTCTCGCCGTTCCACCAGCATGGGCACGTCATATCGTCTCCGTTATGCTGGCGGTCGAGGAGTCTGGGCGCCTCGGCCGCGAGGTGTCGATCTCCGACGCGGACTACGCCGACCCCGAGTAGGTGGAAGTGCCGTGATGCTCGCGTCGAACGCTCCACGCCTCACCAATCGTGTCGGTCTGACACCCCGCGCCCTCGTCCTTCACACGCGAGCACGGGGCATCGGTCAGAGTAACGTCGCGTGACCGGCCACGCCGCCGCCACAACGCCTCCGGCAACGTCGTACGGCCTTGCCCTGGTGCTGAGCGGCGGCGGCGCGCGCGGGTTCGCGCACATCGGCGTTCTGGAAGTCGTCCAGGAGCTCCAGCTGCCCGTCGATCTGGTGGTCGGGGTCAGCATGGGCAGCATCGTCGGCGGCGGCTACGCGGCCGGCCTGACCGCCGCCGAGATGGCCGAGCTCGCCCGCGCCATGAGCATCCGCCGCATTTTCCGGCCACGACCGGGCCGGCTCAACCTCGTGGACCCGGCCGGCATCCGCGACGTCGTCACCCGGATCTTCGGCGACCGCCGCTTCGAGGATCTGGATCGTGAGATGGCCGTCGTCAGCAGCAGCGTCACCACCGGCCAGCATTTCGTCATCCGCGAGGGGCCGCTGGTGGACGCCATCGTGTCGAGCTGCTCGATCCCGCTCGTCTTCCCGCCGGTCGCCCGAGACGGCCACCACCTGCTGGATGGCGGCCTGATCGACGGCCTGCCGATCGCCGCCGCCCGCGAGCTGGGAGCGCGCCGAATCGTGGCGGTGGATGCATCCACACACGCCCGACACGTCCTGCGCCTGCCTGGCGTGCGGCACGCGGCGCGCGGCGTCGTCTCGATCCTGGACCGGCAGCGCCCGATGTCGGCGACGACGCGGCTCGACGCGGTGCGGATCTTCACGCGGGTGATCCACTACGCCACGCTCCACCCCACGCGCCCGCCGGTCGAGCTTCTGATCCGCCCGAACTACGGGCGCCGCCGCTCGACGCTGCACTACCACCGCTGGTCGGACATGGTGCAGCGAGGCCGCGCCGCCGCCGAAGCCGCCCGTCCGGAGCTGATCGCGCTCGCCGCCGCTGCCCTCGACGCCGACTAACGCGAGCCGTCGTGCTCCACTAGCGCGCGGTCGCGCAGCGTCAGGAGCGCCTCGCTGTAGCGGACCGGATAGCGGTCCGGCTCGGTCAGGCGACGGTACCGCTCCGGCAGCCGTTCGAGGTTCCCCCGCGCCAGCTCCCAGATCTCCGAGAGCGGCGGCAGGCTCCCCGGCAGGATCCGGCCGCCCCGCATCACCGGCTTGAGCAGGCGCTCGCCGCCTGACGGCGGTGTGGCTTCCGACGCCAGCTGCATCACATCCTCGACGTACGCTCCGACTCGGTACACCTCTTTCGCGCCTGGCAGCGTCGTCTTGTCGCCCGCGACCTTCACCTTCGGGATCGTGGTGCCCTCGGCGTCCACGTACGCCACGTTCTTGTAGACGCCGCCGAGCGAGCCACCCTCCACGTCGTGCTCGACCGAGCCGGCCCCGACCCCGATGCTGGTCCCGACGCCAAACGCGTCGAACGGCGCCCCGCGTGAGACGAGGTCGGTGATGCTGTACTCGTCCAGGTCGCCGCTCCCGAGGATGCGGCACTCGGTCAGCCCGGCCTCGTTCAGCACCGTTCGGACATACGTGCTGTCCGCGAACAGGTCGCCGCTGTCGAGGCGGACGGCCGCCAGCACGTGCCCGTGGCTCGACCGGTACTTCTGCGCGACTTCGACGGCGGTGTGGATGGCGCGGCGCACGTCGTACGTGTCGATCAGCAGCGTGTAGCGGTTGAACGTCTCGGCCACCGCAGAGAACGCGCTGCGCTCGTCGTCGAACAACTGCACCAGGGCGTGCGGGATCGTGCCGCTCGCGAGCAGCCGGTACTCGTCGGCAGCGGCCAGGAACGAGGTGCTCCAGCAGCCCCCGATCCGCGCCGACCGGCTGACCACGTACGGCTCCTGGGCTCGCCGCAGCGCGAACTCCGAGACCGGCCGGCCCTGGGCCGCCCAGACGATCCGCGACGCCTTAGTGGCGATCAGAGCCGCCAGGTTGACGGCCTGGAGCAGGCCCGATTCCAGCAGGATCGCCTCGCGGAACGGCGCCGTCACCCGCAGCAACGGCTCATTCGGGAAGGCGATCGAGCCTTCCGGCATCGCCACGATCTCGCCGGTGAACCGCAGCTGGCGCAGCTCGTCCAGAAACTCTGGCTCGTAGTCGCGGATCTGGTCCAGGTACGCCAGGTCGTGGTCCTGGTAGCGGAACGCCCGCACGAAATCGAGCGCGGCCTCCAGGCCGGCCACCAGCAGGTACGACCCGCCGAACGGCGCCCGCCGCGCGAACAGCTCGAACGTGGTCATGCCGTTCAGCCCGGCTCGCCAGCTGACGTACGCCGAGTCCGGGTGGTACATGTCGGTGAGCAGGCCCGGTCGGTGGATCGCGCGGCCGTGCGGCATGGTGGTGCGCTCCTCGTCACGCCAGCAGGGCCGGCGCTACAGCCGTCCAGCCCCGTTCGTGGCATTGTACCGACGCCGGGAGGGACCGAGCGCGAGGGCCAGAGCTGAGATTCCCCGCGACGCGGCAATTCCTGATAAAATTGGTCGGATTCACTTTCGCGAGGCCTGACCGATGCTCACCATGACCGATAGCGCCGTCAGTCAGCTCAAGCAGCTCCTGAAGAAGGAGGCCAACCCTGACAAAGCACTGCGCGTGTACGTGTCACCGGGTGGCTGCTCCGGCTTCTCCTACGGCATGCAGTTGGACGACGAGCGCTCGGACGACGACACCATCATCACCGTGGACGGCGTCACCGTCGTCGTGGACGAGCTCAGCCTGCCGCAGCTCGACGGCGCCCAGATCGACTACGTCAACGCGCTGATGGGCGGCGGCTTCGTGGTCCAGAACCCGAACGCCGTCAAGACCTGCTCGTGCGGCCAGTCGTTCGACACGGCGGCCGGCGGCGGCACCGCCCGCCCCTGTAGCTGACCGCTTGTACTCCTCCCTTTTCCGTCGCAAAGGGAGCGGAACAGCGTCGGGAGCGCATCGACTCTCGGGGGCGCAATGAATTGCGCCCCTACTAGGTTCGGACCCGTAGGGGCGCAATCCATTGCGCCCCCAGAGCAAGACTGCTAGATCGTGCCGCCGAGCACGCGTGGCGTGGTCGGGGCCGGGCTGCCGCCGCTCGGCTCCTCGGTCACCCCGAACGATTGCCACCGTGACAGCTTGTCCGGGCAGTTGATGAGCGTGTAGCCGTTGCCAGCCTTGTCGGTCCAGGTCAACACCCCGGCGCTCATCCGCTGACCGTCCGCGCCAACCACCCACAACTGGTACACCTTGCCCTGGGGCAGCGGCGGCAGTCCACGCACCATCAACATGCCTTCGCTGGTCTCCGGGTCGATGTAGACCCGGCCGAAGGCACTCGGGGCGCCGGCCGTCCCCTGGAGCAGCCGGACCTGGGTGTCCGCCGCCTGGAGCACGGCACTCACCCGTCCGTAGTTCTGGGCCCGCTCGTTGAGCGACGCGATCCGCTGGTTCTGGTCGTCGATCTGCGAGCGCAGGCTGAGCGCCCAGCCGGTGCTGCCGGCCGCCAGCACCAGGGCCAGACCCGCTGCGATGCCAGTCAGGCTCACCCGCCAGCGCGCCGCCCGGCCGCGGCCCCACATCGGCGGAGACGGGATCGCCCGCACGTCCGCGCCGGCCGGCAGCATCCGAGCACGGCTCGCCTGGGCCAGCAGCCGCCCCTTCACCGATGGCGACGGATCGGCCTGCGGGACGGCCATCGCCAGGGCGGCGGTCGTCTCCAGGTGCCCGGCCAACGCCTCGCGACACTCGGCGCATGCGGCCAGGTGATCGTCGAGCACGTCGCACTCGTCGACGTCCAGCACGTCGAGCGCCATCAGCGGCAGCAGCTCGCGAGCTTCTTCACAGGTCAGCGTGTTCATGGCGCACCCGGCCGCAAGTCGGCCAGCTCCAGCGAGCCCCTCAGCTTCTGCATCGCGAGACGCAGGCGGGTCTTGATCGTGCCGAGCGGCTCGCCGAGCGCCGTCGCGATCTCGACCTGGGTCATGCCTTTCAGGTACGCCAGCTCGACGGCGACCCGCTGGGCCGTCGGCAGCTCGCGGAGCGCCCGCGCGACGGCCTCACCCCGCAACGAGGTCAGCACGTCATCCACTGGGTCGCGGTCGCTGACGACCGGCTCCAGCGCCTGCTGCGACGCGCCGTACCGCTGCTCCAACCGCCGCCGGCGCAGGCGATCCACCGCCCGGTGGTGCGCCACGCCGAGCAGCCAGGCGATCAGCCGGCCCCGGTCCGGCGAGTAGGCATCGGGCCGCTGCCACAGCTTCAGGAACGTCTCCTGGACGATCTCCTCGGCGGACTCGCGCTCGGACAAGAGCTTCAGGGCCAGCGAGAAGACGGCCCGTGAGTGGCGCTCGTACAGTTGCTCGAGCGCGCCCACGTCGCCAGTACCGAGGCGCTCTGCGAGCGTCTCGTCGGCCAGGAGGGTGACGTCTACGGCCTGTGACATCACGGGCGATGCCGCGACCTGGCGCCAATCATGCTCGGCAGTATACCCGCCGAAGGGGTTCTCATCGAAGGTGAGCGTAGCAGCGTGCATCTCATCGGTTATACGCACAACTACCGTCGCACGGTTTAATGGGATGCAGCGCTTTTCTTCACGCTGGCGTCACAGTTTCTCAGCCGGCGCGGCGACTCCGTCACGATGGTCCGGCACCGCCCGAATCTCGACCAGATTCGTGTGGAAGCACGAGTTGCCGCCCAGGTCCGTCAGGTAGTCCGGGGTCGTCCAGTTCACGTTCCGCCCGCCCGGACTGGACTGCTGCCAGTGCACCACCTCGCTGACGGCCACGCCCGGCCGCACCGACTCCCCGACCCGCGCCCGGAGCGTGCAGCTGCCCCGGTCGTTCACCACCTCGACCAGCGCGCCATCACGGATTCCGCGCGCCTCGGCGTCCGACCGGCTCAGCTCGACGGTCGGCTCGCCCGCCAGCTGCCGGAACGTCGGCAGGTTGGCGAAGCTCGACCCAAGGAAATGCTGCTCCTTCGGCGTCAGCAGCTTGAGCGGATACCGCGCGAACAGCGACGGGCTGGCCTGTGCACTCTCCGCCTCTGGCGCCCAGCCCGGCAGTGGATCGAGCCCCTGCCGCGCGAGCCGCTCGGAGTACAGCTCCAGCTTCCCTGACGGCGTCGGGAAGCGACCGTCCGCGAACGGCACCCACGGTCTGGACGGCATCGTCAGCCGCACCGACGGCTCGGCCAGCAGCCGCTCCCAGGTGATGCCCTCCAGGAGCGGGCTCGGCGTCTGGAGCAGCTCTCTGGCGATCTCTTCGGCGGACATCCTGAAACACGGCTCGGCGAACCCCATTCGCCGGGCGAGCGCCTGGTAGAAGTCCAGGTTCGAGCGCGCTTCGCCCGGCGGCGCGACGGCCGGCAGGTTCAGTCTCAGGTGGAGCGACCAGTACGAGAGGTGCAGGTCGAGCTGCTCCAGCTGCATCGTGGCCGGCAGCACGATGTCGGCGTAGCGCACGGTGTCGGTCGGGAAGACCTCGTGCACCACCGTGAAGAGGTCGTCGCGCAGCAGCCCCGCGATCACCTTGCTCTGGTGCTGGGCGACGGCGGCCGGGTTCCCGTTGACGACCAGCAGGCTCTTGACCGGCGGCTCCGCCGAGAGCAGCGCCTCGCCGATCCTGTTGATGCTCAGCGTCCTGGGCGTCCCGCGCCGGAGCTCCGCGTCATGCCCGACCAGCTCCGGGTCCCAGGCCAGGTAGCGGTTGTTGTAGAGGAAGCCGGCCCCGTGCAGGCCGTACTGTCCGGTCACGGCCGGCAACGCCAGCAGGCAGCGCATCGCCTGGCCGCCGTTGGTGTGCCTCTGAAGCCCAGGGCCGGTCAGGATCAGGCCCGGCCTTGTCTCGGCGTAGAGACGTGCTAGCTCCCGGATCTCGTCGGCCGGCAGGCGCGCGATCTCGGAGACCCGCTCCGGCGTGAATTCGGCCGCCCGTTCGCGCAGCAGCTCCCAACCGACGCTCCGCTCGGCCAGGAAATCGAGGTCCGCCAGCCCCTCCGCGAACAGCACGTTGACGATGCCGAGCGCCAGTGCGCCGTCTGTCCCGGGGTATGGCCGAACGTGCCGGTCCGCGAAACGCGTGGTCTCGGTGACGCGCGGGTCGATGACCACCACGCGGGCGCCGTTCCGCTTCGCCTCCTGGATCAGGGGCACGGCGTGCGGGTTGGTGGCGGCCGGGTTGTAGCCCCAGACCAGGATCAGGCGAGCGTTCGGGATCTCCTCGGGGTCAGTCCCGAACGAGCCGCCGAGCGTCGCCTGCATCGCGGCGTGCCCGGCCTCCGAGCAGATGCTCCGGTCGAGGACGCTCGCTCCCAGCCGGTTGAGGAACCTTTGCTCGCCGGCCGTCCGCTGCACCACGCCCATCGTGCCGGAGTAGCCGTACGGCAGGATCGCCTCGGCGCCGTACTCCGCGACGATCGCCTGCCACCGCCCACAGATGATGTCGAGCGCGGCGTCCCAGGAAATCCGCTCGAAGCGCCCCTCACCCTTCGGCCCGACGCGTCGCAGCGGATAGAGCACCCGCTCCGGGCTGGTGTGCCGCTCCAGGTAGCGCACCCCCTTGCGGCACAGCCACCCGCGCGTGATCGGGTGGTCGGGGTCACCCGTCGTCCGCACCACCTGCCCATCCTCGACGGTCGTCACGATCCCGCAGCTATCCGGGCAGTTGAGCGGGCAGACACTCTTGACGATCACACGTGACATGGCATCATCAGTGTAGCTTTCAGGTGCCAGCAGGCACTCGGCTGAGAGGACGAAGATGGTTCCACGCTCGGCAGAGGTGGTGATCGTCGGGGCCGGCGCCATCGGCTGCTCCATCGCCTATCACCTGGCGCAACGCGGCCAACGCGACGTCGTGGTCGTCGAGCGGGCGACCATCGGGGCCGGCTCGACCAGCAAGGCGGCTGGCGGCATTCGCGCCCAGTTCGCCACCGAGCTGGAGATCCGGTTCTCGCTCGAAGGGATCGAGCTGTTCAAGCGGTTCGAGGACGAGTTTGGCGTAGACATCGGCTACACCCAGGACGGCTACCTGTTCGTCATCTCCGAGCCGGCCGTCCTGGCGAAGTACGAGCGCAACGTCACGCTCCAGAACGGCTTCGGCGTGCCGTCCCAGGTCGTCACGCCGGCCGAGGTCCGCGAGATCGCACCGGGCATCTCGCTGGACGGCGTGATCGCCGGCGTCTGGTGCCCGACCGACGGCCACGCCACCCCAAACGACGTCTGCATGGCGTTCGCGGCCGGCGCTCGCCGCCAGGGCGTCCGCTTTCACGAGGAGACGACGGTCACGGCGATGCGCCAGGTCGCGGGCGGCAAGACGGCGGTCGAGACCACGGACGGCACGGTCGAGACGCCGCTGGTGATCGTCGCGGCCGGCGCCAACGCCGCGCCGGTCGCGCGGATGCTCGGCGTCGAGGTGCCGGTCGTGCCGAAGCGACGCCACATCTTCGTGACCGACGACGTGAGCGGGATCAGGCACCCGCTGCCGCTCACCATCGACACCGGCACCGGGTTTTACGCCCGCAGCGAGCAGCAGGCGCTGCTGATCAGCCCGGGCGACGTCGGCGCCGTCACCGACTACCTGGAAGCCCCGGTCGACTGGTCGATGCTGGAGCAGACCGTTGAGAAAGGGATCTCGCGCTTCCCGGTCCTGGAGCGGGCATCGGTTCGGAGCGGCTGGGCCGGCCTGCGCCCGCTGACGCCCGACGAGCACGCCATCGTGGACTGGCTGCCAGAGACGGAGGGCGTCTTCTGCGCCATCGGCTTCTGCGGCCACGGCTTCCAGCACTCGCCGGCCACCGGCCGCCACGTCGCGGAGTGGCTGCTGGACGGCCAGCCGTCGCTCGACCTCTCGCCACTCGGATTCGCCCGCTTTGCCGGCCGCGACACGACCGTGCACGGCTCACTCGTCTCGGGGGTGGACTGACCGTGACTCACGACGAGGCGCTCGCCTTCATCGGCGCCAACAACCACGCTGTACTGGCGACCATCAAGCGCGACGGCCGACCGCAGATGTCGCACGTCTCGTACACGCTGGACGACGACGGCACGATCAAGGTCTCGGTGACGAAAGACCGCGCCAAGACCCGCAACTTGCTCCGCGACCCGCGCGCCACCCTCTCGATCGTGGCCGAGAAGTGGTCGGAGTATCTCGTAGTCGAGGGCACCTGCACCGTGATCGACGAAAACCCGGTCCCGCTGCTGCGCCGCGTCTACGAGCGCATCCTCGGCAAGCCCCACCCGAACTGGGAGGAGTTCGACGCCGCGATGATCCGCGACGGCCGGGTCGTCCTCTCGATCGCCGTGGACCGGATCTACCCGCTGAATCGCAGCTAACCTGTCATTCTCGGGTCTGGAGGAATGCGGCCACCTCGGATCGGGTGGGGAGCGACGGCTGCGCGCCCATGCGCGTCGTCGCCAGCGCTCCCGCCGCCGAGGCGATTCGGAGTGCTCCCTCCAGGCCGTGCTCGGAGATCGAGGCCGCCAGCGCCCCGAGGAACGCGTCGCCGGCTGCCGTCGTGTCTACGCTCTGCACCTTGAACGCCGCGACATCGCGCGTACCGTCTCGGTCGATCGATCGCGAGCCGTGCTCTCCGAGCGTCAGGACGATCCGCTCGACGCCACGGTCGAACAGCCGACTCGGGTCGCCGCTGCCCTCGGTCAGATCGGCCAGCTCGGTCTCGTTGACGACCAGGAACGCCAGTCCACTCAGCAGACGGTCGGGCAGCGGCTGCATCGGGCTCGGGTTCAGGAAGACGGCCACGCCAGCGGCCCGCGCCAGCTCGGCCGCCGCCGCCACCGTCTCCATCGGCACTTCCAGCTGCATCAGCACCGCGTCGCTCGCCTCGATGGTGGCCCGCGCGGCTTCCACGTCGGCCGGCGTCAGCTTCGCGTTCGCGCCCGGCACCACCACGATGGTGTTACCGCCGCGCGCGTCCACGGTGATGACCGCCGTGCCGGTCGGGCCGTCCACCCGCCCGACCTGTGAGGCGTCCACGCCGGCCTCGACCAGCTCGCGGACCAGCAACTCGCCGGCTTCGTCCCTGCCGACCTTCGCCACCAGGCTGACGCTGGCCCCCATCCGCGCCGCCGCCAGCGCCTGATTCGCGCCCTTCCCCCCGCCGAAGCGCTGAAAGTCGCGGCCGAGGATCGTCTCCCCGTGCTCGGGCAGCCGCTCCGTCGAGACGACCAGATCCATGTTCACGCTGCCGACAACGGTCACACGGGCGGCCATCGCCCTCCTCCTTCACGCCCCAGCAGGAGCCTCGGGCGATTGTAGCGCGGCCAGTGCACACGCCAGCGCATCTCCTGGGAAGATGCAGCATCGACTCAGTGCGCCTGCTGCCGCTGCCGATTTCGGGACAATCGCGTCGGTTCAGACGGTGCGGACGGCCCGCTGTGACGCCCGACACACCGGCGCGAGAAGAACGCATGTTCTATCACATTACGACGACTTCCCAGACCACCGACAATCGGCAGATATAGATAAATGTCATCGCGGACCCCTTTCCTTTCGGGCCGTCCCGAGCTAGAGTAGGCGGCGTGCCGCGCCGTTCCGTCGATCAATGGGGCTCGCTAGACGCGCAGCGCGGCGGCGTCATGGGCTCCACGGCGATTTCCAGTCCGTGGTATCACCCGGTGGCGGACACGGCAGGAGGTCGTTCGTGGTAGCGGGACAGCAGAGTCAGGCGGAGTCCGTATGGTCGCCTGGGGCGGCCGAGCCGATACGTCGCGGTCGCGCTGCTGAGGCTGCACGACGCCAGGCCGCCGTCGGCGGACCGGCGTTCATCAGCGATCTCGTCCAGGAGCAGCACCACCTGGACACGATCGACGACCCGGCCACCGACGAGGCGACGCGAGCCACGGTCCGCCTCGAGCTCGCCCGCATCTACGAGCTGCGCGGCCAGTTCTCCGAAGCTGCCGAAATGTACGAGCGAAATGTCTGGGCCGGCGTCCGGACCCCGGCCACGTTTGCCGGACTGGCGGCGGCGTATCGCCAGATCGGCCGCGAAGACCTGGCCGAGGCCACTCTCGAGCAGGTGCGGCGTCAGGGCGGCGCGGCCCGCACCGCCGACACGCCAGCCGCCACCCGCCGCATGCCGGCCGCCGTGCGCGCTCAGCCGGCCGCTGAGCGCGCTCAGCCGACAGCCAGCCGGCGCGGCGCGATCTCCGGCCGCGCGACGCGGACGGCTGGTATGGCAGCGGCAACACCCGCCAACGCTACTGCCGCGCGTCGCGGCCAGACCCGCACCGTTCGCAGCCAGTCCGCCAACGTCATCGCGGCGTCTGGCGCGGTCATCGACCAGATCCAACAGTCGGTCGCCCCGTTCCTGGAGGGGCAGGCAGGCCGCCGGACGTTGATCGTCTCGACGGTCCTGCTGCCGATCGTCATCGGCCTCGGCGTGTTCGTCGGCGTCGTCTTCACGTCCGCTCGACCCCGTGCCGCCGAGCTGGCCGCCGCACCGACCCCTGCCCCCGTCGCCACCGTCGCACCGACTCCGGCCGCACCGCCCGCCGCCGCCCCCCCGACCCCGGCCATCCCGGCCGCGCTCAGCCAGCCGCCGGCCGCCGCCCGCCTGATCGTTAGCAACGTCGGCGGGGACGGCCTCTCGCTGCGGCGCACGCCGAACGCCACCGGCCAGCGGATCAAGGTCTGGAAAGACGGCACCGAGATGGCGAACCTCGGGGACACCGCCCAGGACGGCGGCATGACCTGGCGCAAGGTCCGCGACCCTGACGGCAACGTCGGCTGGACCGCCGCGGACTACCTGGCCGAGCCGGGCGCGCAGGCGTCCGCTCCGGCTGTCCCCGCCGCTCCGGCGTTCACCTCCGGCGGCCTCGGGCTCACCCGCGCCGAGTGGGAGAAAGCCCACGGCAAGCCGAGCCAGTCCAGCATCTTCCTGGAGTATGACAGCGGCCGGCTGGTCGTCGGCCTGCTGGAGAGCAACGTCTGGCACATCGAGCGGGTCTGGAAGGGCGGCGAAGCGGTCACCCTGGATCAGGCCCGCGAAGACGCCCGCGCCTACCTGCCGGCCGACGCCACCGTGACCCAGTCTATCGACAAGGGCGACGGCCGGATCGTGGACGTCTACACCAGCCCGTCGTTGACCGCGCGCTTCGGCTCCACCGCCTGGAACGGCGGTAAGGCCGGCACCTTCTCGATCCAGTACCGCTTCCGCTCGCCGGCCGACCGCATGGTCATCTCGGCCATGTTCCGCCTGGGCGACGCCCAGTTCTAGGGTGCCCGGTCCGGCCGGTCAGGTGACCCGCGCGACCGTCTGGTTTGACGGCGCGCCGGTCACGATCCTGCCGAAACGCGCCCCGGTCGGCAGCAGCGAGCCGATCCGGGGCCGCACGCTGGCCGTCTTTCCTGACGTTCCGTCAGGCCCGCCGCCGCCCGAGCTCCGTGTCGCGCACACGGCCACCGTCGAGCCGGGCGGCCGCCCCGCCCGAGCCGTCCTCGACCTGACGGAGGCCCAAGCGCGCCGGACCGGGGCGGCGCTCGGTCTGGAGTCGGTTCTGTTCTGGGACGGCCGCCGCGCCCAGCTCCTCGACTGCCAAACGTAACCCCGCCCCCGGCGGGCGCTCGAATTGCGCCCCTACGGCGCAGGCCGGCTGTAGGGGCGCAATTCATTGCGCCCACTGGGGGGCGGGGCTTTCCCGCTCAGACCGTTGGTGCCTCCACCTTGACTGCGCGCCCCTCGTCGGAGCTCAGGTGGGCGGCGTCCATGACCGCCTGAACTCGCAGTCCCTGGCGGAAGTCCGCGAACTCTGCCGAGCTCTCGCCGCGCACCCGCGCCACCAGCCGGTCCGCTAGCTCCACGAACGGCGCCAGCCTCGGGTCGCCGCTCACCGTCCGGACCAGTCGGCTCGGAATCTCGGCCGGCTCCCAGCCGCCACGCCCGGTCGCCGTCAGCACCTGCTCGTCTGCCTCGATGGCGAGCGCGCCTTCGGTGCCGTACGCCTCCAGCCGCAGGCCGCCTGGACGGGTCACGCCGCTCAGATCGACGGTGCAGCGCGCCCCGCTCGCGAATCGGAGGAGGAGCGCGCAGTCGTCGTCGGCCGTCACCTCACCCCAGCCCTTGCCGTCCTCGGTCGGGCGACGGGTCACGAACGTGTTGAGCTGCGCCGTAACCTCGGTGATGTCGCCGAACCACCACAGCAGCGAGTCGATCAGGTGCGAGCCGAGCGCCCCGAAGATCCCGCCGTCCTTCTCGCGCTCCGACCACCAGTTGAATGCCCGGCTGTTCGTCTCGGCCAGCATCCCGAGCAGCCAGCCCCAGCGGATCACGCGCGGCTCGCCCAGGTGTCCAGCGTCGATCAGCTCCTTGAGATAGGAGCGAGCCGGCCGGTACCGAAACTCATGGTCGACGCCGTGCACCAGGCCCGAGCGCTCGGCCACCTGGACCATCTCGACGGCCTGGGCCAGGTTCGAGGCGAACGGCTTCTCGCAAAAGACGTGGCGTCCCCGCGCGATGCTCGCCAGCGTCATCTCGTGGTGCAGGTACGGCGGCGTGACGATACTCACGACGTCACACTCGACCTCGTCCAGCATCCGCTGCCAATCGCCGTACGCGTTCGGAATGCCGAACTTCTCGGCGGTGTCGGCGGCGCGCTGCTCGCGGGCACTGGCGACCGCCACCACTTCGACGCCCGGCAGCAGCTGGAAGCCGGGAATCTGGACCGACGAGGCGAAGCTGGTGCCGATCACGGCGACCCGAACCGGTTGTAGCGACATCGCGCAGCTCCTGACGACGAGGGTGACCTCTTACAATCAGCCGGCAGTGTAGCGGACGAACGGGAGGCCACCGAGTGCGCCACTATCTTCTGGCGGCGGGCGCGATCCTCGCGTTCTTCCTGGTGCTGTTCCTGGTCGGCGAGGCGGCCGGCATCCCCCTGCTCGAAGACCCGACGCCCTGGCTGGAGCGGGCCGGCTGGCTCTCGGCGGCGATCGGCGTGTCCCTGCTGGCCGCCGACGTCCTGCTCCCGATCCCGTCCAACGTCATCATGATCGCGCACGGCGCCCTGTTCGGCACGGTCGTCGGCACCGTGCTCTCGCTGCTCGGCAGCATGCTGGCGGCCGGCGCGGGTTTCTGGATCGGGCGACGGGGCGGGCCGCTGCTGGCGCTGGCCGTGCCACCCGACGAGCGTGCCCGCGCCGACAGATTCCTGGCACGCTGGGGCATCCTGGCGATCCTGGTCAGCCGGCCGCTCCCGCTCCTGGCCGAGACGATCACCGTCCTGGCCGGCGCCTCGGCGCTCGGCTGGCGACCGTCGATGCTGGCCGCGCTGGTCGGCTCGCTGCCGCCCTGCCTGTTCTATGCCTGGGCCGGGGCCGCCTCGATTGGCTTCGAGGGCGGCGCGCTCGTGTTCGGCGGGGTCATTCTGCTGGCAATCGCGGTCGGACTGATCGGCCGGCAACTGGAGCGCGCGCGGCCGGCGCCATCCGAATCGAGCGGCTGAGTGGCGGTCGGCGGTCGGCGGTCGGCGAATGGTAGTCTTTACCGACGGCTGGCAGCCGAGAGCTGACAGCACACCCGTGTCAGACAGCGAGGTCGCACCACATGAGCCTGCCAGCACGCGTCACCATGCGCGAAGTCGGCACCCGAGACGGCATCCAGAGCCTCGGCGCATTCGTGGCAACCGAGCACAAGATCGAGATGGCGAACCGCCTTGCCACGACCGGCCTGACCAGGATCGAGGTCACCTCGTTCGTCAGCCCGAAAGCCGTCCCGCAGATGGCGGACGCCGAAGCCGTCATGGCCGGCGTCACGCGCGTCCCGGGCGTCGCCTGGGAGACGCTTGTCCCGAACGTACGCGGCACCGAGCGCGCCCTGGCAACCCGTCCTGACCGGATCCTGGTGGTGCTCTCCGCCAGCGACGCCTTCAATCTGAAGAACATCCGGATGACCATCGAGGACTCGCTCACCAGCATCGGCGAGATCATCCCCCAGGCGCACCAGGCGAACGTCGAGGTGGTTGCGGCAATCTCGACCAGCTTTGGCTGCCCGTATTCCGGCGACGTGCCCGAGGAGCGCCTGTTCAGCGTGATCGAGCGGCTCCTCGCGCTCGGCGCCGACGAGGTGAGCATCGCCGACACGACGGGCATGGCGAACCCGCTCCAGGTCGAACGAACCGTCAGCCGGGTGTTGGATCGCTGGCCGGACGCCCATTTCCAATTGCATTTCCACAACACGCGTGGGATGGGCCTCGCCAACGTCGTGGCCGGCCTGCGCGCCGGGGTGACCGTCTACGACGCCTCGATTGGCGGCATCGGCGGCTGTCCGTTCGCGCCGAAGGCGACCGGCAACGTCTCGACCGAAGACGTCGTCCACATGCTGCACGAGATGGGCGTCGAGACCGGCGTCGACCTGGGCGCCTTGATCGGCTGCGCCAACCGGATGAGCGAGATCCTGGGCAGAGAGCTGCCCGGCCAGGTGATGAAAGCCGGCCCGCGCAGCGCCCTCCACGCCGCCTGACCGACCGGGAGCTCCACGGCACGGGATAGCCGACAAGGCTGCAATCGTGCCACCGGGCGCGTCTTCCGTCGTTCTGACAATGACGGATGCGCCCCACCGGCCTCATATGTCTGGACCCGGCCGGCCTTGACGCGCCTCGTCAACAGGGGGTACACCACGCCGGCCATGAAAGTGCTTACCAGCTCCTTGCTCGCGGCGTTCGTCCTGATGCTGCCGTTGTCCGCGATCGCCGCCCCGACCTACCAGGCCACCGTGGACGTCAAATCCATCGCGATCGTCAAGGCGGACCTGCCGTCCGGCTTCGAGATCGTGCCGGACCGAACCGTCTCCGAGGACCGAGATAGTGGCGTCGCCGTCTACGACGTCACGTTCTCGCGCGAGCGGACGGCCGCGAACCTGGCGGCCGGCCCGTTCGAGGTGCGCAGCGGCGTGGCGCGAACGGCCCAGACGGACGACGCGACGTTGCAGTTCGACAGCACGAAAGAAGCGTTCGTCGGCGAGGGCTGGACCGAGACCGGCGTGCCGCAGCTCGGCGACGAGGCGGTCGGCCTGACCCAGACCACCGACGGCGAGGGTGGCAAGATCTCCCACTTCTCGTACCTGTTCCGCAAGAACACGTACATCATGATGATCGGCGTTCGAGGCCGGCCCGAAGCCACCAAGATGAACGACGCCGTCTCGCTGGCGATCGTTGTCTCGGGCCGCCTCGACAAGGCGCTCAGCGGCGGCTCGACCGGGAGCACCGGCTCCACGACTGCTCCGAGCGGCCCGACGAGCTCCAGCGGCGCCACCACCCCGCGTGCCACCGGCGAAAAGGTGAAGGTAGTCAACGCCGACGGCGGCTCCGTCAACATGCGCGCTGAGCCCTCGACCGGCGCGGCGGTCGTGACCCAGGTCGCCGAGGGCACCGTCCTCGACGTGGTCGGCCCGAACAAGGACGGCGACGGTCGCACCTGGCGCAATGTGCGCACGGCTGACAACCAGACCGGCTGGATCGCCTCGACCTTCCTGGAGACGGTCACCCCGGCTCCGCCGACGCCCGCCGCCTCGCCAGCTCCGGCAGCGCCCCGTGCGGCCACACCGGTGCCGACCGAGACGACGACCGATCCCTCTGCCACACCTGACGCATCGCCGTCACCGTCACCGTCGGCATCGCCTGCTCCGGATGCATCCAGCAACAACACGTTTCGCGGCTCGGGCAACGGCCTGGTGATCGAGGGCCAGATTCGCGACCTGAACCTCTCGTCTGGCAAGCAGCTGGTGAAGGTTCGCGTCACGCGAAACGGCGGCCCGGTCCAGGGTGCGTTCGTGGACATCACGGCGCGGCTGGACGCCAAGCGGTACCGCTCGATCAAGGCCGACACGACCAACGACAGCGGCTGGACCGAGGCCGAATGGGACATGGAAGGTCCGGCCGGCACCTACGAAGTCCAGGTTGACGTCAAAACCGCTGTCGACGGCCCGGTCACCACGGCGAAGTCATCGTTCAAGTGGAAGTCATAGTCCCGGGGCGCTCTGTAGGATCTCGGACATCCACAGCCCCGCCTGCGGCGTGACAAAGCGCGCAGGCCAGGCGTTGTGCGCCGGGTGTGCATCAGATCTTTGGGGGCGCGATGAATCGCGCCCGTACCAGGGGGTCCTGCCTTGTACGGGCGCGATTCATCGCGCCCCCTGATTTATCGCACCCCAGGTGTCTGGCTCAGCACAAAACTCTGACGCACACCCTTGTGCGTCCCGAGGCTTGCATTCGACGCGACGAATGCGTACCCTACGGGCACCCCGGGGGTCGCCCTCACGACGCCGACCCTGGAGAGTGGCTGTGACATGGTATGAGACCGCGCTCCAGATCCTGCTGATCGGCCTCGCGAACGGGTCGATCATCGCCCTGATCGCTCTGGGGTACACGCTGGTCTACGGCATCATCGAGTTGATCAACTTCGCGCACGGCGACGTGTTCATGATCGGCACCATGATCGCGCTCACGACCTTCACGGTGGTGCCCGCGATGATGGGCGTGCGGCGCGTCTCGCTCCTGCCGGGCGGTATGGTGATCGCGCTGGTGATCGCGGCACTCTTCCTCGCGATGGCCGGCTGCGCGTTACTGAACATGACCATCGAGCGGTTAGCGTACCGTCCGCTCAGACGAGCGCCGCGGCTCGCGCCGCTGATCTCGGCGATCGGCGTCTCGTTCATGCTGGTGAACGTGGGGCTGTTCTGGAAAGGTCCGTCGCCCGTGGACTTCCCGTCGCCGCACCCGGTCCTGGAGTACGACATCCTGAACGACCTGCTCGGCATCAAGACGACGATCTTCTTCAAGGTGAAGGATCTCGGCGTGATGCTGCTGGCGCTGCCGTTGATGGTCGGGCTGAGCCTCTTCGTCAGCCGCACCCGACTCGGCAAGGCGATGCGCGCCACCGCTCAGGATCGTGAAGCTGCGGCGATGATGGGCATCAACATCAACCAGACCATCGCGCTGACGTTCTTGCTGGGCGGCGCCCTCGCTGGCGCTGCTGGCCTGATCAACGGGACGTACAACAACACGGCCTGGTACCTCCAGGGGTTCCGAGGCGGCCTGATGGCGTTCACGGCAGCGGTCCTGGGTGGCATCGGCAACCTGTACGGCGCCTTCCTGGGCGGCCTCATGATTGGCGTCGTGGCTGCCAGCAGCGACTTCCTGCTCGATCCACGCTGGACCCAGGCCGTGGTGTTCGGCATGTTGATCATGACGCTCGTCTTCAAGCCGACCGGACTGCTCGGCGAAGCGTCCACCGAGCGAGCCTGATCGATGACCGACGAGCCTGTCGCGGCGACGCGTGCACCCACCCCCGAGGCGCTCGCTGCCGTCCAGCGAGCGCCGGCCCACGCACAGCCGTCGTCTCAGGCGGCCGGCCTGAGCCAGCAGACGCGCAGTCGCGTGTTGTTTGCCGTCTTCGTGGCGGCCCTGGTGCTCTACCCGCTGGTGGATCGCGGACTCGGCATCGGGCGCATGGGCAGCATGAACCCGATCCTGATCTTCATGCTGCTGGCGCTCGGGCTGAACATCGTGGTCGGGTTCGCGGGCCTGCTGGACCTGGGCTACGCCGCTTTCTTCGCCATCGGCGGCTACACCGTCGCCTTTCTGACGGCGCCACAGAGCCCGCTGGTGGCTCGCGGTGTCGTCGTGGACTACTGGATCGCGCTGCCGATCTCGTTCGTGGTCGCCGCCGTCTTCGGCTTGATCCTCGGCGCGCCGACCTTGCGCCTGCGCGGCGACTATCTCGCCATCGTGACGCTGGCGTTCGGCGAGATCGTACCGCAGGCGATCCGCAACCTCGAGTCGATCACCAACGGCACCAAGGGGATGAACCCGATCGGCCGCCCGACGTTCGGCAGTGTCGAGCTGCTCGCGTCCGATCAGGTGCCGTGGTACTACCTGATTCTGGCGGTCAGCGCCTTCTCGGTGTTCATCATCGTGCGCCTGCGTGATTCGAGATTAGGCCGAGCCTGGATGGCGATGCGCGAGGACGAGATCGCGGCCGCCAGCATGGGCATCAACCTGACCAAGACGAAGCTGCTGGCGTTCGCGCTCGGCGCGTCGTTCTCCGGCTTCGGCGGCGCCCTCTACGCCTCGATGCTCCAGTACATCGGTCCGGACCAGTTCGACTTCAGCATCTCGATCATCCTGCTCGCGATGATCATCATGGGCGGCATCGGCAACATCTGGGGCGTCATGTTCGGCGCGATCGTGCTCGGCGCGTTCAACTTCATCCTGGTGGACAGCCTGAGCGGCTGGCTGAAGACGACGAGCGCGGTGCTCGGGATGCCGTTCCTGGCTCAGATCGACCTCGTGAACGCCAAGCTGTTCATCTTCGGCCTGGCGCTGGTGCTCATGATGCTGCTGCGTCCAGAGGGCATCTTCCCGAGCGCGCAGCGCCGCGCCGAGATGCGCCAGGGCCGTGCCCGTCCGGGCCTCTCGTCGAACGGCGTGAAGGCGTAGCGAGTCACCAGATGCCTGCACCGATTCTCGAAGCCCGCAAGGTCACCAAGCGCTTCGGCGGGCTGGTGGCCGTCAGCGAGGTCGATTTCACGATTGAGGAGCGCTCGATCGTCAGCCTGATCGGGCCGAACGGCGCCGGCAAGACGACGTTCTTCAACATGATCGCCGGCCTCTACCGCCCCTCGTCCGGCGAGATCCGCTTCAATGGTCAGCAGCTGGAAACCACCGCGCCCCACAAGATCACCAGCCTGGGGATCGCGCGCACGTTCCAGAACATCCGCCTGTTCGCCACGATGAGCGCCCTCGACAACGTGCTGGTCGGGATGCACACGCGGTTGAAGTCGCACCCGATTCAGGCGGTACTCGGCCTGAAGAGCGAGCGTGAGGAGGAGCGCCGGGCACGCGAGCGCGCCCACGAGCTGCTGGAGTTCGTCGGGCTGCCGGACGTCTCGGAGACCTGGGCCAGGAACCTCCCGTACGGCGACCAGCGCCGACTGGAGATCGCACGTGCGCTCGCGACGCAGCCAACACTCCTGCTCCTGGACGAGCCGTCGGCTGGCATGAACCCCCAGGAGCGCAACGCCCTCACCGACCTGATCCGCCGCCTCCGCTCGGAGCTCGGGCTGACCGTTTTCCTGATCGAGCACCACATGGGGATGGTGATGGGGATCTCCGACCGGGTCACGGTGCTGGATCACGGCATGAAGATCGCCGAGGGCTCGCCGCTCGACGTCCAGCGCAACCCACAGGTGATCGAAGCGTATCTCGGTCGCGCGGCCACCGCCGAGGCGCACTGACCGATGGCGACGCTCGAGCTCAGCAACATTCACACCTACTACGGCAACATCCACGCGCTCCAGGGCATCAGCATCGACGTGAAGGACGGCGAGATCGTGACGTTGATCGGCGCGAACGGCGCTGGCAAGAGCACGACCTTGCGCACGATCTCGGGCCTGCTCCAGCCGCGCGAGGGCGAGGTCCGCCTGGACGGCCAGCGCATCAACGACCTGCCGCCGCACGTCGTCGTCGAGCGCGGCGTCTGCCAGGTGCCGGAAGGGCGGCGGATCTTCTCACGGATGACCGTCCGCGAAAATCTGGAGATGGGCGCGTTCTCCCGCAAGGACAAGGCCGCCATCACCACGGATCTGGACCGCGTCTTCGAGCTGTTCCCGCGCTTGAAGGAACGCGTCAGCCAGAAGGGGGGGACGCTGTCGGGCGGCGAGCAGCAGATGCTGGCCATAGGCCGCGCGATGATGGCCCGCCCGCGCATCCTGTTGCTGGACGAGCCGTCGATGGGGCTGGCTCCGATCCTGGTCGAGACGATCTTCCAGACGATTCTGGAGATCAACGCCCAGGGCGTGACAGTGTTGCTGGTGGAGCAGAACGCGGTCATGGCCCTTCAGATCGCGCATCGAGGCTACGTGCTGGAAACCGGCACGATCGTGCTGGCCGATTCCGCCGAAAGCCTGCGCCAGAACGAGACGGTCCAGAAGGCGTACCTCGGCATCGAGTAAGCTTCCTTCATAGCCTCATTGGCGAAGCAGCGCGGCGTCGGAGGGCAGCTGATGGACAAGATCGACGCGGTCGTCGCGCCCCGCATCGACGATCCAGACGTGCGAGTCGTCAAGGGCGCCCGCATCCGGCAGTGCGCGCAGTGCGCCTATCAGGTCTGGGTCGCGCCGTCCACCTTCGCGACGTTCAAGGGCAAGAAGATGCCCCCGATCTGGTGCGCCCAGTGCGCGATGCTGATCGCCGAAGCGCACTCCCTGGCAAAGCGCGGGACCGGTGGCCGCGCCTGACCGCGCGTGGTCGCGATCTCATTCGATGTCCCACGGACCATCCGGCAGATGTCGATGCAAGTCGCGGCTTCCGTGCATGAGAAACACGATCAAAACGTCGTCGCCTTCCAAACGATAGATCATCCGGTGCTCACGCACGATGAGCTCGCGCACCGACGCGTGCCCAAACTCGGGAACGACCCGTCCAAGTTCCGGAAACAAAGCCAGATGATCCGATGCTTCAACGAACGCATCGCTCAGCCTGAGCGCAGCGCTCGCCGAATGCTGCTCTACGTGGCCGACGATGTCCCAGTAGGCTCGGCTTGCAGTCTTCGACCAAGTGACTCGCGCCATGCTGCGATATTCCGCTTCATGTCTTCATGGCTGATCGTGTCGCCGGCTTCGGCATCGCGAAGTCCCTGCTCGATCTTCAGGCGCACATATACCGCGTAGACGATGTCTTCCAGGGTGGCGTCTTCAGGCAGCTTCTCGATCGTGTCCATCGCGGCTGCTTTGGCAGAGATCGCCATCGCCAATGCCCTCCAACTCTGACCGGGATCGTACCACGCGCAGCACTGAACATGAGGTTGCTACGGGCGGTTTCAATCCTCATTTCGGGCGACATACTCGGCTGCGACGACGTTGATGAGCTCCCAACCGTCGTCACCATAGTGGGTGAGCACTGCGGCGTTCGCAAGTTCAGGTCTGGATCCCGCCGCCGGGCAAACCCAGCGCCTCTTCTCGGCACTGTGGAACATCGGAACCATTCGATATTCCCATTTCGGCATGGCTGCCCTCCGCCAGCAGGCCAACTACTCGACCCGGAGAGGTGATGTGCCCAAGTCTCAGCTTGGGATGCGTAGGCGGCCCGGGCCAGCATCGAACTCGGCCTTTGCCTCCGCGAGCAGCGACGGATCCGACATGATGTCGATGGCGGTCATCGCGAGGCCTTTCGCGGCGGCGATCACCGCGCCGTGCGCCTTCTCTGACAGCGCGGCCGCCGCGAACGCCGCCGAGTGATGCGGCGCGCTCGGGTCGGAGATCGAGATACCGGCCTCGATGGCGGGCACCCTCCTCGTCACGTTCCCGAAGTCCGTCGAGCCAAGCCCCGGCTCCGGGCGGCCGTCCAGCACCGTCAGGCCGATCGCCTCCAGGTTGCGGCGGAACGCCCGCGCCAGCGTCAGGTTCGGCACCACGTTCTCATACGGCGGCATGTACTCGCGGACCTCCAGGCGAGCGCCCGCCATCAAGGCGCCGCCCTCCGCGCACTGGATCACCCGCTTGAACACGGACTCCAGCTCCTCGGCGTCGGGCGCCCGCACCCGGAAGCGGCACGAGGCGATCTGCGGTACCACGTTCGGCACCCCGCCGCCGCTGGTCACCACGCCGTGAATCCTGATCTCCGGCTTGACGTGTTGGCGAAGCGCGTTGATGCCACTGTAGGTGTGCAGCACGCCGTCCAGCGCGTTGATCCCCTCCCACGGGTAGAGCGATGCATGCGCCGCCTTGCCGTGGAAGACGAAGTCCACCCCGCGCGCCGCCAGCGAGCCCTCCAGGCTCATGTTGGTGTACTGGCTCGGGTGGAACATGATGCTGGCGTCTACGTCGTCGAAGACACCGGCTCGCACGAGGTGGACCTTGCCGCCCGAGTTGTCAACCGTCGATTCCTCGGCCGGCGTCCCCAGCAGCAGCGCCGTGCCCGGCAGGTACTTCGCGATCGAGGCCAGCGCCAGCCCGGCCCCCACCGCGGACGGCCCGATCAGGTTGTGCCCACAGCCGTGCCCGATGTTCGGCAGCGCGTCAAACTCGGCCAGGATCGCCACGGTCGGTCGGCGACCGCTGCCGACCCTGGCTCGCCACGCCGTCGCGAGATCCGCGATCCCGACTTCGGCCTCTACGCCAGCCTCGGCCAACAGGCCGGTCAGCGTCGCGACCGCTTTCCGCTCCTGGTGCCCCAGCTCCGGGTTGCGCGCGATCGTCTGCGCGGCCTCCCACAGCTTCGGCGCCCAACGGTCCACTTCGGCAATCGCCTGCCGCTTCAGATCGTCGATCTCGCTCATCTGGTCTGCCCGCCGTTCCGGACTCGCGTCCTACATGGTGTGGCGCCCCCCGCGCTCGACCAGACGATCTCACCACGGCGAAGCTGACCAGAGTGTAGCGAGGCGCGCGCCGCACCGCGAGCCCCCATGCAGTCCACGGCCCGGTCCCGATGTTGCCCCGGCTACTGCGTCGCCGACGGGCTCGGGATGCTCGCGATGGACACGTTCACGCAGGCTGGCCGCCCGCTGTCGAACGCCCGCTCCAGGGCCGGGCGGAGCTGCTCGGGCCGCTCGACGTGCTCGGCGTGGCACCCGAGCGCCTCGGCGACGCGGTCGTAGCGGGTCGGGAGCAAGTCGGACGCCACCACGCGGTCCGGACCGTACACCTGCCGCTGACGGTGGCGCTCGGCCGCCCAGCCGGCGTCATTGCCGACGACCACCACGAGCGGCAGATTGAAGCGCACCGCCGTGTCCAGCTCCAGCCCGTGGAAACCGAACGTGCCATCGCCCAGGAAGGCGACGCTGCGCTGAGCCGGTCGCGCGATCTTCGCCGCGATGGCGAACGGGATGGCCGGGCCGATCCCGCCCAGCTTCCCGTTCAGCAGTGTCGTGAACCGCCCGAGGCCAGTCGCCCAGCGCGCCCACTGGCTGAATTCCCCGCCGTCGATGGCGACGCTGTCGCCGTCCGACAGCAGATCGCGAACGGTCGCGGCGAGTCGCAGCGGGTGAATCGAGCTTTCGTCCGTCGTCTCGAACGCGGCCAGCCGCTCCCGACCCTGCTGCTCGGCCGCCGCCAGCTCACGACGCCAGGGCCGCTCCGGCCACGTCCGTTTCGTAACCGCGTCGAGCAGTTGTCCCAGGACGCTTCGCGCATCGCCGACCAGCCCGACCTCGACCGCGCGATGACGCCCGATCTCCTTCGCGCTCGGAGCCACCTGGATCAGGCGTGACGCGCCGAGCGCACGCCTGCCGGCGAACCCCACGCCAAAGTCCTGCTGACCGATCAGCAGCACCACGTCCGCGCGCGCGAATTCGGCGCCCAGACCATGCAGGGCCGGGTCGGTCAGCCCGCGCGGGCTCTCGACCGGATACCCGGGAATGCGCGTGCGGTCGAGCAGCGCGCGGAGACGGACACCCGCATCGCCGCGCCACGCCGACGGCCCGCCGAGCAGCAACGGGCGCTCGGCGCCGGCCAGCAGGCTCACCGCCCGCTCGACGTCGGCCACATCCGCCGTCGCCGGCTCTGGCGAGAAATCACTGTCGTCCGCCCAGCGCACGTCCGACTCGTCCGCCCGCTGCTGGAGCACGTCCACCGGCAAGGTCAGGTGGACCGGCCCTGGCGTCCCGTCCAGCGCCGTCCGCCACGCCTGAGCCAGCGCCCGGGGCAGTTCGACGGCGGAGCGGGCCGACCAGGACGCCTTACAGAGCGGACGCGCCGCGGCCACCTGATCGACCTCTTGGAACGCACCAGCTCCGGCCTGCCCGAGCGGGCTGCCGCCGCTGAGTAGCACCATCGGCGATTCGGCCAGCTGCGCGGTAAGCAGGCCAGTCAGCGCGTTGGTGTGGCCGGGGCCGGCCGTCACCAGGCAGACGCCGGGCCGCCCGGTCAGCCGCCCCCAGGCGTCGGCCATGTGCGCGACCGCCGCCTCGTGTCGCCCGTCCACGAACCGCAGGCCCGCGTCAAGCCCGGCCTCGTAGACAGGCAGGATCTGGTTCCCCGAGAGCGTGAAGATCGGCCCGACTCCGGCCTGTCCCAACGTGCGCGCCAGCGCGGTCGCGCCATCAATCGTGCCCATCTGCCCCAACTCCCCCTCTTGCCCCGCCACGTGGCGTGTATCCTGGAGGCTACCAGCCGCCAATCGTCGGCCACAACGGATCACCCCGCCCGTCACGCAATTCGCTCCACTCCCTCCTGTTGGGCCGCGTGGCTCCGCGCGGTCGCGCTGATCGACTCCATTCCCGCCGACCAGAAGGGGAGCAGCCCAGACCGTGCCAGACAGACGACGACGGTACTCGCAGGACGACCTGACGTCGATCGAGGAGGGTGACGAGATCCGTCGCGGGATCTTCGACGGCCTCTCGTTCCACGGCCTCAGTCTGAAGGAGTGCCAGTTCGAGGGGTGCTCGTTCGAGAACGCCGATCTCCGAAACGTGCGCCTGAGCTCCGCTGTCTTCCGGGACTGCAACCTCGCGAACGCCCTGGTGGCCGGCGTCGCCCTCTTCGGCGCGAGCTTCGAGCGCTGCAAGCTGCTCGGCGTGGACTTCCACGAGGTCGAGCGGACCGAGGCGCTGACCTTCCGTGCGTGCAACCTCGACCTGACCGGCTTTCGGGGCCTCGACCTGAGCGGTGCTGTATTCGACCGCTCCTCCCTGGTCGAAGCCGATCTTTCGCTGACGACGTTGAAGAAGACCTCGTTCCTGGAAGCTGACCTGACCCGCGCCACGATCCGCGAGGCCGCGTTCGACCAGACCGATCTGCGGGGCGCGAATTTGACGGGCTGGAGCCTGCGCCACCACGATTTGGCAGGCATCATCGTGGATCGGAGCCAGGTCGAGTTTCTGGTCCGGGCACTCGGCATCCAGGTGCTCTGATCGGCCTGGGTCGGCGGTTCAGCTAGGCCGTAGTCAGGCGCGAGCCGCTACGCCGCGTCCACGAGTGCGTCGCGGGGGTGCTGGCGGTGGAGAGCGAGCCGGTCGATCCACGCCTCTAGCGGGCCAGCCTGCCAGCGGTCAGGCTGGTGCGGGCGCGGGCAGTCCCGTGCCCGTGCCGGCCGAGTCGTCCTTCATCTGCTTCACGTCGCCGTTCCCGCTCATCCGAGTCGTCGGTTGCAGCCCGCTCTCCAGCAGCGCGTCGTTCTGGTCGTCGAACAGCTTGCGGTACAGCCCCTCGTGCTCCAGGAGCGTCTCGTGCGTGCCCGTCTCGACGATCCGCCCCTGATCCAGTACGTAGATGATGTCGCTGCGCATCGCCAGCGCCAGCCGGTGAGTGATGCTGATCACCGTCTTCCCACGAGTCGCCCCTGCCAGCTCCTCCAGGATCTCGTGCTCGGTCTCGGCGTCCAGTGCGCTCGTCGCCTCGTCCAGGATCAAAATCGGGGCATCGCGGAGCAGCGCCCTGGCGATCGCCAACCGCTGTCGCTGACCGCCAGAGAATCGGTTCCCACGCTCGCCGACGATCGTGTCGTAGCCGGCTGGCAGCGACATGATGAACTCGTGCAGGCAGGCCGCCTTCGCCGCCGCAACGATCTCGTCGTCGGTGGCGCCCAGCCTGCCCATCGCGATGTTCTCGCGCACCGAGCCGTTGAACAGCGCCGTTTCCTGCGAGACCAGCCCGATCTGGCCGCGAAGTGCTGGCAGCGCGTAGCGCCGAATGTCCACGCCGTCGATCTTCACCACGCCCGCCGCCGGCTCGTAGAAGCGCGGCAGCATGTTTACCAGGGTCGTCTTGCCAGCTCCCGTCGGGCCGACGAAGGCCGCGCTGGTGCCGGCCGGGATCTGCACTGAGATGTCGGTCAAGGTCGGATGGAGCCCGTAGGCGAAGTGGATACCTTCATACGTGATGCTCTCACGCACACCCGGGGCGTCAGGAGCTCCACCCTCCGGAACGTCCAGCATCTCGGTCTCCTGGCTGAGCACGTCCTCGACGCGGCGCAAGGCGGCGGCGGCCACCGCGTTCAGCGAATAGAGCGTGCCGATGTTGTGAATCGGATTGATGAATCGCCCCATCAGACTGGAGAATCCGACCACCGTACCGACCGTGATGCTGCCAATCACGCCCTGCACCGACGGGTCGTAAGCCGCGAGCACCAGGATCGAGCCAACGAGGAACACCAGGCGGGAGTTCAGCAGGTCGGCGACGTCGGCGGCCTCCCGGAAGACCGCCGTCAGGAAGTCGCTGCGGATCTCGACACGACGGAACTCGTGAATCTCCGGCTCCAGCCGCCGACGGAAGAAGCGCTGCAGGTTGAAGATCTGGATCACTTGATGGGCGACCACGATCTCTTCCAGGTGGCTGTTGACCTGCGCGAGCCGCTCCTGGCGGCTGCGGTTGATGCGCTGGATGGCCGGTCCGAGCACGCGCCAGATGTACAGGTACATTGGCACGACGACCAGTAGCGCCAGCATCAACTGCCAGCTCAGTCCGATCAGCCCGAAGAACGTCACCACGACCAGGATCAGGTAGTACAGCGAGTAGGCCGTCGTGCGGGCCAGCGGATCGGCCAACCGCGCCATGTCGGACGTGAAGCGAGCCATCAAATCGCCGGTCCGCATCCGCGAAAAGTAGGCGGTGCCAAGCCCGTTGAGGTGGTCGATGTACTGAAGCCGCATGTCTCGTAGGACGTTCTGGCCGAGCACGTTCACCACGTACACTAGCCGCACGATCGAGCACAGGTTGAACGTTCCGGCGACGACCATCACCAGCACGATCCAGCCCACCCGTGCCAGGCCGAACTCCCACGGATTCGCCTTGGCTTCCTCGTTGTTGAACAGGTCCACGAGATTGCGTAGCTGGTACGGCGTCACCTGGGCGCTGATCGCCCCGATCAAGATCAGTCCCAGGCACTCCACCTGCCGCCACGGATACGGCTTCAGCCACGGCCGGACCGACTTGATGAACGACCACATCGAGATCAGACGGCGAGCCACGTCGCCGCGGAGCGCCGCGAGCCACTCGTGCTCCAGCAGCTCCAACGACTTCCCGAAGATGATCTCCGCGCTGTGATTCGGATCGCGGCGGGCCCCGGCCAGGAACCGCAGGAACTCGTGCAGGCCGTCGCGGTCCACCAGGTACGCGCCGAACGCCTCCTGCATCGCGGCGTAGAGGGCCGGATCGCCAACCGCGCTCGGGCCGCGTACGATCGCCTGGTACAGCGGCAGGCGCCACTTGCGCTGGCCGGCCGTCTCGATACAGCGGTGCTCGGCCTCCAGCAGCTCCGGCGACTCGCGGCGGGAGCGATTCGCCGCCTGGTGGGCGACGTAGCGCGCGGCTCCCTCGACGAAGAACCGCTGCGATTCGGACGTACCCATCTGGGCGTCGCTGAGCCGGTCGTCCGTCGGGATAGCGGCGGTGAGGCGGTGCAGCATCACCATCGCCAGATGCTCGCCCAACCCTCCTACCGGCCCGCCCGGCCCGAACCCGACGGTCACCACGTCGGCCACGAGATCGCAGCTGGCGTCGTCCCCTGGCGTCGCGTCGGTACCGTTGGCGCTGCCCTCTGACGGCTTCGGGTCGCGCGCCACCACCATGATCCGGTGTGGCCGCAGCATCACCTCGCTCGGGATCTTGAGCGACTTGAGCAGTTGCCCGAAAACGCGCTCGACCTCGGCGGCCACCTCGTTCACGTGCTGCTCGGCGTACGAGCCCGGCTCGCAGACGACGATCAGGTGCTCAGTCTCACGCCGGGTCGAAGCGGCGAGCGGCGGGCCGCCAGTAGTCATCGGCGATGCATCCTTCGAGGTGTTGCCCGGGCGCGATCCGTCCGGCCGGGGCTGATCCAGACAGGTCTAACTCGGCGAGGAACGGCGGTCTCGCGTGGATTGAGGCGCCTGCGGTCAGGGTACGTCCTATCGAGATCGCGGTCAAGGTCTTCTAGCTCGCCGGGTGTGCGTCAATGCTTTGTGGGGCGCGATGAATCGGGGGCGCGATGAATCGCGCCCGTACAAGGCAGGACCCCTGGTACGGGCGCGATTCATCGCGCCCCCCGTACGGGCTCACGGCAAAACTCTGACGCACACCCTCGCGCCGGCAGTCGGTCTCCAGTGTTGATCGCCCTCCTGGAAAGGTGGTACCGTATCGGTGCAGGGAGCCAGTGATGGGTCAGCTGGTGCAGACGCTCAAGGAGCGCGGCCACCGTCTCACGCCACAGCGACAGTTGATCCTCGAAGCCATCGAGTCGACGGCAGGTCATGTGTCGGCCGAGTCGGTGCACGCCAAGGTCGCCGCGCAGTTCCCGCAAGTGAACATCTCGACGGTCTACCGAACCCTCGAGTTGTTACAGAACCTCGGTCTGGTGACCCACACCCACTTCGACGACGGCATCGCGCTCTACCACCTGGCCGAAGACTCGCACCACCAGCACATGGTCTGTCGGCAGTGCGGCTCGGAACGCGAGATCGACGTCGAAGAGCTGAGCACGCTGGACCGCCACTTGCGCGAGCGGTACGGTTTCCAGGCCGATCTCGCGCACTTCGCGATCGTCGGCACCTGCAAAGCGTGCCTGACCCACGAGAAGCACGCCGAGGCCAGAGGGCCGGGCCACATCCACTGACCCCAGGTCGCCATCGTCGGCATGGCGCAGCCGTGGAGGGCGTCCGTATCCATGCGTTACCTCGAAGACCTCGTCGCGGGCACCGTCTACCCGGCCAGCAGCGTGCAGCTCTCTGAAGCCGACATCCTGGAGTTCGCGACGCGGTACGACCCGCAGCCGTTCCACGTCGATCCGGTGGCGGCGCGGCGGTCGCCGTACGGCGGGCTGATCGCCAGCGGCTGGCACACCATCGCCGTCACGATGCGGCTGATCGTTGACCACGTCTTCAACGACGCGGCCAGCCTGGGCTCGCCGGGCGTGGACGAGATCCGCTGGCTGGTGCCGGTGCGTCCCGGCGACACGCTCTCCCCGCGCGTCACGATCGAGGAGACCCGATCCTCGCGCAGCAAGCCGGATCGGGGCTTCCTGCGGTTCCGCGTCGAAGTGGAGAACCAGGACGGCGCGCTGGCGATGACGATGGTCGGCACGGCGATGGTGGCGACGCGGCCGGCCGCTCCTGGCTGAGGCGCGTCGGGATTTGAATGCCGACGGTCGGATGGACGGTGTGATCCCTGCCTGCTATAGTGCCGTCTACAACTGAAGACGTGACCGGTACGCTGGGGGAGCGAGCAGCTGAGAGGCGGGGTCAGGCCCACCAACCCCTCGAACCTGATCTCGGGAAGCCGCGCGGGGCGCAGACGATGCGCCGCCGGAGCGGAGGACGAGCGTAGGGAATGCGGCCGAAGGACAGCGACCACCGTCGTCCTCCTTTGGGCTGCGCGGTGGTCGTTCTGCGTGAACGGCAGTCGTCGTAGCCAGTTGAAGGACGCGGCCAGGGTGGAAACCCGCCCAGCCCGCGGTGGATGCCGTCGCCTCGACGTACGTCTGCGCCCCGCCTGTTTCTCGCGATCTCTCCCGCGCGCCGGCCGTCAGCAACGCAATCCTGAGCCAGGCTCAGGCAGGCGGGGAGGGTAGCATGAGCGACGTTCGTACCTACGGTCCAGACGATGGCGGTGACGGTCGGCGCGTCGAAGCCGAGTCAACGTCCAGCCTGAGCAGCTGGAAGACGCGTGACGTCATCGTCGCGGCGGCGCTGGCCGTGCCGCTCGGGATCATCTGGAGCCTCGGGTGGGGCTACGTCTGGACGGCCGGGCGGGCGCTCCTGCCGGAGCTCGGGTTCGTGCTGGACGGCTTCTACGTGGTCGCTGGCGTCCTGGTCGGCTACATCGTGCGGAAGCCCGGCGCGGCCCTGCTCGGCGAGATGATCGCGGCGGCGTTGGAGATCCCGTTGACCCCGTTCGGGGCGGTCGTCCTCTGGCTCGGCCTGCTCCAGGGCATCGGCGTCGAGGCGATCTTTGCCGGCACGCGCTACCGCAACTGGAGCCTGCCGGTCCTGCTGGTGGCGGGTGCGCTTGGCGCTCTCGTGCCGTACTTCGGCTACACCTATCTCACCTCCAGCGTCGCCTCGCTTGACGTCAGCATCCAGATTCTCCGCATCGTCCTGAAGCTAGTCGGCGGGGCCGTCTTCGCCGGCCTGATCGGAAAGCTGATCGCGGACGCGCTGGCGAAGACCGGCGTCCTCAACAACTTCCCGATCGCCCGCTCTCAGGCCCGCGAGATCTAGCGCACGGCCTGCGCGGACGGCGGGCATGTCGCCAGACCTGCCCGACCGTTCGCGCCGCCAACCGCCGACGACGCCACGATGACCGCCGAACCTCGTACGACCGTCGAGATCCACGAGCTCAGCTTCAAGTACGTTGGCCGCCGCCAGCCCACGCTCCAGGGCATCTCCCTGCGCGTCGAGGCCGGCGAGTCGGTGCTGGTGCTCGGCCCGAGCGGCTGCGGCAAGAGCACGCTCGCACTCTGCCTGAACGGCTCGATCCCGCACGCCGTAGAAGGCAATCTCACCGGCAGCGTCGCCGTCGGCGAGCTGGACACGCGCCGCGCCTCGACCGCCGAGCTGGCCCAGCGCGTGGGGATCGTCTTTCAAGACCCCGAGGCCCAGTTCTGCATGCTCACAGTCGAGGACGAGGTCGCCTTCGGCCTGGAGAACCTGGCGGTCCCGCGTGCCGACATGGACCGCCGCATCGACGCCGCACTGGCCCAGGTCGGGCTGCTCGACCGCCGCAAGGACCGCATCGAGCGGCTCTCCGGCGGCCAGAAGCAGCGATTGGCGCTGGCCTGCGTGCTGGCCCTGGAGCCGTCCGTCCTGGTGCTGGACGAGCCGACCGCCCAGCTCGACCCGGCCGGCGCCGCCGAGCTGATCGCCTTGCTCGGCCAGCTCCGCGCCGACCGCCGCCACACCCTGGTGATCGTCGAGCATCGGCTGGACGAGGTGATGCCGCTGGTCGACCGGGTCGTCGTCCTCGATGCCACGGGCGAGCTCGTGGCGGACGGCCCGCCCCGCGAGGTGATGCGCCGGCACGGCCCGTCCCTCGCCGAGGCCGGCGTCTGGACGCCCCAGGTCAGCGGCCTCGCCTTCCGCGCCGAGACCGACGGCATCGACCTCGACCCGTTCCCGCTCTCGGTGCCCGAGGCCGCCGATGCCCTTCGCCCGTACGCGGCCGGGCTCCAGCAGAGCACGGTGGTTGGCGGGGACACGGCGATAGGCGGGCGCGATGAATCGCGCCCGTACAAGGCAGCGTCCTTGTACGGGCGCGATTCATCGCGCCCCCTGCCGCCCTCACGCCCCCCGCCGCCGTCACGCCGGCACCAGCCATCGCCCCACCGCTCCTTCGGCTTCGAGAGCTCACCTTCAGCTACTCACGGTCCAGCCGGCCGGTCCTCAGAGACGTCAGCTTCGAGATCGCTCCCGGCGAGCTGGTCGCCGTCGTCGGGGCGAACGGCGCTGGCAAGAGCACCCTCGCCCGCGCGATCGCCGGGATCGTGCCCGCCCCGGCTGGCTCGATCCTCCTGAACGGTCAAGATCTCGCCCAGACCCCGCCGGCCGAGATCGGCCGGCAGGTTGGCTACGTCTTCCAGTACCCGGAGCACCAGTTCGTCGGTCAGACCGTGATGGACGACGTGGCGTACGGCCCGCGTCGAGTCGGCCTGCCCGAGCTGACCGCCGTCCGCCTCGCCCACGAGATGCTGGACGATTTCGGACTGCGGCGTCTGGCAGCGGCTCACCCGTTCACCCTCAGCCACGGCGAGCAACGACGGCTGAGCGTCGCCTCGATGCTGGTGCTCGGACAGCAGCTGCTGATCCTCGACGAGCCGACGTTCGGCCAGGACCAGCGCAACGCGACGATGCTGCTGGACAAGGTGGACGCCCTGACCGCCGATGGCCAGGCCGTCCTGGTCGTCAGCCACGACATGCGGCTGGTCGCCGAGCGCGCGCGGCGGGTGCTCGTGCTGGTGGACGGCGCGCTCGCATTCGACGGCCCGCCGTCCGACCTCTTCGCCGATCGCGACCTGCTCGCCCGCGCGCACCTTGTCGAGCCGCCACTCTGGGAGCTCAGCCGGCGCCTCGGCCTCAGCGCGCCATTCGCCGACCTGGACAGCGCCTACGAGCGCCTGCGGGTTGCCGCCGCCACAACCGAGCCAACCGCGTCAGGAGTCGTGCGGTGAGACAGTTCGTCTGGCACGAGACCGATTCGTACCTCCACCGCCTCAACCCGCTCACCAAGCTGCTCCTGACCGTGCCCGTCGCCGTGCTGGTCTCCCTCCAGTTCGAGCCGATCGGGCCGCTCGCCATCGCCGCGCTCGCCGCCACGGCCACCTGGCGGCTCGGCAACGTGCCGCTGGCCGGCGTGCTCCGGCCGATGGCGTTCTCGCTGCTGCTCGGGTTCGGGATGTTCTGGACCGGCGTCCTCTACTACGCCGGCTCCGGGGCGGACGGTCCGTCACTCGCCACGGGACCACTGTCGGTCACGCAGGCCAGCCTGGTCTACGGCCTCACCATGCTCACCCGCACCCTGGCGATCTTCGCCACCTCGTCGCTCTTCGTGCTGACCACCGATCCGGTCGATTTCGTGGTCGCGCTGATCCAGCAGGCCAGACTGCCGGCCCGGATCGGCTACGCGATCTTCGCGGCGTACCGGTTCATGCCGCTCGTGCAGGACGAGCTGGCGAACATCCGCGCAGCCCATCAAGTGCGCGGCGCGAGCTCCGGCCGCGGGCCGCTCGCGCGCGTCCGCCAGGGCATCGGCTACGCCATCCCGCTCCTGGCGATCTCGGTCCGCCGGGCCGAGCGCGTGGCGCTGGCGATGGACGCGCGCGGCTTCGGCGCCCGGCGCGACCGCACCTTCTATCGCTCGACGCACGTCACCCACGCCGATTTCACGTTCGGCGCGATCTCGCTGCTGGCGCTCGGAGCGAGCGTTGGCCTGCCCCGCGCGCTCGGCCTCTGATTGCCGACAGCTGTCGGCCAGGACTGCCGGCCCTGCACCTGCATCGCCCACTCTGCACGCTGCTGGAGGAGAGATGACCGCCCCGACTGCGCCTGCGCCAGCAGGCACGTTCACGTCGAGCCTCTGGACGGCCGCCACCCCGATCTTCGAGGCGATCCTCGCCCATCCGTTCCTGACCGGCATCACCGACGGCTCGCTGCCAGAGGAGACGTTTCGGTTCTACGTCAAGCAAGACTCGCTCTACCTGCGCGAGTACGCGCGCTGTCTGGCGTTCGCCTCGGTCAAGGCGCCGACCAGCGCCTGGTGCGAGATGTTCGCGGCCCACGCCCAGTCCGCCCTCAACGTCGAGCGCTCCCTCCACGAGGCGTACTTCGCGGCCTGGGGCCTCGCTCCAGGAGAGGTGCAGGCTACGCCGCCTACCCCCACCACGGTGGCGTACACGTCATACCTGCTGCGCATCGCCGGCACCGGCACGTTCGAGGAGACGATCGGTGCGATCCTGCCCTGCTACTGGATCTACTGGGAGGTCGGGAAGCAGTTGATCGAGCGCGGCTCCCCGAACGCCACCTACCAGCGCTGGATCGACGCCTACGCGTCTGAGGTGTTCGCCAACGCCGTGCAGCGGGTGCTCGACACGGCGGACCGGTCCACCATCGACCTGCCCCAGAGCCGCCTCGACCTGATTCGCCACCACTACCTGACGGCCAGCCGCTACGAGTGGATGTTCTGGGACGCCGCTTTCCGACTCGAAGCGTGGCCGGTCTGATCCTGGCCGCCGAGCGAGACAGCCGACTGTCCTCCGTGGTTCAAGGGGAAGACGTGGGCCAGGGGCGAGCCACAACCCGCGGCTCGCCCCGTCACCCTACTTGCTGGTGGGCGCTGGTGCCGACCCCGGCGGAACCAGGAACACCGTGGTGTCGAATCCGGCCGCGAACGTCTGGACCGGCGTCAGGGTCACGTTGCCGGCGGTGTCGACGGTCAGGTTGACCACGCGCCAGATATCCAGGGTGGCCGCCCCGCCCGGCACGTTGAACGAGTCCAGCTGGCTGCCGCCGCTGCTGACCGTCACCCGCGCGTCAGAGACGTCGAACTCGGGATCGGTGCTGAAGTTGTGGACCCAGTACCGATACTCGCCGGCGGCGAAGAGGCCGGTGTTCGGGTCGCGCGAGATGGTGATCGTCTCGGGGCCGAACGAGGTGGTGTCGTCCACGTCGAGGGTGGCGTACGGGTTGGGCAGCGGCTGCGACCGACTGGCGTAGTAGACGTGGAAGCGCCCGCCCGAACGATTCGGACCCGAGAGGTGGGCGTCGAGGTCTTGCGGCTGGGTGGACCAGGTCAAGACGATGGTGATCTGGCCGCCTGGGCGGGCTGGCGTCAGCGCGATGGCCTGCTCGACGCTGGCGTTGGCGACAACCGCGACCGTACGTACCTCGGTCACGAAGCCGGTCGCGGTCGTTCTGAGCGTTCTGGTGCCCGACGGCACGCCAGCCAGCACGAACCGACCGTCATTCCCAGACGTCGCGGTGGCAGTCGAGCCGTCCACGCGTACCGTGGCGTTGGCGAGCGGAGCGCCGGTCAGCGCGTTGGTGACGATGCCGGTGACCGTGCCCGGCGGCCCGGTCGGGATCGGCGTCGGCGTCAGGGTGCCCGTCACCGCCTGGAGCTTCTCGTCGTCGTCGTTGTCTTGCGCGTGGTTGGGCTGCTCGCTGACCGCCCGGCTGCCGGTCGACAGGCCGGGGTTGATCGTGCCATCCCACCGACAGCTCTGGCTCAGACCGGTCGCGCGAAGGCGCCCGCCCCCGCGATCCTCGACCACCAGACAGACACGGTCGTCCTGGTCAATCTTGTCGAGCTTCTGCTTGATCCACCGCACGTCGATCTCGACGCGCTTCTTCACGCCGGTGACGTCGTCGCTCCAGAGGGCCAGGCTATCGTCGATATCGCAGTGTCGTCCGCTGCTGAGACCGCAGTCCGCCGTTCCGACAATGTCAAATTCGCGTGCGAGGCTCTGACTCGTACCAGCCGCGAGGATGACGAGACCCATCACAATGGCGAGGCCAACAGAGCGGATCAGACGAGCGTACGTCCTCATGAAGGGCCTTCCTGTTCTCCGCCGTGGTCGGTCGGCGGGACGAACCCATCGTGGACGGCATGGCCGCGCGCCAGCAAGAGCTTGGCGATGCAGTCTCATATCGACGAAAGCGCAGACTCGTCACAGCGGCTATCGATGCGCCGAGCGAGCCGCGATCTTGCGCTCCGGTCACGACACGCCCGTCACGTTGGACACACCTGTGCGGCGGCGCTATATTGCTCAGGACAGTCGGCGATGCCGGTGAGCGCTCTTATGCCCGTGACGGTGACCCCGTGCGCGGGTCCAAAGAGCCCGAGCGCACGGTCGCGCTCCGGACCGGCGTCTGCGCGAAGAGAGCGAGGTTCGACATGCGACTGAGCCGTCGACGTCTCCTTGGCACGTTCGCGGTAGGCGCGAGCGCTGCTTTCCTGGCCGCGTGCAGTGGTGGTGGCGGGGCGTCTGCCCCGGCCGCGCCCGCCAAACCGGCCGAGTCCAAGCCGGCCGAGAGCAAGCCCGCCGAGGCTGCGAAACCCGCCGAGAGCAAGCCCGCCGCCCCGGCCGCCGCCCCAGCAGCGACCACCGCGCCGGCCGCTGCTGCCCCGCCGGCCTCGAGCGGGGGCGCCCCGGTCACGATCAACGTGATCGCCTGGAACTCCGGATCGAGCGCCGAGGCGTTCAAGAACGCCATGGCCGGCATCAACGACAAGTTCAAGCAGAAGCGCTCAAACGTCACCATCAACTTCGAGCCGCTCGGTCAGGGCGCCACCTGGACCAACGCCCAGATGTCCCGCATCGCCGGCCAGACCGCCGACGTGACGGCCACCTACGGCTTCGCCCCGCAGGACATCATCAACTTCCAGCCCGACAATCAGTTCATCGACATCTCCAGCATCTCCTCGCTCAAGAACTTCGACCAGACCAACGTCAAGCGGTTCATGACCTGGAAGGGCAAGGTCTGGCAACTGACCCTGGCGTACGTCGGCCACATCGTGTGGACCAACGACGATATGCTCGGCAAGTACAACGTCAAGCCGGCCACGACGTACGCCGAGTGGAACGCCATGTGCGAGACGCTCAAGTCGAACAAGGAGCAGCCGGTCTTCTACGCCGCCAAGCCGCAGACCGCGCTCAGCCGGTTCGCGAGCCTCGCCGAGATGCACGTCGGGCGCGCCAAGCACCCCACCTTCTGGCAGGACATGCTGGTCCGCGGCAAGGCCGACTTCACCACCCCCGAGTGGATCGAGTCGTTCAAGCGGGCCAAGGACTTCGTCAAGAACAACCTGGACCCGGCCTTCAGCGGCATCGACTATCCGACCGGGGCCGGCCTGTTCGCGACAGGCAAGTACGGCATGTGGCCTGAAGGCTCGTTCTCGGGCGGCGACATCATGGCCGCCAAGCCGGCCTTCCAGAAGCTGGGCGCCTTCACTGGCGCGTTCGGCGACGACGCGGCCCAGAACGCCATCCAGCCCGTGTACGGGGATCTCGGCTGGGCCGGCCTCCGCTACACCAAGAACACCGACATGGTGGTGGAGTGGATCGACTTCTTCGGGCAGAAGGAGAACTTCACCAGCTTCATGCAGGTGCTCCAGTACTACCCGACCATGACGGACGCCAAGCTGACCGGTCCGGTCCCGGAGGCCGAAGCCCCGCTCCTCAAGAAGACCGCCGTCTCCCAGGTCCGCCTCGGCCTCCCGGGCATGACGTTCGACAACAACTGGGGCGATCTGCTCCTCTCGGATCAGTACACGCCGGAGTCGTTCGCGAAGTACTACCAGAAGAACTGGGAAGACTCGCGGCCTCAGTGGCAGAAGTACATCGGCATGTTCGACGACGATTGGGCCAAGCTGTACTTCAGCTGATACCCCTGGTCTCGCGAACAGACTCACGGCGGGCGCGCTCCAGCGGCGCGCCCGCCAGTGTGCCTACCGAGAGCGATCCCCAGGCGGGAGGATCCGATGGGACGAACGGCCGGAATCTGGCCATATATCTGCATCGCGCCGGCCCTGGCTGTGTTCATCCTGTTGGAAGTGCTGCCGGCCTTCGCCACCTCCATTTTCTCGCTGACCGACTACACCGGTCTGCCCGGCGCCCCGATCAATTTCGTCGGGCTGGACAACTACACCAGCTTGCTCGCTGGCCAGCAGACGTTCCTCACGCGAGCCCTCGGCGTCACCGCCATCTTCTCGCTGACGGTCACCGTCGTCCAGAACGGCCTGGCGGTGCTGATCGCCTGGCTGCTGAACTCTAACTTCCGGGGGCAGATCGCCGTCCGCTCGCTCGTGTTCATGCCGGTCGTGCTGGGCGCCACCGTCAACGGCCTGATGTGGTACGTGATGTACCACCCGCTCAGCGGCCCGGTGACCTGGTTGATCGGGCTGTTCGGCGTCAGGGCGAACCTGCTCGGCACGCCGTCCACCGCCCTCTGGGCCGTGATCTGGGTCCAGATCTGGGCCAACCTCGGCTTCAGCATGATGATCTTCCTGGCCGGCATGCAGAACATCTCATCTGAGATCTACGAGGCCGGCAAGATCGACGGCACTGGTCCGTGGAGCGCATTCCGCCACCTGACGATCCCGCTGCTGGCGCCAAGCATCACGATCAACGTCCTGCTGGCGATCATCGGCTCGATCACCGCGTTCGAGCTGATCTTCGTGCTGACCGACGGCGGTCCGGCCCTCGCCTCGCAGACGCTCGGCATGTGGGTCTTCAACACCGCGTTCTTCAGCGGCAACCGGCTGCCGGGCTTCGCCTCGGCTATCGCCATGGTCCAGTTCGCGATCGTCTTCGTCATCGCGATGATCATGCAGTACTACCTGCGGCGTCGGGAGGCCGTGCTGTGATCAGACAAGAAGAGCTCGGTCAGGCGGTCACCGCACGGCCGGCCACGGGGTCCAGGCTACGCATTCGGCCTGGCGCGATCGGCGGCTACGCCATCCTGGTGCTGCTCTCGCTGATCTACCTGATCCCCTTGATGTTCGTGTTTTTCGTCTCGCTGATGTCGAGCCGCCAGTTCGCCCTCAACGCGGCCTCGATCCCAGACCCGATCATGTGGTCCAACTACCCGACCGCCTGGGTAAAGGGCGCCTTCAACACCTACTTCGTCAACACGCTCGTCTACACGTTCTCGGTCGTGATCGGGACGCTGACCATCGCCACGCTGGCGGCGTATCCGATTGCGCGCGGCCACATGCGCGGCAGCAACGGCTTCTACATCCTGTTCCTGTCCGGCATCCTGCTGCCGGCCGGCATCATTCCGCAGTTCTTCATCCTCCAGCAACTGGGGCTCTACAACACCCAGTTTGGCTACATCCTGCTCTGGTGGAGCCGGATCGCGCTGCCGATCTTCGTGCTGACCGGCTTCATCAAGAGCATCCCCTCCGAGCTGGACGACGCGGCGGCCATCGACGGCTGCCCGTACATCCAGTACGTCTTCCAGATCGTGGTGCCGCTGCTGAAGCCGGCCCTCAGCGTCGTGGGGCTGATCGTGGCGATCCGCGTCTGGAACGACGTGATCGGCCCGGTCATCTTCCTGCCCTCAACCGCGATCAAGCCGATCTCAGCCGGGCTGCTCCAGTTCTTCGCCGAGAACGCCGCCGAGTGGACGCTGATCGCGGCGGCCATCGCGATCACGGCCTCGCCGCTGGTGCTGCTCTACCTGTTCACCCAGCGGTACATCATCGCCGGCATGACCAGCGGCGCCCTCAAAGGCTGACCGGCCACCGATTATTCGTGGCACCGCATCAGGACTGGTCGAGTTTAGAGATAGAACAGTTTCAGACGCCGAGATGAAGCAGGAGCGTCTCGGTTGTCCAGGTCGGAACGCCGCACCCCAGGAAGTCGGCGTCCGCTGTCCAGATCCCCGACTCCAGCGTCAACGCAAGGGCAACGGTCGGCCAGTCATTCTCGTCACGCGGCACCCGCCGTCTGGCTATGGATTGCCACTGAACATAGGTAGATTCGGGCCCGACGACGACGAATCTCTCTACCAACGCAAGTGCGTCGCGAAGCGCGATGGCTGCCTCATGCGAACTGAAACGACCACGGAGCTCGCCTGCTGCCACTCGCCTCGGTAGCTCATGACGTACCTCTGACCATGCGTGGGCACTGAGATTGAGCGACAGCGCGGGGTTAGAAATGAGGTTGACGCCCCGCGCGCGCAGCAGTTCGGCGACCAGCACGCTGGCATCAGCAGCGAGCTCCACGTCAATCTCGATCTACAGCCACGCTTGCAGCGTTGAGACTGTCGAGCATCTCGTCGTCAAGCCAGCCTTTTGCACGGAGATCAGCCAGCCGATGCTGAAACGCCGCCACCGCGGCCCGATCTGCCTCGGGGTCGCGGTGCTTCTTGGGCACGAAGTGGCCCACAACTTCACCATCGCGCTCGACGGCGTAGGTCTCACCCTCACCGAGCTGCTCGTCACTCTGATTCAGCAAGTCGCGAATGTCGATGCGTTTCACGTTCGCTTTCCCGGCTGATGCGTTCGATGTAGTGTATCACCAACTCAGGCGCGCGCCTTGAAGACCGCTCGGTAGCTCGGTTGCTGCGCGCCCCCCAGGAAGCCGAGCGGACGCCACCCCTCCACCACCACCGAGACCAGCTCCCAGCCGGCCGCGCCGTAGCCGTTCAGGATCTCGTCCAACTGGTCGCGCTGCGTGGCCGGAATGCTGACTGTCTTGTACTGCCACTTCTCGGGCATCGCCGTCCTCCTGACGTCCGTCGGGCGGGACCGTACCCGTTCCGGCGCGGCGCCCGCCACGAGACCGCATCGTGAGCCGCCACGAGACCGCATCGCGAGCTGGCAGCCGCCCGAGTCAGACGACGTGACCAGACCACGGACCAGCCCTGCCTTGACACGCGCTCCCCGGGCCAGCTATTGTCTACTCAATCGGTCAATAACGTCGGATTACCCGACGGCCCGGCAGCCCGGGGGTGCATTCTGGCAAGCCTCGACCCGACCCAGCCTGACGACCTGAACGCGCTCGTCGCCGAGTTGACGCGCCTCCTCGACGGGATGCGGCACGGCTCGGTCACGGTGATCGTCCAGGACGGGCGGGTCGTCCAGCTCGACGCGACCCATAAAGTGCGGCTTGCAGGCACCTCTGGACCGCGACGGCAGGAATCCCGCTAAATCTTCGGGAATATCTAGTCAATCACTCGTGTTACTCGGATTACTCGCAAGCACACCGGGCGCCACGCTGCTGTTGGCGCCTCGGCTGACCAGACCTCTGGAGGCCGGACTGGGATTCTTCCCGTCCGGCCTCGTGCGTGTTCAGATCGAAGGGAAGGGAGTGAGATGAGCGAGCCGACCAACGGCGGAGCGGGCAACCCTCCGGGCGCGCGGCCGGTCAGGGTCACACCTCGGCCCGAGGCTGCGACGCGCGCCGCCCCGGACTGGGATCTCGTCCGCAAGCGCAACAACGTCGAGAAGCTGAAGCACGAGAAGCACCCGCTCGAAATCCTGGGCGAAGTCCCCGAGCTTGGCGAGCGCGACTACAACGACATCTCCGAAGAGGACATGGTCCGCTTCCAGTGGTACGGCCTGTACCACGACAAGCCGAAAGTCGGCCTGATGATGCTGCGGATCAAGATCCCGGCCGGCCAGCTCAACCCCGACCAGTTGCGGGTCATCGGCGAGCTCTCCCACAAGTTCGGGCGGGATTACGCCGAGCTCTCGACGCGCCAGACGATCCAGCTCCACTGGCTGCGCATCCGCGACCTGCCCGAGGTCTTCTCGGCGCTCGCCAGCGTCGGGATGACCTCCAAGGGCGGCTGCGGCGACGCGGTCCGCAACGTGACCGGCTGCCCGGTCGCCGGCCTGGACCCGCGCGAGCTGTTCGACTGCCGCGACGAGATGAACGCTCTCGTCAGCTACTTCATCAACCACGACGAGTACCTGGACCTGCCGCGCAAGCACAAGATCTCGATGGCGACCTGTCCGGATCAGTGCAACGCCCCCGAGATCAACTGCATCTCGTTCGTCGGCACCGAGAAGGACGGCCGGACAGGATTCGCGGTACGCGTCGGCGGCGGCCTCTCGTCCACGCCGCGCATCGCCCGCGACCTCGGCGTCTTCGTCCCGGAAGGGCAGGCGATCGAAGTGGCCCGCGCCATTCTGGACGTCTGGCGCCACGACCTCAAGTACCGCGTGTCGCGAGCGAAAGCCCGCCTCAAGTTCCTGGTGGACGACTACGGCGCCGAGGGCGTCCGCAAGGCCGTCGAGGACCGGCTCGGCCGCCAGCTCGAAGACGGCACGGCGCCCGACTCGTCCGGCGAGCGCGTGGATCACCTCGGGCCGCACCCGGCCAAGGACGGCAACCTCTATATCGGCGTGCCGGTCTTCGCGGGCCAGATCAACGCCGACCAGGCCGTCGCCATCGCGGACCTGGCGGCCTCCTTCGGCGGCGACATCCGCATCACCCGCCAGCAGAACTTCATCCTGACCGGCGTCCCCGCCGAGCGCAAGGACGAGGTGATCGGCAAGCTCGCGGAGATCGGCTTCGACCTGGACGTGCACAAGCTGCGCGGCACCAGCGTCGCCTGCACCGGCCAGCCGCTCTGCAACTACGCGGTGGCCGACACCAAGCCGAAGATGCGCGAGATCGTAGAGCGGCTGGAGTCGAAGTTCGGGACGGCAGTGGACGGGCTCAGCCTGGGTGTGGACGGGTGCCCGCACGCCTGCGCCCACCACTGGATCTCGGACATCGGGCTTCAGGGCACCACGGCGCGCGGCGACGGCGTCACCAAGCTGGAGGCGTACGAGGTCTACCTGCGGGGTGGCCTCGGCTCGGACGCCACCATCGGGCGGCCGATCCTGCGCCGCGTGCCGGCTGCCGAGGCGGTGGAGACGGTCGAGCGGCTGGTCACGGGCTGGCTCGAAAAGCGAGAGCACGGCGAGTCGTTCCAGGCGTTCGCGCGCCGGACGGCTGATGAAGACCTGATCGCGCTGGCACGTGGGGCCGGAGCGGTCGCGACTGTGGGGAGAGGGTAATGGCGGTCGAGATCCGGGACGAGCAGAGGATCGTGTTCGACGACTGGGAAGCGGGTGAGCTCGCGGTCGAGTACGACGACCGCGAGCCGCAGGAAGTGATCGAGTGGGCGCTGACGACGTTCGCGCCCAGGCGGATCGCGGTCTGTACCTCGTTCCAGGTCGACGGCATGGCGATCCTCGACATGGCGTGGCGGATCGACCCGAACGTCCGCGTCTTCACGGTGGACACCGGCAAGCTGCCCCGCCAGACGCTCGAATTGATCGACCGCATCCGCGACCACTACAGCATGGACGTCGAGGTGTACCACCCTGACGATGCCGAGGTCGCCAGGATGACCGGCCAGCACGGCGACGAGCTGTACCTGAAGTCGGTGCCGCTGCGCCTGACCTGCTGCGACGTTCGAAAGGTCCGCCCGTTGGTGCGCGTCCTGGGCGACCTGGACGGCTGGATCACCGGCCTGCGCCGCGACCAGTGGGCGACGCGCTCGAACATCCGCAAGATCGAGATCGACCACGACCACGGCGGTCTAATCAAGGTCAACCCGCTGGCGGACTGGACCGAGGAAGAGGTCTGGGACTACGTCCGCGCGAACGGCGTCCCCGGCAACACCCTCTACGACGAGGGGTACAAGACGATCGGCTGCGCGCCCTGCACCCGGGCCGTCGAGCCGGGCGCCGAGCAGCGCTCCGGACGCTGGTGGTGGGAGAAGGGCGCCCCGAAGGAGTGCGGCATGCACTGCGCCGTCGAGACGGGCGGGTTCGAGCACGAGCTCGAGGTGATCGTCGGTGCCCACCGAGACTGACGAGGGCTCTGGCACCTTCCTGGAGCTCCTGCCTGCCGAGCAGGAGATCCTCCGGGAGGACGTGCCGGCCTTTGCGCGGACGCTGAAAGACCCGACTTCACGGGAGCGCTACGCAGCGCTCGGGGAGGCCGTGGAGTCGGGCAGCGTCCCGGCGGAGCTGATGGGCGCGCTCGAAACGATGCTGGAGCTGGCACTCCAGACTCGCGCGGTCCGGCGCCGACACGGGCCAGACGCCGAGCGCGCCCTCTCCGACCTCTTCTTTCGGACGGATCGCGGATCGGCGCTGCGTCAAGCCGCCCGCGACGTCAACCGCGCCCTCGAAGCGCTGGTCGGACAGAACATCGAGAACATTTCGGTCAGCGCCGCGCCCGGACGGCACACCATCTCCATCAATACCGACCGCGCCCACCTGACCCTCTCCATCGATCGAGGCGGCATTCAGGTGGACCGCGTCGAGGTCGGCGGCTGACCTCCTGCGCACACTCTTCAGGGAAACGAGTAGCAAGCACGCCATGAGCACAGGATTCACGGTCTGGTTCACCGGCCTCTCCGGCGCCGGCAAATCGACGCTTGGGCAGGCCGTCGCGGAGCAGCTCCGCACACGGGGGCAGGCCGTCGAAGTGCTGGACGGCGACGTCGTCCGCACCAACCTCTCGAAGGGGCTCGGGTTCAGCCGTGAGGACCGCGACACCAACATCCGGCGGATCGGCTTCGTCGCCAAGCTACTGACCCGCAACGACGTCGGCGTGGTCGTCGCCGCGATCTCGCCGTACCGCGCCGTCCGCGACGAGGTGAAGGCGGATATCGGCGCCTGCGTCGAGGTGTTCGTGCGCTGCCAGATCGACGAGCTGATCCGCCGCGACGTGAAAGGGCTCTACGAGAAGGCGCTGCGCGGCGAGGTCTCCCACTTCACCGGCGTCTCGGACCCGTACGAGGAGCCGCTGCACCCTGACGTCGTGGTGGACACGGCCCAGGAGCCGATCGAGCACTCTGTGGACAGAGTGCTGACCGCCCTGGAACGGCTCGGCTACTTGCCAGCCGCCGTCGAGCCGGCGGTCAGCCGGTAGCCGGTCCGACAGCTTCGACCCGCGGGCATTGCCGATCCCGGTCCCTCGTCGGGGGATGAATCCCCCGCCTACAATCATGGCGTCGCGCTGCGACGCCGAAGCACGCCGTCCTGTCGCAGAGCGACAACTGATTGTAGACGTGGGCTTCAGCCCACGGCGGTAGCTCTGCGGTACGATCCCCATGTGACTCACCCGACCGACTCGCCGTCCGAACGACCCGCCGCTCCAGCGCCCGCCCTGCCGGAGCTGCGGACGCCCCGTCTGCTGCTCCGCCCGCCGACGCTGGACGACGCCGACAGCTACTTCGAGATGATCAACGACCCGGAGCTCAACCGCTTCGGCTCCGGCCGCACCGTCTCGCGCGAGATGGCGACGCAGACCGTCAGGCAGATCGTCGCGCGTCAAGGCGAGCGACGGCTGGAGCTGGTGGTCACACTCGACGGTCCCGTCATCGGCCGGGTCATGCTCGTGGTCGATCCGCCGAACCGGTCCGCGTCGGTCGGCTACGGCCTTCTGCCCGCGTACTGGGGGCGCGGTCTGGCAACCGAGGCGACGACCGCCACCGTCGCCTACGTCTTCGAGCGGCTCAGCCTCGACCGGGTCTGGGCCAGGGCCGACCCGCGCAACGTGGCTTCACTGCGGGTGCTAGAGAAGGTCGGGATGCAGCGCGAGGGTCTGCTCCGCAAGGAAGTGCTCCGACGCGGCGAGCGCGTGGACCGGGTCTACTACGGCCTGCTGCGTGAAGAGTGGGCCGCGCTGCGGTCCGTGGACCCGGTGACATGAGCCGACACGACGCGCACGATACCAGGGCGCACGCCGGTGGCAGCGGCGCTCGACCGGACGGTAAGATTTCAGGTCACCTGTGTGAAGCGAACGACCACGCCTTCGAGAGAGGGCCAGGCGAGGAAGACGCGTGCTCAAAATCAGGTTGCGCCGGACCGGCGCCCGCAAGAAGCCAAGCTATCGTATCGTGGTTGCCGAGTCCACGGCGCCGCGTGACGGCAAATACGTCGAGATCATCGGGACGTACGATCCGCTGACCGATCCTGCCACCGTCAAGCTCGACGGCGACCGCGCGAAGCACTGGCTGAGCGTTGGCGCCCAGCCGACCGAGCGCGTGGTCAAGCTGATGGCCCGCGAGGGGCTGGTCGAGGCGCCCGCTCGCCCCGCCGGCGCAGCGGCGACCGCATCCGCCGAGGGCGACGACGAGTGATCGCGTCGGCTCCCGGTGAGCCGACGCACCCATATTCGCCAGGTTCCAGAGCGAAGAGAGGCTAGCCCGTCCGATGCGCGATCTCGTCGAGTACCTGACCCGGTCACTCGTCTCCCAGCCTGACGCCGTTCAGGTGGAAGAGGTCGAGGCCGGGCGCGTGACCGTCTACGAAGTGAGCGTCGCCGAGGAAGACGTCGGGAAGATCATCGGCCGCCAGGGCAAGGTGATCCGCTCGATTCGCTCGGTGGTCAAGGCCGCCGCGACGCGCGCCGGCACGCGCGTCGACGTCGACGTCGTCTGACCGATCGAGCCGGGGTGCTCGCGCCGTGACCGACACCGACGAGCGCCCCGCCAGTCCCGCTCCCGACCCACACGCCACCCTCGCGCCGGCCGGCGAGCCGCTCACGGCAGTGCCTGCCACGCCTCCGGTCGCGTCGCTGCCCGAGCCGTCCGGCCCGGTGTCTGGCAGCGAGCCGACACCAGACGCCTATCTGATCGTCGCCCGGGTGATGCGTCCGCATGGCGTCGCCGGCGAGGTCTCCTGCGAGATCGTCACCGAGTTCCCGGAGCGCTTCGAGAAGACCAAGCGCGTCCATCTCTCGCCACCAGCGCAGATGGGCCGCCCGGAGCCTCGGCCGGGCATCGCGCCGCGACGCTTCGAGGTGAAGCGAGCGCGGCTGGCCTCCCATCGCGGCCACCCCGAAGTCATCATCCAGCTCGACGGAGTCACCTCCCGCGACGCCGCCGAGGAGCTCCGAGGCTGGATCGTCCAGGTGCGCGAGACCGAGGCGTGGAAGCTGCCGCCCGGGCGGTATTACTGGCATCAAATCCTCGGTTTGCGCGTTGTAACTACCGAGGGCGAAGAGCTCGGCACCGTCTCGGAGATCCTGGAGACCGGCGCCAACGACGTCTACGTCGTCAAGGGCCGGGGCGGCGAGCGACTGATCCCGGCCGTCAAGCAGTTCGTCGTCGAGATCGCGCCGCAACGGGGCGAGATGGTGGTGGCGCTCCTGCCGGGCATGTAGCGAACGCCGCCGCCGAGGCCGCAGGCAGACTCGCTGCTCCCAGTCCCAGAGCGCGTAGAGGAGTCAGGAAAGGAGCGCCAGCATGCCACGGCCGCGAACGTACCGCGTCGAGGCGGTCGTGCTTCGGCGCATCGACTTTGGTGAGGCGGACCGCGTACTGGTGCTGTTCACCCGCGAGCGCGGCAAGCTGCCGGTCGTGGCGAAAGGCGTCCGCCGCCTCAGCAGCCGGATGGCCGGCCACCTGGAGCTGTTCACCCAGTCTGAGCTCCAGCTCGCGAAGGGCGCCAACCTGGACGTGGTGACTCAGGCCGAGACCCGCAACCCGTTCCGTGCCCTGCGGGAGGATCTCACCCGCACGTCGACCGCCTACTTTTTGGCGGAGCTCGCCGATGCGCTCACCGAGGAGGCGATCGAGCAGCCGGAGCTGTTCGACCTGCTCACCGCCACCCTGCGCGCGCTCGGCACCCACGAAGATCCCCGCCTGGTGGCCGCCCACTACCAGCTGCGCCTGCTCGACGTAGCCGGCCTGCGCCCGGTCTTGCAGCGCTGCGTCGCCTGTGACGCCGACCTGGCTCCCGGCCGCAACGCCTTCAGCGCCTTCCTGGGCGGCGCGCTCTGCCCGAGCTGCGGCCCGTCCGAGCCGAGCGCCCGCCCGATCGACACCGACGTGCTGAAAGTGCTCCGCAACCTCCAGCGCGCCGGCCTGCCCGGCTCGGTCAGGTTCCGCGTCCCCGAGGTCACCATGCGCGAGGTCGAGCGGACCCTGCGCGATCTGGTCGAGCGCCACACCGAGCGCCGGCTCCGGACGCCCGACCTGCTGGCCCGCCTGCGCGCCGACCCCGGCCTCGCGGCCACGGCCCCATCCTCCGACGCGCAGGCCGACTCGCTCGCGACCCGCTAGAATCAGCACCACCGCGAGGACGTCGCATCGGCGATCCCATCGCGACGAGGAGGGCGTGCATGGCCCCGTTCCCCATTGAGGTCGATCACACGCCCGATCCTGACGACGTCAAGATCCTGACCCAGGGGCTGGACGGCCACGCCATCGCCGTGGCCGGTGTGCCGCCGCCGGGGTCACTGGCAGCGTTCGTCCACGACGAGAGCGGTCGGATCGTCGGGGGGCTCTACGCGCGCGTCTGGGACGGCGTGCTGGACATCTCGCTGCTCTGGGTCCACGAGGACTATCGCGGCGAGGGATACGGACGGCAGCTGATGGCCGCCGCCGAAGCGGCCGGCCTGGAGCGCGGCTGCGAGCGCGCCGAGCTCCGCACCTTTGACTACCAGGCGCCAGAGTTCTACAAGCGGCTCGGCTACGAGGAGTACCTCGTGGTGGACAACTGGCCGCGCGGCCACACGCGCCACTTCTTCCGTAAGCCGCTCGTCTGACGGCTCCCCGGCCCGTCTGCTACGCTCTCACGGAGCACGACGGTGCACGAGGGAGGACGGACCGGTGAGCGACTCGACATCGAGCGATCGTGGATCGCGCCTGATGGCTCTCGCCGAAGAGGTCGGAGCGAAGCTGGTAGCGCGCGGCGAGACGGTGGCCATCGCCGAATCGTCAGCTGGCGGGCTGATCTCGGCCGCGCTGCTCGCCGTTGGCGGAGCATCGCGCTACTTCCGAGGCGGCGCGGTCGTCTACACCAAGGACGCCAAGATGTCGTTCTTGCAGATCGACGAGAAGACCGCCACCGAGCCGCGCGCGTCCACCGAAGCCCACGCGCTGGTGCTCGCCACGAACATCCGTAAGGTGATGGGCTCGACCTGGGGCCTCGGCGAGACGGGCGCCACCGGCCCGACCGGCAATCGCTACGGCGACGCCCCCGGCCACGCCTGCATCGCCGTCGTCGGGCCGCCCGGCCTGACCCGCTCGCAGCGCGCCGACACCCTGGAGACCGGCATCGGCGACCGAGTCGCCAACATGGACACGTTCGCCTGGGCGGCGCTCAACCTGCTCAACGACATGCTCGGGCAGAACACGCCGTCGTCGTAGCATCGACGGGAGGGGCGAGATGGCAGTGCAGCCAGTTCAGGTGCTCCAACAAGGCGCGACGGTGCCGCTGATGCCGGTCGACTCGGTCGAGATCACGACGCTCTACGAGAACATCGTCGATCTCGGCGTGCCGGGTGGCGGCCCGGTCGAGCGGCTGCGGACGCAGGGCAACCCGATGACCTCGCACCTGCTCGCCGAGGAACAAAAGAGTCAGTTCGTCGGCGGGCACGGGCTGGCGCTGCTGGTGAAGGTCACCCGCGACGGCGTCACCCGCTGCGTCCTCTTCGACGCGGGCGGCAGCCCGCACGGCCTCGTCCACAACCTGGACTGCCTGGAGATCAAACCGAACGAGTGGTCGTGCATCGTGCTCTCGCACGGGCACTGGGACCACGTCCTCGGCCTGATCGGCCTGGAGGAGCGGCTCGGGCGGATGCAGCTGCCGCTCGTGCTCCACCCCGACGCCTTTCTCAAGCGCGCCATCATGTCGCCAACGGGACGGCTCGAAGGGCAGTCGTACCTCTCGCGGCAGGGCCTCCGCGACGCCGGCCTCGCCCTGACCGAGACCGAGCAGCCGTCGTTGATCCTCGAAGGCTCGATCCTGATCACCGGCCAGGTCGAGCGCACCAACGACGTCGAAACCGGCTGGCCGGCCCACTACGCCGTGCGCGATGGCCAGATGACGCCCGACCCCCTGATCTGCGACGACCAGGCCATCATCGCCAACGTCAAGGGGAAGGGGCTGGTGGTGATCTCCGGCTGCGGCCACGCCGGCATCGTCAACATGGTCAGCTACGCGCAGGCGCTGACCGGCGAGCAGAAGGTGATGGCGGTTATGGGTGGCTTCCACCTCGGCCCGGTCGCCTTCCACGACCGCATCCCGTCCGTCGTGGACATGCTGATCGGGTTCGAGCCGCAAGTGATCGCGCCGGCCCACTGCACCGGCTACCGCGCCGCGTACGCCGTCTACCAGCGGCGGCCGGACGCGTTCGTCCAGAACACGGTCGGCACCCGGATCACGCTCAAAGCAGAGTAGGCCCTCACCCCCCAGCCCCCTCTACTGTCCCTGTGCGCAGGACAGCAGAGGGGGAGCTGACATGGAGGCAGACGATGGCGCTCGCGCCGATCGACGGAGTCGAGATCTACTACGAGGAGCACGGCCAGGGCACCCCGATCCTCTTCCTGCACGAGTTTGCCGGCGACCACCGCTCCTGGGCGCCGCAGGTTCGTTTCTTCGCCCGCCGCTACCGCGTCATCACCTGCTGCGCGCGCGGTTACCCGCCCTCCTCGGTGCCCGCCGCCGACGCCAGCTACTCCGAGGAGCGGCACGTCGAAGACGCTTATCAACTGCTGCGGTTCCTGGGGATCGGCAAGGCCCACATCGTCGGCCTCTCGATGGGCGGCAACGTCACCCTGAAGCTCGGCCTCGCCCATCCAGAGGTCTGCCTCAGCCTGACCATCGCCGGGGCCGGCTTCGGCAGCACCGATCCTGACGAGTTCCGCGCCAACGCCCGCGAGACGGCGGCCCTGCTGGAGCGGGTCGGGATGCAGGAGTTCGCCCAGACGTACGGTCGGGGGCCGTCTCGCCTCCGCTTCGAGCAGAAAGACCCACACGGCTTCCAGGAGCTGCTCGTGCAGCTGAGCGAGCACTCGACCACTGGCTCGGCGATGACGATGCGGAACGTCCAGGGCAAGCGCAAGACCGTCTACGAGGTCGCGGATCAGCTCCCCGGCCTCGACGTGCCGTCGCTCGTCATCGCCGGCGACGAGGACGAGCTGGCGTTGGAGCCGTCGCTGCTGATGAAGCGCAAGATCCCGAACAGCGGCCTGCTCATCGTCCCGAAGACCGGCCACACCGTGAACCTCGAAGAGCCGGCCCTGTTCAACCAGGCCGTCCTGGACTTCGTCAGCGCGGTGGACGCCGGGGCCTGGACCCCCCGCCGGGACACGACCACCGGCCTCCTCCCCCCGAACAGATAGCAGACGAGCAACGAGCAGACGAGAACGCAGCAGATGAGACGTGAGCACCATTCTGCTCACCGCTCGTCTGCTCGCCGCTCGTCTGCTCGCCTGCTCGCCTGCTCGCCGCTCAGAAATCGTCCAGGCACCAGGCCGGCACGTCCGAGCGGAACAGCGCGTCCGCTCGCGAGGCCGCGCCCGGGCTGACCTCCTCCACCCGGCCGGCCCGCAGCAGGCTCGTGCAGCGCACCGTCCCCAGGTACATCGCGGCCAGCTCCCTGGCCGACAGGCGCAGCTCGGGCGCAGCGGTCGAGCGCTTCAGCTCCGCGCCACCGGTGCCAGCGACGAGCGTCCAGACGCCGGCGTTCCACGGGCACTGCTCGTCCGTCAGCTCGAACGTCACCGCTCCATCGGAGGGATACGTTCGCGCGGCCAGCGCAGCCGGCACGTCCACCAGCCGAATCCAGGTGCCGTCCGAGACGTTGAGCCGCAGCCGACGTGGATCTGCCAGCATCAACGACAGCGGGTGGTCGGCGTTGAGCCGGTGGGTCCGCACGACGCCCACCAGATCGACGCTGAACAGGTAGCGCCAGACCTCGCGGGTCGCCACCGGCGAGGTTCCGAGCGCCTCGATTACGTCGAGCCGATGATTCGGCAATGAGTGGGTGCCCCAGTCGGGTGTGATTCGGTACAGCGCGTACCCCTCTGGGCGGCCGTCGATCTCTAGCAACAGCCAGCGCAGCCAGCCGCTGGATGGCCCATGTCCCCGTCCCAGCAACGCACGTTCCTCCCACCATGTCCGCGTGCGTCGGAAGCTGCCGGGAATGGCGTGGCAGGCTCGGTCGTACAAGTCGGGCAGCTTGTCCAGTGCTTCGGCCTCGTCGATCAGGCGGGTCTGCCCGGCCGGCGCCGGGTCGCCCAGAAACTGTGCTCGGCGCGATTCGATCTCGGTGGTTCCCTTCAGAAAGGCCAGCCCGTAGCCGAAGCGCGGGTAGATCGGCGCTTCCGATGCCCAGAGCGTGGCCACGGCCCGACCCTCGGCCCGGAAGTCGTCGAACTGCCGGGACATGAGCCGGCGCAGGATGCCCTGCCGTCGGTGGGTCGGGCGGACCGTGACCATCGTCACCGCCGCGACCGGCAGCTCGCCGCCCGGCACGGCCATGTCGAACGGCAGCCAGCCGGCCGTGCCGACGACAACCTCGCGCCCGGCGTGCTCATCTGTCGCTACCAACAGGTGCGAGAAGTCGAGCAGGCGTTTCCAGCGGGCTTGCTCGTCGTCGGGCATGATCGCGCCAAACGCGATCGCCAGCGTTTCGACGAAAGCCGGCCAGTCGGCCTCGGCGGCGGTGCGGACGGTGATCTGGGCAGTCATTCGCCTCCCTGCTCTGGCCCGAGCGCAGAGGACTGGATCGTCTCTCATCAGATTATGGGCGCTTGGCGGGTGGTACACTTGCGCGATGCCTGCTGAACCACGCACAACTCCGCCCGGTGACACGGCTGGCCCGAGCGTCGCCGGGCCGCTCGCCGATCTGAAGGTCGTCGATCTGACCCGCGTCCTGGCCGGACCATACCTGACCATGATGCTCGGGGACATGGGCGCCGACGTCGTCAAGATCGAGCAGCCCGGCTCCGGCGACGACACCCGCCGCTGGGGGCCACCGTTCGTCCAGGGCGAGAGCACCTACTATCTCGCCATCAACCGGAACAAGCGCAGCCTGACCCTGAACCTCAAGCATCCGCGCAGCCGCGAGCTGCTGCTTCAGATGGTGAAGGATGCCGACATCCTGGTCGAGAACTTCAAGGTCGGCACGATGGAGCGGATGGGCCTCGGCTACGAGGACGTCCTGCGCCCGCTGAATCCCCGCCTCGTCTACACGTCCATCACCGGCTACGGGCGGACCGGGCCGTACGCTGAGCGCCCCGGCTACGACTACATGGGCCAGGCGATGGGCGGCATCATGAGCGTCACCGGCGAGCCTGACGGCGAGCCGATGAAGTACGGCGTCGCCATCGCGGACCTGACCACGGCGATGAGCGGCTGCTCGGCGGTGCTGGCCGCGATCCACCATCGGGATCGGACCGGCCACGGGCAGCGCGTGGATCTCTCGTTGTTGGAGACGGTCGTCGGCTGGCTGATCCACCTGGCGACCGACTACTTCGCGACCGGCCAGCTGCCGCCCCGGATCGGGAACGGCCACAGCAGCCTGGTGCCGTACCAGACGTTCAAGGCGAGCGACCGCTACTTCGCCTTCGGTGCGCTCAACGACCGGCAGTGGCGTGACTTCTGCCGCGTGCTCGGCCACCCGGAATGGATCGACGACCCACGCTTCCACGACAACCCGCGGCGGGTGGCCCACCGCGCCGAGCTGACCGATCTCATCGAGTCGGTGTTGCCAGCCCGCACCGCCAGCGAGTGGGTGAACGCGCTGCTGGCGGCTGGAGTTCCGGCCGGCCCGGTCAACAGCATCGCCGAGGTGTTCGAGGATCCGCAGGTGCTGGCCCGCAACATGCGAGTTGACGTCCCGCATCCAACCATCGGCACCCTGACCATGTCTGGCATTTCGTACAAGCACGGCGACACGCCCGGCACGATCCGCCGCCACCCGCCGATGCTCGGCGAGCACACCGACGAGGTGCTGCGCGAGCTCGGTGTTGGCGACGAGGAGATCGCGCGGCTCCGGCAGGAGGGCGCGATTTGAGCGAGACCGCCGCCACGTCTGCTGGCCCGAAGCGAGCCGAATCAGGCGTGTCCGGCTTCACCCACTGCCACAAGCTCCGCGTCCGCTACGCCGAGACGGACGCGATGGGCGTGGTCTACTACGCCAACTACCTGACCTACTTCGAGGTGGCGCGCGTCGAGTACCTGCGCTCGGCCGGCATCGACTACCGCTCGCTGGAAGACGCGAAGATGACCGGCGCCGTCACCACCGCCCACGTCAGCTACCACCTGCCGGCGAAGTTCGACGACGAGCTGAGCCTCTGGACCCGCTGCGTCTCGATGGGCAAGGTCCGCTTTCGCATCGAGTACGAGGTGCGCCGCGACGACGACCGCGTGCTGGTCGCCAGCGGCTACACCGAGCACGCGCTGCTGGCGCACGAGACGCTGCGGCCGGTCCGCATTCCGGACTGGGTCAAGGCCGGCATCGAGCGGTTCGAGGCGAAGCGTCACGGCGCCCCCGGGAGCGCAGCACCGCCGCTGACTGGCGGGAACGACCTCGAGCCTCCGACCTTCTCGCCCGCCGCAGGCTCTCACTCTCCCGCCTCCTCGCCCGCCGACGGCCCTCACCCTCCAGCCACCTCGCCCGCCCCCGTCAGCGGGCGAGCCGACTCGTAGCCATCGTGGCGAAGCGCAGTCGGTACCGCCAGCGGCAGCCCGCTGGCCCGCGCGAGCGGGTCACCCTGGAGCTGAGCGGCGTCGCGCACGGCGGCGAGGCGATTGGCCGGCACGAGGGGCGCGTCTTCTTCGTGCCGTACGGCCTGCCCGGCGAGACCGTCGTCGCCGAGATCACCCTGGACAAGCCGGACTACGCACGCGCCGAGATTGTCGAGATCGTCGAGGCGTCGCCGGACCGCGTGACGGCTCCCTGCGCCTATTTCGGCGTCTGCGGCGGCTGTCAGTGGCAGCACGCCAGCTACGAGGCGCAGCTTCGGTTCAAGCGCAGCATCGTGGCCGAGCAGCTACGCCGGATCGGACATTTCGAGGACGCCGACAGCCTGGTGCTGCCGACCATCGGGATGGCTGAGCCGTGGCACTACCGCAATCACGCCCGGTTCACGGTCGGGCGGCGGTTCGGCGAGCTCTGCTTCACGCGGTCCGGGACGCGCCAGTTGATCCGCATCGACCACTGCTGGCTGATGCACGAGAAGGTCAACGACGTCCTGGATCATCTCCAGCGGCGACTGCCGGGCTTTCGCGCCCACCAGCTCTCGATCAGGGTCGGGTCGAACACCGGCGACGTCCTCGTCAATCCCGAGCTGCCACATCTGGGCGAGCCGGTTCCGCTCTCCGACGAGGAGGTCGAGCGGACCACCGACACGTTCGGGGCGGGCGCCGAGCGTCCGCACGGCCTGGGCGCCGCCTCGGAGCCAGACCACGAAGACGCGGCCTGCTGGCCCGACGACACCATTCCCTCCGGCCAGACCGAGCTGTACGAGGAGCTGCTCGGGCGGCGGTTCCGGGTGGCGGCGCCGGCGTTCTTCCAGGTGAACACGCGCCGCGAGCCGCGCAGTCCAGCCTTCCCGTCGCCCAAGATCGTGGAGCGGTTCGGCCACCTGATCGCCTCAGACGGCCTCTCGATCGCGGAGACACTGGTGCTGCTCGGGATGGACCGGCTGGACCCCCAGCCTGACGACGTGGTAGTGGATGCCTACTGCGGCGTCGGCACATTCTCGGCGGTGCTGGCGCCGTTCGTCCGTCAGGTCGTCGGCATCGAAGAGTCGCCGGCCGCCGTCAAGGACGCCGAGCAGAACTGCCGCGACCTGCCCAGCCTGCGCTTCATCGCCGGCAAGGTCGAGGACGTGCTCCCGAACCTGATCGAGCGCCCGACCAAAGTCCTGCTCGATCCTGCCCGCGTCGGCTGCGAGCGCCCGGTCCTCGACGCGCTGATCGCCGCCGAGCCTGAGCGAATCGTCTACGTCTCGTGCGAGCCTGCCACCCTGGCCCGTGACCTGGCGATCCTCCGCGAAGGCGGCTACCAGCTGCGCTCGGTCCAGCCCCTCGACATGTTCCCCCAGACCTACCACGTAGAATCTGTATCGCTTTTGTCGCGCTGATGGTACGTCGCCCAGAAGGGTCGGTCCGAATTCTCTCGCAGGTACGCTGCTGACGGCTTGCCACAGCGCTCGTCAACGTGATACCTCCACGCCAGATTGGGTCACCGGCGACCAGATCGTCGTTGGGACGAGCAGGCTGAGAAGTTCGAGGAGCAAGCCGATGGCCGGGTTGCCGAGCGGAACGGTGACGTTCCTGTTCACCGACATCGAGGGCAGCACCGCCCGCTGGGAGCATCACCCCGACACGATGCGGGCGGCTCTTGCGCGGCACGATGCGATCCTGCGCTCGGCGATCGAGCAGCATGACGGTTACGTCGTCAAGACGATGGGCGACGCCTTCCACGCCGCGTTCGGCCGGGCTCCCGATGCCGTGGCTGCCGCACTCGATGCCCAGCAACGTCTTCAGGCCGAAACGTGGGGGGAGGTCGGACCATTGCGGGTGCGGATGGCGCTCCACACGGGCTCGGCCGAAGAGCGCGGCGGCGATTATTACGGCCCCGCGCTCAATCGTGCGGCACGGCTGATGAGCGTTGGCCATGGTGGGCAAGTGCTCTTGTCTCAGGCAGCGTTCGAGTTGACACGGGATGCGCTTCCGCCAGTCGTGACGGTGGCAGACCTCGGCGAGCATCGCCTCAAGGATCTGATCCGCCACGAGCACGTCTACCAGCTAAACGTTCCTGGTCTGCCGTCGGCGTTCCCTCCATTGAGGTCGCTGGACACCGCACGGCACAAGCTGCCGATCCAGCCGACGCCGCTGATCGGGCGTGAGGATGACGTCAAGGCGGTGCTGGGCCTCCTCAGCAGTGCTGACACCCGCCTGGTTACCCTGACCGGCCCCGGCGGGACTGGCAAGACTCGGCTCGGCTTACAGGTAGCGGCCGAGTTGATCGACCAGTTCAGCGACGGTGCCATCTTCGTCGGTCTGGCACCGATTCGTGATCCAGACCTGGTGGCACCGACGATTGGCCAGGCATTAGGGGTTCACGAGCTCGGGAGTCGCCCGGTTCTCGAGAGCCTGACGGCTTACCTGCGCGACAGACGTTTGCTGCTCCTGCTGGACAATTTCGAGCAGATCCTGCCGGCCGGCACGCTCGTGGCGACGTTGCTCGCGTCGTGCCCCGATCTCAAGGTGCTGGTGACGAGCCGCGCTCCCTTGCACCTGCGCGGCGAGCGCGAATTCCCGGTGTCCCCCCTCGCGTCGCCACCACCTGAAACCCAGATGCTTGCCAGCACCGTCGCTACGTGGCCGTCGGTGGCACTCTTTGTCGAGCGTGCGAGCGACGTCCGCCCCGACTTCACGATCACCGACGAGACGGCGGTGGCGGTCGCAGAGATCTGCCGCCGCGTCGATGGCCTGCCCCTGGCGCTCGAGCTCGCAGCAGCGCGAGTCAAGCTGCTGAGTCCAGAGGCCCTGTTGACGCGACTGGAGCATCGCCTGCCGCTGCTCACGGGCGGAGCCCGCGACCTGCCGGAGCGCCAGCGGACGCTGCGCAATACGATCGATTGGAGCTACGAGCTGCTGGACGAAGCGGAGCAGCGCCTGTTCCGTCGGCTTTCGGTGTTCGTCGGCGGCTCCGCACTCGAGGCGGTCGAGGCGGTCTGCGATTCTGACGGTACCTTGCACGCGGACGTGCTGGATGGGGTCGCTTCCCTGGTGGACAAGAGCCTCGCGCGGCAGATCCCTGGCTCGGACCGTGATCCGCGCATCGCCATGCTCGAGACGATTCGAGAGCTCGCTGGCGAGCGGCTCGAGGCAAGCGGCGAAGCCGAAGGAGTCCGCCGCCGACACGCCGAATTCTTCCTTGAATTCGCCGAGCTAGCCCGGTCGCATCTTCGCGGGCCACAAGGGTCGTTCTGGCTGAATCGCTTCGAGGCTGAGCACGACAACCTTCGCGCTGCTATCGAATGGGGCCTGGCAACATCCGACCAGTCACGTGGGGACGGTACTGGTGATGACGAAGAAGCATCCAGAATCGAGATTACCGCACGCATCGCCGGGGCCGCCGACTGGTTCTGGCGCCTTCGTGGTCATCTCCGACAGGGCAAAGAATATGTCGATCGCCTCCTGGCCCGCGCGCCCGCCGGCACCATGGCGCATGCCAGGGCGCTCGTCGTAGCCGGGTCCCTCGCCCGCCAGATGGGCAATCAGGCCGAGGCCTGCCAACGGACCGACGAAGCCGTGGCCGCATGGCGGGCGCTGGGCGATCCTGACCGCCTCGCGGAGGCTCTCGCCCGTGCTGCCGAGGTGCAGGGGCGGTTGGGCGCGCGTGACCGGGCAAAGGTGTTAGTGGAGGAGTGCCTGACGCTTTCTGACGATATTCGTCGTCAGGGTGATTGTGACCATCCGATTGTCTGTGTGGAAGCACTGGCTGCCTGGGCTGCCGGCGACCTCGACTCCGCCAGGCTGTTGTTCGATCGAAGCCTTGCCCTTGGGCGTGCTGACGGTGACGTGCACACGATTCAATTCGCCCTGCGCTACCTCGGCCTCCTGGCCCGCCAGCGGGGCGACGTGGAGCAAGCCCGTGCGCAGTACCGCGAAGCGCTGACACTGGCGCGAGAGTTTGGTGACCACTCCTGTATGCTGTACGAGCTAGCAGGTCTGGCCTACCTGGCGGCTGACGTCGAGAATGCGGACGGTGCCGCGCGTCTGCTGGCAGCGGTCAGCCGCCTGCATGAGGTGATGGGCGTGACGCTGGCGACGACCTCCGGTGCCGGGGGCTTCGAAGACTCGGTCGCAGCCGTCCGAGCCGTGCTTGGTGCTACGGGCTTTGACGCGGCCTGGTGCCAGGGAAGCGCGATGAGCCTGGACGAGGCCGTCGACTACGCGCTGGAGGAGCCGGCCTCGACACGATAGGTGGGCGCCTTCGGGGCACCTGTCCCGCGGACGATGGGACGATTGCCACGGCCTCGAGTCGACGGATTGCGGGAGCATGTGAACTATGAGCTCGTGGCCCGTCTTGTCGGGCGCGTCACGAGTGCCGGAGGCGTCGTCACGAGATCCTGCCCGCAAGTCTTGTCGATCGGTCGGCGCTTGGACTGATCGCGCCGCCAGGAGCGGCAGTCGCCTTGCAAGCGCAGGGAGTCAACGATGATCTCTTGTACGCACGCGCGAATCGAGGCTTGCGATCGCCATCAGGACGACATGCACTGTACGGGCTGGGTCTGTGAGGATTGCGGGCGCGAGGGGCTCGGCGAATGTCACCACCGGTCCTGGTGCCGTCCCGACTTCTGCGGAGTTGAGCCGCTCCGAGACGAGGCGCTCGCCGTCGGCACCACCGGCGGATGACGAGTCCCTCACCAGTTGGCGCGCGGCGGGGGCGTTCGGAATGTCCCCGCTGAGCGGCGCGCACCGGACGCATCGCGCAGACCCCATATCGCTCGTGTCGCGACAATACGTCATACGTCGGGCGAGCCGTCCACCTGGCAGGGTAGGAGCTACCCCGCCAGGTCTGGAAATGCGCTCGCCTGGGGGTTGGGCGCCGGAATCTGCGCGCCGACCGTTGGGAGCCAGGCCAGCAGCGTCCGCTCCAGGCGCGCGGTGATCTCGGGATGGGCCGCGGCCAGGTCGTGCTGCTCGGAGATGTCTGCGCGGATGTTGTAGAGCGTGGATGTCTTCGTCTCGAACGCGTAGACCAGCTTCCAATCGCCGTCCCGCACGCCAGCTGACGGCGTCCCGCCCTGATTGCTGTAGTGCGGGTAGTGCCAGAAGATCGGGCCGCGCGTGAACGGCTCGCCACGCAGCAGCGGCGAGAAGTCCACCCCGTCCACGTGCTGCTCGGGCTGTGGCGGTAGTCCGGCAGCCGCGAGCAGCGTCGGGTAGAAGTCTGGGGTCGTCAGCGGCTCGGAGAGCTCGGTCCCAGGCGCGATCGCTCCCGGCCAGCGCACGATCAGTGGCTCGCGCACGCCGCCGTCCTGCATCCAGCCCTTGCCTTCGGCGAGCGGCGCGTTACAAGTCGGCGAGCCTTCGGCCGTCGCGAGCCCGCCGTTGTCCGAGGTGAAGATCACGATCGTGTTGTCGGCCTGCCCGGTCCGTTCGAGCGCCGCCAGCAGCCGCCCGACGTTCGTGTCCAGGTTCTCGACCATCGCGGCGTAGGCCGGATCGGACTGGACCACGCGACGCTGGACTCGGTCGTGACGCTGATGCCAGACCGGGAAGTGCTCGCCCGTCTCGAATGGCTCGACCCGGTCGAGGCCGAGCCGAGCGGCCTTCTGACGGTACTTCTCGACCAGCTCGGCCGGCACCTGAATCGGGATGTGCACGGCGTAGTGCCAGAAGTTCAGGAAGAACGGTCGGTCGCCAGCTTGCTCGATCAGGCGGATCGCCTCGTCGGTCAGGCGGTCGGTCAGGTACTCGCCGTCCGGTCCATCCGTCAGCGTCGGGCAGCCGTATGGGCTGAAGTAGCCGTTGGCCGGGTGGCCCCACTCGCAGCCGCCGACGTTCACGTCGAAGCCGTGCTGCTCCGGCCAGGTCCGCCGTGGGCCGAGATGCCACTTGCCGACGTGCCAGGTCTGGTAGCCGCCGTCGCGGAGCGCCCGCGCCAACGAGTACTCGTGGGTCGGCAGCAGCCAGTGGTACGGCACGTCGAGCAGCCTGCCCACGCCGTGCCCGCCGATGTACTGGGTCACCCCGACCCGGGCCGGGTACTTGCCGGTCAGCAGGCTGGCCCTGGTCGGGGAGCAGACCGGCGCGGCGGCGTACGCGTCGGTGAAACGCGCCCCCTCCGCCGCCAGTCGGTCCAGAGCGGGCGTCTCGTAGAACGTGCTGCCGTAGCAGCCGAGATCGCGCCAACCCAGGTCGTCGATCAGCAACAGGACGATGTTCGGCTGGCGCGGCTCAGGCGTGCTCAACGTGCTCTCGCTCCACGATCGTACTGTGCGCGGAGATCGACGGCGACCGCGATGTCAGTCCGGCAGTCGATCGCCGACGGGTCAGGCTGGGCCGGCGTTCAGCTCATGCTGACATGACGCGCAGCCGGACTTGTAGCACGAGCCAGCCGTCCGGCGCGTGCGCGGCGAGCTGATCGCACTGGCCCCGTATCGCGACCGCGTCTCGTAGCGCGACTGAGAGGGCGCGACTGCCCGTCCGCACACCGTCCGGACCCGGCAGGTCGCGCCCTCCCCGCCGCCGTTCCGTTCTACCGTCGAGCCGCGAGCGCGCGTCGGACATGGCCAGGTGGGCGACGTGTATTGCAGATTCGTCACGGGCAGATACATCTCGACGCGACGAAAGCGCGAGCCACGGCCGCCAACCCGTCGATTCGATCACGCCGTCATTACAGACATGTCATGAGATCGTCGTCATTCGTGACATCGTGACCGGACCCGCGACGACCTGCCGTAGAGTGGCTCACCAGGCGCCGCCCCACCCGCTCAGGCGCGGCGCACATCCTTCCCAGACACGGAGGCTGGCGATGTGGCGCCTATCCGCGACGCTTCTGGTCGTCGCCACGCTCATCCTGCTGAACGGATCGACCGCCGCGAACGGACAGTCCACCTGCATCTTCGCCGGCGGATTCGCCACGCTGAGGCATCTCCTCGGCTCCCAGCTCGTCGGCGACTGCCTGGAGAGCGAGCACTTCAACGTCGAGAACGGCAACTCGGAGCAGCGCACCACCGGCGGCCTGCTGGTGTGGCGCAAGGCCGACAACGTCACCGCGTTCACGGACGGCGTCACGACCTGGCTGAACGGGCCGAACGGCCTCGAAAGCCGACCGAACGGCGAGCGCCTGGCCTGGGAGACCGACCCGGCCACCACCCCGCCAGCCGACCCGCCGACCAGCTCGCGCACCGTCTCGACCATTCCGCCCCCGCGGTCGGCGCCCGCGTCCGCCCCGCCGGCACCGGTGCCAGCGGCGGCGGCGCCCGCCCCCATGACGACCGCGCCCGAGGCCAGCAGCGCAGCCGGCACGAGCCCGCCGCCAGCCGCGGCCGCCGCCTCGAGCTCGCCTGTTTCGCCAACCCCGGGCACCGTCGCCCAGGCCAGTGGCGCCCTCACGCCCACGCCCACGCCGAGCTCGGCCGCGACGGCAAAGCCGAGCGTCACCCCCACCAAAACGCCGAACGCCGTCGAGGCGAAGTTCGTCGACAAGCCAGAAGACATCGACGTCGGGAACGAGCTGAAGGTCGCCGTCCGGACCAACATGAAGCAGGGCGCCTGCTCGCTGATCGTGGCGTACAACAACTCGCCAGACACCAACTACGGCGGCGTCCAGATCGACGACGGCCGCTGCGAATGGAAGCTGCTGCTCGCTCCTGACGTCAAGACGGGCACCGCCAAACTGAAGGTCTCGCTGTCGGGTGACCTCGGCACCGCGACCCTCGACGACGAGTTCAGAGTCTCGAAGGGCGACACCATCCACCAGGGCGACGTGAACATCGGCCTCGACCTCGAAGAAGCGCCGAAAGAGGTGAAGGTCGGCCAGGAGTTCAAGGTCACCCTCAACACGGACGCGAAGAACCGGTCGTCGTGCGAGGCGGTCGTCGCCTGGCCGGGCGGGCTGCCCGGCACCCGCGGCGAGACCAAGAATCCGGACGGGAACGGCAAGTGCACCTGGCGCTTCACCGTGCCGACGGCGGTCACCAAGAAGGGCGAGGCGTCGCTCCAGGTGATCGTCCGCAACAAGAACAACTCCGCTCGCATCGCGACCCGGAAGTTCGAGGTTCGCCCCAGCTAAGCCGCTCGCGGGTGGGGGGCTCCCGCTCGCACGGGGAGCCCCCGCACCTGACCCATGCCGCGTCGTCGTGGTACCCTGCCCAGGCGACGGCGGCCGGCCCTCGGCGATGATGGCGCCGCGCGGGAGTGTGGCGTGTCCTCCACCGCGATGCCGGCGAGCAGCATGTCGGTCAACCGCTACCTGTTCTACGGCCTGGCCGCGCTCTGCATGCTCATGTTCGCCATCGACTCCACCATCGTGTCGGTGGCGTTGCGCACGCTCGTCACTGACCTGGACACGTCGCTCGCGCTGGCCGGCTGGACGCTGACCGGCTACGCCCTGACCCAGACCGTCGCCATGCCCGTCATCGGGAAGCTGGCCGAGCAGTTCGGGCAGATGCGCGTCTTCGTCATCTGCGTCGTCATCTTCATGCTCGGCTCGCTGCTGTGCGGACTGGCGCCCAACATCTACGTCCTGATCGCCTGCCGCGTGCTCCAGGCGATGGGTGGCGGCGGCATCATGCCGTCAGCCGTCTCGATCATCGCCCGCGTCTTCGCCGATCAGCGCAACCGGATGCTCGGCCTCTTTACGTCGATCTTCCCGCTGGGAGGGATCATCGGGCCGAACGTCGGCGGGCTGCTGCTGGAGCACTTCTCGTGGCGGGTCCTCTTCCTGGTCAACGCCCCGGTCGGGCTGATCGTCGTGCCGCTCCTGATCCGCCAGATCGCCGCGTATGACCGCCGCGCGACTGACACCGCCGCGCCAGCGCGCAAGCTCGACCTGCTCGGAGCCGGCCTGTTCGCCGGCGCTATCGTCGCGCTGCTGATGGATCTCACCTTCGTGGGACAGGATCCGTCCATCCTCCACACGCCGACGTTCTGGCTGTTGCTCGTCGCGAGCGGCGCGCTCTTCGTCGTCTTTTATCGCCACGAGCGCCGTGTCGAGCAGCCGATCATCGACCTGGAGCTGGTCACGAAGCATCCGTTCCTGGTCGTCAACGTCCACAACTTCCTGTTCGGTGCCTGCGTCTGGGGCTGCTTCTCCTTCGTCCCCTACTTCGCAGCCGTCCAGTACGGCATGGGGCCGCTGGAGAGCGGCGCGATCCTGACGCCGCGCTCCGTGACCTCGATCCTGCTCGGCACGGTGACGAGCTTCCTGCTGGTGCGGCTCGGCTACCGCTGGCCGATCGTCGCCGGCCTGGCGATCATCGCGGCCTCCAACGTGATCCTCGGCCAGGGCTGGAACGGCGCCGAGGTCGGACCCGTGACCGTCGCGCCGTTCCTCTTGATGGCGTCGATTGTCGCTTTCTCCGGGCTCGGGACCGGTCTGGTCATGCCGGCTTCGAACAACGCCATTCTCGACCTCGTTCCGGAGCGGGCCGGCATCATCTCCGCGATGCGCGGCATGTGCCGCTCGACAGGCGGCATCATCGGCACCGCGCTGATCGTGGTGATCCTCGAAATGAGCGAGGACAAGGCCGCCGGGCTCCGTCTCGCCTTCACGGCCTACGGCATCATGCTGCTGGCAGCCATCCCGCTCACCTTCCTGATCCCGGACATGCCGCGCGAGCTGCGCCAACGTGGGCCACGCGCGCACGGATCTCCGTCTGGCCCGCCTTCCACGCAGGAATCGGAGCGTACGCCAGTCGCGGCACGCTGACCCCACCGATCCGTACCCGAGCCGCCGATGCCTGTCGTGGACTACCCTATCAGAGTCAGCGTTGACGCCTGACCGAGACGGAGGTTCAGCTTGCCATGGTGATGCAATCGATCAACCCGGCAACCGAAGAAGTCCTCGAGACGTTCCAGGAGCACACCCCCCAGGAAGTCGAGTCCGCCCTGGATCAGGTGTACGAGAAGCAGAAGCAGTGGCGCACCACCTCGTTCGCCGAGCGCACGGCCGGCCTGATGTCGCTGGCCCGTGTCCTCCGCGAGAACAAGGCCGCCTTTGCCGGCACGATCACCGCCGAGATGGGCAAACCGATCGTCGAGGCCGAGGCCGAGGTCGAGAAGTGCGCCTGGAATTGCGAGTACTACGCGCAGAACGCCGAGCGCTTCGTCACGCCGGAGCCGGCTGACATCGGCGTCACCGAGAGCTACGTCGCCTTCGAGCCGCTCGGCGTGGTGCTGGCGATCATGCCGTGGAACTTCCCGTTCTGGCAGGTGATCCGATTCCTGGCGCCCGCCCTGATGGCCGGCAACACCGCCATCCTCAAGCACGCCTCGAACGTGCCGAAGGCCGCCCTCAGCATCGAGCAGGCGGTCAAGCAGGCCGGCCTGCCAGACGGCGTCTTCCGCACGCTGCTGGTGCCCGGCTCGAAGGTCGAGCCGCTGATCGGCGACCCGCGGATCGCGGCGATCACCCTGACCGGCTCCAGCGAGGTGGGCGAGCGCGTCGCCAGCACCGCCGGCCGCCACTTGAAGAAGCAGGTGCTGGAGCTGGGCGGCTCCGACCCGTTCGTCGTGCTGGCCGACGCCGACCTGAACGCCGCCGCCACCACCGCCGCCCGCGCGCGCAACCAGAACAGCGGCCAGAGCTGCATCGCCTCCAAGCGGTTCATCGTCGAGGAGAGCGTCGCGGACGAGTTCGTCGAGCGGTTCTCGGAGGCGGTCAGCGCTATGCGCGTCGGCGACCCCTCCGCCCGCGAGACGAATGTCGGCCCGCTCGCACGGCCTGACCTCCGCGAGACGCTCATCGCCCAGGTGGACGCGTCGCTCAACCGGGGCGCCAAAGCGATCATCGGCGGCAAGGCGATCGACCGGCGCGGCTACTTCTACGCCCCGACCGTCCTGGACGGCGTCTCGCTGGACATGCCGGCGTTCCGCGAGGAGACGTTCGGGCCAGTGGCGGCGGTCGTGCGGGTCAAGGACCCGGACGAGGCCGTGACCCTCGCGAACGACACCGAATACGGCCTGGGCGCCGCGCTCTGGACCAGCGACCTGGAGCGGGCGAAGCTGCTGGCTCGGCGTATCGAGGCCGGCGCCGTCTTCGTCAACGGCATGGTCGCCTCCGACCCGAGGATGCCGTTCGGCGGCGTCAAGCGAAGCGGCTACGGTCGTGAGCTTGGCGCGTTCGGAATTCGCGAGTTTACCAATATTCAAACCGTCGTGATGAACGCCTCGTCCGGCCCGACCGTCGCACCCAAGCCGGCCGCCGACTGACAAACCCTCACCCCTGCCCCCTCTCCCGCGCGCGGGAGAGGGGAAGCCAGCTCGTCTCTGCCTGTTACGCACTCCCGCCGGCTCGATGTATCCGGCACGGAGGCCCCCTCATGCGCACGCTCCGCGAGACGGACGACGACATCATCACCATCGACTCAGACGGCGACGGCGACGACTACACCGATCCGCCGCTCGACGGACCACAGGAGTAGCCCGGGCTCGTGTCCGATGGGGAGGTCACGGCAGGGGCGGCACTCTCGCTCAGCGGGCGATTCGCGGTCCAGGGCGAGCAGCAGCGCGGCCGGGAACTCTGGGCCGAGCACCTGGACGACGCCGGGCGGCTGGTCGTCGATCCAGCCGGGCCGCCGCGTCCCATCACGTTGCGTGTCTACGACGACGGCAGCACCCGCGCGGGCGCCGCCGCCGCCACCGAGCACTTGATCCTCAAAGACCGCGTCCAACTGCTGTTCGGCCCCTACTCCAGCGTGCTGCTCTTGCCGCCGCCCAGGTCTCCGAGCGACACGGCCGGGTGCTCTGAACCACGGCGGCTCGTCGGACGCCATCCGCCAGCTTCCAGCGCGTCGTAGCTTCACGGCGGCGGCCAGCGGCTACTTCACGCCCGTTCTCGACCTGGCCGCCCACATCGCTACCCAGTATGGCCGCCCCGCCCCCTCAGTCGCCCTACTCTACGGCGCGACCGGCACCTTCCCTAGCGCCGTCGCCGAGGGCGCTCGCACCCACGCCGCCCGCCTCGGCCTCCAGATCATCCTCGACCAGCCCTATCCAGCACATGACGCCAACCCCCGCCCCCACTCCGGCGCGGAAAGGGCGAGCAGGCGGGCGCAATGACTGAGGGCGCGATAACTGAGGGCGCAATGACTGAGGGCGCAATGACTGAGGGCGCAATGACTGAGGGCGCAATGACTGAGGGCGCAATGACTGAGGGCGCACGACGGGGGCGCAATGAATTGCGCCCTACCAGGACGGACCTTGTACGGCGCACCATTGCGCCCCCCACGCCCAGCGCCCCCAACCCCAGCGCCCCCGGAAGGTGGGGTGACGTCGTTGCTCTCGCAGCCGAGGCCAGACCTGATCCTCGGCGTCGGGACCACCGGGCCGATCTCGCCTTCGCCCGCCAGCTCAGCGCCGCCGGGATGACATCGTCGCTCGTCGCGCTGGTCGCCGCCCCCATCGAGCATTTCCGCGAGACGCTCGGGTCAGCTGCTGACCGCTTCGTCGGTCCGAGCCAGTGGGAGCCGACCGCCACGTCACCCGCGCGCCGGCCCGATCTCGGCCCGACCTCGGCCGACTTCGTCGCCGCGTTCCGGGACCGCTTCGGCGTCGAGCCGGACTACCCGGCCGCCCAGGCGTACGCCGCCGGCCTCGTCGCGGCCCACACCGTCACCGTCGCCGGCACGGTGGAGGACGCCGCCGTCCGTGCCGCCGCCGCCATGCTCGACCTGACGACGTTCTACGGGCGCTTTCGCCTCGATCCCGTCTCCGGCCGGCAGGTCGGCCACGAGATGGTGGTCGTGCAGTGGCAGGGCGGCCAGAAGCAGGTCGTCTGGCCGCCCGCTGAGGCGTCCGCGCCGCTTCAGCTGCCGACCGCTGCACCCACCTCGCGCCCGTTCGACGCCGACGCCTCGTCGTAGAGGAAGCAGGCCGCCCGCCGCAGCTCGCCAAGCTGGATTAGCTCCGGCTGGCGCTCCGAGCAATGCGCCATCACCGAGGGACAGCGCGGATGGAACCGGCACCCTGACGGCGGGTTGAGCGCGCTCGGCACCTCGCCGGTCACCACCAGGTCGTCGCGCGGATCGTCCGGGTACGACGGCAGCGCCGCCGCGAACAGCGCCTGGGTGTACGGGTGGCGCGGGTTCAGGCTCAGCTCCTGGCTGTCCCCGACCTCCACGATCTTGCCCAGGTACATCACCGCGATCTGGTGGCTGATGTGCGTGACCGTCGCCAGGTCGTGCCCGATGAACAGGTAGCTCATTCCGAGCCGGCTCTGGAGCTCCTCCAGCAGCGTCATGATCTGGGCGCGGATCGACACGTCGAGCGCCGAGACCGGCTCGTCCAGGATGACCAGCCGTGCCTGCGTGGCGACCGCCCTGGCGATGGCGATGCGCTGGCGCTGGCCGCCGCTGAACTCGTGCGGGTACAGCCGGGCGTGGAACGGGTTGAGCCCGACCATCTCCAGCGCCTCGCCCACCTTCTCCTTGATCGTCTGCTTCGAGTGCGAGCCCTGCGCCTCCAGCGGCTCCGCGATGATGTCCCCCACCCGCATCCGTGGGCTCAACGAGCTGTACGGATCCTGGAACACCGCCTGCACCGCCCGCCGGTACGCCAGCAGGTCCCGCCCCTTCAACAGCGAGACGTCTCGGCCGTCGAATACGATCGAGCCGGCGGTCGGGCGCTCCAGCAGCAAGAGCAGCTTCGTGGTGGTCGTCTTGCCGCAGCCGGACTCCCCGACCAGCCCGAGCGTCTGCCCCTGTTCGATGGCGAAGTCGATCCCGTCTACCGCCTTGACCCACCCCTTCGAGCGCCACCCCCCGACCGAGCCGCCGGCCGGGAAGTGCTTCGTCAGGCCACGAACTTCGAGCATCCTTCGCCCCTCCGTCAGCCCGAGGCCGGATGTGTCTGCACCGCCGACATTGGCAGCAGGACCTGTCCGTTGGTCACCACCTTGCTGCCGTCCGCCAGCCAGCAGCGCGCCTGGTGCCGCTCGCCCAGCGTGAAGTCGATCGGCTCGTCGGTGCTACAGCGCTCCACGGCGCTCGAACAGCGCGGATGGAACGCGCAGCCCCCTGGCAGGCTCGACAGGTCCGGCGGCTGGCCGGGAATCGCGTAGAGCGGCTCCTTGTTGCCGATTTTCGGGATCGAGCTCAGCAGCGCCTTCGTGTACGGGTGGCGTGGCCGCAGGAACAGCTCCCGGACTGGCCCCTGCTCCACGATCTTGCCGGCGTACATCACGGCCACCCGGTCGCACATCTTCGCCACGATGCCCAGGTTGTGGGTGATGAAGAGCAGCGCCACGCCGGTCCGCCGCTGAAGGTCCTTCAGCATGTTCAGGTACTGCGCCTGGATCGTCACGTCGAGGTTCGTCGTCGGCTCGTCCGCGATGATCAGCTCCGGGCCACCGGAGAGCGCGATAGCTCCCACCGCCCGCTGGCGCATCCCGCCGCTCATCTGGTGCGGAAACTCGCTCATCCGGACGTCCGGCGACGGGATCCGCACCGCCCGCAGCAGCGAGATCACGTGGTCCTTGAGCGTGTTCCCGCGCTCGCCTCGGTGGAAGTAGGCCGGCTCGCCGACCTGATCGTAGATCGTCAGCAGCGGGTTGAGCGAGGCCATCGGGTCTTGCAGGATCATCGCGATCCGCCCGCCGCGGACCTTCTCCATCCGTTCGGACGACAGCTGCATCAGGTCGGTGCCGTCGAGCTCGACACGGCCGCCGGTCACCTCGGCGCCCTTCGGCAGCAGCCGCAGCAGCGAGAGACAGGTGGTCGTCTTGCCGGAGCCGGACTCGCCGACCAGCCCCAGGCACTCGCCCTTCCCGATGTCGAAGCTGACGCCGTCCACGGCCCGCACGACGCGCGTCCCGCCGAACGTCGTGTAGCTGGTGCTGAGATCGGTGACGCGTAGCAGCGGCTCGGCCATCAGAGGTTTCGCTGCTTCGGGTCGAGGCGGACGCGCATCCAGTCCCCGAACAGGTTGGCCGCGAGCACCACGACGGAGATACAGAAGCCCGGCATCACCGTCAGCCACCACTGGCCACCCATCAGGGTCCGGCGCGCCTCGGCCAGCATCAGGCCCCAGGCCGGCGTCGGCGGCGGCACCCCCAGCCCCAGAAAGCTGAGCGACGCCTCGGTGATGATGACCACGCCGACCGTCAGGCTGGCGAGCACCATCCAGGTGTTCAGCACGTTCGGCACGATGTGACGCAGGATGATCTGCCAGTGGCTGAGCCCCGCCACCTGCGCCAGCCGCACGAAATCGCGCTCGCGCAGGCTGAGCACCTCGCCACGCATCACCCGCGCGTATCGTGTCCAGTAGATCAGCCCAAACACGATGATGATGTTCATGATGCCCGGGCCGAGCAGCGCCGCCAGGAAGATGGCGAACACCAATGACGGCAGCGCGAGCCAGGCGTCCGTCAGGCGCATCACCGCCTGATCCACCCAGCCGCCCAGGTAGCCCGCCAGGATCCCCAGCAGCATCCCGAGCCCGCCGGCGACGGCGGTTCCCGTCACCGCCACCATCAGCGAGACCCTGGCGCCGTAGATCAGGCGGCTCAGCTCGTCACGCCCCTGGAAGTCGGTCCCGAGCAGCGCCTGGGTGCTGCCGCCCTCCATCCAGAACGGCGGGCTGTTGATGCCGGCGCCCGGCAGCGGCACGGTCGGATCGTGCGGCGCGATGAAATCGGCGGCGAGTGCGTCGAAGATGAGCAGCGCGAGGATGAGCGCCGGCACGACCGGGATCTCGCGGAGCAGCCGCGACACCCGGGTCGGCACGACGGATACGGACCCGATCTCGGCGAGCGGTCGAGCTTCTACGGCCATGTCGCTCTGGCCTCCTCACTCCGTTGTGTAGACGGTGCGCGCTACGAGCTGTGGTTACGGACGCGGTCGGCAGATCGGCCAACGGCGCCGGGCGAGCGTCGGTCCTCGCTACGAGTACCGGATCCTCGGGTCGATCACGGCGTACAGCAGGTCGACCAGCAGGTTGATGGAGATCACCATCACCCCGGCCATCAGCACCACACCCTGCACCAGTGGGAAGTCCCGCAGGCTGATGCCCTCGAAGAGCAGCCGCCCGATCCCCGGCCAGGCGAAGATCGTCTCGATGATCACGGCCACGTTGATCATGATCACGAAGTTGATCCCGGCCAGGGTCAGGACCGGGATCAAGGCGTTCTTGAACGCGTGCTTGACGATGACCACCTTCTCCGGCACGCCCTTCAAGCGGGCCAGCTTGACGAACTCGCTGTCGAGCACCTCCAGCATGCTGCTACGTGTCAACCGGAGCATCGAGGCGGCGAAGTACCAGCCGAGCGCCATCGACGGCATCACGAGATGCGCCCACGTTCCCGATCCAGACGCCGGCAGCCAGCGCAAGTTGACCGCGAACACGATGATCATCACCAGGCCGACGAAGAAGCCCGGCACCGACAACCCGAGCATCGCCATGATCTTGCAGACGGTGTCCCAGATCGTGTCCACCTTCACCGCCGTGACGATCCCGAGTGGTATCCCGATCAGGAGAGACACCAGCAGCCCGGCCGACGCCAGCTCGACGGAGTACGGCAGGCGTTCTAGATAAAGGTCCCAGACCGGCAGCCGATACTGGAACGACGTGCCGAAGTCGCCGTGCGCCACGTTCACCACGAAGCTGACGTACTGCTCCAGCCAGGAGCGGTCCAGACCCCACTCAGTCCGGACCCGCTCCACGTCCTCCGGGCGGCTGCCCGGCCCGATCATCAGTCGGACCGGGTCACCCGTCGCGCGGATGACGACGAAGATCGAGACGCTCAGCAGGAACAGGCTGATCGCACTGAAACCGAGGCGACGGAGCAGATAACGCTGCATCGACGTGCCCCCCTACTCCTTGATCTCGATGTCCTCGTACGGCCCAAGGTAGACGTACTGCGGGATCGCGCCCTCGATGTCTTCGGTCTTGTTCCCGATCCTCGGACCCAGGACGTTGATCAGCGCCTGCCGCAGGACCGGGATGATCAGGTAGTTGTCCAGCAGGTACGTCTGGATCTCGTTCAGGATCTTCGTGCGCTCGTCAACGCTCGTCGACGACTCGTACTTCTTCATCGGGTCATCGATCTCCGGCATGCAGATCCCGGAGAAGGCGCCCTTGCAGAGCGCGTTCTCGCGGATGCGCGCGGCGGCGTCGCCGGGTGAGCCGGAGAGCTGAATCACGAACCCCTTGAGCCGGTTCGGGCCTGGAGCCAGGGCGTCGTAGAAGGCCGCCCGCTCCATCGTGTTCACCTTCGTCTTGATCCCGACCGCGCCCAGCTGCGAGGCGATCCGCTCGGCGAACGAGCCGTAGCCGCCCAGCGGCGTGATCTGCGAGACCTCGAAACCGTTCGGATAGCCGGCCTCGGCCAGCAACGCTTTCGCTTTCGCGACGTCGGTCGGTGGCGTGTCCCGCTGGAGCGAGCCGGGCCAGTCAGCCGGGATCCAGTTGCCTTCCAGGAATCCCAGGCCGCCCATCTCGGCGTCGTTGAACCCTTTGCGGTCGATGGCGAGACTGACCGCCTGGCGCACCTTGACGTTCTTCAGCGGGCTGTCCGGCGTGTCGAGCGACATCGGCTCGAGCCAGACCGGCCCCGCCTTGATCGGCGCCAGCCGCAGCTTCGAATCCTTCCGGATGGTGTCGATCAGATCTCCCGACATGCCATTCGCCACGTCAAATTCGCCGGTCTGCAGGCCCGCCAGTCGCGTGGCCGTCTCCGGCACGCCCTTCATCAGGATCGTCTTGACGTTCGGCGACTTCCGCCAGTACTCCGAGAACGCCTCGAACTCGACTTCTGTGCCGGCCTGCTGCCGCGCGAACCGGTACGGCCCGGCCCCGATCGGCTTCTGCTTGAACCCGTTCGGCCCGACTTGCTCGTAGTACGCCTTCGGCACGATCCAGCCGGCGCCGCTCGACGGGCTGCCGTAGATCGTCATGAAGTCGAGGAACGGCTCCTTGAAGGTGAACTTGACCGTGCGGTCGTCCGGGGTGTCCACCTTCTCCGTCTTGTCGTGCAGGACGCCAGCGTTCGCGCCCCGGTACTTTTCGAACGAGAACTTCACGTCCTCGGGGGTGACTGGCTTGCCGTCGTGGAACTTGATGCCCTGGCGCAGCTTGAACGTCGCCGACTTGCTGTCCGGCGCCATCTCGTACGACTCGGCCAGGCTCGGCGCGAACGGCTTGCCCGGCAGGTGCTTGACCAGGGCGTCGTGCAGGCAGTAGGCGAAGTTGTACGGCGTGATCTGGGGCGGGTTCTCCTGCGGATCGAGCCAGGCCGGCGAGATCGTGGTGTGCCAGGCGTAGGTGACTTTCCCCTTCGGCTCGGTCTTCCCGGCGGCTGGCGCGGTCGTCGCTGGCTTGGCGGCTTCAGCAGGCTTCGCGGCCTCGGTCGGCTTGGCGACGGCTGCCGGAGCCGCGGCAGCCGTCGCTGGCGCCGGCGTGACGATCGGCGCTTGCGTCGGCTGGACCGCTGCCGGCGCCGACGTGGGCTTCGGTGCAGCTGGAGCGGTAGGTGCGGTCGGGGCGCACGCTGCGAGCAGCCCGGCCGCACCTACCGGTACAGCGCATTGGACGATGAAGGCGCGTCGTGACAGTCGGTAAGGCGCGAGCCGGGCGGAAGCCCGGCGGACAGGTCTCCACTGCACTGTGGACCTCCCCAAGCCCCTATGGAAGCGGAGCGAGCGCCAGGCTCGCCACTCCCTTCAAACCAACCCAACCTCCGCGCGGCCAGCGCCGCATCTGCGCTATCTTCCACGAGAACGGACGTGAAGTCAACAATATCGTGACGCAACGACGGCGAACGAACCCGGTCTTTGGTAAGAATCACTCTGAACTACGAAAGACTAGCTTGTGGCTTTCGTGCTACGGCGCTACAATGGCGTAGTCGGTGTCCGTCCTGTTCGATCGCCGATGGCCCGCGAAGGAGCGGGCATTCGCGCCGGCTCAGTCGAGGAGCGAGTCACGTTGGTCGCTTCCTACTTCGCCCGTGTGTGTCCGTTCGCGACGCTCCTCGTGTCGTGCCGCCCTGGAGCCTCGTGCTCGTTCTGGAGTCGTCCTCCCAGCAGATAACGTGCCGGCCCCGACGTGCTCGTGAGCGCAGTCTGCCGATCCAGAGCGGTCGAAGCACGAGATGGGGCGTCGAGAATCGTCGGCGCATGCGCCGTGGTGGTGTACCGCTCTCTTTCGGCCAGTGTTGGCAAAGGAGGTACTGGTATGGCGGTTCGCAGTGCAGATGTGCAGCAGCTCACCGATCTCGAGCTGATGTCACACCTCTTCCGACGCGCCGGTTTTGGAGCCCGGCGCGAGGAGCTCGAGGCGGCGCTCGCAAAGGGGTATGAGGCGACGGTCGAGGAGCTCCTCCACCCGGAGAGCCAGCCCGAGCTCGACCACGACCTCATCAACCGGTACTGGGTGGACATCAAAGAGTCCCGCCAGATCGATCCGGCCCAGTCCTACTGGATCTACCGGATGATCAACACCAAGAAGCCGCTCGAAGAGAAGATGGCGCTCTTCTGGCACCACCTCTTCGCGACCGGCTTTGCGAAGCTGAACCACCCCGGTAACATGCTGGCCCAGGTGGCGATGTTCCGCAAGCACGGCCTCGGCGACTTCCGCACCCTGCTGGTCGAGCTGTCCAAAGATCCGGCGATGATCTTCTGGCTGGACAACCAGACCAACACCAACGACGTCCACAACGAGAACTATGGCCGCGAGCTGCTCGAGCTGTTCTCGATGGGCATCGGCAACTACTCCGAGGACGACGTCAAGAACTGCGCCCGTGCCTTCACCGGCTGGACCCTCAAGAATCCGATCCCGGGTGCGCAGCCGTTCGGCCGCCACAACTGGCAGTTCGAGTTCCGCCCGGACCAGCACGATTACGGCCAGAAGACGTTCCTCGGCGAGACCGGCAACTTCGACGGCGCCGACATCGTGGACATCATCGTCCGCCAGCCGGCCACCGCGCAGTTCGTCTGCCGCCGCCTGCACAACTACTTCGTCTCGGACACGCCGGACCAGGCCGCCATCGACGAGCTGACCCAGGTCTACATGTCGTCCCAGTACGACATCCGGGCCGTCATGCGGACGCTCTTCATGTCGGACGCTTTCCGCTCGCGCGCGGCCTTCTACGACCGCGTCAAGAGCCCGGCCGAGCACGTCGTCGGCGTCATCCGCCTGGTCGAGGACTTCTCCTACCCGAAGTGGGGCATCCGCGAGCTGGCGCTCGAGTGCCGCTACATGGGCCAGGATCTCCTCAACCCGCCGAGTGTCGAGGGCTGGCACACCGGCAAGGAGTGGATCGACACCGGCATCCTGGTGGAGCGGGTCAACTTCGCCGCCGAGCAGGTCGGGAACGTCGATCTGCCGGGCATCAAGAAGATCATCGGCCGGCTGCGCGACAGGGGCACGCTCTCGCCCGAAGCGTTTGTCGACGGCTGCCTCGACTTGATCGGGCCACTGGAAGTTGGCGAGCGCACGCAGGACGCCCTGGTCAACTTCGCGTCCCACAGCGGACCGCTCGACCTGACCAACGGAGGCCGGGCCGCCGAGGAGCGGGTCGGCGAGATGCTGCAGCTGATCGTAGCAACGCGCGAATTCCAGCGCGCTTGAGGTCCGCCGTCGCGCTGGAGCGCCTGCTCCGGCGCGCGTAGTCGCCGTTCAGAGGGCCGCCAGCACCATGGGGGTGAGCGGCCCGAACGGGTGGGGAGAGTGGAATGGGCTCCGACAAGAAGAAGGATCCGGTTCTCGTCGTGCTGCAGCTGGGTGGTGGCAACGACACCATCAACACCGTGATTCCCTACGCCGACCCCCTGTACTACGACAACCGGAAGAACGTCCGCGTCAACGAGGAGGACGTTCTCAAGATCGACGACAAGTTCGGCTTCCACCCCAGCATGGCGGCGATCAAGCCGTTCTGGGACGCCGGCAAGATGGCCGTCATCAACGGCATCGGCTACCCGGACCCGAACTACTCGCACTTCCGCTCCATGGACATCTGGTACACCGCTGAGCCCGAAAAGATGGCCACCGACGGCTGGCTGGGCAAGGTGGTCCGCGAGATCGACCCGAAGGCCGACAACGTGCTGACGGCTGTGAACTTCGGGCGGGGCCTGCCACGGGCCCTGGCACTCGCGGGCGTGCCGGTCGCCTCGGTGGCCGAGCTCGATTCGTATGGTCTGCTCACCAGCCTGGCGAGCGTGGATCAGCGCAACTCGGCGCTCGAAGTGTTCTCCTGCATGTACGACGACGGCTTCAACGACGACGGCGTTCTGAAGCCGATCAAGCACGCAAGCGCCGACGATCCGATGAGCCAGGTGATGTCCTACATGGGCCAGACCGGCCTGGACGCCCAGAAGGGCGCGGACATCCTCTCGACCGCCATCGGCAAGTACAGCTCGACCGTCGAGTACCCGAAGACGCCGATCGCTGCGAGCCTCAAGGGCATTGCGCAGGTGAAGCTGGCGGATCTCGGCACCCGCGTCTTCTACTGCGCGCACGGCTCCTTCGACACCCATGCCAGCCAGCTCGCGACGCACTCGCTGCTCTGGAAGGACGTCTCCGAGGCCGTGTCCGCGTTCTTCAAGGACCTCCGCGAGCACCAGGAGGCCGACAACGTCGTGATGCTGCTCTGGACCGAGTTCGGCCGCCGCGTCAAGGACAACGGCGCGGGCACCGACCACGGCGCGGGCGGCGTGGCGTTCGTGTTGGGTGACCCGGTCAAGGGTGGCATGTACGGCGAGTACCCCTCGCTGGCCGAGGCCGACCTGACGATCGGCAACCTGAAGTACAACAACGACTTCCGCTCGACCTACAGCACCATCCTCGAGAAGTGGATGGGCGTCGA
>JAXLXF010000026.1:0-114689 GCA_046328125.1 Chloroflexota bacterium
ATCACGTCCACGTCGTCGTGGCGCAGCTCGCGCACGATCGCCAGCTCGACCGACTCCGCCAGCACCAGCTCCAGTACCTGCTCCGAGTGGCCGGTCCGGACCGTCAGCTCGACTCTGGGGTGCTCGGTTCGAAACCGCTTCAGCACCTTCGGCAGCACGTAGCTGCTGACCGAGCCGGTCGCCCCGAGCACCAGCTTGCCGGCCCGACCGCTCGCCAGGTCTGCCACCGACGCCCGGCCGTCCGCCAGCGCCAGCAGCGCCCGCTCGGCGTGCGGCAGGAACGCCCGCCCGGCGTCGGTCAGGCGCACGCCACGCCCGGACCGCGCGAACAGCACCTCGCCGAGCTCGCGCTCCAGCCCGTGCAGGCGCGCTGTCAGCGCCGGCTGCGTCACGTTGAGTGCTTCAGCCGCCCGCGAGACAGTTCCGCGCCGAACAACCTCGACAAACGCTTCGATCTGCTTGATGAGCACGCCGCACCTCGGATCAGAGAGGTATACCGGCCGGGCTCCGCGCCGGGCCAGAGCCCAGACTCCATCCTCGAAAGGACGAATCGATGCCAGGCCCCTTGACCCTGATGGCGGTCCACGCCCACCCGGACGACGAGGCGATCGGCACGGGCGGTGTCCTCGCACGGGCCGCCGCCGAGGGCATCCGCACGGTCCTCGTCACCTGCACCGGCGGCGAGGTCGGCGAGATCGCGCCGGACACGCTCGCCACCGCCGACACCCTCGCCGAGGTCCGTGAGCGCGAGCTCCGCGCGGCCTGCGAGATCCTGAACGTGACCCACCTGGAGCTGCTCGGTTACCGCGACTCCGGGATGGCCGGCACGCCCGACAACGACCACCCCGAGTGCTTCGCCCAGGCCGACCTGGATCACGCGTCCGCGCGGCTCGCGAGCCTGGTGCGCAAGTACCAGCCGGCCGTGATCGTGACGTACAACGAGAACGGCTTCTACGGCCACCCGGACCACGTCAACGCGCATCGGGTGGCCGCCGCCGCTTACGACCTGGCCGCCGATCCAGACCACCGGTCCGCCGACGGTCTGGAGCCGTGGGCGCCGGCCAAGCTGTACTACACCGCCGTCTCGCGCACCGCGATGGCCCAGTTTGGGCGGCGGCTCCGCGAGGCCGGCATCGACTTCGCGGCCGGCGACGAGGGCAGCGTCGAATCGGACGCCGAGACCGCGTCGTGGGGCACGCCGGACGAGTTGATTACGACCGTGGTGGACGTCTCGGCCCACGTGACCCAGAAGCGCGAGGCGCTCTTCGCACACGCGACGCAGATGGGTCCGGAGGTCTTCTTCGCCAGGATGCCGGAGGCACTCTTCTCTCAGATGTTCGGCAGCGAGTCGTTCCAGCTCGCACGCGCGCGCATGGAGACCGCCCCCTTGGAGACCGACCTGTTCGACGGATTGCGCTGACGGCGCCGTCCGGCCGCCGTATACTCTCTAGCTCCGGCGGAGTGGTGCCTCCCTTCGGGTCCGATGCGGAGCGCTCTCGACCCAGCAGCATCACGTCCAGGCTCAGAGATCGACGATGGCATGCGCCGCCCGTGGCGCCTGAGGTGGAGGCATGGTGAAGTTCCTGTTCGGTGTCCTGATCGGCTTCGGCCTGAAGATGGCGTACGACTTCTTCCAGGAGGAGCGCATCCCGACCGACCTGGGGATGGCGCAGGGCCGCTCCGAGGCGATCCTCGACGAGACGCGCCAGCTGGTGCGCGAGATCCGCGAGGAGGTCCGCGCGCTGGTGCTGCGGGGCGGCGAGCCGGCGGCCACCGGCGCCTGACTTCCTACTGGGAGCGCGGGGCGGGCGATGGGGATGGGGACGGCCCGACGGCTGGCGGCGCCACCGCGCCACCCGCGAACAGCTCCAGCGCCCGCATCATCGGCGGGTCCTCACCCTTCTGGAGGTCGTCCAGCGTCACCTCGGCCTCCACGTCAGGCGTGACGCCCTGCCTGTCGATGACGTTGCCGCGCGGCGACAGCAGCCGGCCGATCGTCAACTGGAACTGCGAGCCGTCTGAGAGCGACTGCGGTTCGGCCAGCCCGACGCTGCCGGCCGTCTGGAGTCCGACGATCGGCGCGATCTGGTACTCCTTGATCGCCGCTGCCAGCAGCTCCGCCGCCGACGAGGTCTCGTGGTCCACCAGCACCACGTACGGGAAGCGCCCAACTACCGGGCGGGACGGCGCCGCGATCTGGGCGCGCTGGCCGGAGCGGTCCACCGCCAGGCCGACCGGCCGGTTCTCGATGAAGTTGACGGCGACACGGGCCATCGTCCGCAGCTGCCCGCCGGTGTTGCCGCGCAGGTCCACGATCCAGGCCCGCGCACCCCGGTTCCGACCCTGAACCAGCGCCTGCTCCACCTGCTCGGGCACGCCTTCGCGGAACGTCCGGATCTTGATCAGCCCGAGTACTCCGCGCACGGCTGCATCCACCAGGGGCAGATCGACCGTCCCTCGGGTGACCTGGACGTCCAACGGCGGCCCGCCGCGCGCCACCGACAGCACGACCTTCGTGCCCTGGGTGCCACGAATCGCCGACATCACCTCGATCAGGCTGCGACCGCTGGTCGGGGTGCCGTCAATGCCGAGGATCTGATCGCCGGCCTTCACGCCGGCCGACGAGGCCGGGCTGTCTCGAAACACCTCTTTGATGTACGGCGGATCGTCCGGCTTCATTCGGGCGAGCGTCACGCCGATGCCGCTGATCGACGTCTCGTTCATCCGCTTCAGCTCTTGCGGGTCGATGAACGAGGAGTGGTCGTCGTTGAGGGACGCCAGCATCTTCCGCAAGACGGCCCAGTCCGGCCGCGCCGACGCCGCCCACTCCGGGTACTTCCCGACCAGCGCGTCGTACCCCTTGACGAAGGCGTTCCAGTCCCGATTCGGGTCGCCGGACGGGAGCGGCACGAGATCGGTGGGAGCCAGGTCCAGCGGCAGCGCGTTCGACTTGACGCCGGTCTCGTGGACGCCGGCGATGGCGCTCTCGACCAGGACGGTGTGATCGACCTGATCGACGTACCGTTGGAGGATGTACTGGTACACCACGCCGAGCTCGGTCGAGGAGAGCAGCCCGTCGGTACTGGTCGCGCCGGGCGCAGTCGCCCCAGGAGGACGGCTGCCCTCGTCGGCGGGGCTCACGCGAGCGTTGCCGGTCCGAGATGGCGCCTGGCTCGACGCGCCGGCCGAGCAGCCAGCCAGGCCGACGAGCAACGCCAGCCCGACCGTCAGCAGCGCGATGACTCGGGACCACTTCGCCCGTCCGCGCAGGCTCAGCACAGGGTCGCCTCCCGGGCCGGACCGGTCCAGCCAGATGGCCGGCATTATAGCGAGCGCCAGCCGCCGCACCCTCAAAATCCCGAGCGTGAGCCGCGAGTGGAAACCAGGTCTGCCAGCGAGCCGCGGGTTGAAACCCACGTCTACCATCGCACCGTCGCTACGCGACGGACTCCCTATCTCCGGCGTGGCGTAGCCACGCACCAATGGTAGACGTGGACTTCAGTCCACGGTCTGGCCTACGCTCTCTGCACCATGACGACCCTCCGCTCGGCGTTCGATGCCACTTCTGACGAGGCTCGGCAGAACGACGCCCACAATCGGCAGCTGGCGGCCGACCTGCGCGACCGGCTGCGGCTGGTGCAGGCTGGTGGCGGCTCGGAGGCCATCTCGCGGCACCGGGGGCGGGGCAAGCTGCTGGCCCGCGAGCGGATCGCCCGCCTCTGCGATCCTGGCACCCCGTTTCTGGAGCTGGGCGCGCTGGCCGCCTGGGAGCTGTACGACGGCGAGGCGCCGTCCGCCGGCATCGTGACCGGCATCGGGACGGTCAGCGGGCGCGAGGTGATGGTCGTCGCGAACGACGCCACGGTGAAGGGCGGCACCTACTACCCGCTCACCGTCAAGAAGCACCTGCGTGCCCAGGAGATCGCCGAGCAGAACCGCCTGCCGTGCGTCTACCTCGTGGACTCCGGCGGCGCGTTCCTGCCGCTCCAGGCCGAGGTGTTCCCGGACCGCGACCATTTTGGGCGCATCTTCTACAACCAGGCGCGGATGTCCGCGAAGGGGATCGCCCAGATCGCGGTCGTGATGGGCTCGTGCACCGCCGGCGGCGCGTACGTGCCGGCCATGAGCGACGAGTCGATCGTCGTGAACGGCACCGGCACGATCTTCCTGGGCGGCCCGCCGCTGGTGAAAGCCGCGACCGGCGAGGAGGTCACCGCCGAGGAGCTGGGCGGCGCGGACGTCCACACCCGCGTTTCCGGCGTCGCCGACCACTTCGCCGAGGACGACGAGCACGCGCTGTCGATCGCGCGGCGCGTCGTCGGCAACCTCCAGGGGCGGAAGGCGCCGCCGTGGGACGTCCTGCCCGCCCGCCCGCCGCTGGCCGATCCAGAGGAGTTGTACGCCCTGATCCCGCGCGACGCTCGCCATCAGCTCGACGTCCGCGAGGTGATCGCGCGCCTGGTGGACGGCAGCGACTTCGACGAGCACAAGGCGCGGTATGGCACCACGCTGGTCTGTGGCTTCGCGCGGCTGTTGGGCTTCCCAGTCGGGATCATCGCCAACAACGGCATCCTCTTCTCGGAGAGCGCGCTCAAGGCGACCCACTTCATCGAGCTCTGCTGCGAACGTCGGGTGCCGCTAGTGTTCCTCCAGAACATCACCGGCTTCATGGTTGGCCGCGAGTACGAGAATCGCGGCATTGCGAAGGACGGCGCGAAGATGGTGATGGCGGTCGCGAACGCCGAAGTGCCGAAGCTCACGGTGGTCATCGGCGGCTCGTTCGGGGCCGGCAACTACGCGATGTGTGGTCGGGCGTACGGGCCACGCCAGCTCTGGCTCTGGCCGAACAGCCGGACCTCGGTGATGGGCGGCGAGCAGGCCGCCAACGTCCTGCTGACCGTCAGGCTGGATCAACTGCGGCAGCGGGGCGGCTCGCTGACGCCGGAGCAGCAATCCCAGTTCAAGGCTCCGATCCTCGCCAGCTACGAGGCTGAGGGTAGCCCGTACTTCAGCACGGCCCGCCTCTGGGACGACGGCGTCATCGACCCGGTAGATACCCGGGCCGTCCTGGGCCTGGGCATCTCGGCGGCGCTCAACGCCCCGATCCCAGAGACCCGGTTCGGCGTCTTCCGGATGTGACGATGACGGCAATAGGGTGCCACCCCGCGGATGTGACGATGACGGCAATAGGGTGCCATCCCGCGGATGTGACGATGACGACGAGAGCGTGTCACCCTGCACCTGCGCCGATCCTCGCGTCACCAGACCTCCACCGCTGCCTGTCGCATCGGAGACATGCCTCCCTGTCATCCCGAGGGAGCCCCAGCGACCGAGGGATCTCACACTGCCCTGCTTCGAAGCGTGAGATCCCTCGCGGCAGGTTGTTGCAGGTCGAGTCAGTCGATGGCCGCTCGGGATGACAGGGAAAGTCGCATGTCTTCCTGTTGGAGAGCGCAACGGATCATCGTCGTACGACTTCCAACCCGGTGGTGAACGCACGAGGACGGGCCGATTTCTGGAGCTGGTGGCGGTGGTACAGGCTTGTCAGCGCTGCCCGAGGATGGACGGCCGGACCCGGGCGCTCGGGGCTGGGAACGGGCCGCTCGACGCGCGCGTGCTGTTCGTGGCCGAGGCGCCGGGCCGGCTCGGCGCTGACCTGACCGGCATCCCGCTGAGCGGCGACCAGACCGGCCGCAACTTCGACGCACTGCTGGCCGGCGCCGGCATCGACCGACGGCGGGCGTTCGTCACGAATGGCGTGCTCTGCAACCCCCGCAAGCCAGATGGCCGCAACGACCGCCCGCGGAGCGCCGAGCTCCGTAACTGCTCGGGGCACCTGCGCGCCACTGTCGATCTGCTCGACCCGGCCTGGGTAGTCAGCCTGGGGCGCACCGCCCTCGACGCCCTGGCCGCCGTCGAATCACACCAGTTGGTGCTCAGCCAGGACGTCGGCAAGGCGGCATCCTGGTACGGGCGCCAGCTGGTGCCGCTCTACCATCCGGGTGCGCGGGCCTTGATCCGCCGTTCGTTCCCGCAGCAGACAGCCGACTACGCCGCGCTGGCCTCGCTCTTGGAGGCATAGCGCTGCCCCGATCGCCAACTCGGGGCATTCTCGGATCTCGTTCGTGGAGCGCGGCCTCCCCGATCCTGGCCGCTCCGGTTGCTGACGAGCGATGCTGCTGCCCTGACTCCGGAGACAGTGAGCACGGAAGCGGCCAGGATGGCCGCGCTCCACGGGCACGATCTCCGCATACCCGTGTCTTCCGATTGGATGTGCTCTTGAGGCGATGTCCTGGCGTCAGTCGCCGGCTGGCCGCTGCACGACGCAGAATTCGTTGCCGTCCGGATCGCTCATGACCGTCCAGCTTGGCGCTCCACCGTCATCATGGCTGTCGATTCGCCGGACGCGCGTCGCCCCGAGCCGCTCCAGACGCTCCACTTCCGCCGCCATGTCCTCGGCTGTGAGATCCAGGTGCTGAGCGCCGGGCGTCGGGCGGGGCTGCTCGACGCGTTGGAAGGTCAGTCGCGGGAAGCCCCAGTCGGCGGGCGCCACCAGCACCTCGTCGCCGTGCAGGCGGCGCTCGCCGAAACCGGTCGCGGCCATCCAAAAGTCCGCCAACCGCGCCGGGTTGACGGACATGAACGTCACGTTCCGGATGGCGAGCGTCACCAGGCGAAGACGAACAGGAGGTCGTTGACGTTGGTGTTGGTTGGGCCAGTGATCAGGAGGTCGCCCAGCGCGTCGAAGAAGGTGTAGGCGTCGTTGTTGGCGAGGTACGCGTCGGGGTTCAGCCCCTTCGCCCGCGCCCGCGCCAGCGTCGAGCCGTCCACCAGGGCGCCCGTGGCGTCGTTCGGGCCGTCGTTGCCGTCGGTTGCCAGCGCCGCGATCACCACGTCGTCCAGCCCGGCGATCTTCAGCGAGGCCGCCAGCGCCAGCTCCTGGTTGCGCCCGCCGACGCCCGAGCCGCGCACCGTGACGGTCGTCTCGCCGCCCAGGATCAGGCAGGCCGGACGGGCCAGCGGGCGATTGCGCGCCAGCTCCTCGCGGGCAAGCGCCGCCACCACCTTCGCCACCTCGCGGGCCTCCCCCTCGACGTACGTCGAGAGCAGCAGCGCGGTCAGCCCCTCACGCTCGGCCTGCTGTACGCCGGCCTCGGCCGCCAGCTCGTTGCTGGCGACCACCACCGTGTGGACCCGGTCGAACAGCGAGTCGCCTGGCTTGGGCGTGTCGGGGATCTCGCCCACGCGGCCTGCGTCCAGGCGGGCCGCGACGTTCGCCGGCAGCCGGTCCCAGACCCCGAACCGCTCCAGGATGGCGCAGGTGTCCTCGAAGCTGCTGGTGTCGGGGACGGTCGGGCCGGAGGCGATCACGTCGAGCGGGTTGCCCACCACGTCCGAGAGCACCAGCGCCAGCACGTCCGAGGGCGCCGCCAGCCGGGCCAGCCCGCCACCCTTCGCCCGCTCAAGGTGCTTACGGATCGTGTTCAGCTCGTTGATCGTCGCGCCGGCCCGCAGCAGCAGGTCGGTCGTCTGCTGCATGTCGGCCAGGCTGATCCCCTCGGCCGGCAGCAGCATCAGCGCCGAGCCGCCACCGGAGAGCACCACCACCACCAGATCGCGCGGTCCGGTCGCCCCCAGCAGCTCGACCAGCTCGGCGGTGCCGTTGACACAGCTCTCGTCGGGGATCGGGTGGGACGCCTCGCGCAGCTGCACGGTCTTCGTAGGGTGGGTGTGGCCGTGCTTCACCACCACCAGCCCGGCCGCCACCTTCTCCCCGAGCACCTCCTCGACGGCGGCGGCCATCGGCGCGCTCGCCTTGCCCGCTCCCACCACGACCACCCGGTCGTACGCGGCGAGATCGAAGGTCCGGTCGCCGACGCTTAGCGTGTCGCCATCGCGGCGGAGCGCCCGCCGCACGGCCTCCCCTGGTTCGACGGCCGCCAGCGCGGACTGCATCACCCGCGTCACGACTTCGCGCCGCTCGCGGGTGGCGGGGTCGGCCAGCAGCCGCTCCCCGAAGGTGAACACAGGAGTCTGGGCCGAGCTCTCGGTCATCAGCGTCCCCACATCGTCGGACTGTGGCCGCTGGACGGCCGGACCAGATGGTACCTCACCGCTCAACGGTGCGCGTGCCGAGCCTCGTGGTCGAGCAGCCAGCGCTTGCGCTCCAGGCCCCAGTAGTAGCCGCGCAGGCTGCCGTCCGAGCCGGCTACGCGATGACACGGCACGATCGGCGCGATCAGGTTGGTAGCGCACCCCAGCCCGACCGCGCGGGCCAGCTGCTGGCCGCCAAGCTGGGCCGCGAGCGCCTGGTAGGTGGTCGGCTGGCCGGGCGGGATCGCGCGGAGGGCCGCCCAGACCTGCTGCTGGAACGGTCCGCCCCGCTGTTCCACGACGATTCGGTCCAGGGCCGTCACGTCGCCGTCGAAGTAGGCCCGCAACGCGTCGGTCACGTGGGGGATGTCGTCCGTCGCCGTGAGTGGCGCAGCTCGGATGTCGGCCGGCAGGCGAGAGGTGAGCGCGTCCACGTCGTCGGTGAACCCGCCGGCCACGACCACGCCGTCGCGCGCCACGACGGACAGCGGCCCGATTGGCGTGCTCATAGTGCTGGCGACGAGGGTGGGGGTGAGGGCAGCTCCGGACTGACTTCGACCCGCGTGAACACGTGACATCTAGTCCTCCCGACGATTCATTCGACCGTCTTCCTGGAGGTGAAACACGCCACACGGGCCGGTCCGTTGCGCCGGTTCGTGCCCCCTGGCTACGGCAGCCACGCCCGCCAGGCCGGCCACGCCTCCACCAGCGCCGCCAGCGCGTCGTACCCACGCCGGCCGGGGTGGATGCCGTCGCCGGCCGCGACTTCCTCCCACCAGCCCTCAGCCGACTTCAACGGCTCCAGCACGTCCAGGAAGGGGACGCCGAATGCCGCGCACGCCTGTGCGTAGCGACTGGCGAGCTCGGCGTGGCGCTCGGTTCGGTCCGGTTCGGGAGCGGGCGGCGGCCCGACCACCAGCACGCTGTGAGAGAGCGTTGCGCGGGCGAGCATCGCGCGCAGGTTCTCGACCGAGAGCGCCGCCGGCACCCGCCACTGGTCGTCCTCGATGGTCGCGTCGTTGGCGCCGAACGAGAAGACGATCCGGCCGTCCACGCCAGCCACGAGGCGCGGCGTCACCTCGGCCCGCCAGCGCGCCCTGATGTCGGTGGTCGTCTCACGCCGGATGCCGAGGTTGTAGGACGTCACGGCGTGGCCGCGCGCCCGCGCCGACGCGCAGACGCGTCCCGGCCAGCCGAGATACAGCTCGTCGCCGGTGCCCTGGGTGAACGAGTCGCCGATAAAGCAGATCCGAATGTCGTTCACTATGCCCCCTGCCTCTCCATCGTGTCGGCGACTCAGCGCGCGGTCGCCGGCGCGCCTGAGGGCGGAACCGGCCCCGGCCCGCCCACCAGCTCGGCCAGTCCCCAGAGGTCGCGCCACTCGTAGTCGGGCACGGACGGCCCCGGTCGCGCCTCCACGAACCGGTTGACCCAGGCCGTCCGGCAGCCGAGCGCCTGGGCCGGCGGGATGTCGTACTTGAAGCCGAACGCGACGTGGAGGATCTGCTCCGGCCGCTCGCCGACCCGTGCCAGCGCCTGCTCGAAGACGGCTGGCGACGGCTTGTACGCCCGGCAGTCCTGAGCCGTCACCACGTCGTCGAATGGCACGGCCAGGTGGCGCAGCGTGTGCTCGACAATGTCGTGGTCGGTGTTGGAGACGATCACCAGTTTCAGCCCCTGCGCCTTGGCCTGGAGCAGGGCCGGCCGGGTGTCCGGGAACGGCTGCCAGGAGCGCATCGAGCGGACCAGCGCCTCGCCGTCGGCGTCGTACCAGGGGTAGCCGCGCTCGGCCGTCCAGCGATGGAGGCTGTCGGCCAGGATCTCCTTGTACGGGCGGTACGGCCCGGAGAGCAGCTCGAACTGGATCGCCTCCCAGCGCTCGCGGAGCACCCAGCCGGGTCCGGGATCGGCGTCGCCGCGACGCAGCGCCAACTGGTACAGGAAGCCGCCGGCCCCGCCCTCCCAGTCCACCAGCGTGCCGTAGCAGTCGAACGTCGCGACGCGGATCTCGTCGCTGCTCATCACGCCCTCCCAGGGAGAGGATTGTAGCCGTCCGCCACGCCGCTCACCCCACGACCCATGCGCCCAGGTCCGTTCATGTCCGTTGCGGGTGCTTCGAGATGGAGCATCCCAAAGATGCGAGGGTCACCGTTCTCCGTGAGACAGGACGTTCGTGACCGTCCATGATGTTGTGCCGGCAGTCACCAACCGAGTAGAGTCGCTTGCGGGAGCGTGAAACTTAATGAGCACGACCGTCGAAGAAGCCGGCCTGCGTCCGGCCGTGATGACGCCGCCGGAGCCCTCGTCCGAGAGCGGTGGCGGGTCGCTGAGCATTCCCCCGCTGATCAAGCGCAATACGATCTTGCTGGCGCTGACACAGGCGTTCGTCGGCATGGGCAACCAGACCACGCCGACCCTCGCTCCGATCATCATGGTCCAGATGCTGGGCACGGCGGCGCTGGCCGGGCTTGGCACCAGCATCCTGGGCATCAGCCGACTGGTCATCGCCTTCCCGATCGGCTACCTGACGGATCGATACGGCCGGAAGGCTGGCCTGATGGTCGGAATGACGCTGACGCTGATCGGGACGCTGGCGATCGGCCTGGCGATGCTCCAGGGCTCGTTCCCGCTGGTCGTGGTCGGGCTGGTCATCTTCGGGCTGGGGGTCGGCGCGGGCCAGCAGCTGCGCCTCGCCGCCGCCGACATGTTCGTGCCGGCCCGTCGTGGCGAGGGGCTCGGCTACGTCCTGACCGGGTCGCTGATCGGGGCGGTCGCGGCGCCGTTCCTGATCGCCGGCAGCGAGGCCATCGCCGGGTTTAGCGGCGCCGATCATCTGTCCGTCGTCTGGTTCCTGCTCCCGATCATCATCGTCCCGAGCATGGGCCTGGTCTTCCTGGTCCGCCCTGACCCGAAGACGATCGCGCTCAACCTCGAAAAGTACTACCCCGGCTACGTCGCGCCGCCGTCCAGGCATGACGAGCGCCTCGGCGAGACGTCGCTCGGCCAATGGCTCGGGCATCTGCCGCTCGCGGCGGCGTTCGCCAACAGCTTCGCGGCCCTCGGCGTGATGACGATGATGATGGCAATGACCTCGCTGGCGCTCAACCATCACGGCTACGGGCTCTCGCTGATCTCGGTCTCGGTCTCGCTCCACGTCGTCGGCATGTTCGGCTTCTCGATTCCGTTCGGGCGGCTCTCGGACCGGATCGGGCGCCGCAACGTGATGCTGATCGGCAACGCCATCGTCGCGGTCGGCTCGATCCTGGTCCCGACCTCGCCGGACTACGTCGTCATCACGGCCGGGACGTTCTTCGTCGGGCTGGGCTGGTCGTGCATCAACGTCGCGTCGTCGGCGCTCATCACCGAGGTGGTGCCGCCGTCCGAGCGTGGCCGGGTGATCGGCCTGAGCGACACGATTAGCCAGTCGTCGTCGATCGTCTTGCCGCTGGCAGCCGGGCCGCTGGTCGAGTGGGCCGGGCTGCCGGCGCTGGCCGTCGTGGCGCTGGCCGTGCTGGCAGTACCGGTCATCATGCTCTCACGGCTCCGCGAGCCGTCCCCCGGCCAGTACGCGCACGAGCTGTCGCTGACTGCCAGCAGCCGCTAGCGTGTAGCGGCCGGCACCCCCATGTCCGCCCCCAACGCCCTGCCGACCTCCGCCGTGATCTCGACGCTGCGCACCCGCGCCGCGTGGTCGTAGATGGCCGAGACGGTCATCAGCTCGTCGGCGCCGGTGAGCTCCAGGAACTGCTCCAGGCCGTTGCGCACCGTCTCCGGCGAGCCGACCACCGCGAACCGCTGCATCCGCGACGCGTTGAGCTTCTCCATCGGCGACCAGAACTGGTCGATGTCGTCCACAGGCGGCGGCAGCGGGCCGGGCTGACCTCGTCGGAGGTTGGTGAACGACTGCTGCGCTGAGGTGAACAGGTAACGTGCTTCCTCGTCGGTCTCGGCGGCGATCACCGGCAGGCCGGCCATCGCGTACGAGCTCTCGAGCTGGGCGGACGGCTTGAACCGCTCGCGGTAGATCTGGAGCGCGTCCACCAGCGCGTCGGGCGCGAAGTGCGAGGCGAAGGCGTACGGCAGGCCGAGGATCGCCGCCAGCTGCGATCCGAACAGGCTCGACCCCAGAATCCAGAGCGGGACGTTGGTGCCGGCGCCGGGAAACGCCTGGACCGTCTGGCCCGGCTCGACCGGCGAAAGCAGCGCCTGGAGCTCGACCACGTCCTGCGGGAAGCGGTCGGCGGTCATCGGATCGCGGCGCAGCGCTCGCAGCGTGAGCTGATCGGTGCCCGGCGCCCGCCCCAGGCCCAGGTCGATCCGCCCGGGATACAGCGACTCCAGCGTCCCGAACTGCTCCGCGATCACCATCGGGGAGTGATTCGGCAGCATGATGCCACCCGACCCGACTCGGATGGTCGAGGTTCCCTGCGCCAGGTACCCGATCACCACCGAGGTGGCGGCGCTGGCGATGCCGGTCATGTTGTGGTGCTCGGCCACCCAGTAGCGCCGGTAGCCGAGACGCTCGGCGCGCTGTGCCAGGTCGAGGCTGTTGTGGAGCGCGTCACGCGGCGTCGAGCCGACGGTGACCGGCACGAGGTCGAGGATCGAAAGGGCGACCATGCCAGACTTTCCGCTGCCGCCACGGCGGCAGCTGCGTCAAAGATGCGGCGGTGGCGGACCGTCACACGGTCGCGCACCTGGGTACAACAGGCGCATCTGGCATCCTATTTCGTCGGCTCAGCCGCCACGTCCCAGCCGTGGGGCCAGCCGCGAGAGCATCCCGCGCACCTCGTCCGGATTCCCCGTCACCAGCAGCCGGACCTGCTCCGACCGTAGCGGCCCGACCCGATGGTCCTCCATCTGGGTCAGGCGAGCCTGCCAGCCGTCGCCAGCCAGGACGTCCTCGTCCGCGCCGTCTTCCGCGGACGCGGCAGCCTCCAGCGGCTCGCCGCCCAGCTGCTCCAGGTACTCGCAGAGCAGCCAGCGCGGGATGCCTCTGAGGATGCGCTCGTGGGTGTAGTCGCTCATCAGTGACATCGTACAGATCCTGGACGGTCGGTCGCGAGCCGGACGGCGGTCAGGGTACAGTCAGGGACGCCATCATCTGGCCCTCGCCCGAAGCCGAGCGGCACGGACGGCACGACGGAGCGGACCAGCGTGGAACCCACAGCGCGCCCGCCTGACCCGACCGAGGCGGACCCTCTGCCGCCGTCCCAATCTCCCGAGCCGGCGAAGCCGGGCTCGCCATGGCAGGGCATCTCGAAGCTGGCGGTGGCCGGCTGGGTCTCCTACGACCTCGGCAACACGGTCTTCTCGTTCAACATCGTCTCGATCTACCTGCCGCTCTGGGTCGTCAACGACATGGGCGGCCGAGACTCGGACTACGGCCTCGCCAACAGCATCTCGATGGGGCTGATGTTCCTGACCGCCCCGCTGCTCGGCGCGATCTCCGACCAGGCGGGACGCAGGATGCCGTACCTGCTCTTCACCACCCTGATGTGCGTCACGCCGACCCTCTTCCTGGGGCGCGGCGGCCTGGCGCTCACCCTGCCGCTGTTCGTGGTCGCCAACTACTTCTACCAGGCCGGCACGATCTTCTATGACTCCCTGTTAGCCACGGTGAGCACCCCCGCGACGCGCGGACGGATCGGCGGGCTGGGCGTGGGGATCGGCTACTTCGGATCGTTCCTGGGGGTCGGGACCGGCCTGCTGGTGCTGTCGTTCGACCCGAACGGCAAGCCGACGATCTTCATGCTGTCGGGGCTGCTCTTCCTGCTGTTCGCGATCCCCTGCTTCGTGTTCGTCCGCGAGCGCCATCGCCCAGACGCGAAGCCGGTCGGCGTCGAGACGGTGCGCGCGGCCCTCGGCGAGCTGACCTACACGATGCGGCGGGTCAACCAGTATCCGGGTCTGGGGCGCTTTCTGATCGGGCGCATCTTCTACGCCGACGCCGCCAACACCCTGATCGCGTTCATGGGCATCTACGTCTCGAACGAGGTCGGCTTCTCGGACAGCGCCACTCAGCTGCTCCTGCTCTCCGGCATCGCGGCCGGGGTGATCGGCGGCCTCTGCTGGGGTCCGATCGTGGACAAGGCCGGCCCGAAGCGCACCCTCGACGCGATCCTGATCGTCTGGCTGGTCGTCTTCGCGCTGGTGGCGGGCATCGGCGGGCTGAACCTGCCGGGCTGGCTGTTCTGGATCGCCGGGCCGCTGGCTGGCGTCGCGCTCGGCGGCACCTGGACCGCCGACCGCCCGCTGATGCTCCAGCTCAGCCCACCCCGCTACCTCGGCCAGTTCTACGGCCTCTACGCGATGGTCGGGCGGTTTGCCGCCATCATGGGGCCGCTGCTCTGGTCGCTGGTCGTGGACGGCCTCCACCTCGGGCGGCCAGCCGCAGTGCTCACGCTGGCGGTGATGATCGTGATCTCGTTCACGATCCTGCGCGGCGTCCCAAACACGCCGACGGTGTGGGGGCCGGAGGATGTGCTGCCGGAGGAGCCAGGAGTCAGGAGTCAGGAGCCAGGAGGAACCAAGGCGGTCGGTTGACGCTGATCCCGCGAACAGGCAACCCCTCAGCTCTCCTGACTCCTGACTCCTGGCTCCTCGTCGATGTGCTACCCTGCCGGACGCGCTTCGTCGCAGGGAGGATCACCATGCCACGGGTCAACCGTGCGATCGAGCTGCTCTCCCAAGACCAGCCGATCTACTACCACACCACCCAGGATCTCACCTTCGAAGGCGGCAAGAAGGCCGCCGACACCTGGGCCGACTTCATCAACGTCGACATGGAGCACCATCCGTTCGACGTGCGCGGCCTCACCGACTTCATGGAGGGCCTCGTCGCTGGCGGCCCCACGAAGAGCGGCCACCGCACCCCGGCCGTCGTCGCGGTCGTGCCGGTCACCGCGCGGTACGAGTCCGCCATTCGGGCCAATTCCTGGATGTTCACCCAGGTGCTCTGCGCTGGCGTCCACGGCATCCTGATGACGCACTGCAACAGCGTGGCCGCCGTGCGCGCGTTCGTGGAAGGGTGCCGCTACCCGTTCAACCGGCTGGGTGTCGGGAACGGGCTCGGCGAGGGCGAGCGCGGCAGCGCCGGCCAGGCCCACGCCGCCTCGATCTGGGGCCTCGAAGTGCCCGAGTACCTGAAGAAGGCCGATCCGTGGCCGCTCAATCCGGAAGGCGAGCTGCTGCTCGGCCTCAAGATCGAGAACCGACACGCCCTCCAGTACGCCGAGACCCTTTGCGCCATCCCCGGCATCTCGTTCGCGGAGTGGGGCCCCGGCGACATGGGCATGTCGCTCGGCCACCCGGACGCGCACGATCCGCCGTACCCGGACGACATGTGGGCCGCGCGGAACAAGGTGTTCGCGGCGACGAAGGCGGCCGGCATCGCCTTCCTCGAAGGGATGAACGCCGAGAACATCACCCAGCGGCTCGACGAGGGCGTCCGGATCAGCTCGGCTGGCCGCGGCGGCCAGGAGCTCGCCGAGATCGGTCGCCGGCACACGAAACGGACCATGCCCTGGTAAGTAGTGGCGCCCTGGCCGGCCGGGGAGGTCGCCAGGGCAACCTCATTGCGGGAGACCACGGAGAACGTAGGAGGCAACGATGCCCGGCCTGAGCGCCGCCCAGCTGGCGCAGTTCGACCGCGACGGATACCTGGTCGTCGAGGACGTCCTCGATCCCGTCGCCGACATTCAGCCGCTCTTCGCGGAGTACACCGCCATCCTCGACCGCCTCGTGGACGATCTGGTCGCCGAGGGCGCCCTGCAGTCCACCTACCGCGAGCTGCCGTTCACCGACCGGCTGATCCAGGTCTGCATGGAGAGCGGGCGGGTCTTCTCCAGCCACTTCGACATCAGCCTGCCGCAGAAGGGCGTCAAGTACGACTCCCCGATGCACCACGGCCCGGCCGTCTTCAACCTGCTGACCAACCCGAAGCTGCTCGACGTGGTCGAGAGCGTGGTCGGGCCGGAAGTCTTCTCCAACCCGGTCCAGCACATCCGTACCAAGCTGCCGCCGAAGGTGTTCGAGCACGGCGCCGCGCCCAACGGCCTGGTCTCGAAGGTCGAGTGGCACCAGGACAACGGCGTGGTCTTGCCCGAAGCGGACGAGGCGACGATCCTGACCGTCTGGCTGCCGCTGACCGACGCGACCGTGGACAACGGCTGTATGCAGGTGATCCCCGGCAGCCACCGCGAGGGGCTCAAGGAGCACTGCCCGATCGGCCAGCTCCAGATCCCGAACCAGCTGCTGCCGCTGGAGCGTGCCATACCGGTGCCGATGCGCGCCGGCAGCGCCCTGCTGATGAACCAGCGCACGATCCACTCCTCGCTGGACAACGTCACCGAGGATCAGGTCCGGATCAGCTTCGACCTGCGCTACCAGCCGACCGGCCAGCCAACCGGCCGCCCGACCTTCCCGGGCTTCGTGGCGCGCAGCCAGAACCGACCGGAGCAGGTGCTCCAGGATCCGACCGTCTGGCGCAAGCTCTGGCTCGACACGCGCGAGACGCTGGCCCGCGCGGAAGACCCGAGCTACAACCGCTGGAGCGCCGACGCCCCGGTCTGCGCCTGACCCACCGCTTCACGCGGAGTCTCGCGTACCACTCGACGGACGCCTCTTCCCCACTCGGGAGGAGGCGTTCTTGCGTCAAACCGCGCGACAGTGTTGTGTCGTCGTGGTGCCCGGCCTGTGACTCGTTCGGGCCTCTGCGCGCCCAGACGCGGCCATAGAATGCGGCAAACCCTCGCCGCCGACGGGTCAACGCCTGCGCCCAATCTCGACAAAACGTCACCAGGGGGCGCGTCGTCCGTCACACCGGAGGAACGCCGATGCTGATGCCACACTCGGAGTGCTCGCCGTGAGACGCACGCCCATCTACGACCCGTTCGACGACCGGGACGATCCGCGACACGAGCCGCCGCCGCCAAACGTCCGCCGCATCTCGACGGTGCCAGGCGCCGAGCGTACGCCGAGACGAGGCGAGGTCCGACCACTCCGCACCGCCCGACGCGCGCCGCCGTCACGGCATGGACCAGACCCGCGCGTCTGGTTCATTCGAGGGTCCATCGGGATCGCGGCGCTGGCCGGGCTCTGGCTCGGGCTCCAGGCGCTCTTCCCGGTGACTGAGACGCGGGTCAGCCAGGCGCCGGTCCCGACGCAGCCGGTCGACGCGAGCGCGGTCGGCGCGCCCGAGCCGCCACCTGTACAGGCCGTGGCCCAGCAGCCGGCCGCGCCGCCCGTCAGCCAGCCGACGGTGGCCGCTCCGGAGGGCGACCGCCTGCCCGGCCTGCCGACTCCAGACCCTGCCGCCGTTGCCCAGGCCGCGCCCCAGGCGCCGGCAGCGGAGCCAGCCGCGCCGGTCCAGCCACCGGTCGCGGCAGCGGAGCCGACTCCGATTCAGCCGCCGGCGGTGGCTCAGCCGGCCGCCGAGCCGAAGCCCCAGGCCGAGTCGCCGTCCCAGCAGCCGGCCGGCACGCCGACGCTCGCCCCGATTCCGCCACCACCGGGCGCGCAGGCGCAGGCTCCTGCGGCATCGGCGGCCCAGCAGCCTGCTGCGAAGCCGCAGGCATCCGCCCCGGCGCCAGCACCGGCCGCGCCGCCTCCGGCTCCCGCATCCAGCGGCCCGTTCGAGCTGACCGCCAGTGCCTCACCAACCAACCCGATCTCCGAGCAGGCGATGGTGACCATCTCGGTGCGCGCGATGATGAACGGCGCCCCGATGTCGAACGCCTTCTGCATGGCGACCATCTACTATCGGACCCGTAGCGCGAAGCAGCCCAACGGCGGCTTCACGACCAACGCCAACGGCGTGGGCCAGTTCACGCTGGATGCGCGCGGCACCACCTACGGCTATTACATCCCGGTAGACGTGACCTGCTCCGGTCGCGGCCTCACGATGACCGCCAGGACTGGCTTTACGCCGGTCCGCGCAGCCCGGTAAGTCGGAAGACCCCAGCCCACTCCCACCGCGGTGGAGAGGGGAACGGAGACGGGCGCAATGAATTGCGCCCCTACCAGGGATGGTCCTGTAGGGGCGCAATGAATTGCGCCCCTCGGAACGGGGCTTTCTTCTCAGTCCAGCGGCGGGCGCTTGTCGGTCCACGGCTGCGCCGCCTCGAAGCAGGCCGCTGCCCGCAGCACCGTCGAGTCGTCCCGCCATTTCCCGACGATCTGCAGCCCGACCGGCAGCCCCTCTGACGTGAAGCCGCATGGCACCGTCGCGGCTGGCTGGTTCGTCAGGTTGAACGGGAAGGTGAACGGCAGGCGGTCCATCATCGAGCGCGGCGTCGTGCCGCCGATGGTTTTTGGCCCCTCGTTCGGCCCCGGCTCGTGCGACCACGCTCCGACCGGCATCTGCGGCGTCAGCAGCAGGTCCACGTCTTCGAACCAGGCCCGCGCCTGGTTGTAGAACGCCGTCCGCTGAAGGATGGCGTTCTGATAGTCGATGGCCGAGTAGCCGCGCGCCGACTCCAGCATCTGCAGCATCGTCGCCTCGATCCAGTCCGGGTGCTCCTGCGCCCGCTCGGCGATCCGCGTCCCGATCCCGACGTGGTAGAGCACCGTATGGAGGTCGTGCGGGTTGTCCCAGACCGGGTTACCCTCCTCGACGGTGCAGCCAAATTCCACGAACCGCTTCGCGGCGGCTTCGGTCAGCTGCCGCACCTCGTCGTCCACCGCCGCGTACCCGAAGTCCGCGCTCCAGACCACCCGCAGCCCGCTCAGATCGCCGTCACAGGCCGCCAGGTAATTGGGCACCGGCTCGCCGTACGACAGCGGGTCGCGCGCGTCCGGCCCGGCCATGATCCCGAGCAGCATGGCCGCGTCGCGGACGGTGCGCGCCAGCGGTCCGACGTGTGAGCGCCCGCCCCAGAGATCGGCGTTTGGGTAGTAGGGCACCCGCCCGAACGACGGCTTCAGCCCGAAGACCCCGCACAACGCGGCCGGAATCCTGACCGAGCCGGCCCCGTCCGTCCCATGCGCGACCGGTCCGAGCCCGGCCGCCACCGACGCCCCCGCCCCGCCCGACGACGCCCCGGACGTGCGGTCGAGCTTCCACGGGTTCTTGCACGGCTCGCCGAGCATGTTGTCGCACATGTCCTTGTAGCCAAAGTGGGGCGTGTTGGTCTTCCCCAGCAGCACCCCGCCAGCCGCTCGAATCCTGGCCGCCGCCGCGCCGTCCTCGGTCACGACGTTGTGCTCGGTCCACTTCGAGCCGAACGTGCAGCGCACCCCGGCCACTGGCTCCAGATCCTTGATCGAGACCGGGATGCCGTCGAGCGGGCCGCGCAGCTCGCCGGCCAGCAGGCGCGCCTCGGCCGCCCGCGCCCCTTCGAGCGCCAGCTCCGGCGTCGGCGTCAGATAGGCGTTCAGGGTCGGGTTGAGGCGCTCGATTCGCTCCAGCACGGCGGTCGCGATCTCGACGGGCGAGAGCTCGCGCGCCCGAATCATTCGGCCCAGGTCGAGCGCTGACGTGAAACAGAGGTCGGTGGCGTCCACGGGCTCCCTCCGAGCCGGTCGGGGCCGGCAGGCCGGCATGATGCCCGCTCGGGCCGGGATCGGCAAGGTGACTTCTCTGCCGGTGGTATCCTCCTGCGACTCACACGCGGCACCTGACGCCAACCAGAGAGGACTCGGCGATGGCTGACTACTCCCGCTTCGACGCGACCGAGATCAAGAGCTGGACCACCAGCGTCTTCCAGAAGCTCGGCGCGCCGGCCGACGACGCGCGCATGACCACCGACGCGCTCATTCATGCCGACCTGATGGGCATCGACTCCCACGGGCTGAACCGCGCGACGAACCAGAACTACTTTGGCGGCCTCAAGTCCGGCGCGGTCAACCCGAACGCCGTGCCGGAGATCGTCCACGAGACCTCCTCGGCCGCCACCATCGACGGCCAGAACGGCCTCGGGCCAGTGGCGAGCACCGTCGCGATGGAGCTCGCCATCGCGAAGGCGAAGGACACCGGCGCCGGCTTCGTCTCGATTCGTGGCAGCAACCATTACGGCGCGGCCTCGCACTACTCGATGATGGCGCTGCCCCACAACATGATCGGCTTCTCGATGACGGTCGGCGGCCTGGGCGTGACGGTGACCGGCGGTCGGGGGCGGCGGATCGGCATCAACCCGCTCAGCGTCGCGGCGCCGGCCGGCGAGCACCTGCCGTTCGTCCTGGACATCGCGACCAGCGTGGTGGCGGCCGGCAAGCTGGAGCTGGCCCGCATGAAAGAGGTCCCGGTACCCACCGGCTGGATCGTGGACAAGGACGGCGCTTCGACCAACGACCCGAACGAGTTCTGGAAGGGCGGCGCGATCATGCCGCTTGGCGGGGAGCTCTCGACGGGCGGCTACAAGGGGTACGGCCTGTCGGTGATGATCGATATCCTGGCCGGCGTGCTCTCGGGCGGCGGCTTCGCGGGCTACCTGCGTGAGAACGTCTCGTCCGGCGGCACCTGCCACTTCCAGGGCGCCCTCGCCATCGACGCGTTCGGCTCGGTGGACGGCTTCAAGGGGATCATGGACAACATGATCGCCTACCTCAAGGCGACCGAGCCGGCCGAGGGATCGTCGGGCGTGCTGGTGCACGGCGAGCGCGAGATCCTGGCCGAGCAGGAGCGCCAGTTGAAGGGCATCCCGTACCACCGCGACGTCGTCGAGCGGTTGGAGCCGTTCGCGGCGGAGGTCGGCATCCCGCTGCCGGCGCCGGTGAGCGTCGAGTAGTTTGGCTCCCTCCACAACCCACCATGGGGCCCCTCGATCCCCACGGCCCCCCGACCTCCCTCTCCCGTGCGCGGGAGAGGGGGAGCCGCGCTTGAGCCCCAATGCCTGACGTACGCCTCGGCGAGGACGACGGCCGCCCCGTCCTGCTGGTGGACGGGACGGTCCAGTCCGTGCTGGCGCCAGACCCGCACGGCTACTGGTCGCGGATGATCCCGAGCGTGCGCCCAAAGCGAGCCCTGCTGCTCGGGCTGGGCGCCGGCACCGTGGCGCGGCTCCTGCACGACCAGTTCGGGGATGTGCCAACCGTCGGCGTCGAGGATGACCTGGCCGTCGCGGACTTCGCCCACGAGCTGCTCCGCGACCTGGCCGACCTGACCATCGTCCAGGCCGACGCGTTCCGCTATGTCGAGCAGGCTGCCGCGCGCGGCGAGCGCTTCGACTACGCCGCGGTCGATCTGTACCGTGGCGATCAGCTCGTCCACGGCGTCGTCGGCAAGCCGTTCTTGAAAGCGCTTCGTGCCACGCTCGAACCGCGCGGCTCCGCTGTCTTCAACCTGTTCTACGAGCGCCGCGTAGACGACCGCGTCCGCCGAATCGGGCGCGTCTTCACCGTGCTCGACCGGCAGGTGGTCGGCAAGAACCTGGTGCTCTGGACGCGCGCCTGAGCGCTACGCCAGCTCGAAGCTCATTGCGACCGCGCCGCCGCCGCCGTGGCAGAGGCCCGCCATGCCGCGCTTCAGGCCGCGCTGCTGGAGCGCGTGCAAGAGCGTCACCACGATCCGCGCACCCGTCGCGCCAATCGGGTGACCGAGCGCGATGGCGCCGCCATTGACGTTCACGCGGTCCCAGTCCCAGCCGAGCGATTTGCCGTTCGCCAGGATCTGCGCCGCGAACGCCTCGTTGACCTCGATCAGATCGTAGTCGTCCAGCGAGGTGCCGGTCTTCTTCAGCAGCTTGTCGATCGCCAGGACCGGCGCGTCGAACAGCCAGAGCGGCTCGCAGGCGGCGGTCGAATGGGCGACGACTCGCGCGAGCGGCGTCAGGTTGTGCTCGCGGACGGCCGCCTCGCTGGCGACCACGAGGGCCGCCGCGCCGTCGGTCAGGCCGGGCGCGTTGCCGGCCGTCACCACGCCGTCCGGCACGAACGCCGGCCGCAGCTTCGCCAGCGCCTCGGCTGAGGTGTCGGCGCGCGGGCTCTCGTCGCGCGAGACGACCGTGGCGGTCCGGCCGCCCACCGTCACCGGCGCGATCTCGGCGTCGAACCGGCCAGCCTCGGCGGCCGCGACGGCCTTGCGATGGCTGTTCAGGGCGTACTCGTCCATCTCGGCCCGGCCGATACCGTGCTTCTCGGCGATGGCCTCGGCGGCGTTGCCCATGTGGTGCTTCTCGAACGGACACCAGAGGCCGTCGTGGATGACGGCGTCATCCAACTGGCCGTTGCCGAGCCGGATGCCCTGACGCATCCCCTGGAGCAGGTGTGGCGCCCGGCTCATGCTCTCCATGCCGCCGGCCACCACCACGTCCACGTCGCCGTTGCGGATCGCCAGGGCCGCCGCGTTGATCGCCTCCAGCCCCGAGGCGCAGACTTTGTTGATGGTCGTGGCGGACGCGGCACTGGGCAGCCCGGCCGCGAGCGCCGCCTGCCGGGCTGGCGCCTGCCCGACGCCAGCCTGCACCACGTTGCCGATGACCACGTCCTCGACAGCCGCCGGGTCGATGCCAGCCCGCTCGACGGCGGCGCGCACGGCGGTCGCGCCGAGCTCCGGCGCCGCAACTCCGCTCAGGCTACCCATGAACCGACCAATGGGCGTGCGTGCCGCGCCGACGATGTAGACGTCCGTCATCGTTGCTCTCCTCTGGGCGCCGCGCCGGCGCGATCCCATGCCCGAATTGTACCGCCCGGCATGATGACCTGATGGCGTCCCCAAACGCCCATGCACCCGCGTTAGTCCAGTGTCATCGCCGGATACGCGGCAATGTTTCCAAGGGAACAGTCGAAAACGGATGTCTGGCGCATATGATGAATCGAAGGCTGACGGCTTTGCGAGATACATCTCGCGATTCAAGGGGGTCAGTAGATGATGAGAATTCGCCAGCTTCTACCGCTCATGTTGATGGTCTTCGCGTTGGTTCCGGTTCCGCCGGCTTCGGCGCTCCAGGCACCGGACCCGGTCCAGACGCCGATCGCGTTCCAGCCTTTCGAGCACGGTTTCATGCTCTGGCGCCAGGATCAGGACAAGATCGTGGTGGTGTTCACCGACATCAAGACAAAGACCGGCGCTGCCTGCCAGGAGACGTACCGCGACACCTTCGACGGGCAGGCGTACGAGATCCCGGCCGCCCCTCCCGGGCTGACCGTCCCGACCCTGGGCTTCGGCTGGCTGTACAAGAACGACGCCGAGCTGGCGAAGCGACTGGGCTATGCGAAGTCTGAAGAAGTCAGCCGAGTGGCCGACATCCGGGTCACGGCCGGCGCCGAGGGCGGCCAGGTCACCGAGATCACCCCAACTGAGGCCATCGAGGGCCAGCCGGAGACGTTCAAGCTCGGCGGAACCGACGAGCCGGGCCTGACCTACTGCTTCGCACGGCACCAGGAGAACCGCGCCGCGCTCAACACCTGGGTCGCACGGCAGCAGTTCGAGCATGGCTACATGTTGTGGCGGCAGGATCGTCCCGACCGCATCGAGGTGATCCACGACGACACCGAGTACGCGCCAGAGCTCCGCTGCGTGGACACGTTCATGGACGCCTGGAAGCCCGGCATGGAGCTGAGCTATGGCGACCTCGCGGTGCCCGGCAAGCGCCTGCCGACGAAGGGTTTCGGCAAGATCTGGCTCGAGAACGAGTACGTGCGACAGAGCCTCGGCTACCCGACCCAGGAAGAGGACGGCGGCTTCGTCTCCGTCACCTTCGAGCCGTTCCAGCACCCGACGAAGGGCTCGATCCAGATTCGGCAGCTCACCGGGACGCTCTCGTCAGGTCGGCCGGCCACCAGCCGGACCTTCTTCTACGGCGCCACCAGCGCCGAGCAGGCGGACGGCCGCGTCAACACCGGCTGCCAGCGGATCCTGATCCCGCACAAGTCGTAACCGACCCGCGCCACCACGTCCATCGGAACGGCCCCGCAACGCCGGGGCCGTTCTCACGTTACAGGGCGGGCGGCCAGATCCGCGCGACCGGCACGCTGAAGCCCGACAGCAACGGCGTCTCCAGCACGCCCTCGCCGCCGACCGTCGCCACCAGCTCCAACGTGTCGCCGAGCCGCCGGTACATCTCGACGATCCGCCGCTGCCAGTCCACGACCCAGTACTCGTCCACCCCTTCACGAGCATAGAGTGCGAGCTTCGTCTCGCGGTCGCGGCGCTCGTTGCGCGCCCCCGGCGAAAGTGCCTCCACCACCAGTTCCGGGCCGTGCGTAAGATGCCCGGCGGAGTCCTGGACCGCCTGCAACCGACTCCAGCTGACCCAGATGAGGTCCGGAATCACCGCGTTCTCGCCGTCGAAGACGAGACCGGGCACCTCCATGACGGCCCCAGACCGTAGTACAGCATTCCATTGACCGAGCGCTGTATGAAGCTCACCACATGAGAACTGATGGCGCCAGTTCGGTGCATGCGTCACAATCAGCTCTCCGTCCAGGATCTCGTACCGTTCGGTCTCCTTCGTCTCCATTTGTTCGAGATCGGCGACGGTCCAACGACGCGAGACGCTCATCGTTCGCTCTCCACCCGGAAATGCCGCGCTTCTGGGATCAGTATACGAATCGGGATGGCGCGTGGCGGCGCCATCCCGACGACGCGCCGCTGTCCGAAAGCCTCAGTAGAGCGGCGCTCGCTCGCGGCCGGCCGACACCGTCTCGCGCTCGAAATCATCGGCGGTGTGGCCGTTCTGGGAGCCTATCGCCCAGCCGTTGACGCCGGCCGGCACCGAGCGGCCATCGTGCAGGAGCGGGCGCAGGAACTGGCCGGTGTACGAGGCGCGCTGCTCCGCGATCTGCTCGGGCGTGCCGACCGCCACCAGGGTGCCGCCGCCGTCGCCGCCCTCTGGCCCGAGGTCAATCAGCCAGTCCGCCGTCTTGATCACGTCCAGGTTGTGCTCGATCACCACGATAGTGTTGCCTGAGTCCACCAGCCGGGTCAGCACTTGCAGCAGCTTCGCCACGTCGGCGAAGTGCAGGCCGGTCGTCGGCTCGTCCAGGATGTAGATCGTCTTGCCGGTGGCGCGCCGCGAGAGCTCGGTCGCCAGCTTCACGCGCTGGGCTTCGCCGCCGGAAAGGGTCGTGGCCGGCTGCCCCAGGTGGATGTAGCCCAGCCCCACGTCGAACAACGTCTGGAGCTTGTTCTTGATCGACGGGATCGCGTCGAAGAAGTCGAGCGCCTCGGCGACGGTCATGTCCAGCACGTCGGCGATGCTCTTGCCCTTGTACTTCACTTCGAGCGTCTCGCGGTTGTACCGCTTGCCCTTGCAGACCTCGCACGGCACGTAGACGTCCGGCAGGAACTGCATCTCGATCTTGAGGATGCCGTCGCCCTCGCACGCCTCGCAGCGCCCGCCCTTCACGTTGAATGAGAACCGCCCCGGCTTGTACCCGCGCACACGAGCGTCCGGCACCTGCGTGAACAGCTCCCGGAGCGGCGTGAACAGGCCGGTGTACGTCGCCGGGTTGGAGCGCGGCGTCCGCCCGATCGGCGACTGGTCGATGTCGATCACCTTGTCCAGATGCTGCAATCCCGCGATCCGGTCGTGGAGGCCGGCCCGGTCGCGGGCCTTGTGGAGGGACTGCGCCAGCGCCTTGTACAGCACCTCGCGCACCAGCGTGCTCTTTCCGGACCCCGAGACCCCCGTCACCGCCACGAACGTCCCGAGCGGGATCGTCACGTCGATCCCCTTCAGGTTGTTCTCGCGGGCGCCCAGGATCTCGATGCTCTTGCCGTTGCCGTCCCGTCGCGAGGTTGGGACCGGGATCGACTCGGCGCCGCTCAGGTACGCTCCGGTCAGCGACTCCTTGCAGGCGACGATGTCCTGGAGGGTGCCCGCCGCCACCACCTGGCCGCCGTGCTCGCCCGCTCCCGGCCCGATGTCCAGGATGTAGTCGGCCTCCCGGATCGTCTCCTCGTCGTGCTCGACCACGATCAGGGTGTTGCCGACATCCCGCAGCCGCTCCAGCGTCTTGATGAGGCGTGCGTTGTCGCGCTGGTGCAGCCCGATGCTCGGCTCGTCCAGGATGTAGAGCACGCCCATCAGACCGGAGCCGATCTGGGTCGCAAGCCTGATCCGCTGCGCCTCGCCACCCGAGAGCGTGCCGGCCGTGCGGTCGAGGGTCAGGTAGTCCAGGCCCACGTCCACCAGGAACCCGAGCCGCGCCCGGATCTCCTTCAGGATCTGCCGCGCGATGGTGAACTCACGGTCGGTCAGGGTCAGGTCGCGCTCGTCCTTGAAGCGCACCTTGCCGTTCTTCGAGGCACGCCGGTCGTCGAACGGGACCCGGTCTTCGAGGGCGCTGAAATAGTCGAGCGCCCGCACGATCGAGTAGTGGGTTACCTCGTCGATCGAGCGCCCGATCACCGAGACGCTGAGCGCTTCCGGCTTGAGGCGGGCGCCCTTGCAGGCCGGGCAGGGCCGCTTCGCCATGTACCGCTCGATGTCCGAGCGGATGTAGTCGGAGTCGGTCTCCTTGAAGCGCCGTTCGAGATTGGTGATGACGCCCTCGTACTCGATCTTGTACTCGTGGACCCGGCCGCCGCGCTTCGAGACGTGTCGAACCGGGATCCGCTCGCCCTTCGTGCCGTAGAGGACCGCGTTCAGATCGCCCTCAGACAGCTCCGAGACCGGCTGCTTCAGCGAGAACCCGCGATGCTGCGCCAGCGCCGAGACGATGTCGCGGTACCAGACGTTGCCGTTGATGCCGGCCTTGCCCCACGGCACGATGGCGCCGTCTTCGATCGAGAGCGACTTGTTCGGGATGACGAGGTCGGGGTCGATCTCCAGCCGATGCCCGAGCCCAGTGCACTCTGGGCAGGCGCCGTGCGGGCTGTTGAACGAGAAGGTGCGCGGCTCGATCTCCCCGAGCGACAGATTGTCGTACATGCAGGCGAACTGCTCCGAGAATACCAGCTCCTCGGTCCCGTCCTGGCCCTGCACCGTCACCATCACCGTGCCGTTCCCGAGCTTCAGCGCCTGCTCCACCGAATCGGCGATCCGGCCGGTGTCGGAGCGCGAGCCGTCGTCTTCGACGCTGGATTCCTTTTCCGGGACGACGATCCGGTCCACCACCACCTCGATGGTGTGCTGCTTGTAGCGGTCGAGCTTGATCTCGTCGTCAACGTCGCGGACCTCGCCGTTGACGCGCACCCGCACGAAGCCGGCCTTTCGGACATCGTCGAAGACGGAGTGGTATTCGCCCTTGCGGCCTCGCACCAGCGGCGCCAGGATCATGATGCGGGCGCCGGCCGGCAGCTCCAGGACGGCGTCCACGATCTGCTCGGCGGACTGCTGCTGGATCGGCCGGCCGCACTTCGGGCAGTGAGGTCGCCCGATTCGCGCGTAGAGCAGCCGCAGATAGTCGTAGATCTCGGTGACGGTGCCGACGGTCGACCGGGGGTTGTGGCTCGCGCCCTTCTGGTCAATGCTGATCGCCGGCGAGAGCCCGCCGATGAAATCGACGTCCGGCTTGTCCATCTGCCCGAGGAACTGTCGCGCGTATGACGACAGCGACTCAACGTAGCGCCGCTGGCCCTCGGCGTAGATCGTGTCGAAGGCGAGCGACGACTTCCCCGATCCCGACAGACCGGTGATGACCACCAGCTGATCGCGCGGGATCGTGACGTCGATGTTCTTCAGGTTGTGCTGACGGGCACCCTTGACGACGATCTGGTCGAGTGGCATGTACGAGTCCTCAGTTCTCAGTCTTCAGTTCTCAGATGAGACACGTCGAATGAGGCCAGCGAGCATCCGCTTGATGTCAGTCACGGAGCGCTCGACCGAACCATAGGCGTCGTCGTTGAGGATCTCGAGATCATGGGCGAGCAACAGGAGATAGTCCAGCTCACTCGCAGATCCGAGCGCGATATGAAGCAATCGTGCAAGCTCCGCTGGCCCATTCCGACCACAGCCCTCAGCAATGTTGGTTGGGATCGAGGCGCTTGCACGACGAATCTGACTCCTGAGTCCATACGTTTCGTCGCGAGGAAAGTCCCGAGTGAGGCGGTAGCACAACAACGTCAGCGCGTGCGACCTGCGCCAGACTTCGAGTTTCCGAAAGTCCTGCAATCGTCATCTCCGTCGCCGAGACGACTTTGGGCGACTGTCTGGACGCCGGCCATTCGCTCCTGATGACTGATGACTGACGACTGACGACTTCGCGGAACCGTGGACGGATGCTCCAGTGCCCTGGGCAGACTTCGTCATCCACGCTTCTGGGACCAGCGGCTGCTCGGCCACCAGCAGCTTCTTCAGCTCCACCACCTGATCGCGGATCGCGGCGGCCTCCTCGAAGTTGAGGTTTTTCGCTGCCGCCCGCATCTGGACTTCCAGATCCTGGATCAACCGGGCCATCTCGTCCTTCGGCATCATGGCCGGGCCGTCGGTGGTGTACTCGGCGGCCTGCTCGGCAACGGCCTTGACCCGGTTCGAGATGTCGCGGATCGCCTTCTGGATGCCCCGTGGCTGGATGCCATGCTCCTCGTTGTAGGCGATCTGGATCTTGCGGCGGCGGTACGTCTCGTCGATGGCGCGCTGCATCGAGCCGGTCATCGTGTCGGCGTACATGATGACTTGGCCGTCCACGTGGCGCGCCGCCCGCCCGATAGTCTGGATCAACGCGCTCTCGGAACGGAGATACCCTTCCTTGTCGGCGTCCAGGATCGCGACCAACGAGACTTCCGGCAGGTCGAGGCCCTCGCGTAGCAGGTTGATCCCCACCACCACGTCGTACACCCCGAGCCGCAGATCGCGCAGGATGTCGATCCGCTCGAACGTGTCGATCTCGGAGTGAAGGTACTGGACCTTGATCCCCATCTCGCGGAGGTAGTCCGCCAGGTCTTCGGCCATCCGCTTGGTCAGGGTGGTGACCAACGCCCGCTCGCCGCGCGCCACCCGCCGCCCAATCTGGTCGATCAGGTCGTCGATCTGGCCTCTGGTCGGCTTCACTTCGATGCTCGGGTCGATCAGGCCGGTCGGGCGGATCACCTGCTCGACCACCTGCTCGCTGTGATCCTTCTCGTACGGGCCGGGCGTCGCCGAGACGAGCACCGCCTGGTAGATCCGCTCCTCGAATTCGGGGAACATCAGCGGACGGTTGTCCAACGCCGAGGGCAGGCGGAAGCCGTGCTCCACCAGCACGTCCTTCCTCGCCTTGTCGCTGAAATACATCCCTCTGACCTGGGGGATCGTCATGTGCGACTCGTCCACCAGCAGCAGGAAGTCGTCCGGGAAGTAGTCGAGCAGCGTCCACGGCCGGCTTCCCGCCGCTCGACGGGCCAGGTGCCGCGAGTAGTTCTCGACGCCCGAGCAGATGCCGGTCTCGCGCAGCATTTCGAGGTCGAAGTTGGTGCGCTGGCGCAGCCGGGCCGCCTCCAGCACCTTGTCCTGCTGCTCCAGCTTCGCGACGACCTCCTCCAGCTCGTCCTCGATGTCGTGGAGGGCCGCGTCCAGCTTCTCGCGCGAGGTCACGAAGTACTTGGCAGGGAAGATCTCGACCGAGGTCCGCTCCACCAGCGTGGTGTTCGTCAGCGGATCGACCTCGGTGATCTTCTCGATCTCGTCGCCCCAGAACTCGATCCGGATCGTGATCTCCAGACCGGCGGGATGCACTTCGAGGGTGTCGCCGCGCACCCGGAACGTGCCGCGCTTGAAGTCGTAGTCGTTCCGCTCGTAGTAGATGTCGGTCAGGTGGCGCAGCACCTTGTCGCGCTTGCGGGTCTCGCCGCGCTGGAGCTTCAGGACCGCCTGCCCATAATCTTCGGGAGCGCCCAGGCCGTAGATGCACGACACGGAGGCCACCACCAGCGTGTCGCGGCGGGTCAGGATCGACTGCATCGCGGAGTGCCGCAGCCGGTCGATGTCCTCGTTGGTGATCGTCTCCTTCTCGATGTACGTGTCCGTCCGTGGGACGTACGCCTCTGGCTGGTAGTAGTCGTAGTAGGAGACGAAATACTCGACGGCGTTCTCGGGAAATAGCTCCTGAAACTCGGCGCTCAACTGGGCGGCCAGCGTCTTGTTCGGCGCCAGCACCAGGGTCGGCATCTGGACCTGCTCGACCAGCCACGCCATCGTGGCGGTCTTGCCGCTGCCGGTCACGCCGAGCAGCGTCTGGAACCGCTCGTTGGCGCGGATGCCCTCGGCAAGCTTCTGAATCGCCTGCGGCTGATCGCCGGTCGGGGTGAACTCTGAGACGACGCGAAACTCTGGCATGACCGGATAAGGATACCAGCGTTACGTCATCCAGCGCAGAACAGATGCTCTACTCTGCCCCTTCCGACGGGAATGGGTGCGCGGGCGGCGCCGGTTGAACCAGGGTCCGGTTCACACCCAGTTCAGGTCGGCTTCCTACGCTCGATCAGGTCGCCGCGCGCAGTTGTCGGGCGGCCAACACCCTCGCGACAGGAAGAGCCCGTGTACAAGATCCTCACCGTCGGAGCAACCGCGCTCGTGGCGTCCCTCCTCGTCTCGCCGCTGTCGGCGGCCGCGGCGCCGGCACAGGCCGTGACCGTGGCCACGCCGTTACGCGCGGCCTGGGACGCGCCATCAGTGCTGAAGACCTCGACTCACCACAAGAAGAGCTCTGGCAAGAAGAAGAAGCACCGCAAATCGAAGCACAAGACGCACAGCAGCCGCTAATCAGCCCCCGCTCGGCGCCACGGGGCGAGAACGATGTAAGGAGAGGAGGCCCCGGCACGGGCCTCCTCTCGTCTTCAACGGCCGATGGCGTAGGCGCTCATGTGGCGCGGCGACGCTGCTCCTTCGATCAGGCCGGTGTCCGGGTCGAAGCGGACGGCGCAGACCTGCCCATTCGCCCAGTCGTCGGTCACCTGGATGTCGTGGCCGCGCGCTTCGAGCGCACGGCGCACCTCTGCCGGCAGCCGCCCCTCGACCACCACCCGCTTCGGCTGGGCTCCGTGCGGATAGAACGAGCTGGGAAAGTGCTGCGTGTGGAACGAGGCCGCGTCGATCGCCTCCTGGAGGTTCATCCCGAAATCCACGACGTTCAGGAAGAACTGGAGCGTCCACTGATCCTGCTGGTCGCCGCCGGGCGTCCCGAACACCATGTGCGGGCGGCCGTCCTTCATCGCCAGCGAGGGCGTCAGGGTGGTGCGGGGGCGCTTGCCCGGCATCAGCGAGTCCGGATGGCTCGGATCGAGATAGAACTGCTGGCCGCGCGTCCCGAGCGGGAACCCGAGCCCCGGGACCACCGGCGACGACGGGATCCAGCCGCCGCTCGGCGTCGCCGCGAACATGTTGCCGGCCGCGTCGATCACGTCCACGTGGGTCGTGTCGCCGGTGTAGACGCGCGGGTCGCCGACGATCACCTTCGGCTGGGTAGCCGGGGCGTCGCCGGGCCGCAGCTCCGCCGAGGCGACGTTCGGGTCGATCAGCTGGCGGCGATGGGCGGCGTACTCCTTCGAGAGCAGCCGTTCGAGCGGCACGTCCACGAAGGCCGGGTCGCCGTAGTACTGCTCGCGGTCGGCGAAGGCCAGCTTGGCCGCCTCGACCACCGTGTGCACGTACTCGGCGGAGTTGTGACCCATCTTGCCGAGGTCGAGCCCTTCGAGCAGCATCAGCTGCTGCAAGAAGACCGGCCCCTGGTTCCACGGCCCGCACTTGTAGACGTCGATGCCCCGGTAGTTCGCCGTGACCGGGTCTTCGACCTTCGTGCGGAAGTCCGCGAAGTCGTCCACGGCCAGCAGGCTCGCGTGCGACTTGCCACTGGCATCGTGGATCTCGGTCGAGCTGCTAAACGCGACGGCCGTCTCGGCGACCGGGCCGCGATACCAGTAGTCGAGCGCGGCCCGCAGCCCGGCCTCGCGGCCCCGGTGCGCCTCGCGCATCTCGGCGTCGATGGCGCCCTGGAGCGTCTTCGCCCAGTCTGGCTGCTTCAGGATCTTGCCAATCTTCGGGACACTGCCATCCGCTTCGAGGTAGATGGCGGCGGTGGACGGCCACTCCTCGCGGAAGCGCTCGGCCTGCCGCTCGATCGCGCCCTGGAGCGCCGGGTAGACCGCGATGCCGTCGCGCGCCGTCTCGACGACCGGCCCGAGGGTGTCTCTGAGGCTGCGGGTGCCGTAGTAGAGCAGCGCCGTGACCCAGGCGCCGAACGCGGCGGGAATGGTGATGGGCAGGAAGCCGTCGCCGGGGATCACGTCTACGCGGGCCTCGCGGAACCACTCGATGGTCGCCTTCTTCGGGGCGCTGCCCTGGCCGTTGATCGCGGCGATCTTCGGGCCGGTGCCGTCGCCAGCCCGGTAGATCAGGATCGGCGCCTCGCCGGCGATCCCGGTCGACTGCGGCTTGGTCAGGTTGAGCGCGAAGCCAGCCGCCACGCCGGCATCGACGGCGTTGCCACCAGTCTCCAACACGTGCATGCCGATTGCCGCCGAGATGTAGTGCCCGGAGGCGATGACACCCCGAGTCCCCTGGATCACTGGCCGCGTGGTGAAGCCTGCCATCTCCACTCCTTCCCACTGGACCGCCGAGCCGTCGCATGGCAGGCTAGTCCCGTGGAGGAGCGATTTTCAACCCGGTGGGCGTGGCTGGGTGTGCGTCAGCTTCTTGGGGCGCGATGAATCGCGCCCGTACTCGGGGTGACACCTTGTACGGGCGCGATTCATCGCGCCAGGCGGTTTGGCTCAGGGCAAAACTCTGACGCGCTCCCGGCGTGGCTATGGCCGCATGAAATCGACGGACTCCTCGCGGCCGTCCCAGACGACGGTCCGGCGGGCCGGCTCGGCGCGGGCCACGATCTTGCCGCCACGAATCACCGCGCGGCGGACCGGCACCAGCCGCACTGCGTCCATCTCGGACGGCGCGTCGAAGACCACGAGATCAGCGCGGCAGCCCAGTTCGAGCCCGTACCCCTCGATCCCGAGCGCCTTCGCGCCGTTCGGCCCGATCATGTCGAACAGGGTCAGCAGCTCCTCGTAGCCTGACATCTGCCCGTAGTGGGCCAGCACCGAGGCACATTGGAGCGGGTCGCCGTACCCGAGCGGATACCACGGGTCCATGATCGAGTCGTGCCCGATACAGACGTTGACGCCAGCGGCCAGCAGCTCCTTGACCCGGGTGTGGCCGCGCCGGATCGGGTAGGCGTCGAAGCGCCCCTGCAACGTCGAGTTGTCGAGCGGGTTGGTGACCATGTGCAGGCCGGCCCGCCGTACGTTGTTGATGAGGCGGTAGGCGTAAGCGTTGTTGTACGAGTGCATCGCGGTGGTGTGGCTGGCGGTGACCTTGCCCTGGAGCCCGAGCCGGATCGTCTCGGCGGCCATCACTTCCAGGAAGCGTGAGTGCTCGTCGTCGGTCTCGTCGCAGTGGACGTCCACCAGCCGGCCGTGCTCGGCGGCCAGCCCCAGCGCAAACTCGACCGACCGGACGCCGTAGTCGCGGGTGATCTCGAAGTGGGGGATCGCGCCGACGCAGTCCGCGCCCATCTCAACCGCCTTGCGCATCAGCGCCTCGCCGTCCGGGAAGGAGAGGATGCCCTGCTGCGGAAACGCGACGAGTTGGAGGGTCATCTGGCCGGCGACCTCGTCGCGCAGCTCCAGCAGCGCCCGCAGCGCGGTCAGCTCGGGATCGCAGACGTCCACGTGGCTCCGCACGAACAGCACGCCGTTCGCGAGCTGCCAGCGCAAGACGGTCCTGACCCGCTGCTTGACGTCCTCGACGGTCAGGTCTTTGACGCGCTCGCCCCAGATCGCGATCCCCTCGAACAGCGAGCCGGTCTGGTTGAAGCGTGGCTGCCCGACCGTCAAGACGGCGTCCAGGTGGATGTGCGGCTCGACCAGGGCCGGCGTCACGAGACAGCCCTGGGCGTCCAGAATCTCGCCCACGTCGTCGTTGTCGGCGAGCTCGGAGCGGTCCACGATCCGGCCGTCGCGCACGGCGATCTCGGTCAGGCCGGCGCTTCGGGGCAGGCGGGCATTGACGATCGCCAGGTCAACTCGCTGCTTCACGCGCTCATCCCTTCATGACAGGACTGGCATTGCCGAGATTCGATTGGCCCCTTCGTGCAACGAGACGCCACAGTCGTTGTGCAGGTCGCCCGATGACGTACGCCGCCGTCAAGCTTACCGTGTAGCGAAGCAGTCGGGAGGTCGGCACATGGCAGCTGAGGCGTTGTATCCATCCGATGAGAGCATGGCTGGCGCGGTGCCGATTCGCGAGGGCGAGTACGGCGCAAAGATCGCAGCCATCGAGCCGGGCGGCGTCGAGTACATCGCGCACGCCGAACGCCACGGCCGGCCGCTCGACCTGTTCTGGACCTGGAACTCCCCGAACTGGGAGTTCGCCACGATGTTCCTCGGCGTGATCCCGGTCACCGTCTTCGGCGGCGGCTTCTGGCCGACGGCTCTGGCCGTGGTGTTGGGGTCGGCGCTCGGCGCGATCTGCGTCGGCATCCCCTCGACGTGGGGACCGAAGCTTGGCGTCCCGCAGCTGGTGCAGGCTCGCGCGGCGTTCGGTTACTGGGGCAACCTGCTGCCGGCCGGCCTCAACACGGTCACGGCAGGGGTTGGCTGGTTCGCGGTCAACAGCATCAGCGGCACGTTCGCGCTCAGCACGCTGACCGGGTTGCCATTCCAGATCTCGCTGCTGATCGTGGTGATTGCCCAGGTCTTCATCGCCTTCATCGGCCACAACTTCATCCACCGCTTCGAGAAGGTGACGTTCCCGTACCTCGTGGTCGTCTTCGTCCTGGCCTGCATCTTCCTGTTCGCCAACGCCAACACCGCGCAGGGGTTCGACGAGAAGGCGCCGGTCCCGTTTGGCGGGCCGCTCGGCGCGTTCATCATCGCCCTCTTCATCTCGGCCTCGTACGGGTTCGGCTGGTCGCCGTACGCGCTGGACTTCTCGCGCTACCTGCCGAAGAGCTCGGATGCGAAGTCGGTGTTCTGGTCGGCCACGCTCGGCGTGTTCCTGCCGTGCGCGATCCTGGAGCTGGGCGGGGTCGCCCTCGCGACGATCGCCGGCACCTCCTGGGGGCCAGCCGACAGCCCGACCGACCAGCTGGTCAAGCCGCTGCCGTACCTGCTGGCGCCGTTCGTCCTCTTCGGCATCACGGTCGGCACGGTGAGCGCGAACGTGCTCAACATCTACAGCGGCGCGATGTCGTTCCTGGCGCTCGGCCTGAAGCTCGGCGGGCTGAAGCAGCGCCGCGCGATCCTGGCGGTCGTCTTCGGCATCATCGGCTTCTTCGTGGCCCGCTCCGGTGAGTACGACGCGGGCCACCAGTACGAGAACTTCCTGCTGGTGATCGGCTACTGGATCACGCCGTACCTGGGGGTCATCTTCACCGACTATCTGATGCGGCGCGGCCAGTTCAACGAAGCCGAGCTGTACGACACGCGAAACAGGAAGTGGACCGGTTTCGCGGCGATGGCGATCGGGATCGTGGCGTCTGAGCCATTCTGGAACCAGGCGTTCTGGCTCGGCGCGTTCGCCAAGGCGTACCCGAACCTGGGTGACCTGTCGTTCATCGTCGGGTTCGTGGTGGCGTCGGCGGTGTACTATGCGCTCTCGCGGGGCAAGGTGGCTCCGGCGACAACCGCGTAGAGGCGAGCCGCGACGGGCGCAATGAATTGCGCCCGTCCAGGTTGAGGCGACTACTCCCCGCGAAACTCCGGCTTGCGCTTCTCCAGGAACGCCCGCATCCCCTCGCCGAGATCCGCGCTGCGGTTGACGCGCTGGATCTCGGCGGCGATTCGCGCGGCGGCGGCTTCGGGTGCCGCCGCGCCACCCATTTCCCGCACGATCCGTTTCGTGCCCTGGACCGACAGCGGCGCGTTCGCGGCGATCTCCCCGGCCAGCGCGTAGGTGTACGCCTCCAGCTCGTCGTCGGGGAGCACCTCGTCCACGAGCCCGATCTGGAGCGCCCGCTGCGCGTCGATCAGGCGCCCGGAGAAGAACATCCACTTCGTGCGGGCCGGGCCGATCAGGTCCACGAACGGGCGCAGCTCGGTGGCGCTGTAGACCAGCCCGAGCTTCGCCGGCGGCATCCCAAACCGCGCTGAGGCTGCCGCGATCCGCACGTCGCAGCCGGCCGCCAACGTGCAGCCGCCGCCGACCGCGTACCCGCCGACCATCGCCAGGATCGGCAAGCGGTGCTCCACGACCGCCGCCAGCGCCACCTCGAACGGGTCGTCAGGCGTCGAGAGGACGATCCCCTGCGCCTCCAGCTCGCGCAGCGCCCCGATATCGTACCCTGACGAGAAGGCCCGGTTGCCGGCGCCCCGGAGCACGACGACCCGTGCCGCGCTGTCCCGCCCGATCTCGACCAGCAGGTCGCGCAGGCGGAGCCAGTCGGCTGGCGGCAGCGCGTTTCGCTGCTCGGGCCGGTTGATCGTAACCGTGACCACCGGGCCACGGGACTCGGTCAGCAGCGTGTCGCTCTTGGTCTCAGACATAGCAGGGCGGATGCTACCCCACCGTCACGCCCGAATCCAGCGCTACCAACGCGGCGCGGAACTTCTGCGCCCCGTTCGTCGTCATGCTTCATGATAGGCAAGCAGGGCGCGGTCGCAGGCCGCCCGACACGTCGTCGATCTCTATCGGTTTCGGTTCATCGAGCATCAGGGGGAATGGATGAGCGCCAGAATCATTGCCATCCTCGGACTGATCGCGCTGCTCTCGACCAGCGCCTGCGCCGCCGCGCGGAACGCCGTCAGCCAGGATCAGGGTCGCACCCAGGAAAGCACGGCCCCGCGAGCGGTTCCGCCTGCCGCGCCCGCTGCGCCGGGCGTGGCGGCAGCGCCACCAGCGCCAGCCCCGGCTCAACGGGCCGCTGCCAACCAGCCTGCCAGCGGCGGGGCCGCGGCTCCGGCCGCCGACCAGGCGCAGCAAAGCGTCCCCAACCTCGACAGGATGATTATCCGCACGGTGACGATGACCCTCGCGGTCACCGACGTGCCGGACGCCTTCCACAAGGTCGAGCAGATCGTGAGCCAGCAGCGCGGCTATCTGGCCGGCACCCAGATCCGCCAGGACGGCGACCGCCAGATCGCCACGATGACGATTCGCGTGCCGGCCGATCAGGCGACGTACCAGGCGACCCTCGAACAGCTGCGAGGCATCTCCGAGCGGGTCGTGGACGAGCAGTCCCAGGCCCAGGATGTCACCGAGCAGTATGTGGACATCGACGCGCGGCTGCGGACCCTAAAGGCGTCCGAGGAGAACCTGCTGCAACTGCTCGCCAAGGCTCAGAAGATCGACGACAACCTCCAGATCCAGCGCGAGCTGACCAACGTCCGCACTCAGATCGAGCAGATCCAGAGCCAGAAGCAGTCGCTCGAGCGGCGCGCCGACATGGCGACGATCAACTTGACGCTGCGCGAGTCGGTCGTCTTCATCCGGCCCGGCTGGAGTCCGGGCGGCACCTTCGAGGAGGCCGTGAGGGCGCTCGGGTCGGCGTTGCGCGGACTCACCATCGCCGCCATCTGGATCGCGGTCTTCTCGCCGATCTGGGGCGGCGCCCTGGTGATCCTCTGGCTGCTGTTGCGGGGCGTCGTCTGGCTCGCGCGTCGGTCCGACCGGCGCCCGGCTGGCCCGCGCGGCACGCCGCCGGCCGCTCCCACGGCGCCGTCCGAGCCAGCGGCCCCCACGGCGCCGTCCGGCCCGGCCGCACCGGCGGCGTCGCCCACGCCGTCTGCCTGATCCACTCTCCCCGTCCCACGTCGGGCACGCCCTCTGCGAGTCACCCCCATGATGAGTCTCCGTCCACAGCCCCGCGTGCCGGCTCGCCTCGACGACGAGCTGGCACTCGACCGCCCCACGCGCGCGCCCTGGCGCGACGTCCAGCCCGACGACCGGGACGAGCCGCCCGCCCCGGCCGAGCGGGTGATCGTCTCGCGACGAGCGGCGGCTCCGTCGCCCCTCGACTCTCTCAGCCGGGGCATCGGGCTGCTGCTGAAGCTCACGCTGCTGCTGATCCTGCTGGCGATTCTCTGGGGCGTGGTTTCGCTGATCGGGGCTGGCATTCGCGCGCCAGCCGCCATCGGCGACCAGATCGGCGGCGCCCTCGAGCGGGGCGCGGGGCTGATCGGCGCGGCTGGCCAGCACGTCGCCGACGCGTTCGACCCATCCCACCCGCCTCGACAGGCACTGGCCCAGGACGTCGAGATCGACCAGCTGCTGCGCGTCGATGTTGGCAGCCAGGTGGTGGGCTCGGCCACGCGCGAGATCACCCTGGCCTCAGTCCAGCGCCGCGCCGACCCGTCCGGCCCTGACGGCGCCGTCTACGCGGTCCTGCACGCCGAGCTGCGCGAGCCCCAGGAGACGAAAGTGCTCGGGGTCACGGTGCGCTCCACACGCGACCCGAAGGACGTCTACCTGTATCGCGGCGAGACGATCCGGATCGGCCGCGCGCTGTACAAGGTGAACTGGGTCTCCGTCGAGCGGCAGCAGCTCGCGCTGGTGGCGTACCGCGACCAGGATCGAGTGACCGCGTCGCTCAAAGCCGAGCTAGACTGAACCTCGCCGGTACGTGGTCACGCGGCGAGCTCAGGCCATCCGACGGTAGCGACCGTCGATGGTCGGGCCGGCAGCGTCATCGCCATGCGGCGCGTCGAACCGGTCGTCCTCGCGTTCGCGCCGGCCGTCCAGGGCATCCTCGTGCTCTGCTACCAGCCAGCGTGGGCACGCCTTCAGAAACAAGTTGAGACCGGCCATCAGCACCACGATGTCGTCGGCCTGGCCCAGAACGGGAATCCAGTCGGGCACGATGTCCAGCGGCGACAGCAGGTACAGGACAGTCGCGCCGAGCAGCAGTTTGGCGGCGAGCGGCGAGCGTGAATCGCGCAGCAGCCGGAGTGCGAGCCGCCCCGTCCGCCAGAGCTGTGACAGGGACTTGAAGCGTTCAAACATCGGGTGCCTCCAGCGGAATACAGCGCAGGGGATGTGCCACCTGAGGACGGTCGAACGACGGTCCTGGTGACACCAGCACTACCGTAAGACGTGCATCGGAGCCGTCGCGTTCCTCGGCGAACCTGGACACCGGCTAGGAGACGGCCACCGACCGCTCGGATGCGCGCTCCCGGCAAGCGGAGCACCGCCCGACCAGCTCCAGGTGATGGGTCAGCAAGTCGAAGCCGGCCTCCGACGCCATCTTGCGGATTTGGCTCTCGATGCCGCCGGCCTCCAGCGCGATCACGGTCCCGCACTCGACGCACATCAGGTGATGGTGATGTCGGGTCTCGCAGACGGTGTAGCGGTGGCACCCGTCGCCGGTGTGGATTCGGTTCAGGACGCCCAGCTCAGTCAGCAGGTCGAGCGTTCGGAAGACCGTCGCCCGCCCGATGCCCGAGTAGCGAGTCCGCACGTCGTCCCACACTTCCTGGGCGCTGAAATGGTCCTGCCGGGGCGCGACCAGCCTGATGATCGCCTGGCGTGGGGTTGTCAAGCGATGCCCTTCCTTGGTGAGCTGACCGATGATCTGCGTTGCGTCGGCCACCGTGACGGGCTCCTCATCCTCGACCTGGCGAATCTCGCTGCTGTGAGAAGTTTCCCAAACCCCCTCGTACGCCGTCAATAAACCAGACACGGTCCGCGGCATCGGGCCGGTCGACATTGACCGGCCTCGATGCGTCGTCGGGGCTTGAAAGCCCCGCCTACAATCAGGGCGTCGCGCTGCGACGCCGAAGCATGTCCTCCTGTCGCAGCGCGACAACTGACTGTAGACGTGGGTTTCAACCCCAATGCCGTTCAGTTTGGCATCACCGGTCGTTCGTCAGCATGGCGTCGGCATCCTCACCGCGAGCGTCAGCGAGCGGACCTCCGGACATGCTCTGAGTGAGCCGATCTGGTGGCCGTGGGGTCCGGCTCGCTGACGCTCGCGGTGCAGACGACGCCTCGCTGCCAACAAGACGCCTAACTGAACGGCATTGGGGTTTCAACCCACGGCCTCGCTAGCTCGCCAACCGCTCGTGGTCCGGTGTCCGTACTCGGCTCGGCGCGACACTCGACATGGTGGCGCCTTCTTCCAGGCGGAACTTCGCCACCAGTGCCCGCAGGTCGGCCGCTGTGCTCGCCAGTCGGTCGGCTCGGCTTTCGATGCCGGTCATCTGCTCGTGCATCAGCTCCGCCGAGGACGCCACGCCGTCCAGCTCGACGCTGCTGGCGTCCACGACCACCGCGATCTCCTGCACCGAGCGCCCGACCTCGCCCGCCGTCGCGGACATCTCCTCGGTCGTCGCGGACGCCTCCTCCACCACTGCCGACAGCCGCATCAGAGCGTCGCTCACCGCCCGCCCGCGCGCCATCATCTCGCGGCTGGCCTCCGAGATCTCCTCGACGGCGCCGACCGTCCCTTCGACGGCGGTCAGGATCTCGGTCAGCGCCACCCCGGCGTCGTCGGCCTGCCGCGCGCCCGCCCGGACGCGGTCGGCCCCCGTCGCCATCGCCCGGACCGCCTCCTCGGTGCCGCCTCGGACCTCCTCGACCAGCGCGGCAATCGCCTTCGTCTCGCGCTGGCTTCTCTCGGCCAGCTTGCGGACCTCGTCCGCGACGACCGCGAAGCCGCGCCCGTGCTCGCCGGCTCGGGCAGCCTCGATGGCGGCGTTCAGAGCCAGCAGGTTGGTCTGCTCGGCGATGTCGTCGATCGTCTCGACCACCGACCCGATCCGCTGACCGAGCTCGCCCAGCCCACTGACCCGCAACGACGCCTGCTCCACGGCCCGCTCGATCTCGCCCATCCGAACGACCGCCGCGCGGACCGCCGACGCCCCACGCTCGGCCGTCTCACGGCTGGTCCGACCAGACTCGGCCACGTCCTCGGCCGCGCCGGCCACCCGCTCGACGCCGTTCGCCATCTCCTCGGCCTGCGCCGACGCCGACGACAGATTGCGCGCCTGCTCCTGGGCGCCCAGCGCCACCTGATCGATCGCCTGCAGCAGCCGATCGACCGAGCGGGTCACTTCGTGCATCGAGTCCGACTGCGTCCGGGCATCGGCGGCCGCCCGCCGCACCGAAGCAGTCACGCCGCGCACCGTCTGGACCGCTTCGGACGTGACGCCGTCCATCGTGGTGGAGATGTCGGCCACGTCGGCCGCCGAGCTCCGCGTCCGTGCCAGCAGCTCGGCGAGCTGTGCCACCATCTGATTGAAGGTGACGCCCAGGACGTCGCGCTCCGAGGCTGGCTGGACGTTTCCGCGCAAGTCGCCATCCGCCACACGCTCGGCCACCGAGGCAATCGCCTGCTGGTAGGCGATCATGTCGGTCACGGCGGTCGCCATCTGCCCCACTTCGTCCTGGGAACGAACGTCCACATGCTGGTCGAGATCGCCCACGGCCAGGCCACGCGCCGCTGAGGCAACCTGTCGCACGCCGCGCTCGATCGGCCGCGCCACCAGCCAGGCTCCGCCGACGATGGCGCCGGCGGCGATCAGCCCGGCCATCAGCATCAACATACCGAGGCCATGCGCTGCGCCGAGCGCCTCGTCGCGGCTCTGGCTTGCCACCAGCGTCCAGCCCATGCCCGGATACGTCGAGTAGCCGCCCGAACGCGCCCACCCTTCCAGGCCCGGTGCACCGTCGAGGGTCGTGCCGGTGGCGCTCCCGACGCTCGGAGCGTTCGGGTCGCCCACACCGGACCGGCCAGCGTAGGAGCCGACCAGCACGTCGCTCGCGTTCGGGGATGCCAGCATCGCGCCACCTGTCGCGGCCAGCCCCAGCTCGACGGTCGTCATGCCGGAGGCATGTGCGCGCCCCGCGTTCTCGGCCAGGATCGTCGTCGCGACTTCCCAGTTGAACCGGCTGCTCCAGACCCCGATGATCTCGCCGTCGGGGCCCTTGATCGGCGCTGTGAAGCTCATCGCCAGGTCGGCGCCGTCAGCGGCACCGTAGACGGTCGCCATCAGCGCATCGTGGTGGACGTCCTCGACCAGGCTGGTGCCGTCCTTGACCTCGCCTGACATCGCACGCTGGTACCACGCTTCGCCTGACACGTCGCGCCCGACCAGCTCACGGGCCTTCGGCAGCGGCTTACCATCCAGGTCGATCCGGTTGACCGCGACGATCTTGCCCTGCTTGTTCACGACGACCATGAGCTTGTAGTTTGGTGAGTAGGCGACCATCATCGTGTCGATCCATTTGGCGACCCGCTCGGGCAGCATCGTCTGCGCCTGATAGCTCAGCGCGAACGCTTGCACGTCGCCGTACCGGTCGGACAGGTTACGGTCCAGCTTGTCGATCGCGTTGAACGCCACGTCCTCCAGACGCGCACGCGCACTCTGGGTCAGAGAGCTCTCAGCCGACCGGTACGCGACGACGCTCACCAGCGTCAGGGGCACCAGGCCGAGGATCAGGAACGCCACGATCAACCGCGCACGCAGACTACGCCCAGGGTTCCACCCCATTCATGGCCTCCATGTTGGCGCCATAGCGCACGGCATCTCCGCCGTACGACGTCCACGGGCGACAACACGGTGTCGGCCCCCAATGCGGGCGAAACGTCACCGGCGAGATCCCCGCTCCCCAGCAAGGACTGGCCGGCCGGTGCTCGCCGAGCACCGTCTGCCCACTCGCATAGGCACAACGTGCACGCACCAGAAAATGTGACATTGGCTCGTATTTGCGAGTCCACGGCTCTGGGCCGGGCACCACATTCGCACTCGCACCACCCATGGCCTCTTCGAACCGCTTCGGTCTGACGGCGCCGCGGGGGCAGTGTGGTACCATCCTCACGGCTCCGATGCGAAGCTTCCTGATCGTCTGGCTGATCGCGTTCGGCCTGGTGGCGGTGGCCGCGACCGGTGTGAGCCGGCTCGTCGGCAGTGTGCCCCCGCCGACGCCTACCCGCGTCACGCGCAGTCCCGCCGACGAGATCGCCGAGTCGCTCGCGGCCGGCCCGTTCACCGAGACGGATGCCGTCGAGGTGGTCGCGCGCCACATCCCGGCCGGCAGCGAAGGTGACCAGTTGCGCCGCGACCTTGCCTCCGCGACGGTGACGTACCACTCGGCGCAGCACTGGCGGGTCTGCTACGACAATGCCTGCTGGGTCGCGCACGGCCCCGGCCGCTACGCCGAGCCCGAGAACGACGCGGCCCGCCAGCGTGAGGCGCGGGCCGCCCAGCCCAGGGCCGCCCAGCCCAGATGAGCGCCACCACGCCGCCGGACGCCGAGATCGCCGCCCCCGCGCAGCCCGCGTCAGGCGAGCCTGCTGCGCCCGGAACGTCATTCCTGGCCGCGAACGGCTGGCCGGCGATCCTGGTCATCGGCCTGGCGAGCGCCGCGATCTACGCGACGGCGTTCACCTTCACCTGGCCCCTCTGGAAGCTGTATACCCAGCCGCAGGCCGACTACGCCTGGTTCGGCCGCTACACCCCGAGCAGCCAGGCGATCTACCTGGGCGCGTTCGTGGCGCTGTTCGCGCTTCAGTACGTGGCGTATCGCATCCTGCGGTCTCAGCCGAACGCCGTCCCCCTGGACGCGATCGTCGCCGGCCAGATCATTTTCGGCATCCTGAACGTCTGGATCTATCCGGTCGCCGCGCTCGACCTGTACGACTACTTCATGTACGGCCGGATCGTCCTGGTATATGGCGGCAATCCGTTCTTCCAGCCGCCGTCGGCGTTCCCGGACCCGCTGGTCGGCTACTCGCCGTGGCCCAACGAGCGCTCGGTGTACGGCCCGGCCTGGCAGCTGCTCAGCCTGCTGCCCACCTGGGTGTCCGGCGACGACATGCTGCGCGGCCTCGTCTCGTTCAAGCTGCTCGGGCTGATCGCGTTCGTCGTGTGTTCGCTGGTGCTCTGGCGCCTGCTCCAGCGCCTCGATCCGGCCCGCGCGGCGTCGGGAACGCTGCTCTTCGCCTGGAACCCGCTGCTCCAGTTCGAGCTGGTCGGGAACGGCCACAACGACGTGGTGATGGTGCTGTTCGTCCTCCTCGCGCTCTGGGCCTTGATCGCGGAGCGCCGACTGCTGGCGCTGCCGCTGCTGGCGCTGGCCGTGCTGACCAAGCTGCTGGCCGTGGCGCTCGGTCCGGTCTTCCTGTGCGGGCTGTTACGGGGGCGCGGCGCCCTGCGCGACAAGCTCGGCTACATCCTGGCGAGTGGCGGCGTCGGCATCCTGCTGGCGGTCGCGCTGTACGCGCCGTTCTGGGGCGGCGTAGACACCCTCTACTTCCTCTCGCGCGGCAACTGGTTCACCGCCTCGATCCCGACGATGCTCCGCGAGCTGCTCCGGCAGCGCTACCCCTACGAGGAGGCCGGCCGCCTCGCCGCGACGCTGGTCGGACTTGGGTACGCCGCGTTCATGCTGGTGCGGCTCGGCCTGCTCTGGCGCGAGGAGCGGCAGGCGCAGGCCGCGTCAACTGACGCCGCCGTACCCGCTGCGACGCCAGACGCCGACTGGCTCCCCTGGCTCGGCGCCGCCTACGACCTGACGTTCGTCTACCTGGCGTTCGCGACGCTCTGGTGGCAGCCCTGGTATCTCGTCTGGCTGGTGGCGTTGGCAGCGCTGTTGCCGAATCGCCTGGTCCACGAGCGGGTGCTGTTGTTCTGCTACGGCGGCACGCTCAACTACGTCGTGTTCAAGTACATCTGGCCGGTCTTCCAGCCGATGACCTACACCACGATCATGGGGATCTCGGTCATCCTGATCTTCGGGCTGCCGCTGCTGCATCTCGTCTGCACCGCCGGCCTGCCCCGTCGGACCCCGCGCCTGGCAAGCACGCCCGCGACGCCGTAGCCTGCCCCTGGGAGCGCCGCCCCCTGAACGAAGCGGCGAAGATCGCCGCGCTCCCAGGCAAGCTACCGGATCGCGGCGCGGCTGCCCGAGCCCGCGACGCCGTTCGAGCGGTCCTCCAGGCGCGGCAGGCCCTTCAAGTACACCCCGTTCCGGCCGTTGCGGCGGATCTTCCAGAGGTCGAACAGCATCCGCGCCGAATCCTTGACCAGCTGCACACTGCTCTGCTCCCCGAGATAGAGGAAGTAGCAGGGCAGCTCCGCGATCTTGTAGCCGAGCTGCCGCGCGATGAACAGCGCCTCGACGTCGAAGCTGAAGTCGAACAGCGTGGTCCGCGCGTAGATCGTCCGGGCGGCCTCGCCGCGCATGCACTTGAAGCCGGCCTGGGTGTCAGACACGCCGAGATTCAGAATGCGATTCACCACGTTGATGTAGACGCCGCCGACGAGATATCGCTGGTAGATGTACGAGAAGTGGCGCGGATTCAATGCGAACAGCGTTCCTGGGTGCCGCCGCGACGAGATCGCCACGTCCGCGCCGGCTTCGAGCGCCTTGATGAACGGCTCGAGGCCCTCGATCGGGTAGACGAGGTCCGCGTCGGTGAACAGCACGTACTGGCCGGTCGACTCCATGATCCCGTGCTTGATCGAGTAGCCCTTGCCGCGGTTGCGATCGTTCTGGACCAGCCGCAGGAACGGGTAGGTCGCCGTGAGCTCCTGGACGATCTCGCGGGTCCGGTCGCGGCTGCCGTCGTCCACGATGATCAGCTCAGGGTCCGGCGTCTTTTCTAGATATGCGCCGACCCGCGCAATGCTGTCGCCGATCACCCGCTCCTCGTTGTAGGCGGCGATCACCACGGAGAGTCTGGTCATACCGGCCGGCTCACGAACATGACGTGCGGATACGGCAGCCAGCTGTTCAGGTCCACAAACTCGGGGCGGAAGCCGGCCAGCTCCAGCAGGTTCGCGTTCTGCTCGCGGCTGAAGAAGTAGAGCTCGCCGTGCCCCATCGTCAGCCCGATGCCGGTCATAACCTGCTCCTGGAGGCGCGCGACGCGGTACTTCCAGGCCGGGCGGGTGTCGTTCGTCTTGACGATCAGGACGCCGTCCGGACGCAAGCGCTCGCGGCAGGCGCGCAGTACCGCCAGCTTCTCCTCGATTGGCAGCAGGTACAGCACGTCCAGGATCGTGATGGCGGCGAAGTCGCGCGCCTCGATCTCCTGCACGGTGCCGCGCTGGTACTGCAGGTTTCGAATCCCGGCCGCGCTGGCCCGCGCGACGGCGATTTTGGCTCCAGAGGGGTCCACGCCCAGCACTTCACGCGCGCTCGACCCGAGCGCCAGCGCGTTGGCGAACAGGCCGTGTCCGCAGCCCACGTCCAGGATGCGACCAGACGGGGGCACCGCCGCCGCGATCCGCGCCATCGGGGCGAGCAGGTGCCGCGCGAGCACGAAGCCACGAATGCCGAGCGGCTGGCCGGCGTAGCAGCCGAGCGAACGCCGAATCGCCGCCGAGGGCGACACCGGCAACGGCGTAGAATCTAGCTGGCTGCGACCGTGCATACCTGAATGCGCCCACCCGCGCCGGCCCGTTCTGCGTGCCTCGCGCGCCTGAAGCGCACTGGCGCCGACGTTGGCGGGGGAGTATACATTCGCCGCCCCCAACCCGCAATCGGAGCGATGGTTCCCGCGCATGCCGCGACATCCTCGCCAGCTCGTCGTGAACGCGGACGACTTCGGGATCAGCCGAGGCGTCAATCGTGGCATCGTCGAGGCACACCGCGACGGTCTGGTCACCAGCGCCAGCCTGATGCCGAACCTGCCGTCCGCCGAGGACGCCGTGACCCGCGCCGCGACCTGCCCCGATCTCGGCCTGGGTCTCCACCTGACGCTGACGGCCGGCCGGCCGCTCTCCGACCCTGAGACGGTTCCCACCCTGGTGGACCCGGACGGCCAGCTCTTCCTGCTCGGAACGTTGCTCGGCCGCCTCTCGACCGGTCGCGTGAGCCGCGACGACCTGCGCCGCGAGCTGACGGCCCAGATCGAGTGGGCGCTCCAGCGCGGCCTGCGCCCCTCTCACCTCGACTCGCACCACCACGTCCACACCCATCCGTGGGTCGCCCCGATCGTCGTCGGACTGGCGCGCGAGCACGGCATCGGCTGGGTCCGCTGTCCGACCGAGCAAGCGCTCACACCTGGACTGCTCGCGATGGCCCCGCGCGACGCCTTTCGGACCGTCGCGATCTCGACGTTTGGGCTGCTGACCAGGGTGCTGGTGCGGCAGGCCGGGCTGCGGACGACGCGGCATTTCCGGGGGATCGGCCTGGGGATGGGCTTTGGCGACCGTGGCCTGCTCGCGGCCCTCCAGGCGCTGCCGCCCGGCCTGACCGAGCTGATGACGCATCCCGGCCACCCGGACGAGGAGCTGGCCCGCCTGACCGTCTTCGCCGAAGGACGGGACCGCGAGCTGGCGGCCCTGACCGCGCCTGCCGCGCGCGATCTCGTCCGCGTCCAGCGCATCCGGCTGACCAGCTTCGCGTGGCTGGCAGAGATCCGGCGGACGGGAGGCGTGGCGGGGTGAGGGCGTTGGTCGTGGAACAAGCCGGGTCCGTGGACTGAAGTCCACGTCTACAGTCATATCGTCGCGCTGCGACAGGATGGCGTGCATCGGCGTCGCAGCGCGACGCCATGACGGTAGGCGGGGCTTTCAAGCCCCGACGACGCTGCCGAGGTACCCCAGTTGGCCCCGCTTCCGGTAGGCTGGCCCGACGTATACTTTCGCTGTGAAGATCAACATTCGCCTGTTCGCCTCATTTCGAGAGGCCGTCGGCTCGGGGACGCTCGCCTGGGACGCTCCCGAAGGGTCTACCGTCGCGGACGTCGTGGCCACGCTGCGCGCCGCCTACCCACGCCTCGGGCCGGCCGCCGAGAAGGCGCTGCTGGCCGTCAACCAGGAGTACGTCGCCGCCACCACGAGGCTGCACGACGGCGACGAGCTAGCCCTGATCCCGCCAGTCAGCGGCGGCTGACTCGGCCCTCAGTCGTCATCGTCGTCGTCGGGGCTGGCCGGGGTCGCGGGCGGCGTCGCAGCGGGCGCTGGCGTAGAGCCGCTGCCGGGGATCGGCGTGCCTGCTGGCGGCGCCGTTCCGGCCGGCGTGACGGTCCTGGACGGCGTGCCTGACGGCCCCGGCGTGCCTGACGGTTCCACTGTACCCGGCGTCCCTGACGGTTCCAACGGACCCGGCGTCCCGTCCGGCTCCTCCACGGATCTGGGTGTCGCGGTGGGGGCGCCGCTCGGCGTCGCGGTGCCGGTCGGCGTCGGCGCGACGGGGCCGGCTGGGCCGATCGTGGCGTTCGCCAGCAGCGCGTCAACCTGATCGACGGTCACGTCGTCCGGCGCGAACACGATCCGCACCACGTTGTCGGTCTTGAGCGCCTGGACGCGGTATTCCGGGATCGCCCAGCGCGTCACGGCCGGCAGTGTGACCGTCTGCACCTGATCGGTCTTGTACTGGACCTCGATGTTGGAAGCCCACGCGTTGTACATCTCGGCCGCGTCCGCCTCGGTGTCCCAGACGGTCACCATCCCGACGATCCGCCGTCCGGAGGCGTCCTCCAGGATGGTGTAGGCGTCGCCGCCCCAACCGGCCGCGGCCGCCTCGGCGGTCGGCCAGCCGAGCGTCGGCTCCAACAAGAGTCGCAGCACCAGCTCGCCGAACACGTCGGTCCGACGCGTCACCCAGGTGCCGCCGAGCGACCGCTCCAGCGGCCGAATCGTGACAGACACCGGGTTCTCGCCGGCCTGCCACTTCTCGGGGTGGAGGATTTGCTCTGTCGAGCGGGGCGGACGCTGGAACGCCTGATTGACCGCGTCGAAGCCGCCGTCCTGGTACAGCAGCTGGGCGAACACCCAGCCGGCGTCGTATGGAAACAGCAGCTCGCCTCGCACCAGCGGCGGCGCCGAGTCCAGCACCGTGTCTTGCGGCGTGGTGTCGTCGCCGAGCGAGCGCTTGTCCGCCGGCCGCAGGAACTGCCGACCCCAGATCCGCATCGTCAGCATCGCGTCGCCCTCCACCAGCGCGCGCGCGGCGGTGTCGGCGTCGCTGTTCTCGGGGTCGGTCGGCAAGATGCGGCGCAAGTTGAAGTGCTGATCCTGGAGCGCGTGCGTCGCCTCGTGGGCCACCACCAGACGGGCATCGGCGCTGAGCGTGCCCCCTGAGAGCGCGTCCGCGATCAGGAAGATCGTCCGGTCGGAGTAGTCGTAGACGGCCAGCGTCTGCTCGTCCAGCAGCCGCAACTGGAGCTGCCGCAGGTCGAAGCCACGCGGCTGCGCCCCGAGCACCTCCAGCAGCATCTGACTGGTCAGAAACTCGCGGACGGCGTGATCGGTGTTGAGCGGGCGCGAGAGCCGCCCGACCAGCGCCGCCTTCGGCAGGACCGTCAGCGGCGTCTCGGCCTTGAGCTCCAGACCGCGCACCTGCGCGACCTGGCGGCGGATCTCGTCCACGGCCGGATCGCTCTGGGCACTCGGCGCGGCCCGAGCCGCCAGCGGAGCGGGCGACAGGCCCGCCGCCAGCGCACCGGCGATGAGGAGGAGCGCAAGGCGGTTGACGACGCGCCGAAGTCGGCCAGCCGCCATCAGCTGCGCCGGCTCGGGCGGCGGCGCGGCTCGTGTCGGCCACCATCCACGCGGGCGGTGCCGTTGCCTTGCGGGCCTTCGCCACGATGCCGCTGGCGCCCGACGAGGAACGCGAGCGTCAGGCCGACGCGCGGTCCGAGCGACGAGTCGATCTTCTCCAGGACGGCCCGCGCCAGCTGGATGCGGCCAATCGTGTCGATCTGCTCGGACGGGCGCACCAGCAGCCGCACGCGCGTCCCGACCTGGAACGCCAGCGCCTCGCCGACGCCCGGCACGATCGCGGCGGCCCGCTCGACGGCATCGACGCGGCGGACCGGCGACTCGTCGCGGGCCGGGTGCCAGGTGTCCACCAGCGCCCGGGCCAGCCACAGGCACGCCTGCTCCGCGGTGACGGTCCCGTAGAGCTCGTCTGGCGTCCGCAGCGCCGAGATCACGGACGGCGTCTCGCTGGCGCGTGCCAGGATGTCGGCGGTGATCGCGTCGGTCGAGCCGCCCGCCTCCGGACCGGCTGCCCGCCCGATCCCGCTCAGCACCGCCGCCCGCCGCACGATCCGAGCGTCGGCGCGCAGCTCGCCCGCCATCGCGGCGGCCACGTTCGCCAGCCGCACCGACATCTCCAGCGCGTTCTCCTGATCGACGCGGAACAGCTGCAGCCGTCCGAGCAGGTCCGCAAGCTCGTTCGAGACGTGACCGGCGCCGGCCGTCTCGGCGGCGTGCTGCCCGTCGTCGCGGAGCTGCCGTTCGAGATTCTCGCGCGCTCGTTTGACGGCGTCCTCGACGCGGCCCGGGTGGATCCGTCCGTCCTCCACGAGGTCGAGCAGCGCGAGCCGCGCCACCTCGCGCCGGAACGGGTCGAAGCCCGAGAGCGTCACCACGTCCGGCGCGTCGTCGATCACCAGCTCCACGCCCGTCATCGACTCGAACGCCTTGATGTTGCGCCCCTCGCGCCCGATGATCCGCCCCTTGATCTCCTCGCGCGGGATCGGGACCGGCACCAGCGCGAACTCGCCGACCAGCTCGCTGGCCGTCCGCTGCACCGCCAGCGCGGCCGGGCGGGCACGCAGCCGAGCGAACGTCACTTCGGCCTCTTCCAGCACGCTCTCGGCGCGGGAGGTCGCCCGCTCACGGGCGGACGGCGCCACCCGCTCCAGGAGCGTCCGGCGCGCTTCGGCGGGCGTCAGCGCCCGGATGCTCTCGATGGCGGCGGCCTGCTCGGCGTAGTGCTCCTCGGCTGCCGCCAGCCGCTCGGCCTGACTGGCCTCCCGCTGGGCCAATCCGGTCTCACGGCTGGACAGGCCGTCCAGGCGCGAGTCGAGGCGCTCCTCGCGCCGGACCATGCGTTGCTCGACCTCTTCGAGCGAGGTCAACGTTTGACGGGCGACCGCTTCGGCCTCGGCACGGATCTCGAGCGCCTGGCTGCGCGCGGCTCGCAGACGCTCCTCGTGCTCGGCCCGCGCGGAGACCAGCAGGTCCTCGCGCGGCGGGGGCTCCCGTCGCGACACTGCGTACGCGATCCCGAACCCCAGCGCAATCGCTGCAATCGGGACGAGCACGAGCGCCACGATCTCCATGGGGCTCATGTACTGCTGCCTTTCAAGGCACGGTGCTCGTGCGTTTCGACGTCACGAGCGGGGCGTGCACGTGGCGCCATTATGCCGTGCTGCTCGGCCTGTGAGCGACCGTTGTCCTCACGCTGCCGCTGCAAATGTCCACGATCTGGGACGGTCGCCGTCACGGCAGCGCATACTAAGGTGCCCTCACCAGTGCCCAGGGAGCATCTGCATGTCCGACACTCCAGGCTCGGCGGCCCACCGGACCGCCGAGATCTATCGCCAGACCCGCGAGACCACCATCGAGGTCAAGCTCGACGTGGACGGTACCGGCCGCGCCGAGATCTCGACCGGCATCGGGTTCCTCGACCACATGCTCGACAGTCTGGCTCGCCATGCCCGCTTCGACCTGACCGTCAAGGCGACCGGCGACCTCCACATCGACGCCCACCACACCGCCGAGGACGTCGCGATCGTGCTGGGGCAGGCGTTGGACCGGGCGCTCGGCGACAAGCGGGGCCTGCGCCGCTTCGCGGACGCGACGGTCCCGCTGGACGAGGCGCTGGTGCAAGCGGTCGTGGACCTCAGCGGGCGGGGGTTCGCCGCCATCGACCTGCCGTTTCGAGGCGAGACGATCGGCACCCTGCCCACCGAGATGGTGCCGCACTTCCTCCACTCGTTCGCCGTCGAAGGGCGGCTGACGCTGCACGTCCGGCTGCTGGCCGGCCAGAACGACCACCACCGCGCCGAAGCCACGTTCAAAGCGCTGGCCCGCTGCCTGGACATCGCCACCCGCGTCGATCCCCGCATCGCGGAGCAGGTGCCGTCCACGAAGGGCTCGCTGTGAGCGTTTCGGGCGTATACTGACGGGAGCACCGTACCGCGCTGCCCATCAGGGGAACTGCCCAGGGCCGGCGCTGAGTCCAGATTAATCCAGCTATGGCCCGCGCGCGTATCCTCAGTGGAGGAGGATCGCCACGTCTCGCCGAGTCGGCCCCCTGTACCTGATAGCGGCGTTGCTGCTGGTCGCCGGACTGGCGCTGACCGCACCGCCGTCGGGTCCGGCTGGCCCGGACGACCACTTCGGGTTGATCCTGCACCCGCTCTTTCCACACGTCCACGGCGACGTGCTCCGCGCGACGGCTGAAGCGAGCGTACTGGACGAGGCAGCCGCCGAAGACAGCACGTCGCGCGTCAGCCAGGTGGAGCAGTCGCCCGGCATCAGCGCCGGCACCTCGGATGCCGGCGGGCGGGACGTTGTGGCCGGCATCGTGCTGCCACTCTCTCTCGCTGGCCTGTTGTTGGAGATCGCGCGCCGGCGGTTGCGTGTCGATCTCCCGCCAGAGCGGCGCACCCTCGCGCCACCGCTGCCGCCTCCCCGGAACGCCCTGTCGGTCGCGTGAGCGCCCTCGTCGGGTGACGCGAGCTTGGGGGACTTGTGCTCCGTCGTGGAACCGGTCCGGTTGCTGCGTCGTTCTGACGAGTGAAGCGTGCGACAGCGCGGACACATCTCGTCTGCCGGCATTCGTCCGGCAGGCCCATGCGAGATTCTGACTCCCGCGTCGTACGTTCGGGTGGATCTCATCACGTCGCCTTTGCACCGGGCGACACGACCCAGGGGAATTCGATGTTTCTACGATTTCGAGGCGGAAGCCGAGTCAGTGCAGCTGTCGTCGCGCTCGCGTTGCTGGCCGCTACGTCCACCAGCGCGTTCGCCCACGCTCGCTACGACCACTCAGACCCGCCGGCCAACGCCGCGCTGGACGGCCAACCGTTCGTGCTTCGCGCCTGGTTCACCCAGGAGCTGACCTCCAAGAGCACGATCAAAGTGGTGGACGCGAACGGCGTTCAGGTGGACCTGGCCGACGGCCGCGTGGATCTGGACGACCCGGACCGCAAGGCGATGACGGTCAGCCTGCCGGCGTTGCCGGTCGGCGTCTACACCGTCCAGTACACCAGCATTTCAGCCGAGGACGGCGATCCGTTCGACGGCACCTTCGCGTTCGGCGTGGGGATGGCCCCCCCGAGCGCCAGCGACCCCCAGACCACGCCGACCGCGGCGCCGGAAGGCTCCGCGCCTCCGGCCCCGTCCTTCGACTACTGAGCGACTACTGAGCGATTGCTGAGGCGGCGCCAAAACCGTCGCCTTCGAGCCAATCGTGTGTTGACGTGAGCTTCCGCCGAGCACGCCTTGGCGGTCGGCGCAGATCGACCGTGCGGGTCGATCGCGCTGTGTGTGGAGATGCCCTGATGCTTCGGAACAAGATCGCCCTGGCCGCCGCCGGCTTCGTCGCCGGCGTCGCAATGACGCTGGCCACCGTCGGTCTCGCCCCGTCCCCCGTCGCCGCGGACCAGGCCGACAACGCCTACATGATGGCGCAGAAGGCCCAGGTGGCCCACGCCACCTACATGCTGGACAACGCCGGCCTGCACGGCCTTGCCGAGAGCGCCCACGCCGGCACTATCCCGCCTGGCATGCTCGGCAAGGTCCGTACCGCCCGTATCGCGACCCAGGCCACCGACTGGCCGGAGGCCCTCAAGCCGATGGCGACCGACATGGTCACCAACATGAAATCCCTGGAGGAAGCGCTTCGCACCGAGGATCCGGCCAAAGTGGCCGACGTCGTAGACAAGGCGCACGACGGTGGCCACGACCTTTCGTCAGCGGTCTACGCCTGGCTCGAGACCGGCGCCGCGCCCGCGCCGGGGGGCCACGGCCACTGATCTGAGCTCAGGCCCCACCCCCCGACCCCCTCTCCATTGCGATGGAGAGGGGGAGACGTTCAAGCCTGCTCCCCCTCTCCATCGCAATGGAGAGGGGGTCGGGGGGTGGGGCTTCACCTTTGCGACCTGATACCCTGGGACGGCCGTATGTGGTACCTGACTCGCTCCAGATCCGCGCTCGTCGCCGCCCGCGCGACGGTCGGGCTCGTCGTCGCCGTGCTGCTGTTCGCGGGGTCCGTCCATCCCGCTTCCGCGCACGCACTCTACGAGAAGTCGCAGCCGACGACGGGCGGGCAGCTCGACACGCCCGGCCAGATCCAGGTCTGGTTCACCGAGGACGTCGAGCCGAGCTTCAGCAAGATTCAGGTGCTCGACACCAGCCGCCGCCCGGTCGACCTCGGGGACAGCAACGCCGCGCTCGGGACCGGCAAGGCGCTGGTCGTCTCGGTCCCGAAGCTGCCTGACGGCACCTACATGGTCGCGTGGCGGGCGCTGTCGGCAGTGGACGGCCACGTCACGCAGGGGGTCTTCCCGCTGGTCGTCGGGGCTGGCGGATTGGATCTCTCGGTGACGGAGACGCCGGCCTTCGTGCCGGGCGTACCGGACGTGCTGGCGCGCTGGCTCGGGTACCTGGCCGCGCTGCTCCTCACTGGCGGCTTCATCTTCCGGCGGCTCATCGCCGCACCGGCCCTGGCCCAGGAGCCGATGGACGGCCTCGGGCAGGAGCTGGACCGGCGGCTGCGCCAGTATGGGCTCATGGCGTGTGGCGTCCTCGCCGTCGCCACGCTGGTCGGACTGACCGTCCAGGCCGCCAACGCCGCCGACCTGCCGGTCGTCCAGGCGATTGGCGAGCCGGTCGTGCGCCTGCTCTCAACCCGGCTGGGAATGCTCTGGGAGGCCCGGCTCGCCTGCGCCTTTCTGCTCGCGCTGCTGCTCTGGCAGATGCCCGTTCGGTACCTGGACTGGGTCGGACTCCCGCTGAGCCTGACGCTGCTGATGGCGATCAGCCTGAGCAGCCACGCCGCCGCGATCCCGTCCGGCACCTGGCTGGCGGTCCTGCTGGACTGGCTGCACCAGATCGCCGCGTCGGCGTGGGTCGGCGGCCTGTTCCCGTTCGTCCTCCTGCTGGCGCTGGCTCGCAAGCATCCGGACGGGGCGCGCGCCACGCCACTCGCGGCCGCCCTGGTGCCGCGCTTCTCGACGCTCGCCATCGTCTGCGTCGCCGTGCTGGCGGCCAGCGGCCTGTTCCAGTCGTGGCTCCAGGTCAAGGCGCCCCAGGCGCTCGCGACGCTGTACGGCTACTCGCTGATCGTCAAGCTGCTGCTCGTCGCGCCGATGCTGGCGCTCGGCGCCGCCAACCTGCTGGTGGCCCGGCCGGGCCTCGCACGGGCGGTGGCGACGCGCGGTCGCGGCTTCATCGGCAGCGCGCCGACGGTGGTCCGGCGCCTGCACCTCGCCGTCATCGCCGAGGTGGCCCTGGCCGTCGGGGTGCTGCTGGCGACGGCGGTCCTGACCTCGTCCGAGCCGGCTCGTGAGACGTACGCTCGCCAGCCGAAGCCGGTCGAGCTCCAGGGCACGGCTGAGGACGTCGGCGTTCGCCTCAACATCGCCCCCGGCCGGCCCGGCCCGAACCAGATCGTGGCGACGCTGGACGGTCATATCAACCCGCCGAACGACGTCCAGCGGGTCTCGCTCCGCTTCACGAACCTGGACGACGACCTGGGGGCCAGCAACCTCGTGCTGAACCGCCGCGACGACGGCACCTACGGCGCCGTCGCGAGCAACATCACCGTGGACGGCACCTGGCAGATGGAGGTGATCGTCCGGCGGCGCGGCCTCGACGACGCCCGGACCGCCTTCCGAACCCCGATACACAGCCCGGACATCGCCAGCCAACCGCCGTCGCTGGACGCGATCCCGACCCCCACCAGCATTCCGCCGCGCCAGCTGATCTCGATGGTGCTGATGGCGACCGGCCTGGCGCTGACGTTCTGGATCTCGCGCACACGTGACGTTCGGCGCCGCGAGCGAGCCACCCTGTACGCGGCCAGCTTCGCGGTGGCGATGATCGGCGGCGTCCTCTACGCCCGCGCCTCGATCGCGCCGTCGCTCCCTGCTGACGCCCGCGCGCTCAAGAACCCGTTCCCGCCCGACACCGCCTCGATCGCGCGCGGCAAGGAGGTGTACGAGCAGCAGTGCGTCACCTGCCACGGCCCGAACGGTCGGGGTGACGGTCCGCTGGCGGCCTCGTTGCGGCCCCGACCGGCCGACTTCCGCGTCCACATGGCGGCCGGCCACACGGACGGCGAGCTGTACACCTGGCTCTCGAAGGGCGTGCCCGGTACCGCGATGCCGGCGTTCGAGGGCCAGATCTCCGACAACGACCGCTGGCACGTGGTCAACTACATCCGGGGCTTCGCACCGTCAGCGGAGTGATGAGTAGCGAGTAGTGAGGAGCGAGTGATGGTTCTCTCGCTACTCGCTACTCGCTACTCGCTGCTCGGGGGCTTCGTCCGGGCGGACCTCGCGCTCCTCGTGGTCGGCGTGGAACATCTCCCGCTGGGCACGGATGCGGGATGTCGCGTTCTCGTGCTCGTCCTCGCGCGCCTCGCGATGGCTGTGCATCTGGAAGAAGACCAGCGCGGCGACGACGATCCCCAGACTCACGCCGTACAGCAGCGTCTCCACGGCCTGGTCCCAGCGGATGAAGTGCTCCAGGAAGGTCACCGCCATGATGACCACCACGACGCTGACGACCTTGATCTCCAGGTCGTTGAACGAGCGGATGCCAAGCGCGGCAGTCAGGTTGAGCGGCGCGATGAACAGGCTGTAGAACCCGACGCCGATCAGGTAGAAGACCACCGCCTTGAGCATCACGCTCACGACCTCGAGCAAGTCTACGGTGATCGAGGTGGCGGTCAGCTCGCCGCGAATCGCCGCGAGCATGGCGTGCCAGATGCCCTGGACGGCCAGCCCGGCGCCGATCACGAACAGGGCGATCGACACCAGCACGACCCCCACGACGGCGATCAGCACGACGAACCGCGTCCGCCCGATCCAATCCGCGAGCGGCGCCGTCGGCGTCGGGTGCTCGCCCGACGGCCGCCAACCGTCACGCTGGTCTGGATCCGGCCGGTCTCGACGTTCGTCGCGGCCTGGCACGCCGTCGGCTCGGCTCGACTCGCGGCGACGGACATGGACGGCTTCCTGTCGGCCGTCGAGGGGGAGCGGGTCGTGTCGGGCGCTCATGCGACCGCGCCGGGATGCACGTGGTGTGCCACCACCCGGAAGCCCCCTGGGAGCGCGGCCATCCTGGCCGCTTCGTCACTACGTCCGTAGAGCCCATCCCTGAGTTGACGGATTGGACGCTAACGGAAGCGGCCAGGATGTCTCTGTTGATTTATGTCTGGCGCGGGTCGGGGGAGCAGGCGCCGTTGGAGGCGGGGAGCGGGGGAGCAGGGTGGGCCGGGGATGCGGGAGCGGCTCAGGGGAGTGCGCCGGCCGGTCTGGTGAGGGGCGGTGGGAGGAAGGGGCCGTGTTGGAGGGTAGCGAGGGCACGGGCGAGACGCTTGACGTTGCAGGCGGCGGCCTTGAGGGAGGTGCTCGAAGTGGCGCTTGGCGTCGCCGCGGTAGCGATGGCGGCGCAGGCCATGGGCGCGGACCAGTTCGGAGAGGGTCGCTTCGATGCCGGCGCGGGTTTCAGCTCCCGGAGGCCGGGGTCTGGTCGGCACGGCGAGCGGCGAGGCGGGCGTAGTGCTCGGAGATGCTGAGGTTGCGGCCGCCCTTGCTGTCGGTGCACTGGGGCCGAGCGGCAAGCGGCGCAGACGGCGGCCGGGAAGCGGATCTGGAGCGCGTGATGCCGTCGCGCTCGCGGCGGACCGCCCATTTGGTGGACGTCTGGCCGGGCAGATCGCCTGGCGCGCGGCGTGGTCGAGGGTGAAGTCGGCGATCTTGAAGCCGTTGGGCGAGGTGTCGGCCAGGGGTGGGCCGACCAGGTCGATCTCGGCCGCGGCGCTCTCGGCGAGGTGCTTGCCCGAGACGTAGCCGCTGTCGACCACCTGCTCGGTGGGCAGCAGATCCTGCTCGGTCAGGTGCGCGCGGATCTCGGCCAGCGCCTGGCCGTCGCCACTGGGAGCTGGGCTGGTCGTGACGTCGGTGATGAAGCGGACCTGGTCGGCAGGATCGACCGGCCCCGCGTCGTCAGCGGCGGGCGGCTCGGCGATGGTCTCGGTGACGTGGACCTTGTCGCCCCACCAGACGTGCCCCCGTTTCTGCCCGATTCGGACCCCCGGATCGTGTGGCGTCACGATCAGCTCGGTGCTGTCGAGCGTCTTGCTCCGCCACCGCACGCCGTCGTCAGCGCGCTCGTACCGCTGCTGCCAGATCGTCGTCAGCGTCTCGACCTCGGGCAGGGTGCGCAGCACGCCCGCGTCCGTGGCGGCGAGTCGGTCGAGCAGCCAGGCGCCGTCCTGCCCCACCCGCACTAGCTCGGCCTGCCGCTCCTCCGCCGTCAGCCGAGAGTCCGACCGCCGCTCCAGGTACTGCGTCCGATACGCGGTCGGCACCGCCTGCGCGACCCAGGCCGCGTCGACCTCCCCCAGCGCCCGCAGCGCAGCCGCAGCGCCTCCCAGACCAGCCTCAACTGGCTTGGCTCCCGCACCGCCCCGAGCACCCCAGCGCGTCGGTCCGCTGCTTCCCCACCTTCTGCAGAACCCCAGCCCCCGCACCTGCTCCAGCACGAGGTCGAACAGCAGCCGACTCTGCTCGTGCTTGAGCAGCCGTCGCCGAAAGTAGCTCAGGCACGAGAAGTCGAACCCCGGATCGTCCACCGCCAGTGGCAGCGCGTACTTCCAGTCCAGCCGCACCCGCACCGCCCGGGCCGCTTCCCGATCTGGCAGGTTCTCCATGAACTGGAAGATCGTCACCAGCATCAGCACCGATGGCGACACCGCCGCACGCCCACGCGGCTCGTACAACTCGGCGAACTGCCCGTCCGGACCAGCTCCGCCAGCCGCTCCCCGATCACCCGATACGGGTCCCGCTCCTTCAACACCGCCGCCCCGACCGCCGCGATGTCCTCGGGCATCTCGTTCGGGTCCCGTTCGCGCAGCACCATCCCCCACCCCCGCCGCTCTGCCTCCGCTTTACCAGCCATATCAAACCCCATCAGGCTTGACAAAATCAACAGAAACAGGATGGCCGCGCTCCCAGGGGGACTACGGGGTGCGGGGGCTTGGGCGCAGGACGCCCGCCCGCGTGGCGGGGCGCCAGCGCAGGCAGCGCAGCAGCATCATGACCGTCGGCAGGCCGTCCAGCGGGCTCAGCTTCTTGCCGTCCGTGCGAGCGTCGTAGCGGATCGGCGTCTCGACGATCCGGACCTTCATCCGGAGCAGCTTGGCGGTGATCTCCGGCTCGATCTCGAAGCCGTTTCCCTCCAGGTCGAGCGCCTGCATCACCTGTCGGTCGATCAGCTTGTAGCAGGTCTCCATGTCGTGGAGGCGGCTGCCGTACAGCACGTTGGTCACGAACGTCACGAACCAGTTGCCCCAGCGCATCAGGGGATCGCGGCGGCTCAGGTCGCGGACGCCGTAGACGACGCTGCCTGGATGTTGCCGGTACGCGGCCAGCAGGCTCGCGTAGTCCTCCGGGTAGTACTCCGAGTCGGCGTCCTGGATGATGACCACGTCGCCGGTTGCCTGATCCAGCGCGGTCCGGATCGCGGCGCCTTTGCCCCGGTTCCGCTCGTGCGCGAACTGTCGAACGCTGGGCAGCGCGGCCCGGATCTGGTCGGCCATGCTGTTGCGGGAGCCATCGTCCACGACGATGATCTCCTTCTCGACCGGCACGGCGTCAACCCGCCTCAGCAGCTCGACGCACGTTTCGTCCTCGTTGTAGAGCGGGACCAGAACCGAGAGCTTCACGCGCCCACCAGTGCTCGTCGTAGAGCAGGATTCAAGGTGCGGCCATCATACAGCAGGTACAACGGGCCGGCGCGCGCAAAGGTGGATCAACGAGCGGCGTAATGCCGTAGTACGTCCGGGTCAACGTCTACGCCGAGGCCCGGCCCATCTGGGATGGTCAGCCAGCCGTCGCGCGGGCGGAGCGCGTCGGTCAGCATCGCGTCGCGGATCGGGTGGGGCGTGCTGTCGAATTCGAAGAGCGGCTCCTGGGCCAGCGGCGTCGGGGTCATCGTCGGCGGCGCGGACGGCAGCGTGGCGGCGAAGTGCAGCCCGGCCGCGACGGCTACGGGCGTGCCCCAGACGTGCGGGAACACGCGGACATGGAACGCCTGGGCCAGCGCCGCGATCTTCCGCGCGCCGCCGAGCCCGCCGCAGTTCGCCACATCCGGCTGGAGCACGTCCACCACTCGGCGGCGCGCATACTCGCGGAAGGCGTCCAGGCTGCCGAGGTGCTCGCCGCCGGTGATCGGCATCGAGAGCGCCTGCCGCACTTCCAGGTAGCCGTCAAGGTCGCCGCGCTGGACCGGCTCCTCGAACCAGGCCAGCCCGTGCTCCGCCAGTCCTTTGCCGATCTGGATCGCGGTACGGCTGTCGTAGGCGCAGTTGGCGTCGGCCATCAGCAGCACGTCGTCGCCGATGGCGCGGCGGATGCCGGCCACTTCGCGGAGGTCGTCCTCCGGGGTCAGGCCGCCGACCTTCATCTTCATCGCCCGGTAGCCAGCAGCCACGTAGCCACGCGCCTCCTCCTGGCGGGCAGCTGTCGGGTCGGGGGCGGTCGGGACGTAGTAGAGGCCCGTGGCATAGGCCATGATCCGTTCGCGGACGCGCCCGCCCAGCAGCTGCGAGACCGGCCGACCGACCGCCTTGCCCATCACGTCCCAGAGCGCCACCTCCAGGCCGCTCCAGCACTGGACGCCGAAGTCGCCGGTCCAGCCGGCCCGGTCGAGCGTGGTGGCGACCTTCTGGGCGATCCGGTCGAGGTCGAACGGGTCTTCCCCGACGGCGAGCGGCGCCAGCACGTCCTCCACGAAGACGGCCCCGGCCCGCGAGAGCGTCCCCGAGCCACTCTCCCCCCACCCGACAATGCCGTCGTCGGTCCGGACCTCGATCAGCAGCGCCTGGCGGATCGGCGTGGTGTAGACGGACCAGCCAAACGGCTCGTTCAGCTCGGCGCGCAGGTAGTGGGCCGTGACCTGGGCGATCCGCGTCATCTCATGGGCCTCCGTCAGAACGGTCGGGCGTCCAGGTCGTCGCCGAAGGCGTCGTCGTCCAGGCGCTTCACCAGATAGTGGCAGGTTTCGCAGCCGACCACCTCGTGGCCCGCCTCGTCGACGTACGACCAGTAGTTGTCCAGCTCGCCGACGCCAGCGTCCACGTAGCCGCTCCGTTCGTACAGTGCCCGCGCACGCACGTTCTCGATGGCAACGGCCAGCCCGATCCGGTCGTAGCCGCGCCCACGCGCCAGAAACTCGGCCGTCGCCAGCAACTGGGAGCCGACCGAGCGCGAACGGTAGCATGGGTGCACCAGCAGCGCCTCGACGTACGGATGCGCGGTGTGCGGACCGAGCCGCCAGTTCAGCTCCGGATTGGTGGTGCCGCCCCAGCGGATCACGACATGGCCGACTGGGCGTCCATCCAGCCAGGCCACGAGGTAGGTGATGCGCCCGGCCCGCTGATCCGCCAGTCGGCGGACGTGCGCCTCCGGGTGCTCGGGTGGTAGTGCCTTCTGGAGCGGGGTCACGTCGTCCGCGTCCAGCGGCCGAATCTCGACTGCGATCATCCGATCGAGTGTAGCGCGCATCTGTGCCGAGCCGCCTCCGAGAGAGGTGGAAGATGCACCGCCGCGACGGTCCGAGCACCGAGAACGGCGCACTCAGCGGTGCGTCGCTCTCTCAGATGCCGCCCGACGCGGGTGCACATCCAACGACGATTGACCGGGCCGCTGGTGGCGCGCTACCGTCCTTTCCACGCTCTCCCTGGTCCACCCGTCGTTTCTCGTACCACGTTTCGACGACCACCCACTGCCTACTGCCTACTGCCTACTCGCTTCGGAGGTGTCCGTATGCCCGCCGGCCTGCGCTTCGGGATCTGCACCGACCAGAACATGTCCTGGGAGCTCACCGTCGAGCGCTGGCGCCTGTTCGAGGATCTCGGGTTCGACAGTTTGTGGGACTGCGACCATTACGTCCAGCCGAGCCGCCCGACCGGCCCCTACTTCGAGGGCTGGAGCCTGCTGGCGGGACTGGCGGCCCAGACCAGGAAGGCCCGGATCGGGGTGCTGGTCGGCTGCAACACGTTCCGGCACCCGGCCCTGGTCGCCAAGATCGCCAGCACCATCGACCACATCTCCGGCGGGCGCCTGGACGTGGGGCTCGGGGCCGGCTGGTACGTGCCGGAGCACACCATGTTCGGGATCGACTTTCCGTCCCCGCCGGAGCTGGTCTCGCGGTTCCGGGAGGCGGTCGAGATCGTGGACAGCATGCTGCGCAACGAGGTGACCACCTATCACGGCCAGCACTACCAGCTAGAGGAGGCGCGCTCGCTGCCGCTGCCGATCCAGCACCCGCGTCCGCCGTTCACCCTCGGCGCGCACGGTCCCAGGATGATGCGGATCGTGGCCCAGTACGCCGACGCCTGGAACTCGTTCGGGACGCCTGAGGAGATGCGCCAGCGGAACGCCGTCCTGGACGAGCAGTGCGCCGCCATCGGCCGCGACCCGAGCGAGATCTGGCGGGGACTGTACGGCTGGGCCGCGATGATGCCATCCGACCCGTGGCAGTCGCCGGACGCCTTCGCCGAGATGGTCGGGCTGTACCGCGAGGCCGGCGTCAACGAGTTCATCGTCGACCAGCCGGGTGCGGAGCAGCTGCCGATGGCCGAGCGGATCGCCGCCGACCTGATCCCGAAGCTCAAGGCCGAGGCACTGGGGTAAATGACGATGTCGCTTCAGGTAGACCTTCGCGGCAGGCGGGCCATCATCACCGGCGGCGGGCGCGGCATCGGACGCGCCATCACGCTGGCGCTGGCCCGCAACGGCGCGGACGTCGCCATCGTCTATCGCCAGGACGCCACGCAAGCCGATGCCACGGCCTCAGACGCCAGTGCGTTCGGCGTCCGGGCGCTCGCGATCCAGGCCGACACCAGCGACGGCCCGTCCGTCCGCGCGATGGTCGAGCGCGTCGTAGCGGATCTGGGCGGCGTCGAGATCCTCGTGAACAATGCGGGCGTCCTGAGCCGTGTCCCGTTCCTGGAGATGCCCGAGGAGGAGTGGCGGCGGGTCGTCGGGATCAACCTGGACGGCTGCTTCCTGGTCGGGCAGGCGGTGGCGCGGCAGATGGTGGCGGCCGGCGTGGCCGGCGCGGTTGTCAACATTACGTCGGTCAACCAGTCCATCATGGCGCCGAATCTCGCACATTACGTGGTGTCGAAGGCCGGCGCCTGGGCGCTGACGAAGCAGATGGCGTTCGAGCTGGCGCCGCACGGCATCCGTGTCAACGCCGTCGCGCCGGGTCTGACCGAAACCGACATCAACCGCCGCGACCTGGCCGACCCGGCGTTTCGCGAGATGCGGCTCGGACGCATCCCGCTGCACGCGCTCGCGGACCCCGACGATCACGCCAACGCCGTGCTCTACCTCGTCTCGGACGCCGCGAAGTACGTGACCGGCGAGTGCATCAGCCCGGACGGCGGCGCCACGCTGATCGGCCCGAACCCGCTGCCGCCCGTCTCCGTCTCCCCGGCTACGCCGACAGCACCGCTCCGGCCTTGCCCCGCGCCACCGCCGTCCGCAGCGACCCGAGCCGGTCGATGGCGATGTCCACCACGTCGCCGGCCTCCAGCGTGAACGGCGCATCTGGCACCAGCGCCGTGCCCGTCGAGATGATGCCGCCGTCCGGCAGCTCGTCCTCGCGGAACAGGTAGCTGACCAGCTCGTCGAGGCGGCGCTGGAGGCCGCTGGTGCGGGTCTCGCCCTCCCAGATCACCTCGCCGTTCCGCTCGATCGCCATCCAGATCGCCAGGTCGTACGGGTCCGGCACTTCCCAGACCGGCGTGATCCCCGGCCCGACCGCGAACGCGCCGTGGTACAGCTTCGCCTGGGGCAGGTACAGTGGGTTCTCACCCTCGATGCTCCGCGAGCTGACGTCGTCGCCGATGGTGTATCCCACGATCTCGGCGTGGGCGTTCACCACCACCGCCAGCTCCGGCTCGGGCACGTCCCAGGTGGAGTCCGAGCGCACCACCACCGTGCCCTCCGGCCCGACCACCCGGCGAGGCGTCGCCTTCAGGAAGATCTCGGGGCGCTCGGCGCGGTACACCATCGAGTAGACATCTGGCGTGCCGCTCTCCTCCATGCGGGCCTCTTCCGAGCGCTGATAGGTTACACCGGCCGCCCAGACCTCCATGTCGCCGTCCACGGGTGCCAGCAGCGTGGTGTCCCACTCGGGCGGGCCGCTGACCAGGATCGTCCGCTTCACGACCTGCTCGAAGTCGGCGAGCGGCAGGCGCAATAGCTCGGGGAGGGTGGCCGTCGGCGCCTTGAACCTGGCAACCACCCGTTCGTTTCTGAGGGCGCCGAGGGCCACGGTCCCATCGGCTGCGCGAAATCTGACAATCTGCATGGGGTTGCGTCCCGCCGTGATGTCTCGCAACCCTTGCCCGACAGCTTGGCGAGCGCTCAGGTCCGAGCGGCGACTATTCTAGCGTTCTCTCGCAACAGATGCCGCGCCAGCATCCGCCTGACCGTTGGTGGCCTCTCCCGCGGCAGCTTCGTGGCTCGCCGTCCCGTTTCCGCTCCGGTTGATTGTGCCACTGCCGCTCCCGTTCAGGCCCGCCGCCCCGCCAAGCTGCGCCGCCACCAGTCGGGCGTAGACGCCACCTCGGCTCAACAGCTCGTCGTGGGTGCCCTGCTCGGCGACGACCCCGTCGTCCAGCACGACGATCTTGTCGGCGTTGCGGATCGTCGAGAGGCGGTGCGCGATCACCAGCGTGGTCCGGTCCCGCATCAGCCGGTCGAGCGCGCCGCGCACTTGCAGCTCGCTGGCGGCGTCCAGGTGGGAGGTCGCCTCGTCCAGCACCAGGATCGGCGCGTCTTTGAGCAGCGCTCTCGCTATGGCGATCCGCTGGCGCTGCCCTCCCGAGAGGTGCGCGCCCCGCTCGCCAACCCGCGTCTCGTATCCCTCCGGCAGCTGCTCCACGAACGCGTCGGCGTTCGCCAGCGAGACCGCCCGGTCCACGTCCGTGTCTGGCGCGTCCGGCCGAGCCAGCTTGAGGTTCTGCCCGAGGCTGGCGTTGAACAGGTAGGTGTCCTGCGCCACCAGCCCGACGTGCTGCCGCAGCGCGTCCAGCTTGAGCTCGCGGACGTCCACGCCGCCCAGGGTGATCCGGCCATCGGTCGGGTCCCAGAAGCGCAGCAGCAGGTGAGCGGCCGTCGTCTTGCCCGCGCCCGACCGCCCGACCAGCGCCACCGTCTGCCCGGCCTCGACCGTGAACGAGACGCCTTTCAACGCCTGGGGCTCGCCCGGCCCGTACGAGAACGTCACGTCCTCGAAGGACACGCCGGGCGCTGTCTGCTGCCGTTCGGGCAGAGTGTGCCGTGGGCCGTCCAGCAGCGTGACCGGCTCGTCGTGGACCGCGAACACCCGCCGTGAGGACGCCAGGGTCTCGGCCAGCTGCTTGGCGACCTTCGCGATGTCCGTCACTGGCCCGAACGCCTGCATCGACAGCAGCGTCGCCAGCGGCACCAGCGTCGGCGCGAGCTGGCCCTGGTTCGCCAGCGTCCCGCCGACCACCATCACCGCCAGCCCGCCGAGCGCCGTCAGCATCTCGATGACGCCGCTCTGGATCGCCTGGTGGTGGAGGAACCGCAGCTGCGCCACGCTCAAGGCACGGCCGTTCGCGGCGATCTCGGCCAGCCGCCCCTCGCCGTAGTTGAACGCCGCGACCGTCCGCAGCCCCTGGACGCTGTCCACGATGTGGGCGTTGACCAGCCCGAGCTGGCGGCGAGCGTCAGACGCTGCGCCCTCTGACGCCTTCTGGCCCACCACCGGGCTCAGCCCGACCGCCACCAGGAACGGCAGCAGCGCCAGCGTCATCGGCCAGCCGATCACGCCGAGGGCGATCAGGACGCCGAGCGGCACCAGCACCGCCACGAAGGCCGGCGCGATGGTGTGGGCGAAGAAGTACTCGATCAGCTCGACGTCGGCGGTGACCACGCTGACCAGATCGCCGGTCCGACGCCGCAGCAGGTAGCCCGGCGCCAGCGGGTCGAGCGCGCGGTACATGTCGATGCGCATCTCGGCCAGCAGCCGGTACGCCAGGTCGTGGGCCAGCCACGACTCGGCCCAGGTCAGGAACGCGGTGACCGGCACCATGATCCCGAGCGTCCAGAGCCACGGCGTCAGGTCGCCGCCGATTGCCGCCACCCGCACCAGCAGCGCGCTGACCACCGTCAGGGCGATCACCGCCGCCGCGTGGGCCAGCCCGAGCAAGAACACGGCGATCTGGGTCAGGGTCCAGGGCGCCACCAGCGCCAGCAGCCGCGCCCACAGCCCGAGCAGCGGGATCGCGCGGCCACTCGGCGCACGGGACGGCGCGGCGGACTGCGACGACACGGCGCCGTTGGTCGGCTGACGGTCAGCGCGATCCGCGTCGAGCGCGTCCTCCTTCAGCACCACGTCCACCGTGCTCTCGGCGCGCTGGGCCGCCATCAGCGCGGCGTAGACGCCGCCGGCCTCGATCAGCTCGGCGTGGCGGCCCAGCTCGGCGACGCTGCCATCCTGGAGCACCAGGATCTGGTCGGCGTTCACCACGCTCGACAGCCGGTGGGCGATCACGAGGGTGGTTCGGCCCTGCTGGAGCCGTTCGAGCGCCTGCTGGATGACCGCTTCGTTCTCGGCGTCCACGCTGGAGAGCGCCTCGTCCAGCACCAGAATCGGGGCGTCCTTCAGCAGTGCCCGCGCGATGGCGAGCCGCTGGCGCTGTCCGCCCGAGAGCCGCGCCCCCCGCTCCCCGACGACCGTCTCGTACCCCCGTGGCAGCGCCACAATGAAGTCGTGGGCGTTGGCGGCTCGCGCCGCCGCTTCGAGCTCGGCCTGGGATGCGCCGGGCTTCGCGATGCGCAGGTTCTCGGCGACCGTGCCGTAGAACATGTAGGTGTCCTGGGTCACCACCGCGACGGCGTCGCGGAGGGTGGCGAGCGGGATCTCGCGGACGTCGCGCCCGCCGACCAGCACCCGCCCCTGATCCGCGTCGAAGAAGCGCAGCAGCAGCCAGACCAGGGTGGACTTGCCGGCGCCGCTCGGCCCGACGATACCGAGCGTCTTGCCAGCCTCCAGCGTGAACGAAAGCTCGTGGAGGGCGTCGCCCTTGCGGGTCGGGTAGCGGAAGCTGACGCCCTCGAAGCAGACCTCTGGGGTCAGCGTCTCGGCGTCGCCGCCGGGCGCGGCACCAGCGGCCGGATCGACGACCTCCGGCTCGGCGTCCAGCACCTGATAGATCGCGGTGGTGGCGGACATCGCGACCATGCCCCGGTGGTAGAGCGCCGTCAACTCTCTGAGCGGGCGGAACACCTCGACGCCGAGCATCAGCACGATCAACAGGACTTGCAGCTCCAGCGTGCCTTGCTCGACCCTGATCGCGCCCCAGCCGAGCGCCAGCGCCGCCCCGGCCGAGATCCCGAGGATGGTGACGCCGCTGGTGACGATGTTGGCGGCCAGCACGAACATCGTGCTCTTGTACAGGTTGCGCGCCCTGACCGCGAGCAGGTCGCCGTGCGCCCGGCTCTGCCCGAACGCCTTGAGCGTGGGCAGGCCCTGGACGCCGTCCACGAAGTCGTTGCCGAGCGCCGCGTACGAGTCGCGGCGGCTGAGCGCGCTCTCTTTGTTCATGGCGTGGAACAGGGCCGGCACGACCAGCGTGAAGACCGCGAACACCAGGAAGATGACGGCCGTCTGGACGTCCAGCCAGGCCATGAACGCGAAGACGATCAGCGGCGTCAGCACCGCCACCAGCAGTTGTGGCAGGTACTGGCCGAAGAACGTCTCCAGCATCTCGACGCCGTCCACCAGGCTCAGCGCGACCCCGCCCGAACGCTGCTGGTCGATCCGGCCCGGCCCGAGCGCCAGCACGTGGCGGTACAGCCGCTCGCGGAGGCGCACCTTCATCTCGGCGCCGGTCTTGTTGGCGACGTCCTCTTTCCAGAGCTGCACCACCCCCCGTCCGACGATCAGGACGGCGATGGCGGCGACCATCGGCAGCAGCTCGGAGATCGGGCGCCCGCGAATGATCCCGGCCAGCACGACACCCGAGAGCGCCAACCGCGCCAGGCTGAGCGGCAGCCCGGCGAGGCCGATCAGGGCGGCGAAGACGATCCGCCCGCGCAGGCCGACGGTCAGTGCGAACAGTCGCCAGTCGAAGTACATGCCGAGCTCCTTCTACGCCGCTCGGACGGGTCAGGGACAGCGCCGAGCCGGGTCAGGTCGCCGGAGGCAGGGTAGCAGGCCAAAGAGCTTGTTGCAACTCGTTGCAATGATACTGGATCTCAGCCAGGTCGTGCCGAGAGCGGCTCCAATCCGTCCCACGCTGCCGCCAGCGCCCGCATCTCGTCCGGGATCGGCGCCGCGCGGCCAGTATCGGGATCGACGTGCACCAGCGCCCCGCCGCCACTCGCCACGACCTCCGCGCCGCGCATCAGCACGAGCTCGTACTCGGCGCTGGCGCGGCCCAGCCGGGTGAGCCGCCAGCCGACGTCCACCACCTCGGCGAAGCGCAGCGGCAGGGCGTAGTCGCAGGTCACCCGCGCGATCACCCAGTTGGCCGGGATGGTCAGACCGAGCACGTTCTGGAAGTAGAGCGTCCGGGCCTGCTCGACGTAGCTCAGGTACACCACGTGGTTGACGTGGCCGAGGGCGTCGAGGTCGCGGAAGCGGACCTCGATCCGCGAGACGTACCGGAATCGCGCGTCCACCCGGCTGTCGGCGGGTCGGATCGGCGGCGGAGCATCCATCACGGCATCGTCGGCAGCTGGTCGAGCGGCCGTCAGCCGTTGGCGTGCCGGTCGAGGACGGCCTCGACGCGCGGCAACAGATCCGAGAGCAGTTGCTTCGACTCGGCTCGGATCGGCACCCGGTCGAGGATGTGGCGGATCATCTTGACCAGCACGTCGGCCTCCGGCTGCTCGAGCCAGAGCGCCAGCGCGCTGCCGTTCTCGGTGAGCCGCTCGAAGATCACCTCGCCGACGAGGCCCTCGACGTTGACGGCCGGACCGTTGCTGCCGGTGGTCTGGAGCAGCACCGAGCCGTCATCCGGGTTGTACGCGAGGCGCGGCCCCTCCTCCACCTCTCTCCTCCATGCGCAGATCGCGTCAATTGTACGGGTCCGCGCGTGCTGTCACGAGCCGCCCCTCTCCACGACCAGTGCATCGTCGATCCGGATCGTGCCGGTCAACGTCCGGTGGACCGGGCATTTCCGCGCGATCTCTTCGAGCCGCGCCCGCTGCTCCTCGTCGAGCGGGCCGCGCACGGTGATCCGCTTGCGGAAATAGTCCAGCCGAACGTCCTTCGTCTCGCACTCCTCGCAGTCGCGGACGTGGACGCGGCTGTGGTCGAGCTCGACGCGCACGTGCTCGACCGGCCACTGCTTCCGGCGCGCGTACAGCAGGATCGTCATCGCGGTGCACGAGCCGAGGGCGGCCAGCAGCAGCTCGTACGGATTCGGCCCGTCGTCGGCGCCGCCCGCGTCGCGCGGCTCGTCGGCCACAAGCTGGTGCTCGCGCACCACCACGTCCTGGTGCAGTCCCGTCCCGCTCTCGACCACCACCGACATCGCACCCTCCCATCCCTCAGCCGCTCGGTCAATCGGCCTGCGTGACCCGACCGGGCGGCTCGACCAGCACTGCGCGCAAGCTCGATGCCAGCTCCGCGAGCGGGACCGGGCGGACCGGCAGACGATCCGCTGCCAGGGGCGGCTCGCCACCGCCCTCGCACGGCTCGCCGGCGAGCACCACGACCACGTGCCGCTCGGGATCGACCTGGCGCTCGCGGGGCTTACGGCCTCGGTCCGCCCGCAGCACGCCGAGCAGCGCCGCGAACCCAGCCGCCCCTGGCCGTGACACCAGGAGCCCCTCCTCGCGCGCCAGCAGCGTCCGCGCGGCGTCGGCATCGCGCGGCGTGACCGAGGCGCGCAGGACGCCGTCGTCCGGCGCGAGATCTACTGCGCCGCCCAGACTCCCGACGATGGTGTCCACGCGCACGCCGCCAAACACCAGTCGCGGGAGCTCGGACGGCTCGGACGAGAGGACCGTGAGTGGGACTGCCACCCGGCGGCCCTCACCCCCCAACCCCCTCTCCCTGTGCGCCGGGACAGTAGAGGGGGGGCAGTTGTCTCCCCCTCTCCCACGGTAGTGAGAGGGGGTTGGGGGGTGAGGGCTCTCCTGAGCGACCAAACCCGTCGAAACATACCGGAGGCCAGCCGCCGCCACGATCTCCGGCGCGGCGGCCCGGACTTCGTCACCGCTCGCGAGCACCGGGATCACTCGCGCGCCGAGCGCCGCCAGCCAGCCACGTCGGGCATCGTGGTCGGGCACGTCGTCCGCCAGCGGGTCGAGCACGACCAGCAGCAGGCCGGACCGTCCAGCCTGTTCCGCGAGCGCCGTCGTCCGCGGCTCGATGCCGACCGTCACTAGCGCCTGGACGCCCTCCGAGCGTGCCTTCACGACGACCTCGGCGGCCCGGTCTTCGCGCGCGCGTTCAGCCGCCAGCCCGCCGACCTCGAACGTGAGCGAGGCCAGCCCGAGCAGCGGCCCGAGCGACCGTGACGGCACCAACGCCGACGGCCGGTCCGCTGCGACCGCCTCGCGCGACTCTTCGGACGGTGTGACAGGCACGGGCCAGATTGTACGCCGCCTCGCCCACGCCTTACGGCACTCTCGTCGGGGTGGTACAATCGCGTCGCTGACCGGTTCTTTCACCAGGGACGACGAGAGGCTTGCTTCCGCGATGCGCGCACGGCGAATCATGAGCACCCGCCTCTTCACCGTCGAGCGCGGCACGCCGGTCCGCGAGGTCATTCGCCTGCTGATCGACCAGCGGATCAGCGGCGTGCCGGTCGTGGACGACGGCGCCGTCGTCGGGATCATCAGCGAGGGCGATTTGATCTTGCGTGAGCGCGCTTATCGTCAGCGCGGCGGCATGGCGTTCCTGGCCCAGCAGTTGTTCGAGGATCACGAGAAGCTGGCGGTCGAGTACCGCAAGGCGCACGGCCTGGTCGCCGCGGACGTGATGACCGAGCCGGTCATCACGGTTCTGCCCGGCACCCCGGTCGAGGAGATCGCCCATCTGATGGCCGAGCGCCAGATCAAGCGCGTGCCGGTGGTCGAGGGCGACAAGCTGGTCGGCATCGTCAGTCGGGGCGACGTCCTGCGGGCAGCGTACGAGCGCCTGCTGGCCGTGGAGGAGGCCCAACAGGGTCGCCCGCCCTCCGATGCGCGGATCGTGGAGGAGCTGCTCGCCGAGCTCCGCGACGAGCCGTGGGCTGAAGTTCACCACATTCGCCCCAGCTGCCAGGACGGCATCGTCACCCTGCGCGGCGAAGTCGAGAGCGAGGCCGAACGCGAGGCCGTCGAGGTCGCGGCCCGTGGGGTGGCCGGCGTCCAGCGCGTCGTCAACGACCTGGCGATCCGGCCAGGGCTGGACGACGAGGGTTGACCCAGACCGGCATCATCGTGATGCACCTGCCCGACAACCGCGCTCCGCTGAGACCGGCATGAACGACGCACCGAAGATCGTCGTCATCGACGACACGACCGAGATCCTGGACCTCATCGAGGTCGTGCTCGGCGACGAGGGCTTCGTAGTCGTCTCCTGCCAGGACGCAGCGTCGGCGCTCGACACCGTCGCCGCCGAGCGGCCGGTCCTGGTGATCGCCGACTTGCGGATGGCTGGCGTCCAGCGCTGGGAGCTGGTCGACGCCCTCTTCGACGACCCGCGCACGGGCCGCACGCCAATCCTGATCTGCTCGGGGGCCGCCGAAGAGCTGCGCGCGGAGCAGCCTCGCCTGGTGGCGCTGGGCGGCGACGTGCTGGTCAAGCCGTTCGACATCGAGACGCTGGTCGGCAAGGTGCGCGACCTGATCGCCCGCGCCGACTGACCGCGCTCGCCCGGCCAGCGCGCCATTCGCACGGCGCGGCACACGGTCAGTTGCGGATCGTGACCTCGATCACCTGGCTGCCAAAATACGCCGGCAGCGCCCAGAAGATGCCGACCACCAGCACGGCCAGCACCGCCAGCATCACCAGCGCCGAGGTCACGCCGATCCCGGCGTCGCCGACGTCCTGCTCTTCCGGCTGCTGGTACGGCAGCTCGGCGCTGTCCGCCATGCGCTCGCTCTGGTCCGTCATGTCGCTCCGTTCCTCACGCCAGTCCGGGCGGTCGGGGCAGCGTGCCGCTCGCCCGCCACGGGCCGCTCGCCCATCGTGAGAAGGATACCGGCCGGCATCTCTGCCCGTCACGAGATCTGCGACCTTGTCGTGCGGCACGGGGCTTGCAGTGCGCGGCCCTGGCCGCTGACGAGGGGATGTCCAGCGGTGTATGCGGAGTGTGAGGAGCGCTATGAAACGGACCGCGGTCTTGACGGCATTCGTGCTGGTCGCCATGTTCGCCGCACTCGCCCCACCGGGCGTCTCGACCCAGGCTCAGGGCGACAACTGCACGCCCGAGACGGGCTTCTGTATGACCACGCCAGCATTTGCAGAGTACTATCGGCTGCGGGGCGGCTCCAAGACGCTCGGCTTCCCGATCTCGCGGACCTTCACCCTGGAAGGGTTCCAGGTCCAGTTCTTCCAGCGGGTCGTGCTCCAGTTGCAGGGCAACACCGTCAACCGGTTGAACGTCCTCGACCCCACGATCATGCCGATGACGCGCGTCAACCAGTCCCAGTTCCCCCCGAACGATCCGCAGCTCGCGTCCCAGGCGCCGGCGACGACCTCGCCGACGTATGCCACGGACGTCGTCCAGTTCATCCAGCGCGTCTCCCCGAACACGTTCAACGGGCAGAACGTCAACTTCTTCAACACGTTCAACAGCGCCGTCCCGGCCGAAGCGGCCGGCGGCAATCCGGGCCTCCAGACCCTGCTGAACCTCGAGATCTGGGGGCTGCCCACCTCGCAGCCGGCCGCTGATCCGGGCAACGGCGGCTTCATCTACCAGCGGTACCAGCGCGGCATCATGCACTTCGACGCCTCGTGTGGCTGCACCCAGGGCATCCTGGTCGGCGAGTGGTTCAAGGCCGTCATCACCGGCAAGAACCTGCCGCCTGACCTGGCCGCCGACATGCAGAGCAGCCGCTTCCTGAACCAGTACAACCCGGCCAACCAGAACTGGCTCAACCGGCCGGGCGAGCTCCAGAACACTGACCTGACCGGCGCCTTCGAGCCCGGCTCCGGCAACGTCCAGCCCGGCACCGGCCAGCCAACTCCGGGGCCGACGAGCGCGCCCGGCACGGCGACCCCGACCGGGACCGCGAGCGCTGTCGGACCGACCGTCACCATCCAGGTGGACGACGACCTGATCGACCCCGGCCAGACCGTTCACGTCACCGTGATCGCGCGCTACAGCACCGCGATCGACTGGATCGAGTTCGAGGGCATCGAGAGCGACAACAACAACGAGAACGACAACGACGCCTCCGACGATCCGGCCCTGGCCCGCCAGCAGTTCGACTGCAACGACCAGACCGAGTGCGCCAACGTCTGGACCGTCTCCCCGACGATCTCCAATCGGTACACGCTGCGGGCACGCGCGAGAGGCAACGACGGCGTCCGCTCGGACTGGGTCGGCATCACGTTCCGCGTGCGGGCCGGCACCCCGACGACGACGGCCACGCCGACCACAGCTGCGACGGCCACGGCGACCACGGCAGCGGCGACGCCGACCGCGACGACCGCCGCCGCGACCGCTACCCCGACCACGGCAGCGGCCACGGCCACGCCAACCGCGACCAAGACCCCATAAGCTGACCGGCTCCGGCTGACGGCGGGCGGCACTCCGTCCGACGCCAGCCAGGAGCACACGCCCCGAAGCCCCGCGCGAGCGTTGTCGCGCGGGGCTTCGTGCTGTCCGGCGCGGCCGGCATCGACGGCGAGCTCGCTGCCGCCGGACATAACGCAACCGTGACCGCGCTCGGCGGTTCTTAGAGATACTGGCGCACGTGTCGAAGCGGACGGGCATCGTCCCCGAACACGTGCGCGCTCTCTCGCCAGAGCATCGACTGAGGTCACAAGGGTATCGTCATGAAACGGCTCGCCGTTCTCGCCACGTTTCTCGTCGTCAGCCTCGTGTCGGCTGTTGCGCCGCCCAGCCACGAAACCGAGGCGCAAGCAAACTGCTTTTCGGAGACCGGATTCTGCATCACCAATCCGGCATTCGCGGAGTATTTCCGCATCCGAGGCGGCGTCCGGATCATGGGGTATCCAGTGTCGAGATCGTTCACCCTGGAGGGGTTCGAGGTTCAGTTCTTCCAGCGCGTCATTCTCCAGCTGCAGGGCGGCCAGGTTCAGCGCCTGAACATCCTGGACCCGAACGTCATGCCGATGACGCGCGCCAACCAGTCGATCTTCCCCGCCCCCGATCCGAGCCTGGCGGCCCAGGCCCCGCCGGTCGGCTCGCCGGACTACCCACGCCAGGTCGTCGAATTCGTGCGGCGGGTGGCGCCGAACACCTGGAACGGCCAGCCAGTCGGCTTCTTCACCCTGTTCAACACCACGGTGCCCGTCGAGATCGCGTTTCCCGGCGCCACGCCGAATCCAGATCTGGTGACGCTGCTGAACCTCGAGATCTGGGGCCTGCCGACCTCCAGTCCGGCCGCCGACCCCGGCAACGGCGGCTTCGTCTACCAGCGGTTCCAGCGCGGCATCATGCACTTCCGGGCGGAGGTGCCGGTCACCGAAGGCATCCTCGTCGGGGAGTATCTGAAGTCCGTCATCACGAACCGCGCGCTCCCGCCGGACCTTGCGGAGGACATGCGCAACAGCCGCTTCCGCGCTCAGTACGCGCCCGGCGCCCCCGGCTGGCTGGCACGTCCGGCCGAGCTGAGCGGCACCGACCTGACCGCCGCCTTCGAGCCGGGCACCGGCCCGGTGGCCCAGCCGACCGCGCAGCCGACGCCGCAACCGACGGCGGTCCCAACCTCGGCGCCGGCCACCGCCACGCTGACGCCGACCCAGACTGGCGCCGTCGTCACGATCCAGGTGGATGACGACCTCATCGACCCCGGCCAGAGCATCAGGGTCACCGTCATCGCCCACCACAGTCAGGCGCTCTACCTGATCCAGTGGCGCACCACCCAGGGCGACGAGAACCCGGACCAGGATCACAGCTCGGCCCTGGACCCGCAGCTCGCCGGCCAGGATTTCTTCTGCGAGAGCCAGCCCGACTGCGCGACCGTCTGGACCATCTCGCCAACGACTCCAGGGCGGTACACGCTCTGGGCGCGCGTTCAGGACGTCTCCACCGTGGTGTCGCCCTGGGTTGGCACACGGCTGCGGATTCGCGACGTTCCCACGCCGACCCAGACGGCGATCCCCACCGCCACCGCCGTCCCGCCGACGGCGACGCCGATCCCCACCGCCACTCCCGTCCCGCCGACCGCCACCCCGCTACCGACGGCGACGCCCGTCAGCGGTCAGGGCATCACGCCGACCCCGACGGCGACCGTCAAGACCCCCTGACCGCGCAATTCCGACGACGTTGTCCTGACGAGGACATCGGAAGCTGTCGCCGTCACGCTTCGCGCGCGTGTTCGTCTACGTTATGACAACCCTCCCTAGCCGATTGCGCGCCGGTTGGTGATTCTCGAAATGTGCGCAATCGCAACGATTCGGACCTGACAACCACCGGGCTTCGGAGTATCATCGGCTCGCGATCGGGGTTGCTGACGCGACAGAACCGATGGGCCTCTCGACAGTTTCTACGAATGCGGGTGCGCGCTCGACCGCGTCCTCTCGTGCGAGGTCGACGACAGCAGCCCGTAAAGCATGGAGGTCGACAGCGCCGTTATGAAGCGAATCGCCGTCCTCATCGGATTTGTCGTCGTTGCGCTGGTATCCGCACTCGCGCCGCCGGGCCATCCAATTGAGGCCCAGCAGAACTGTTTCCAGGAGACTGGCTTCTGCATCACCACGCCGCAGTTCGCGGACTACTTCCGTCAGCGTGGCGGCAGCAAGACGCTCGGTTTCCCGGTCTCGCGCACGTTCACGCTCGAAGGCTTCCAGGTTCAGTTCTTCCAGCGGGTGGTTCTCCAGCTGCAGGGGAACACCGTCAACCGGCTGAACCTGCTCGACCCGTCGATCATGCCGATGACGCGGGTCAACCAGTCACAGTTCCCCCCGAATGACCCACAGCTGGCGTCGCAAGCGCCGCAGCAGTCCCCGACCTACGCCCAGGACGTGGTGACATTCATCAAGAACGCGTCGCCCAACTCGTTCAACGGGCAGAACGTCAACTTCTTCAACACGTTCAACAGCGCCGTTCCGGCCGAGGCGGCCGGCGGAAATGCCGATCTGCTGACGCTGCTGAATCTCGAGATCTGGGGCCTGCCGACGTCTAAGCCTGCCGCCGATCCGGGCAATGGCGGCTTCATCTATCAGCGGTACCAGCGCGGCATCATGCACTTCGACGCCTCGTGCGGCTGCACCCAGGGTATCCTGGTCGGCGAGTACTTCAAGGCCGTCATCACCGGCAAGAATCTGCCGACGGACCTGGCATCTGACATGCAGAGCAGCCGGTTCATGGGCCAGTACAACCCGGCCAACCAGAACTGGCTGAACCGGCCCGGCGATCTCCAGAACACCGACCTGACCGGCGCCTTCGAGCCCGGCACCGGCAACGTCCAGCCCGGCACTGGCCAGCCGAAGCCGGGCAACCCGACGCCAGCGCCGACGTCCGCGCCGGCCGGCACCGCCACGGCAACCCCGGCCCCGGCCGCGTCCACCACGGTCATTCTCCAGACTGACGACGACCTGATCGACCCGGGCCAGAAGCTCCATGTGACGGTGATCGCCCGGAACACGGTTGGGCTCGACTGGATCGAGTGGCAGGGCGACGACACCGGCGATCCGGTCCTGGACGAGCGGCACCGGTTCCAGTGCGATCAGAACACCGAGTGCGCGAACGCCTGGGACGTCATCCCGACCAAGCCCGGCCGCTACACCCTGCGGGCACGCGCTCGCGACAAGAACAACCAGACCAGTGACTGGGTCACCAGAGACCTGCGCATCCGCGAGGGTCCGACCCCGACCCCGACGCCGTCCACTCCGACCCCAACGCCCGGCCCGGGCACCCCAACCGCGACGCCGGTCCCGGCCGCGAGCGTCCCGAGCGTCGTGCTCCAACTGAGCGATTCGAGCATCTCGCTCGGCGAATCCGTCGAGATCACGGTCATCGCCCACCACGACAAGGGCCTCGACTGGATCCAGTGGTACGGCGACCTCTCGGACGACCCGGCGCTCGACAAGATGCGGTTCGACTGTGACAACAAGAAGGACTGCACTCGGACCTGGACGGTGAAGCCGACCAAGAAGGGTTCGGTGGACATCGTCGCCGAGGCGAAGGACCAGAATGGCGTGCGCTCAGCCGCGTCGCGCCAGGAGCTGAAAGTCAAGTAGCCCCACGTCGCTGTAGCTCTTCCGAGCCCCGGCCGCTCCGACCCACGTCGGCGAGGCCGGGGCTCGTCGCGTCGGGCGTCCGATCTTTGGGGGCGCGATGAATCGCGCCCGTACCAGGGACGCTGCCTTGTACGGGCGCGATTCATCGCGCCCCCGGATCTGGATGGGCACAAGACCCTGACGCACACCCGAAGTCCACGGCCCTGCTGCGATGCTGAGGTGCCGTCGTCAGCCCGGCCTGACCGTGTAGACTGCTGACAACACGGTACGAGGTGCGCCATGGCCGTCCCGACGACCCCTACCGACACCTTCGGCAATCGCTTCCTGGAGCCCGGCTCGCGCTCCGCGGCCCTCTTCGAGCGCGCGCGCAAGGTTCTTCCCGGTGGCAACACCCGCACCACCGTCTTCAACCCGCCCCATCCGCTCTATCTCGTCGAGGGGCAGGGCTGCCGCATCACCGACGCGGACGGCCAGACCCGGCTCGACTTCTTGAACAACTACACCTCGCTGCTGCACGGCCACGCCCACCCGAAGGTGCTGGCGGCAGCTCAGGCCCAGATCGCACGCGGCACCGCGTTCGCGGGGCCGACCGAGCTGGAGGTCGAGCTGGCCGAGGTCATCGTCAGCCGCGTACCGGCCATCGAGCGCATCCGGTTCACCAACTCCGGCACCGAAGGCGTCATGATGGCGGTCAAGGCGGCGCGCGGCTACACCGGCCGCCCCAAGATCGCCAAATTCGAGGGCTTTTATCATGGCACCTACGATCCAGCTGAGGTGAGCGTCAACCCACCGCTCGGGGCGGTCGGCGACGCGGAAGAGCCGGTCGGGATCTCCGAGACGGCCGGGCTGGCGCCGGGCACGCTCGAAAGCACGGTGATCCTCCCCTACAACAACCGCGCGGCCGTCCAGCGGATCGTAGAGCGGGAGGCGGCCAACCTGGCAGCCATCCTGGTGGACCCGCTCCCGAACAACGCCGGCTTCCCCGATCCCGAGCCGGGGTTCCTGCCGTTCCTGCGCGAGCTGACCCGCAAGCACGGCATCCTGCTGATCGCGGACGAGATCATCTCGTTCCGAGTCGGCTACCGGGGCGCCAGCGCCCGCTTTGACTTTCAACCGGACCTCGTCACGCTCGGCAAGATCATCGGCGGCGGCCTGCCGGTCGGCGCGGTCGGCGGCAGCGCCGAGGCGATGAGCGTCTTCGACCCGACCGCCGGCAAGCCTCGCGTGCCCCACGGCGGGACGTTCAACGCCAATCCGGTCACGATGGCGGCCGGCATCGCCGCGATGGGCCTCTGGACCGAGGACGCGGTTCTGCGCCTGGAGGGGCTGGGCGACGACCTGCGTCAGCGCGCCAACTTCGTGTTGGACGAGTCCGGCCTTCCGTTCAAGGTGACCGGTCAGGGCTCGCTGTTCCGGATCATGCCGAGCCACAGCGCCGGCGACTTCCGCTCCGGCGTCCCGAGCGCGGGCGAGCAGGTGCAGCGGCGGGAGCTCCACCTCCGGCTGCTCGGCCAGGGCGTCCTGACCTCCCCGACCGGCCTCGGCTGCCTCTCGACGGTCATGGACGACGGCGAGGTCACCGAGATGGTGGAGGCGATCCGGGTCTCCGCTACCGCGATGACGTCATAGATAATTCTCAGTCCTCGTCCTGCTGCTCCAGGAGGCCGTCCTCCGGCTCGGCCACGTCGCGGGCCGAGCCGTCGCGCGTCGTCAGCAGGTCGAGCACCTGGCCCAGGGCCGACCCGAACCGCTTCTGCAGCTCGTCCATCTCGCGGCCCCACGACTCGCGGCGCGAGGCAGCCGGCTGCTGGCCCATGCGCCTGAACTTGCGATATCGCTCGTCCACCAATCGCCTGGGGCTCGTCTTGCGCAGCTCGATCAGGGCGTCCAGCACAAAGTTGCGCAGCAGCAGCGCCGCGTAATCGGGGTCCAGGTGGGCGCCGCCGTCCGGCTCGGGGACCAGCGTGTCCGCAATGCCCAGGAGCGTCAGGTCGGCGGCCGTCAGCTTCAGCGCGTCCGCAAGGTCGCGTGCTCGCTGGGCGTCGTGGTAGAGGATGGCGGCGGCGCCCTCGGGGGCGATCACCGAGTAGATCGAATTCTCCTGCATCAGGATACGGTCCGCTACGCCGAGCGCCAGCGCGCCGCCGCTGCCGCCCTCGCCGATCACGGCCGCCACGATCGGCACCGGCAGAATCGCCATCGTCGCCAGGCACTGGGCAATCGACGGAGCCAGCCCGCGTGCCTCGGAGTCGAAGTCGAGCGCCGCCCCCGGCGTGTCGATCAAGGTCAGGACAGGGAGACCCCAGGCGCCGGCCAGCCGCATCGCACGGGCGGCCTTGCGATACCCCTCCGCGCTCATCCGGCCGCCATGTCGGGTCTCACGCTCCTCGGCGCCCCGGCCGCGCTCCTGCGCGATCAGCATGACCGTGATGCCGCCGAGGTCGCCCACCCCGCAGATGACGGCCGGATCGTCCATGCTCAGGCGGTCGCCGTGCAGCTCCACGAACTGGGGCAGCATCAGGCGGATGTAGTCGCGGCTGGTCGGGCGGTCCGGGTGCCGCGCCTGCTCCACGGCCTCCCAGGCTGACGACGGCGGCGTCGGCTCCGGCCGGTACAGCTCCTTCTCGCCGCGCGGCGAGACGTCCCAGCGGCTCCCGAGTAGCTGCAGCAGCGTCGCCAGCACGTTCCGCAACCGCGCCCGATCCACCACGCCGTCGATCTGGCCGTTCGCCAGCAGGTACTCGGCGGTCTGGGCGTCTTTCGGCTTGGCGCGCCCGGTCAACTGCTCGATGACGCGTGGCCCGGCGAACCCGATCAGCGCGCCCGGCTCGGCCAGGATCACGTCGCCCCGCGAGGCGAAGCTGGCGTAGACGCCGCCGGTCGTCGGGTCGGTCAGGACCGAGATGAACGGCAGGCCAGCCTGGTGCAGGCGGGTCGCGGCGGCGCTCGTCTTCGCCATCTGGACCAGCGAGAGCATCCCCTCCTGCATCCTGGCGCCGCCGCTGGCCGCCACGCTGATGAACGGCAGCTTGCGGTCGATCGCCTGCTCGATGGCGAGCGCGACCTTCTCGCCGACCACCGTGCCCATGCTCCCGCCCATGAACTCGAAGTCCAGGACGGCCAGCACGCACTCGCGGCCGTTGATCCGCCCGGTCCCGACCACGACCGCCTCTTCCAGGCCGGTCTTGGCGCGGGCCTCTTCGAGGCGCTCGCTGTACGGCACGCGGTCGCTGAACAGCAGCGGATCGACGGACGAGAGCGCCCGGTGCGCCTCGCGGAACGAGCCCTCGTCCACGAGCAGGTCGATACGATGACGAGCGGTCAGCGTGCCGTGATAGCGACAGTGGGAGCAGACCCGCAGGCGACGCCACGTCGATGATGTGGAGATGTCCGTGCCACAGCGTCGGCAGGACACCGCGGATGCGGGAGCCGCCTGAGCGGGCGCGGCGGTGTGCTCGCCAGACCGAGCAGTCTCGGTACTATGGACGGTCATCGTGAGCGTCTCCCGGAGGCCGGCAGCTCCCGGCCGAGTCTGCTTTCATCATGGCACGCCTGTCATCAGGTTGCCACAATCGGCACAACGCACGAATCGCACCGACGTGACGGCCAGATTCGCGCGGAGCGTAGGAGACAGGGCAGCTTCACCCCGGAGAATGTCGTCCGGGGCGAACGGTGATCCTGTCCTCAGCGCCGAAAGTAGCTCGCGGTCGTCTTTCCCTGCCCACCGTCTGGCGCAACCGCCTCGATGTCGAGCTCGACCGCCCCTTTCTCCTTGCGGATGTCGAACGCGCGCCGCGTCTTGCCCTCGTCGTCGGTCGGGTCGAGCTCGCGGAGCGGCTCGTCGTCCTCGCCAGACTTTGACACAACTGTGACGACGGCCCCGGCGATCGGCTGTCCGTCCCGGGTCACCCAGACCGTGATCTCCTGGTCCCGGCCGCGCACCTCGGGGTACTTCATCTTCACTTCGACGTCGACCGGACGCGGCTTGCTGGGGTCTGACGTGGCCTGTGCCAGCGGCACGACCATCGGCGTGGGGGTGTCGGTCGGGGGCGGCGTCTCGGTCAGGGCGAGCGCCAGCTCGGGCGACGGCGACGGCAGCGCCGTGGGCGTGCTGACCAGCGCGAGGTACGGCGCCGCCACCCACCCCATCACCCCGCTGGACGTCCGAACCGGTATCCAGCGCGTCGTTCCCTCGGTCTGTGGCGGCCCGATGACGGTCAGCTCCTCGCCGACCGGCAAGCGCGCCACCACGAGCTGACTGGCGGAGGCGCCCGCGCGCAGGTTGAGCGGCTCACCGTCGGTGTTGGCGACCTTCACCACGGTACCGACTGACGGCGTCTCCCCTTGCGCTCCGACCAGCGGCGACTGCGCGATCGCGAGGATGGCGGCCACCACCAGGCCCACCGCCGCCAGCCGCGACGGCGCCCGCAGCCACCTTCTCACCACTCTCCTGCTCCAGCCGAGCTTCGTGTCGTCGGCCATCTCGCGCAGCCTCCTCTTACCGGTCCCCCGAGCTTCTCCGCGACCGCCCCTTGCCTGCTGACCCACTCAGCCGGACAGCACGTTCAGGCATCTGCCCGCGACGCGCATTCAGCCGCTTTTGAGAATCCGAGCCTGTCTCAAAGATGTAACTGCGCCGGGCCGGCCCGGTTCCGCGCTGGCACGAATCTCGCTGGACTGGGCCAAACTCGGCCTGGGCCGCCTGACCGGGGCCGTGGCCGTGCGCCGCCACATGGCAGACCTTCGCGCCTGGAGTCCCGCATGCTGCCGTTCGCCAGAGCCCGACGCCGAGGGCCGCTCTCACGACGTGCCGCGCTCGGCTGGCTGTTCGGCACATCGACCGAACTGGCCGGCGCGCTGCTGGCAGCCGGCTGTGTCCCATCCAGCTCGATGTCGGCCGGACGAGCACCACGGGCGCAGGCCACGCGCGGCGCGATCTCTTCGACGCCGGAGGCGTCGGCGCTTGTGCGCGCCGCCACCGCCGAGCCACGCACCACCCCGGGCGGGCCGAGTCAGGCCGTCCGGACGCCGGTCATCCCAACCTCGGTGAGCCTGGCAACTCCATCGACGACGCCACCCGCGACACGCCAGGACCGGACGCCCGGGCCGGCTGAGGCAAGAACGCCGATCGCTGTCTCGGGACAGCCGCGCGCTCCGCGTGCGACACCCCAGGCCACACCCGGCCCCGGCGGCGACGTTCATCTGCATCCGGAGGTTGGGGGCGCGGTCCGTTTCTCGCACTGCTGGGACGGCCCGCGCACGGCGCTGGTCGAAACACTCCTGTCCGACTTCCGCGCTCGCTACCCACGGATCGCCGTCGAGAGCGAGGTCGGCGACAGCGCCACATTGCGGGACTGGCAGGTAACCGCCCTCGCCAGCGGCAACCCACCGAACGTGATGATGGTCCGCGCCGACAGCCTCGCGTACTTCGCGGACCGCGAGGCGCTGCTGCCTCTGGACGACCTGCTAGCGCGGGACGGCATCGCGGCCAGCCGATTCCTGCCCGGCGAGATCGCCCACGGCACCTGGGAGGACCGCGTCTTCGGACTGCCGCACACGGCCGGCGGCGCCGATCACCTCCTGTACCTCAACGTCGGACTGCTCCAGCGCATCGGCCTCGATCCGGCCACGCCGGTCCAGTCCTGGCAGGATCTGGAGGGTCTGGTCGAGCCAGCCCGCAAGGCCGGTCTGCTCGTGCTCGATCCCACCCGGATGGCGGTCGGCACCACCGCGCATCAGGTCTGGACGTACGCGAACGGCGGCCGGTACTGGGACGACAACGTCAGGCGGATCGGCTGGGTCACGCCGCCCGGCCTGGAGGCGGCGACCTGGCTGCTCGGGTTCGCGAAGGCGCAGGGTCTGACGTCGAGCGCAGACGGCCAGGGCGGACCGCCCGGGCCGCTCCGGGCGGACGAGTGGGCAGCCGAGCGCCACCTCTGCTGCGTGAACGGCGTCGGCTGGTTGTACGAGCTCCGGCAGCAAGCCGCCAGCCTGCGCTACGCCGTCTTCCCATTCCCGCGCAACGCCGAGCATCCCGCCTCGCCCGGCGCGACGCCTGCCACCGGCAGCTGGCTGCTCGCGATCCCGCACGCGGCCCACGACCGAGAGGCGGCCTGGGAGTGGGTCAAGCACGCCACACTCTCGCGGACGGCCTGCGAGTTGACCGTCAGGCAGGGGCGACCATCGCCGCTGGCCGACTGCGACGACGGAGCGGGCCTCCCCAATCGCGAGCCACACTGGCCGGTCATCTCATCCAGTCAGAGCGCGGCGGTCGCCGTGCCGGCCTCGCCGCTCCAGCCCCAACTGGAGCAGATCGCCCAGCAGATGCAGGTGGACATCCTCGCCGAGCGGCACGCGCCGGCAGATGCGCTCCAGAGCGCGGCGCTGGACGCCCAGCAGCTGCTCGACGCCTGGAACAGCACCCGTCCGAAGGACTCGCGCGGCGCGTGACGAGTGACGACCAGGGAACGGCGCTGCTAGATCTCGATCTTCGCGCGCGACATCCCGGCCTCCAGGTCCCAGTCCCGGCAGCCGGCGTACTTGCCGCCGTCGTCGAACAGCTCGCCGTGCTCCCGGATCGTCATCCGCGTGCAGTTCTCAGCCGCGTAGTGGAACTGGAGCGCCCGCCGGCGGTCGCCGCTGGTGTTGGGCGGCGTGCCGTGGTGCAGCAGGCCAGAGAAGAACAGCGCGCCGCCCGGCTTCAACGGCACCACCACCGCCCGGCTCACCGCGACGCCACGGTCATCCAGCTGGCAGTCCCGCACGTGATAGTGCTGGGCCGGCCCGTCCACCTGCGAGCCCGGGATCACCTGCATGCAGCCGTTCTCGACCGTCGCCTCGTCCAGCGCGATCCAGACCCCGATCACGCCACCGAGCGGGGTGTAGTCGAAGTAGGCGGTGTCCTGGTGCCACGGCTTCTCGGCGCCGTGGAACGGCGGCTTCAAGAGCGCCATGTCCTGGATCATCCGGTGCCCGGCCCCGATCAGCTGATCGAGCAGGGGCACCAGGCGCGAGCTGGCCGCCATCCCCGCCAGCCGCGCGTCGGCCTGGCAGAACATCCACAGCTTGCGGATGCGCAGCTCCGGATCGTCGATCCGCTCGTCGGCGCCGCCGGACCGGAAATACGGCTCCTCCTGAATGCCGACCTTCTCGTTCCAGACCCGTCGGTGCGCGATGTCGGCCAGCGCCTGCTTCGCCTCTTCGACCTGCCCGGGGGTCAGCAGGCCCTCCATCGCCAGGTAGCCCTGCTCGTGGTACTGCGCGACCTCGGCGTCCGTCCAGCGCTCTCGCCACGCGGGCGCCACGGAGCCCATCGCGGTGTCGTCCGTGCGATACAGCGTGCGCCTGATCCGCTCGCGCTCGCCGTCAGACGAGACATGCTCGGTCAGTCCGTCGTACACCTTCTTCGCCGTCACCGCCATCGCGCTTCGCTCCATTCGTGGGGCCACGTCGGTCGTCGTCGTTCCGGGCGCATCCTGGCGCCGGCGCCGCCGCGTGGCGTTGGCGCCGTCTGCTGCGTCGCGGCCGGTCGCCTGGGTCGATGGTACCATGTCGTCAGGCTATCTCGCGTCGCACCGGCCCGGTCTCACTATCACAGGTGTTTGCTGGAAATCCCAGTACCACGTTGGAGAAGAGCACCATGCGCTACGGCTACTTCATGATGCCCATGCACCCGCCCGGCTCGTTTCTCGCGGACACCCTCGAGTACGACCTCCGACAGGTCGAGCGGCTGGACGCGCTCGGGTTCCACGAAGCGTGGGTCGGCGAGCACTTCACCGCCGAGTGGGAGAACATCCCCTCGCCGGAGATCTTCATCGCCGCCGCTCTCCAGCGCACGAAGCAGATCAAGCTCGGGACCGGCGTCACCTGCATGCCGAACCACAATCCGTTCCACCTGGCCCACCGCATCGCCCAGCTCGACCACCTGGCGCGGGGACGCTTCATGTGGGGGATCGGCTCGGGCGGCTTCATCGGCGATTTTCAGGTGCTGGACATCGACCCGGCGACCGGGGTGCAGCGGCAGCTGACGGCGGACGCCGTGGACGCCGTCTTGAGCCTCTGGAGCGATCCGAAGCCCGGCACCTACGCCGAGCACAGCTGGAAGTACACGGTCCCCTCACCTGATCTGACCGTCGCGAAGCACGTTCACGTCACGCCGTTTCAGAAGCCGCACCCGCCGATCGCCGTCGCCGGCGTCTCCGAGAAGTCGGACACGCTCGCGATGGCCGGGCAGCGCGGCTGGTGGCCGATCAGCATCAACTTTGTGCCGACGCGGGTGCTCAAGACCCACTGGCAGGGCTACTCGGACGCCGCGACGAAGGCTGGCTACACGCCGAAGCGGTCGGACTGGCGGATCTCGCGCACGATCCACGTCGCCGAGACGAACGCGAAGGCGCGCGAGGAGACGATCGACGGCTCGATCGGCCGCGACTTCACGCGCTACTTCATCCCGCTGCTCGGGATGGGGCGCGGCCTGAACGCCCTCAAGATCGACACCTCGATGCCGGACAGCGCCATCAGCACCGAGTACATGGTGGACAACGACATTTTCATCGTCGGCGACCCAGGCACGGTGGCGGCCAAACTGGAGCGCCTCTACGCCGACGTGGGCGGGTTCGGCGGGGTTCTGGCGCTGGCGGCCGACTGGCCGGACTTCTCGATCTGGGACCGCTCGATGACGCTGCTGGGGACCGAGGTGATGCCGAAGCTGGCCGCGCTGACCGGAGAGGGCTGATGGCAACGTTTGTCGTCGCGCACGGAGCCTGGTCGTCGGGCTGGGCCTGGAAGAAGATGCGCCCGCTGCTCCGGGCGGCCGGCCACGAGCTGTTCACCCCGAGCTACACTGGCCTCGGCGAGCGCGTGCACCTCGCGTCCCCGGAGATCACCCTCTCGACCCACATCCAGGATGTCGTCAACGTCCTCTTCTTCGAGGATCTGACGGACGTGATCCTGGTCGGGCACAGCTACGGCGGCATGGTGGCGACCGGCGTGGCCGACAAGGCGAGCGAGCGCATCAAGAAGGTCGTCTACCTGGACGCCTTCGTGCCGCGCGACGGCCAGTCGTTGAACGATCTGGTCCGCCGGCCCCAGGTGGCGGCCACCGGCGGCGAGGAGCCGCCGGACGGCTGGCTGGTCCCGCCGATGCCGGCCTCGGCGGACGCCAGCCCGGAGGATCTGGCCTGGGTCACGCCGCGCCGGGTGCCGCAGCCCCGCAAGACGATGGAGGAGAAGGTCAAGCTGACCGGCGCGGTGGACCGTCTGCCTCGCGTCTACATCTACTGCCTGCGCATCCGCGAGGGCGACGTGTTCGGGCAGTTCGCGGCGCGGGCGAAGTCGGAGCCGGGCTGGACGTACGAGGAGATCGACGCCACCCACAGCCCGAACATCACCGCCCCGGACGCCCTGGCGGAGATCCTGCTGCGGCACGCCGGTTAGGAGAGGGCCGGCTCGGGCACGATCTGGGCGGGGTCCACCCGCCCGCTGTGGCTCTTGGGGGGCAGGTTGGTGACCCGCAAGATCTCGTCGTGGTCGAGCGACTCGTTCTCCAGCAGTGCCTCGGCCAGCGACACGAGCCGCTGCTTCTCGCCTTCCACCAGCTTGCGGGCCGCCGCGTACGACTCGTCGATGATCCGGCGCGTCTCCTGATCGACCACGCTCGCCATCGCCTCGCCGTGCTCGCGGCCGAAGCCCAGGCCGCCGCCGAGGAAGTCGTTGCCGTCCTCTGACGCCAGCGAGACCAGCCCGACGCGCGGGCTCATCCCCCAGCGCACCACCATCTGCCGCGCCAGGTTGGTCGCCTGCTTGATATCGTTCTCGGCGCCCGTCGAGGTCACGTTGAAGACCAGCTCCTCGGCGATCCGTCCGCCCAGCGCCACCTGGATTCTGGCCCGCAGGTACGGCTCGGTGTAGTTCACGATGTCGTCGTCAGGCCGCGAGTAGGTGACGCCGAGCGCCTGCCCGCGCGGCACGATGGTCACTCGCTGGACCGGGTCGGCTTCTGGCACCAGCAGGCCGACCAGCGCGTGGCCCGACTCGTGGTACGCCACCCGACGGCGGTCCTCCGGGTTCAAGATCATCGAGCGCTCCGGCCCGAGCACGATCTTCTCCATCGCGTCGAAGAAGTCCTGGCGGGTGACGTTGTTCCGCTCGCGGCGGGCCGCCAGCAACGCCGCCTCGTTGACGAGGTTCCGCAAGTCCGCGCCAACCAGGCCCGGAGTCGCCTGGGCGATCTCGGCCAGGTCCACATCGGGAGCGATTGGCACGCCACGAGTGTGGACGCGCAGGATCTTCTCGCGCCCCACCTTGTCCGGCCGCTGCACCACCACCCGGCGGTCGAAGCGGCCGGGCCGGAGCAGGGCCGGATCGAGCACGTCCGGGCGGTTGGTCGCCGCCAGCACGATCACCGCCTGCCGGGCGTCGAAGCCGTCCATCTCGACCAGCAGCTGGTTGAGGGTCTGCTCGCGCTCCTCGTGGCTGCCCACCGAGCCCATGCCGCCGCGCTTCCGCCCGATGGCGTCGAGCTCGTCCACGAAGATGATCGCGGGCGCTTCCTTCTTGGCGTTCTCGAACAGGTCACGCACTCTGGACGCGCCCACGCCGACGATCATCTCGATGAACTCGGAGCCGGACATCGAAAAGAACGGCACGTTCGCCTCGCCGGCCACCGCCTTCGCGAGCAGCGTCTTACCCGTGCCCGGCGATCCCACGAGCAGCACGCCCTTCGGGATGCTGCCGCCGAGCCGCTGATACTTCTCCGGATTCTTCAGGAAGTCCACGATCTCGACGAGCTCGTTCTCGGCCTCGTCGATGCCGGCCACGTCCGCGAACGAGATACGCGGCACACCCTCAGCTGCCGCGTACCGCTTCGCCTTGCTTCGACCGATGCTGAAGACGCCGCCCTGGTTGCGCTGCGCCCGGCTGAACATCCACATCAGGAGCCCGAAGAAGAGCAGGCCCGGCCCGAAGCTCAGCAAGAGCGTCAGCAGCCAGCCACGGCCCTCGTCTGGCGGGCGGGCGTTGATCACGACGCCGTTCTGCTCCAGCAGCGGCTCCAGGCCGGGATCGGGGAAGGACGGCACGCGCGTGTCGAACTTCGTGGACGTCTTCTGGTTCTCCCCGGTCGTCGGCCAGGTGATCGCCGCCCGCGCGACGCCCTGAATCGCGTCGCCTCGGGTGGTGATCTCCGAGACGTTCCCCTTCTGGATCTGATCCTTGAACGTCGTGTACGGAATCGTGACGCGGTCGCTCCCATCCGGGATCACGATCGGCGCCACGAAGTAGTTGACGGCCAGGAAGATGAGCAGCAGCACCCACGGCCAGCTGAGCTTGGGCGGGAAGCTGCGCCCACCGCCGCCTTCTGGCTGGCCGCGACGCGCCTGCTCCGGCCCCGGCGGCCGGAGCCTATCCGGGGCGCGACCGTTCGTCCGCCCGGGCGGCGTCTTGTTCATCGTGCTGGCGGGAGGGGCCGCTTCCACACCAGGGGCTCGTGTATTTTCCACGCTCGTCTGCCTCTTGGCCCGGATCGGGGTCCGGGCGCTCACACTCGGTGACAACTGGCGATTCGGAGTGCACCCGGCGTGCCAGAAGCCATCGGGCGTGACTCGGAACGTTTCACACCTAGATCGTAACGTGTGTGACCCCGTTCGTGTGCGGGTTTCATCTCGAGCTCATCGAAACTGCTCGAAAGGCCGCCAGCGCCGTGTGTCGGCTACCATCTCGTCGCCGCTGACCCGCTCGATCCCGCGACGATAGGAGAGCGTCACCCATGCTCGGAACGCGACGCCTCGGTAGGAGTCTGCTGCTCGGCGTCGTGCTGGCCGCGATGCTGCCATTCGTACTCGGCGTGACCCCAGGTGCGCCGGCCGCCGCCCAGGCCGCCTGCTCGCTCGACGAGAAGCTCGACGCGACCACGTGCCGCCTGCTCGACGGCCAGACCGTCGAGGTCCGTCCCGTCGATTCGGGCAGCACCTCCACCTATCGCCTCGACGTTCTGACTCCTGACGCGACGGTCAATCTGAAGCTGACCGGCAAGGGCGGCAGCTCGAAGGTCGCCTTGATCGACTGGCGCGGCGGGACGCTGGGCGAGGGCGTGCGCGGTGACGACGCGCCTGACGTCACCGTCAGCACGAAGCTGGTGCTGCCCGGCGTCTACGCCGTGCGCGTCAGCGGCGACCGCCCGCCCGACAGCCCGCCGACCCAGTTGACCGCCACGGTCTCCGCTCCGGGCGCCGCGATGAAGCCGTGGTGGCCGCCCGCCCTCGCCGGCACTGACCTTCCGCTGGTGGGCGAGCGGTACACGGCGCGGACCCCACGGGGCGGGACACCGGCCGGCGCGGTGGCGGTGGCGCGGGCACTGCGCGCTCCCCCCGAGGGCGAGGTCGGCGACTTCACGCTGGTCGCGGACGTGCGGTTCGAGCAGATCCAGGGGCCGTCCGCGTTCACGGTCCGCTTTCGCTACGAGCCGGAGGCCGGCGGTGGGACCGGCTACGTGCTGTCGGTCGATCCGTTTGGCGGCACGGCCACGTTGGACAGCTTCGACGAAGGTCAGCGCAAGTCGATCGTCGCCCACGTCCCGTTGCCGGTCGTGCCGTCCCCCGACGTCGCGAATCGCCTGATGCTCCGCGCCACCGGTTCATCCATTGAGGTCACGCTGGACGGTCAGCCCGTCCTCGAAGCAACCGACGGGCGGTACCCACGCGGCCTGATCGCCATCGGATCGGTGACGTGGTCGGACCCGGTGGCGGTCACGTTCGACCACGTCCAGGTGACGGTCCCCGCCCCTTGATCGGAGCCACTGTCTGAGCCCCGACGCAGCCTGAGCCCCGACGCGGCCTGATAGGTCAGGCCACCCGAACGTTCGATCGCACGGAGGCACCATGCGCGCAGCCCTCCAGACCGGCATCCGCACCATCGAAGTACGCGACGTTCCCGAGCCGCCGGCCTCGCCAGAAACCGCCCTGATTCGGGTCCGGCAGACCGGCATCTGTGGCTCGGATCTGCATCCGTACCACGAGCGCGCCGAGCCGGAGTCGGTGCCGCGCGGCCACGAGGTGTGCGGCGAGGTGCTGGAGCTGCCGGCCGGCTACGCCGGCCCGGTCCGCGTCGGCGACCTCGTGGCGGTGGACGGCGTCTACGGGATGGCGTGCGGCGACTGCGCCTTCTGTCGAGCGGGCCAGATGTTCCACTGCCGGGTGCGCCAGTCTACCCCGAGCACGGGCGGCGGCTTCGGGCAGTTGATCCGGCGCCGGCCGGCCGGCCTGTTCACGCTCCCGAGCGGCTTCACCCCGGAGCTCGGCGCCCTGGTCGAGCCGCTGGCGGTCGGCGTCCACGGCGTCCGCTACCCGAAGATGCAGCCCGGCGCGACGGTCGTCGTCATCGGGGCGGGCACCATCGGGCTGGCGACGCTGATCGCGGCGCGCGGCCTGGGGGCTGGCGCGATCCACGTCACCGCCCGCCACCCGCACCAGGCGAAGATGGCGGCCGAGCTCGGGGCGACGACGGTGCTGCCCGACGACCCGACCGCTGCCGCCGAACAGGTCCGTGCGCTCACCGGCGGCCTCGGCGCCGATCTGGTGGTGGAGACCGTTGGCGGCCACGCCGACACGCTCAACCTCGCCTGGGAGCTGGTCCGGCCGCAGGGGACCGTCTCGGTCCTGGGCGTCTTTCCATCACGGGTGCCCGTGGACCTGCTACGCCCCCTCCAGAACGAGGTCTGGGTGACGTTCCCGGTCTGCTACGGCGTCGTCGACGGCCGCCACGACTACGAGGTCGCCATCGACCTGATGGCGAGCGGCAAGGCCCCGATCGAGAAGCTGGTGACGGCGCGCTTCCCGCTCGAATCAGCCCCCGAGGCGTTCCGCGTCGCCGCCGACAAGTCTACTGGCTCGCTGAAGGTGCACCTGGTGGTCGGGGAGTAGGAGACCCCACCCCCCAGCCCCCTACCGGCGGCGGCGCAGGAACGACGGCAGGTCGATGTCGTCGTCGTCGTCCACGGGCGAGCCGGGCGGGCGACGGCGCCAGCCGCCCCGGTCGTCCTCGACGCCAGCGCCGCCTCGGCCGGGTCCACGGTCCTCCTCACGCCAGCCGCCCCCTCGGCGAGGCTCGTCTGGCGGGTAGTCGCCGAGGTCGCGGCGGGGGAAGCGGTCCATCGGGATCGTGGCGTCGCGGTTGCCGCGCTGGCCCACGCCGCGCATCCCGCGTTCGGTCGGGCCGCTCCGCAGGCCAGTGGCGATGACCGTAACGCGCAGCTCTTTCTGGTAGCGCGGGTGGATCACCGCGCCGAAGATGATGTTCGCGCCGGGATCGACGACGTCGGAGATCACGTTCGCGGCCTCCGTCACCTCGTGGAGGGTCAGGTCGGCGCCGCCCGTCACGTTGATTAGGACGCCCGTCGCCCCCTCGATCGAGGTCTCCAGGAGGGCGCTCGAGATCGCGGCGTTGGCGGCGTCCGCGCCCCGGCTCTCGCCGGTCGCCTCGCCGGACGCCATCAGTGCGGTGCCGGCGCTGCCCATGATCGCCTTGACGTCCGCGAAGTCCAGGTTGATCAGGCCGGTCTGAGTCACGAGGTCCGAGATGCCCTGGACGCCCTGCCGGAGGATGTCGTCCGCCATCCGGAACGCGTCCACCACGGTCATCTGGGCATCCGCCATCTTCAGGAGTCGGTCGTTCGGGATGACCACCAGCGCGTCCACGTTGGCACGCAGCTCCTCGACCCCCTGGAGCGCGTTCTGCATCCGGCGGTTGCCCTCGAAGCCGAACGGCAGCGTCACCACGCCGACCGTCAGCGCGCCAATCGAGCGGGCCGCCTCGGCCACGACGGGCGAGGCGCCAGTGCCGGTCCCGCCGCCCATGCCGGCCGTGACGAACACCATGTCCGCCCCTTCGAGCGACTCGGCGATCTCGTGCTGGGCCAGCTGCGCCGCCTTCAGCCCCTCTTCCGGCTTTCCGCCGGCCCCGAGGCCGCGCCCCTGCCTGCCGCCAAGCAGGATCTTGCGGAGCGCGTTGGAGGACGCCAGCGCCTGGGCGTCCGTGTTCACCGCGATGAACTCGACGCCCGGTACGCCCTCCTCGACCATCCGGTTGACGGCGTTGCCGCCGCCGCCCCCAACGCCGACGATCTTGACCTCGGTGAACCCTTTGGCTGCCGAGATGATCGGCGCATCTACGATTCTCGGGACGATGGCGGCGGGGCGGCTGGGCTCCTCGAGCCGGGCCGGATCGAACCCACCCTTCGGACGGTCAGTCCTGGCCACGGCGTAGTACCTCCTCGGCGAGTGACGTGTACGTCTGAGCGGCGCGCTCGGCGCCGAGATAGCTGAAGACGGTCTTGCCAGCCGAGCTGGCTTCGAGCACCTTGCTGCTGGTGCCGATCTCGGTCTCGAAGACGAGCGCGCCCCAGCGCTCGCGAAGGTACTCGGACACCTGCTTCTCCTCCCGCAGCCGCCGGTCGATCTTGCTGAGCAGGATGCCGATCACCTTCAGACGCGGATTCAAGTACAGCACCTCTTCGATGCTCTCCTCGATCATTTTGAGGCCCTGGAGGGAGAAGAAGCGCGCCTCGGTGGGGATGAGCACCCGATCTGCCGCCACAAGCGCATTGATCGTCAGCAGCCCGAGCGACGGCGGCGTATCGATCAGGACGACCTCGTACGTGCCGGCGTTGCGTCCGAGCTGGTCGCGCAGGCGCTGTTCGCGGCCGAGCTTGTTCATCAGCGCGGCCTCGGCGCTGGCGAGCGCCAGGGTCGCCGGGGCCAGATCCAATCGTCCGTCGCCGTTCTCGATGGTGATGGTCGGCAGTGGCGCCTGGTAATCGAGGAGCGCCTCGGCGATGGTGTGCTCGGCCGCCTTCGAGATCCCGACCGCGCTGGTCAGGTTCCCCTGCGGATCCATGTCGATCAACAGGACGCGGCGACCCTGGCGAGCCAGCGCGGCGCCCAGGTTGGCAGTGGTCGTCGTCTTGCCGACGCCGCCCTTCTGGTTCGCCACGGCGATGACGGTGGGCATGGATTCGGGGTACTCCGATGCGTCAGTTGTTCCCAATCTGACGCGGAAAAAGCGTAGCACTGCGGCTGGAACAGTATCAACGACAGGTGTCACACTCGGGTGACTCGATAGGCCGATCTTGACAGGGCTGTGAGGCGCCCCTATGCTACGGCGGTCCTCTGTCACATCCGGATGCCGTCACGAGTGCCGGAACGAGGGGGCAATCCCTTTCAACTTATGAGTGTACAAGTCTGCCCGGGGTGTCAGGGCCGCAATTCGCCCCAGGCGGAGTCGTGTGAATGGTGTGGCCGTCCATTCGACGGTCGCGCTGGCGGCTTCTCACTGCGCTGGTGGCATGTCGCCACGGCGTTGTTGTTCGGATTCGTCGCGATTGCGACCGTCGCGCTGGTGTACCTGAGCGCGGCACGCCTTCCGTCGCTCTCGGACCTGCGGCCACGGGCGGCGGCTTCGCCGACCGCGCTCGTCGAGCCGCCGGCGTTGCCCACGCGGGCCGCGACGCCGGCGCTTGCCCTCGCGCCGCCGAAGCCGGTCGCCTCGCCCACGCCGACGCCAGCTCCCGAGCCGTCCCCGACCACCGCACCAGCCCGCTACGTGCGCGTCGCGAACACGAACGGGATCGGCGTCTACCTCCGCGAAGAGCCCGGCGCGCAGAGCCAGCGCGTCCAGCCACCCATCGCCGAGGGGGCGCTGCTGCGACTGGTCGGCCCGGAGCAGACGGTTCAGGCCCAGATCTGGCGCCTCTGCGAGCTCGAAGGTCGGGACGTTCAGGGGTGGGCGCCGGCCCAGTACCTCCAGGCAGTGGAGATCACGCCGACGCCCGGACGACCCTGATTGACGCCTGCACGACCCTGACGCGGGCCGCGCCGAACGAGATTCTCGGCGCATTCGGTCGAATTTGGCGACCAGAGCAGTTGTTCGGGGTGCGGGCCGCACCTATAATGGGAGTGCACGGCGGCGAAGTCCGCCGATCCTGACCACGAGGTTCTCGCAGATCATGCCCGAGCGATGGGAGCAGGAGATCGACGAGCTCTTGCGCCGCCGGGAGGCGAAGCTGCGGCGAGAGCCCGTCAGTCGTCGCGTGGTCAGGCGCAGTGCCCCGATGATGTCGGGGATGTCCGGGGCGTTCAGGACGTTTCTGCGGATGACGCCCGTCGAACAGTTCATGTTCGCCAGCATCTTCCTGGTGGCGCTCGCCTTCCTGGCGAGCGTCATCCCTGGCCTCGCGGTCATCGCGCGCTGGGCCAGCCTGCTGAGCATCCTGTTCTTCGTGCTGGCGTTGGCGCTGTCGGTCGCCGGTCGGCGCGGCATGGGACCGCCCGGATCGAGCAAGAGCTGGCGCGGCCAGAGCGTCGGCTACGGCTCACCGTACGGGTCGTCCCATCCATCGCTCTGGGACAACCTGAAGACCTGGTGGCGGCGGCGCCGCTTCCGCCGCCTCTAATCGCGAGCGCCGCTCCTGGCAGCGCGGCGATATTCGCCGCTTCTGCGTCGTGCCCCGCGCGACTCCCGCGACGCGCTGGTGTGGGCTGCTCGAACGAAGCGGCCAGAGCCTGTCCTGAGCGCAGCGAAGGAATGGCCGCGCTCCCAGGGGGAGTCTAGATCGCCCGCAGCAGGGCGCCGTCAACCCACGCGACGGCGCCGCCTCTCGTGACGACCTTGCGCCAGCTTCGCCCCGACGCGACTACCGGCGCGCCGCTGACCGTCACGCGGGCGCCGTCCGCCAGCGCGCCGACCAACCCGGCGGTCGTGCTGGGCGCGGCTCGCAGATTCGCGCCCAGGCCGTCTGTGTCCACCACGTGGGTGCCGCCGATCGCCGTGACGCCGCCCGTGGACAGCGCGGTCACCGTGGACGAGCCGCCACCCGCGAGGTAGAGGGCGTGGGTGGGGAAGCCGGTGCCGAGCGACGGGATCTCGCCGAGGGTGTACCAGCGGCGGCCCGCTGCCGACCGCAGCACCAGGGCGCTCTGCGCCAGGTCGAACCGCCCGCTCGCGGCATCGTACCGCTCGGCCACGAAATAGTGACCGGGCGCCGCCGATCCCCGTCCGCCGGTCCGGATGATGACGGGGCGGCCGGCCTGCACGTCCCGCGCGATCCTGGAGACGCTTAAGCCAGCCTCGATGGAGGCCGGGATGCCGAGCCGTTGAAGCAGCGCGAGCTCGCCGTACGGCCCGGTCATCCCACGGGATGGCGTCCAGCCAACCTGTCGAGCGACGGCGACGGCGCTGTCGAGCGAGATCGCGCGGCCACTCGCCTGGGCGAACGCGACGGCGGCAGCGGGTCCACAGGCAGCCTGGGCCTCCCACGGCGTCAGGCTACGGCCCCCGACGAGCTGGTTGGGCGTCAGCGTGCCCGGCCGCTCGGTCGGCCCAGACTCGGCGGCGACGACAACCCCCGGACCGACGAACAGCAGCGCAGTCAGCAACCCGATCGCAGCCATCACGCTCCGCTCTGTCACTCGACCCATCACGTTCCCTTCGACGGCGTAGTCTGAGGGGCCGAGCTTAGGCGCGAGCGGGCGGGGATAGCATCACGGACGCATCACAACGGCGATGCCCAGGCCAACAACTGCACGATGCGCGCGGATGGCGCGGCGCGCGTCAACGCGAGGTGAGACCTCTGTCAAGCGCACATCCGGCGCGTATGCCAGGAAGTGACAGAAGCTCGCGGGCGCCGCCCGGGGCGCGCACGACAGAAGCGATGGGTGGCGCTGGCCTGCAGGGCACACGAGGCGGGCCGTATCATGCGCGAAGTGGCTGTGCGAGCTCGCGCAGACTGGTGTGGGAGTCCGAGGGTGGTCTTTGTCGTCGCGGTACATCTGGAGGCCCGGCCGGAGCGCCTGGACGACCTGCTGGCAACGGTGCGGGCGAGCCTGAGCGCGGCTCGCACCCTCCATCCCGGCCGACGCAGCACGCGCGTGTTTCAGCGGCTAGGCTCGCCGACGAGCCTCCTCGAAGTGACCGAATGGACCGCCGAGGAGGCATTCGAGCGGTTTCGCCAGGGTTCGGAATTCGCGGAGATCGTCGCGGCCTGCCGCCTGATTCCAGAAGCCGAGCCGCTCCAGCGCCTTCGCCACTTCGAGCGGATGGATCAGCGCGTCGCCGTGGCCGCCTGCGCCACGATTACCGCCGCTCCAGAGCTCGCCGCGTCGGTCGAGGCGACGCTGCTGAGCGAGGCACATCAACAGATCGCCCGCGCGGACGGCCTGGTCTGGCGCGAGATCTACCGATCTCAGGCGGCGACGGGCCGGCTGCTGGTGCTTCACGGCTGGCGCGCGCTGGCCGACCTGGAGCGCTTCCGCGAGAGCGGCAGCCAGCGAGGCGAGGCGGCGTTGGCGGCGCTCGGCGCGACCACGACTCGGTTTACGGGCACGCTTGCCGCCGAGCTGTCGTCGCTCCAGCCCTGAACGGCGCCACCCCGAACGCGAGCGCCACGGTCCAGGTCCGGATGATGGCGGCGTGCGCTGGCCCCTGTCCCCGGACTCTCCTACACTTCTCCCAGAATGCGTAGCCGGCCTGCCTGACATTCGGTCCCCGCCGGCCCGACCGACCCGGCAACTTTTGATCTGCGATCTGTCACCTGGGAGAGCGAACGATGCAGAAGCTGCTCAACGATCCGGCCAACTTCGTCGACGAGATGCTCGAAGGCATCCTGCTGGCCCACCCGGATCGCCTGCGCGCCGTCGAGGGGGAGCCTCGGGCCATCGTGCGGGCCGACGCGCCACGCCCCGGCAAGGTCGGGATCGCGACGGGCGGCGGCTCCGGGCACCTGCCAGTCTTCCTGGGGTACGTCGGGCGCGGGCTCGCCGACGGCTGTGCCGTGGGCAACGTGTTCGCCTCGCCGAACGCCGACCAGATGCTGGCCGTCACCAAAGCGATCGACGGCGGGGCCGGCGTGCTCTACCTGTACGGCAACTACGGCGGCGACGTGATGAACTTCGACTTCGCGTCCGAGATGGCCGCCGCCGAGGGGATCACCGTCGAGACCGTGCTGGGCGCGGACGACGTGGCATCGGCGCCGCCGGAGCGCGCCAGCACCCGGCGCGGCATCGCCGGCATCTTCTTCGGCTACAAGATCGCTGGCGCTGCCGCCGAGGCCGGCGCAGACCTGGCGACCGTCAAGGCGACCGTCGAGAAGGCGTTCGCGCGGACCCGCTCGATGGGCGTGGCGCTGGCACCCTGCACCCTGCCGACGGTCGGCCACCCGAACTTCGAGGTGCCCGAGGGCCAGATGGAGATCGGGATGGGCATCCACGGCGAGCCGGGCGTCTCGCGCGAGCCGATCCGCCCGGCCGACGAGGTGGCCGACGAGCTGTTCGACCATATCGTGCGCGACCTCCAGCCGACGCGAGGCAGCGACCTCGCGTTGCTGGTCAACGGCCTGGGCGCGACGCCGAAGGAGGAGCTGTACATCCTGTATCGGCGGGTCCACAAGCGGCTGGCCGAGGGCGGGCACCGTGTCCACCGACTGTACCTGGGCGAGTTCGCGACCTCGCTGGAGATGGCCGGCGCCTCGCTCACGATGCTCGAGCTGGACGACGAGCTGACGCGGCTGATCGACGCCCCCGCCGACTCGCCGTTCTTTCTGCAAGCGTAAGTAGCGAGTAGCGAGTTGAGAGTAGCGAGCGGAGGCGAAACCCACTCGCCTCTCGCTACTCTCAACTCGCTACTCGCTACTCGTGACTGGAGTGACCGATGAGCGGTGACTTGCTGACCTTCGACCAGCTTCGCGAAGCGCTTGGCCGCGTGGCCGACCGCCTCGAAGCGGCCCGCGACGAGCTGTGCGCGCTCGACGCCATCGCCGGCGACGGCGACCTTGGCGTCACGATGGCGACCGGCTTCGCGGCGATCCGCCCGCTGCTGGAGACGCCGCCGGCCCAGGACGCCGGCCAGCTGCTGGCCCAGATCGGGATGCAGATCGGGCGGGTGGCGCCTTCGACGATGGGCACCCTGACCGCGACGGCGTTCCTGCGGGCCGGCACCAAAGTGCGCGGCAAGCTTGACCTGGGCGCCACCGACATCGCCGACATGCTCGAAGCGGCGACCCAGGGCATGAAGGATCGCGGCAAGGCCGACGTGGGCCAGCGGACGGCCATCGACGTGCTGGCGCCAGCGGCGGCTGCGGCCCGTGAGGCGGCGACGGCCGGCGAGTCAGCCGAGGCTGCTCTGGCGAAAGCGGCGGATGCCGGCGAGGACGGGGCTGCCGCGACCGCCGGGATGGAGCCGGTGCTCGGGCGGGCTGGCTGGCTTCCCGACCGTGCCCGCGGCAACCGCGACGCCGGCGCGACGGCCTGGGCCACGATCCTGCGCGCGCTGGCTGGATAGTCGGCTGGCGCGACGGACCGCCACGCGATCTGCCAAGGGAGACGGCGCTCGGTCGGCTCTCGAAGGCGATCGGCGGCGGCAGCTTCGCGCGATGCCCGCCATTCGGGTTCTGGAACGAGGACGTCCGGCGCGGCGTTCGCGCTGGGTAGCGGCCACTTCGTGGCCAGCGGCTCCACGATCGTGGGGCTCCTGCTGGAGCTGGTCGTAGAGCCCGGCCCCCGGTTGCTCAGCGCGGCGCGGCACGGTCACCGCGCGATGGAGCCCGTCCGATCCGTCGCCGGGGCTTGTCGAGAGGCTACGCCTGGTTCAACTGATGCAGCACGCTAGTGGTCTTTGCGACCAGCTCGTCGATATCGTCGAACATGCCGCAGACGTTGCTCTTCTGCACGCGGTCAGCGAACGCATTGAGCTTCGCGAGCCCTTCGGGATCACGCTCCACCATGCTAGCGGAGATCATTGCCCGATCGCCCATCACGAACATGTAGATCGGCTTCTTGCTTACGACAGCCTGCCGGTATTCGAGCTCCGTCATCGAGAGCCCGCTCGTCGGATCGATGAAGCCGTACCGCTTTCCGATGATGCCAACGTACGCATCCGCCTGGTTGACTCGCTTTCGAATGTAGGTGCCAGGCGCCTCGCCCGCCGGCAGGAAGTCCTCCATGCCGATGAACGTCAGGCCCAGCCGACCGATCAACTCGCGGAGCGCGTCACGGTGGGGCTTCAGGTCGATGAATGTCGAGCTCAGGAACACTGAGTTTGGAATTGGTGGCGCGGTGGCGGCTGTGGCTGGCGCAAGCTCGTCCTCGTAGACGCGCCGCAGCTCCTGAATCTCGGTGAGCTGCGAGGTGAGATGAGCCAGACCCTCGTGAGACAAGCCGGACTCACCTCCGAGTGCGTCGATCAGCGAGGTTTCGAGCGAGGTCCGTCGTGCGTCCAGGTGGCGAAGCATCGTGAAGATCTGCTGGCGGCGGAGGGTGTCCCGCGCCTCCTCTGAATCCTCGTCGGCTGCTGACGGTCCTTCCGGTGCGCTCAGACTCGTTGCCGAGTGCCCTGGCGTGGAGACTACGGCGAGTGTCCGCGCGGCGAACTGCTCCAGGAAGATGAAGAAGCGGTCCTGCGGCTCGTCGCCGAACGAATGATGAAGGTAGAGCTCGACCTGATATGGCTCGCTGGCATCGAGCAGCTCCGACACCAGCGTTGCGGCCATCCCAGCCGCTGCCACATCGAATCTGATCCCAGCGACACCGGTCCCCAGCGCCGGGAACGCGATCGATCGGCAGCCGAGCTGCGACAGCAATTCCATCGCCTTCCGGCAGATCTGGCGAACTATGGCATCCTCGGTCGATGGACCGGGCGCCTGCCAGCCGGGGCCAATCGTGATGGCGTGAAACAGGTACTTCGCAGGGAGTCGGCCAGCGGTCGTGACGACCACGTCGCCCGCGCTGGCCGGCACCAGCTTCGCGGCGTCGTGGGCGACCGACTGACCTCCGGCGGTCGAGATCGCCTCGGAGACACCGCCGCCCATCGAGAGCTCGAAGTCGTCTGAGCTGACGATGACCTCCGCGCGAGACGTGGTGATGTCGCCAAAAAGGATCGTGATCGTGGAAGGGCCGACTCGGTAGGCTCTTGACGTCGTCATGCACATCTCCGCGGGTCAAACGGCGCCGGATTACTCATTCTATGACACGCCTTCGATCCGGTCCACCAAGTCGATTGCAGCTGCAGATCGACGCGATATTGCGAAGCCATGTTCGATGACAGGCGCGTCCGTGACGATCGAAGGGACATCCGGGTATGGAAAGCGAGAAGCGCCCCGTGAGAGCCATCCACGGGGCGCGTCCGTATCTGGTAGTGGTGGTACCCCCGATAGGATTCGAACCTACAACCGTCGGCTTAGAAGGCCGCTGCTCTGTCCATTGAGCTACGGGGGCAAAGAGCAACCAGGATTATACGGGGGGCAAGCTTTCAGAGCGCGCTCAGCTCGCTGGCCTCGCCGAACACCGCGCGCAGCGTGTCCGAGATCTCGCCCAGCGTGCACAGGCTCTCGACGCAGGCCAGGATGCGCGGCATCGTGTTCTCGGTGCCGCGCGCGGCGGCTTCGAGAGCGGCCAGGGCAGCCTGGGCAGTCGCCTCATCGCGGCGCGCTTTCACGGCCTGGATGCGCGCCGCCTGCCGATCCCGCACCGCCGGGTCCACCCGCAGAATGTCAGCCTTCGCGCTGGCGCCAGCATCCTCGAAGCGGTTCACGCCCACGATCACGCGGTCACCGCGCTCCACTTCCTGCTGGAAACGGTAGGCGCTCTCCTGGATCTCGGCCTGGATGAAGCCCTGCTCGATGGCCGCCAGCGCCCCGCCCAGCGCGTCGATCTGCTCGATGTAGCGCCAGGCGGCCGCCTCGGTCTGCTCGGTCAGCGACTCCACGAAGTACGACCCCGCCAGCGGGTCCACTACGTCCGCCACGCCGCTCTCGTACGCCAGCACCTGCTGGGTCCGCAGCGCCAGCTTCGCCGACTCCTCGGTCGGCAGGGCCAGCGCCTCGTCGCGGGCGTTGGTGTGGAGCGACTGGGTGCCGCCGAGGACCGCGGCCAGCGCCTGGATCGCCACCCGCACCACGTTGTTCTCGATCTGCTGCGCCTGCAACGAGACGCCAGCCGTCTGGGTGTGAAAGCGCAGCATCCACGAGCGCGGATTCGTCGCGCCGTATCGCTCGCGCGTGATCTTCGCCCACATTCGGCGCGCCGCCCGGAACTTCGCGACCTCCTCGAACAGCTCGTTGTGGCTGTCGAAGAAGAATGCCAGCCTCGGCGCGAACTGGTCGATCTCCAGGCCCGCTGCTACAGCATGGTCGCAGTAGGCGATCGCGTTCGCCAGCGTGAACGCCAGCTCCTGAACCGCCGTCGCGCCGGCCTCACGCATGTGGTAGCCGCTGACGTTGATGAAGTTCCAGGCCGGCAGCTCTTCGGTGCAGTAGGCGAACACGTCCGTCACCAGCCGCATCGAGGGGGCCGGCGGATAGACGTACGTCCCTCTGGCGATATACTCCTTCAAGATGTCGTTCTGGACGGTGCCGCTCAGCTGCGCCAGCGGAACGCCCTGCTTCTTGCCGACCGCCACGTACAGTGCCAGCAGGATCGGCGCGGTCGCGTTGATGGTCATCGAGGTGGAGACTTTGTCGAGCGGGATGCCGGCGAACAACGTCTCCATGTCGTCCACGGTGTCGATGGCGACGCCGACTTTGCCGACCTCGCCCTCGGCCATCGGATGGTCCGAGTCGTACCCCATCTGCGTCGGCAGGTCGAAGGCGACCGAGAGACCGGTCTGGCCGCGCTCCAGCAGGTACCGGTAGCGTGCGTTCGACTCCTCGGCGGAGGCGTAGCCGGCGTACTGGCGCATCGTCCAGAGCCGGCCACGGTACATGTTCGGCTGGACGCCACGGGTGAACGGCGGCTCGCCGGGGAATCCCAGCCGGGCGGAGGCGTCCCACTCCGCCAGGTCGTCCGGCGTGTAGAGCGGCTGAATCGGGATGCGCGAGGACGTCTCGAAGCGTTCGCGGCGCTCGGGGGAGCGGTCGCGCGCCCGCTTCAAGACGCGCTCCTCCCACGCCGCCCGATCTGGCGATCCGCCTTCACTCATGGTGGCTCGTGCTCCAAGCGCCGGGTCAGGCGCGGACGTCCGGCTCGTACATGGTGCCGCAGCCTGGACAGAATCGTACACCGGCCAGCTCCGGGATCGGCGTGTCGCACCGTTCGCAGGTCGGCCAGCGCTCGCCGCAGAACGCGCAGAAGCGCCAGTCTGGGCGGCGGACCCGGCCGCATCGCCCGCAGCGCTCGACGTCGTCGCGGGGGTCGTGGGCATCTGGATCGGCGTAGCGGTCGGCGGGGCGGTCACGCCCGCGCAGGATCGCCAGCTTCGGCGCCTGCTCGACTGGGATCTCGGGCGACGACTCGTTGATGATCTCGAGAACCTTCTGACGCGCCTTCTGGAGCGTGACGCCAACCCCGATCAGCGTCACGAAGGCCGGCCCCTCGCCGTCGCGCAAGAGGCCGAGCAGCAAGTGCTCCGTCCCGACGTAGTCGTGATGGAGCCGGGTCGCCTCGGCGCGAGCCATCTGGAGGGCGTTCTTCGCACCCGGCCCGAGCCCGATCTGCCGGTTCGGGCCGATCTCGGCGGGCGTCAGGCGCGAGCGGACCCGCTGCGCCAGCTCGGCGGGCTCGACGCCGAGCTCCTGGAGGACGCGCGTTGCGAGGCCACGCCCCTCCCGGAGCAGCGCCACCAGGACGTGCTCGGTCCCGACCTCCGCCAGGCGCAGGCCGACCGCCTCGTCCTCGGCCATCGTGAGGACGCGGCGCGCTCTGGGTGTCAGGCGCTCACGCGCGTCCGGCACCCCCCGCTCCAGCCACGGCTGTCGCCGCCTCTTCGCGGTCTTCGAGCGCCCGCCACAGGATGTAGAGCGCGTCCATCACTGCCCGCCGCTTCAGCTCCAGGCGCGTCGTGGACCAGTGCGAATCGACCACCCGCGTCTGGCCCAGGAAGTCGAGCGCGATGTGGAACGTGCCGACCGACTTGCCTTCGACCTCGCTCGGGCCAGCCACCCCGACGATCCCGAGGCCGGCATCGGCGCCCGTCTGCTGCCGCGCGGCGGTCGCCATCGCGAGCGCCGTCTCGCCGGCGATGGTGCCATGCGTGTCCACGATCTCCTGGGGCACACCGGCCAGCACCTTCAGCTTCGCGGTGTAGGCGATGGTGCCGCCCGCGTACCACTCCGAGGCGCCGGGCGTGTCGGTGAAGTAGCTGCCGAGCAGCCCGCCGGACGCGGACTCCATCGTCGCCACTTTCAGGCCCTGCTTCACCAGCAGCTTGCCGATTGCCGCCGCCAGCGTCTCGTCGTCGATGCCGTAGATCCAGTGGTTGGTGAGGGCGCGGACCTTGGCCTCGAAGTCCGCGATCATCGAGTTGGCGGCGTCACGCGTCTCGGCCTTGGCCGCGATCCGGAGATGGACGCCGTCCTGCTTGGCGTACGTCGCGAGGGTCGGGTTCGGGTTGTGGATCAGATCCTGGACGACCTCGGCCACGTTCGACTCGCCGATGCCGACCGTCTTGAGGGTGCGGGTCACCAGCACGCCGCCGCCGCCCATCCCGAGCCGAGGAGCGACCTGCTCCTCCCACATCTTCTTCATCTCGTGGGGCACGCCGGGCATACAGGCGATCTTCTTGCCATTCGTCTCGACAAACCAGCCCGGCGCGGTCCCGATCGGGTTGTCGATGGCGCTGGCGGACGGGATCAGCGTCGCCTGCTTGATGTTCATCTGGGGCATCGGGCGGTTGCGCTTCCCGTACCAGCCCCGCAACACCTCTTCCAGCTCCGGACGGACCGTCATCGTCTCGCCAAGCGCGGCGGCGATGGCCTCGCGGGTCAGGTCGTCCTCGGTCGGGCCGAGACCGCCGGTCATGATGACCACATCCGAGCGGTTGAGCGCCCGCTGGACGGTCTCGGAGAGCCGGCCCATGTTGTCGCCGACGTGCGTGACGAAGAAGAGGTCGATGCCGAGGCCCGTGAGCTGCTGGGCCAGGTACTGCGAGTTCGTGTCGAGGATCTCGCCGAGCAGCAGCTCGGTGCCAACAGCAATGATCTCAGCCTGCACGGGCTCTCCCCTTCGGTGACGACGCTGACTTCGTGGCGCCAGGGTTGGTGTTGCCCGATCCTACCGCGTTCGGGCCACCAACGGCCAATCACCCCGTGCCGCCAGCGTCCAGGCGCATTGGGGAGATTCGGGTGTGCGGTGACCGTGCCCGTGGAGCGCGGCCTCCCCGATCCTGGCCGCTCCGGTGAAGCAACTCCGGAGCGGCCAGGATGGCCGCGCTCCACGAACACGCTTCGTCCCTTCCCGAAGTCGCGGTCCGGGCCACTACTGACGGCGGAAAGCGTGGACCGGGCCGCGCACGGAGACGGCGACCGACTGACCCGTGCGCGGCGCGTCGAGGCCGGACGGGCGAGCCGTCACCAGCGTGCCGTCTGGCAGCTCCAGACGGACCAGCGCGTCGTGGCCGAAGTAGCTGACCGCCTGGACTCTGGCGACCGGCGTGCCGTTCGTGTCCGGGGCGAGAATCGCGATCTGCTCGGGTCGGACCAGGATCTGGGCCGGACCCGCCGTGGCGCCAGCCTGGACCGTCAGCGACCCGAGCGCGGAGCTGGCGCGACCGTCCGCGATCTCGGCGGCGAGGATCACGGCCTCACCAATCGAGTGCGCCGTCTCGACGTCCGCCGGGTGGAGGTACAGCTCGCGCGGGGCTGCCACCTGCACCAGCCGTCCCTGCCGCATCACCGCCACCTGATCCGCCAGTGAGAGCGCCTCGGCCTGGTCGTGGGTGACCAGGATCGCCGTCGCGCCAGCTGCCGCCAGCGACTCGGCCACGGCGCGGCGGGTGCTCTCGCGCAGGCTGGCATCCAGCGAGGCGAACGGCTCGTCCAGCAGGATCACGCTCGGCTCGGGGGCGAGCGCTCGTGCCAGCGCCACCCGCTGCTGCTGGCCGCCCGAGAGCTGATCCGGATAGCGGTCGCCGTACGACGCGTCCAGCCCGACCATCGCCAGCAGCTCGTCCACGCGGCGCCGGCGACTCGCCCTGTCCAGCCGCAGCCCAAACGCGACGTTCTCGGCCACCCGGAGATGGGGAAAGAGGGCGCCCTCCTGGGCCACGTAGCCGATCCGCCGCTGCTCCGGCGGGACCGGGCGACCGCTGCCGCACAGGACGCGCTCCCCGAGGCGGATCGAGCCGGCAGCCGGCTGCTCGAAGCCGCCGATGAGGCGCAGCAGCGTCGTCTTGCCGCAGCCGGACGGTCCGAGGATCGCCGTCAGCGAGCCGGCTGGCACGGTCAGGTCGATGCCGTGGAGGACGCGGGTCTCGCCGTAGGCGTGAACGAGTCCGGACACCACCAGATCGGCTCCTGGCGACCGTTCCACAGGCGCGTTCATCGGCGGCCCGACCGCCCGGCCTGGCGGGTCAGCAGGTACGTCATCGGCATGGCCAGGGCGACCATCAGCGCGGCGTATGGTGCTGCCGCGCCGTAGGCGATGCTCTCGGAGTAGCCCCAGAAGCGGGTGACCAGCGTCTCGGTGCCGATCGGGGCGAGCAGCAGGGTGGCGGTCAGCTCGGTCACGATCGAGATGAAGACCAGCGCCGCGCCGGCCCCGATCCCCGGCGCGATCAGCGGGACCGTGACGCGCCGAAACACCGTCAGCGGCGAGCTTCCGAGCGAGCGCCCGACGTCGTCCAGAACCGGCGGCACCTGCGACAGCGCCGCCCGAATGCTGACCAGCGCCAGCGGGAAGAAGAGGATCGCGTACGCCACCAGCAGCATCCCCGTGGTCTGGTACACCGGCCTCGCGTACCGGATCGCAATCGCCACCAGCGACAGCGCGACCACGATCCCGGGCAGCGCGTGCGCGATGTACGTCACCCGCTCCGTTACCGTGCTCAAGAATCCAGGACACCTCACCGCCAGCCAGGCGACCGGCAGCGCCAGCACGACGGTGAGGATGGAGCCCATGATGCCCAATCGTAGTGAGTTAATTGCCGTGGTCGTCAGCAAGGCCAGCGGGAAGGCGGTCGAGCGGCCACGCGCCAGCCAGAACACGAGCATCCCGAGCGGCACGCCCAGTGCCAGCACGACCAGCAGCCCCAACCCGAGCAGCGCCGGTGCCGTGTACCACCCGAGCCGAGCTCGTGACGGCTGGCGGGCCGCGCCCATCCCCAGTCGGGCGTAACGCGCCCGACCGCGCAGCCGGACCTCGCTCACCAGCGCCACCAGGCAGAGCGTGACCAGGACGCTGGCAAGGGCGTTCGCGGCGGAGGCGTCTACAGTGGCGCCGAACTGGTCGTAGATGGCAGTGGTGAAGGTCGGGAAGCGGAGCATCTCCAGCGCGCCGAGCTCGGCCAGGAGATGCAGCACCACCAGCAGGACGCCGCCGAACAGGGCCGGCCGCAGCTGTGGCAACACCACCCGCCAGAACGTCCGCCACGGGCCGACGCCGAGCGAGCGGGAGCTCTCCTCCAGGGCCGGGTCGAGGCCGCGAAACGCCGCCGCGACCGGCAGGTAGACGTACGGGAAGTACGAGAGCGTCATGATCAGGACGGCGCCGCCAAACTCCTCGACGCGGGCCGAGAGCGAGACCCATGCAAAACCGTTGACGAACGAAGGCACCGCCAGCGGCGCGACCAGCAGGACGCGCCAGATCGACGGCAGCGGGACCGTCGAGCGTTCGGTGAGCCAGGCCGAAGCCGTCCCGAGTATCGCGCAGGCCACCCCCGACGCGACGATCAGCCTGAGCGTGTTGTACAGCAGCTCGCCGACGCGCGGGCGGACGATCAGCTCGTACGAGGCGGTCCAGCCGGTCAACACGGTGTAGACGACCACGAACCCGAGCGGGATCAGCAGCACCAGCGCGATGAGCACCGTGGTTGCGCGCAACAGGAGAGGCAGGAGCGCGCCACCGCGCAGCCCTGCCTCGCTAGACGTCACCATCGTGCAGCGCCTTCTGGCCGCCGAATCGGAGGACAGGAGCCGTGGAGCGGATCGGGTGCTAGAGGAGACCGGCCGCTCGCATCAGGTTGACCACCGACGGCGCGTTCAGCTTCGAGATGTCCACCAGCGGCGGGTCGAGCTCGCTCAGCGGCTTGAGGCTCGGATGCGGCGGCACGTTGCTGGCGATCGAGTACTCCAGGGCGTTGCTCGTCGACAGGATCTGCTGGCCGGCCGGACTGGTCATATAGGCGAGAAATTGCTGTGCCTCGACGGGATGCTTGCTCGACGCCAGGACGCCGCCACCAGAGACGCTGATGAAGCCGCCCGGGTCCTTGCCCAGGAAATAGTGGAGCTCGACGTTCGAGCTGTTGGCGCCGGACTCGGCGCGATCGCCGTACCAATAATAGTGGCAGATCACGCCGCCCGACACCTCGCCGGTGTTCGCGTTCGACATGATCGCGCGATTGCCGCTGTAGATTTTGGCGTTCGTCTTCAGGCCCTGCAGCCAGGCGGCGGTCTCGTCTGGCCCCTTCAACTGGAGGACGGCGCTGACGATCGCCTGGAAGTCCGCCCCGGCCGGCGCGATCCCGAAGCGGTCCTTCCACTCCGGCTTCGCCAGGTCCATGATCGAGCGCGGCAAGTCGCTCTCGCTCAGCAGCGACGGGTTGTAGACGAAGACCGTCGTGCGGGCCGCGATACCGACCCAGTCGCCGTTCGGGGAGGCGTACTGCGACGGCACTTGCGCGAGCGTCGCTGGATCGACCTTCGCGAAGAGGCCGGCCTGCCCAACCGTGGCGGCCCCTGGCGAGTTCTCGGTGATGAACAGGTCGGCCGGCGAGCCCGATCCCTCCTGGATGAGCTGGTTAGCGAGATCGAGGTCGCGACCGGACCTGATCTCGACGTTGATGCCGGTCCGTGCCTTGAAGTCGTTGACCCACGCTTCGGCGAGCGGCACGTGCTGGGCGTTGTACAAGACCAGGGTGACGTCCTGGTGGAACGGCGACGCGAGCGCGGTCGCGACGAGCGTCACCGCCAGCACGCCGGCCAGAGCCGCCACGAGCGCCCGCGAAATGCGCATCCGACGCATGATCCTCTCCAACCACGCCGTGAGCCTTTGCTCGCGGCCATATTAGCTGGGGCTAATAACTTCAGGGTGGATAGTATCATCTTCTGTCTTACCACGCAAGGGTCAGATGCCTTAGACGGCCCTTGGATGACATGTCAAGAGCATGTTCGCGCCGTTCCGGAGATCGTGGCCTGGACGTGCACTACCCGAGGCGGACGAGCGCCTGGTTCTTGTCCACCGTCTGGCCGGCTTCGACCAGCACTTCTTTGACAGTGGCGTCGGCCGGGGCGGTCAGCTCGTTCTGCATCTTCATGGCCGAGAGCACCACCAGGGTCGTGCCGCGCGTCACCGCCTGTCCCACTCCGACCGGGACCGCGACGACCAGCCCCGGCATCGGCGCGCTGACGGTGGTCTGGCCAGCGCCAGGCCGGCCGGCTGAGGCGGCGCTGGCGAGGCGGGCGGCGCGCTCGTCCATCACCGTCACGTCGGTGGTCTGGCCGTCCAGGGAGACGGTCAGGCCGCCCTCGTGCGAGGTGACCATCCCGTGCACGAGCTGGCCCCCGACGATCGCGCCGAGCTCGCCGTCGTCGAGCGAGACGGCGACTTCCACACGCCGCTCCGGCCCGTCGCCAACCTGGACGTACAGGCCGTCCTCCCGCTCCACCACCGCGACGCTGAGCGTCTGACCGCCGGCCTCGACGCGGTAGGTGGTCGAGGCGAGCGGCTTACCCTGGCCGGCAGACGAGCTGGTAGCCGAGGTGGATGGCGAGCCGTGCTGGCCGTTGGCGGCGTCGGTCATGGCACCCGCAACCCGGCGCGGCGCGCGAAGCTGAGCCAGCGCCCGCCCTCTTCTGTCGAGCTGGCGGCGACTGGGCGCTGGCGGCCGCGCCCGAGGTGAGCGGAGATGGCGGCCAGCACGGCGACGCGCTCGGCGGTATCTGGCGGAAGCTCGTCGGTCGGGTGCCAGTCGCGGGCCAGCATCTCGGTGTCGAGGTCGCCCGCCACGAACGCCGGGTGGCGCATCAACCAGCGATGGAACGGGATGGTGGTCTGGACGCCGAGCACGTGGTACTCGCCGAGGGCGCGATAGACGCGCTCCAGGGCGCGTGGGCGGTCCTCGGCCCAGATCACCAGCTTCGCCAGCAGCGAATCGTAGAGCGGGGTCACGTCCTGGCCGGGCTCCAGGGCGCCGTCGATCCGGATGCCGGGACCGGCCGGCTCGCGGACGGTCTGAATCCTGCCGATGGACGGGAAGAACCGGTTGTTCGGATCCTCGGCCTGGATCCGGCACTCGACGGCATGGCCGCGCAGCTGCACGTCCTCCTGCTGGAAGTCGAGCGGCTCGCCGGCCGCGACGCGCAGCTGCCAGTGGACCAGATCGATCCCGGTCACCAGCTCGGTGACGGGGTGCTCCACTTGCAGTCGGGCGTTCACTTCCAGGAAGTAGAACTCGCCGTTCTGGTCGAGCAGCATCTCGCAGGTGCCGGCGTTGGTGTAGCCGGCGGCTTTCGCGGCGCGGACCGCCACTTCGCCCATCCTGGCCCGCAGCTCCGGGCCGACGGCCGGCGACGGCGACTCCTCGACCAGCTTCTGATGACGGCGCTGGACGCTGCACTCGCGCTCGCCCAGGTAGACCACGTTGCCGTGCTGGTCGGCTAGGATCTGGATCTCGACGTGGCGCGGGCGCACCACCAGCCGCTCCAGGTACATCGACGGGTCGCCGAACGCCGAGGCGGCCTCGTCTGATGCCTGCCGGAACGAGGAGATCAGATCCTCGGGCCGCTCCACGACGCGCATCCCGCGCCCACCGCCGCCCGAGACGGCCTTGAGGGCGACCGGGTAGCCGATCTCATCCGCGATCTGGGCGGCCTCCTCAGGGGTCGGGATCGGGTCGATGGTGCCGGGCACGACCGGCACGCCGGCCGCCTGCATCAACGACCGCGCGCTGGTCTTACTGCCGAGGGCGCGCATCGCGGACGGCGGCGGCCCGACGAAGGCGAGGCCGGCGTCGGCGCACGCCTGCGCGAAGTCCGGGTTCTCGGCGAGGAAGCCGTAGCCGGGGTGGATCGCCTCGGCGCCGCACCGTCGCGCAATCTCGACGATGTGGTCGCCGCGCAAGTAGCTCTCGGCAGCTGTCGAGCCGCCCAGCGGGTACGCCTCGTCGGCGGCGCGGACGTGGGGCGCACCCCGGTCGGGGTCGCTGTAGACGGCGACGCTCCGCACGCCGAGCTCGCGACAACCCCGCATGACCCGGATGGCGATCTCGCCGCGATTGGCGATCAGGACTTTGGAGAACATTAGAGTGGAATGTTTCCGTGCTTCTTGGGCGGGTTGGTGTCGCGCTTGGTGCGGACGAGCTCCAGCGCGGCAATCAGCTTCGGGCGGGTCTCGCGGGGGAGGATCACCTCGTCCACGTAGCCACGCGCAGCGGCCTCGTACGGGTGGGCGTACCGCTCGCGGTACTCGCGGGTCAGCTCGGCGCGGACGGCCTCGGGATCGTCGGCCTTAGAGATCCGGTCGCGGTAGATGATGTTGACCGCGCCCTCGACGCCCATGACCGCGATTTCGGCGGTCGGCCAGGCCAGGTTGACGTCGCCGCGGATATGCTTCGAGGACATCACGTCGTAGGCGCCGCCGTACGCCTTCCTGGTGATGACGGTCAGCTTGGGGACGGTCGCCTCGCAGTAGGCGTAGAGCAGCTTGGCGCCGTGACGGATGATGCCGCCGTGCTCCTGCCCGACTCCGGGGAGGAAGCCGGGCACGTCCACGAACGTCAGCAGCGGGATGTTGAAGCAGTCGCAGAACCGCACGAAGCGGGCCGCCTTGACCGAGGAGTCGATGTCGAGGACACCGGCCAGCACGCTCGGCTGCTGCGCCACGACGCCGATCGAGCGCCCGTTGAGCCGCGCGAACCCGACGAGGATATTGCCGGCGTACTCGGACATGACTTCCATGAAGTCGCCGCCGTCCACGGCGGACTCGATCACCCGGTGCATGTCGTAGGCGCGGGTCGGATCGTCCGGGATAATCGTGTCGAGCTCGGGCGACTCGCGGTCCGGGCGGTCGGCGGGCTCGATGCGGGGCGGGTCGTCCACGTTGTTGGAGGGCAGGAACGCCAGCAAGCGGCGGATCTGCTGGAGGCAGGCGACCTCGTCGTCGGTCGCGAAGTGGGCCACGCCGCTGCGCGAGTTGTGGGTCATCGCGCCGCCCAGCTCCTCGAAATCGACGACCTCGTGCGTGACGGTCCGGACCACGTCCGGCCCGGTCACGAACATGAAGCTGGTTTCCTTGACCATAAACGTGAAGTCGGTGATGGCCGGCGAGTAGACGGCGCCGCCAGCGCACGGCCCCATGATGGCGCTGATCTGGGGCACCACACCGGAGGCGAGGGTGTTGCGCAGGAAGATCTCGGCGTAGGCGCCCAGGCTGACGACGCCCTCCTGGATGCGGGCGCCGCCGGAGTCGTTCAGCCCGACGACCGGCAAACCCGACTTGATCGCCAGGTCCATCAGCTTGCAGATCTTCTCGCCGTACGCCTCGGAGAGGGAGCCGCCGAACACGGTGAAGTCTTGCGAGAAGACGGCAACCGGTCGCCCGTCTACGCGCCCGGTGCCGGTCACTACGCCGTCGCCGAGATAGTGCGTCAGACCCGGGTCATTCGCGCGGTGGACGACCAGCGCGTCCATCTCGTGGAAGGTGCCGGGATCGAGCAGGAGGTCGAGGCGCTCGCGGGCGGTGAGCTTGCCGGCCTTGTGCTGGCGCTCGATCCGGGCCTCGCCACCGCCGAGCAGCGCTTCGCGGCGCAGCTGGACCAGCCGTTGGAGCTTGCCGGCGGTGGTCTCGACGGCTGAGGGGCTGGTCTGGGCTGGCTGTTCCGACACGACGCGCTCCGAGGGCAAGGTCAGCGCGTCGATGCTAACAGGCGGGGTGGTGGGGGACAAGTCGGACTCAGCCATGGGATGTATCGCGCCATGCCAAGCTGGCCTGGAGAGCGCGAAGCAGCGGGGGCGAGCCCGAGCGTGAGGTACGATTCGCGCCAGCACTGATTTCGTCGGCTTTTGCCCACAGCCCGGTCAGCAAGCATTTCGAGACGGCTATTCAGAACTGAAGGTGTGCAATGAGCGAGTCACGTCTTCCTTCGAGGCCGCCCGGGGGGCTCCTCCTCTTCGCGCGGGCGTTGCTGCTGCGCTGCCCGGTGTGTGGTGGGGGCGGCCTCTTCGAGCACTGGTTCAAGATCAGGGAGCAGTGCCCGACCTGCAAATACGTCTTCGCGCGGGGGGAGTCGGGCTACCAGCTCGGGTCGATGGCCATCGATCTGGTGGTCCCACTGGTGATCTGGTTCTTCTTGTTCTTCGGAACCCTCATCGCGACCTGGCCGAACCCACCCTGGAACGTGCTGCAGTGGGGCTCGGTTGCGTTCATGGTCGTCGTCCCGCTCGCGCTCTATCCGGCGTCCCACACGCTGGCGATCGCCCTCGACCTCCTGGCCCGGCCGCCTGGGCAGCACTGAGGAGCTCGCTCGGACAGATGACGCACGGGTAACGACGGAGCCAGGTGGATGAGCTGGCGAGCGCACAGCAACGCGACGTAGCGGCCAGAGGAGAGACGATGTCCATGCCAGCAGACGGTCCGAAGGATCCCACGCCGATCACCCGGGACGCGCAACGGGCACTGCTCGACGCGCTCCCGTTCGGCGACACCCAGGACTTCGAGGACGCGCGGCGCGGCTTCCTAGGGACCTGGCAGGAAGACGAGATCCGACACGCCGACGGCCGGGTGGTGTGGAGTCTGGCCGACGAGCCGTTCATGGGGTCTGAGACGGCTCCGGACACGGTCAACCCGAGTCTGTGGCGGCAGGCCCAGCTGAACAAGCTGCACGGCGTTTTCGAAGTGACAGAGCGGATCTATCAGGTCCGAGGATTCGACGCCTCGAACATGACGCTGATCGAGGGCGACGGCGGCGTCATCGTCGTCGACCCGATGATCTCGACCGAGACGGCCCGGGCTGGCCTCGACCTGTACCGCCAGCACCGGGGCGAGCGGCCGGTGACGGCGGTCATCATCACCCATTGCCACGTCGATCACTACGGCGGCATCCACGGCGTGGTCAGCGACGAGGACGTCCGCACGGGGCGGATCGAGATCTACGCGCCGGACCAGTTCATGGAGACGGTCGTCGCGGAGAGCGTCCTGCCCGGGCCGGCACGCAATCGACGCCAGCAGTTCCAGTTCGGAACGTTCCTGCCTCGGGGGCCGCGCGGGCTGGTCGATATCGGGATGGCGAAGACGCTCTCGCGCGGCACCATCTCGCTGATCCCGCCGACGCGCAGCATCGGCGAGCCCATCGAAACGCACACCATCGACGGCGTCGAGATCGTGTTCCAGCTGGCGCCGCAGACCGAAGCGCCGGCCGAGATGCACATGTACTATCCGGCGTTTCGGGCGCTGAACCTGGCCGAGAACGCCACCCATTCGATGCACAACGTCTACCCGATCCGAGGGGCCGAGGTCCGCGACGCCAACGCGTGGGCGAAGTACCTGAACGAGGCGATCGACCGGTTCGGAGGAGACACCGACGTGGTGTTCGCGCAGCACCAGTGGCCGGTCTGGGGCAACGCGCGCGTCCTGGAGTACCTGGGCCGGCAGCGCGACCTGTACAAGTACCTGCACGACCAGACCGTGCGGCTGATGAACCACGGGTACACAGCGGACGAGATCGCGGAGCGGCTGACGCTGCCGGAAAGTCTGGCGAGAATCTGGCACGTGCGCGGCTACTACGGCACGCTCAGCCACAACGCCAAAGCGGTCTATCAGAAGTATCTCGGCTGGTACGACGCCAACCCGGCCCACCTCAACCCGCTGCCGCCGGTCGAGCGCGCGCGCAAGTACGTCGAGTACATGGGCGGCGCGGCGGCGATCGTCGAGCGGGCGCGCGGCGACTTCGAGCGGGGCGAATACCGCTTCGTGGCCGAGGCGATGAGCCACGTGGTGTTCGCCGATCCGTCGAACGTCGAGGCCCGCCAGCTCGGGGCTGATGCCCTGGAGCAGCTCGGCTACGCGGCAGAGTCCGGGACGTGGCGAAACGCGTACCTGTTCGGGGCGCAGGAGCTGCGGCACGGCACGACGGTGCTGCCAGGACGTGCGCTACCCAACCCGTACACGCTGCGCACGATGAGCCTCGATTTCGTGTTCGACTACCTGGGCGTACGGGTGAACGCCGACAAGGCCGAAGGGCACACGCTCGTCCTCACCTGGGTCTTCTTGGACCAGGGGCGCCAGTACACCACCACGCTCGACAACTGCGCGCTGACCTACCTGGCCGACCGCGCCAGCGACTGCGCCGACGCCACAATCACGCTCGAACGGGAGACGCTGAGCCAGTTGATCCTGCACCAGCTGACCCCAGACGAGGCGGTGGCGCAGGGCCGGATCGCGGTGGACGGGGATCTGGGCAAGGTCGTGGAGCTGTTCGGGCTGCTCGACGACTTCGCGCCGAGCTTCGCGGTAATCGAGCCAGGACCGATGCTGTGACAGAAGGACCGTGGGCTG
>JAXLXF010000027.1:0-110564 GCA_046328125.1 Chloroflexota bacterium
CGCCTTGACGGCCGGCACGTTGAGCGAGCCAGCCAGCGCCCGCCGCACCGAGACCGGCCCCCGAAACTTCTGGTCGAAGTTGAGCGGCGTGTACGTGCCGCCGAAGGTGGTGGGCACGTCCATGATCATCGTGGAGGGCGCCCAGCCCTTCTCGAACGCCGTCAGGTAGGTGAACGGCTTGAGCGTCGAGCCGGGCTGGCGGTCGGCCAGCGCCACGTTCACCTGGCCGGCAATCGACGCGTCGTTGTAGTCCACGCTGCCGACCATCGCCAGGATCTCGCCGGTGGTCGGCTGGATCGCCACGACGGCGGCGTTGTTCGCGTTGCGCTGCTTCAGCTCGGCGATCTGGTCGCGGGCCGCCTGTTCAGCCTGCCGTTGCAGGCCCAGGTCGAGCGTCGTGCGGATCTGGAGCCCCTCGCGAAAGAGCGTGTCCGAGGAGTAGCTCCGCTCCAGCAGCTGCCGGACGAAGTTCACGAAGTGGGGCGCCTGAACGGTGCCACTCTCCTGGCGCGGCCTGAGCGCGATCGGCCGCGCCCGCGCCGCGTCGGCCTGCTGGGCCGTGACCATGCCATGGCGGACCATCTGCTCCAGCACGTAGTCCTGGCGGGCGCGCGCCGCCTGCGGGTTGACGTACGGGTCGTACGCCGAGGGCGCCTGCGGCAGCCCGGCGATGAAGGTCAGCTCGCTCAGCTCCAACTGATCGACCGACTTTCCGAAGTAGGTCTGGGCGGCGGCCTCGACGCCGTACGCCAGGTTTCCGTAGTACACCTCGTTGAGATACAGCTCCAGGATTCGGTCCTTGGAGTAGCGGCGGCTGACCTCCCAGGCCAGGATCGCCTCCTTGATCTTGCGATCCGGCGTCTGCTCCGGCGTCAGCAGCGTGTTCTTGACCAGCTGCTGCGTGATCGTGCTGGCGCCGGAGACGATCTCCCGACCGCGCACGTTCAGGTAGAGCGCGCGGAGGATCGCCACGACGTCGAAGCCGGGGTGCTGGTAGAAGTTGGCGTCCTCGGCCGCGATAGTCGCATTGCGGAGCTCGACCGGGATCTTGTCGATGCCGACCACCGTGCGACGGCCGCCCTGCGGATCGTTGAACTCGCCGAGCAGCTCGCCGTTCCGGTCCAGGATACGAGCCGTCTGGAACACACGGCGACGGTCGAGCTGGGTGTAGTCCGGCAGGTCTCTGGCGTACGACGCGTAGACGAGGACGACGCCGAGGAACCCGAGCGAAGCCAAGAATGCGAGCAGCAGGAGGGTCCAGAGCAGGAAGCGCATCACATGGTCGCCTCAGGTCGTCATGGCGCGGGCGTGCGGCGCCGGCCCGGCATCCCCATGCCGCTCCAGACACCAGAGCGGCATGGGGAGCTCCATCACTTCCTGATCTGGCCGGTCCCGATCACCACCCACTTGTACGACGTCAGCTCTTCGACGCCCATCGGGCCACGCGCGTGGAGCTTGTCGGTGCTGATCCCGATTTCGGCGCCTAGCCCGACCTGGCCGCCGTCCGCCATCCTGGTCGAGGCGTTCCAGAGCACCGTCGCGGAGTCTACGTCGTGGAGGAAGTGCCGGGCCACAGCCTCGCGCTCGGTTACGATGGTGTCGGTGTGGTGCGAGCTGTAGGTGTTGATGTGGTCGATCGCCTCGTCGGCGCTCGCGACCACCTTGACTCCCATGATCAGGTCCAGGTACTCCTCGGACCAATCGTCGTCGGTGGCAGCGCGGATACCGGGCAGGATCCGACGCGTCGGCTCGTCGCCGCGCAGCTCCACCATGTCGAGGCGCCGGGCCATCCTGGGCAGGAACTGCGTCGCCACGCTCCGGTGGACGAGCAGGTGCTCGGAGGCGTTGCAGACGGCCGGCCGCTGCACCTTGGAGTTGAAGACGATCTCCTCGGCCATGTCCAGGTCGGCGGTCTCGTCCACGTAGACGTAGCAGGTGCCCTTGAAGTGCTTGAGGACGGGGATCGTGCTGTGCTGCGCGACCGTCCGGATCAGCCCCTCGCCCCCACGGGGAATCACGAGGTCGATCAGGCCGCTCATGCCGAGCAGCTCGTTGACCGATTCGTGGTCGTAGACCGGCACGGTCTGGATCGCATCGGCCGGCAGCCCCTCGCTGGTGAGCCCTTCCGAGAGCACCCGCACGATCGCCGCGTTCGACTCCTTCGCCTCGCGTCCGCCACGCAGAATGATGGCGTTCGACGCTTTCAGGCAGATCGCGGCAGCGTCGGCGGTGGTGTTCGGACGCGCCTCGTAGATGAACAGGATCACCCCGAGCGGCACCCGTACCCGCTCGACCTTGATGCCGGACGGCATCGTCGTCTGGGCGAACGTCTCGCCGACCGGATCGGGCAATTCGGCCACAGCCTCCAGGCCGGCCGCCATGTCCCGAATGCGGGCCTCGGTCAGAGTCAGGCGGTCCACCTTCGCCGAGCCCATGCCGGCTGCCTTCGCTGCCTCGACATCTTTCGCATTGGCCGCCAGGATGCGGTCGGCGTGCTGGAGAAGGCCGCGCGCCATCGCCTGGATCGCACGGGTCTTCTGGTCGGCGGTGCAGTTGCGCAGCGCCACCCCGGCGTCTCGGGCGCGCTCTGCCAGCTGTCGCATGGAAATAGGGGCTTCGATCATGCTCGCTCCGCTCTCAGAGGCGCCCGGTCACGGACTCAGAGGCGCACCATGTTGTTTCGGTGGATGACCTCGTCGAAGATTTTACCGCCTAACAGGCCGGCGATCTCGGACGATTTCTTCCCCATGATCTGACGGACCTGATCGGCGGTGTAATTCGTCAGCCCTTTGGCGATCCGCTGGTCCCCGTGCACCACGAGAACGGGATCGCCTTCGGTGAAGGTGCCCTCGCAGCCGACCACGCCGGCCGGCAGCAGGCTGCGCCCCTGGTTGACGAGAGCACGGGCCGCCCCCGCGTCCACTTCGAGGACGCCCATCTCCTTGATCGCGTGGGCGATCCAGCGCTTCCGGTGGTCCATCCGGTCGCCGCTCGGCTTGAAGACGGTGCCGTCCACGTCGCCACGCAGGATGGCGCCGAGCGACGCCTTCTTGCCGTCCACGACCACCAGCATCCCGCCGACGCTGGTCACGATCCTGGCGGCGCGAATCTTCGTGGTCATGCCGCCGACGCCGACCGCCGAGTCGGTCGAATCGGCCAGTGCCTCGATCTCCGGCGTGACCTCCTCGACCACGGGGATACGTCGGGCGGTCGGATCGCGGCTCGGATTGGCCGTGTACAGGCCGTCCACGTCGGACAGGATGACCGTCAACGTCGCGTCCACCAGATTGGAGACGAACGCCCCGAGCGTGTCGTTGTCGCCGAACCGGATCTCGTCCACCGAGATGCTGTCGTTCTCGTTGATGACGGGCAGCACCTTCCGATCTTGCAACGACGCGAGCATGTTGCGCAGGTTCAGGTAGCGGCGCCGGTCCTGGAAGTCGTCGTGGGTGAGCAGCAGCTGCGCCACCACGTAGCCGCGCCGGGCCAGCACCTCGTTGTACGCCTGCATCAACAGGCTCTGGCCGACCGCGGCGCAGGTCTGGAGCTCCGGGATGGTGACCGGGCGCTTACCGAAGCCGAGCGGCGCTAGCCCGGCCGCGATGGCTCCGGACGACACGAAGATGACGCGGTGGCCGGCTTCGAGCGCGTCCACCATCTCGTTCAGCAGCCGCTCGATGTTCGGGCGGTCCAGCTGGGCGGTGCCCGCCAGGAGGTTGCTGCTGCCGGCCTTGACGACGACCGTCTGCCTGTTCATGTCGGAGATGGTTGTAGCACGCGCGGTCGCCGTCTCCAATCTCCGTCGACGCAAGCCCCCGAAAAGAGCGCGGACACCTGGAGGTGCTACGATGGGCCAGTGCTGAGCTCGACCGCGAAGGAGCAGGGATGGCTGGCTACATCATCGCCGAAGTGCAGGTGACCGACCCGGAGCGCTACGAGGAGTATCGCCGCCAGGTCGAGGGGACCATCGCGGCGTACGGCGGCAAGTATCTGGTGCGTGGCGGCAAGTCCGAAGCGCTCGAAGGCGACGCGCCGCGCGGCAGGCTGGTGGTGCTGGAGTTCTCTAGCTACGAGCAGGCGAAGGCGTGGTACGACTCCTCGGAGTACGCCGGCCCGAAGCAGATCCGCCACGAGACCTCAGTCGGCCGGGTGATCCTGGTGGACGGCTACTGAACGGCTCTCACAGCTGCTGGATGACAGCGGCGGCATCGCGGAGAGCATATCTCACCTTGTCGGCGAGATTTGCCACACTGTTGTCGTAGTCACACTCATTTCGCCATTGCCGCAGTTGATTCAAGTGAGATGCAATCGCCACACGTCCCCGCCGACGGAAGTGGGCCGCCAGTCTGCCATGATCTGATGCTCCGCCGGCAGGGGCGAAGGCCATCTGGTTGATGGCGTGCGCACGTGCGTGGCAGAAGGCTGCGTAGTACGCACGACTGACCGCGGACCGAGCGGCAGCTTCAGACGCTCGAACCACGACCGCTCCGCTAGCAGGGACATTGCCGAGTGTCTGGGCCAGTTCGAGATATTCGCGCCAATCGAACACGGCAGATCACCGAACCGAACGGTGGTCAGTCGTGATGAGCACGATGTCGGACGCGTGTGCCAGACGATCGTCAAACGGTTCAGCAACCGCCCGCAAGCGCGACATCAACGTGTCGTCGTAGTGCAGTACGCGGACGTAGAACGTCAAGTACTCATCGTCGATTTCAGGATCCTGATAGACGGCGAGTTCGATTTCTGACGGCTCCGGCTGAAACTCTCTGACGAGCGCGCCGGCCATGTCCGAGAGGATGGGCGCTAGATCAGGATGTACACTGAGGTATGCCGCGACTGCGGAAGGTCGTGGCACCTTGACCTCGGTGGGGAGATCGACGCCCGGTGGCTCGGAATCTCCAGCCGCTGCCCGCGCCAACTCAACGGACTCGGCGATCCGGCTGAGGTCCGTGACGTCGTCTTTGAGTCGGCGAATGGTGCTCAGAAGGTCGGAGAGATTGGCCGACATCGAAATCCTCGCGATACGGCGGTTCTGCTAAGGTGACTATACAGGGCAGGCGGCCCCGGCGATGCATCGCTGGGGCCGCCTGCCGCGAGGTTGCGTCTTCGCTGAGCTGCGAGCAGTACCTCAGGCCGGGATCCGCAGCACCTGGCCGGGGTAGATCAGATTCGGGTCGCTGATCTGGTCCGTGTTCGCCTCGAAGATGCGCTGCCACTGATTGGCGTCGCCGTAGAAGCGCTCCGCGATGGCCGACAGCGAGTCACCAGACTCGACGGTGTACGACTGCTCGGCAGGCGGGGCCGGCTCCGGCTCGGGTGCGGCCTCGGCGGGCGGCGGCTGGAGGGCGGCCTGGACCCGCTCGATCGCGAACGTCGCCTCGCCGAGCGCCGGGTTGCGACGCTGCGCCTCCTGGTACAGGTACAGCGCGCGATTCAGGTCGCCGGCCTGCTCGAACGCCGCCGCCTGGTTGTACTGCGCCGCCGCGATCTTCTCGTCGATGATCGCGTTGTTCTCGGGCTGGAGCTCGCGGAGACGGTCCAGGATCTGGGTCACTCGCTCGAAGTCCTGGCGGCCCCAGGCGCCGTCGAGCTCGCCCCAGAGCTGCTCCTCCTCCAGCTCCTCGGCCGACTTCTCGGGGACGGCATGAGCCTCGGCGACTGGCTCGGACACCGTTTCGGAAACGGGTGTGGTGACCGCCTCGGCCTCAGGCGCCGTGGCCGGAGCCGTCGAGGTGACGCCGAACGCGTCCACGCTGATCGTCTCGGTAGAGGTCGGCGCCGAAGCCTCGGCCGGTGCCGGCTCGGGCGCAGTCGTCGTCGCTACGTCTACGGCGGGTGCGTACGCCACGTCGGCGGCCGGCGCCGGCTCGGGCGCCGTCCAGGTCTCGGCGACCGGCTCGGAAACAGCCGCCTCGACGGGCGCCGCCTCGACGGGCGCGGCCTCTACGGGCGGAGCCTCGGCAACCGGGGCTTCGGCTACAGCGGCCTCGGCAGGCGGGGATTCCGCTTCCGGAGCCGGCGCCTCAGCGGGATGGGTGGTGCCCAGCACCCGCTCCGCGACCGACTGCCCGAGCGTCACGCCGAGTCGTTCGAGAAAGTTGAAGGCCATGATGTTCCTCCCGCGATCTGCGTCGGAACGGTGCGCTGACTCGGCCCGGTCGCGGACGACCGGGCACGATCCCCAACGCTCAGTGCGTCACCTTGCGGCCCAACGTCTTCGCCTCGGCAACCCAGGCCGTGACCTGGCTCTCGGCCGGCACCCGACGGGTCAGCTTCTTCGCCTCGTTCGCGTCGGCCAGCGCCTTGGTCAGGTTCGCGGGCGAGCGCTGCGCCAGCTCCGGCACGCTGTCCACGCCGGCCGCTTCGAGCAGCTCCGCGAACTCCGCCCCAACGCCCTTGATCCGGTACAGGTCGGCGTGGTTGACCCAGCGGAGGATCTGCTTGCCGCTGATCTCGGTCGCGGTCTCGATCTCCTGGCGCCCCTTCGCCGAAGCCCCGCGCTCCAGCAGCGTCTCGACGGTCGAAATACCAATTCCACGCAGCTTCGTGGCGAATGCCGGGCCGATTCCCTCGATGTCTTCGATGTTTGCCATGAGCGTCTGACCCCCTTGTGATCTCGCCTATTGACAGGAGCATGGCGCCGGTTGCCAGCAGAATGGTACCGGATGGACCGGCGGCAACCGGCAAGCATTTCTGAACGTGGAATGCCCCCGGAGTGATGCTCCGGGGGCACGTCGAACGCGCTTCCGTCATCCCGCCCCCTCCCAGCGAGAGAGGGCGGGCGAACGCCGAGGTTAGTCGTACTCGCCCATGCCGGGGCCGCCAGCCGGCGCCGCGGCCGGCTTCTCCGGCTTCTCGGTCACCAGGGCGTCGGTCGTCAGGATGATCCCGGCCACCGAAGCCGCGTTCTCCAGAGCGGAGCGGGTCACCTTCGCCGGGTCGATGATGCCCAGCTCGATCAGGTTGCCGTACTGCTCGGTGGAGACGTTGAAGCCGACGTTCGGATCGGTCGCGTGGCGAGACTTCAGCTCCTGCACGATGACCGAGCCTTCGAGGCCGGCGTTGTTCGCGAGCTGGCGGGTCGGCTCTTCGAGCGCCCGCTTCATGATCTCGACGCCGACCTGCTGGTCGGGCTCGAGCTTCAGGCTGTCGAGCGCGCGCGCCGCCGCCAGCAGCGAGACGCCGCCGCCCGGCACCACGCCCTCCTCGACGGCCGCGCGGGTCGCCTGGAGCGCGTCCTCGACGCGGGCCTTCTTCTCCTTCAGCTCGACCTCGGTCGCGGCGCCAACCTTGACCACGGCCACGCCACCGGACAGCTTCGCCAGCCGCTCCTGGAGCTTCTCGCGATCGTAGTCCGAGGTGGTCTCCTCGATCTGGGCCTTGATCTGGTTGATGCGGGCCTTGATCTCGTCCTCAGAGCCGTGGCCCTCGACGATCGTGGTCTCGTCCTTGTTCGACGAGACCCGCCGCGCACGGCCCAGCTCGTTGATCGAGGCGTTCTCGAGCTTCTTGCCGAGCTCCTCCGAGATGACCTCGCCGCCGGTCAGGACGGCGATGTCGCGGAGCATCTCCTTGCGACGGTCGCCAAAGCCCGGCGCCTTGATCGCCAGGACGTTCAGGATGCCGCGCAGCTTGTTCACCACCAGCGTGCCCAGCGCCTCGCCGTCCACGTCCTCGGCGATGATGACCAGCTCCTTGCGGCCGGTCTGCACCAGCTGCTCCAGGACCGGCAGCAGCTCCTGCACCGAGCTGATCTTCTTCTCGGTGATCAGGATGTGCGGCTCGTCGACTTCGGCCACCATCCGCTCCGGGTTGGTGATGAAGTACGGGGAGATGTAGCCACGGTCGAACAGCATGCCCTCGGTGTACTCGATCTCGAGCTTGAGGGTCTTGCTCTCCTCGACGGTGATGACGCCGTCCTTGCCGACCTTCTCCATCGCCTCGGCGAACAGGGTGCCGATCTCGGCGTCGTTCGCGGAGATGGAGGCGATCCGCTCCAGATCCTCTCGGCCCTTGACCGGGGTGGCGAGCCGCTTGATCTCGGCGACGGCCGCGTCGGTGGCCTTCTCGATGCCGCGCTTGATGAGCATCGGGTTGGCGCCAGCGGTGACGTTGCGGAGACCCTCGTTCACCATCGCCTGAGCCAGGATGGTCGCGGTGGTGGTGCCGTCGCCAGCGACGTCGTTCGTCTTCGTCGCGGCCTGCTTGAGCATCTGAGCGCCCATGTTCTGGAACGGGTTCTCGAGCTCGATCTCCTTGGCGACGGTCACGCCGTCATGGGTGACGGTGGGCGGTCCCCACTTCTTGTCGATGGCGACGTTCCGGCCGCGCGGGCCGAGGGTGACCTTCACGGCGTTCGCCAGGGCGTCGATGCCAACCCTGAGCTGTCGGCGCGCCGACTCGTCGAATACCAGATCCTTCGCGGGCATACTGCTCCTCTCCTCACGGAGTAGGCAGTAGGCAGTAGGCAGTAGGCAGTAGGCAGTAGGCTGGGGCGCCTCTCCTGTCTCCTGTCTCCTGTCTCCTGTCTCCTGTCTCCTCGCTACTACTTACCGTTCTCGATGACCGCCAGGACGTCGCGCTCGCTGAGAATCAGCAGGTCGTCGTCCTCGAGCTTGAACTCGGTGCCGCTGTACTTCGCGAACAGCACGGTGTCGCCGACCTTGACGTCCAGCGCCACACGGGTGCCGTTGTCCAGCTGGCGCCCCGGCCCGACGGACAGCACTTCGCCCTGCTGCGGCTTCTCGCCGGCCGTGTCCGGCAGGATGATACCGCCGCGCGACTGCTCCTCGCGGCCCTTCGGCTTGACGACCACCCGGTCGCCCATCGGCTTCAGTGACCAGGCCATTCCTGACCCTCCCTCAGATTAGGAGTCAGGAGCCAGGAGCCAGGAGTCAGGAGGAGATAGGGCCGAACACTCACGGGGTTGCCGCGAACTGTCCGCCTCGTCACCCCTCCTGACTCCTGACTCCTGACTCCTGTCTACTCGCCTAGACTTCGCGGTACTCGCCCTCGACGGTGCCCGGCCGCGTGCCGCCGCCCGGCTGGCCGCCATCGGTTGGCGCGCCATCGGGACTGGTTTCCGCGCCGGCCTCGGCAGCCGCCGCCGTGTAGACCGCCTGCCCGGCCCGGTTCAGCGCGTCCTGCAACGCCGTCTGCGCTTCGCGCATCTTGGGGATGTCGTTCTCCTTGAGCGCGTCCTGCAGGGCCTTCGTCTTCTCCTCGACCTCCGTCTTCAGGTCGGCCGGGAGCTTGTCGCCGCTCTCGCGGACGATCTTCTCCGCCTGGTACGCCAGGCTGTCGGCGCGGTTTCGCTCCTCGATCTCCTCCCGTCGCTTCGCGTCTTCGGCTGCGTTCGCCTCGGCCTCGCGGACCATCCGGTCGATCTCGTCCTTCGCAAGGCCAGAGCTCGCCTGAATGACGATCTTCTGCTCCTTGCTGGTCGCCTTGTCCTTCGCCGACACGTTCAGGATGCCGTTGGCGTCGATGTCGAACGTGACCTCGATCTGCGGGATGCCGCGCGGGGCCGGCAGGATGCCGTCCAGAATGAATCGGGCCAGCGACTTGTTCTCGGCCGCCATCGGGCGCTCGCCCTGGAGGACGTGCACCTCGACCGAGGTCTGGCCGTCAGCAGCGGTCGTGAACGTCTCGCCCTTGCTGGTCGGGATCGTCGTGTTGCGCTGGATCAGCGGCGTCATCACGCCACCCAGCGTCTCGATGCCGAGCGTCAGCGGGGTCACGTCCAGAAGCAGGATGTCCTTGACGTCGCCAGCCAGGACACCCGCCTGGATCGCGGCGCCAGCAGCCACCACCTCGTCCGGGTTGACGCCCTTGTGGGGCTCCTTCCCGAACACCTTCTTGACCTGCTCGACCACGGCCGGCATACGAGTCTGCCCGCCGACCAGCACCACCTCGTCGATCTGCGAGGCGTCCAGGCTAGCGTCGCGCAGGGCTGCGCGGCACGGGCCGACCGTCCGCTCGACAAGGTCAGCCGTGAACTGCTCCAGGCGCGCCCGGGTCAGGGTCAGCGCCAGGTGTTTCGGGCCGGACACGTCGGCGGTGATGAACGGCAGGTTCAGCTCGGTCTGAAGGGTGGTCGAGAGCTCGATCTTCGCCTTCTCGGCGGCTTCCTTCAGTCGCTGGAGCGCCATCTTGTCCTGGCGAAGGTCGATGCCCTGGTCCTTGCGGAACTCGTCCACCGCCCACTCGATGATGCGCATGTCGAAGTCGTCGCCGCCGAGGTAGGTGTCGCCGTTGGTGGAGACCACCTCGAAGACGCCGTCGCCGACCCGCAGGATCGAGACGTCGAACGTGCCGCCGCCCAGGTCGTAGACCGCGATGGTCTGGTCGGCGCCCTTCTTGTCCAGGCCGTACGCCAGCGACGCCGCCGTCGGCTCGTTGATGATGCGCAGCACTTCGAGGCCGGCGATCTGGCCGGCGTCCTTGGTCGCCTGGCGCTGGCTGTCGTTGAAGTAGGCCGGGACGGTGATGACCGCCTGGGTGATCGTCTCACCCAGCTTCGCCTCGGCGTCCTGCTTCAGCTTGCGCAGGATCATCGCCGAGACCTCGGGCGGCGAGAAGTCCTTGCTGCCCATGATGACGCGCACGTCGCCGTTCGACGCCGCCTTCACCGAGTAGGGGACGTGCTTGAGCGCTTCCTGCACCTCAGGATCGCTGAACTTCCGGCCCATGAAGCGCTTGACCGAGAAGATCGTGTTCTCCGGGTTGGTGATCGCCTGCCGGCGGGCCACCTGACCGACGATCTGCTCGCTGGTCTTCGGGTTGACGGCGACCACCGACGGGGTCAGGCGGTTGCCTTCGGCGTTCTCGAGGATGGTCGGATCGCCAGCCTCGATCACCGCCACGACCGAGTTCGTCGTGCCGAGGTCGATGCCCAGGACCTTTGCCATAGTGTGTTGTGCCTCCCTGCGCCGTCGTGAGAGAGTGTCACGCACGACGCGACGTGTGTGCGATCGTTACGAGCCTCGACGCGCCTGCTTCAGTGCGTCGTGCCCTCGCCGACCGACCGGGATTCACCCCCGGCCGATGCCGGCGGCCTGGACGATCCCCGCGCGACGACTACCTGCGCCGCGCGCAGCACGCGATCGTTGAGGCGGTACCCCACGCGGTAGACGCTGGCGACCTGCCCCTCGTCGTAGACCGGATGCTCCTCGTAGGCGACGGCCTCGTGGATGTGGGGGTCGAAGCGGTCACCCTCGGCGCCGATCCGCTCCAGGCCCTGGTTCTTGAGAATGGCGTCGAGCTTCTGGCCGATCAGCGCGATACCGTGCGGCCAGGAATGCTCGGCAATGTCGGATGGGACGTTTTCGAGCGCCCGCTGGAGATCGTCGAACGCCGGCAGCAACTGCGTCAGGAGGCTGGCATTGGCGTTGAGAACCTTCTGCTCCAGCTCCTGGGTCGTGCGGCGCTTGTAGTTGGCGAAGTCAGCCTGCGCACGCTGCGCGAGATCGAGGTACGTCTCGGCCTTGCGGCGGTTGTCCTCGGATTCGGCTCGCGCCTGTTCGAGCTGTGCCTCGACCGATCCCGCCTCCTGGCCGGTCGGAAATCCCTCCGGCCACGGCACCCGGTCGCCCTGGCCGGGATCTGGGGCACGCTGGTCTTCTGGATGGCTCATCGGCACCTCCGGTACCGGACAAAGCGCGCGGCCACACCAGCATGGCGGACCGCGAGCCGTGATCGTCTTGAGGAAGTTGTATCCAGCCCGCCGTAAGAGCCTCGTATGACGAGTGTTAGCAATCTATTAGAACGAGTGCTAACCGCTCGGCCAGCCCACCAGCGGGTAGCGCAGCCGGCTGCCGGCCAGCTCGCGCGGGTAGACGCAGACCAGGCCGTCGCCTTGCTGCTGGAGCACCGGCGGCACGGCCACCCGGTTGCGCCCGGTCAGGTCCCACGCCATTCGCCCCCAGAAGGTCGTCACGTCGAGCGTCGAGAACGCGTCCCGCACCGCTGCCGGCTCGAGGCTCCCCGCGCGTTCGATCGCCAGCTGGAGCGCCAGCCCGGCCGCCGCGGCCGCCGCGCTCCGGACGTCCGGATCGTAGCCGTGCAGGCGGCGGAACCGCTCCACAAACTCCGCCGCCGAGCCCAGGACCGGCCCGCTGGCCGTCAGCGACGGCGACCAGTTCTCGACGGTCAGGACGCCGTCGTAGACGACGTCCCGGCGACCGCCAGCGAGCGGCGGCGCCGGCAGCGGCGACAGCACCCGCATCGCGGCGAACGGCACGATCTCGCGCAGGGTCGGGGTGAAGCGCGCGGTCTGGCCCGGCTCGGTCGCCAGGATCACGCAGCGCGGATTCGACTCGGCGATCCGCTCCAGGGGCGACGACACGTCGGTCGAGCCAAGCGCCGTCAGCTCCAGACGCACCGGCGTCAGATCGAGCGCCGCCGCCCGCTCGCGAAAGCCAGCTACGGCAGACGCGTTAGTCGGCTCGTCGGCGATCAGGATGCCGACCGGCTGGGCGCGCGGCTCGACGGTCGCGGCCAGGTCCGCGATCCCATGCAGCAAACGGTCGTCCGGCGCCAGCACCGAGATCAGCCCCTTCAGACCGCGCCGGAACAGCCCGGCCGCGTTGCCGTCTGGCGCGACGACCACCGCCCCGACCCGATCGGCAACGGTCGCCACGGCGGTCGTGATCGTGGACGTGAACGGCCCGAGCCAGAGCCGCGTCCGCTCGAGGCTGGCCAGCCGCTCGGCCTGCCGACTGGCGTTCAGCGCCTCGCTCTCGTCGTCGAGCAGAACCAGCCGCACGGCCCGAGGCCCGTTGCCGACCCGCACCCCGCCGGCGCCGTTGACCGCGTCCAGCCACGTTTCGTAGCCGGCCCGCATCAACGCGCCCTCCCGCGAGAAGCGGCCCGACAGGCTGAGCACGACGCCCAGCGCGATCTCGGACCCGGCCTGGGCCGGCGCGGCCGGCGGCGACGTTGGCGTGGGGGACGGGACAGCCAGCGTGCAGCCGGCCAGGCCGAGCGCCCCGACCGCTTGCAGCGCGGTACGCAGGAGCTGTCGCCGAGTAACCGATCTGCCGACGCGTGAGACGGAGCGCATGGTGGGCGGATGCTACCACGAGCGTCCCGGCGTCAGTCCCGTCCCCTGGCGTCACAGCCAGCGTGACACCGCCGTCGCGCCCCTGTGAGCGCTTCGTGACCGACGAGCGCTTGTCGGGCCGGTGGGGATGCCGTACGCTGGCGACCGAGCCGTAAGCCCTGGCGCCACAAGCGTCGGGCAGCGCGCAGAGCCAAGCCGGGCACCGACCTGAGAACCGCCGCCGAGGGCCGCACGACGCCATGAGTATCGCATTTTCTCAACTTACGTCCAGACTCCGTTCTGTCAACGCGACGGTCGCGCCGATTCCGTGGCCTGCGACCGCCGCGCCGATCCACTGGCCGTCCGCCGCTGTCGGCCTGGTGCTCGCGGTGTTCGTGGTGGTCGGCGTCTCCTGGTTGGCCGCGCCCCATCGGGTCAGCCGCCAGCCGATACCCGCCGCAGCACAGATCGCGCAGGCGCCGGTCGAGGCCCCGGTCGTCGTGCCGACGCCGATCCCGCCCCCGCCGATGACCACGCCCGAGCCGACGCCGGCCGCCGAGCGCGTCAAGGTCTCGTTCACCAACGGTCTGGGCGTGAACCTGCGAGCGAAGGCCGGCGAGCGCGCGGCCCGCATCAAGACGATGCCAGAAGGGTCGGTCCTGGAAGTCGTCGGCACTGACGAAGCCGCCGACGGACTGGTCTGGCGTCAGGTCCGCGACACCGCCGGCACCACGGGCTGGGTCGCCAGCAAGTTCGTGGCGCGCCTCCAGCCGTAGCCCGGCGCTCGGGCCGCGACTTGCCACCCTCGCCGGCGCGTTTTGCCAGAGGGCAGGCGACAGAAGTTTGGCCCGCCCGTCGGCGTCGCCGGTACACTTGTTCGAGACGACCTTCGGCTCAGTCGAGACAGCTCGCAGCCTCTGAGGTCGATTTGAGACGCCGCGAGGCGGACGCCGGGAGACACTTTGGACATCGTCTGGAACGGTCACGCCTGTTTTCGCCTGCGCGGACGTGACGCGACCGTCGTCACCGATCCGTACGACCGCTCGACCGGCTATCCGCCCCTCAAGCTGACCGCCGACGTGGTGACGATCTCCCACGCCCATCCGCGCCACGCCTACCTCCAGGCCGTCTCGCCAGCCGGCGAGCGCCTCCGGACCGTGGACGGCCCCGGCGAGTACGAAATGGCCGGTTCGCTGATCGAGGGGGTGGCGACGTACCGCGACAAGCACCGGGGCAAGGAGCTCGGCAAGAACACGGCGTTCATGATCCACCTGGACGACGTCAGCGTCTGCCACCTGGGCGCCCTGGCTCACACCCTGAACAGCGCGCAGATCGAGGCGCTCAAGGACGCCGACGTGCTGCTGGTGCCGGTCGGCGGAGGGACCGCGCTCGACGGGGCTGCCGCTGCCGAGGTCGTCAGCCAGCTGGAGCCACGGATCGTCATCCCGATGTACTACGGCACGCCAGCCGAGCCGCTGGACTCGGTCGAGCGGTTCTGCAAGGAGCTGGCCGTCACCGACACCGCCGTCCAGCCACGGCTGCAGGTGACCCGGTCGAGCCTGCCCGAAGAGACGCGCGTCGTGCTGCTGGCGGCGCCGGAGCCGAAGCGCTGACAGCCATGCGCGAGCTGTTCGTGCGCGCGGCCTGTTTCGCGGCGAACCTCGTCATCGGCGAGCCGCGCCTCGTCGTGACCGAGGCCGAGGAGCGCGAGCTGGCGTTGGCCCGCGCGAACGACGCCTACTTTCACGCGTTCCGTAACCGCTGCATGCAGTGGGTGTACGGGGACGACCCCCGCCGGCCGTCCGAGGAATAGGTCCCAGACCATGCAGCTCCGGCGCCGACACCTGCTGCTCGCGCTGCCGGCCCTGCTCGTGGGTGGCCTCGTCGCCGCTCGCCCGCGCGCCGAGGCGGCCCCGCCCGAGCCACGCCCCCTTACCTACGTCGCGATCGGCGCGTCGGACACGGCCGGCGTGGGCGCCACCGTGCCGGATCGGGAGAGCTGGCCGGCCGTCTTGCAGAGCCGGCTGCCGGCCGGCAGCAGACTGGTCAACCTCGGCGTGAGCGGGACGCTGTTGCAGCAGGCGCTCGACCAGGAGCTGCCGGTCGCGCTGGACGCCAACCCTGACCTCGTCACTGTCTGGCTCGCCGTCAACGACTACGGCGCGGGCGTGCCGCTGGAGCGGTACTCCGCGCAACTGGACACGCTGCTCGGAGCGCTCCAGACCCAGACGCACGCGCTGGTGCTGGTCGGCAACATCCCCCCACTCGACGCCCTACCAGCCGCCGCCCGTTTCGACCTGAAGGCCGTCGGCGCCTGGAACGCCGCCATCGCCGACAGCGTCCAGCGCCACGGGGCGACGCTGGTCGATCTGAGCTCGTCCTGGAGCGAGGTCCGGGATCACCCCGAGTACATCAGCTCGGACGGCTTCCATCCGAGCACCCTCGGCTACCGACGCCTGGCCGAGATCTTCTACGCCTCGGCTGCGCCGGCCCTGGCCCTGCCGACCTGACCTCCGATGCCTGACCCCGGCGCCCCACCACACTCCGAGAGCCCGATCGTCGAGGCGCGCGGCCTGCGCAAGTGGTATCGGACCGGCGCGGCGCCCGTCGAGGCGCTGCGTGGCGTGGACGTCGCCGTCCAGGCCGGCGAGATCGTCGCGATCATGGGGCCGAGCGGCTGCGGCAAGACGACCCTCCTCCAGTGCCTTTCCGGCCTGGACGACTTTGACGAGGGCGAGGTCTGGATCGACGGCACGCCGATTCGACGCATGACCGACGCCCAGAAGTCCGACCTGCGCGCCCGGCGGACCGGGTTCGTGTTCCAGGCGTACAACCTGCTGCCGGTCCTGAACGCCGTCGAGAACGTCGAGCTGCCGCTGTTACTGGCCGGCCAGCGCGGACGCGACGCCCGTGCGCGAGCCGTGCGGGCGCTGGAAGAGGTCGGCCTGGAGCACCGCGCCCACCATCGACCGAACGAGCTCTCCGGCGGCCAGCAGCAGCGGGTCGCCATCGCGCGGGCGCTGGTGAACGACCCGGCCGTGGTCTGGGCCGACGAGCCGACCGGCAACCTCGACTCCGAATCGGCCCGCGAGATCCTGGAGCTGATCTCGCGGCTAAACCGCGAGAATGGGCAGACGTTCGTGCTCGTCACGCACGACCCGCGCGTCGCGGAGCGGGCGCAGCGCATCCTCCGCATGCGCGACGGCGCCATCGACGCCGAGGAGCGCGGCGCCCATCAGGATCGTCACGCTTCACCGGCCCCGCTCGACCTCGACATCGGCCGCGTCGGTCCGTCTCAGCGGTAGGTCGGAGCGCCCGTGCAGTCGATTCTCGGCGTCCCCACCACGACCATCGCCGCCGTCACCGCCACGGTCTTCCTGCTGGCGCTTGCGGCGCTCGTGGTGGTCGGCTGGCGGGACCGGCTCCTACTCCGCCTTGCACTGCGCAACGTCCCGCGCCGCCGGGCGCAGTCGGCGCTCATCTCGCTCGGGCTGGCGCTCTCGACCGTCATCATCACAACCGCGCTCAACACCGGCGACACGATGAGCCACACCCTCCGCTCGCTGGTCGCGGGAACGGTCGGGCGCGCCGACGAGATCGTCGTCAGGCCACGACGCGACGCCCGCCGCTTCGGCTTCGACAACGTCCAGTCGGTCGCCAACGGCACCTTCCTGACCGGCACGCTGGAGCCGTTCGCGGAGACGGAAGCGGATCGCCTGCGCGCCGCGCTCGCCGACGACGACCGCGTCGCCGGCATCGCGCCCGCCGACGTCGAGCAAGTGCTCGCCGTCAATGCCACGACCGGCGAGCTTCAAGCCCAGGTCCGGCTGTACGCCCTGCCCCGCGACTACCCGCCGGTCTTCGGGAGCATCGTCGGCACGGGCGGCGGCGCGATCTCGTTGAGGTCACTGCCCCCGGCAACGGTGCTTCTGAATCCCGACGCCACCTTCGCGCTGCGAGCCGAGCCCGGCCACCAGCTGACGATTCAGCTCGGCGAGCGCTCGTTCGACGTGACGGTCGCCGACTCGATCCGAGGCGGCGATCTGACCGGCGCCCAGGCGACCATCGTGATGCCGCTCGACGAGCTCCAGCGCCTGACCGAGACGCCCGGCCAGGTCAACCAGATCCTGATCGCCAATCGCGGCGACGCCAGCACCTCGGTCTTGCTGAGCGAGCAGGTGGCGGCCCGGGTGCGCCCACTTCTGGTGGACCCGGACGCGGCGCGGCGCATCCACGCCCTGCTGCGAAGCGAGATCGCCCGTGCCGAGCTGTCAGCCGCGTTGCCGGGCCTGGACGAGCGCTCCAGATCGCAGGTGGTGGCGCTCCTGGAGGAGCTGGACCGCCCCGAGCCGTCCGACCGGTTCGCCGCCATCGTCTCCGACCCCGAGCTGGAGCGGCGCCTGTTCGGGCTGAGCGGCCGGCTGGCCTCGCAGCAGGGGCGAGCCGGCACCAGCGCCCTCGCCACCCTCTCGACGCTGCGGGTTGTGGAGGTGAAGCGGCTGAGCCAGGAGCTGGCCGACCGTTGGGGGGCCGGATTGACGACCGTCTTCGTCGTGCTCGGCCTCTTCTCGATCGCGACCGGCACGATGCTGGTGGTGCTGATCTTCGTCATGCTCGCGGCGGAGCGCCGCACCGAGCTCGGCGTCCTGCGGGCGCTCGGGGCGCGGCGCGGACGGATCGCCGCGATGCTGCTCTACGAGGGGCTCTGCTACGACCTCGTCGCCTCCGCGCTTGGCGTGGCGGTTGGCGTCGTGGTGGCGGTCGGCTTGATCTCGATGAGCGCCGGGGTGCTCGGCGGCTTCGGCATCCAGCTGACGCCGCGCGTCGAGCCGGTCAGCCTGGTGCTGGCCTACTGCCTGGGCGCGGTCATCACGATGGTCAGCATCGCCGTCAGCGCCTGGCGGGTCGGGCGCGTCACCATCGTGGCCGCCGTCAAAGACCTGCCCGAGCCACCCTCCAATGAGAACAGCATCCGGCCGCTGCTCTTCGGCGCCGGGATGCTCGCCGTCGGCGCGCTGCTGGTTGCCAGCTCGTCCGGATCCCGGTTCGCGCTGCCGACCGGCCTGGGCGTCATCCTGGCGATCCTCGGCCTGGCGATGCTCGCCCGACCGGCCATCTGGAGACTCGGCGTGCCCGCCCGCCACGTGGACCGTGTGCGCTACTCGCTGGCCGGCTGCGTCCTGCTGGCCTACTGGCTGCTCCCGAGCGACTCGCTGACCTGGCTGGGGCGGCTGCGTCCGCTGGCGCGCTCGGTGGACCTGTTCTTCGTGGCGGGCGTCTCGCTGGTGCTCGGGGCGATCCTGATTCTGGCGTCGAACCTCGAAGTGCTCGCCGACGTCACGCGCAGGGCGGGTGACCGAGCACGGGGCGGCGCGCTGGTCGCCCGCATCGCCGTGGCGTTTCCCACCCAGCACCGCTTCAGGACCGGCATGACGGTGGCGATGTTCGGCCTGGTCATCTTCAGCATGGTGGTGGCGGCGGTGCTCCTGACCGGCACCCACCGCGCCTACAGCGACCCCGAGGCGATGGCCGGCGGCTACGACATCCGCGTGGACGAGACGTCCGGCGGGGCGCCCGCGCTGCGGCCACTCCTGGAACGTGGCGTCGGCGTCCGCCCGGACGATTTCTCGGCCATCGGGACCATCGCCAGTGCGCCAGCCGAAGCGATCCAGCCGGGCACGGAGGCCGCGCTCTGGCGGCAGGTCGGCCTGAACCAGATCGACGACGAGCTTGCCCGGACCGTCCACTCGGGGTTCAGCGGGCGGGCGGCCGGCTACGACTCGGACGCGGCGGTCTGGGAGGCCGTACGGACGCAGCCGGGGCTGGCAATCGCGGCTGGCGTTGCCGTCCGCTCGCGTGACGTCGAGCCGGCCCCGATCCCGACCTTCCGGCTCACCGGCGTCTACCGCGAGGACGTCCGCTTCGAGCCGGTCTCGGTCTGGGTGCGCGACACCCGAGGCGGGCGGGCCGTCAAGCTGACGGTGATCGGCGTGCTGGACCCGCGCGCGACGTTCGGGAACGGGCTGTTCACCTCGGCCAAGACGTTCTCAGATGCCGGGACACCGCCGCCGACCCGCACCACTACCTACCTGCGCACGCGCCCCGACGTGAGCGCCGCCGAGAAGACGCTGGCCGTCAACCTGACGCTCGGAGCGTCCAGCCTGCGCGCCAGCGAAATCGGCGAGGACATGCGGCGGATTCTGGGCCTGCGAATGCTGCTCAACCAGCTGCTCCAGGCGTTCATCGGGGTCGGGCTGCTGGCGGGCATCGCGGGGCTGGGCGTTATCAGCATGCGGGCGGTCGTGGAGCGACGCCGCGAGATCGGGATGCTGCGGGCACTCGGCCTGACCGCGCGGGCGGTCCAGATGGCGTTCCTGGTCGAGGCGTCGCTGGTCGCCCTGCTCGGCATCGGCGTCGGCGTCGGGCTCGGGCTCGCGCTGAGCAGCCGCCTGGTGGCGTTCATCGGCCGCGACTTTCCGGAGATCGTGTTCTCGGTGCCGTGGAGCGAGATCGGCGGCATCGCCCTGTTCGCGTACGCGTCGGCGCTCATCACGACCGCCTGGCCGGCCTGGCGGGCCGGCCGCATCGAGCCGGCCCGCGCCCTCCGCTATGAGTAGACCGACGGGCGCGCTGACAGACGGAGTGGCAGCAAACCCTCGAAGCATGCACGAGTTCACGGACGACTGTTTTGCCCGGCCGGCACGCCAGGTGATAAGGTTCGAGCGTTGATGGGCCGCCTGACGTATCTGGACCACGCCGCCACAACTCCCCTCGACGAGCGTGTCCTCGAGGCGATGTTGCCGTTCCTGCGCGAGCGCTGGGGCAACCCGTCGAGCCTGTACAGCCACGGCCGCGTCGCGCGGCGCGCCCTGGACGAGTCACGGGACACCGTCGCCCAGGTGCTCGGCGCCCGCCCGAGTGAGATCCTGTTCACCAGCGGCGGCACCGAGAGCGACAACCTCGCCCTCAAGGGCGTGGCGTTCGCGCGGCGAGCCGACGGCGACCACATCGTCACCACCCGCGTCGAGCATCACGCGGCGCTCCGCACCTGCGAGTGGCTGGAGCGCCGCGGCGGCTTCCAGGTCACCTACGTCGGCGTGGACCGGCACGGCGTGGTCGATCTAGACGAGCTGGAGCGAGCGGTCCGGCCCGGCACCATCCTCGTCTCAGTCATGATGGCGAACAACGAGGTCGGCACGATCCAGCCGGTCGCCGAGGCCGCCGCCATCGCCCACCGACACGGCGCGACGTTCCACACCGACGCGATCCAGGCCGCCGGCTCGCTGGAGCTCGACCCAAACACGCTCGGCGTTGACTTGCTCTCGCTCAGCGGCCACAAGATCTACGGGCCGAAGGGCGTCGGCGTGCTCTACGTGCGACGCGGCACCCCGCTCCTCCCAGACGCGCACGGCGGCGGCCAGGAGCGCGGACTGCGCGCCGGCACCGAGAACGTCGCGGGCATCGTCGGGATGGCCGAAGCGCTCCGGCTCGCCGAAGTGGAGCGCCCGGCCCGCAACGAGCACGACGCCGGCCTGCGAGACCGCCTGATCTCGGGCATCCTGGGCAGCGTGGACGGCGCGCGACTGACCGGCCACCCGACCCGCCGCCTCCCGAACAGCGCCAGCTTCGTCTTCGAGGACACGGACGGCGAGTCGATCCTGATGGACCTGGACCAGTACGACATCTGCGCGTCGAGCGGCTCGGCCTGCACGTCCGGCACGCTGGAGGTCTCCCACGTGCTGACCGCGCTCGGCCTGAGCGACCAACTGGCGCGCGGCAGCGTCCGCCTCACAACCGGCCGCGCCACCAGCGACGAGGACGTCGAGCGGCTGCTGGCGGTCATGCCGGACGTGGTCGCCCGGGTCAGGTCGATCATGCCGATGCTGCTCGGCACGCGAGAGCAGGCCAGCGTCGATCGGTAAACTCCCGATACAATCGACGGCCGGCCGGTTTCGGGCGCGCGGTCGGCGGGTCCCGAGAGCGCTCGTGAGGGAGAACGTATGCGGCTCGTAACGTATCGCGCCGGCGACGGCTCAGCCAGGCTAGGCGCCATCGCCGGCGATCGGGTGGTCGATCTCGCCGAAGCGTCCGGCGGTCAATTGCCGTCCGAGATGGTCGCCTTCATCGAGCGTGGTGAGGCCGGGCTGGACCTCGCCCGGCGGACGCTGGCCGGGGCGACCTCAGGCCAACCGCTCGCTTCGACGACCCTGCTCGCGCCGATCCCCCATCCGCGTCGAAACGCCTTCTGCCTCGGGCTCAACTACCACGACCACGCGGCCGAGGCGGCCAGCCAGGGGCTGAAGCTGCCCGAGTACCCGATGTACTTCACCAAGAGCGGCAACACGATCGTCGGCCCGGGCGCCGCCATCGAGATCGACCCCACCCTCACCACGCAGGTGGACTGGGAGATCGAGCTGACCGCCGTGATCGGCACGGGCGGGCGCGACATCTCGAAGGCCGACGCCCTGAGCCATGTCTTCGGCTACACCGTCGCCAACGACGTGTCCGCGCGCGATCTCCAGTTCCGGCACGGCGGCCAGTTCTTCAAGGGCAAGTCGCTCGACACGTTCTGCCCGCTCGGCCCGTGCATCGTCACCGCCGACGAGATCCAGCACCCTGAGAGCCTGGAGATCTGGCTGCGGGTCAACGGCGTCGAGAAGCAGCACTCCAACACGAAGCACCTGATCTTCGACCTCGAAACGATCGTCGTCTCGCTCTCGGAAGGGCTGACGCTGGAGCCCGGCGACCTGATCCTGACCGGCACGCCGGCCGGCGTCGGGTTCGCCAGGAAGCCGCCGGAGTTCTTGCAGGACGGCGACGTGGTCGAGTGCGAGATCGAGCAGATCGGCATTCTCAGCAACCCCGTCAAGACACGCAGCCGGGCGTGATCGGCACGTCCCCAGGGAGCTACCCACGATGAGCGTCTCCGCCATGCCGGCGAACCGCCGCCGCTTCCCGTCGGCAGTCGTGCCGGTCGGTATCGCCGTGCTGGCGCTGGCCGGCCTGATCCTCCTGCCGCGCCTCGGACAGGGCGACGGCGGCCCCAGCGCCGCCACTGGCTCGTCGTCGGTCGCTTCCACCAGCACCCAGGCGCGGGTGGTCCCCACCATGCCCACCCGCGCCCCGGCCGCCGTCTGGGATCGCACGGTGAAGGTCACGGTCCCGCTCCAGCGGCCGGTCGAGCAGATGCCAGGCTCGGGTCCGTACGTCTTCCGCGTCACGGAGCTCGAGATGGAGCCCGGCGCCCGCGTCTACGACCATCGCCAGATCGGACCGGGCGCCCACATCGTGATGCGCGGCGCGATCCAGATCGACGACCTGGACCACGGCACCTCGGCGACGTACCAGCCCGGGCAGGCGTACACCGAGTTTCAGGAGCCGCTCCACCGAGCGAGCAATCCGGGCACGACCACCAACCGCGTGCTGATGTTCGACATCCTGCCGGCCAGTCGCGGCTTCGACGGTCAGCAGAACTTCACCGACACCGGCACCCACAACGACGGCGGCGTCCGCTCGGGGCCGTACGTCCAGATGCCGATGCGCGACCTTCCAGCTGGCCCGCTGATGCTGCGCGTCACCGACATGCTGTTCGGGCCGAAGGCGAAGACCGAGATCCACGTCCGACTCGGGCCGGCGATCTTCTTCGTGCAGGAGGGAACGGCAACGGTCCGCAAGGACTGGGACAACAGCTCGATCACCTACGGCACGAACGGCTACTTCTACGAGAGTGGCAAGGAGCCGTTCATCCTGGAGAACAAGCCGGCCGCGCCAGCGCACTTCCTCGCCGTGGAGATCCTACCCGTAAGCGTCGGCGACGGCCCGTCCACCATACCCACCGAGCGGTAGCCGCGCCCTGCCATGTCCTCGACCGTCAGGTCGCACGCGCGCTGCGCTTCAGGGCCATGTCGGCGTCAGGCGGCGCTGCGCGGCGCGCCGTTGCTGCGTGCGACCTGCAACCCGTGGCGCCCGACCCGCGTCAGCGGCACGACGGACAGGCCAGCGTGCTGCTGCCGCGTCGCGCGGCTCCGGATCACCTTGCTTCGGGTCCGGACGGCGGCACTCCGTGGCATCGGCGCGGCGCCAGTTTCGAGCCAGCGGTGGCACCATAGCACCAGGCCGACAAAGCCGGCGATCAGCAGCATCGCAACCCACGGATTCAGCCAGAGCGCCCCAGTCTCGTCGACGATCATCTCAGTCTCCCTCGTGCGTGTGAACGGTGCTCTCGTGCTGGCGGGGTCGGGCCTGCGCTACCCAGTCCACCGACTCGTCCCACAGCTCATGACGACGGGCAGTCACCAGAAGAATGCAGCCTGCGTGCCAGCCACCCGACCGCGCCGCCCGTCGAAACTCGAACATCTGATCTGAACGTATGTTCGTAGATCGCAGCGGCCCAGTCAACCCGTCCGGCGTTACAGCGTCATCTCGTGAAACGCCCCGAAACGCGGGATTCGTCCCATTCTGGCGCTTCCCCCGGTCCGGCGCTGTTCGCGAGAGCACACTTCTGTTCGGGGTGCTGGTGGCGGCGGTCCTGGTGCTGCGCGGTCCTTCCATATCTCAAGGATTTACCATCGACGAGAGCCGGTGGATATCAACTAGCCGATATTTCTGGATCACCTTCATAGATCGTGACATCTTCGGCCCGGCCTGGCAGCCGAACTACCTCGTGTACACCCACCCGCCGGTCGCGCGGTACGCGATCGGGCTCGGGCTGTGGCTCCAGGGCTGGACGCCCGAGCAGCTCAACGGCCGCTACGACAGCCTCCAGAGCCGGGCCTTCAACGAGCGCGCCGGCAACGTGCCAGACCTCGACCTGCTGCTGGCGGCCAGACGCGTCACCAGAATCTTCGGCGTGATCGCTGTCATCCTGATCTACGTCGTCGGGCGCCAGCTCGGCGGCATCGTGGCCGGCCTGGCCGCCGTGGCGCTAACCCTGGTCAACCCGCTCCTGACCACCGTCTGGACCCGCGCCCTCGCCGAATCGGTCGTCGCGGCGTTCAGCCTGGGTGCGCTGGCGCTCTCGCTGGCCGTGATGCCGTACGTCGGCCTGCCACGGACGCGTCCGTGGCTGCCCTTGACCGTCGGCGCGGCGTTGGCGCTGGCGGCGGCCACCAAGCTGAACGGCGGCCTCGGCGCTCTCGGGCTCAGCCTGTTCGGACTGATCCAGCAGGGGTTCGCCGTGAGAATCACCCGACGCACGCGCGGCCTCCGTGCCTGGGTAGACGTCGGCCTGGTCGCGGTCGTCCTGTTCGTGGCAGTCAACCCGCTGCTGTACGTGCGGCCCGCCGAGCGCGCTCTCGCGCTGCTCCAGCATCGCAAGGACGAGATGGAGTTTCAGCGCGCCGTGTTCAGCGCCCAGGCCGTCCCGGACGGCGTCTGGCCCCACGTCAGCCGCGTCGCGTGGCGCACCTTCGAGACGTACGCCACGCCGTCAGGGCCGCTCCCGTTCTCGCCAGACGTGCTGCTGGTCGCGGCCGGGGTCGGCGTCCTCGCCTGGCACACGGTCTCCGAGCTGCGCCGCCGCCAGCCAGGACCGCTCACGCTTTTCGGCTGCTGGCTGGTGACGACCTACGCCCTGGTTACCCAGAATCTCGGCTTCGACTCGTCGCATTACTACGCGCCGCTCGTCTCGTCGAACGTCATCGTCGGCGGAGTCGCGGTGGCCGCGCTGCTCGACTGTGTCTGGCCGCTGGTCGGGCGCCGGCTTGCAGGCCGAATGGGCGCTGACGCTCAGAACGTCCAGACGCCGGCGACGTAGAGCGGGAGTCTGACCACCCAGACCAGCGCCAGCACTCCGATGGCGACCCACGGAGCCGAGCTCTGCATCACCCGCTCCATGACCCAGGCGTGCGAAGGCCCGGTGCGACCTCCTGTCGCCGACTGCCGCCAGACCCAGGCGTCGGCGAGCGCCACCGCCACCATCGCGAGCACCAGTGGCAGCGCCAGCGGGTGGAAGTGGAACGAGGTCGCCAGGTCGCCGTGCAGGAGCGCCACGGTGCCTCGGGTGAGGCCGCAGCCGGGACACGGCAGGCCAGTCAGAACCTTGAACGGGCAGAAGCTCGGGCCGCCGGTCAGCCAGGCCAGCGGGACGCACGCCCCGGCCGCAAGTCCGACGGCGACCACCGTCGCCGGACGCGCCACGGCAGTCAGTGGCAGCAGCAGCCAGACCAGCGGCTGGAGGGCGCCAGCGACCGGGTCGTCGTCGCGCGAGCTGAGGGGAGCTGCCGTCACGCCATCGCTCGGTTACATGTGGATGACGATCGGCGTGCCGATGCCAGCCCAGTCCCACAGGAACTTCGAGCCGTCGTAGCGCATCCCGAGGCAGCCGTGCGACCCAGGATAGCCAAACCCGCGCGGGGGACCCCACCAGTTGTAGTGGATCGCCGCGCCGTCGCCCGTGAAGTACTGGGTGAACAAGACGCCCTTCAGATAGTAGTGGTCGGTCGAGTTGGGGATGGTGCTGCTGTCCATTGTCTCGTCGTAGACGCGCCGCAAAATACGGTAGAAGCCCGGCTTCGTCGTGCCTTGCAGCCCGGCCGTCACGAGATCTTGGAGAACTGGTACGTCGCCTTGCATGGCTACGAGATGCTGTGGCGGCGTGAGCGTGACGTTTAGCCACTTGCCGTCTTCGGCGAACGCCGACCAGAACGGCGCCTGGGTTGGCCCCACGGCCTCAGCACCGATGTAGCTCTGACGGTTCTCGCGCGGGTCCCAGACGAGGAGGCGATATCCTTGCTGTGGCTCGTCGACACGGAACAGCCTCCCCTTGTCCACGTCCTCGACCGGCGTGTCCACGGCCCGCGCGCTCGACCAGAGCTTCGTCTTCAGGTGCGTCGAAACCCAGAACGGCTGGAACGACGGATCACCCGCCGCGCGCAGCACCGGGGCCGCGCCGCACTGGTCGCCGCCCGAGCCGTCGTCCACAGCCGGGGCGCACGCCACGGCCGCCGGACTCGGCGTCAGGGGCAGCGCAAGGACAGCAGCTGTGCCGCCAGCCGCTCGCAGGAAAGCGCGTCGTGAGAGCTTCATCGTCCGCTCAACCGTCCGCAGCAGGATGTTTCGAGATGCGAGGTCGGCCCGGGCGCGACGATGGCGCATCGGCTGGACCGCTCACTCTGCATTATTCGTGCGGCGAAGACGCTGATGTCAAGCCGTCCGCCGCCCCCGCTGCATTCGCCTCGCGCGATCGCCGTGCGTGCCCGAGCCTGTGGGGCTCGGTCTTAGCGCGGCGGGCTCAGCCGCTCCAGCGTCATGGCCGTCGAGACGCCGAACAGCACGTGCAACCCGATCGCCAGCACCCGCCGCACGATGCCGGACGAGGCCGGGCGCTCGTAGATGCCGAGTGCCGGGATCAGGCGGCCCGGCCCGACCGCCCACACCGCGAGCCCGAGCGCCACGCCGTACGGCACAGCCGGCGGATGCGCGGTCAACTGGAGCTGTGCCGAGAGCGCGCCCCAGAACGCGCCGTACGCCCAGTGGATGCCGACGCCGAGCCGCTGACGGGTCTCGTGGGAGATGTCTGTCCGAAACACCTGGCTCGCAAGCCGCTCGGCGACCTGCTCGGTCGGCGGCAGCGGGGGCGACGCGTCGAGCGCCTGGAGGTCGTCCAGGCCCGTGTAGTCATCAGGGTCCGGATCGACCGACACGCGCGGCGGCGGCAGCACCCTGCCGATGCCCTGGAGGACGGTCGTCATCACCAGCGTGCCGACGAGGCCGGCAGCCACCCCTTTCAGCGTCACCTGAAACGGAGTCTCCTGCGGGGTGAGGCGAGGCATCTGGAGCACGCTTCTCTCCTAGTCGTGGGCTCCGACCGACGCCGCCATCTCGCCGGCATCCGTCTGGCTCGACACGAATGGTACCGGTTGCGGCCCCGTCGTCCCGAGCCTTCCCACGATTCGTGCGACATCGCGGGCGAGGCTCATCGCGTCTCGCCCGAATCGGTCACCGCCACTTGTCCACTTCGCGTCCGTTGGGCCGCACGACGCTCTCGACGCTCGGGAAGGCGTCGGTCGGCCAGCGGTGGAACGCCTCGCGCCTCCGCAGTGCCGCTCCCAGGTCGTCCGTCTTGTTGTTCCGCTTGAACATCGCGTGCTGACTAACGTGCGCCCCGGCGGCGGCCAGCTTGCGGTCGAACCACGGCCCCACGTCGAGCGCGATGTGGGCCGGGTCGTCCTGGTTCACCACCCGGTCAGTCGCCGCGCTGCCGTCGTTCGCACACCAGGACAGCAGCTCGGCGGGCCGCCAGGGCGCGAGCGTGCCGAGCGCCGCCCGCACCGCGCGGTGGGTGTAGACGTGCTGCGGATGGCCGTATTCGCCATTCGAGCCGTGGGTGATGACGACCTCCGGCTGCAGGCCACCGATCCGCTCAGCCAGCGCGGCGCAGAAGTGGTCCGGCAGCGCGTCGATGGCGAGCGCCTCGCCGCCGATCTCCATCCACGGATCGACGAAGTCCAGGAACCAGACATCGCGCGCGCCTAGCGCCCGGCCAGACCCGCGCATCTCGACCTCGCGGTACTCCCCGAGCCGCGATTTCGGCCCGACCGGCGGCTCCCCCACTTCGCCGCCCTCGCCGCGCGTGGTGCACAGGATGTACAGGTCGTTGCCCTCGGCCGCCAGCTTCGCGAGGTACCCCGCGCCGAACAGCTCGTCGTCAGGATGGGCTGCTATCGCCAGAACCGTCGCCACGGAGCTCCTCCACCGGTTGTTCGTGCGTGCCGCTGGACGCATGGCGTGCGCCCGAGATCAGCGGCCGATCTTGCTCGTAGGGCAGGTCGAGCGCCAGCGCGGTCTCGGCCTTCGCCAGCTCCCGCCCGAGATACAGCGCGTGCGGCAGCAGCGTCACCAGCTGCATCCGTCCAATGGTATGACAGATCTCTTCGGCCGCCCGCCCTTCGACGGACCGCACGTGCTGGTGCTCGGGCGTGTACTGCTCGGCCCGCAGCAACCCTCGCTCGCGGTCCAGGACCACCACGAAGTAGCCAGCCGGGTCATACTGCCAGGCGTTGGCTGGATCGCGCCGCGCCGCCACCGTCTCGACCTCGGCAGGCGCGTTGTGCGCCATCGCCGTGCCGGTCGCCCGCTCGGGCGAGCGCTCCGGCGGCCCGTCCTGGGTCAGCCGCCGCGCCGCCTCGACGATGGCCTGGACCTCAACGATGCCGACCATGTCCAGGACCGCCAGGTGCGACTGGAACGTCGCGAGGTGGCGCGGATCGAGGTTCGGCAGGATCGGCTCGGGGGCCGTCGAGCCGACCACCCGTCTGTCGGCGTCGAGGCCGTGCCGGTGCAGCGCCAGGATCGTCTGACCTACGAGATGCTGAGTCTCACGGCCACAGACGATCAGGTACCGGATCGAGGGCAGCGCCGCCAGGTTCTCGACCATCTTCTCGACGCCGATGTTCTCGGTGAAGACCCGGCCGGCAACGAAAATCTCCGGCCGTCCGGCCAGCTCGGCCAGCAGCGCACGGCTGCCGAGGGTGCAGACGGCGACAGGGCTGTCGGCCCCGCCGAATACCACGTCTCCGACGATGCTCGGCTGGGTTGCGCTATCGTCGGGATCTGTCGCTTCTGTTCGATCCACGCTCATGCTGGCACGCCTCGTGCGGAGGGCTTGAAATTCAGAGAGAAAGATGACTGGACGTGATGACCCGCGCCTGGTGTCGCGTCCTGCGCATCACAGCGACCGCTCATCCTCTTCCCCGGAGTGTATCGAATGTCGGGCCTGGACTTGCCGGGTGTTGTGTCGCTGACCCGCACGGACATGACGGTGACCTCAGTCTTGACGGGCGACCGCGGCGCAAGGCCGGGCGGACGCGATTCCGGGACATCGGCCCGAGCCGAGGCGGCGCCGAATGACGAGGGGCCGTCCCGTACGCGGCAGGTGTCGAAGCCGTGCCGGGCCGGGCTACCGTCGAGCGCCATTCACGAGCTGCGTACGCCGCTGACCTCCATTCACGGCTACTCGCAGGTGCTTCAGCGGTCGCTGCGTGACAATGCCCGCGCCACCAACGCGCTGTCGGTGGTGGTTCGCGAGTCCACGCGATTGTCGTCCATGCTTGAGCAGCTCTCCGAGCTGGCCGAGCTGGAGTCCGACGGTCACGCCTCGGGCAGCTCTGAGGTCAAAGTCGAAGAGCTGGTGAGCGGCGTCGCGTTCGAGGCCGCTCATCGTGACAACCACGCCCATCCGATCGTGGTCGAGGGCGCCGCGCGCGCAATCTGCAATCCGAGCCTGGTCGGGCGAGCGCTGGCCCATCTGCTGGCGAACGCCGCGCAGTATTCGCCGCCCGGTTCCCCCATCGCTCTGAGGATCGACCGCGTTGGCGCGACCGTCGAGGTGTGCGTCGAGGATCAGGGCATCGGGGTCGAACAGCCGGACGCCGAACGGATCTATCAACCATTCGAGCGTGGATCGAACGCGCGCCGAGCCGGCATTCGCGGCCTCGGGCTCGGGCTGTTCCTGGCGTGCCGAGCCCTCGAAGAGACCGGCGGCACACTCGACCATTACAGCGCGGACGGCCGGACGATCTTCCGGGTCAGGCTACCCGCGAGCTGACTCTGACAGGGGCGCGGTCCCGCTCGCGGTCCACGCTACTGGAGCAGCAGCTCGAAGTGCACCTGATCGCGGCGGGCCGACATGCGGTCCAACAGCCCACGCATGGCTCCGAGCGTCGGCGAGCCAAGCCGCAGCGCCACTACGGTCCCGAGCGCGATCCCGACGACCACGCCCAGGCCGAGCCCGATGCTGAAGAGGGTTCCAGATCGACACTGCATTGTGATCGCGCCCTCGCTCCCCTATTGCACCCGGACAAGAGGAACGGCGGCTGACCACAGCTCCTCGAGACGGTAGAAGCCGCGTTGCTCGGCGCTGAACAGGTGGACGATGACGTCGCCGTAATCCATCAGCACCCAGCCCGAGGACGCCTGACCCTCGGTACGCAACGGTCTGATCCCGTCGTTGTTCCGCAGCGACTGCTCCACCTCACGAACGACGGCGGTCATCTGCCGTTCGCTCGCGGTGCTCAGAACCACGAAGTAGTCTGCAACCGTGGCGATCGGCCGAATGTCAAGGAGGACAATGTCGCTGGCCTGCCTGTCCGACGCGATCTCGACGATCCGCCTTGCGAGCTCTTGCGCTTCCAGTGACGACTCTCCCAGCACGAGACTGGCCGTGCTGTCCCAGTATACCATGCCTCGCCGGCCACCCCGGCGTTCTCGCGCCGCCCGATAAGGCCCGGGCGCGATGCTCTCGCACACGTTCTGTTGCGGTTCTCGGGCCGGAACGGCTACCGTACCGCCCACGCGAGGCGGGTGACCTCGCACGTAGAGGCGGGCACATGGGCGCGATCCTCTTGACGGTGCTCGGGTCGGGTGTGGCCTGGGCCAACCCTGGTGGGGTCTGCTCCGGATACCTCGTGCAGGCGGGCACGGCCCGCGTGCTGGTCGATTGCGGCTCCGGCGTGCTGGGGCGGCTGCGCGCCAAGCTCGACCCACGCGAGCTCGACGCCGTCGTCGTCTCGCACATGCACCCCGATCACTACATGGATCTGGTCGGCCTGCGCTACGGCGTCAAGTACGGCGGCCTGGGTGGGGATCGCCCACTCACGGTGCTGCTGCCGCCGGGAGGCTGTGACGTCCTGGCCGGGCTAGGCATGGCGATCGACCGCAACCCCGGCTTCTTCGCCGAGGTGTTCGCACTCGCCGAGTACGATCCCGGTACGCCGCTCCACGTTTCAGACCTGACCGTGACGTTTCGTCGCGTGCAGCACTACGTTCCGTCGTTCGCGATGCGATTCGCCGTGGACGGCCGGAGCCTCGTCTACTCGTCGGATTCGGCGCCGTGCTCGGAGCTGGTGGAGCACGCGCGCGGCGCGGACGCGCTCCTCTGCGAGGCAGCCATGCTGCACCCCGGCCAGGACGAGCCAGACCCGCTCAAGCGCGGCCACCTGACCGCCTCAGAGGCTGGCGAGGTCGCCCGTCGAGCGGGCGTACGACGCCTCCTGATCACCCACGCCCCGCTCGATCCGACCGACCCGGACCGGGCCGCGCGCGAGGCCGCGACGCAGTTCGACGGCGCCGTCGAGCGCGTCACGGACGGCCAGACCTACTCGATCTGAGCGTCGTCGGCGCGCCGCTGGACCGGCGCGACCGATTGTTGGTGGTCGTCGGCACCGGGATCAGCGGACTCTCGCTCGACCATGTCGGAAGCTGCCGAACCGGGCGGCTCTGACGCTCTCGCCCGGCGCGACGACCTGAGGCGGCCCCACGGCACCCGCGTCACCAGCGGCCCGACCAGCCCGACCGCGATGGCGAGCAGCGCGATCGCCAGCCCGGCCAGCGACAGCAGCGAGCCACGCTGCAGCGAGTCGGGCGTGAACGTGAACCGGACCGCGTGCGTGCCCGGCGGCAGCTCGACCGCGCGGAACAGGAAGTCCGCGCGAAGGATGGGCGTCTCCACGCCGTCCACGAACGCCCGCCAGCCCGGATAGAACGGGTCGGTCAGTACCAGGAAGCCCCCAGACGGCGCCGTGGCCTGCACGTCCAGCACCGACGTGCCTTCGGCGACGATGGTGGCGCCGGCAGCCGGAGTGCCAGTGAACGGCCCCAGACCGCTCGCCGGTGCGCTCTCGACCACGACCTGTCGGCGCGGGTCGAGCGGGCCGTCACGCAGGCGCACCATGGCAGCGGTGCCGTCTGGCGCGAGCACGGCCTCCGGCACCACGAACGCCCGTGGGTAGGCGCGCGGATTCTCGTAGATGGTGACGTCAGGGTCGGCGTAGGCGACGCTGTAGCGGTCCTCCCGCCCCACCTGCTCGACCGTGTCTTCGTCGTGGTCGTACAGCGCCACGCCGTGGAGCACGGTCCGCCCGACCGGATTCAGGTGCCGGTATTCGAGCTTCGCCACCGTCACACGGCGCGGGAAGTTGAGCTCCGCGTAACCGAGCACCCGCGTCGTCCCCTGGCCGTCTATGACGATCGTGCCGGCCGTCTCGATGGGGCGGTGCGCAACCGAGAATCCCGCCGTCCGTGGGCGCCACTCCGCGATCTCCCGTCCGGCTCGAACTGGAAAGACGTAGCGCAGGCCGTCGGCGTCGGTCACCAGCCACTCGCCGACGACCACTCCATCCGGAATCGACTCGCCGCCGCTCAGCCCCGAGATCAAGCGGATCTGGGTCGCCAGGGTCGGATCAGGCTGAAGCGCGATCTCGCCATTGGGGGTGCCCGCGCCGCCCACCATCAGCGGCCGGCGGGGATGGAAGCTGACCAGATGGTAGGACGGTCGCGGCTCCGGCCGTGACGTCTCCACGATCCACCGCACCGACCAGAGGTCGAGCAGCACGTCGTCCACGGTCTGTGTGGACTGCTCGTACCAGCGATGCCGCTCCAGCTCGAGCGGGCTGTAGCCGGCCGCTTCGGCGATGCCGTGGGGCAGCAGCTCGTTCGGCTGGGGCGTCTCGACTTCCGGCCGGGTGAGCACGCGCCAGGGGCCAGCCTGTTGCACGAGCATCCGCCCGGCCGGACCGGGGTCCGCCAGGTACGATACGTCCACCAGCGGGTGGAAATCGCTGGCGAACACGACGAGATCGACGGCGACCAGCGCGACCAGCGCCGTCTGCCAGACGACGCGTGCGCGCGGCAGCTCGCGCCAGACCAGCACGAGCAGTGCGAACAGGCCCATCACGGCGAGCGGCATCGCGGTCTTCGGGTTGGCAAGATCCAGCGACGCCTGCAGCCCGGTCACCACGTCGATCGGCTCGAGGTGCTGGAGCGGATCGTGGAACAGTCCGAGATACGTCGCGGCCAGCACTTGCATCGCCCAGGCCCGGTCGGCGAGCACCCAGGCCCGCCAGACCACCAGGTGAAACAGGAGCGCGCCGAGCAGCAGCAGGACGCCGACGTGCAGTGCCAGCAGCTGGCGGCGACCTCGCGATCCCCGCGCGCTGTCGCTGGCACGCGCGGCGACCCAGTCGGCGCCATGCGCTGCCAGCATGGCGAGGCTCAGCGCGGTCACCATCGTGAAGCGGCCGGGCGCGCGCTGGAGGCTCATGCCGGGAATCAGCCACAGCCACTCGTACAGGCCGTACGGCGCGTACCCGCCGAGCGCAAACAGGCCGCTGACCAGCCCGGTCAGCGTGAAGAACGCCACCGACCAGCGGCGCACCGCTACCGCCGCGACGACCGCCAGGATCGCCGGCGCCACGCCGACGTACAGCACCGACTCCCAGATCTGCCAGAGCGACCACTGGCCGCCGTCCGGCATTCTGAAGAAGAACGGGAACACCAGCGTCAGCAGGTTGACCGGCGGCAGCGAATACTCGATGGCATCCTGGTACGACCAGCCGTGCGCCCGCCACGATTCCTGGCTCAGCTCGTAGAGCGGCAGGATCTGGGCAGCGGCGATCAGCGCGCCCACCGCCCCGACGAACACCACGATGGCAGCGCCGTCCACCAGCAGCAGGCCACCGGTCAGCAGCCCGGGCCGCACGCCGCGCTCGCGAACCGTGGTCGCCGCCATCCACAGCTGACGCGCCACCACGTAGCCGCCAATCGTGGCGCCGATCAGCATCAGCGGCTGGACGTGGGTCGCCAGCGCCGCCACGCCGAGCAGCAGCGCCGCCAGCCCGAGCAGCCCGTGGCTCAGCCACCCCTGGCGCGCCATCGACAGTTCCAGGCAGGCCAGCAGGACCGGCAGCCAGACGGCGGTCGCCAGCAGGTTCGCGTGGTGCTGCTGCGCGATCACGAAGCTGCCCAGGCCGAACGACAGTCCGCCGACGATCGCGCCGGCCGTGCCGACCCTCAAGGCTCTGGCAAACGCGAACGTCCCGAGCACCGCCACCGTCACGTGGAAGACGCGCAGCAGCAAGAACCCATCGACCGTCGAGAGCAAGGAGACCGCCAGGAGCGACGGCGGGTAGAGCGCCCCGATCTGGCCCTCCGCAAAGAGCGGAAAGCCGCCAAACACGTCTGGCGTCCAGAGCGGCAGCTCGCCCCGGCTCACCGCGTCGTGCAGCACCGAATACACCGGGAAGAAGTAGGTGAACGTGTCGGACTCGGCGTAGACGCCGATGCCGGTCAGCAGCGGCCAGAAGACGGCGACGACGCTGCCCAACAGCACGGCGACCGCGCTGGCGTCGCCGACGACCGTCAGCGTGAGCGGATGCGTCAGCAGACGCCAGCCGCGCCGCAAGATCTCAGCGGACGGTCTGGCGGGCAGCTCCAGGCCGGAGACGATTCGCAACCGTCCGCGCTGCGCCTCAGTGCTCGCCATCGACTCCGCCACCAGCGTGCAGACGGGCGACTCGCGAGGCGAGCCGGCCCCTCCACCGAATCACGACGACGGGTGACCGCGCTGCGCCAGCCGAAACTGGCGCCGCTCCTCGGCGCGAGCGAAGCGTGCCCGCTCGGCGTCCGTGCGGAGCTCCAGCGGCGGAACCTCGTGTGGCCGGCCGTCCGGACCGAGGGCCACGAACACGAAGTATGCCAGCGACGTCCGGCGTCGTTCGCCGGTGACCACCTTCTCGGCGAAGATCGAGACTTCGACCTCGATGCTCGAACGCCCGACCCAGCTGACCTGCGCGTCGATCGACACCAGATCGCCCACCTTGACCGGATACTCGAACGTCATCGAGTCCGCGATGGCCGTCACCACCCGCCGCCTGGCGTGCCGCACCGCCGCGATCCCACCGGCCGTGTCGGCCAGCTTCATCAGCGTGCCGCCGTGGACATCGCCAGACGGATTCGCGTCGGCTGGCAACATGACCTGGGCGAGGACCACGTGGCGCTCGGACCCGGGCGTCGCGCCGTCGGCAGTGGGCACGGCTGGCTCGCTCACGCGGCACGCTCCAGCGGCGCCGGAATCACGAACGGGACGAGCGACATCGGCGCCGCGGGCCGAGCCAGCGCCTTGACCGCCGATTCGAGCTGCGAGTCGAAGCCGTTCACGAGGTCGTCGTCCGACAGGTCGATCTTCACGTCAGGGGTCACGCCCGCGTCGTTGAGAACCCGCCCCTGACCGGAGGTGATCGTCAGCACGGTGATCTGGAGCGCGCCGCCGTTCGCCAGCGGATACATACGCGCGCCCGCGACGCTGCCAGCAGTCGTCGTGCCGACGATCCGCGCGGCGCCCGCCTCTTGCAGCGCCGAGCTGACGATCTCGCCCATCGACGCGGTGCCGCCGTCAACCAGCACCGAGATTGGCACCGAACGCTGCCAGTACTGACCCGGAACCGGCGACACCTTGCGCTCGCGTCCGGACCGGTCCACTTGCTGGAAGATGATGCCGTCCTGGAGGAACCGGCTGACTACCTTGATGCCCACGTCGATGCGCCCGCCGCTGTTGCCGCGCAGGTCCAGGATCAAGCCGTCAATGCCGCGCCCGTCCAGCTCGGACAGCGCCTGTCCGACCTTCTCGTCCACGCTCGGCTCGGGGAATCCACGAATCTGGATGTAGCCGATCTTGCGGCCGTCGTCTCGCGGCAGCACGCTCCATTTGACGAACGGCAGCGTGATCTCGCCGCGCACCAGGGTCAGCGTGAGCGGGGCCGGCTCGCCGCGCCGCTCAACCGTCACCTGGACCGACGTTCCCGGCGCGCCACGCAACCGGTTGATCGCGTTCTCGGTGCTGTCGCTGACGACCGCCACGCCGTCCACCGCGACGATCCGGTCCCCGATCTTGACGCCAGCCGCCGCCGCCGGGCTTCCGTCGAACACTTCCAGGACGACGGTCGTCGGCCGGCGCAAGCGCGCGCCGATCCCCTCGTACTTCGACTCGCCACGTCGCCACGCCTCGTGCTCGGCGTTCTGGCGGGGGTCCAGGTAGCGCGTGTGGTGCTCGGCGACCGCCGTCGCGAGCGCTTTCGTCGCCATCTCGTCCAGGCCCGCCCGGTCCATCACCGGGGCCAGCACTACGCTCACGGCGTCCAGCCAGGTCGAGAACGTCATGTACGCATCTTCTCGGCTGGCGTCGGCGGCGATGCTCACCGTCGGCAGGTCGCCAGGGCGCCGCTCCGCGACTCGCTTGACCAGCTCCCCGACGGTGGCCGACAGCAATGCCCCAGGAGGAGGCGGCGTCACGTAGTTGTCGAGCAAGAGGTCGTACGCCTGGCGGGTGACGGCGCCGGCCTGGAGCGGCGCGGCGGCCGATCCTGGCTCCTTGTACGGCATCTGCGAGACGACGTCCGCCGAAACGTGCTCCGGCGCTGGAGCCTGGCTGGCCGACACGGCGACGACAGGGACCAGAACCACCAGCAGTGCGAGGCAGCCAAAGAGCCAGGCACGAGCACGCGTCGCCATGTGTCGGACCTCCGGGGCGGGAGGATAGCGCACCGAACCGCCCGCTGACCACGAGATTGGGCACAGAACGAGCAGATCGTCTCATTCTGTCGAGAGCGCGACGGCAAGCGCGCCGCACCTGTCGAATCGTGCCGGCGCCGCGCTCCACGCAGGCGTCGGACCATACGTAGAAACGCCGACCGCCACGTCGCGGGGACGCCGACCGACGTTTGCACGACGTACGGCACGAACGCCGGCGCGGTCAGCCGCCAGACGACCTCGGCGACGGAAACGCTAGCTCGAGCCCTCGGCCGCCGGCACCAGCAGGCGGCCAGCGCGGCCCGTCCGCGCGACGTACTCGTCCACGATGGCGCGGCCAGCTTCGCGTGCCTGCCCGGCCGCCGTCACGACCACGATCGAGCCGCCGAAGCCGCCGCCGGTCAGGCGCGCTCCGATCACCTCAGGGCGGGCGTCGGCCAGCTCCACCAGCAGGTCGATCTCGCCGACCGAGACCTGATAGTCGTCGCGCATCGAGCGGTGCGAGGCCGCCAGCAAGGGGCCGAGATCGTCCAGCCGACCCTCGCGGAGCGCGGCCACCGTCTCGAGCACACGCTGGTTCTCGGCGACGACGTGACGGGCGCGGCCAGCCAGCGGCGGTGGCAGCGCCTCGATCTTCGCCATGTCGTCCAGCGTCACGTCGCGCAACGCCGCCACCCCGAGCAGCTCGCAGGCCCGCTCGCACTCGCTCCGGCGTGCGTTGTATTCGCCCGCCACGTTGCTGTGGCTCACCCCGGAGCCAATCACCGCCAGCTCCAGCGATTCTGGGAACGGCACGCGCTCGTACGCCAGCGAGCGCGTGTCCACGAACAGGGCGTGCCGCTCGTCGCCGAGGCTGGCGCACAACTGGTCCATGATTCCGACGCGCGCCCCCACGAAATCGACCTCCGCGCGCTGGGCCAGCCGGGCGAGCGTCACGTCGTCGATCTCCAGCGCGAACGCCTCGCGGAGCGCACGGGCCACGGCCACCAGCAGCGCAGCGCTCGACGCCAGCCCGCTCCCGAGCGGCACGTCCGACTCCAGCGCCAGGCAGAAGCCACCGACCTGATGCCCGGCCGAGCGGAGCACCGACGTTACACCCTGCACGTAGTCCAGCCAGCCCGCGCCGCGCCGCTCGCGCCCCAGCTGGTACTCGGCGACGTGGCCGTCGTCACGCTCGCGGCTGCTCGCGAGCGCCAGGTCGTCATCCCGCTTCGCCAGTGCCACCCGCGTCCGCAGCGGCACGGCCAGCGGCAGCACGAACCCGTCGTTGTAGTCGGTGTGCTCGCCGATCAGGTTGACCCGCCCCGGCGCCGAAGCGAACAGCTCTGGCGTACGGCCAAACTCGCGGGCGAACTGCTCGGAAAGCGCCCGCTCGTGCTCAAATCCCGAAGAGGTCATCGTCGGTGACTCCCCACTTCGCGAACACCTCGCGTTCTTCGGCCTGCGACTTCACCTTCTTGAAGCGCGCCGACTTGACGCCCTTGACGCGCTGCTCGCACTCCGCCCAGGTCGCGTGGCGGGCCGGGATGCCGTCCACCACGCTGAGGTAGACAGTGCCGAACGGCGTCAGGTGGGGCAGCGGCGTCCTGTTCGAGCCGCTTCCGTTCGAGACCTTCCCGTTCGTGCCGTTCCCGTTCCCGTTCGTGCTCCGGCGACGGCCTCGGGCCAGCGGCGCTACGCTCGCCGAGAACCACGACGCGATCTCGTCGCAGCGCTCGTTGCCAGGATCGCCAGAGTGGCCACGCGTCCACTCCCAGGCGATCTGGGGGCCGGAGGCCGCGTCGAGCTCCTCCCAGAGGTCGCGGTTCAGCACCGGCTGACCGGCAGCGGTGACCCAGCCCTTGCGCTTCCAGCCGGCCAGCCAGCCGGTGATCCCGCGCCTGACGTACTGGCTGTCGGTGACGATGGTCGCGGCCGGCCAGCCGCCGACCGCCCGCGCCGCCTCGATGGCCGCCCGCAGCTCCATCCGGTTGTTCGTGGTCTGGAGCTCCGAGCCGCCGAGCTCCACCACCCGTCCGTCTGGGTACTCCAGGTGGACGCCCCAGCCGCCCGGCCCCGGGTTCCCGATGCATCCCCCGTCGGTGTACGCCACTGGACCGCTCGGCCGATCGCTCATGCGCCCCAGTATACCGGCCGGTCAGGCACGATCCTCGCACGGTGGTACGATCCGACACGCGGTCGTGTCGAGCCAGCATCGACACGTCAGCCATCTCACCTCACGCACGGAGGCGCGCTATGCCACGCCCGCCGATCCCACTGCGCTACGCCGAGCACGGCGACCGCTCGGCCGCGCCCGTCGTCCTGCTCCACGGCTTCCCCCTGAACGGCGCGATGTGGGACGAGGTCGTGTCGGCCCTCTCCGACCGCTACCGCGTCGTGGTGCCGGACCTGCGCGGCCACGGCGCCACCGAGGCGCCGAACGGCCCGTACGAGACGGTCGATTACGCGGCCGACGTGGTGGTGCTGCTGGACGAGCTGGGGATCGAGCAGACGGCGGTCGTCGGCCTCTCGATGGGCGGCTACGTTGCGATCCAGCTGATGACCCGCTGGCCCGAGCGTCTGACCGCCGTCGTGCTGGCCGACACGATGGGACACGGTGACAGCGAGGAGCGCAAGCAGGCCCGCGCCGCCCAGGCCGCCGTCATCGAGCAGGACGGCCTGGGTCCGTTCGCCGACCTCGTCATGCCGCGCATGTTCGCGCCGGCCGTTTTCGCGGATCGCCCCCAGCTCGTCGAGCGCTTCCGCCAGACGATCCTGAGCCAGCGACCGCACGCGGTGATCGCGGCGCTCCAGGGGCTGGCCTCCCGCCCGGACATGCTCGGCCCGCTCGCCGAAGTCCGTCTTCCGACGCTCGTGCTGGTCGGCTCGGAGGACGCCGCCACCACTCCCGACGACGCGCGTGAGCTCGCCAGGGTGATCCACGATGCCGAGCTGGTCGTAGTGGAAGGCGCGGGCCACATGTCGTGCTGGGAGGATCCCAACGCCTTCAACGCGGCCGTGCGGGACTTCCTGGATCGGACGGTCGAGCCGACGAAATGAAGCCGCGACGCCCCTCGGTTCCGTAAGGTTCATCAGAGCGCACCATGCCGCGTGACCGCGCGCCCGCGCCCTACATCCCAAACGCATCGGCATCGACACCGAAATGCCTGCAATCGAGCGTGCTGTGACGTCTGAATCGCTCTCCCACGACCCGTACTACCGCCTCGGTCGCTGGATCCACGGTCATCGCTGGCTGGTCCTCGGACTGTGGGCCGTCGCGTTGATGGTAGCCCTCCCGGCCGCGCCAAGCGCCTCGCGCACCCTCTCGCCGGGCGGCTTCTCGACCTCGCGTCTGGAAGCGACCAGGGCCACTCAGTCGATCCAGGCCGCGCTTGGCGAGAACCCATCGGCGTTGCTGGTGATCTTCTCCAGCCCGACGCTCGCCACGAACGACCCCGCGTACTACGACGCGGTTGACGCCTCTCTCCGCGACCTGCGCGCTCTGCCGCTCGTCTCCCGCGTCACCACCCACCGCGACAACCCGCGTCAAGCGGCCCCGGACGGCCACACCGCCTACGCGATGATCGCGCTGCGGACCCTGCCCGACGAGTTCCGCGGTGTGATCCCCCAGATTCGCGGCGCCCTTCGCCCCAGCGGCCTCGACATGACGCTGACCGGCGCGCCGGTCTTCTTCAGCGACATCCAGTCGGTCACCGAGCGCGACCTCCGCCGCGCCGAGCTGATCTCGTTCCCGTTCGCGGGGCTGGCGCTGGTGCTGGTGTTCGGGTCGCTGGTGGCGGCGGTCGTGCCGGCCCTGATCGGCGGCACGGCGGTCGCGCTGACCCTCGGCTCGGTCGTGCTAATCACCCGGTTCACGGAGATATCGATCTTCGCGATGAGCCTGGTCAGCATGTTGGGGCTCGGCCTCGGGATCGACTATTCGCTGTTCGTGGTCAGCCGCTTCCGCGACGAGCTGGCCGACCACGACGCGCCCCACGCGCTCGGCGTCGCGATGGCGACCGCCGGCAAGGCCGTGCTGTTCTCGGGGCTGACGGTGCTGATCGGCCTGCTCGGCCTGACGACGTTCACCTTCAATGCGCTGCGGTCGCTCGGGATCGCCGGCTCGGTCGTGGTCGGCCTCTCGGTGCTGGCCGCGCTGACGCTGCTGCCGGCGATCCTGGCGGTCCTCGGGCGCCGCATCGACGCGCTGAGCGTCCTCAAGCCGCGCACCGGCGAGGGCGGCTTCTGGCACGCCGTCGCCTTCTACGTGATGCGCCGCTCGGTCCTGGTGTTCGTCAGCGTGCTGGCGTTCCTGGTGCTGCTCGGCTCGCCGTTCCTGCACGTCAAGCTCGGCGCACCTGACGCGTCGATCTTGCCGTCAGACGTCCAGTCGCGCCAGGGATTCGACCAGCTGCGGACGGCGTTCGGCCAGGGCGAGATCGCCCCGATCCTGGTCGCGGTCTCCGCGCCGGACTCGATCTACGCGCCCGAGCGGCTGGTCGCGCTGGACGAGTTTGTCTCCCGCATTCGCGCCGACAGCCGCGTCGAGAGGGTGGACAGCATCGTCAGCCTGGACCCGCGCCTGACCCTCGAACAGCACCTGTTGATCTTCGCTGACCCGAGCCGCATCGCCGACCCGTACGCCCGCGCCCTCGCTGCCGACACCACTCGCGAGCGGTTCACGCTGGTGCGCGTGGTCAGCAAGGGCAGCCAGGTCTCCGACCTCTCGAAATCGCTCGTCAAGGCGATCCGCAACACGCCCATCGGCGGCGGCCTCAGCTTCCGGGTCACCGGCGGCACGGCCGGCGTGATCGACTACTCCGAGGGTCTCTACCAGGAGATGCCGCGCGCGCTGCTGCTGATCGTCGCCGCGACGTACATCGTCCTCTTGCTGCTGTTCCGCTCGGTGGTGTTGCCGCTCAAGGCGCTGGTGATGAACACACTCAGCATCTTGGCAAGCTACGGCGCGCTGGTGGTGGTCTTCCAGGACGGGCGCCTCTCGGGGCTGCTCGGCTTCGAGCCGCTCGGCTTCATCGAGGCGTCGTTGCCGATCGTGATGTTCTGCGTCCTGTTCGGCCTCTCGATGGACTACGAGGTGTTCCTGCTCTCGCGCGTCAAAGAGGCGTACGACGGCGGCCTCGACAACGCCCGCAGCGTCGCAGTCGGCCTGGAGCGGAGCGGCCGCCTGATCACCAGCGCGGCGGCTATCGTGGTGCTGGTCAGCAGTAGCTTCATCGCGGCGGACATCATCCTGATCAAGGCGCTCGGCCTCGGGACGGCGGTGGCGGTGCTGCTGGACGCCACGGTCGTGCGCGGCCTGCTGGTGCCGGCCACCATGCAGCTGCTCGGCGACTGGAACTGGTGGGCGCCGCGCGCCGTTCGTCGCCTCTTGCCGGCCCGGCTGGGGGGGACCGTCTGATGCGTCCGCCGATCCGCGTGCTTACCGCCGCCCACGCCTGGCTCACGCTGAGCGTCGTCGTCGCGCTCCTGCTCGGCGCCTGCGCCGCCGCCCCGGAGCCCGGACTGCCGCCAGCCCCGCCGCCAACGCCGAACGTCTACCCATCAGTCACCTTCCCGAAGGACGAAGCGCCGCACGCGGACCTGACCGAGTGGTGGTACTACACCGGCCACCTCCAGGCCGCCGACGGGCGCCGCTGGGGCTTCGAGCTGGTCACCTTTCAGATCCTCCGCGCCACCCTCCAGCCGTACTATGTCTCCCACTTCGCGATCACCGACCAGCAGCGCGGCCAGTTCCACTTCGAGGATCGCAGCAGCTTCGGTGCGCAGGCCCAGCCGCCCCAGGGCTTCGACCTGAACGTCGGCGGCTGGCAGATGCGTGGCCTGCTCGGGTCAGACAAGCTCCAGGCCACGGGCGGCGAGTACGGCATCGACCTGAGCCTCACCACGAACCGCCCGCCAGTCCTCCACGAGGGCGGCCTGGTGACGTTCGGCCCGGCCGGCGACTCGTACTACTACTCCCGCACCCGGATGGAGATCGCCGGCACCATTCAGGACAACGGCGAGCAGATTCCCGTTAGCGGGCTGGCCTGGTTCGACAAGCAGTGGGGCAACTTCCTGGTGGTCGGCGGCGGCTGGGACTGGTTCAGCCTCCAGCTCGACGACGGCGCCGACCTGATGCTCAACTTGATCCGCAACCCGGCCGGCGAGACGACGATCGTCTACGGCACCTACGTGGCGCCAGACGGCTCGTTCCGCCACCTGTCAGGCAGCGACTTCGAGATCACCCCGCTCGGACAGTGGACCAGCCCACGCTCCGGCGTCACCTACCCGAGCGGCTGGCGCGCCACGCTGCGGGAGCAGCGGTTGGAGCTGACCATCACGCCGGTGCTGGCCGACCAGGAGCTGGACACCCGCCGCTCCACGTCGATGGTGTACTGGGAAGGCGCCCAGGACGTCACCGGCACCCGAGACGGCAAGCCGCTCGCCGGCCAGGGATACGTCGAGCTGGTCGGCTACGGCCACTGATCCCGATTCGGCCGGGTCAGTTGTAGCGGCCGGTCAGCGTCACGTACCCCAGCTTCTCAAGCTCCCGGAACGTCAACTCGCGGGTGGTCGGCTGCGCCCACCAGCTCGTCTTGCGCCAGGCGCCATCCGGGGCGGACCGTCCGATCACCTTGAGACCGGTCCCGTCGAAGACGCCCCGGAACGTCACCACCGCCCGCTGCAGGTGGTACGGCGAGGTCACCAGGATCGCGCTGCTCAGCCCGTGAGACAGCATCAGGTCGCGGGTGTTGACCGCGTTGCCGTAGGTGTCGTCGGCGCTCGGATCGACCAGGATGGCGGACTCCGGGATACCGTCTTCCAGGGCGAGCGCCTTCATCACTTCGGCGTTGGAGCTGCCGCCGTCCCAGGCCGCCCCCGAGAAGATCAGGCGCGGCGCCCACCCGGCGCGGTACAGGCGCACGCCGTCGCGGTAGCGGGCCAGCGCCTCGTCGCCGCTGATCACGACGATCGCGTCGCTGGTCCGCAGCGGCTCATACGGTCCTTCGAGCAGGAACCCGGGCGCAACGAACGCCGCTGTCGCGGCCAGTGTCATGACGACTGCGAAACTCGCGAGCCATCGTGCCATCGGTGGCGATCCTCCAGGGGTCGGCACGTCTCCCCACCGGAGTATAGGCGCTCCGCCCGCGAAGGCGTCCAGATGCGCGGCGGACTGGTCGCTCAGACCGCCTGAGTGGGCCGCCGCGCCAGCTCGATCCGCCCCGCCACAACGGACAGGCAGGATGGCCGGCCGCAGACGGCGGTCATGCCGTCGATGCCAGCGGTGCCGGCCAGCCCTTCCCGCGCGCGCCGCTCCAGCAAGTCGAGCAGGCGCGGATGGAGCCCGAGATGGTCGCCGCGCGCGATCGACACCGCCGCGTGCGCCTCACGAGCTTCGGCCAGGCGGGCGTCGATCCGTTTGAGCAGGACGCCGGTGTTCAGGAAGAACGGCACCACCGCGATCCGGGTTGCTCCGAGCTTGACGCACCGGTCGATCGTCTCGGGCACGCTCGGCCGGGTCAGGCTGATCCAGGCCGGCTCGACCAGCGCGTACCGATCCTGGAGGCGCTCCCAGAGCAGCCGGGCTGTCTTGCAGAGGTCGCCGTTGGCATCCGGATCGCTGGTGCCCGCGCCGACGAGTACGATGGCGGTGTTTCCGTCGGCGTCAGATTCGGCGGCAGCAGCGGCGCGAGCCTCGACCGCGTCGAGCAGCTCGTCCGGCGCGCCGAGCGGCGGCAGCAGCTCGACGTCGGCCCAGCCGCCCGCCTCTCGCGCCTCGCGCAGCTCGCTCGGCAGGTCTTCGCGGACGTGACCGGCTGGGAACAGAAAGAACGGCAGCGCGACGATCCGAGTCGCTCCGGCCGCCAGACACCGGCTCCAGCCCTCTTGAATCGACGGCAAGTCGTCGCCTGGAAACTCCAGGACAGAGAACACGACCGGGGTCGGGCTGAGACGTGCTTCCAGAGCGTCGTGGATGCGGCGGTACTCCTGGCGGGCCTCCGCATCCCGACTCCCGTGTGCCATCAAGAGCAGGGCATCTTGCCGTTGCGAGCGTCCAGACATCGATACATCCATGAAGCAAATCAGGTGAGCGAATACGCGGTCAGTGCCGTCGGCATAGTATGGCCGTTCGAGAGAGAGTCTCGCCGCATCTGGGCGACAGTGACCAACAGCAGCCTCGTCACACGGCATCGTTCCACGGTCATTCCTTGCCAGCAATGGACGGCGTCCCTGATGATCCGACGACCATCTGCCATGCCGCTCACACATCGTTCGCCCGACCTCAGACGTCTCTGCTCCCGCCTGCGCCGACTGACCACGGTCGTCGCGGGACTCGTGTTCGTGCTGGCCTTCGTCGCGGCGTGCAGCTTCCAGCAGCCCACGCCGGCCCCGACCGCTGTAGCAAGCCCGACGCCGGCGCCGCGCCCGACCGCCGAGCCGCCGGCCGCCGTCGGGGGCTGGTACGTGGCGGCCCAGTCCGAGCAGCCCGTACGCGTTTGGGCCGACCTGACCGCCGGCGAGATCGAGGGGATCGAGCGGCTGCTGGGCCAGCGCTATCCGAAGCTCAAAGTCGAATGGCGTCGCGGCGCCGACCGGCAGCTGTATCAGCAGTCGCTGGCGGACGCACGCGCCGGCGGCGTCGGCTGGGACGTGTACGTTGGCGACAGCGGCCCGCTGCTGCGAAGCTCCCAGGTCGCGCTGCGCTGGACGCCGCCTGAGGCGCGCACCGTGCCGCCCGAGCTGGTCGATCCCGAAGGCGCCTGGTACGCCGTCGCCAGCACCTATCACGTCGTCCAGTACAATAACGAGCAGGTATCGCCCCAGCGCATCCCGAAGACGTACGACGATCTGCTGGACCCGGTCTTCTTCGGCCGGCTGGCGATCGAGGATCAGGACCTGATCTGGCTGCGCAGCCTGGTCGAGACTCGCGGCCGCGAGAGCACCATCGAGCTGGTGAGGGCGCTGGCGCAGCAGTCGGTCACCTTCCGGACCGACCCGCGCACGCTGGTCGTGTTCGTGACCTCCGGGCAGCAGTCGGTCGGCATTGACGCTCGCATGGACGTCGTCGAGCGGGAGCGTCGGGCAGGCGGCAAGACGGCCTGGATCGGGGTCGATCCGGTCCCGGTCCAGCCGCTCGCGATGGTCGTTTCGGTCGCCACGGACCGCCCGAACGCCACGCGACTGGTCGCCAACTACCTGCTCTCCCAGGACGTGCAGTCAGTGCTGGCCCACGCTGGCCGGACGCCCAGCCGGCCGGACGTGGACACCGAGCCGGCTACCCTGACGCGTGGCCTTCGACCGCGCGTCGTCCTGCCGCCGGACGCATCCGCCGAGCGCGAGCTAGTCGATCTCTGGCGGGAGCTCTGGGGCCGCCGCTGACGAGCAGGCCGGTCGGCATCGCGGCGCCGCCCAACGCAGAGCTCTTTGTAGGGGCGCGATAAATCGCGCCCCTACCAGGGACGCTGCCTTGTACGGGCGCGATTCATCGCGCCCCGATTTATCGCGCCCCCGGATCTGGATGAGCACAAGACTCTGACGCACACCCCCCAACTAAAACGTTCTTGACAGCTCCAAATAGCGGGCGCTATCCTGTCCTCACGGCTATGAAAGCTGTTTTCATCTGGTGAAAGACGACACCTACAGCGTTCGCGCGGTCGAGCGAGCGGTCGGCGTGCTCGCGGCGCTCGCCGCGTCCGAATCGCCCCAGACGCTCACCGAAGTGGCTGGCCGCGTCGGGCTCAGCGTGCCGACGACCTTTCGCCTGCTCCGGACGCTCCAGGCTCAACGTCTCGCCCACAGCGACGAGCACGGCCGGTACACCCTCGGGGCGCGCATCCTGGAATTCGGGCACGCCTACGTCCGCCAGCTCGACATCGTCGCCATCGCGCGGCCTTTCCTGGTGGCGGCGCGCAATCAGGTGAACGAGACGGTCGGGCTGGCCGTGCGCTCGGGCGATGCCTGGGTGCCGATCACCAGCATCCAGGCTCTCCATCCGATCCGGCGCGTCATGCAGCCGGGCGAGCCGACGCCGTTGTACGCCAGCGGCATCGGCAAGCTGCTGCTCTCTGGCGAGCCAGAAGCCGAGATCGAGGCGTACATCGCGCGGACCCGGCTCGTGCCATTCAGCGAGACGACCGTCACCGATCCGGACACCTTGCGGGCGCAGATCCGCGCCACCGGCGAGCGTGGCTACGCTGTCAGCCTGAACGAGCGCGGCGCCGGCGGTGTCGGCATCTCGGCCCCGATCTACGACCACGATGGCGCCATCGTCGCCGCCTTGACGATTGGCGCGCCAGTCACCCGCTACACGCCGGAGATCGGCGAAGCGTGCATCACCGCCGCGGTGGACGCCGCGCGCGGCATCTCGGCGGCACTCGGCTTCCAGGGCACCGTTGCCCGGCCCACTCGGCCCGCCCAGGCGCGCGACGACGCGTGCGTCGAAGCGGAGTGGTAACTCACACCGTACCAGGAGGGACACGACATGGCTCAGGCGGTCACCCCGGCATCCGCTGAACCTTCGGCGCAAGCCGCGTTTACCGGGCAGGACATGCGGCGTGCGTGCGGCCAGTTTGCGACCGGGGTCACCATTGTGACCGTCCGCGACGGCGACGGCCTCCGAGGCATGACCGCCAACTCGTTCACGTCCGTCTCGCTCGACCCGCCGCTGCTTCTGGTCTCGGTGGACCGGCGCAACCGGACCCACGAGCTGTTGACGGTCGGCGAGCCGTTCGTGGTCAACGTCCTCGCGCAGGATCACCTGCAGTGGTCGGACCGCTTTGCCGGGCGCCACGGCGACGTCCAGCATCAGTTCGACGACGTCCCGCACACCCTGTCGCCGGACGGCGTGCCGATCATCGACGGCGCACCGTCCGCCTTCTCGTGCCGCGTCGTCGCGATCCACGAGGCCGGCGACCACTCGCTGTTCGTCGGCCAGGTCGAGGACATCGCGCACAACCCGGTCGAGACGCCGCTGCTCTTCTTCGGCGGCAAGTACCGCGCGCTCCAGTCAATCGAGTAGCCCGCTCGAAGCGCCAGCTCAAAGCGTGGCCTGGCGTCGGACGGCGTCAACGTCCGAGCCACGCGCGTCACCGTAGTTCGCGTAGCAGGCCATCAGCCTGCACCACTGTTGGGAGGGGGAAGCCTATGGCCAGCGGAGCCGCCACGATCGAGCGCATGAAGGAGGAGATCAGCGGGGCACAGTATCGCGAGGCCGCCGATACGTTCTGCCGCCTGATCGTCGAGGAGCAACAGCCGCTCAGAAACGCGGTCCACGCCGCCGTTGCCGCCGCCGCGCCGTTCGTGCAGGTGCCGTCGCACCTGATGAAGAAGGCAGACGGCGAGATGCGCGGCGTCAACTACGACCACACCATCCTCGGCTGGCGCGGCGCGCTCAAGCTGACGCCGCACCTCTCCAGGGAGCGCGCGCTCCTGCCCACCGTCCAGGCAATGTGGTACGCGCCCCAGGGCCTGAACATCTGGGAGCAGATCATCTGCGAGTTCCCGGGTCACTACGCCCGCGCCGAGAAGTGCAACCTGCGCTACCCCGGCGACGACCCCGAGGTGGACCGCTTCGACGGGCCGGCCTGGGTGCCGCCGAAGATCCATTTCGAGGACCACGCCCCGATCCACGCCCCGTCGGTGGACGAGGGGCTGGAGCGGCTGTTGACCGCCATCGCCGAGGGCGACCGCGCCGAGGCGTACGGCCTGTTCCTGGGCCTCGCCGAGAACCCGGACAACCGCGAGCGCCTCAAAGAGGCAATCCTGTTCGCCGGCATCATCGATCTGCAGGATACGCTGATCAATCGCGGCGGCTACCAGAACATCGGGCACAAGGCGCTGCGGGCGCGGGCGCTGGTGGACATCGCGGACTATCTCGGGTGGGAGAACGCCCACGAGATCATCTACACCGTGGTGCCCGATCTCGGCTGCTCGCCGCGCCTGTACGGGCTGTGGACCGAGATCAGCAACCTCGTCAAGATCGAGCTCGCGCCGCGCCAGCCGATCCCGAAGCGCTCCGGCTTGCCGCTCTCCGAGCGCGAGCTCGACCAGTTGACCTTCACCATGCTGTGGGGCGGCCCCCACGAGGTAAACGCCATCGTCTCGTCGTTCTTCAGGCGGGGGGCCGGCCTGCTGGACGTCACCGACGGCATCGCCGTGGCGTACCAGCGCTACATGATCGACGTGCTGGAGCACCCGAGCGCGTTCAGCCACCCGATGCACTCGTTCGACTACATGAACGTGGTCAACCATTGGCTGCGCACGTATGAGAACAAGCATCAGGTGAAGGCCGTCTACATGGCCGCCCGGTTCATGAACGACGCCTTCCGCGCCAACGCCATGTTCCCACGCGACCCGAAGGTCGAGCTGGCGCCGCGCTCCGAGTACCGCCCGTACGCCGACGAGATCGCCGTGGACCGGCTGCTGCCGGTGCTGCAAGAGGCGATCCTGGTCCAGGACGCGCCCCGGTCGGGCGCGCTGGTGGACTCTTACCTGGAGCGCACCGGCGAGCGGAAGGAGCTACTGGAGACGATCACCTTCGCGGCCTGCCACTGGCAGAACGACCCGCACGTGATGCGCAACTGCATCTCCTCGATCGAGGAGTACAGCGCCAACCAGACCAGCCGCCGCGACGACATCATCCGTGGCTACGTCAAGCACCAGTCGCGGTACGTCAAGCGGGCCAAGATGCACGAGTGCCTCGGCCTGTATTCGCAGTATTTCTTCAAGTGAGTGTGAGTGACAGCATGGCAGCAACCACCAACGGAACCAGCGAAGCTCACACCAACGGCGCCAGTCACGGCGCCAGTCACGGCCCGGCCGGCGCGCCGTCCTGCACGCTGCGGGAGGCCTGGGCGCTGCGCAACGCGTCCGCCCAGGCGCTCCTGCTGGCCGAAGCGCACATGCAGCGCCAGGTCGAAGAGGCCAGCGTCGAGGAGCTGATCCGGCTGATCGAGGAGTTCTCGCCGACCCGCTCGACCGGTCCGGAGTGGACCCGGACCTTCGAGCCGCTGGTCGAGCGCCTCTGGGCCTGGTGCGACGACGGGCGGATGGCGGCGTTGGAGGCCGAGTTTACGGCACGCGGGATGCCGTGGATGGCCGTCGCCAACGCCCTCACGCCGGAGCGCGGCGCCGAGGTCCGCGCGAAGCTGCGACAGCCGGCCTGGGCGCGGGTGCCCGCGTTCACGCTGGCCTGACCGCGCCGACACGACCGTTCTCATGACGGCGACAACTGAATCGGGTTGACCCGACGTCGGGCGGGTGACACGCTATCGGCCGAAGACGTGTATACTGGGTGCTGCAAGCGTTTCCGCAACTTTTCAGGAAGCACGAGCGGCCATCTCAGTGAGCGGATGAACCGATGCGCGTCACCCTGCGCCAGGTCGCCGAACGTTCCCAGGTCTCGATCAGCACCGCCTCTCGCGTCCTCAACGGTCGTAGCGACGCGCGGAAGGAGGTGCAAGAGCGGGTACTGCATGCGGCTCGCGAGCTTCAGTACACCGTCAACCAGCATGCGCGGGCGCTCAGGGAGGGCTCCAGCAAGACGCTCGGGCTGGTGCTTTACGATGCGCGGGCGACCTCCTTCAACGGCCCGCTGCTGCGCGGTATCTACGACGCCGCCACCCCACGTGGCTACGGCGTGATGGTCTGTGACGCCAGCTCGTCGGTCGAGGCCGAGCGTCAGGCGTACCAGCAGCTCCTCGAGAGGCGGGTGGACGGAGTGCTCATCAACTCCGGCGTGGGTGGCGCCGAGCCGCTCCGGCATCTTGCCTCGGCCGGGATGCCGTTCGTCGTGCTGAACCGCCGCGTGGACGACGCCGACGGGGTGAACGCCGACTACGTCCTGATCGACGCCGAACAGGGCAGCTACCTCGCCACGCGCCACCTGATTGAGCTGGGCCACGAGCGTATCCTGTACCACACCCTGGCCGGCCGCAGCGTGCCAGCTCTCGAACGCTCCCCCGGGTACCGACGCGCGCTGGCCGAGTACGGCGTGCCGTTCGACCCGGAGCTCGTCCTCGAAAGCAAGCTGAGCCTGATGGACACCCACGACCGGATCGTGGAGGCGATGAGCGGCCCGCGGCCTCGCCCCACGGCGATCGTCGCCTTCAACGACCTGCATGCGACGGCCGTCCTCAAGGCGCTCGCCGACCTGAAGCTGCGCGTTCCGGACGACGTGGCGGTGGTGGGACAGAACAACCAGGAGTTCACGCCGTTCCTGATTCCGCCGCTCACCACGGTGGTGCACACCGTTCAGCAGCTCGGCCGCCAGGGCGCGGAGCTGCTGCTCCAACGGCTCGGGTGGCCGGACGACGAGCCGTGGCTGCCGCATCGGGTAGCGCTCGAGCCAACTTTGATCGTCCGTGAGTCGTCAGGCGGGCCACGGAGCGCCACGGCGAAGCGTTCGGCAGACGGCCGGACAGCCCGACAGCCTGACGGCACGGCTTGACGGGCAGGATGGCGCATGCGATACTGCCGCAAAGTTTGTGGCAACGTTTGCAATTCATGATTACACGCCGCTGGAGGCCGACCGGTGACCACCACTGACGCGCGCGAACCGGGAGCCGACGCCGGCTCTTCCGCCGTCGTCGCGCCCGCTGCCGACTCTGGGCGCCCCTGGTGGCACCGCCCGTTCGGCATGTTCCAGACCAACCTGCGCGAAATCGACGCGACCCTCGACGTCGATGCCGTCCTCGACTACATCGAGGGGCACGGCGCCGATGCCTGGCTCGTGAACGCCGGCGGCATCTTCTCCTTCTTTCCGACCGCGCTGCCGTTCCAGACCCGCAATCCGTACCTCAACGGACGACCCGGCGGCGACATGCTCGGGGACGCCGTCAAGGGCGCCCATGCGCGCGGCCTGAAGCTGGTGGCGCGGATGGACTTTTCGAAGGTCTCCGCGAAGATCGCCGCCGAGCACCCGGAGTGGCTGTACGTCTCCCCGACCGGCCAGCCCCAGGTGTACAGCGGCCTGTTCAGCGTCTGCCCGAACGGCGGGTACTATCAGGAGAAGACGTTCCTGGCCCTGGACGAGGTGATCGACCGCTACCCGGTCGACGGCTTCTTCTTCAACTGGTTCGGGTTCAACGAGATCGACTACAGCAAGGTGTACAACGGCGTCTGCCACTGCCTGAGCTGCCAGCGCGCCTTCAAGGCGTACTCGGGCCTGGACACGCTGCCGGACAACCCGTCGTCGCCAGGGTACGGGATCTGGCGGACGTTCTCGGCGGCCGTCATCGCCGACCTGACCGGCCGCCTGAAGGACCATATCGCGAAGCGGCGCCCGGACGCCTTTCTGATGGGCCGGACGGCCAACCTGATCTTCCACGAGGCGAACAACGCCCTCGGGCGGGAGCTCTGGCACCACGCCACCGGCGAGTCGGTCAGCGCCCCGAAGTCGCACCGCCCCGAGGTGCCGGTCATCGTCAACTCGGTCGCGTTCATGGACATGCCGTACCGGCTGGCCGGCGAAGAGCCGGCGATGTTCGCGCAGTACCTCCTGCAGACGATCTCGCGGGGCGGCAGCATCTCGACGTACATCATGGGCACGCCGGGCCTGATCCCCTACCCGTGCCTGCCGGTCGCCGGCGAGATCACCCGGTTCCACAAGAAGTGGCGAGGCGTCTACACCAACATGCTGCCGACCGCCAAAACCGGCCTGGTGCTGCCGAAGCAGCTGGCACGCTCGGCAGCCGACCACGAGGCGTCCACGGCGGAGTATCGCGGCTTCTACGAGGCGCTCCAGCAGACTCACGTCCCGTTCGACGTGGTGCCGCAGGACGGCATCCCCGAGATGGCCAGGACCGGCGGGCTCGCGCGCTACTCGGTGCTGATCCTGCCGGACCTGGGCGAGCTGACCGCCGATGCTGTCGGCGCCCTGGACGCGTTCGTGGCGGAGGGCGGCCGGCTGCTCAGCACCGGCTCGTCGGCGCTGGCCGGCGACGGCAGCATTCAGCTTCAGAGCCTCGCCGCCGAGGGCCAGCTGGCGGTGACGCGGGGTCAGGCGCTCTGGTCCACCTGCGTGGCGCCCGACCAGTCCGGCGCAACCAGAGCACACCAGTACCTCGGCCCGGTCCTGCCGGTCTACGGCGCGTACCACTTCTGCGCCTGGAAGGCCGACGCCGAGCGCCGCCAGGTGATGCTAGCGCGCGCCTCGTACGGCCCGCCCGAGAAGGCGTACGGCAACGAGGTGGTGGAGCACCCCGGCTACGCGGTCCGCGCGCACGGCAAGGGCCGCACGGCGATGGTGCCCTGGACGATCGGGCGCTCCTACCGCGAGCTCGGCCTGACGGTGTCGCGGGGCGTGATGCACGAGCTAGTGCAGGAGCTGCTGGCCGGCGACGAGATCGTCGCGGCGGACCTGCCCGAGAGCACGGAGATCACCGTCCACAAGAACGGTCAGCGTCTGGTGGTGCACGTCGTCAACATGTCCGGCGCGCGCCGGTCCAACTTCGGGCCGCCGCTGCCGATCCGCGACGGCGTCCTGCGGGTGCGCGGGGCCGACGCTGGCGCGACCGTCCGTGCCCTGGTCGGCGATGCACCCTGCCAGACATCAGCCGAGGACGGTTGGCTCACCATCACGCTCCCGCGGATCGATCTGTTCGACGTGATCGTCGTAGATTCCTCGAAGTAAGGTGACGCACGCTATGCCCGCACGTACCTCGGTTCTGGTGACTGGCAATTTCTCTGACGCCAACATGCAGCTGATGCGAGACGCGGCCCCGGCCGCCGACCTGCACTTCGTCGGCAAAGTGGCTGACGCCGGCAACCTCCTGGAAGAGGTCGACGCGGTGGCCGGGACGCTGAAGGCGCCGGACCTGGCGAAGGCGTCGAAGCTGAAGTGGGTTCACAGCTGGGCCGCCGGCCCGGACAACGACTTGATCCCCGAGATGATGGTCAGCCCGGTCGTGCTGACCTCCTCGGTGGGCAACGGCGCGATCCCGCTGGCCGAGCACTCGATCGGTCTGATGATCATGCTGAATCGAGACTTCCCACGCTGGATGCGCGCGCAGGCGGACAAGCGGTGGGAGCGTTTCACCCACCCAGAGTTGAAGGGGCTGACGCTCGGCATCTTCGGGCTGGGCAACTCAGGCTCCGATCTGGCGCTGAAGGCGAAGGCGTTCCACATGCGCGTCGTCGGGCTGCGGCGGCGACCCGAGCTGTCGGTGCCCGGCGTGGACACGATGTACACCATCGCCCAGTTCCACGACTTCCTGGCCGAGTCCGACTTCGTGGTGGTCACCGCGCCGGCGACCGCCGAGACGACCGGCATCTTCGACGAGGCCGCCTTCCGCGCGATGAAGAAGACGGCCTACTGGATCTGCATCTCGCGGGGCGGCATCGCGGACGACGCGGCGCTGCTGAAGGCGCTCCGGGAAGGGTGGATCGCCGGGGCCGGCATCGACGCGCACAGCATCGAGCCGCTACCGTCCGACAGCCCGTTCTGGGACCTGCCAAACGTCATCATCACCCCGCACAACGGCGCCACCACCTTCGGCACCGCGCAGCGCAGCGTGGAGATCTTCGCGGACAACCTGAAGCGTTTCGTGGACGGCGAGCCGTTGCGCAACGTGGTTGACAAGCAGGCCGGGTACTGACCACGGTCCGGAAGGGGAGCCGACGTGGCCTCTGAGCACGCGATCCACCCCGCCGATGGGGCATCCCCCGCCGTCCCGGTCAGCGCCCGGCGCGCGAGACGGTACCGGCACGGGTTCGCACCGTGGCTGCTGCTGACGCCGTGGCTGGTCGGGCTGTTCTGTATCACGCTCGGCCCGATGGTGGCGTCGCTGTACCTCTCGTTCACGAACTACAACCTGCTCGGCCAGCTCCGCTGGGTCGGCTTCAACAATTACGTCGAGCTGCTGACGGACGACCCGCGCTTCTACCAGGCCGCGAGCGTGACCGTGAAGTATGTCGTGGCCGGCGTGCCGCTGCAGCTCATGTTCGCGCTCGCCATCGCGCTCATTCTGAACCAGGGGCTGCCCGGACTCACCTTCTACCGCTCGATGTACTACCTGCCGTCCCTGCTTGGATCGAGCGTGGCGATCGCGCTGCTCTGGCGGCAGATCTTCGGCTCGGCGGGCCTGGTGAATCAGGTGCTCGGAGCGATCGGGTTCACGCAGCTGCCAGCCTGGATCGCCACACCAGAATACGCCCTCGACACGATCATCCTGCTGCACGTCTGGACGTTCGGATCGCCGATGATCATCTTCCTGGCCGGCCTCCGCCAGATCCCGCGCGAGCTGTACGAGGCGGCCTCGGTGGACGGCGCGGGCCGGCTGACCCGGTTCTGGCAGATCACCCTGCCGATGCTCTCCCCGGTGATCTTCTTCAACGTCGTCTTGCAGACGATCAGCGCATTTCAGAGCTTCACGCAGTCGTTCGTGGTCAGCGGCGGGACCGGCGGCCCGGTCGATTCGACGCTGATGTACACGCTGTACATGTACCAGCAGGCGTTCACCCATTTTCGGATGGGGTACGCCTCGTCGATGGCCTGGCTGCTGGTGATCACCGTCGCTTCGCTGACCGGGCTGAACTTCTGGCTATCCAGGTACTGGGTCCACTACGGAGGGGACAAGTAATGAGCGACACGCTAATGCCGCTCGCGGCCGCGACGACGGCGCCCCGCGCACATTCCTTTTCGCCGAAGCAATTGGTGGCGCACCTGGCGATCATCGCGCTGGGCATGGTGATGCTCTACCCGGTGGCCTGGATGGTCTCCAGCTCGTTCAAGCCGGCCCAGATGATCTTCTCCGAGCCGGGCCTGCTGCCCCGCCAGGTCACGCTGGAAAACTGGGGGCAGGGCTGGATGGGCCTGGGCATCCCGTTTTCGCGCTTCTTCATCAATTCGGCGATCATCTCCGGGCTGTCGGTGGTGGGGAACCTCTGCTCCTGCTCGATCGCGGCTTACTCGTTCGCGCGGCTGGAGTTCCACTTCAAGTCGGTGCTGTTCGCGCTGATGCTCGGCACCATCATGCTGCCGTTCCAGGTGGTGATGGTGCCGCAGTACATCCTGTTCCAGAACCTGGGCTGGACGAACACGCCGCTGCCGCTGGTCGTGCCGAAGTTCCTGGCGGTGGACGCGTTCTTCGTTTTCTTGCTGGTCCAGTTCATTCGCGGCCTCCCGCGCGAGCTCGACGACGCCGCGACGGTGGACGGCTGCGGGCCGCTGGGCGTGTTCTGGCGGATCATCTTCCCGCTATTGCGGCCGGCGCTAGCCGTCACGGCGGTATTCACCTTCATCTGGACCTGGAACGACTTCCTCGGCCCCCTGATCTACCTCACGGCGACGGACAATTACACGGTCTCGATCGCCCTGAACGCGTTCCTGGACTCGACGGGCACGTCCAACTGGGGCGCCATGTTCGCGATGTCGGTGCTGTCGCTGGTGCCGCTGTTCCTGGTGTTCCTGTTCGCGCAGCGACAGCTGGTCCAGGGCATCGCTACGACTGGTCTCAAGTAGGTCATTCGGGTCTACGAGTCATGCTTGTGTACGAAAGGAAGGGGACATGAGTATCGAAACGCGTGGACGATCTCGGGTCTCGCGGCGCGAGTTTCTGGCGTTGGGCGGGGCTGGCCTGGCACTCGTCGCGGCAGGCTCGGCCTGCACTCAGCTCGGCATCGGGGGCGAGCCGAAGACGATCAACGTCGGACAGTGGGGCACAGCGCAGCGGGCCGAGCTGTACAAGCAGGCAATCGAGGTGTTCCAGCAGCAGAACGCCGGCGTGACAGCGCCGCTGCAGTTCGCTGAGCTCGCGGCCTACAACGACCGGCTGGTGACGCAGGCGGCGTCGAAAAGCCTGCCGGACGTCCTGTGGATGCGCGACGACCGGATTGGGCGGTTCGGCGCTTCAGGCGCGCTGCTCGACTTGACGCCGTATCTGGACAAGGGGCTCAACACCAAGACACTCGGCCCGGTCGCTGTCTCGGACGGCACCGTTGGCAAGGGCGTCTACGGACTCACGAGCCACTATGTCGGCCAATCGGTCATCGTCAACGCGCCCTTTTTGAAAGAGAAGGGCATCAACTACGAGCAGCAGGTGAAGAGCTGGGACGACCTCGCTGCCCTCGCGAAGCAGCTTGCCGATCCGAACCGTAAGTTCTGGGGCATGGCAGACCCGACGATGGGCACGACCCAGCGCCACCTCCAGGCCTGGATTCGCCAGTCTGGCCAGGAGCTCTTTACGCCGGACGGCCAGATTGGCTTCACCACCGAAGTGTTCGGCGCGTGGCTGAATCTCTGGGACAAGCTGCGTAAAGATCAGGTGATCCCGCCGCCGGACGTGCAGACCCAGGCTGATGCCGGCGGCTTTGCAACCAACCAGCTGGTGACGAATCAGGTCCCGATCGCACTGGCCAGCACCAACGGCCTGACCCAGATTCAGCGGCTGACTCAGACGCCGATGGCGATGTTCAGCATTCCGGAGATCGCGAACGGCTCGAAGGACTGGTGGTACTTCCCGCCAATCCTGCTCAGCATCGCGGCGAACACGAAAAGCCCGCACCTTTCTGTCTCGCTGATCGAGTTCTTCCTGAACTCAGTGCCGGCCGGCAAGATCACGAAGGTGGACCAGGGCGCGCCCTCGTCGGCGCCGGTCCGCGAGGCCATCGCCCCCGAGCTCCAGCCCGCCGAGGCCGCCTTCGTCAACCAGATCTCGCGTGAGATGACCTACCCGGCCCGGCCGCTGCCGGTCCTGCCGGCCGCGTCCACCGTCATCGTCAAGGCCCAGTCAGACGCCGGCCAGCGGGTCGCTTATGGGAAGGAAACGGTGTCTCAGGCAGCGGCTTCGTTCATGGCTGAGGCCAAAAAGGCGATTGCAGCATCATGACCGATTCGAAGCCCTGTCCGATCTGCGCGTTCTCTGACGGGTCCGGTGACGGCACCGTGTACCAGGACGAGCACTGGGTGGTCCGCACCATCTCCCCGACCCCGGCCGTGGCCGGCTGGCTGCTGATGCAGGCCCGCCGCCACATTGGCGATTCGTCGGAGATGAGCGAGGCCGAGGCGGCGAGCTTCGGTCCGGTCCTCCGGCGCGTGTCTCAGGTGGCCCGCGAGAGCACCGGCGCGCTCCGCGTCTACACCGGCTCCCTCAACGAGGGCAGCCCACACTTCCACACCCACATCCTGCCGCGCCTGCCGGAGATGCCGAACGGGGCGCTCGGCTGGAACGCGTTCGGCCTGTCCGCTCTCGCCCAGCGCGGGGAGGTCCGGGCCGATCCGGAGGTCGTGCAGCGCGTCCTCGCCGAGATTCGCGACCGCCTGTAGACCCCGACACAGTCTCCTGCACCGGAGGGTAGGCCGAATGACCGCGTCTGCTGAAGGCCGCGCCGCTGCGCTCGCCGCCGCCGTCCAGGCTCGTCGCGACCAGCTGCTCGCGACAAGCCACTACATCCACGCCCATCCCGAGGTCCGCTTCACCGAGCACCTGGCGAGTGCGCGGCTGGCCGAGGAGCTCCAGGCCGGTGGCTTCACCGTCGAGCTGGGCGTCGGGACGCTGCCGACGGCGTTTCGGGCCGAGCTGCGGGGCGCCGCGCCAGGCCCGACCGTCGCGATTCTCGCCGAGTACGACGCCCTCCCGGAGATCGGCCACGCCTGCGGCCACAACATCATCGCCAGCAGCGCGCTCGGGGCTGGGCTGGCGCTCGCCCAGGCAGGCGGCCCGTTCGCCGGCACCGTGCTGGTGCTCGGGACGCCGGCCGAGGAGGGCGGCGGCGGCAAGGTGATCCTGGCCGAGAACGGCCTCTTCGACGACGTCGACGCCGCGATCATGGTGCACCCATCACAGCACAACATGGTGAGCCGTGGCTCGCTGGCGCACAGCTTCGTCGAGATCGTCTTTCATGGCCGGGCCTCCCACGCCGCCGCCGCGCCGGACCAGGGCGTCAACGCGCTCGAAGCGGTCATGATGACCTTCGCCGGGCTGAACGCGCGCCGCCTGCACATGCGCTCGGATGCCCGCGTCCACGGCTTCATCAACAACGGCGGCAGCGCCGTCAACATCATCCCGGGGCTGGCCTCGGCGCGGTTCAGCGTGCGGGCCAAGGACCGCGCGTATCAGCGCGAGCTAGTCGAGATCCTGACGGCGGTGGCGCGCGGCGCCGAGACGATGATCGGCGCTCGGCTGGAGCTGAACGAGACGCGCGGCTACGAGCACATGGTCAGCAACGAGGCGATTGCCAGCGTGATGGGCCGCCACCTCCAGAACCTCGGTCGAAGCATCACGCCGCCCACGTCGGAGGACCGCCTGGGGTCGACGGACATGGGCGACATCAGCCAGTTGATGCCGGCCGTCCACGCCTACCTGGCGATTGCGCCGCAGGGGGTCGCGAACCACACGATCGAGTTCACCGCGCTGGCCGGCTCGGAGGTTGGCGACACGGCGGTCATGGACGGCGCGACGTCGCTGGCCCAGACTGCGCTCGACGTGCTGACGAGCCCGGGGCTGTTGGAGCAGGCCAAAGCCGAATATGAGGCGCAGCGCGAGCGCGGCACGGTCGCCGGCCGAGCTGCCTGGCTGGAGCACGGCAAGCAGTTCGCGCCGGTGAACCGAAACATCTGAGCGCCGCCCCCGGCCCGGTGCCGATTCGCACGGGGCCTTTGTCACTCCCCGGCGGCGGCCGACCTGACACTGATCCGGCACAAGACATCGGAAATGCGGCGAACGTGCCCGTGGAGCGCGGCCATCCTGGCCGCTTTGTCAGCCCATCCACGCAGCCATCCCGGATTTGACGGGCGGGACACCGACCGGGGCGGCCAGGATGGCCGCGCTCCACGATCGCGTTCGCCGCGTCCCGAGGTCAATCACCTGGGGCTGCACTATGAGCTGACGGTGGTCGGCTCCGCGTCGACGCCGCGTAAGGGCAACTGCTCCGCGAAGTGGCACGCGACGATACGTCCGGGCGCCGCTTCGCGCAATGCCGGCGCTTCCGTCCGACAGCGCTCCTGCGCGTACGGGCAGCGTGGGTGGAAATAGCAGCCGCTCGGCGGGTTGGCCGGGTCCGGGATCTCGCCGTGCAGCATGATCCGGTGCGACCGCACGGTCGGATCGGGATTCGGGACCGCCGACATCAGCGCCTCGGTGTACGGGTGCATCGGCCGGTGATACAGCTCCTCGGTAGACGCCAGCTCCACCACCTTGCCGACGTACAGCACCGCCACCCGGTCCGCGACATACTCCACCACGCTCAGGTCATGCGAGATGAACAGGTAGGTCAGGTTCAGCTCGTGCTTCAGGCTCATCATCAGCTTCAGGATCTGCGCGCGCACCGAGACGTCCAGCGCCGAGACCGCTTCGTCCGCCACGATGACGCGCGAGTCCAGCACGATAGCGCGCGCTATCCCGATTCGCTGACGCTGCCCGCCACTGAACGCGTGCGGGTAGCGCCGCATGTACTCCGGGCGCAGCCCGACCCGCTCCAGGGTGTTCGCCACCCGCTCCTCTAGCGCCCGGCCACTCGCCAGCCCGTGGATGCGCAGCGGCTCCCCGACGATGTCCAGCACCGTCATGCGGGGATTGAGCGACGAGAACGGGTCCTGGAAGATCATCCGCAGCTCGCGGCGGTACGGCTTCAGGTGGCCCCTCGGCAGCGTCGCCAGGTCCACAGTCGTGCCGGCCGCCGTGCGGTACAGGATCTCGCCGGAGGTCGGCTCGTGGGCGCGCACGATCGCCCGCCCGAGCGTCGTCTTGCCGGAGCCGCTCTCGCCGACCAGCCCGAGCGTCTCGCCGGCCCGCACGGTGAAGCTCACGTCGTCCACGGCCCGTACGTAGCCGCGCACCCGTCCGAGCACGCCCTTGTGGATCGGAAAATACTTCTTGACGTTGTTCAGCTGGAGGATGTCGGACTCGTTCACGGGCGGCGTCACTTCTTCTCGGCCGGCGAGGCGTCGCTCGCCGGCATGACAGCATCGGTCTGGGGGTACAGGTGGCAGCGCACGGCCCGCCCGTCGTCGAAACGCGTCAGCACTGGCCGGGTCGTGTCGCAGACGCCGGCCATGAACGCCTCGCAGCGTGGGTGGAACGGGCAGCCGGTCGGGCGGTTGTACGGGCTGGGGACCATCCCCTCGATTGGCTCCAGCTCCCAGGACTTCGCGCGGCCGAGGCGTGGGATCGAGCGCAGCAGCGCCCGCGTGTACGGGTGCAACGGGTCCGCGAACAGGTGCTTGACGTCCGCCCGCTCCATCACCTCACCCAGGTACATCACGATCACGTCGTCGCAGTTCTCGGCGATCACGCCCAGGTCGTGGGTGATCAGCAGGACCGACATCCCCATCTCGCGCTGCAGGTCGCGGATCAGCTCCATGATCTGCGCCTGCATCGTCACGTCCAGCGCGGTGGTCGGCTCGTCGGCGATCAGCAGCTGCGGCTGGGTGACCAGCGCCATCGCGATCATCGCGCGCTGCCGCATCCCGCCCGACAGCTCGAACGGGTACGAGTCGATCCGCTCCTCCGGCCTCGGGATGCCGACCCGGCGCAGCATGTCGACGGTGATCCGGCGCGCCTCGGCCTTGCTCACCTTCTGATGGAGGAAGATCCCCTCCATGATCTGGAAGCCGATCGTGTGCAGCATGCTGAACGAGGTCATCGGCTCCTGGAAGATCATCGAGATCTCTTTGCCACGGATCGAGCGGATCTCGCGCCCGCGCGGATCGAGCGCCGCCAGGTCAACCGTCTCGCCGTTCGCGTGGTGGAGCAGCACCCGGCCGCCCTTGATCTTGCCCGGCCGGGAGACCACCTGGAGGATCGCGAACGCGGTCACCGACTTGCCCGAGCCGCTCTCGCCGACCAGACCCACCGTGGATTGCCGCTCGATGGTGAAGTCGACGCCGTCCACCGCTTTGACGATGCCGTCACGGGTGGGAAACTCGACGCGCAGGTCCTGGACTTCGAGCAGCGTCATGACGAGTACGGGTCCGCCGCGTCGCGCAGGCCGTCGCCCAGGAAGTTGAGGGCGAGCACCGCGATCATCACCGCCGCCGCCGGCCACAACTGCCAGGGCGCCTGGAGGACGCTGCGTACGCTCTGCGCCTCTTTGAGGAGGGTGCCCCAGCTCACGAGCGGCGGCTGCAAGCCAAGCCCCAGGAACGAGAGCGAGGTCTCCGAGATGATCATGGCGGGGATCGCCAGGGTGGTGGACGCGATGATGTGGCTGGCGAACGACGGCGCCATGTAACGCAGGATGATCCGCATGTCGCTGGCGCCGTCCAGCTGCGCCGCCGTCACGAAGTCCTCCGAGCGCATCGCCAGGAACCGGCCGCGCACCACCCGCGCCAGGCCGGTCCAGCCGATCAGCGACAGGATGATCGTGATGCCGAAGTAGATTCGCAGCGGCGGCCAGTTGGTCGGCAGCGCGGCGGCCAGGCCCATCCACAGCGGGATGGTCGGGATCGAGCGCAGGAACTCGATGACGCGCTGGATGCCGGTGTCCACGATGCCGCCGTAGTAGCCCGAGATCCCGCCCAGCACGATCCCGAGGATCAGGCTCAGCGCCACGCCGACCAGCCCGATCGACATCGAGATGCGGGTGCCGTGGATGATCTTGCTGAACACGTCGCCTCCGAGGCGGTCAGCCCCGAGCAGGTACATCGGCTGGCCGGCGTCCACCGGTCCGATCAGGTGCCGGTCCATCGGGATGAGGCCGAGCAGGTTGTACGGCGCGCCCTTCACGAACAGCCCGACCGGGATGACCTGGCTCTCGTCCACGGTGAACGTGCGCCGCCCGGCGGCCGCGTCGATCACCGAGCGATACCCCACGACATGCGGCTCGAACCGCCAGCCTCCGTCGGTGCGGAACAAGTGGAGCGGCTGTGGCGGCGCGTACAGGTAGCGGGCGTTGACCACGTCCGACGGGTACGGCGCCAGAAACTCCGGGATCAGCGCGACCACGTAGATCAGCAGCACGACGATGCCACTGGCGAGCGCCACCTTGTGCTGCTTGAAGCGCCACCACATCAACTGCCACTGCGAGGCGACCTCGATCTGCGCGTCCTTCTCAGCCGGTAGCCCGAGCGGCGAAAGGGCCGGCGGTGCGGCCGGTGTCACGTCCATGGGTCAGCCCGCCTTGCTCATGCGGATACGTGGGTCGAGCCACGCCAGCAGGATGTCGGAGATCAGCGTGCCGATGACCGTCAGCACGCTGAGGATCAAGATGAACGACCCGGCCAGGTACATGTCCTGCGACAACAATGCCGCCAGCATCATCGGCCCGACCATCGGCAGGCTCAGGACGACTGCCACGATGGTGGAGCCAGAGACCAGCTGCGGCAGCGTCCAGCCGAGCGTGCTCACGAACGGGTTGAGCGCGGCGCGGACCGGGTAGCGCACCAGCAGCGTCATCTCGGTCTGGCCCTTGACGCGCGCCGTGGTGACGTACGGCTTGTGGAGCTCGTCCAGCAGGTTGGCGCGCATCACCCGGATCAGGCTGGCCGTGCCGCCGAGGCCGATCACCACGACCGGGATCCAGACGTGCTGGAGCAGGTCCACGAAGCGGCCCACCGTCCAGGGCGCGTTCTCGAACGGCGGCGAGAACAGCCCGCCAACGCTTAGGCCGAACTTGTCGAACGCCACCACCAGCAGCACCAGCGCCAGCAGGAAGCTCGGCGTGGCGAGCCCGATGAACCCGATGAACGTGAACACGTAGTCGAGCCACGAGTACGGCCGGACCGCCGAGTAGACGCCGATTGGGAACGCCACGCACCACGTGACGAGCAGCGTGATGAACGAGATCGCGACCGTCAGCCAGACGCGGTCCCAGATCAGGGCCGACACCGCCACCCGGTAGGTGAACGACTGCCCGAAGTCGCCGCGCAGCACGCCGGTGATCCACTTGACGTACTGGACGTACATCGGCTGGCCCAGGCCGTACGCGTTGCGCAGCGCCTCGACCGTCGCGTCGTCGATGGTCTCGCCGCGCGCGGTGATGCTGGCGACGTAGCTCGTCAGGAAGTCACCGGGCGGCAGCTGGATGATGACGAAGCTGACGATCGAGATCACGAAGATCGTCGGGATCATCATCAGCAGGCGGAAGGCGATGTAGCGCAGCATACGGCGTCAAGTGTGGTCCGTCGTGGGGCGCAGGTCAACCGCCACGACTTCGTGGTCGAGGATCGACGGCACGCGGACGGCGATCGCGTCGCGAGTGTACCGCACCTCCGGCTCGACGCCGGCCCGCAGCAGCTGGACCCGCGCCACACTCTGGCCCTCCGGGATACGCACCTGGACCGTCTGCTCGCCGACCGGCAGCAGCTCGCGGATCGGCCCCTTCATCATCATCGGGTTGGTCAGGTTCACGAGGTGAACCGTCAGCGACGCCTTCTGCTGCCAGACCGTCACGTCCAGCACGCCCGGCCCGGTCACGGTGGCCGGCTGCTCCTCGTTGGTGGCCCAGCGGACGGCGTTCGCCAGCAGCCGGCCATGATCCACGCAGAGCACCTCCCAGAACGCCCGATCGACGTCCCACGGGAAATACACGACCCGCCCGGCCCCGACCTCGCGGGCGTACACCTGGGGGATGTCGCTGTCGGGGACGCGCGGCCAGACCATCTCCATCGGCAGGTCAGGGTACGACTCGATCAAGGTGAGCTGCGGCGCGGGGTACGGCTGGGTGGTGGTCACCTTGACCCGGTGGGTGCCGTTGACGATCCGTCCGGTGTCGTGGAGGCCGTCCAGCAGCGGGTGGAAGACGCGCGTCAGCGGATCGGGCCGAATCGCGAGATACGAGTTCTGCATCGGCCCTTCGATGCCGCCCTCGCTGTCGTACGAGGCGCCGAACAGGTCGGCCAGGCCGAAGTCCGCCCGGATCTTGCCGTTCTCGTCGTACAGCGACGACTCGTGCGTCGCGACGAGGCCGCCGCCACGCTCGACAAACTCACGCAGCTGCTGGCACTGCGCGGCGGAGAGCGCCGCGATGTTCGGCAGGATCAACGTCTTGAATTGACTGGTGTGCTCGGCGTCCAGCAGGCCGTCATGGACCATCTCGAACGGGATCCGCGCCTCGATCAGCGCGTGGTACCAGCCCTGGGTGTGGTCTTCGACCTTCTTGTTGGCGTCCGATCCGCCGTAGTTGAACCACGTCTGCTGCGAGTAGACCAGCGCGACGCGTGCCAGCGGCGCCTCGTTGCGCAGGTACGGCTCCCAGTCGTGGTAGCGGGCGTAGAGATCGGCCACCGGCTGCAGCCAGCGCGGGTCATAGACGATGCCGCTGAACTTGGTGAACCACGGTCGCAGGCCGTTCGCGACGCCGTCCGCGAGGAACAGCTCGATCTCGGCCGGGTTCTGGACCGAGTCCTTCCAGCGGTACCGCTCCTCGACGCCGACGCTGAAGATGCCACCGATCGGCTTGCGTCCGAGCGTGGCGCGAAACTCCTTGCCGTTGCGCCCGTTCGCCCAGGCCGGCATCAGGCCGCGCCGGGCCTGCCGGTCCGCGAACAGGATCTCGGACTTCTCGCCGACGCGCTTCATGTCGAGTAGCTGGTGAGCGCCGCCGGAGTTCGGGATGTAGCGGGAGGTCGGCACGACTGCCCGGACGGCCTGGTCCCAGACCTCCCACAGCTCGAACAGGCGGTTCTCACGCCACTTCAGGTACGCGGCCGAATTGACGTGCTGCGCCAGGTCCAGGCCGGTTGTGTCGCGGAAGCTGCGCTGGCAGTGCTCGCAGTGGCACCCCGGCTGGCCGGTCCAGCGGTTCGAGAAGATGCCGTCGACCGGGTACAGCGAGACGATCTCGCGCGTGACCTCGGTCATGAACTCGAAGTTGTACGGGCCGAGCGTGCAGGTGACCCACAGCTCCGGATCGGCCCAGTGGCGGATCGGGTTGCCGCTGGCGTCGCGCATGATCCAGTCGGGATGCGCTTCGTAGACGTCGTCGTGGGCGGCGTGCGGATCGGTCCGCGCGATGACGGTCATCCCCATCCGCCGACAGCCCTCGTACAGCTCCCCGAACGCGTCGCGGTCTCCCAGGAACTTACTCCGGTAGTGGAGCGGGATTTTGGTCGGATAGTAGGCCACGCAGCCGCCGGCGCTCAGGCAGGCGGCGTCGCAGTGCGCCTTCTTGAAGAAGTCGAGCCAGAAGTTGACGTCATACTGAATCGGGTCGTTCTCGACCAGCGTGAGCTGCGCCCAGCGCATGGCCCGGTCGAAGTTCGGGTTGGTCACGAAACAGGCTCCAGGACAGACTCCGGGCAGATTGTGAGATGGGTATCGGACACGGTCACGGGCGGAGCTCCAGGACGGTCACGTCGCGGGCCGGCGCCGTCAGCGAGATGGTGCGAGCATCGACGATCGCCGTGGCGCCCCAGACGGTGCGCGCCGACGCCACCACCCCGACGCTCTCGCGCAAGGTCAGGGTGACCGGGATCGGCGCCCGCGTCGGGTTGGCGATCCAGAGGTAGCGTCCGCCTTCCCCCGCGTGGAGCCGCGACTTGACCCGCCCGTCGCTGCTGGCGACGGCCGGCGCGTCATCGATCAGGCTGGCGAAGAAGTCCGCCGTGCTGGCGTCGTCAGGGTGGGCGGTGAAGCCGGCCCCCGGCATCGTCCCGAGCAGCAGCGTGCGCCCCTTCCCGAAGCTGTTCTCGACCGCCGCGACCTGCCCGTCCGCGTACTGCCCGACCGCCCGGCCGGTGGTCGGCGTGTACGCCTGGAGGAAGACGCCGCCGTAGAGCGAGCGGTCCTTGACGGTCAGGCGCAAGTCGGTCAGCAGGTCCGGCGTGAACTCGACGGAGCTCTCCTTCGCACCAAACAGCTCGTCCAGCCCGTAGTTCGGCTGCCGAGTGCCCACGAAGCCGTGCTCCCCGAAGTAGGCCGGGCAGCCCTCCGAGATCAGCGTGCCGCCGGCCGCCACCCAGTCGCGCAGGCGCTCGGCGGTCTGACGGTTCAGCATGATCGGCATCGGCACGTACAGCCGCGCGTAACGGTCGATGTCGTCGAGGTGCACCCAGTCGGCCTGGACGTTGTTCGTCCAGAACGCCCGCCAGGCGCCCTGCATGGCGTGGGTGTACGCGGTCGGCGTGGTCCAGACGCCAGCGGTCACGCCGCCGGCGCCCTGCGTCTGCGCGAACGTGAACCGTTCCGCCTCCGGCAGGTACACGATCCCGATGTCGCCCTGAACCGGCCGCGAGGTCCACATCCGGGCCTGCTCCGGCGCGGTGGCCCACACCCCGACCTTGCGCACCATCTCGGAGCGTTCGGTCCGCGAGCCGTCCATGCCGTACGGCCCAAACGCCCCGAACAGCGGGCCGTTCAGGAGCGGCCGCCAGCGCAGGTACATCTGGCCGGTCGCGCCGCCCATGTAGCTGACCAGGCTCCAGTAGCGGATGTCGTCAGGGGTGGCGATGCGCCCCTCGTCGCGAGGCCGGCCCCGCACCTGCGCCGCCAGCCAGAGAGGCCCACCGTACGCCTCGGCGTGCCAGAACGCCTTGCCTCGAGATGCGGCGCGGATCAGGTCGAAGGCGTTCATTTGCTTCCACGGCTCGTCGCCGTGGCGTGACGAGCCCCAGGTCACGCCGTACGCCTCGACCTCGGCGGCGGCGCGCCAATCGTCGGCGGAGTTGGCAGGCATCGCGCTGAGAGTCGTGGCGAGGCCGTGCGCGACGATGGCGCAGTCCGGATCGACGCTCCGGATGACGTCGCGGCGCCAGCGCATCAGCTCGTGGGCGCGGTCCCCCCGGAACTCGATCCAGTCCAGGCTGTCGGCCCACTGGGCGTGGGCGCGCGGCGGCGTGACGTTCTCCCACTTCCCGAAGCTGTGCCGCCCCCACGCCCTACCGAGCGACTTCAGATCGCCGTACTTGCGCTTGAGCCACTGCTGGAACAGCGCGAGCGAGGCCGGGCAGTAGCAGAAGTTGGGGGTGGTGTTGGACTCATTCCAGATGTCGTAGCCCGCGAGGCCGGGGTGGCCCTTGTAGCGAGTCGCCAGCGTGCGCAGGAACGTCTCGGCCTGCGCACGCCAGTCGTCGTTGTCCAGGCAGAGGCCACGATAGCCGCCGGTGTTGGACGAGCCGCCCATCTGGCTGTTGAGCGGCACGCCGTTCTCGTTCTGGAACCGGGCGTGGGCGTAGTCGAAGAACGCCCACTCCGGCGCCGCGATGATGAACTCGGCGATGACCGTCTTGATGCCGTTCGCCGCCGCCAGGTCGAGCTGCTGGTCGTACTCCTCCCAGTCGTACTCGCCGGGCGCCACCTCGATGGCCGACCACAGGAACCAGTGACGGAAGATGTTCATGCCGTCTTCGCGGGCCGTCTGGTAATCCCGTTCCCAGTCCTCGCGCGGCGGATTGGACTTGCGGAAGTACACCGCACCGTACGGAAACGCGGGCAGGTTGTTGATAGGCACGGTCGGTCTCAGTCTTTCTTCATGCTGGGGAAGCCCTCACCCCCCAGCCCCCTCTACTGTCCCGCGGTTAGGGACAGTAGAGGGGGAGCAGGAGCCGCAGCGTCAGCCGAAGTACCACGTCGCCGGGTTGGTCGGCGCGGGCGTCGGGTAGTCGTACGAGCTGGGCAGCGTCTTCGGCGTGTTCTTCAGGCGGTCCACGCTGATGCCGTAGAAGTTGCCGTCGAACGCCGTCCCGATGGTCGGGAACAGGTCCGCCTGGATGTCCAGGATCTGCTTGAGGAGATCCTGCTGCTTCTTGTCGTCAGACGTGGCGCGGATCTGGTCGTACAGCTTCATCTGCTGCTTGACCTCGGCCGGCGGCTCCTCGGCGAGCGGGCTCTGGGGGTTGTTGTAGTACCAGGCCCACGCCTTGGCCCAGAACGAGTTGCCGGTGTTCTGCGGGAACCAGTAGCGGGGGTCGAGGATGACCGCGTCGCCGGAGCCGCCGCCGAAGATGTGGCAACTGGCGTGGTACTCGAAGTCGGTCATGCGGACGCGCTGCTCCCAGAGCGCGCGGTCCATCTGCTTGACATTGATCTCGACGCCGACCTTCGCCCACTGCTTCTTGATCAGCTCCAGGCTGTCGATGTACGTCGTCCGGCCGCTGTCGATGTCGAAGACAATCGAGATCCTCTTGCCGTCCGGCCCGAGGCGGAACCCGGCGCTGTCCTTGGTCGGGTACGCCTTGTCCAGGTACTCGTTCGCCTTCTTGACGTCGTATTCGAGGTACTGCTTCGCGAGCTTGTCGTGGTAGTACTTGGACTCGGGGCGCGGCGCGGTCTGCGCCGCCTCGCCCTGCTGCAAGAAGACCACGTCGATCACTTCCGCGCGGTCGTAGGCGTACGACAGCCCGATCCGGAAGTCCTTGTTCCGGGCGATCTCCTTGATGACCGGGTCCTTGCAGTTCATGTTGAAGATGATGTTCATCGAGTTGACCGTGGTCGGGGTCAGCTCGAACAGGTGGAACTTGCCCTTCTGCTGGCCGTCGAAGAAGACCGACTTATTCTTGGGGGCGTTGATCCACTGCTCCTGCCAGTCCAGCTCGCCGTTCAGCGCCTTCAGAACCAGCACTTCGGGATCGGTGGCGAGCGTCAGGGTGTACTTGTCGATGTACGGCAGCTGGTTGCCGTCCGGATCGACCTTGAAGTAGTACGGGTTGCGCTCGGCGCTGACCGACGTGGCGCCGGTCCCAAACGCCTGCTGCATCTTCCACGGCCACATCGTGGGCAGGTCCGGATTCGTGAACACCTCGCGCTTGAAGTTGAACAGGTCCGCCCAGGTGTTCTGCTGGTTCTGCTTGACCAGCTCGTCCAGGTTGGTCGTGTTGTACTTCTTGTGGAACTGCTGGAGATGCTTCTTCGGATGGGCGCACGCCCGCTCGATGTTGGTGCGCGCCACGTCCTTCAGGAACAGGCCGTTCGGCGCCTCGAAGGTCCACTTGAAGGTGAGCTCGTCCACCTTGGAGACCACGAACGCGGGCTTGGGCGGCGCCGGCGTGATCTCCTTGTTCATCAGGACGTCCTCGTACCAGAAGAGGACGTCGTCCGAGGTGAACGGGCTGCCGTCCGACCACTTCATGCCCTTGCGGAGCGTGAAGGTGTACTCCTTGCCGTCCTCACTCGCCTTGACCGACTCCGCGACGTTCGGGATGACCGCGTCGTAACCCGGCGTGTAGCGCATCAACTGCTCGTACCCGATGTTGCGGATCAGGTCGTTGCCGTTGCGCTCGATGGTGCCGGTCCTCCACTCGCCGCCGTACTTGCCGACGCCTTCGAGCGGCTTGACCACCAGCGGGCTGCCGGGCAGGCGCTGATCGACGGCCGGCAGCTTCCCGGCCTTGACCAGATCGGCCAGCATCGGCGCCTCGTTGAACTTTGCCGGTGTAGCAGCCGGCTTGGCGGCCTCGGCGGGCTTGGCAGCTTCCGCCGGCTTCGCGGCCTCGGCCGGCTTCGCAGCTGCAGCCGGGGCGGCGGTCGGCTGGGCCGGCGCACCGCCACCGGTGCCGGAAGGGGCGGACGTCGGGGCGGCGGCCGGCGGCGCGGCCGGCTTCGGGGTTGCTGGCGGCGGCGGGTTCTCGCCGCAGGCGGTCAGGACGGCGGCTGCGCCCGTGAGCGCACCCAGACGCAACATCGTTCGGCGCGAGATCGTTCGGCTCATCGTCGGCGCTAGCCTCTTCCTCGTAGGCTGGGAACGTTTCCGCAAACGTTACCAGCGGCAGTTTCGCACACCGACGCGGGCCTGTCAACCGCGTCTCTGGGGCGGCAGGAGAACCGGAATGGGGCATGCCGGGATGGCACGGGGGCGCAATGAATTGCGCCCATACCAGGATCGTGCCCTGCTCACCTTGTACGGGTGCGATTCATCGCACCCCGATCCTGCCATCGCACCCCGATCCCGCCATCGCACCCCGATCCCGCCATCGCACCCCGATCCCGCCATCGCACCCCGATCCCGCCATCGCACCCCGATCCCGCCATCGCACCGACTCCCGCCATCGCACCGGGTCGCGGTTGGGGATGGGGCTTCCTCGACGGACTACCCGTCCGTTCGGCAGGGCGGCTTCGACGACTCGCGGACCACCAGTCTCGGCTCGTACGCAAGCCGCCGGGGAGCCCAGGTCTCACGGGCGGTCCCGTTCGCGGGCCAGTCGATCTTCTGGAGCAACAGCTCGGTCGCCTGTCGTGCCATGTCGCGGACCGCGTGCGCCACCGAGGTCAGCGGCGGGTCGATGTACTCGGCCAGGGTCAGGTCGTTCTGCCCAACCACCGAGACGTCCCGAGGCACCTGGAGGCCCAGCTCGCGAAGCGCCTTGAGGACCGGCAGCGCGCTCTCGTCGTTGTACGCCACGACGGCGGTCGGTCGGGGATCGAGCGCGGTCATCGCCGTGCGGATGCGCTGGTGGATCTCGCGGAAGTCGTCGCAGTACAGCACCAGCTCCGGCGCGTACTCGACGCCGGCCTCTTCGAGCGCCTCACGATACCCCGGCAGCCGTACGCCACTCGGAGGGTTGTCTACTGAGCCGAGCTGGCAGAGGATGCGGCGGTGACCCAACTCCAGCAGGTGGCGGGTCGCCAGGTAGTCGCCGCGCCGGTAGTCCACGACGACCGAGTCACACTCCAGGTCGTCGAGGCGCCGATTGAGCAGCACGCACGGGATGCCGGCCGCTTCGAGCCTTCGTAGTGGCTCGGCGCCGCTCTTGACCGAGTTCGCAAGCACGCCGTCCACGCGCTTTTCGAGCAGCATCCGGTGGGCTTCGCGCTCGGCCTCGGCGCTGGTCTGGGCGTTGCAGACGATCACGCCGTACCCGCGCGGGGTCGCCACGTCGTAGACGCCGCTCATCACGCGGGCGTTGAACGAGAACGCGCTGGTGTCGCTCAGGAGAACGCCGAGTGTCTTGGTCGTCGCGCCCTTGAGGGCACGAGCGTGCAGGTTGGCGGTGTAGCTCAGCTCGGCGGCGGCGGCCAGCACGCGCGCCCGCACGTCCTTGCTGACTTCGCCCCGACCGTTCATCGCGCGCGAGGCCGTGCTGATCGAGACGCCCGCGCGTCGTGCGACGTCTCGAATGGTGGTTACCACGGCACGTCCGTCACCGCCCTCGGAAACGTTTCCGACACGGTATCACACCGTCGAGGCTCGATCAAGCCCGATCAGGATGTCGTGAAATCCAGGCGCAGCACGTCGTCGCCGAGCCGGATGTCCATGCTGACGCAGGGAAGCTCGGCAGTAGTGTACGCGTTCTCGACGTGCCGCCCCTCGTCGGTGGCGAGCGGCGCGCCGTTGACCCGTAGCAGCCCATCCCAATCGAGTTGGAGCTCGTCGCCCCGGATGGTGCTCCAGTGCACCGTCTCCCGGCCGCACGTGTACGGTGCGGCCAGCACCTTCGTCTGGAACGCCAGGAAGTCGCCGTCGAGCGCCGCGCGGCCCATCTGCACGAGCCAGGTCGAGACCGGGCCAGGTGCCCGCAGCTCACGCAGCGCGTAGCGGCCTTCCCGGGTCAGCGCCATCCCCGTCGAGCAGGTGATGGCCAGGTAGCCGTCGCCCACTTGCGCGAACGCCCAGCCGTCGCGCAGCGCGTACTCATCGAAGGTCGCGCACGGAAAGTGGGCGTGGGTCCAGGGCAGCAGGTCATGCTCCGCCACCCGGTGCATCGCGATCAGCGTTTCCCGCCACTGGGCGACCCTCGGCAGCCGCGCGTTGCCGGCCCAGTAGCCCGGCAGCCGAGCGTCAGACTCACTGGAGGAGCCCGGCTGGTTGACGAACACCATCGCCTGAGGACTCATCGTGGCCCGCCAGATCAGCTCGCTGTGGCCCATACCGCCGGGGCGAACGTCGGCCAGGGAGGAGAGCACGTACTCCGGCGTCTTGAAGGTGACGAGATGGGCTGGCTCGGCTCCGGGCGGGGCGTGCCGCTCGACGCTCCAGAGCTCATCGGGGGCGTCGCGCGCGATCGCCTCCAGGATCGGCGGCGGCTCGTACTCCGATGCCAGGGCGAGGCTGAGCGCTCCCGCGAGGTGGTGGTTGTAGATACCGGCGCCCCAGAGCAGACGGCTCAGCGGTGAAGTCGGCTGGAGCAGGCCGCTCTTGACGATGCTCGCCGGCACGCTGCGCGACGCCGCGCCGAGCACGCCCTGCCGCGAATGAAGCGCCAGCATGAACAGCAGCTTGTCGAGGCAGACGGCGGCCATCTCGTACGCGGCCGGCGATTCGGCGAGGTCGGCGAGGTGGGACAGCGCGACGGCTACCGCTTCGATTGCGTACGGCGCGCTGGGCTGGGCCGAGCCGTGCGTCGCGAAGTCCCGCATCCAGTCCAGCGCGAGCTGCTCGCCGCGGGCGCGATGCCAGGAGCCGGGCTGACCGTCTGCAAACGCGCGGTCCGGGTAGCGCTGGCCCGCGAGCGTCTCAGCGGCGTGACGTAGGATGCGGGTCGCTTCGGAGCCGGGCGCAGACCATGCGTCGTACCCGAACACCGCGCCTTCGGCGACCCGCAACACCTCCTCCCCAGGCTCCGCTCGCTCCCCAAAGCGGTGCAGCATGCCAACCAGCGCGACCAGCATCGCCGCGTCTAGCCGCTCGCAGGCCCGCATCAGGACGCCGGCCTCCACATCGCTCCAGACCCCGAGCGCCATCCGTGCGATCTGACCGTAAACGGAGTCGGCGTGCTCCGCCACCGCCAGCAGCGCCTCGCCGCGCCGCGTCGCCAGGTCGGAGTCAGTCGGGACGCTCACGTACCGCTGGCGGCCCATCGACCAGAACGGCAGCTCGTGGGTGACGCGCGTGTCGTGCAGGTACACCTCGTCGGGGCTCGGCATCAAGGTGACCCGCAGCGGGCCAGACGGCAGCGACAGCGCGTAGCCAAGCTCCGACGCCGTGCCCGGCTCGCCGGCGGTGTCGGCCAGGGCGTAGATCGCATCGTCGGGGCCGTGTAGGCGAACGTGCGCGGGACAGAACCCCCGCTCCCCCTCCGGCCAACGCAGCACGATCGGGGTGCCCCCCTCGTAGATGTCGCGCTCCAGGAACGTGCCGGCGGTGAGCCGCTCGAACGCCGTCCGGCGCCCGACGTCGTCGATACACGTCGGGATCTGGACGTGGAGGCCAATCGACTCGACGCGCAGCGCGGCGGCGTGGGGCGTCTCGCCAGTCGAGACGTCCGCGAAGCGGATCAGCACCGGGTTTGTCCCCTGCTTCAGTGCGATCTGCGCTCGAGCCGAGCCACCTTCGAGTCGCAGCGCGAGCACGCCGTCGAGCCACAGGCCGGCCGGGCCGGTCGCGGTTAGCTCGACGGCGGCCGTGCGCGCTGTATCGGCGACCAGCTCGGCGTACGCCCACGAGCGGAGATGGCGGCCCGGTGGATGCGAGCCAGAACGATCGACGAAGCCGTCGTCCGGGCAGGCGTGATAGGCCCAGGTGCCGGTCGGCCCACCCACCCGGTAGCTGCCGGTGCCGAGCGGACCGCGCTCGGCCGGCCGGCCCTCGATGCCCGGGCCGTCATCCCAACCAAGGGACTCGGGGCTCACCTCCGGACCGGCGACCAGCCAGTTGACGACGTAGCCGTCACGCAACGGATAGGCCAGCGGGCTGACTGAGTAGCTGTCGGACAAGAAGCCTCCTCCCAGTTTCGGGCGTTAGGCTACGGGCTGGGGGCTCCGTCGGGCAACGCCGATGCTTGCCCGGGGTGTGCGTCAGATCTTTGGGGGCGCGATGAATCGCGCCCGTACAAGGCAGCATCCCTGGTACGGGCGCGATTCATCGCGCCCCCGGATCTGGATGGGCACAAGACTCTGACGCACACCCGCTTGCCCGTCGGCTCGGGCGCTGCATCGGGGCTTGAAAGCCCGCGGCCGGGTCACGCGGCGGGCGAGTGCCCCGTGACGACGCACCATGCGGCGGTCGTGCTACCGTGCCAGTGTCGTGGAGCCAAGCGGCGCCATCTCGACGATAGAAGCCTCCACGTTCACAGCGAGGTGCACCATGGCGGCGAACAATCCTCAGACCTCCATCTACGTTGGCCTGGCTGGCGAAGGTCAGTTCGTCGGCGGGGGCGGCCTCTACCGCTACGACGTATCCGACGACCGGTGGCAGAGCATCGCGAACGGTCTGCCGGCCTCACCCCAGGTGCGGGCGCTCATGATCCGCCCCGACAATCCGGCTGTTCTCTACGCTGGCACCCAGTGCGGCGTCTACCGCAGCGACGACCGCGGCGAGCACTGGGAGCCGCTGGGCACGCCGCGCGAGGGCGGAGACGTCTGGTCGCTGGCCTGCCACCCCGATAATCCCGACGTGCTGTACGCCGGCTACGAGCCGTGCAGCATCGAGCGCTCCGAGGACGGCGGCGCGCACTGGCGGCGCATGGACACTGAAGCCGTGGTCTTCCCGCACATCACGACCTACATGCCGCCCACGGCCAAGCGCGTCATCGGCATCACCGCCGACCCCTCGAACCCGCGCGACATGTACGCGGCCATCGAGGTCGGCGGCCTGCTCGGGAGCCGGGACGGCGGCGAGAGCTGGATCTCGCTGATCGACGGCCCGTACGTCCGCAACAACACCATCGACTTGCACGCCGTCCAGGTGAGCCCCGCCGCGCCGGGCACCGTCTACATCGCCACCCAGGTCGCCATGTTCCGGGGCCGCGACCACGGCCGCCACTGGGAGCACGTCCAGTTCGGGGAGATGTTCCCTGGCGGCACGTACTGCCGCGATCTGCTCGTCGCGCCGGACGATCCGAACGTGATCTACCTGGCCGCCGGCGCCGGCGGCGGTGGGGCGCCGGCCGGCACCCAGGAGGCAGGCGCGCTGTTCCGCAGTCGGGACACCGGCGAGAGCTGGGCGCGGGTGGAGATCGGCGACGTCCCACCGAGCCGGATGGCCAGGATCGCCATCGACCGTTCCTCGCCGTCGCTGGTGAGCTGCGGCTCGATGCTCGGCCAGGTCTACGTCAGCCAGAACGGCGGCGAGGAGTGGAGGAAGACGCAGGTGCCGGCCGAGCTCTCGCGCAGCCGGCACATCTACCCGATGGCCTGCGGCTAGATCGCGCTGGCGAACGCTCCCGCGTAGAAGCTCAGGTAGTGGTCCACGTTGCCGATCCAGTACTCGGCGGCGTGCTCGCCGGGCAGCACCTCGAAGCGGTGCTGGACGCCGCGCGCGTCGAGGCGGGCGTGCAGCAGCTCGACGTTCGGCCGCCACGGGTCGTCCTGGCCGACGTCGAGCGAGATCGTCAGCCGCGCGGCGGCGTCGGTGTCGGTCGCCAGCCAGAGCCCGCTGGCCGCGCGCCAGTTCGCCTCGGTGCCGTACAGCTGCTGCAGCTCCGGCGAGAGCTGGTCGTACGCCGTCCGGAGCGACGGGCTATGCGCACCCGCGATCCCAAACACGTCGGGATTCAGCATCGCCATTCGCAGCGCGCCCTCGCCGCCCATCGAGAGCCCGCCGACAGCCCGGCCCGCCCGATTCGGAATGGTCCGGTACTCGCGGTCCACACTCGCCACCACGTCGTTGACGAGGTAGTCGCCCCAGCGCGCCCCGTCGGCGTGGTTCACCCAGTAGTTCGCCCCGCCGTTTGGCAGCACGATCAGCATCGGCTCGATCTGACCGTCCTGGATCAGGCGGTCTGCCGCCTCCAGCAGCCCGATCGACTGCCACTCCGTCGCGTCACCGGCCACGCCGTGCAGCATGTAGAGGACCGGGTAGCGCTGAGCGCTCGCCTCGTACCCGGCCGGCAGGAAGACGTTGTAGCTCGTGGACAGGCCGAGCGTGCTGGCGAACAACGGGTGCTCGACCACGGTGGAGCCGCCGAGGTAGGTGGTGAGGACCGACGCGCGCACTGCCGGCTCGGCCGGCGCCGCGTACGCCGAGACATTCGGGCTGAACGACGCATGGGCGAGGCTCACAGCCTGCTGACCGGGGCCGGCGAGAGCGAGCAACGCGGCGGCGCCCACAACAGCAAGTGCACGACGAATCATCAGAACAGTCTCCTACACCCTGCCAATATCGACATTTCGTCGCCCCACCGGCGACTCGGCGCCTGCGCCATTGCACTGGTTTAAACGAACGAGACGACAGAATGGACGTGAAGGAACTGTGAAGATTCGCATATCCGGCCGAGATAGGCGTCAGGGCTGGAGGTCCGCGTCCCCGAGCGAGGCCAGCCCTTCGCGCAAGGCGTAGAGCGCCGCTTGCGTCCGACTCGCCAGTTGGAGCTTTCTGAGGATCGCGCTGACGTGGCTGCGCACGGTCGCCTCGCCCACCACCAGGCTGTCCGCGATCTCCTGGTTGCTCATCCCACGCGCCAGCAGCCGCAGCACCTCCAGCTCGCGGCCGGAGAGCGGGTCTGCCGTCTGCGACTGGCTCGGCTGAGGCGGGCGCTGGATCTCCTGCAAGACCATGCGGGCGATGGCGGGGTGGAGCGCCGTCTCGCCACGGTGCGCCTGCTGGATCGCGCGGACCACGTCGTCCGGCGCGGAGTGCTTCAGCAGGTAGCCGAGCGCGCCGGCCTTGAGGGCCGGGAAGACGTCTTCCTCGGCGGCGTGGCTGGTCAGCACGACGATCTTGACCTCGGGGTGGCCGGCGCCGATCTGACGGGTCGCCTCGATCCCGCCGATGCCGGGCATCTCCAGGTCCATCAGCACGATGGCCGGCCGCAGCCGCTCGACCAGTCGCAGCGCCTGCTCGCCGTTCTCGGCCTCGCCCACGATCTCGATGCCCGGCTCGCGCTCGAACAGGGCACGCAGCCCCTTCCGGACCACGGCGTGGTCGTCCACCAGCAGCACCCGGATCGGCTGGCCCACCTCGTCCGTCATCGTGGCACCTCCACTCGGACCCGCGTTCCGGCCCCCGGCGCGCTCTCCACCTGGAGCGTGCCGCCCAGCCGAGCGGCCCGCTCACGCATGCCCGGCAGACCGAAGCCGCCACCGCCATGCAGGGCCGCCTCGAAGCCGACGCCATCGTCCGCCACTTCGAGCACGGCCCGTTCTTGCGTTATGTCGAGCTCGACGCCGACGTGGCGGGCGTGAGCGTGCTTCAACACGTTGTTGAGCGCCTCCTGAGCCAGCCGGTACAGCTCCTGCTCCACCTCGGGCGGCAGCCGCGCGGCGCCGTCGCCCCGAAGCGCCGTCGTCAGTCCCGCCCTCGCCTCGACCGCCCTCAACCGCGATTCCAGCGCCCCAAGCAGGCCCCGCTCCTCCAACAGGGGCGGTCGCAGCTCGAACAGCAGCAGCCGCATCTCCCCGAGGGCCTCCTGGGTCGTCTCGCGGATCTCCTGCAGGTTGGCGGCGGCCGGGTCCACGTCGCCGGCCGTCAGCGCCCGCGAGGCCGCTTCGGCTTGCAGCGAGATGCCGTAGAGCGATTGGGTCACCGAATCGTGCAGCTCACGCGAGAGCCGCTGGCGCTCCTCCAGCACGGCGGCCTGGCGGGCGCGCTCGTGCAGCTGCGCGTTCTCGGCGACCAGCCGCTCCTGTCGCACCAGCACGCGCGCCATCAGCCAGAGGATCAGCAGGCCCGCCGACCATGAGATCCACTCCGACCAGATCAACTGACCATGGAACGCGTCGGAGACGGCGCCGACGGCGACCGTGGCGAAGGTGAGCGCCAGCGCGGTCAGGCTCTCGGCGCGGCTGCCGACCACGCCGACCCAGGCGACCACCAGCAGCAGGAACAGGAAGTTGGCGTTGCTGTGGTGCATCAGCGCCAGTCCGAGGTTCGGGAGCGCCATCGCCAGCACCAGCAGCAGACGCGGCCAGCGCCAACCGGCGAGCTCCACGGCCCAGGCGACGGCCATCACGGCTGTCGCCAGCGGCACCGCGACACGATGGCTCTCCGGCATCTCGTCGGCGAACGCGGTCAGCACGGACGCGGCCGTCAGCAGCGCGACCGCCAGGACGACCCAGCCGCGCAACGAGCGAGCGGTCTCGGACGCGGAGAACGTGGCAGCTGACGTCGGCATCATGGCGACGATTGTGCGGGGCCGGGCCAACCTGGCGCATCAACAGACGGGCGATCTCGCGCGGCCGGCGCTCCAACATTTGTTGGAGTCCGCTTCACAAGGTGTGCGCCGCCGATCCACCGGTCTTCGGATGTGGGAGGGGCTCGCCGAGATGGAGACTGAAAGCGTGCCGACGGCCACTCCCGCCGGCAACGCCACAGACCGACAGGTGAGCTCAGATGCACGACCAGTCCCGCCCACCGACACCCGCGCGCCGAGCTCGTGGATTCCGCGTGCCGCCGTTCGTCAAGCGGCTGACCTCGGCCCTCGCCCTCGTGCTTGCGTTCGTGCTGCCGCCGCTGCTGGTCGGCGGGGCTGGCGCCGCGCTCGGCTTCTCCGGTGAACGTGCCGTCACCCCGCCGACCGAGAGCCTGGCGCTCCCCGAGCGTCCCGCCTACGACCCGTCGAAGCCAAACGCCGTGATCGTGGTCGGCAACACTGCCACCGAGAGCTCCGACCTGCTGGGGCCGTACGAGACGCTGGCGACCTCGGGCCGGTTCAACCTCTACGTCGCCGCGCCGGTGCGCACACCCTCACCGCTGTTCCCGGGCGACCTCTCGATCGTGCCGCACTACTCGTTCGCCGAGTACGACGCGGCGTTCGGCGGGTCGGTCGATCTGCTGGTGGTTCCCCTGGTGCCGTTCACAGACGGAGCGGATGTCGCCGTCCTGGGCTGGATTCGTGAGAAGGCGCACGACGGGACGACCGTCCTCTCGATCTGCGCCGGCGCCCTGGATGTGGCGGATGCTGGCGTGCTGGAGGGTCACTCCGCGACCACGCACCACTTCTCGATGATGGAGGCCGAGCGCTCCCATCCCGAGGTGCAGTGGGTGAAGGGCCGACGCTACGTGGACTCCGGCCAGTTCATCTCCTCGGCCGGCGTGACCGCGGGCGTGGACGCGACGCTCTACACCCTCAGTCGGATGTTCGGGCGCGAGACAGCCGAGCAGACGGCGCAGGCGATGGGCTACCCGCACACCCGCTTCCTGGACGATCCGACCTCGAACGTCGAGGTGAGCGGCGACACCGGCATCTGGCCCAACTTCTATCGATTGGACCGAAGCGACGTCGGCCTGGTGCTATACGACGGCGTCCGCGAGGTCGAGGTCGCGTCGGTCATCGACACCTACCCCCGTTCGCTGGGCGCGATGGTCCGCACCCTGGCGCCGGAGCGCGGGATCGTCCGCACCCGGCACGGACTCGACCTGCTCCCGCGCTACGACTTCGCGGCGGCACCGGCGCTGGACCGCCTGCTGGTGCCGGGCAACGGGCTCTCCCCTGAAGCCGAATCGGCCGTTCAGACCTGGGCAGCCCAGCACCGCGTTCTCGCCGTCGAGAGGATCCACGGGGGCGGCGGTTACCCGTACGACGCCACCTTCCGTGACCTGGCTGCCCGCGAGAGCGTCGGGGTGGCGAGCGCGGTGGCAAACTCGCTGGAGTACCCCATTCGCGACGCCCAGCTCGGCGGACCGTCCGTGCAGCTGGACCTGATGCTCCGGCCGCTGCTGCTCGGCCTGTTGGGACTAGCGGCGATGATCTGGCTCCGCCGGCGGACCCACGCTGCCGGCGGCCGGAGCGGGCGCTGGGGCGCCGTGGCTCGGGCCGGCGGACGCTTCGTCCTCCACTTCGCCGAGATGTCGCTCGCGATGGTGGCCGGCATGCTCGTCTTCCATCTGCTGGTCGGCGGGCACAGCTATCAGGGGGCGGCTGACAGCGGTTCGGCAGCCTTCCGGGTGGCCTACGAGCTCGGGATGATGGTGTTCATGACCGTGCCGATGGTGGGCTGGATGCGGGTCCGTGGGCACAGCTGGCGTCACGGCGCGGAGATGGCGTTCGGGATGCTGGCGCCAGTGGTCGGGATCGACCTGCTGCTCGTGGCGGGCGTGGGGGCCGCCCTGCCGTGGCTCCAGCAGGTGAGCGGGCCGGCCATGCTGCTCGGGATGGTGGCCGCCATGCTGCTCCGACGCGAGCACTACACGGGCTCGCACGGGCACACCACTGCCGACCCAGGCATGGCCGGCTATCCCGCCCACGGTCAGGCTTAAACCGGACGGACAGTCGAACGCCGTGGGTTGACGGCGTTTGACGAGTTACCAGGGCAATAGTCAGCCCCCTTCCCAACCCCTCCCCCGTGCGCGGTGGAGGGGCTTTGGCTCCCCCTCTCCCTCGCAAGGGGGACAGTAGGGGGTTGGGGGGAGGGGGCCATTCCCGGACGCGGTATCTCCGACTACCCTGTCATGTATGCAAACGCCATAACCCCATCGCCCAGCCCCGATGCACGAACCCGACGGGGGCTCCTGCGCTACGCCGGCGGGATGCCCCAGCTGGCCGGACGCCGCCCGGCCTCCACCCGCTTGACGTTGCCGACGATCCGCGCGAACACGTCGTGCCAGCCGCCCACGCCGCCGGCGTTGTGTGGGGTCAGCACGACATTCTTGAGCGTCGGGAGCGGGTTGTCAGGCGGGAGCGGCTCGTAGGAGAAGACGTCCAGACCGGCCCCGGCGATGCGCTTGTTCCTCAAGGCGTCGATCAGCGCGCCTTCGTCGGTGGTGTTGGCGCGGCCGGTGTTCAAGAAGTAGGCGGTCGGCTTCATCAGGCCGAATTCGCGGGCGCCGAACGTGTGCTCGCTCTCCTTCGAGTACGGCACGAACGTCGCCACGAAGTCCGACTCGCGCAGCAGGTCGTCCAGCGGCGCGTACTCGACGCCGTAGAACTCCTCCTGGGCCGGCGACAGGCGCGTCCGCTTGTAGTAGAGCACCTCCATGTCGAGCGGGGCGGCCAGGTGCGCCAGGCACGCCCCGGCCTCGCCAAAGCCGACGATCCCCAGCGTTTTGTTGGCCGGCGTGTCCACGTTTGCGATCTTCGGCCAGTTCATGGCGAGCGGCCGTTGATCGGCGAAGGCCGGTTCCATCCCGCTTTCGTTGACGCCTTCGATGGTAAACTCATGGCTGGGCAGCAGCTGGCGACTGAGCGCGACCATGAACATCATCGTGTGCATGGCAACTCGATTGAGCACGCCGTGGGGCCAGACGGCCACCGCGACGCCCCGACCCGCCGCTGCCTGTAGGTCGCCGCCACCGCGAAAGAATCCGATGCGCTGGACGAGCCGCAGCTCGGGCAGTCCGTCGATCAGGTCGCGGTTCACCAGGCCGCTCCAGGTGATGAGCACCTCGGTGTCGCTGGGAACGTCCGCCGCCTGACCGTTCGCGTACGAGACCTGATGCTCGGCCAGATAGCGCGCCGGAAACTCCTTGATGCGATCCTCGAGAGGATCCAGGAAGCAGATACGCATGGCACTCCTCCGTGCACGCCATGATGAGCGCCACATCATCGCTCGTCAAGGCTGCGCTCGGGTCCCGAACCTGGCCGCTCACCGAGGCATGGTCGCCTCGACGAATGGCCGGAGGGCAGTTCGAGCCACCTGACGCCAGGGAGGCAGCGTCCTAGCCTTTTACGGGACGAGGAGTCCACCTATGATCCGTGTACGCACGGTCTTCGCTGCTGCGCTCGCGCTCGCGATCATCGCCACGCCGCCCCTGCTCGCGCATGTTTCGACCTTCGGCGACGTCTCGGTGGCGAATGCCGCGCCCGCGAGCGGCGCGGAGCTCGCCGGCCAGCAGGACGGCAGCACCGCGCTCTGGAACGACGGCGAAGGCGACGGCAACGACAACCACCACTGGAGCGGTAGGAACGGAAACGACAACCGCAACTGGCACCGCGACGGCGACGGACGGGACGGCCGGCCATGGCAGGGCTGGCAGGGTCCCGAACGGCGTGAGCCGCCGCGTTTCTCACCGTTCCGCTGGCTCCCATGGGCGCCGTGGCGCCGCGACCACTAACCGCCTGATAGACAGCTGACCGCACGCGGGCGCCGCCGACTCCGGCGCTCGAAAGAGACCGACCGCTCTGGCGGTCGGTTTCCTTGTGCTCGCGCTCGTGCGTTTCGGCCGAATGTGACCGAATTCACGCATTCCGTCCAGAACACGTGATCTCACCGTAACACCCGGCCCTCTCCAGAACGGCTGTTCTTGCCGTACGATCCAATCGTGCATATGCACGTCCGCTGAGCCAGTCGTGACCCCGTCTCCAGCGGACGGCAGGATGTCGCGATCGTGGAGGAGGCCGACCGTGAACCTGACCCTCTGGATACTCCAGGCTGTGCTGGCGCTCTTCTTCGCGCTCGCGAGCGGCATGCCGAAGCTGCTGCTCCCGGCCGAGGCGCTCCCGATGCCGATCGCGATCCCCGGCTTGCTTCTGACCTGCATCGGCGTCGCCGAGGTGCTGGGCGGGCTCGGGCTGATCGTGCCAGCCGTCACCCGGACCCAGACCTGGCTGGTGCCGCTGGCTGCCGCCGGGCTGGTGCTGGTCACCGTCGGTGCGACCACCTACCAGCTGGTGGCGGGGGAGCTCGCCAACGCGTTGTTCGCGGTGACGGTCGGGCTGCTGTGCGCGTTCGTCGGCTACGGGCGCTGGCAGCTCGAGCCGCACCGCGAGCGTCCACGACGGCCATCGCTGGAGCTCGTGCGATAGGCCTGGACATCGCCAGAACGCGATCGCGGCCACCCGACCGGCCGCGATCGTCCCCTCTCGCGGCCACCCCGACCAGACTGGCCGCGAGGATGATCCGCCACCCCACCACCGTCGTCCCGCACGGGACACATCACCGAACCCCGGGAGGAGCCCCATGACCGGTGTGCGCGTACTGGTTGGCACCAAGAAAGGTGCGTTCATTCTGACCGCTGACGGCAAGCGGAAGCACTGGGACGTCAGCGGCCCCCATTTCGCGGGCTGGGAGATGTACCACCTGAAGGGCTCCCCCGCCGAGCCGAACCGACTGTACGCCTCGCAGTCCAGCGGCTGGTTCGGCCAGCAGATTCAGCGCTCCGACGACGGCGGCAAGACCTGGGAGCCCGTGGGCAACGACTTCACCTACGACGGCAAGCCCGGCACCCACCTCTGGTACGACGGCACGTCCCGCCCGTGGGAGTTCTCGCGGGTCTGGCATCTGGAGCCGTCGCTCACCGACCCGGACACCGTCTACGCCGGCGTCCAGGATGCGGCGCTGTTCAAGTCCACGGATGCCGGCAAGACCTGGAAGGAGCTGAAGGGGCTGCGGACCCACGAGTCCGGCCCGGGCTGGATGCCGGGCGCGGGCGGCATGGCGGTGCACACCATCATCCAGGACAAGTGCAACCCCGGCCGGATGCACATCGCGATCTCGTCGGCCGGCGTCTTCCGCACCGACGACGGCGGCGAGACATGGCGGCCGACCAACAAGGGCCTCAGCTCCCAGTACATTCCCGATCCGACCGCCGAGGTCGGGCACTGCGTCCACCACGTCGCGATGCACCCGGATCGCCCGAACACGCTGTACATGCAGAAGCACTGGGACGTGATGCGCAGCGACGACGGCGGCGACCACTGGCGCGAGGTCAGTGGCAACCTGCCGACCGACTTCGGCTTCCCCATCGACGTGCACGCGCACGAGCCGGAGACGGTCTACGTCGTGCCGATCAAGAGCGACTCCGAGCACTTCCCCATCGACGGCAAACTTCAAGTTTTCCGGAGCAAGACCGGCGGCGACGAGTGGGAGGCTCTGACGAACGGTTTGCCGCAGGAGAACTGTTACGTCAACATCCTGCGCGACGCGATGGCCGTGGACAGCCTCGACTCGTGCGGCATCTACTTCGGGACGACCGGCGGGCAGGTGTACGCCTCGCGGGACGGTGGCGACAACTGGGCGCCGATCGTGCGCGACCTGCCGTCCGTCCTCTCGGTTGAGGTCCAGGTGCTCGCATGATCCGGGTCGTGCTCCCCTACCACCTGCGCAACCTCGCCAAAGTCACTGGCGAGGTGACGGTCGCTGTGGACGGCGCCGTGACGCAGCGCTCGGTGCTGGACGCCCTCGAGGCGTCCTTCCCGACGCTGAAGGGCACCATCCGCGACCACGGCTCGGAACGCCGCCGCAAGCTGGTCAGGTTTTTCGCGTGCGGCGAAGACCTGTCGAATGAGGCGCCGGACACGCCGTTGCCGGAGCCTGTCGCACGGGGCGCCGAGCCGTACCTCGTCGTCGGCGCCATCGCCGGCGGCTGACGAGAAGACCCCTCACCACCGAGGGAGACCCCACCTCCCCCGCGGGCGCAATGAATTGCGCCCCTACCAGGGATGGTTCCGTAGGGGCGCAATTCATTGCGCCCACCGGGAGGTGGGGTCTCCCCAATCGCACAAGGAGTGACCACCGTGGCCATCGCGGATGCACCAGAGTCCCAGGCTGAGGCCGCCGTTGACCCGGGCGAGTTTCGGGCCGCCGAGCCCGAGCCGCAGCATCTCTGGCTGAAGCAGTTGATCGGCGAGTGGACCTACACCATGGAGATGAAGGGCGGGATGCCGCAGCCAGCTGATGGCAGCGAGCCACCTCACTTCGCTGGCACCGAGTCGGTCCACGCGTTCGGCGATCTGTGGGTGGTCGGTGAGATGATGTCGGGCGACGGCGCTCACTTCTCGCGTGTGACCCTCGGCTACGATCCCCAGAAGGGCCACTACGTCGGGACGTGGTTCAGCTCGATGATGACGTACCTCTGGGTCTACAAGGGCGAGCTTGACGAGGCACAGCGCGTGCTGACGCTGAGCAGCGAAGGCCCGAGCTTCACCGACCCGACCGTTCTGGCGTCGTACCAGGACGTCATCACGATCCACGACGACGACTATCGGACGATGACGGCGCGCCACCAGGACGAGAACGGCGAGTGGCAAGAGATGATGGTGATGCACTACCGGCGGGTGAAGTAGGCTGCGCATCTCGGCCGAAAATCGCTCGTTCCCGGTGTCGATTTCGCCGAATCTCGTTCGACGCTCTCTGTGAGGGGTGGTGCGAGCCCGACCTTTTCGGGCGGAGCCGCCCCAGATCGACACTCTGATGGAGAGAGACCGATGCGCGTGATGGTGATCGTCAAGGCGAGCGACGACTCCGAAGCCGGCGTGATGCCGAGCACCGAGCTGCTGACCCAGATGGGCGCCTTCAACGAAGAGCTGGTCAAGGCTGGCATCATGCTGGCTGGCGATGGCCTCCACCCGAGCTCGAAGGGCGTACGCGTCCACTTCAAGGGGACGGACCGCACCGTCGTGGACGGCCCGTTCGCCGAGACGAAGGAGCTGATCGCCGGCTTCTGGATCTGGCAGGTCAAGTCGATGGACGAGGCGATTGCATGGGTCAGGCGCTGCCCGAACCCGATGAACGAGGAGTCCGACATCGAGATCAGGCCGATCTTCGAGATGGAGGACTTCGGGGCCGAATTCACGCCCGAGCTCCGCGAGCAGGAGGCGCGAGTGATGGCCGAAGCGCAGAAGAACCAGAACCGGTAGACGTGGCGGCCGAGGCCCGGCGGGCCATCGAGGCGGTCTGGCGGATCGAGGCCGCGCGGCTGATCGCCGGCCTCACCCGCTACGTCCGCGACGTCGGGCTGGCCGAGGATCTGGCCCAGGACGCACTGGTGGCAGCATTGGAGCAGTGGCCGGAGTCAGGCGTCCCGAGCAACCCGGGCGCCTGGCTGATGGCCGTCGGCAAGCGGCGGGCGGTCGACCGGATCAGGCGACGGACGACCCTCGACCGCAAGCACGAGGAGTTGGGCCGCGACCTGACAGTCCAGGAGCAACTGTCCGACGACGCGTTCGAGGCCGCGCTGGACACCGCCGACCAGGACGATCTCGGCGACGACCTGCTCCGGCTGATGTTCATCGCCTGCCACCCGGTCCTCTCGACGGACGCCCGGGTGGCGCTCACGTTGCGGCTGCTCGGCGGCCTGACCACCGACGAGATCGCACGGGCGTATCTGGTCCCCGAGGCGACCGTCGCGCAACGAATCGTGCGGGCGAAGCGGACGCTCTCCGCCGCGCGGGTGCCGTTCGAGGCGCCGGACCGGGCCGAGCGGGCGGCCCGGCTCTCGTCGGTGCTGGAGGTGATCTACCTCGTCTTCAACGAGGGGTACACCGCCACCGCCGGCGACGACTGGATGCGGCCGGCCCTCTGCGAGGAAGCGCTCCGTCTGGGGCGCATCCTGGCCGAGCTAGCGCCCGCCGAGCCAGAGGTCCACGGTCTGGTCGCGTTGATGGAGATACAGGCATCCAGAGCGCGGGCCAGGACCGGCCCTTCCGGAGAGCCGGTCCTGCTGCTCGACCAGAACCGGGCGCGCTGGGACCAGCTACTGATCCGGCGCGGATCGGCGGCGCTCGACCGCGCCGAGGCACTGGGCGGGGCGCTCGGACCGTACGCGCTCCAGGCGGCCATTGCAGCCTGCCACGCCCGCGCCCGGACCGCCAACGAGACGGACTGGGAGCGGATCGCGGCGCTCTACGATGCGCTGGCCCAGCTGGCGCCCTCTCCGGTCGTCGAGCTGAACCGGGCGGTTGCGCTGTCGATGGCGTTCGGACCGGCGACCGGCCTGGAGCTCGTGAATCAGCTCCAGGATGAGCCGTCGTTGAAGAGCTACTACCTGCTGCCGGCCGTCAGAGGCGACCTGTTGGAGCGGCTCGGGCGCCGCGAGGAGGCGTGCGCGGCGTTCAAGGCCGCCGCGTCGCTCACCCGCAACGCCCGCGAGCGCGAGGTGCTGTTGGGTCGCGCCCAGGCCCTCCTGTAGCGCCGTCTACATCTTGCGGTAGACCCCAGGCGAGCCAGAGGCCATCGTCATCGCGTCGCGCATCGGCCCGGACTTCGGCGACGAGTGCTCGCGCTGGTAGTTCCACTCCTTCGTCTCGGGCACCTCGGTGCTCTCAAACTCGTAGACGGTGGTGTAGCGCGTCTCGCCCTGCACGACCTTGTATCGCCGCGAGGAGATCACGCCCGGCACCTTCAAGTAGCCCGGGATGTACTCGTCGTTGTACCAGGCGTTCCACTCGTCGTCGAGCGACTCCGGGATCGACATCCGCCCGATCTGGAGCGCCGGCGGCATCCCGCGATCCGCGTTCTCAATGGACTTCGGGAAGATCTGGGTGCCGAGAATGCGGGTGAAGTTCTTGCCGACCACCCGAGGCGACATCCGCTTGTCCCAGGGCGGGATCGGACGGTTCTCCCAGCTCGGTCCGAGCACCGTGTCTACCGTCTCTACCTCGTAGGCCGCCAGGTACTTCGGGCCGCCCTTGACCGCCACGTAGCGGGCCGCGTCCAGCACGCCCGGTAGCCCGAGCAGCTGCGGCAAGTGCTGGGTGTCGTACCAGGCGTTGAACTCCTCGTCGTACTTCTCGTCGATCAAGTCGGTGTAGACCAGGAGGATCGCTCCACCCTTTTTCGCCATGCCATCTCCCTTTCCGCGACGCTGCGTACCGGCACGCTCGCGGACATGATAGCCGCGGCTGTCGGCACGACGACGTCAGGGCGCGCGGCGGAGCGTGGCGCTCCGGGCGAGCGCGGTCTGGAGGTGCTGCGCCCACGCTTGCGCGGCGGTGTCCCGAGTGTGATCCACCACCCAGCGCACCCGCCCGCCGTTGCAGCCGGGCGCGCGTGGGTCCTGGCAGGGGTAGTGGCGGTAGGCGTAGCTGCCGTCCGACTCGGCAACGGCTGCGGCAAGGGCGTTGGCGTTGGCGCGGGCCATCGTGAGCCACTTCTCGTCGCCGTCCGTCGCGTACAGCGCGAGGTGCCCCATGCTGGCCCAGGCCGCGTACGAGGTGAACACCTGCTCCACGCCGGCCTCCAGGTTGTAGCCGCCCCGCTCCCTGGCCCAGAACGCCGTGTGCATCGACTCGCCGATTGCCTTCGTGCGCGTGACGCGGTTCGGGTCGCCGTCGATTGCTGCCATCGCCAGCTGGGCCTGAATCGCGATAGCCTGGTCGTAGTTGAAGTAGCGATCGCTGCGGACCGGACCGCCCGTCTTGCGGTCCGGGCGCTCGTAGCGGACGCTCCAGCGGTACAGGTTGCGCTGCTCGTCGTAGAGGGCGGCGTCCAGCCAGCCGAGCGTAGACCAGGCGGCGTCGCGGTGGGCCGGGTCGCCGGTCACGCCGTACAGCCGAGCGAAGAAGAGGGCGGCGAGAGCGTTGGTCTGGGCCGGCTTGCCCTCGTCGGAGTCTCCGAGGCCGGTGCTCCACCAGAAGCCGCCCCCAAACGTGTCGTCCCAGAGGCCGCTCTCCTGGAGGTACTCGGCCTCCTGGGTGGCAGCGTACAGGTAGTAGTCTCTGGAGCGGGTGTCGTCTGCCGACTCGGCGGCGGCGAGCAGGGCCAATCCCGCCAGCGCGTTGTCGTCCGCGAACTGGGTCTTCCGCGAGATCTTGCTGCCGTTCGGGTTGGAGCGCGGGTAGTAGCCGCCGTCGTCGTCGTCCCAGAGCCGGTCCAGGAAGACGAACCCTTTGTCCAGGTTGCAGCGGGCCTCGCGAGCGTCGAACGCTGGCGCGCGTGCCTGGTTGACGATGCCGCGCAGGTCCGTCCGCGCGCGGGGCCGCTCGCGGTCAGCCGAGATCAGCGTGGCGTCGGCCCAGAGCTGCGAGACGACGTACCACTGATCCACGATGTCCGGCTCGCGGTCGCTGCGCTTGTACGCGACGTAGCGGGCGTCCGAGCAGCGCGAGCCGCCACCAAGGATGCGCAGGGAGCTGCGCGTGGCCTGCTGCGTGCGCTGGGCGTTCTGGAGCTGCTGGGCGGCGTCCTGGTCCGTGACGGCGGCGAGCGCACCCGGCCTGACTGGCGGTGAGGCCGGCTCGGCAGCACTGGCAAGGGCGCTTGTCACCTGCCCCATGCCGAGACAGAGTATCACCCCGAACAGCGCGACGCGGCCCCAGGCTCGTTCGATCATCTCGTCGGTCTCCCCGCCCTCGCTTACGTAACGACGGCATCACAGGCGGGTTGCGCCAGAGTGTGCGTCAGAGCTTTGGGGGCGCGAGCAAACACTGGTCTTTCCGGTGGCCATCGCCTATCCTGGAGGCGTGGACGTACGAGCGGTGCCGGGCGCACGGTGCCGCGCACGAAGGAGGGCGACGACGCCATGCCGAAGATCAAGCACATCGCCATCTCGACCCAGGACGTGGACAAGACGGCGCGGTTCTACATCGACGTCTTCGGGATGAAGGAGATCGGCAAGGTAGACAGCCCCAACGCCAGCGGCTACTACCTGTCCGACGGCGACATCAACATGGCGATCTTGAAATTCAAGAACGACCAGGCGGCCGGCGAGCGTGGCAAGGAGTACAGCGGCATCCACCACATCGGGTTCCACGTCGAGGACCTGGACGAGATGACCGCGAAGCTGGCGGAGGTCGGCTCGGAGCCGATGCACTCGGTGAACCAGGCGCTCGGCGTCGGGATGCCGGGACACCATCGCGGCAGCAACGTCGAGGTGAAGTACACCGGCCCGGACGGCGTGATGGTGGACGTCTCGCACACCGGCTGGGTGGGGTCGTCACCGCTTCCGAAGCAGGAAGCCGCCGCGACCTCCTGACCGCTACGAGGGGGCCACGGCCGGGACCGGCACGCGGGTCAGGACTCCTCTCAAGGCGTCCAGCACCAGCCGGTCCTCGCCGGGCTCCAGCGTCTGCGGGTTGAGCGCGATCGCGTCCTCGCCCACCTTGGCCACGGCGATGCGCGGGTTCTGGTTCCAGAGCGCGTCGGCCACCTCATCACGCGAAAGGCCGGAGGCGGGGCCAATCTGGACGATGGCCCGGCCATGTGGCTGGCCGGCCTCGCTCGGGTAGCCGCGCATAGCGGTCACCCCCTCGATGCCCTCCAGCCCGGCCAGCCAGCCCTGCACGACCGCTTCGTAGCCAGCCAGCACGGCGGCCTCATCCTGCGAGAGCGACCACTCCACGGCGGCCAGGATGCCCAGGATCTCCTCCTTGCCGACCTTCATCGGTCGCCCGATGCTCTGGTTCGGGCTGCCGTTCGGGTAGCACGCCTCGACGATCTTCCAGCTTCCGAGGATCAGCCCGCTCGACTGCGGCCCACGAATTCCCTTGCCGCCGCTGAAGATCGCGACGTCCGCGCCGAGCTCGCGCGTGTACGACCACAACGTCGAGATCGGCGGGATCTGGGCGGCGGCGTCTACCAGGACCGGCACGCCGCGCTCGTGCGCGATCTCGATGACGTCCGTCACCGGCAGCGAGCCGGGCGCATAGTGCGCCCCCGCGAAGTAGAGCACGCAGGCCGTCCTCGGCGTGATCGCCGCTTCCAGCTCCCAGCGCTGGGTGCTGTGGGCCATCCCGATCTCGACCAGCTTCGCGCCGGTCATCCGCGCGGCGTGGTCGTAGCCGTTGCGGTGCGAGCGGTGGACGATCACCTCGGCCGGCGGACCGTCGAAGTGCGGCAGGCTGGCGATCTTCGCCGGATCGGTGCCGGTGATGCAAGCCGCGACGGCGATGGCGATGCCGGCCGCCGCGCCTGACGAGATGTAGCACGCCTCGTTGCCGGTCAGGCTGGCGATCCGCTCGCCGGCCCGCCGCTGGAGCTCGACGAGATCGACGAATGACTCGGCGCCGGCCGCCATCGCCTCCAGGACCGGCTGTGGCATCCGCGAGCCGCCCAGGCGGGTGAGCGTGGCCGAGGCGTTGACGACCGGGCGCACGCCCAGATCCTGGTAGCCGGTCATGAGATCCTCCAGTAGCGAGGGGCGAGGGGCGAGGGGCGAGTAGGATCGTCATCTCGCTACTCACTACTCGCCACTCGTCTGCTCGCTACTCCGTTTCGTCGGCGAGGCGGGCGTCGGCGGCGCGCAAGCGGGCGCTCAGCGACTTCAGCAGCGACAGCCCGATCTGCGGGTTGTGGATCACCACCCGCTGGATGTCGAACCGGCCGAGCGTCACTGTCTCGGTCTCCACGGTCGCCACCACGGTCGCCGAGCGGGTCTCGCCGTCGAAGATCGAGAGCTCGCCGAAGAACTCGCCCGGCCCGAACACGGCCAGCAGCATGTCCTCGCCTGACGGCTGTTCGCGGATCACGTTCACGCTGCCGGAGCGGATCACGTACAGCGTCGAGCCGGGCTCGCCCATCCGGACGATCGCCTCGCCGGCCGCGAACGTCTCACCTCGTGCGAACCGCGCCAGCTCGCGCAGGTGGTGTGGCGGCACCTCGCGGAAGAGCGGGATGCCTTCGAGCAGCGACAGTGCGCGCAGTCGGGTCTCGTCCGGGGCGATCCAATGCGTCGGGTGGGCACGGAACGCCGGACGAGTAGGCTCGTGCTCGCCATTCTGGGGCGGTGTGTCAGGCATGCCCGTCGACCTTGCTGTGCAGAATCGGATGGTGCCTTAGATGGTATCGCCCGGCGGCCCGTCTGTGTCATCTCAATCGCGTGCTATCGGTCCTGGGACGCAAGAAGTGCCCTCACCCCCAACCCCCTCCCCCTGAGAGCGGGGGAGGGGGCTCAGACGTGGGTTAGCGGTCCTGGACCGAGCCGTCGAAGCCGATCGGCGTGTCCAGGATCTTGTCGCGGACCGGGTGGGCCGTCAACGCCGCCTCGTTCAGCTCGATGCCGAGGCCGGGCGTCTCGGGCACCACCAGATAGCCGCGCTCCAGCTTCAGCGGGTTGACCAGGAGGTCGCTCTTGGGCGGCTCCGACTCGCCGGTGTACTCCTGCAAGGCGAAGTTCGGGATGCAGGCGTCCAGTTGCACGCAGGCGGCGGTGCTGACCGGCGAGAGCGGGTTGTGCGGGATGACCTTGATATGCTGCGCTTCGGCCATCGTCGCGACTTTCTTGCAACCAGACAGCCCGCCGCACAGGCAGAGGTCCGGCCGGACGTACGAGCAGCCCTTGTTCTCCAACAGCTGCTGGTACTCGAAGATGGTGGTGAACCGCTCGCCCGTCGCGATCGGGATGTTGCACTGGGCCTGGACGTCGCCCATCCGAGCCGGGCTGTCCGGCAGCATCGGGTCTTCGAAGAAGAACGGGTTGAATTCCTGGAGACGCTTCCCGAGCGCGACCGACTCGGCCGGGTTCATCTGGCGGTGGATCTCGACGCAGATGTCCACGCCCGGCCCGACCGCCTCGCGGACGGCGGCCACCCGCTCGACGGCGCTGTTCGCCCACTCGGAGTACGACTTGTGCAGGTAGAAATTCGGGTTGAACGCGCTGAACCGAACGGCGGTGAAGCCAGCCTCGGCCTGCCGCGCGGCGTCCTTCGCCAGCTCCTCGGGATCTTTGCCGTTGACGTGGATGTAGCAGCGCACCCGGTCACGGGTCTTGCCGCCCATCAGGTCGTAGATCGGCACGCCCAGGCGCTTGCCCTTGATGTCCCACAAGGCGATGTCGATGGCGGACAGCGCGCCCTGCACCACCGAGCCCATGAAGTGCGATGAGCGGTACAAGAACTGGTAGTGGTGCTCGATCGAGCTCGGGTCTTTGCCGAGCAGGTACGGCTCGAACGTCTCGACCATCGTCTTGGTCGGGCGCTGCCAGCCGTGCACGCCGCCCTCGCCGATGCCGACGGTGCCGTCCTCACAGTGGACCCGCACCAGCAGCCAGCGATCCCACAGGATCGTCTCGATCTTCTCGATTTTCGTCGCCTTTGCCATCTGGCAACCCCCTTCGGTCGCGTTCGCGCCGAGTCGGTGCCAGAGCGGGCCTCGTGTCCCCATCGACGCCGCCGCCGGCTCCAGCACCACCCAGACGGTACCCCCGGCCGGCTCACGCGTCAACTTCGGGGGTGGGGCTTCTCCCGCGTGTATCATCACGACGGCCGGTCCACCCCGCGAGTTTGAGGAGACGATGAGGGAGCAGAGGCGCAAGCTGCGTGTCGCGGTGATCTTCGGGAGTCGCTCCGTGGAGCACGAGGTCTCGGTGATCTCGGCGATCCAGGCGATGGACGCGCTGGACCCGCGCCGGTACGAGCCGCTGCCGATCTATATCACCAAAGAGGGGCACTGGATCACCGGCCCGGAGCTGCGGCGGGTGGACAGCTACAAAGACCTGCCCGGCCTGTTGGAGCGCTGCCGCCCGGTCATGCTGCGCCCGGAGCCGTTCGGCAACCGCCTCTTCATGGAGGAGCCGGGACTGCTCGGCGCGAAGCGCACCCGCACGACCGTGGTGGACGTCGTCTTCCCGATCGTGCACGGGACGATGGGCGAGGACGGCACCCTCCAGGGGCTGTTTGAGCTGGCCGGCGTGCCGTTCGTCGGGGCCGGGGTGGTCGGGTCGGCGGTCGGCATGGACAAGATCATGATGAAGGCCGCGTTCCAGGCCTCCAACCTGCCAATTGTCCACTACGTCTGGTTCAACCGCCGCCGCTGGAAGACCGACCCGGAGCGGACGGCCGACGAGATCGAGCGGATGCTGAACTACCCGATGTTCGTGAAGCCGGCGAACCTGGGATCGAGCATCGGCATCAGCAAGGCGAACGACCGCGCCGCCCTGTTCGACGCCATCGAGATCGCCTCCCACTACGACCGACGGCTGCTGGTGGAGGAGGCGTTCGAGGGCGGCATCGAGGTGAACTGCGCGGTGATCGGCAACGACGACCCGGTCGCCTCGGTCTGCGAGCAGCCGATCGCCTGGACCGAGATCCTCTCCTACGAGGACAAGTACCTGCGTGGCGGCAAGGGGAAGGGGGCGTCAGGCGCCTCTGACGGCGGCGAGGGCATGGCCTCGCTGACCCGCCGCATCCCGGCCCCGATCTCGGACGACCTGACGGCCCAGGTGCAGCAGCTGGCGATCGGGGCGTTCAGGGCGGTGGACTGCGCCGGGCTGGCCCGCGTGGACTTCCTGGTCGATCCGGTCAGCGGGCGGATCGCCGTCAACGAGATCAACACGATGCCCGGCTCGCTCTCGTTCTACCTCTGGGAGCCGAGCGGGCTGCCGTTTCCGGCCCTGCTGGACCGCCTGATCGACCTGGCATTCGAGCGCCATCGCGAGCGCCAGCAGACGACCTACAGCTTCGACAGCGCGCTGCTTCAGAAGTTCTCGCGTGGCAAGGCCAGCAGTTAGATGGAGCGCGGGTGCCTGGGCTCGGTCGGGATCGGCATCGTGCTGGTGTCCGGCTTCTTCGTGGCGTCGGCGCTCGGCGACCTGGAGACCGGCGGCGACGGCAAGACGTCGACAGGCGTCCTGCTCGGATTGCTCGTCTTTTTCGGCGGGCTGCTGGCGGGCGGCGCCTATCTCGCCTGGCGGGCGTTCCGTCCATCTGGAGCCGGCGTCACCGTCTCCGGACCATACGAAGCGGCCGGTCCGAGCCAGCCGCCACCACCGCGCACCGACGCGGACCGCGAGCGCGACATCCTGCGCTATGCCGAGCTAGAACATGGCCGGGTCACCGTCACCGAGGTTGCCACGCACTGCGACCTGAGCATGGCCGACGCGAAGGCGGCGCTGGACCGCCTGGTGACGCAACAGGCCGCCGAGATCCGAGTCACCCAGGCCGGGGTGCTCGTCTACGTCTTCCCCGGCTTCCTCTCGGACGACGACAAGTCGAAAGCGTCGGACTTCTGATGGATCGCGCACTGCTCGGCGCGGCCGGCATCGGCATCGCCCTCTTTGGGGGCACGTTCCTGGTCTACTTCATCTCGATGCTGGCCTCTGGCGGCGACGGCAAGACCCGGCCCGGCGTCTACATGGGGCTGATCGTGATGTTCGCCGGGCTGCTTGCGATCGGGCTGTACCTGGCCTGGCGCTCGTTCATCGCACGGCCCCCGACCTCTGGCCAGAGCCGTCCTGGGGCTGGCCCGGCGCGCGGGTCCTCGCGATCCGACCGCGCCAACCCCGGCCAGCCCCCCGCGACGCCGCGCCCGGCCACCGACGCCGACCGCGAGCAGTTGATCCTCCACCTCGCCGAACGTGAGGGCGGCCGGCTGACGGTGGTTGAGGCCGCCACGCACGCCGACCTGACCGTCGCGGACGCGAAGGCGGTCCTCGACCGGCTGGTGCTCCAGCAGGCGGCCCAGATCCAGGTCACGACGGCCGGCGTGCTGGTCTACGTGTTCCCCGGCTTCCTCTCCGACGACGAGAAGGCAGGCGCGACGGACTTCTGACGTCTTCTACTTTACCCGGGCGGCCGCCGCGATGATCCCGAGCAGGTAGTCCGCCAGCCGCTTCAGGTCGGCGGTGGCGACGTGCTCGTCGCGGGTGTGCGGCTGGCGCATCGCGGCGCTCAGGCAGGCCGAGGGCAGGCCCCGCTCCGAGAGCGTGTTCGCATCGCTGCCGCCGCCCGTCGAGATCGCCTTGAACGGGACGCCGGCCAGCGCGGCCCCATCGCGAGCCAGGGTCATGCGGAAGTCGTCCTCGGCGAGGCGATAGGCGCGATACTCCCGCTTCGTGCTGATCTCGACGGTGCAGCCGACCTCGGCGGCAGCAGCCTCCCAGTGCTCGCGCAGATCGCTGAGAACGCGGTCAAGCTTCGCGTCGTCCAGCGAGCGGGCCTCGGCGTCCACCGTGGCCCGCGCCGGCACCGCGTTACGGACGCTGCCGCCGCCGATCAGCCCGACGTTGCAGGTGGTCTCGGCGTCCAGGCGGCCGAGCGGCGTCCTGGAGATCGCTCGGGCCGCCGCCAGGATCGCGCTGCGCCCGTCCTCCGGCTTCATGCCGGCGTGGGCGGCGGTGCCGTGAAAGACGGCGCTGATGCTCTCGTAGCTGGGGGCAGCCGCGATGATGGTCCCGACGTCACCCTCGGCGTCTGGCACGAAGCACACTTTGGACTTCAGCTTCGAGACGTCCACGGCGGCGGCGCCCAAATGAGCGCGCTCCTCGCCCCAGGTCAGCACGATCTCCAGGGGCGGGTGTGGCAGACCGGCCTCCTTGAGCACCTGGAGCGCCTCGAGGATCGCCGCGACGCCGGCCTTGTCGTCCGATCCGAGAATCGTGTCGCCAGCGCTCCGCACGATGCCGCCCGAGATGACCGGTTCGATGTCCTGGCCGGGCTGGACGGTGTCGAAGTGGGCCGAGAGGGCGATCGGCAGGCCCGGACCGCCGTCAACTCGGGCGATCAGGTTGCCCACGCCGTCCGGCCCGGTGCCGTCGTTCTCGACGGGCAGCCCGAGCGCCGCCAGGTCAGCCGCCAGCCGCCGACAGATCGCCTGCTCCTGGAAGGTCGGCGAGTCGATTCGCACCAGCTCCAGAAACGTCCGGGTGACGCGCTCCTCGTTCGCGGTCGCCATCCCGCACCCCCTCAATCGACAAGTTCGTCTCGGTCGAGAGGGTACGCGGGCCAGCCATCGTGGCGCCAGAGCCGCCAACACCGGGGCGCCCATCAGTCTTCTGCACGCGCTGCTCGTAGGGGCAGGTTTCCAGGTGTCCCTTGCGGCGACTGACCACCCTGACCTGCCCGCCTCGCCTGATGTCTTCCGCGATGTCCAGGTGTGGCGGGATAGGCCATTGAGGCGGGCAGGTTGGGAGGGACAGTCGCGTGGATGGGCTGTCGAGAGGCGGGTAAGTTGGGAGGGACAGTCGCGTGGATCGACAGTTGGAAACCTGCCCCTACCGGGTGGTCAATCGCGTGCCAGCTGCAAGATCGTGACAAACTCCCCGCACAGGGGACGCCGATGGACCCCGCCGCGATGACGACCTGAGAATCTGGTCAGCACGCGATCAGTGCTGCACCGGTGTGAGATCCCGAGGCTCAGGTGGAGCGGCTGCGCCATAGAAATCCCACCATAGCGGAGCCTCGAACTTCGTATTGCAGGCCAATCCATCACGCGCGGCGGTCCCATTGTACGGGTTGGCAGTGTCGAGGTGGTTCGGATCGCCATTCACCGGGCCAAGCTGCTGCACACCGTACCGCAAGACCGCCTGAGCATCGGCTTGACTGGCAAAGTCCTCACACTTGTACGCATCTATATAATGTCCACTTGCGTCTTTCACCAGGTAGATGGCGGGATTGAATGGCGTGGGAACTGCGCTCGCGCCCGGACTCGGCGTCACCCCGGTGCGCGCCACAATTGTGTAGTCACCGTCATTCGGATATTGCCAGTTTCTATACGTAGTACAGGCAATACCATCCTCGATCCCATCTTCCTTGTCGAGTTGGTTAGGGTCAGCAGGGTTCAATCTCAAAACCCGCTGCGCTTCGCCCTGCGAGTAAAAGGTCGGACAATCGTAGAAATTGCCCGTTGCAAAAGCGAACTGGTTCAGGTCTCGGCACGGGACACCGTTGCAGAAGCCGTTCACGTTGTTGTCGTTGTTGTTGTTGCTGTTGTTGTTGTTGCCGTTGTTGTTCCCGTTGTCCCAGCCGTACGGGGTCGGCGTCGGGAGCGGGGTCGGCGTACGGGTCGCCAGTGAGGCCCGAACCTGGATCTGGATCTTCTGGCAGGGGATCGTCGAGTCCACGTAGAAGGTGTACTCGTGCTGGCCCGGGAACGAGAGCTGGACCGTCCACTCCCAGACGTAGCCGCGCTGGCCCGGCCGCTCCCGCACGAACGTCGTCTTCTCGGTGCCAGCCAGCCGGCCGTACGGGTGCGGCCGCGACGAGGTCACCGCGATCAGCACTTCGTTGTTGACGCGCGGCACTTCCGGCGCGAACGTCATCTGCTCGTCGCCGTAGCACGGGTCCGAGCCGGCTGGCGCACTCGCCGGGGCCGGATTAGCCGCGCCCGGCAGCCCGCTCGCTCCAGGGTTCGTGCTCGGAGGCGGGTTGGTGTTCGGCGGCGGAACGGTGTTCGCCGTCGGGTACGTCTGGGCGGTGGGATACGCCTGGGCAACCACGGTCGTCGCCGTCGGAGCTGCCGCCACCGCCGTCGTGGCGGTCGCGGTCGGCACCGCTGCCACCTGCGTAGGCGTCGGCGTGTCGTACGCAAGCTGGGCGGCGTTGATCGTCGGGTCACCCTGCTTGAACGCCGTCGTCAGGACCGTGCCGGGCAGGTCGCCAGGCCGCGCCACGCCGCCCGGCGAGGTCGGGCTCAGCTGCAATAGGAACTGCGAGCCGGCCGCCGCCGCCTGACGCTCTGGACCGAGCCCCTGCCCGGTCAGGACGGACTTGAACGCCTCGCCGAGCGGGACCGCCGTGACGGCTCCCGTCGCCTTGCTCCACACCATGACGCCACGCTCCCAGCGCAGCAGCACCACGTCCGGGTTCTGGGCGTCTCGGACCGGGCGGCTGACTGGCAGCCCCCAGATCTCCTGGCTGAAGCCGGGCAGCAAGCCTCGGTTGCCGCCGTTCGGGAAGGCATCCTCGTAGCGGACCGTTCCCACGAACGCCTGGTAAAACCCGACCGACATGCCTTCCCACTGGTCGGGAGCGTTCGCCTGGATGAACTGCTGAACCCGCGTGCCGTACTCTGGAGTGCCCGGCACCGGCGCGCTCGCCACCAGGGACTGGTCAACCTCCGGGATGATCCTCCCGCCGATGTTCCGGAACGGGATCGCACCCATCGAGAACAGGTTCATCGTGGAGGCAGCGCCGTTCGGCTCCACCTTCAGTACGTGATCGCGGAAGATCTGGACCGGCTGGCCCAACAGCGGGAACTGATTCGAGATCGGCGGCCCGAACGTGCGGACGCCGCCGCGCGCCGCGAAGTAGCTGCCGATCGGGCCATCCGCGACCGCGAACCCGGTCTCCTGGAAGACCGGTGATGCGCGCGTCGGCGATTCCGGCGCGGCCGGCGGCAGCGCAGCCGCCCCCACGACGAGCGGCACTCGATCGACCGGGCCGGTGAACGCCCAGACGATCGTCAGCAACAGCACCAACCGCACGGAGATCCCAAGCGCAGCGGGGGCGCGGCCCCTGACACCGAGCTGGGCGCGCAGGCGTCGCCAGCCAGGCGCGACCCAGACTGCGCGGCGCTCGCTGTCCTCGGCTCGCTTCGCCATGAATCCGTTCTCCCTGGGCGGTGCCACCTGCCGGCTGCCAGCGTCAACGCCTCGCCAGAAGCCAGCCTCGCGATGGGGTCACAATCCGTGTGATGTACCGTCACCGCGATGAACGCCACTCGTTCGTGGAAGGGGACGGGCTGCGTTCGCCGCTCATTCTAGCCTAGTCTGGGCACGAAGAAAAGCCCCGGAAGCGGCATTTTCTGCCCTTCTGGTGACGTCTTTGTGACATCACTCGTCAGAAGGTTGCCTTATCTCTCACAACGAGAGACCGCGCACGCGGATGTGCCCAAGATTCACGTCTTCGCGCAGTTGACGAAATGAGGCGCGACAGGGGGTGCCGAGCCGGTCGTCCGGTGGCGCCCGCCGGGCGCGGCCGGCGGGCGCGGTCGTTCTCGTCGCTCGGCACGTCCGCGCTCAGCCCCCGCCGTGCGAGGTTTGCTGACTCTGCCGATACCGTGCCGCGCTGTACGCCAGCCGCCTGGCACGGTAACGAGGGTCTTGCTGGTAGCGGAGCCGCTCGCGCTCGGCGTGGCGGCAGCGCGGGCAGAGCACTCGCGTACTCGCCGCCTGCCGGCGCTGGCGGCGGCGCGCGAAGCTGGCCCCACAGACCTGGCAGGCGTCGCTGCCGTCGCCAGTCGAGGCCGCCGCGCGGTCGCCAGGGACGGGGAGGTCGTCGAGCGCGATCTCCGCCTCGGTCGCGACGGACTTGGGCGCGGTCGCGCGCGGGTGGAGGCGCAAGAACCGGCGCGCCGCCTCGATGGCGGAGTGGCACGACAGCAGGTCGTCCGGCGAGGTTCGGCGGGCCACCGCCCGAAACAGCTCGACGCGCTCGCCATCCTCGACGGCCCAGAAGTGGCCGTGCTCGGTCATCGCCGCCCAGACCCAGGGGACCGGCTCGTGGTGCGCCCCGGACCGCACCAGGGTAACCGCCTGTACGTCCAGCCCGCTCCGCTCTCGCACGTGCGACGCGACCTTCTCGGGGTCCATGCGGCTCCTCGCCCGACTGCTTCAGGATGACGGCATGTCACTCTTCTGCGCGAAGTGACACGCCACCATCGGGCGCAACAAGCGTGCCGGCAAGAACGAGCGGGGCGCGATACATCGCGCCCCTACGAGGCCAGACCTTGTACGGGCGCAATTTATTGCGCCCCGCACGTCATCGCACCCTGCGACTTATTGCGCCCCGCACGTCATCGCACCCTGCGACTCATTGCGCCCCGCACGTCATCTCGCCCCGCACGTCATCTCGCCCCGCACGTCATCGCGCCCCGCGACTCATCGCGACCTGCAACCGTCGTTCCCCACCACTCTGCCGAGGTTGGGCGTGGAGTCGTCCTGCCTACGAGCAGGTGATCGGCGTCGGCGTCGAGGTCGCGCCGGGCACACCGGGGGCCGTCGTGGACGTCGGCGTGGGCGTGTTCGTGCAGACGATGATGATGACCTTGAGCGGCGTGGAGGTGGGAGGCTTTGTCGCGGCAGCGGCGGCGCCGCCCCCAGCGTTGTCGTTCCCGTTGCCCAGGTCGAAGTTGTCCGAATCGCCGTTGTCGTTGCCGCCGAGCGAGACGTCGACCGGGTGGTAGGCGCTGATCGGCGCCCACGGCACCGTCGTGGCCGTCGGCGTGGCGGCGCCGGGAACGGGACGGCTCGCGATTACGTCCGGCACGCCCGCCGCTGCGTGGGCCAGGATCAAGTCCGTCCCGCGCGGCAGGCCGAACAAGGACGGCTCGGTGATCTGGAGCCGCACCGCCCGCACGATCAGCGCGCCCACGTCACCACCGTTGCCGCCGACCAGCTGCTCGTTCAGGATCGCAAAGCCGACGCCCGGGATCTCGACACGGGTGTTGGCCGGGGGGTTCGGATACGAGATGCCGGCGACCAGCAAGCTCCCAAACGTCACCGAGGCCGATGGGCGTCCGCCGCTGACGGTCGCCACGATCCGCACGTCGTGGGCGCGGACCACGCCGCCGAGCAGCTCGCCGTCCGCCACGTTGGTGGTGCTGGTGACGGTGCCGGCGCCAAGATCGCCCGTCGAGCTCGTCGCGATCTGCGAGAGCGAGCCGACCGCGTTGCCGACGCCATACCCTGCCCCAGGCGAGGTGTCAGAGACATTGCCGCCATTCGACGGCAGCTGGACGTACGCCGAGCCTGGCACGCCCACGGCCGGGCTGCCGACAGCCAGTCCGTACGCCTCGCCCCCGACGCGGACCGCCGCCATCGAGCTTGGAGCGGCGAGCGTCAGGACGTTCGCAACGACGAAGATCGCGACGACCAGAGCGAGCCGGAGGACGAGCATGCCAGTACCTCAGGGGTGTGCCACGCCACCCGCCTGCACCGAATGTCGTCGGGCAGCCAGGTCTCGCGAGCACGTTCGGTCTTCGGCGACGTCCTGATAGGGTCTCCGGGCGGGAAGTCCTGACGGGATGTCGCGCGGCAAAGCTTAGCCGACGTCGAACTTTCTGGCAACTCCCCCGCACCGCACGTCATGACGGCTCGGACCCCGCCTGCTCTCGCGCCGCCGTAACCGCCGCTGGCGGGGTCACCAGCACCTTGTCCACCCGCCGCACGTCCATGTCCACGACCTCGAGCCGCAGCCCTTCCCACGCGACGCGGTCCCCCGTGCGCGGCACCCGTCCGAGCAGGTGCATCACCAGCCCGCCGACCGTCCGAAACTGCTCGCGGCCCGGCTCCGGGTCCACGTCCGCCAGCTCGGCGAGCTCCTCGACGCTCAGCAGGCCGTCTACCAGCAGCGAGCCGTCGTCGCGACGGACCACCTCCGGCTCGGCCTCAGGTCCGTCGTCCGGGAGATCGCCGACGATCGCCTCCAGGATGTCGGTCGGGGTCACCAGCCCGACGATGGTCCCATGCTCGTCCACCGCGAGCGCCACCCGTGCGCTGACGCCCCTGAACGTCTCCAGGAGCTGGAGCGCCGTCATCGTCTCCGGCACGAACGTCGGCGGGAACATGCTCGCCAGCAGGTCCGGCTGCCGGCCGGCGAACAGCTCTGCCGCGAGCTGCTTCATCGGGGCGATGCCGACGATCTGGTCCAGGTCGCCCCGCGCAACGGGGTAATACGTGTGGCTGCTGCTCGCGATCCGCTCCCAGGTCAGCGCTGGCGGATCCTCCACGTCCAGCCAGGTGATGCGCGGGCGCGGCACCATCAACGCGTCCACCCGCCGATCCCCGAAGCGGAAGACGCTCTCCACGATCTCCCGCTCGGCCTCCAGGAACACGCCGGTCTGGGCGCCCTCCGCGATCATCAGCCGGACCTCTTCCTCGGTCACGCTGGTGTCGATGGCGGTCGGCGCCCGCAGCAGGCGCAGCACGGCCTCAGTCGAGAGGCTCAACAGCCCCACCACCGGCCCGGCCACCGTCGAGAGCACGCGCATTGGCCCGGCGACTCGCGCCGCGACGGTCTCGGCGTTCGCCAGTCCGATCCGCTTCGGGACGAGCTCGCCCAGGATCAACGAGAGGTACGTGATCGCGGCCACCACCCCGGCCAGGGCGATCGCGTGGCCGTACGGCGCGAGGCCGGGCACCCGGTCCAGCGCCAGCCCGATCCGGTCCGCGATGGTCGCTCCGCCGAACGCCCCGGCGAAGATCCCGACCAGCGTGATCCCCACCTGGACCGTCGAGAGGAAGCGGGTCGGCTCCTCGGCCAGTTGAAGGGCCGTCGCCGCCCCGAGATCGCCCTGCTCGACTCGCTGCCGCAAGCGGGCCTTGCGCGCCGAGACGACGGCGATCTCGGACATCGCCAGCAACGCGTTGACCGCGATCAGCGCCAGCACGATCGACGCTTCGAGCCCGATTCCGTCCATCACGCTCGACGCCAGGGTGTACGTCGCTCGATCACATCATCCACGTTTCACCACACGTTAACGCCCGCTGAATGGTGCACCATCCGCGTGACCGGTAGATTAAGGGCCAGGTGCATGGCATGGGCGACCGTTCGGCCGGCCACCACGTCCGATAGGGAGTACCGTGACCTCGGTGGCGAGCGACCCGCCCAGTCTCACCCAAGAGCAGCCCACGAGCCAGCCTCGCTCCCGTCTGGCGTCGATCGCGGCTCCCGTGGTCTGTGTCACGCTCGTTTTCCTGGTTTCGGCCGGGCTGCGTCTGGATCAACTGGGCCTCTACTCCACCACCGACGAGGCGTACTGGATGCAGCGGTCCGTCCGCTTCGGCGCGGCGCTCGCCCGCGGAGATTTCGCTAGCACGTTGCGGGCCGGGCACCCTGGCGTGACCGTGACCTGGCTGGGTGTGCTCGGGATCGGGCCAGAGCGGCTCGCCCGGTACCTGCCCGAGCGGTACACCCAGCTGGAGGTGCTGGAGGTCGCACCTGGCTACCTGGAGACGTTCGACGGCGCTCGGCGGGCCGTCGCGCTGGCGGCGGCGGCGCTGGTGGCGCTGGCCGTGGCGCTCGCCTGGCCGTTGCTCGGGCGCGGGCCGGCGCTGATCGGCGGTGCCATCTTGACGCTCGATCCGTACGCAATCGGAATGACGCGCATCCTCCACGCCGACGCGCTGCTGGCCCCACTGATGACCGTGTCACTGCTGGCCGGGCTGCTGTACTGGACGCGGGTCGGCCCCTCGGGGCGTGGCCGAACGGGGCAAGCGAGCTGGCCGTACCTGGCGCTCTCCAGTGCCGCGGGCGGGCTGGCCTTGCTGACGAAGGCGCCGTCAGGCTACCTGCCGCTCTTCTTCGGACTGGTCTGCGCGGGCGGACTGGTCGGGCGCTGGCGTGGGCGACGTCGCAGTGGGAGCCAGGCTGACGACCTCTCCCCAGGAATCGGCCGCTGGCGTGAGCGCACCGGGGCACTGCTCCCGCTCCTGGTGTGGGGTCTGGGGGCGGCAGCCACCTTCGTCCTGCTCTTCCCGGCCATGTGGGTCGATCCGGTCGGCACCGTCACCCTGCTGATCCAGTTCGTGGCGGTCATCGGGCTGCAACCACATAACGGCAACTTCTTCCTCGGCCAGCCGATCCTCGCCGATCCGGGACCATGGTACTACGCCGTCGCCCTGCCGCTCCGGTTCAGCCCGCTGGTGGCGCTCGGCCTGGCATTGCTGACGCTGCCCGCCCCGCGTGCGGAGCCCCGCTTCGTCTCGCGCTGGCTCCTGACCTACGTCGTCCTGTTCGTCCTGCTGATGACGCTGGCGTCCAAGAAGTTCGACCGGTACATGCTGCCGGCCTTGATGGTGCTGGACCTCGTGGCCGGCGTCGGACTGTGGCGGCTGGCCGCGCTCCTGGCGAAGAAGGCCCCACCCCCCAGCCCCCTCCCCATTGCGATGGAGAGGGGGAGACGTTCAAGCCTGCTCCCCCTCTCCACCGCAGTGGGGAGGGGGCTGGGGGGTGGGGCTTCCCCGGTGACGCTCTTCACTCTGGTCGCGGTCACCCAGGCGGCGCTGCTGACGTCGGTCTGGCCCTACCCCATCGCCTACTACAACCCGCTGGCCGGCGGACCGACCCGAGCCGAGCAGCTGCTGATGGTCGGCTGGGGCGAGGGGCTGGAGCAGGTCGCCGACTTCCTGAACCGCCTGCCGGACGCCGCTCACCTCTACGTCGTCACCAGCTACAACCACGTGGTCCGGCCGCGCTTCGTCGGCACCACCAGCGCCATCACCCCATACGTCGGCTCGCCGCCCCAGGGCCGGCCGCTTCCCACGCCAGATTACGTCGTGCTGTACGTCAACGCCGTCCAGCGCCGCCAGATCCCGCCCGCGGCCAGGCAGGCGCAGGCGGACGGACCGCCGGCCTTCGTTGCGACGGTCAACGGCGTGCCATACGCCTGGGTCTACCAGATCCCGCGCTCCGGCCCCCGCCCGACCGGCCCCCTGCCTCCGCTGAACGACTCCGAGTCCGAAGAGAACTGACGCACTACCCCGTCTCCTGTGCTCCCTTCAGTGCGTTGCCACCATTGCCCGCCTGACGTCGGCGTCACGCAGCAGCACCGCCAGCGGCCAGATCGCCAGCGGGACGCCGACGAAGCAGCAGAAGGAGCACGGCAAGATCGCCACGATTGCACCCGCGAGACAGACGGTCCAGTTGCGCAGGCGCAGCATCTCCCAGGCGGCGAAGACCACGAATGCGTCCAGCACGATCCGGACGACCCCGAGCGCCACCATCACGCCGACGCCCGGCAGCGCGTCACGGGATGACCGCTCGCCGAGAGCCGCCGCCCCGAGGAGCGCCGCCACCACCAGCCAGAGCACCGTCGCGAGCGCGCTCATGCCGCCGGCCGCCATCAACGCGAGGGCCGGCGCCCGGACCCGCTGCGCGGGATCTCGCCCCTGCTCTTGCTCCACTCAGGCCTCTCCGTCGGCGCTGGCGCGCACCATGACTCGTACGCCCACAGCTTCGCCGGGGACAGACATGCCTGGACACACACATCCGGACGCACAGATCACGGTCCGGTACCGGAGTGGGGCTGCACATGCGTCCGATCCGGCCCGCCCGGCTGAGGATACTGGAGGCGTTTCACCCTGTCCACGGCCCGATTGGTCCCGAACGGATGGTCGCAACCGGTCGGAAAGACGTCCGTTTCCTGAAATGCGCGCGGAGAAGAGGCCAACAGGTCCCGCTCGCGCGTACACTCTTGCGTCATCTGGTGGCGCCGTCCCCCCGGCCGCCACTGAAACGTGAACGGAGCCGTACCGCCGATGTTCGTGTTCAGGCTGCTCGGCGCGATCAGGTCGAGCGTCGGCGCACTCGTGCTCGTCCTCGCGATCCTCGCCGGCCTCAGCGGCGACGTCCTGGCCGCTGGCGATTCGCAGGTCACCATCGTGCAGCCGTCAGACACGATGTCCTGGCGCTACGACCCGGCCTCGCTGACCGTGAGCGTAGGCAGCACAGTGACCTGGGTGAACGGCGGCGCCACGTCCGTGACGGTGACCTCGCCGGACGGTCTGTTTGATTCGGAGTCGATTGGCCCGGGCGGCACGTTCAGCTTCACGTTCGACACGCCCGGCACGTACCGCTACTTCTGCGTGCCGTACCCGCACATGAAGGGCGTGATCGTCGTCACCCCCTGATTTCCCTCAAAAAGGGGAATCAGGTGATGACCACCGTCACCTCGCGGACCGCCCGCCCTTCGCCCTCACCGGCCGTGATGCGGTAGCGCCAGTTGCCCGGCACCACGTCGTCGGGCACCGTCCAGGTCCAGGAGCAGACCCCGCCCGCGTCAGCCGTCTTCGCCTCCAGGCCGTCGCTCGGGAGGGTGTCTGGGCCGTAGATCAGCACCCGCAGCTCGCAGCGGACGCCCGGCCTGGTGATGATCTTGAGGGTGGCCTCGGTGCCGCGCTTGACCGGCGAGGTGATGTCGTCGATCTGGATCGAGGGCGGCGGCAAGATCGCGGTCGCGCCGGGCGGAGCCTGGATCGGCTGGAGATAGTCGGCGATGACGTAGCCGCTCGTGCCGTCCACGTCCTTGACGTTGCGCCAGGTGTAGCCGTCGCCGCGCTGCTCGCCGCCGACCAGCTCCACGATGGTGCCTTCAACCAGCAGCTTGACTCGCTGCGCCGAGACGCTCGGCGCGCGCCGCATGTTGGCCCCCTGACCGTCGGTGTTGACGACCTTGGCGCTGCGGGCCGGCTCAGGCGTCGGTGTGTTCGTGGGACTCGGGGTCGGGGTCTCGGTTGGCGAGGCGGCCGGCGTCGGCGACGCGTCCCGTCCCGGCACCAGCACGGCCGGCGCAGCCGCGACCGGCGGCGGTACCGGCGTGGACGCCTCGGCGGACGCCGTTTGTGCCGCCGGATTCGCCGGTGGAGTCGCCTGCACCAGCGTCGGCGTCGCCTGGGCTGCCGGCGCGGTCTGCCCACGCAGGAGCGCCGGCACGACGGACAACACAATCAGGGCGCCGAAGACGAGCATCGCGACGCCGACGATGGGCGTGATGAAGATCAGCGCCTGACGTGCAGGTGACTGGTCCTGAATCCAGCGCCAGAGCCCCCCAAGCTGCTGTGACACGTGTCCCTCGATCGTTCCCCACGACCGGCGCTCGGGCGTCGGAAGGCAGGGGCACGCGTAGGATACAGAAGCGCGGCCCCTTCATCACCGCCCATGACGGAACCGTTTGGACATTGTTACTACACCGCACCGCCGTAGCTGACGATTTTCCGACGTTTCGCGGCTAGTGCGACGCGCCGTTCAGCGCCGCGCGAGCCTCTGCCGTTCGCTCGGCCGGCGGCGCCTGGTGCAGCGACGCGAGATTCGACAGCTCCAGGTGATACCGGCTCGGGGTCGGGTCGGTGTCGCCCTGATACTTGCTTTCCAGCCCCTTGCCGCCGTACGGGTTGTCCACTGGCGAGGTCATCTGGATGAATGAGATCTGCCCGATCTTCATCCCGGCAAACAGGGTGATCGGGAAAGGAGCCAGGTTCATCAGCTCCAGTGTCAGGCGGCCCTCCCAGCCTGGATCGACGAGACCGGCCGTGGCGTGGATCAGCAGCCCGACCCGCCCGAGCGAGCTTTTGCCGTCCAGCCGCGCGACGAGATCGTCGGGCACGACGATGTTCTCGACGGTCACGCCGAGCGCAAACTCGAGCGGACGGAGGAAGAACGGCTGGCCCGGCCGCAGCTCCACGACCTCGGTCAGGCTGGAGGTGTCTTGGCGCAGGTCGATGTGGGAGATGTGGTTGTTCTGGAAGACGCGGATCTTGTCGCCGAGGCGGAGGTCGATGCTCGACGGCTGGATCGCTCCCTCCGCGAGCGGCTCGACGCGGATGCGCCCCTGCTCGATCTGCTCTCGCATCGTGCGGTCGCTCAGGATCACGGTCAACTCCGAGGTTAGGGCGGCCATAAGCAGTGCCGCCGCGCGGTACGCTCCAGCGTCCGCGGCACGGTGGACGACGACGCCCGGGACGACCCACGCCCCGTCGCCGCGCGATGGTACGCCAGTCGATCCAGGCTGTGGCAGCGCCCGTCCCGCGCATCACGAATGCTCGACGGGTCTGGAACGTATCCGTGACGCCACCTGCCTGGGACGACTGCCCCTACTTCACGTCTCCTGCCCCATCACCGAGCCAGGTCGCGACGCTTTCGAGCCGACTCAAGAGCGAAGACACGATGTACCCGTCCTGGTCGATGTCCGACTCATGGAGCCAGACGAGAGTTCGAATGCGCTGGACGCCTGCGGAGCGCGGCCATCCTGGCCGCCCTGCAACGAGACCGGCGGCCAGGATGGCCGCGCTCCACGATCCGCCCGGGACATTCCCGACGACGTCTGGAGGTTCAGCACTATCGGTACGTCGAGCGATCCAGGGCGCGGCACGTACGCTTCCCCACGATCCGTAGCGGAACTGGGTCGTGATGCGGCGGCCGTCCCCGGCCAACCCCATGAACCGCTTGCTCTCACGATGGAAGAAGCCCAGATGCTCCGTATTCGCCTCACGGTCACGGTAGGTGAACGCCGTCCCGGATCTTGACCACCTCGCGCGCTGAAGCATCGTAGACGGATTCTGACGCCCACGGCCCCTCACCGCCGTGCTTCTGGAAATGGGCCTGGAGCTGGCCAGGCGCCCAGGTTGCGTCGCGGGCAATCGCCTCGCGGTCCACCTCCACCGAGCCGTCTGGCCGCGACCGCCGGGGCTGCAGTGTACCAGTGAGCTCGCCGCCCTGACCCGAGTTTTCTGTCACGACGCCGCTACCGAGGAGCTACCTCCCCACAACGGGCGCGATGAATTGAGTGCGACCAAAATCCGTGGGGGCAGGGAGCCAGCGCCCAACAGTGAAGAACGAGACGCGCAGACCGGTCCGTCGGGGTCCGTGGACTGAAGTCCACGTCTACCATTGTGTCGTCGCTACGCGACTTTCGAGGCATCGCCGTCGTGGCGTAGCCACGCACCAACGGTAGACGTGGACTTATGACGTTTGAAGAAATACATCGGTAATCAGAGGCCGACGTAGCGGAGGAGATCCGGGGAGGGGCTCTGAAAGCGTGCGAGGAAGGCGAGGACGAGGGCGCGTAGGGCGGAGAGGTCGTGGGCGAGCCGGTGGAGGTGAAGGACGTCCTGCTTGAGCCAGCGCCAGAGCTTCTCGATGGGGTTGAGCCAGGGGGAGTAGGTCGGGAGTTGGACGAGCTGGATGGGGAGGTTGAGCCGTTTGGCCTTGGGGCTGGGCTCGGGGGACCAGGAGCGGGGCCGGAAGAAGGGGAAGGGAGCCTGCTGAGGCTCGAGGGCGGCGAGGAGGTCGGGGTGGAAATGGACCGGCCAGTTGTCGAGGACGATGTACAGGCGCCGTCCGGGATAGGCCGCGACCAGGGCTTTGAAGAAGCGGAGCAGGGCCGGGACGCCGATGCGGGTGGCCTGGAGCGAGACGACCTGGCCGGAGTGGGCATTGAGGGCCGCGAGCACGCGGGTGGTGGTGTTGCCCCGGGTCGACCGCTCGGCGAGTGGGGTGGCACTGCCTGTCGGCGCATAGGCGGCGGCCAGCGAGGGCTGGCGGTAATAGGTGACCTCGTCGAGATAGAACAACTCGGCCGAGGTCGGGTGCTCGGCCACGTGCGCCTCGATCGTCCGCAGGCGGTCGCGTTTCCGCTGGTAGTCCGGATCCGGACTGTGCAGATGGTCGCGGCCACGGCGCCAGCGCAGCTTGCAGGCGGCCAGCACCCGCCAGATCCCCGACAGGCTGGCACCCGCAAAGCGGGGGACCGTCGCTCGGAGGGCTGCCAGCGTCCAGCGGGTCTGCGGATGCCCGTGCTCGCGCGGGTCAGCCGCCAGCAGCTCCAGCAGTCCAGCCGCCGTGACCGCCTGCGGGTCGTCCTGGAGGGGGGGAAACGGTCGGTTTGCGACCCCGACCCGCGGCAATCGTCAACCCGGCCACTCCGTGTTCGAGATACCGGTTCAGCCACCCGTACACCGTGTCCGAGTCCCGACGCACCAGCAACCCCCGCTGCGCGACCTGCAACGCCGACATCCCATCCGCCACCTTCAAGATCGCTGCCGCTCGTTCCCGCCGATACGCTTTCGGGTCCAGCCGAACCACCTGCTGCAGCTCTTCCCGTTGCTCCATCGTCAACTCGATCCGCCGCCGTCCCACGTCACCCTCTCGACAACCGTCTTCTGTCTACTCTGACCGTTGCCGAGCTATTTTGTCAAACACCATCAGTCCACGGCCCCGGGCGAACGTCGCTCTCGGGACACGGCTCGGCGGCGTCACCCCGGTAACGACGCGGCTCCTGGGTCATGGTGTCAAGCATGCCCAGATTCTACCGGCGGCGGGCCTGCCCTCAGACGCCTGGGGCTGCCACTCCCCGCTCGCGGAGCAGCAGCCGCCCGAGCTCCTGCGCCCGTTTCGCGGCCTCCTGGTCGCCCTCGCCAGCCGCTACGATCGAGCCCTTCATCAAGATGTGCCACTGCCGCGAGAAGCCGTCCACGTCCTCGACGCCGGCCTCGGCCGCCAGCCCGGCCAGGTATGCCCGAATCCGCGCCAGGTACTCGCGGCTCGCGTCGTGGAGCACATGGCCCGGCTCGGCGATCTCCAGCAGCACGTTGACGAACGAGCAGCCCTCGAAGTCCGGCTGCCTGAACCAGCCGTCGAACACGTCGAAGATCGCCAGCAGCCGCGCTACCGGGTCGGTCGCGCGCCGCTCGACCTCCCGCCGAAACCACTCGATCACCCAGCGCTGCTCCCGACGCTCCAGGAACGCCAGCACCAGCGCGTCCTTCGAGGCGAAATGCCGGTACAGCGTCATGCGGGCCACGCCCGAGCGCT
>JAXLXF010000028.1:0-92866 GCA_046328125.1 Chloroflexota bacterium
TCGTCAGCCTGCTCGCGTACGACCCGCGACGACCGGACGACGTCTTCGCGCTGGTGACGCGCTACGAGCCGGACCCGGAGCCGTACAAGCTGCATCATGCAACTGGCTCCATCGTCCGGATGAGTCGCGACGCCGGGACGACCTGGGTGGAGCTCGGTGGCAGCCAGCTGCCGTCGGTGAGCCAGCTGGCCGTCGGAGTGGACGGCCGCCATCTGTTCGCGGCCACGTCGAACGGGGTATACCGACTTCTCCTTCCCCAGTAGGCGCGCTTCACCGTCGTGCCCGGGTGTCGGCTATCCTGTCGGGTAGCGACAGACGACGTCATGAGGAGGCGTGTGGTGGCTCGGCGGTTCGACACGATCGTGCTCGGCGTGGGCGGCATGGGCAGCGCGAGCGTCTACCACCTGGCGAGGCGCGGCCAGCGGGTGCTCGGGTTGGAGCGTTTCGACATTCCGCACACCATGGGGTCGTCGCACGGGGTCAACCGGATCATCCGCCTGGCCTACTACGAGCATCCGTCGTACGTGCCGCTGCTCAAACGGGCGTACGAGCTCTGGCGTGAGCTCGAACGGCACGTCGGGGAGCAGTTGCTGCACATCACCGGCTCGCTGGACGCCGGCCCGGCCGATAGCCAGATCTTCCTCGGCTCTCGGGCATCCTGCGCGGAGCACAACCTGCCACACGAGGAGCTGTCCGGCGCCGAGGTGAACCGCCGATTCCCGGGCTACCGCCTGCCTGATTCACACGCCGCGATCCTCCAGCCAGAGGGCGGCTACCTCCTCTCCGAGCGGTGCATCGTGGCGCACGTCCAGGCGGCGCAGGCGCTCGGCGCGGAGGTTCACGCGCGGGAGCGGGTGCTGGGCTGGGAGCCGAAGCAAGACGCCATCCAGGTGACCACGGACCACGGCGTCTACGAGGCCGACCGACTGATCGTCTCGGCGGGGGCCTGGGTGGGCGATCTGGTGCCCGGCCTGAAGCCCGTCACCAGCCCGGAGCGCCAGGTGCTGGCCTGGCTCCAGCCACTTCGGCCGGAGCTGTTCGCGGCCGAGCGGTTCCCGGTCTTCAACCTCCAGGTGGACGAGGGCCACTATTACGGCTTCCCGGTGTGCTCGGTACCGGGCTTCAAGTTCGGGCGATATCACCACCTGGACGAGCAGGTGGACCCCGAGACCATCGACCGCGAGCCAAACCTGCGTGACGAGCAGCTGCTGCGCGCCTTCGCCGAGCGCTACTTCCCTGACGGCACCGGCCCGACGATGGCGCTTCGGGCCTGCATGTTCACGAACGCCCCGGACGAGCACTTCATCCTGGACCTGCACCCGGAAGATTCGCGGGTGGTGGTCGCGTCGCCCTGCTCCGGCCACGGCTTCAAGTTCTGCAGCGTGGTCGGGGAGATCGCGGCGGACCTGGCAGAGGCGGGGGAGACGCGCCACGACATCGGCCTGTTCCAGCTGTCTCGCTTCACGGGGCAGCCCGAGATGCAGCGGATCAGGCCGTAGGTAATCAGGGCTCCAGCACGACCTGCCGACCGTAGTGGAATGAGAGACGGTGGTGGTTCGTGATGGCGAGCCCGAGCAACGCACGGTCGAGGAGCGTCATGATCATGGCCGGCATGGGTGGAAACGCGCCAACCGATACCCATCCTCGATAGAACGGGGCTTCGATCTCGCTGCCGTCAGCCAGATGGCACTTCATCTTGCCGAAAGAACGCACCCTGTCGGGAATGAGCCCAAGAGGGACCACGAGCCCGCCATCAAACCCGGTATTGACGTACGCCTCAATATCGAGTTGAAAATCGGGGTACAACGGATGCCCGATGATGACGTGAACCGGCAGATACGGGAACCGTGAGCTGCGAACCGGCGAGATCACCAGATTCGATAGACCCAGATGTCTCTTACTTTGAAAAGCCTATTCTTCTCGCTCGGCTTCTCTCCGGCTATGTCGCCGAGCTCCAGGATGTCCGGGCCGAAGAAGACCTGTCCGTCGGCCATGACGAGAGCGTACTCACCTTCGTGCTCGTGCTCGACTGGCTTCACGTACTGGTCGTAGATGCGATCGGCTTCGAGGACTTCAGGTGACTTCGGGGCAGGCATGGCGATCCTCCTCCGACCAATTCTCGCACGCTGAGACTTGCCGTGCGAGGAGACGCGGGGGCGCGAGTCAGGGGAAGGCGGCTGACAGTTTCGCGAAGAGGCGGGCGAGATCGCGCTCGCCCTGCGCGATCAGCCACGCGCGGAAGTACTCGAAGCCGTCGTCGGAGCAGCCGCCGTTGATGATGGCGACTACTGCCCTTCGCCCTCTGCCCGCTGTCTGCTCGGCTCGCGGAAGCCGGACGCCTGCCGGTGGCCGCCGCCGCCCAGCTGCTTCGCCACCACGCTGACGTCGAAGTCCGGCCGCGAGCGCAACGACCAGCGCCGTGTGCCCTCCGAGTCCTCGAACCAGGCGCCCACGAACGGTGCGTCCGGGTACTTCTTCAGCATCGCCTCGCCCACGTCCGACCAGTGCGCCGTCGCGTTGACGATCGGGACGCGGTGCCCGCCGATCTCGCCCCAGCGCGCGAACCCGACGATGCTCTCGACGGTCTGGTCGCGGAAGCGCAGGATCGCCTGTCCCTCGCGGGCAAGGTCGGCTACGTCCAGGCCGCTCCAGACCTGGAAGTCCATCGGGTAGGAGCCGAGCGCGGCGGTCACCTCGCGGCTGTTCGGCAGTGTGAAGCGCCAGAGATCCCGGTCCTGGACGTAGCCGATCAGCGCCGGCGGCTCCACGTTCGGGTGGCAGTATCTCCAGGCGAGCATCGCGCCGGAGCGGTCCATGTCGAACGTGGCGTAGGGCAGATCGCCGATCTCTTCCTGAGCCGACTTGTGATGGTCCAGGATCACCAGATCGCGGACACGCGCCCTCAGCTCGAGGGTGATCTCGCGCGGGAACGCGAAGTCGATCATCAACACCGAGGCGTCGGACGGCAGCGGCGGGGGTGGGTCGCCGTGGCTGACCGGGCAGTAGTGGGCGGCGTCTCCGAGCACGCACCAGGCAGACCATGCCCCGCCGAACCCGTCCGGGCAGTTGCCGTGATAAATGACGTACGTAGAGGCTGCGTCGCTGGCGCGCAGCGGGCTGGCGGCGTCGGCGGCGGATTGATTCGAGGTCGTCAAGAAGCCACTTCCTTTAGCCCCATCTCCCAGGGTATCCGATTCCATAGAGTGCAGTGATCGGTGGGCGGCCAGGCCGTGCAGGCGCGCGCGATCCCATCTGACAACGGCGAGCGTATGGTGTGCGAGTCGGGCGGTCAGCTGCCACTCGCCGTCCACTCCGGGACGGCGGTCGTCGGCGTGCTGCCGGAGCCAGAGCCAGTGGCGCCCGGCTCCTCGCCGGAGCCTGCCGTGCCCGGCAGCTGGCTCGCGGCGGTCGGTGGCACGATGCGCGGAGCGTTGGCGCCGTGGCGCGGCACCCAGTCTCGATAGTCCACGTCCGCGAACACGTTGTCGCGCTCCCAGAGGTCGGCGGCGAGACGGCGGCCGGCCTCGTCCACGAAGCCGCTCTCGGCAACCGCCGCGAGGCGGTCGAACCGCTCGGCGTGCTCGCGGAACCGTTCGATGGCGTACTCGGCGGCCTGGCCGGTGGTGACCAGGAACGGCCAGTCGCTGGACTGGAGTAGCAGCAGCTCGCGAGCCGCCTGCGAGAGCACCGCCAGCATCGGCCCGTCAACGCGGCGATTGGCGACCGCCAGCCGCTCCATCCGGGCCTCGGCGGCGTGAACCATCGGCCACATCCAATCGGTGTCCACGTTGTCCCAGGTGAAGTGCTTGCCGCCCATGCCCCACGAGCTTTCGGGCAGCGCCACGGACTCAGTCGCCGGGTGCTCCTGGAGGTACGCCTGCGCGGAGGAGAGCTCGACAGTGTCGCTGCGGGCGAGCCGGGCCAGCACCTCGCCGAGCCAGCGCACCCCTTCAAACCACCACCGGCCGAACAGCGAGGCGTCGCAGATGGTGGCGAGGACGCCGAACTGGCCGGTCCGTTCGTGATACTCGCGCAGGACGTCCTCGACAATCCGCGTGAAGTGGTCGGCGTGAACGGAGGTCTTCCCCTCGGCCCAGTCCGGGTGATACCAGTCCTTCGCGTTCAGCTCGATACGGGGGCCGGTGACGCGCCAGTACCGCAGGCCGGAGATGCCGTCGCGGCGCTCCAGCTCGCGGTAGTCGAAGTCGCCGGGGTAGCCGTGGGCAAGCGACCACACTTGAAGCCCGGTCCGGCTGTTCCGCCCGATCGCGCTGACGTCGGACTGGCCGACGCGGTATGCCTGAAAGGTCGTGCGGTCCGAGCCGGGCAGCGAGGTGGGCGGCGGCACCAGGTACCGTTTCGGGACGCTCGCGTACGGCCCGACGACCTCGTTCATCGCCTTGCCGCCGGGCCGCCCGCCGATCAGGGTGTGGGTCTCCGCGAAGAACAGGTTCAGTCCCAGCTCCGAGAGCAGCTCTTCGAGGCCGGGGCGGACTACTCCGTCCGCGCCGACAGTCGCCGGGCGGTAGCCGCACTCCGGCAGCCAGATCGCTTTCGGGTCGCCCTGGAAGGCACGCTGGTAGGTCCGCACGCCGGTCCGCAGCTGCGCCCGCACCGAGGTGTCGCGGCTCAAGAGCGGCAGGTACGGGTGGGTGGCCGCCGATGCCGCGATCTCCAGGTGGCCGCTATCTTGAAGTCGCCGAGCGGCCGCCAGCAAGTCGCGGCGGAAGCGTCCCCGGAAGATAGCGAGGGTCCGGTTGTAGAAGTCCTCGTACCAGTGCGCGAGATAGCGGGCATGGAGGTCGCCGGCGCGGTCGAAGCGGGTGACGTCGCGGGCCGCCCGCTCGGCGCGCTCCAGCAGGAACGTCTCGAAGTGCTGGGCGACCAGCGGATCGCCAAGCTGCTCGGCCAGGACCGGGGTGATGGCGAGCGTCAGACGGGCGGGAACCTCGTGCTCGGCCAGGTCTGAGAGCGTCGAGAAGAGCGGGATGTACGTTTCGGCAAGCGCTTCGTGAAGCCAGCTCTCGCCGCGCATCCAGCGGCCGATCTGCCGGGTGTACGGCACGTGGCCTTGCAGGATGAAGAGGCAGGCACCGTACTTCACGGACACCCTCGTGCTCGCGCAGACTCGCCCTGATGGTACATCCGGAGCACCCCTCGCCGTCCCAGAATTGTTCCCGAACGGCGCGCCGGCCGTGATGATGGCGTCGAGTTGACGGCTAAGGGCTGCCACCCAGCCTCATCGCGACGTGCGCCGACATGCACGAAGTGTACCGTCGCGGCTGTCGCCGGGCACGGGAGAACGACCAGTCTCGCGACGGTCAGGAGCGGCGCTGCGCGAGAAACGCCCGAACGTGCGGCTCGGCCATCAGCAGGCTGAGGGCGGACTGGCTCTCGTCGATGCGGCCGTCCCGCGCTCGCGCGAACGCCTCGTCCGGGTCGAGCAGCACGACCTCCAGCAGCTCCATCGCCTCGCGCTCGGTGTCGCCCAGCTCCACGTCCAGGGCGAGGTAGGCGTAGCTGCGGGTGGTCATGCTGGCGACGCCGAGATAGAACGAGCCGAGCGCCACCAGCTCGCGGCAGACCCCGCCGATCTCCTCGCGCAGCTCGCGGCGGGCGGCCTCGGCCGGGTCTTCGTCGCCGACGCCGCCCCCCACGATCTCCCAGGTCCAGGCCCGGACCGGGTGGCGGTACTGACGCAGCACCGCGATCTTGCCGTCCGTGGTCAGCGGCACCACGAAGGCGGCGTCCGGCACCTCGAAGTAGTGGTAGCGGGTCTCGCTGCCGTCGTGGAGGCGGATACGGTCGCCGCGGACGGTGCGCCAGGGGGTCCGCAGGGGGTACTCGGTGTCGAGCACCTCCCACGGCTCCCCCTCGCCAAACCTCACTCCTCCGCGGCCAGCCGGCGCAGCACCATCGGCAGGATGCCGCCGTGGCGGTAGTACTCCCACTCGATGGGGGCGTCCACCCGAGCCAGCACCTTGAAGGTGAACGTCGAGCCGTCCATCTTCGTCACCGTGACGGGGAGGATCTTGCGCGGGGTGACCCCCTCCGCGATGCCGGTGATGGTGTACGACTCAGTGCCCGTCAGGCCGAGCGTCTGGCGGCTCTCGCCGTTCATGAACTGGAGCGGCAGAATGCCCATCATCAGCAGGTTGCTGCGGTGGATGCGCTCGTAGCTCTCGGCGATGACGGCCCGCACGCCCAGGAGCGATGGCCCCTTCGCGGCCCAGTCCCGCGAGCTGCCGGTGCCGTACTCCTTGCCCGCGATGACGATCAGCGGCGTGTCGGCGCCCTGGTACAGCTCCGAGGCGTCGAAGACGGTCATCACCTTGTTGGTGGGGACGTGGAGCGTCCAGGCGCCCTCCTGGCCCGGCGTCATCTCGTTGCGGAGGCGGATGTTGGCGAACGTCCCCCGGACCATCACCTCGTGGTTGCCCCGACGCGCGCCGTAGGTGCTGAACTCGGTCGGCTCGACGCCCAGCTCGGTCAGCAGCCAGCCGGCCGCGCTTCTGGTGGGGATCGACGCCGCCGGCGAGATGTGGTCGGTGGTGATCGAGTCGGCCAGCTTCAGCAGGACGCGGGCCTCTTCGATGTCGGTCGGGGCAGGCGGCGTCGCGGCCAGGTTGCGGAAGTACGGCGGCTCCTTCACGTACGTGGAGTGCGGATTCCAGTCGTACAGGTCGCCGGTCGGGACCGGCAGCGTCCGCCACTGGTCGTCGCCTTCGAAGACGTTGGCGTAGTTGCGGGAGAAGACCTCGGACGTGACCGCCGACTGCACGACCTCGCGGACCTCGTCCTGGGTGGGCCAGATGTCCTTCAGGTAGACGCTCTGGTTGTTGGCGTCGTGGCCGATCGGCTCGGTGGTCAGGTCGATGTCAACGGTGCCGGCCAGCGCATACGCCACCACCAGCGGCGGCGAGGCCAGGAAGGAGGCCCGGACCTGATTGTGGACCCGGCCCTCGAAGTTGCGATTGCCGCTCAGGACCGAGGCGACGATCAGGTTGTGCTGGTCCACGGCGTCCGAGACGGCCGGGATCAGCGGGCCGCTGTTTCCGATGCAGGTGGTGCAGCCGTATCCCACCGTCTGGAAACCGAGCGCATCCAGGTACGGCTCGAGACCGGCGCCCTTCATGTAGTCGGTCACCGCACGCGAGCCCGGCGCCAGGCTGGTCTTGACCCACGGCTTCGGGTGGAGACCGCGCTCGACGGCCTTCTTGGCGACCAGGCCGGCTGCCAGCATCACCGACGGATTCGACGTGTTGGTGCAGGAGGTGATCGCCGCGATGACGACCGCGCCGTGATCCACCTTGACCGTCTCGGTGGCGTCGATCTCCACCGCGACCGGGTCCGACTCCGTCGTGTTGACGGTGTCTGGCGAGGAGGGCAGGCCGACATCAGCCTTGTCTGGGGTGGCGACCTCGGCGGGGGTGGCCTGGGCCGGCAGTGGGTCCGAGGCCGGGAAGGTGTCCGCGACGGCGGCTGTGGTGGCCGCTTCGCCGTGGCGCTGCGCGGCGCCGTTGCCCAGCTGGGTCTCGTACGCCTTGTGGAACGCCGTGCCAACGTCAGCCAGCGGGACGCGATCCTGCGGACGGCGCGGGCCGGCCATGCTCGGCTCGACGGTCCCCAGATCCAGGTCCAGCAGGTCGTCGTAGACCGGGTCGATCGTGTCGTCGGTGCGGAACAAGCCCTGCTCCTTGGTGTACCGCTCGACGAGGTCAACCAGATCCGCCGGGCGGCCGGTCGTCCGCAAGTAGGCCAGGGTAGCGTTGTCGACCGGGAAGTAACCGGCCGTCGCGCCGTACTCGGGCGACATATTGCCGATGGTGGCGCGGTCGGCGACTGACAGCCGCCCGACGCCCTGCCCGAAGTACTCGACGAACTTGCCGACGACGCCGTGCTTTCGCAGCAGCTGGGTGACGGTCAGCACCAGATCGGTGGCGGTGGCGCCCTCACGGAGCTCGCCGAAGAGGCGGACGCCGACCACTTCCGGGACCAGCATGTACAGGGGCTGGCCGAGCATCGCGCCCTCGGCCTCGATGCCGCCGACGCCCCAGCCGAGCACGCCGAGGCCGTTGACCATCGTGGTGTGGGAGTCGGTCCCGACCAGGGTGTCCGGGAACGCCTGGCGCTCGCCGTCGATCTCGCGAGACTGGACGACCTTCGAGAGGAATTCGAGATTGACCTGGTGGCAGATGCCCGTCCCTGGCGGCACGATCGTCATGCCGCTGAACCCCTGTTGGGCCCAGCGCAGCAGCTGATACCGCTCCTGATTCCGCTCGTACTCGCGCTCGACGTTCTGGGCGTACGCCGTGTTCGTGCCGAAGAAGTCGATCTGGACCGAGTGGTCGATGACGAGGTCGGACGGCATCAGCGGGTTGACCTTCTTCGGATCGCCACCTAACCGAGCCATCGCCGAGCGCATGGCGGCCAGGTCGACGACAGCCGGGACCCCGGTGAGATCCTGAAGCAAAACCCGGGCCGGCAGGAACGGCAGCTCGGCCAGCTTGTCTCCGCCCGGCCGCCAGCCGGCCAGGACGTCGACGTGCGACTTCTCGAACGCCTCGTGACTGTCGGCGTTGCGGAGGACGTTCTCGAGCAGGATCTTGACGACGTGCGGCATCCGATCGACGTCCCCGTAGCCGGACAGGGCGGACAATCGGTAGATCGTGGTGGTTGAGCCGTCGCCGAGCTTGAGTGATGCGCGGGCGCCAAACGCGTCAGATTTGGCCATCGAGCGTGCCCCCTCAGGTCTTCTCGTCATCCTGCGGAATGGTACTACAGAGCGTCAGGCGTAGAATCTCGCTTCTACCCGCGCCCACTTCGCGCCATCGTTCCCGCCCGTGGGCGCGTCGTCGGCGCTGTCTCCGGGCCAGACGTCACTGTCCGTCCGGGTCATCTCACCCTGGGGCTCGAACCGGTCTGGGCTTTCAATAGTGAGAGAGACTGGCAGGAGGGCGCTATGTCCATGCACGAGCCCATTGTCTGTGGGATGCACGAGGATGTTGTCTGCGGCAAGTCGATCGACGCGAGCACGACGGCCTGGGCGAGCAGGTACCATGGCGAGCCGTACTTCTTCTGCTCGCTGGAGTGCCGCGAGCGGTTCGAGCTGGAGCCGGAGGACTACCTGGTCGTGCCGACCGCGGAGCCGGTCCAGACCGCGGTCCTGTTGCGCATCGTCTCCTGAGTCCGGGGATCGCTGGCCCGGTTCATCTACTTTTCAGAACTGCACGTTAATCTCATTCGTATCTAGTGGTGTAGAGTTCGTTGCAGCGTCCGTGATGCTCGGCGTCTTCGCGACAAGGCGTGGCGCCGAGTTTGGTCACCGGGAGTGAGCGCTGCTGGCGGGCGACAGTACAGTGGGCACCACATTCGAGAGGTTCACGATACGATGAGCTACGGTAGGCGGTTCGGTTTCCTTGCGGCTGGTGCGTTGGGCGCGCTGATGGTGGCGGGCACCTGGGGCTTCGGGGGCGCGCAGAGTGTCGCGGCGCAAGCGTCCACACGAATGACGATCACGTTGAACGAGTATCAGATCATCTCCGAGCGGGCATCCGTGCCGGCCGGCGAGGTCACGTTCGACGTGGTGAACACCGGCGAGGAGAACCACGAGCTGATCCTGTTCAAGAGCGACAAGGACGTCAAGTCGCTGCCGCTCACGGCGGCTAAGGACGAGGTGGACGAGGCGCAGATGGGCGAGCAAGTGGGTGGCTGGGAGGATCTCGAGCCGGCGGCGACGGCCTCGGGCACGCTGATCCTGGCGCCCGGCAAGTACATCCTGCTCTGCAACCTGGCGAAGCACTATGGAGCCGGGATGGTCGGCACGCTGACCGTCGAGTAGCCCCTGAAGCTCGGCTCGCGACTCCGGCCCCGCTCCTCCACACACGAGGGCGGGGTCTTTATATGTGGGGCGCGTACGCTATAGCCGAGGCCGTGGACTGAAGTCCACGTCTACCGTTGGTGCGTGGCTACGCCACGCCGGAACGGGCTCATTCGTCGCAGAGCGACGACTGAATGTAGACGTGGGCTTCAACCCACGGACCTCGCTGACGGCAACCCTGCCTCTCCTCCATGGGTCGGTCTGACGCCTGGGTCACTGCCGGGGTAGACTCACGGCATGGATCTGCCGCTCGCGGGCCTGCGCGTCCTCTCGTTCTGCCAGTTCGGGGCCGGGCCGTTCGCCACCATGCAGCTGGCCGATCTCGGCGCCGAAGTCATCAAGATCGAAGATCCGACCGCCGGCGGCGACGTGGGGCGGTACGTGCCGCCGTTCACCGGCAACCGGGACAGCTTCTACTTCCAGACCTTCAACCGCAACAAGCGCAGCATCACGCTCGATCTCAGAGTGCCGGCCGCCCGCGAGGTGCTCCACCGTCTGGTGGCGGTCTCGGACGCCGTCTACTACAACCTGCGCGGCGACCTGCCGGCGAAGCTCGGGCTGACCTACGAGCATCTGGGCAAGGTCAACCCGAAGATCGTCTGCTGCTCGCTGAGCGCATTCGGCACCACCGGCCCGCGCGCTGCCGAGCCGGGCTACGACCTGCTGATGCAGGCGTACTCCGGCATGATGAGCCTGACCGGCGAGCCGGGCACGCCACCCGCCAAATGCGGCATCTCGATCGTCGATTTCGCGGGCGCGTACGTCTCGGCGATTGGCCTCTTGAGCGCGGTGCTCGCTGCGCGGGCGACCGGCCAGGGCCGCGACGTGGACGTGAGCCTGCTGGACACCTCGATCTCGATGCTCAGCTACCTGGCGACCAACACGCTGAACCGCGAGTACGAGCCGGAGCGGCTGAGCGCCTCGGCCCACCCGTCCCTCTACCCGTCCCAGGTGTTCGAGACGGCGGACGGCTACGTCGCGGTCATCTGCTTCAAGGAGAAGTTCTGGCAGGAGCTGTGCGCGGTGATGGGCACCCCCGAGCTGGCGGACGAGCCGCGTTTCCGGCGGTTCGCGGACCGGCTGGCGAACCGCGAGGAGCTGCTGCGGATCGTCGGGGAGATCATGCGGACGCGGCCTACTGAGGACTGGCTCGCCGCGTTGCGCGGGCGGGTGCCGTGTGCGCCGGTCAACACGGTCCGCGAGGCCCTCGAAGAGCCGCAGGTGCTGGCCCGCGAGATGATCGTGGAGGTCGAGCACCCGGTCTGGGGTACGCTGCGCGAGGTCGGCGTGCCGTACAAGGGCGGACCCCAGCGCGAGCACCAGCCCGGCCCGGCGCTCGGGCAGGACACGGACGCGGTGCTGGCTGAGCTGGGCGGCTACTCGGCGGAGGAGATCGCGGCGCTGCGCGCGGTAGGAGCGCTCTGATCTCGGTCTCGGTCCAGAAGCGGCCGATGTCGGTGGTTGTTTGCCTTGCTCGAATGCTGAAGAGGCGTTAATCTATTCCAACCATCGTAGAACAGCAGATAGCTGCTGACTCTTTGTGAGCTACCGCGTCCTAGACCACGTCACGCCATCGGCCAGTTCGTGACCAGGGTGCACCGAGGCACCCGGACCGTTGCCAGTGACGAGTGAGAGGTGTCGAGGATGACCACCGAGCGGATGCCGCGTCGTGCCTTCCTGATGGGCCTGGGTTTTGCCGCGAGCGCCTCACTGTTGAGTGCCTGTACCGGCACCGTGCAGGCGCCGGGCTCTAAGCCGGCCGCGCCGGCGGAGTCCAAGCCTGCCGAGACCAAGCCGGCCGCGCCAGCTGCCGCCGCCGACGCCAAGCCGGGCGAGAAACCCGCCGAGAAGCCGGCCGCTCAGGCGGCGCCCGGCCAGAGCGCCACCGGCACCAAGAAGACGGTGACCTTCTGGGGCCGCACCCAGTTCCTGCCGGAGTCGAACGCCTGGCTGATGGACTCCGTCAAGATGGCGGCCCAGGAGAACGGCTTCGAGGTCAAGATCGACATGTTCTCCAACGACGACCACGTCCAGAAGGAAGTGGTCGCGATGGAGGCGAAGCAGGTTCCAGACGTCACGATGACGACGAGCGGAGCGCTCTGGTACCAGAACGGCTTCTCGCTCGAGGTTCAGGACGTCTACGACCAGATCGGGAAGGACGGCGGCGGCTGGTTCGACGCGCCGCAGAGCTTCTCGCAGATGGGCGGCAAGCGCCTGGGCGTGCCGCTGAACATCGAGCCGTGGATCTTCCACATGCGCAAGGACATCTTCGAGGCGGCCGGCGTCAAGGTGCCGTTCAAGAACTGGGCGGAGATGGTGGACGGCTTCAAGAAGGTCACCAAGGGGCCGATGTACGGCTTCGGCGGCCAGCTGACCGTCTCCGACTTCGCGGGCAACCTGCTCTGTGCCATGCTCGCACACGGCGGACGCCTGTTCGACAAGGACTCGAAGGCGACCATCGACACCCCGAAGAACCTGGCCGGCTTCAAGGCGTACACGGACCTGTTCACCACGCACAAGGTGATGCCGCAGGGCGTCCTGCAGTGGGACGCTGCCGGCAACAACAAGGCGTGGCTGAGCGGGCAGGTGGCCGCGATCTGCAACACCGGCAGCACCGTCCTCTCGATGCGCAAGGACGACCAGAACATGCTGAAGAACTCGGTGTTCTCGGCGTGGCCGGGCGCCGAGGGGAACCCGCCGGTGACCGTCGCGGACGGCTTCATGCTGGTGATCAACAAGGGGCCGAACGTCGAGGAGTCCAAGAAGATCATCGCCAAGATCCTCTCGAAGGAGCGGTACCCTGGCAACCTGGAGGCCGCCGGGTCGTACTGGTTCCCGGCCCTCAAGAACTACGCCAACATCGACTTCTTCACCAAGGACGAGTGGAACAAGCAGATTGCGCAGGACGTGATCCCGTACGCGCTGGCGCCGTTCGTGGATGGCGGCCGCAACCCGGTCTTCGACGACATTCAGATCTCGGCGACCGGCGACGCGATGCAGATGGTCGGGGCGCAGGGCAAGTCGCCGGAGGAAGCGATCAAGTTCCTGGCGCAGAAGACGAAAGAGGCCGAGGAGAAGTTCAGCAAGAAGCCGTAGGCGCGTGCCTGCGCGGCGGGCGGCACGGCGATGGTGTCGCTCGCCCCACCCCTCTCCCACTCGGGAGCCATTCCACGGGGAGTCGCCATGGCCCTCAGAACGGCCAGCGTACCGATCCCGGCCTCTCGCCGATTCCGCCTCCCGCGCGATGCTGCCCTTGGGTATGCGCTGCTGCTGCCGGCGTTGCTCCTGCTCGTCGTGCTGGTGGGCTATCCGTTCCTGACCGCCGTGGTCATGAGCCTGCAGAAGAAGCTGATCGGGCAGGCCGAAGCGCCGTTCATCGGCCTGGGCAACTACATCGCGCTCGTCACGGACCCGACGTTCTGGATCGTGGTCCGCAACGTGATCGTGTTCGCCGGCTCGTCGGTGGCGATCAAGCTGGTGCTCGGCACGTCCGTGGCGCTGGCGCTGAACGAGTCGATGCCAGCCAGAGGCATGATCCGCTCGATCGTGATCCTGCCGTGGGCGTTGCCGTCGCTCGTCTCGGTGCTGATCTGGGTCTGGATGTACGACGACGTGGCCGGCGTGTTCAACCACGTGCTGATGGGGATCGGAGCGGTCGAGAAGCCGGTCCTCTTCCTGAGTGACCCGGTCCTGGCGATGATGTCGGTGATCGCCGTCAACGTCTGGCGCGGCTTCCCGTTCTTCGCGATCACCCTGCTGGCCGGGCTTCAGACGGTCAGCCACGACTCGTATGACGCGGCCAAGGTAGACGGCGCCGGCATCTGGGCGCGCTTCCGCCATGTGACCCTGCCAGGATTGGCGCCGGTGATGGCGGTGGTGACGCTGCTCTCGACGATCTTCACCCTCAACGACTTCGCGATCATCTGGCTGCTCACGAAGGGCGGCCCCGGCAACGCGACCGACGTCCTGGCAACCTTGACCTACAAGGTGGCGATTCGCGGTCTGGAGCTGGGCAAGGGCGTGGCGGTCTCGGTGTTGATGCTGCCACTGCTGATCGTCCTGATCGTACTGTTGACGCGGTTCCTCAACAAGCGGGAGGAGACGGGATGAGCGACGCTGTCCGCACGATCGACGCTCGCGCCTCGACCCGCTCCGCGCCGAACAGCCTCCGCACCGAGCTGATCATGAAGCGGGTGCTCCAGTGGCTCGTGCTGGGCATCGCGCTGCTGATCGTGGCGTTCCCGCTCTACTGGATGCTGTTGACGGCGTTCGACCCGCCGAGCCTGAGCTACAGCTCGAAGCTGAACCTGCTCCCGAAGCGCCTGACGCTGTCCGCGTTCTCGCAGCTGCTCCGCGAGTACGACTTCTTGATCTGGATGCAGAACAGCGCGACGGTCGCCATCATCAGCACGGTGCTGGCGGTGGTGGTCGGGACGCTGGCAGCGTACAGCCTGTCCCGGCTGCGCTACCCGGGGCGGGGCTTCCTGGCCGGGGTGTTCTTCCTGGCGTACATCTTCCCAGGCACGCTGCTGGTGGTGCCGGTCTTCGTGATCCTGAGCGTGCTCGGCCTGACCGACAACTACATCGGGCTGGTGATGAGCTACCTGATCTTCACCGTCCCGTTCTGCACCTGGATGCTGCGGGCGTACCTGACCTCGATTCCCCCTGAGCTGGAGGAGGCGGCGCTGGTGGACGGCGCGACCCGGATTCAGGCGATGGTCCGGATCATCCTGCCGCTGGCCGCGCCGGGTGTGGCCGCCGCCACAATCTTCGCGTTCACGCTCTCCTGGAACGAGTACCTGTACGCGTTCATGCTGATGACGGACAGCACCAGGATGACGCTCTCGCCGGGCATGACGAAGCTGGTGTTCGGCGACATCTTCCTGTGGGGCATGATCATGTCCGGCGCCACGATGATGAGCCTGCCAGTGGTGATCCTCTACTTCGTGGCGCAGCGTTTCGTGGTATCCGGGCTGACGGCGGGCTCGGTCAAAGGGTAGCGGTCGCGTCGGCCGCCAAGAGCGAGGGGGCGCGATGAATCGCGCCCATACCAGGGACGCTGCCTTGTACGGGCGCGATGCATCGCGCCCCTCTTTGTGCCACCCTGTGGCCGTAGCAACATCGGTATGGCACGAGGCCGTCGTACAATGGCCGTATGGAGGCCGAGATGGCAGCTCACGGCGTGCGGTTCCTGGCATCCGATATCTGGGACGCTCCGGACACCGAAAGTCGATACGAGGTCATTGATGGAGAGCTGTACGTGACGCCGCCGCCGATCTGGGCGCACCAGTTTCAGCTTGGGAATCTGTACACAGTCGTCAATGTGTGGGTTCGCGCACATCGCCTGGGGTACATGGCGCAGGCCCCCACCGGTGTGATCCTTGACGGTGAGAATGGAGTCCAACCTGATTTCCTGTTTGTGTCCCGTGATCGTGCGCACATCATCGTGCACGGCGGTGTCAATGGGGCGCCGGATCTCGTCGTGGAGGTGCTTTCACCCAGCACGGAGGCACGAGATCGCGGGCTGAAGCTGCGCTGCTACGCTGCTGCCGGCGTGCCGCACTACTGGATCATGGATACGAATGGCCCGCGTATCGAGGAGCGGGTGCTGGGCGAGGACGGTTACCGGCTGGTCGGGACGTTCGGGCCGGGCGAGACCTTCCGCCCGACGCTGTTCCCCGGCCTGGAGATCCCGATAGACGACCTCGCCCGCTGATTCTTCGCACAACGTTCACCTGCCGGGGTGGCCGGCTGGCATGCGCTCTGTATTGAGCGCCAGCATGAGCACTACCCGCCCTTCCACCCACCACCGGCCCGGCCCCGTCCGCGAGATCAAAGGCATCGTCCTCCAGAGCGACGACCAGAGCGGCTTTGGAAGATGGTTTATCCGCCCGGTCGAACGCCTCAACCGCTGGGTCGCCGGCATCCGCACGGACCCAGACGGCCCATCTCTGGCGATGCACGCCGGCATCCATGTCGTGCTGGAGAACGGCGAAGAGTGGGTCGCCGAGCAGCTGCACGGCACCCTTCAGAATTACTTCTGGAGCGGTTTCAACTGGACCCCCATCGAAACGTTTCGCGCGCGCAACCGGGGCGGCTGGGACACCACCATCGCCACCACGGCGTTCCGTGGGATCGACGAGGCCCAGGTCGCTCGCACCCTGGAACGGCTGAATCAGGCCGGGGGACATCCATTTCTCCAGCAGGACTGCACCACATTCATGGAGCACATGTTCAGCCACCAGATGTTCGCGCATCTGCCGTTGCTGGGCCTGCTCGGGCTGGAGGCGCGCATCGGCGATCCCGCTATGCCGCTGTTGCGACGAGACGTGCACCTGGACCCGGAGCAGGCCCGCCTCGCCCGCCTCGACGAGATCCGTGGCCTCGCCGACACGCCGTGGGGCTTCCAGCCGCCCCATCTTGGCTGGTCGAAGCCGCGGTACGTCGCGGCGGGCGCCGGTGCGGCCCTGGTCGGCTACTGGCTCGCCCGCACGCGAGTTTGTGGGCGGCCGTGACCCGGCGACACGGGGCCGCTACGCGATAGGGAGGACCGGGAAGACGTCCAGGTCGAGCGGTGAGCGCGCCCCGGCCGCGAACCTGAAGTGGGCTGCCGCCGCGATCATCGCCGCGTTGTCCGTGCACAGTTTGACAGGCGGGATCAGGACCGGGATCTCGCCAGCCTCGGCGGCCAGCTGCTGGACCCGTGCCCGCAGCGGCAGGTTCGCCGCCACGCCGCCGGCCAGCGCGATCGCCTGCGCGCCGTGCTCCTTCGCCGCCTCGACCGTCTTGGTCGCCAGTACGTCCACGACCGCCTCCTGGAACGAGGCTGCCAGATCTGGGACGACCAGGGCGTCGCCGGACTCACGGACCGTCCGGAGGACAGCGGTCTTCAGGCCGCTGAAGCTGAAGTCCCAACCCGGCCGCAGCCAGGCGCGCGGCAGCGGGTAGCGGTGTGGGTCGCCGCCCTCGGCCGCGCGCTGAACGGCCGGCCCGCCCGGGTACCCGAGCCCCATCATCCGCGCGGCTTTGTCGAACGCCTCGCCGGCCGCGTCGTCCAGGGTGTGGCCCAATCTGACGTACTGGCCGTGGTCGCGCATCAGGACGAGGTCGGAGTGCCCACCCGAGACGATCAGACAGACCAGCGGGAAGCGTGGCTCGATCTGGTTCACCAGCCAGTTGGCGTAGGCGTGTCCCTCCAGGTGATTGACGCCGAGCAGCGGCAGTCCTCGCGCAAACGAGAGCGCCTTGGCCGTATTCAGTCCCACCAGCAGCGCCCCGGCCAGCCCCGGACCGTGGGTGACCGCCACCAGATCGATGGCGCCCCAATCGCGCCCGGCCTCCGCGAGGGCACGCTCCAAGACCGGCCCGATGGCGCGCAGGTGCAGGCGCGAGGCAACTTCCGGGATGACGCCGCCAGTCTCGCGGTGGACGTCGTCCTGGGAGGCGACCACGTTCGACTCGACGTGGCGGCCGTCCACCACGATGGCCGCGGCCGTCTCGTCGCACGAGGTCTCGATGCCGAGGATGCGGGTCATCGTCGGTGGCTCGGAGGTGGTGATTGGAGCAGCACGGGGATCATGGGCCAGGGATCACCAGGAAAGATGTTGACGAGATTGTAGCGGCCGGGAGGGTGAAGTCCGGCGGGCAGAACAGGTACAATAGAACGTAAGTTCTACGCAAGGCGTGGCCCCGCGGCGGCCGTGCTTGCGCCCTGGGAGAGCGCCATGAAGCTCGGTCTCCTCTGGTTCGACGCCGATCAGCGGGTCTCGCCTCAGACGCGCCTCGCGGAGGCGGCCACGCGGTTCGCGGAGCGCTTCGGTCGACCGGCCAACTGCTGCCACGTCCACCCAGAGCAGCTGTTCGCCGACGAGGTCATCTCGGTCGTGGCGGACCCCGCCATCCTGAAGCACCATTTCTGGGTCGGTCGTGACGAGGCGCTGGAGCCCGAGCGCCCGCGCCGGACTCGCAAGACGGCGACGGCGGCGGCTGGCGCGGCGATCTCGGCTGCAACCGGGATCTCGGGGAACGCCGGCTCGCCAACCCCGGTCGCCGTTGCTCCGGCGCGGCCTTCGCCGACTGAGCCGTCGTCCACCGCCCCGAGCGTGATGACAGCGGCCGGGCCGGTACCGTCGATGGTGGACTCTGCACAACTCAGCCCGCCGCCAGCGCCAGCCGCCGACAGACCGTCGGTGCGAGGCGCCGCGCCAAGGCGAGTTGGCCGCTCGGCTAGCTCGACGACAGCGCCGGAGCCTCCTCCGTCGCCCGAGAGCGCGGCTCCGTCGCCGCGCCGGAAGCGGAGCGCCAGCGAGTCTCTGACCCACGCGCCGTCCGAGGTGACTGCGGACGCTCGGAGCAGATCCGTTAAGGCCCGGGCGGCGCCGTCCGAGGCCACGCCGACAGGCCCGACGAAGCGCCGGCGGTCTGCAAAGCGTGATGCGCTGACGCCTGACGGGGCGAAGCCGGACGAGACAAAGACCGTTCTGGCGCGGACGCTCAGGGCGAAGACCGAGCGGGTCGATGTGGCGAAGCAGGTGCAGGCGAGCGCCGCGCCAACGAAAGCCGCGAAGGAGAAGATTGAACAGGTCAATGAGGCGGCGCCGCCAGCCCGACCACGACGAGCACGGGGTCAGGCAGCGCAGACGGTCGCCGAAGTGGTCGCGCCAGCTCCGTCCGAGAGCGCTGCGAAGCGGCGGACGCGACGACCTGCCGCCCTCCCCCAGACGGAGCCCGAGGCCGCGCCATCGGCGGCCCGGAGCGCGCCGACGCGCACGGAAGCACCGTCGCGGAAAGAGCGGGCCAGGAAACTGGCGACCGAACGCCCTGACGCCGCTGCTGTCGCTGCTACCGTCTCCAGTGAGGCCGTCGAGCATACGCCGTCGCCGGGCGGGCGCGCGGCCAGGAGCGGCAAGCCCCTCGCTGAAGCCGCCGAGGAGCCGGCAGGGCGTCCGAGGAAGCCGGCCGCGACCGTCGAACCACCGGCCACGCCCACCGGGCGCTCGCGAAGCGCAGGCGCGAAGTCGGCCAGCACAACAGCAGCGCCCATCTCGCCGGTCGTCACACAGCCGTCCGCGCGACGCCCGAAACGAACGGCGCCGGCCGCCGTCGAGACCGCGCCGAAGGCGACGCCGGCCGAGCCGGTCATGCCTGCCAGCTCGGGCCGTGGCCGTCGGTTCAAGTCGGCGCACGAGGCAGAAGCCGTGGCGGCGGCTCCGCGACCGTCGAAACGAGCGCGTCCACAGGAGCTGTCGTCGGCGCCTCGGCGGGGCAGCCGGCCGGCGTCGAGACGGAGCGCCTGACCGCTGCCGGTCCGTGCCGCTCGTGGGCAGCCGACCCCACGAGCGCAGGTGGTATTGATCGCTTCTTGCACACCCGTTAAGGGTTCTTTAGCAGATGCTTCGTACTATTCAAGTGTCAGGCAGATCGTGACCGGCCGGCGTCGAGGCGCTCGACGGTGCGGTCTGCGAAATGGGAGAACGACCATGTCTTTGCAGAGCAAGAAGCGGACGATCGCGGCAGCTGGCGCTTCATTGGCGCTCGCGGCGGCCCTCGTCGGGACGGGCGTCGGGCTGGCGTCGCCGTCGTCCGCCGCCTGGGCCGCGACGATGGTTCCAGGCATCGACACCGTGCGGCAGGCCACGCCGACGCCGCCGCCAGGACGGCCACACTTCGGTCCTGGCCAGAACCGCCCGAACATGCAGCAGCGCCAGCAGGACCAGGACGCGTACCTGAACGCGCTCGCGGCGAAGCTGGGCGTGAGCGTGGACCAGCTCAAGGAGGCCATGAAGCAGGCCCGGATCGACATGATCAACAAGGCCGTCGCGGATGGAAAGCTGGACCGGGCGCGGGCCGACCAGATCATCGCCGCGATCCAGAGCGGCCAGCATCCGGGGATGGGACCACGCGGCCAGCAGGGACCGAACGGTCAGCAGGGTCCGAACGGCCAGCAGGGACCGGGCCGATTTGGTCAGGGCCAGGGGCCGCGCATGGGCTTCGGTGGGCCAGGGCTGGCGGCCCAGGCGCTCGGGATCACGCCGGAGCAGCTGCGCACGGAGATGCAGGGCGGCAAGAGCCTGGCCGACATCGCGCCCGGGCACGGGATGACGCGCGACCAGCTGAAGCAGAAGATGCTCGATCTCCAGAAGGCGAACCTCGCGACGGCGGTGCAGCAGGGCAAGCTGACCCAGCAGCAGGCTGACGATTTCGCGGCTCGGTTTGCAGCGCGTATCGACCAGCTCCTGGACATGAAGCCCGGTCAGGGCGGCCCGCGCGGCGGTCCTGGCATGGGGCGCTAGGAGTTTTCTCCGAGAGCGTCTCGATTCCTCGGCGTTGCCGACAACGGGCCTTGTGCAAAGCGCACAAGGCCCGTTTTTCTTTTCTGTACGGGCAGACCGTTGGCTCGGGGCCTTCACGAACCTAAGCTTATGAGCATCAAGGACGGGAGGCACTCAAGCACCAATGAGTGAGATTAGCGCGGGAGATACCGCGTGGGTTCTGGCCTCAGCGGCGCTGGTCATGCTGATGACGCCCGGTCTGGCGCTGTTCTACGGCGGTCTCGTCCGCCCGAAGAACGTGCTCTCGACCATCATGCATAGTTTCTTCATCCTCGGTCTCATCAGCGTGCAATGGGTGCTGTGGGGGTACAGTCTGGCGTTCGGCCCGTCGGTCGGTGGCATCATCGGCAGCCTGAGCTGGGTCGGACTGAACGGCGTCGGCACCGATCCGTCGGACTACGCCAAGACGATCCCACACCTGGCCTTCATGGCCTTCCAGATGATGTTCGCCATCATCACGCCAGCGCTCATCACGGGCGCGTTCGCCGAGCGCAAGCGGTTCAAGGCGTTTGTGCTGTTCAGCCTGCTGTGGGCGACGTTCGTCTACGATCCGCTGGCCCACTGGGTCTGGGGCGCTGACGGCTGGCTCCACAAGCTGGGCGCGCTCGACTTCGCGGGCGGCACCGTCGTCCACATCTCGTCTGGCATCTCCGCCCTGGTCGCCGCGACCGTCCTCGGGCACCGGGTTGGCCTCGGCCGCGAGAAGATGGAGCCGCACGACCTGACGATGACCGTGCTCGGCGCGGGCCTGCTCTGGTTCGGCTGGTTCGGCTTCAACGCTGGTAGCGCGCTGGCCGCGAACGGCCTGGCCTCCGTCGCCTTCGTGACGACGAACACGGCCGCCGCGATGGGCGCACTGACCTGGGTGACCGTGGCGTGGGCGCACAAGGGCCACCCGAGCGTGCTCGGGGCGGCGGCGGGCGCCGTTGCTGGCCTGGTCGCGATCACCCCCGCGGCTGGCTTCGTCAGCCCGTCCTCGGCCATCCTGATCGGCCTTGGTGCGGGCGTGATCTGCTACTTCGCGATCCAGCTCCGCGAGCGCCTGCGGGTTGACGACGCGCTGGACGTCTGGGCGGTCCACGGCGTGGGCGGCACCTGGGGCGCCATCGCGACGGGCATCTTCGCCTCCACCGCTGTGAACCCTGACGGCGCGAACGGCCTGCTGTTCGGGAACCCGGGCCAGTTCCTCATCCAGATCCTGGCTGTGATCGTCTCCTGGGTCTTCTGCGGCGTGATGACCTTCATCATCCTGAAGATCGTCGACGCGGTCATCGGCTTGCGCGTGCCCGAGCAGGAAGAGGTCCTCGGTCTGGACATCTCCCAGCACGGCGAGCCTGCCTACCAGCTCTAGTCGATCGAGAAACTGCCCGCGCACTCCGCGCGTACCATCCCCGAGGAGAACACTGGACATGGACACCGTCATCCTCGCCGCTTCCCTGGTCTCCTTCTTTGCCCTGATCGCGAGCTGGGTCGCGCTGCCGGCCAGCACCGAGATCACGGTCGTGGCGCACGGAGCACCGGCGCGGGCGTAACTCCAGGCGAAGCGTTCACGAAAGGGGCGGGTGGTTGCACTCGCCCCTTTCTCATGCCCGCTGAGTTAGCGAAGCGGCCAGGATGTTTCTGTTGATTTTGTCAAGCCTGATGGGGTTTGATATGGCTGGTAAAGCGGAGGCAGAGCGGCGGGGGTGGGGGATGGTGCTGCGCGAACGGGACCCGAACGAGATGCCCGAGGACATCGCGGCGGTCGGGGCGGCGGTGTTGAAGGAGCGGGACCCGTATCGGGTGATCGGGGAGCGGTTGGCGGAGCTGGTCCGGGACGGGCAGTTCGCCGAGTTGTACGAGCCGCGTGGGCGTGCGGCGGTGTCGCCATCGGTGCTGATGCTGGTGACGATCTTCCAGTTCATGGAGAACCTGCCAGATCGGGAAGCGGCCCGGGCGGTGCGGGTGCGGCTGGACTGGAAGTACGCGCTGCACCTGGCGGTGGACGATCCGGGGTTCGACTTCTCGTGCCTGAGCTACTTTCGGCGACGGCTGCTCAAGCACGAGCAGAGTCGGCTGCTGTTCGACCTCGTGCTGGAGCAGGTGCGGGGGCTGGGGTTCTTGCAGAAGGTGGGGAAGCAGCGGACCGACGCGCTGGGGGTGCTCGGGGCGGTGCGGGAGCTGAGCCAGTTGGAGCTGGTCTGGGAGGCGCTGCGGCTGGCGCTGCGGGCGCTGGGGGAGGTCGACGCGGCCTGGGTCGCGCAGGCGGTGCCGACCGCGTATCGGACGCAGTACCTGGAGCGGCGGTCGGACTCTCGGCTGACGGCGGAGGAGCGGCAGGCCGAGCTAGTGCGGGTGGGGCAGGACGGCGCCTGGCTGCTCGACCGACTCGCCGCCACGGACGCGGGCGTGCTGCGCACCCTGCCCGAGGTCGAGACGCTGACGACGATCTGGCAGCAGCGGTACGAGCGCGCTGACGACGGCGTGCGGTGGCGGAGCAAGACGCTCGACAGCACCGAGCTGATCGTGACGCCACACGATCCGGGGGTCCGAATCGGGCAGAAACGGGGGCACGTCTGGTGGGGCGACAAGGTCCACGTCACCGAGACCATCGCCGAGCCGCCCGCCGCTGACGACGCGGGGCCGGTCGATCCTGCCGACCAGGTCCGCTTCATCACCGACGTCACGACCAGCCCGGCGCCCAGTGGCGACGGCCAGGCGCTGGCCGAGATCCGCGCGCACCTGACCGAGCAGGATCTGCTGCCCACCGAGCAGGTGGTCGACAGCGGCTACGTCTCGGGCAAGCACCTCGCCGAGAGCGCCGCGGCCGAGATCGACCTGGTCGGCCCACCCCTGGCCGACACCTCGCCCAACGGCTTCAAGATCGCCGACTTCACCCTCGACCACGCCGCGCGCCAGGCGATCTGCCCGGCCGGTCAGACGTCCACCAAATGGGCGGTCCGCCGCGAGCGCGACGGCAGTCACGCGCTCCAGATCCGCTTCCCGGCCGCCGTCTGCGCCGCTTGCCCGCTCCGGCCCCAGTGCACCGACAGCAAGGGCGGCCGCAACCTCAGCATCTCCGAGCACTACGCCCGCCTCGCCGCTCGCCGTGCCGAGGCCCAGACCCCGGCCTTCCGGGAGAAGCTGAAAACCCGCGCCGGCATCGAAGCGACCCTCTCCGAACTGGTCCGCGCCCATGGCCTGCGCCGCCATCGCTACCGCGGCGACGCCAAGCGCCACTTCGAGCACCTCCTCAAGGCCGCCGCCTGCAACGTCAAGCGTCTCGCCCGTGCCCTCGCTACCCTCCAACACGGCCCCTTCCTCCCACCGCCCCTCACCAGACCGGCCGGCGCGTTCGCGTGAGCCGCTCCCGCATCCCCGGCCCACCCTGCTCCCCCGCTCCCCGCCTCCAACGGCGCCTGCTCCCCCGACCCGCGCCAGACATAAATCAACAGAGACAGGATGGCCGCGCTCCCAGCAGGAGTCAGGTCCGGACCGGAACCTCGGTGACCACCATCGGGCGGGCCTGATCCTGGACGTACCACGTCGAGGCGCCGCCACAGACCTGGCGCACCAGCGTGGCAAGCGTCTCGGTGGCGCGGGTGACCTCGTCCAGTGAGGCTGGCGCGAGACCGTGGACGTTCAAGACGGCGTTGGTGGTGGCCGTCGAGATCTTGGTCTTCTCGCCGCCCCGCCAGCTCCAGCGTCGGCAGAGCACCTTGGCGTCGTCGGCGTAGATGACCTCGCCCGCTTCTGGTGGCTCCTCGGCCTCGGCCCCGAGCGGCACGTACGGCTCGTCGCCCTGTGCAAGGCGCAGATGGAGGCCGCCGCTGACGAGATCCAGGTCGTCACCGCCAATGGGTACCAGGAAGCGGAGCGAGACGGCGTTGTACAGCGCCACCAGGGCGTTGATCGGCGGGAGGGCGTCGCCGCGCCGGGCGCGCCGCACCAGCGCCTCGACGGACGCCTGGAACTTGCTCGGGCGGGCGCCGAACTGGCTGAACGCCTGGCGCCACGCCGCGATCTTCGGGTGCGAGACAACGTCGCCCAGGCTGTCGTCCTGGCGCACGCGCGCCTCGACCTCGCGGAGCAGGAGGGTCGCTTCCTCCACTCCCCGCCGGTTGTCGAGATCCCAGCAGATCACCTTCCCCCAGCAGTAGCCGGGGAACTGCTCGAAGATCTCCGGGTGGACGCGATCGATGAGCCGACGCACCGTCGTCATCGAGCCTCAGCTAGCTCTTCGGCGGGACGTCACCGCGCGGCTCACCCCGCGCGCCGCGCTCCAGCTCTTCGAGCAGGTTGCGAACTTCGCGCTGGGCGTTCTGGCGCCGCTGATGCCGTCGGGTCCGCTCGATCTCCAGCGCCGAGAGGTAGTCGTCCTCCGGAGCGCCGGCCGCCATCAGCCGATCCCCGAGCTCGCGCACGAGATCGTCGACCGGGCCTTTGCGCCGGGCAAGCCCGAAGTTGACGGTGCAGTCCCAGGAGCAGAAATCCCAGACTTGTTCCGGATGCCCGTCGTCGAGCACGTCCCAGTGCAGCTCCAGCCAGGTCCGCCGTTCCTGGATGTCATTCCAGTTGACCGTTCGGCCGCAGTAGTCACACCGCTTGTACGCACCCATTCGGCACCCTCCGCCATCAGGAGATTCTACTCCTGGAAGGGGCCATTCCTCAACGGCTGGGGGGTGGGGCTTCCCTCAGTAGCCGCGCCCGAAGTCCACGACGCCGGCCAGCGGCTCGCCGGTCTGCAGGCGCCGGTAGTTCTCCAGGAACCGCGCCGCGTTGATCGGCACGTCGTCTGGGCCGGACATGTGCGGCGTGACGATGACGTTCTCCATCGTCCAGAGCGGGCTCTCTTCGGGCAGCGGCTCCTTCTCGAAGACGTCCAGGACGCCGAAACGGAGCTGCCCCGCTTCCAGCGCCGCGATCAGGTCCGACTCGACGCAGACGGCCCCTCGGCAGATGTTGACCAGGACGGCGCCCTTCGGGAGCAGGCGCAGGCGGCGGGCGTCGATCAGGCCCCTCGTCTCTGGCGTGAGCGGCACCACCAGGACGAGATAATCGGCTCGGGGCAAGACGGCGTCCAGCTCGGCGACGGTGTGGACCTCGTCCAGGCCATCGACGGGTTGGCCGGTCCGCGAGACGCCGATCACGCGCAGGCCGGCCGCCCGGAGGGTTCTCGCGACCTCGCTGCCGATGCTGCCCAGGCCGACCACGACGGCGGTCGAGCCGCGCAAGGAGGGGAAGACCCACCCGTTCCAGGTCTTGGACGCCTGCTGGCGGAACGCGCGGCGCATGTCGAGCTGGACGGCCAGCAGGTACCCGAGCACGAACTCGGCCATCACGTCGTCGAAGACGTGGACCATCCTCGTCACGGGCACGCCGGCTGGCAGCCACTCCCGCGCGGCCATGACGTTGTCCACGCCGGCCCCGGTCGAGGAGATCCAGCGGAGGTTGGGCGCGTTCTGCACCAGCTCTGGCGGGAAATGCCAGGCGAAGAAGATCTCCATCTCGCGGACGAAGTCCGGGACGGTCGGATCGTCCGGCTGGTAGATCTTGACCTCGAGCTCCGGCGCCTCGCGCGCGAAGATCTCCTGGTACTGTGGCCCGTCGCCGCTCGCGATCAGCAGTTTCGGCAAAGGTCGCTCCTCAATCTCTCCCCATCAGACCGGCGTGCCGGCCTTCTCCTCGAACGCGCGGTGGGCTGTCTCCAGCGCCTCCGTGCGGGCGTTCCACAGCTCCCGACTGTGGGCCACCGAGCGGTTGTACGACTGCTCGATGCCGACGAGCGAGCCCTGGAGCTTCGGCATCACGTAGCGGGCCAGCAGCTCGAAGCTCTTGTGCGTCTTCTCGCGCGAGGCCCACTCGTTCGCCTGCAACAGCAGCCCGCCGAAGCCGCCCGTCGCCTCGTCGAAGCGGTGGATCGCGGCGACCAGATCGTCCGGCGTGCCGATGACCCAGTTGCCCTGCTGCGCCTGGTGCTCGGCAAACTTCTCAGGCGGGCCGTCGAACGCGACCGTCCGGCCGAGCGCCGCGCTGCCGTACTCGTACGTCTGGGCCGCCGCGCCGACCCGCACGTCCTCGATCGCCTGCTCGCGCGTCTCGGCCAGGTGGACCGGCACCACCAGCCGCCACTCCTCGCGCTGCATCGTTTTGCCGTGCTTCGCGGCCTCCTCCTCGGCGATGGCCCACATCTTCTTCAGGTCGACCGGACCGCGCTGGCCGCCGCTGACGGCGAGCGAGAGGATCGCGGCGCCGTACTTGCCAGCGGCGATCGGGCCGGAGGGGGACTCCATGCTGGCGACGGCGAGCGGCGGGTACGGCTGGGTGAACGGCCGCAGCTGGAGGGTCGCCTCGTGGAGCTTGAACCAGGAGCCCTCGTAGGTCAGCGGGGTTGGATCGGTCATCAGGCGCATGATGACTTCCAGCGCCTCGTCCATCATCGGGCGCTGCTTCGGCGGGTCGATGCCGAGCATCACCGCGTCGGTCACCAGCGCGCCCGGCCCGACCCCGAACAGCACGCGGCCCCTGGTCATGTGGTCGAGCTGAATGATGCGGTTGGCGACCATCAGCGGGTGGTGATACGGCAGGCTGACCACGCCGGTGCCGAGCTTGATGTGACGGGTGCGCTCGGCGGCGCTGGCGATGAAGATCTCCGGCGAGGCGATGGTCTCCCAGCCCGCGCTGTGGTGCTCGCCGATCCAGGCCTCGTCGTAGCCGAGCCGGTCCAGCCACTGGATCAGCTCCAGATTGCGCTCGAAGCCGAGGGTCGGGTTCTCGCCAACGCGATGGAACGGTGCCATGAAGATGCCGAAGCGCATGCGAGCGGGCAGGGTCATCAGGTTGCCTCCTGCGCGGGAATGCGGGGCGTGGCCGTCAGGGAGCCGTGCGCTCGCCGTCGGGCGTCGGGAGATCGTCAGGACACGCTACCAGGAGCGGTGTCCTCCATCTGGCTGCTGACATGGTAGCAGCCGCTCGGGTCCGCGCTCGACCGGCCGGGCGGATCTGGGTGCCCATGAGATTCCTGCGTCACGCCGCGGCCGTGGACTGAAGTCCACGTCTACCATCGCACCGTCGCTCCGCGACGGGGACGACTGCCTCGGCGTGGCGTAGCCACGCACCACTGCTGACGTGGACTTCAGTCCACGTCTCTCGAGTCATGCAAGGCTCTGCGGCATACCCGGCGGATCTGAGATGCGTCTGTGACGCCCGTGGCGGGTATGGAACGGGACGTCTTGCTACGCTCCGCGCTGCCCATTCCGGGCATGTGGGGTGGTGTGAGCGTGCGTGCGGGTGTGTCCTTCGGTCGTCCGATGATCTTGAGCCGCCGTCGGGCGCTGGCGGCGCTGTTGGTGGCGGCACAGCTCCCGCTGCTCGTGGGCATGGCCGAGGCCGAGCAGCAGCAGCCCGCGGCCCCGCCGCTGCCGCCGAACAACATCGTTGGCCTGAACCTCGCCCGGCGGCATCAGCCCCAGTACATCCGAGCGGCCGGCGACGTGGTGAACGCCAACGGCGGCGCCTGGGGTTACGTGACGATCCTGTTCACACGCCAGGACCGCGACGCCGAGCTGGCGGTGCATGCGCTCCAGCAGGTGCTGGATCGCTGCTTCGAGGCGCGCCTCCAGCCGATCGTACGGGTCGCGACGCAGTTCGACGAACAGAGCGGTATCTGGGACCGTCCGACCGATGACGAGCCGGCCCGCTGGCGTGCGCTGTTCGAGCAAGTGCGCTGGCCGAACCGCCTGGTCTGGATCATCCCGGCCAACGAGCCGAACCTGGGCCGCGAATGGGGCGGCCAGGTGGATGTCCCAAGCTATGCGCGCTACCTCGATCGGTTCATGAACGTGTTCGAGGGGGCGGACCGCCTGCGGGTGGTCAACGCGCCGATGAACCTCTCGAACCCGCACAAGCTGCCGGAGATGCAGGATGCCTTTGACTTCCTGGCCGAGCAGGCGGACCTGACGCCGGGCATCTTCGAGCGGCTGCCGGCCTGGGCCACCAACTCCTATCGAGTGGACGGCTTCGGGGACGGGGTCCGCTTTACGCACCGTGGGTATGAGGCAGAGCTGGAGTTCATCGGGCGGGACATGCCGGTCATCGTGGCCGAGTCCGGCGTCTTGAAGCGCCACGACCAGGACGAGGTCGCGCGGTTCTTCGTGCAGGCGTACCGCGACTGGCAGAACGACCGTCGAGTGATCGCCGCGACGCCGCTGTTCTGGGATCCGGACGTGGACGACCAGTGGATGTTCACGCTGGACAACAACGGGATGGTTCAGGATCCGAGCGCGACGTACCGGGCGCTGCGAGAGCTGCCGCGCGTGGCTGGCTCGGCGCAGGCCGGGCCGGCGGTGCCGAACTCCGCACGGGTGACGGCGTCGGCGGTGAAGACGCGCCCGCTGCCGATCTTCCTGCCGGACCCGCCCTCGAGCGGCGAGGGCAGTCGCAACGGCGCGCCCTGAGAACAGCCCCACCCCCCAGCCCCCTCCCCATTGCGATGGAGAGGGGGAGATGTTCTGCCTGCTCCCCCCTCCACCGCAGTGAAGCCTGCTCTCCTCTCCACCGCAGTGAAGCCTGCTCCCCTCTCCACCGCAGTGGGGAGGGGTTGGGGGTGGGGCTTCTTCCGGACTGCGCGCAAAGCGGCATCCGCGTTCGGTGCGAGCGCGCCGGAGTCGATGGTAGAATCGCGAGCGTGTCCGGCGAGGCAGCGTCGGCACGCCGGCAGCGTCGGTCGCGCGATCTGAAACGGCGCGAGCCCTGACGCAGCCCGTGGCCGGGAGCGTGTGCGGGCTCAGCGGCCTTCGAGTCATCGTGCGATCATCGAGCCGTGCCGTCGGCTCCCCTGAGGCTGACACTCCGAGGATGATGACGTCTCTCTCGCTCAGCGTGGCTCTGACGTCACGAGCGGGCGTGCTGGTTGGCTGGCTCGGCACCCTCGTGCTGCTGGCGGTCGCGGTCCCGAGCCGCCTGCTCAACCTGGAGGCGTTCGCCGGCAAGTTCGACGAGGGCATCCGGGGCGCCCAGCTGATGCTGATGGTGGCGGGGTATCGCCCATTCCGCGACATCTTCGCATCGCAGGGGCCGCTCTCGCTGGACATCTTCTACCCGACGTACGCGCTGTTTGGGCAAACGCTCGGGGCGGCGCGAATGGCGCCGGCCCTGTTCGGGATCGTCGGGATCGTGGTGGCAGCCTGGACCGCGCGGTACGTGCTGAGTGAGTCCCCGGACGGCTCACCGGTCAGCGGCCTGGTGGCCGGCGGCCTGACCGGCCTGTTGCTGACCCTCAGCCCGATCTTCCTCAAGAACTCCAGATTGGCGCTGGTGGAGGTGCCGTCGCTGGTGCCGGCCATCGGCGCGGTGGGGGCGGCGCTGGCGTACGGCCGGACCGGCGACCGGCGCTGGATCGTGGGGGCCGGCGTGCTGATGGCGCTGGCGCTGGCGATCAAGCCGATGGCCGCGCCGGCGCTGCTGCCGATTGGCCTCGCCATTCTGCTGCGCGGCCGAGGCTGGCTAAGCTCCGGCCTGCTGTTCGGGCTGATGCTGGCGGCTGTGCTGGGCCTCATCGTGCTGGCGGTCGGCCCGAGCGGCGTCTACGACCAGATGATCCGGTTTCGGATCGCCTCGCGGCAGGCCGAGAGCTGGAGCCTGAAGGAGAACTGGGCCGCCATCTCGGGTGAGATCGCGGACGAGCAGCTGGTGATGCCGGTGGCGGCCATCGTGGCGGGCGTGGTGCTGCTGGCCTGCCGCCCGAGGCTCGGAGTGCCGCTGGTGGGCTGGGCGCTCGGATCGTTGGGGCTGCTGCTGGTCTACTCGCCGCTCCAGTTCAAGCACGCCGTGATCCTGCTCCCCCCGATGGCCTTGCTCGCCGGGGTGGCGGCGGGCGCGGGGTGGCGGCGCTGGGAGCAGCGACGGCTTGTGACTGGTGGCTCGTCCTCGTTTGCTGCACGGCTGCCGTGGGCGCTGGCGGCGGTCGGCGTGGTGCTGGCGGTCTGGTACGTTGCCAGCCTGCCGCGCATCCTGGATCTGGACCGGCGGCTAGTCGTGGGTATGCCGGAGTCGCGCCCGGAGAGCTTCGACGACGAGATCCGGCTGCTCTCGGCGGTGACGGCGCCGTCCGACTTCGTCGTCGTGGACGAGCCGTCAGTGGCGTTCAGCAGCCGCCGACTGGTCCCGCCGAGCCTGGTCGATACCTCGATGGTCCGCATCCGCTCGCGCTCCCTGGACGCCGACGACGTGATCGCCGCCGCCGAGCGGTTCGACGCGAAAGCGCTGTTCCTGTTCAGCGACGGCCTGCGCTCGCTCAAGCCGTTCTCGGACTGGGTGGACGACCACTACGTGGCGGTGAAGATCAACGACCGCCCGAACGGCAAGCAGCGCGCCGTCTACCTGCGCGACGACGCCGACCTGGACACGGCGCGGACGCAACTGGAGCGGACGCTGGACAAGCTCGGTGGCGGGACGTACGGGGGGCAGCTGCGGCTGCTCGGGTACGGCGTGGAGCGCGGCGAGGCCCGGCCGGGCGGTAGCCTGACCGTGACGCTCGGCTGGCAGGCGGTCGGCGCGGTGGCGGCGGACTACTCGGTGGTGACGATGCTGAAGGACAAGAACGGGCAGCCCGTCGAGCAGAACCAGCGCGGCCTCGGGGGCGGCGGCGAGGGGACGGCATCCTGGGAGCCGGGCCGCTGGGTGTTCCGGACCTCGGCGCTGACGCTGCGGCGCTCGCTTCAGCCGGGCGAGTACACGCTGGCGGTGGGACTCTACGACTCGAAGGCGAAGACGATGGTCCCAGTGGACGGCGCGAAGCCGGGCGAAGACACGGTCTCGCTCGGCACGATCCAGGTGCGGCCCTGATGCAGTCACGAACGCTCAGCGTACCGGCCTCGTTCAACGTCAAGGTGAGCTCGCCGACCTGGCCGGCCGAGGCGCTGATCCTCGGCGCGATCCTGATCGTGGCGGCGTTCATGCGGCTGGTGCGCCTGAGCGGCACCAGCGGCGACCTGGACGAGGGGATCAGAGGCATTCAGCTGCTGCTGATGTCGGCTGGCTACCGGCCGATGCAGGAGATCTTCTCCTCGCAGGGGCCGCTGCTGCTGGACATGCTGTACCCGTTCTACAAGCTGTTCGGGGAGACGCTCGGGGCAGCCAGGCTCGCGACGGGCGTCTACTCGCTGTTGGGCATCCTGGGCGTGTACGGGGCGGCGAGGGCGGTCGGCGGACCGGTCGGCGGGGTGACGGCGGCGCTGCTGCTGGTGGTCAGCCCGAACTACCTGCGCAACTCGCGGCAGGCACTGGCGGAGGTGCCGGCCCTGGCCCCGGCGATTCTGGCGGTGGCGGCGGCGATGGCGTACCAGCGGAGTGGCCGGCGCATCTGGCTGCTGGTGTCCGGGGTGCTGCTCGGGATCGCCCTGCTGGTCAAGCCGATCGTGGTGGCAGCGGTCGTGCCGGTGGCGCTGGCAGCGTTCCTCGGGCCGCGCATCAGCATCCGGCCGCTGTTCCTGGTGGGGATTGTCACGCTGGCGGTCGTGCTGGCGATCGTGTTCGCGACCGGCTTCTCGACGGTGGTGGATCAGATGATCGAGTACCGGTTGAAGAGTCGCGAGGTGAGCGGCTGGAGCTGGAACGACAACTGGCGGGTGCTGCGTGGGACGCTGATCGCGCGGGATCAGATCGGGCTGTTCGCGCTGGGCGGGGCCGGGGCGCTGCTGGCGCTGCTCGGACGGCCGAAGCAAGGTATCCCGTGCCTGGGCTGGATCGCGGCGACGGCCGGGCTGCTGGCGTGGTACTCGCCGCTCTTCCCGAAGCACGTGGTGATCGCGATCCCGCCGCTGGTGGTGGCGGCTGGCGCCGGGATCGGGCTGGTCTGGGGGGCGCTCCGCGAGCGGCAGCTGTTCGGGATCGTGGGGGGCTTCCTGCTGACGGGGCCGCTGCTGCTCTACGCCTGGTCCCTGCCGGCGATCTCCGCGCTGGACGTGGGGTTCATGAACCTGGACCCGGGCTTCGAGGGGCAGCGGTTCGCGCGGACGGCGGACATCGCGGCGACCATCGCGGCGGTCACCAAGCGCGGCGACTTCATCGTGACGGACGAGCCGGAGCAGGCGTTCCACGCGCAGCGATTGGTGCCCCCCGACCTTGCCGATCCGTCTACGAGCCGGGTGCGGGCGCGGGCGCTGACCGGCGAGCAGGTCATCACCTCGGCCGAGCAGTACGACGTGAAGCTGGTGGCGATGTCGAGCGACCGTTTCCGCTCGCTCAGGAACTTCCGCCTCTGGCTGGACGACCATTTCGAGCCGATCAAGGTGTACGGTCGGGGCGGGGACACGCCCCAGGTGATCTACGTGCGCTCGGACGTGGATCTGGCGCAGAGTCGGCGGGCGCTGGACGGCTTCATTCAGACCCCGACGGCCATCGACTTCGGCGGCATCCTCCGCTTGACGGGCTTCTCGCTGGACCGCCGCGAGCTGACGCGCAACGGCAACGTCGGCGTGACGTACGAGTGGGAGGCGCTCCAGAAGGCGGCGGTGGACTACCACGTCATCACCGAGCTGGTGGGTCCGGACGGCCAGGTCTGGAGTGACGAGCAGCTGTCGCTGGGCGGGCGTGGCGTAGGCCTGGACGAGTGGACGCCGGGCAGATGGATGTTCCAGACCTCGACGTTCGACGTCTCGGCGACCGCGCCCGCTGGCGAATACATCTTGCGCGTCGGCGTCTTCGACAGCAAGGCGAAGGCGGACCTGCCGGTGACGGCCGGCGACCCGCGCCTGGGCTCGCAGCAGGAGCCGATCCGCCGCTACGAGGTAGCGAAGATCAAGGTCCAGTAGACGACCCAGTTCGGAAGTACAATTCCATGACGTCTGCGGAGGGGGAGCTCCGAGCATGGCCACGACGCTGCGAACCGAGCACCCACACATCGTGCGGAGTCCAGGCACTGCCGGGGGCACGCCGACGATTACCGGGACACGGATCAGCGTCGCGTTCATCGTTGGGCAGCTTCGTGCCGGCGACACACCCCAGGACATCCTCGCCTCGTATCCGCACCTGACGCCGGCCGCCGTCTACGACGCGATCAGCTTCTATTACGACCATCAGGACGAGATCGACCGCTTCATCGCTGCCAACACGCTCGACGCGCAGGCCGAGCGTCATGGCTTTACGGTTGGCGACGATGGTCGCCTGCGATTCACTCGCCGGTGAGGCCCCGCCTCCACCTTGGCGACGCCGACGCGCTGGCGCGCCTACGCTGCCGTAGGCTTCTGCACCGGATCGGCCGGGCGGCTGGCGGCGAAGAAGAGGCCAGAGCCGATCAGGGACAGCACGGCCAGCGCTAAGAACGGCTCGCGGAAGCTGCCGCCCGTCACGTCGACGGCCCATCCGATGACGATCGGCGCGACGATGGCCGCTGGCGATGCCAGCGTCATGGTCAGCCCGGCGATGCGCCCGAACGCCGCTCGTCCGAAATAGTCGCCGAGCAGCGAGGTGCTGACCGCTGCCCGCACCCCCCAGCTGAAGCCGAAGAAGGCGCCGTAGACCAGCAGCGGCGCAAGCGTCGTTCCGAAAGCGATGAGCAGCAGGGCCACGACCATCGAGAGCAGATTGAAACCCATGAGCCGTTGCTTCGCCATACGGTCCCCGAGAACGCCGCCGAGCAGCCGTCCGGCGACGTTGAAGAGATTCAGCTCGGCAAGCACGAGCGCGGCGGTCTCGCGGTCCAACACTTGCTCCAGGTAGGGGAACTGGTGGACCACGAGCGCCGATTGCACGAACATCGAGATTCCCGTGCAGACGGTGATCAGCCAGTAGGCACGTGTGCGGAACGCCTCGCGGACGGTGAAGCTGACCAGCCCGCCGCCCCGTGTCTGGCCGCGCCGCGCGGGGTCAGCGTGGCGCGGACGATCCCCGTCCGGCAAGAGTCCGTATGGCTCGGGTCCGTCCCGCATCAGCAGCATGATCGGGAGGCCGAGCACCAGCATCAGGATGCCGGTCGCGAAGGCCGCGGTACGCCAGCCGTACGTCGCCTGCGCCCAGACGAGCAGTGGGATGAACACTATCCCGGCCACCGCGAACCCCGTCACCGCGAGCCCCATGGCCGTGGTGCGCCGACGCCGGAACCAGCGATTGACGCTCACGCTGACGACCAGCATCCCGATGAGGCTATTTGACAGCGCCATCATCAGGCAGGCGCCGTAGTAGGCCCAGAGCGCGTCCACGAAGCTGAAGAGCACGAACGACAGCGCGTAGAGCATCACGCCGGCGCTCATCAGGGCGCGCGGGCCTACGCGATCGACGAGCCAGCCGTTGAGCGGACCGAGGAAGCTGTCGGCCTGCTGGAAGGAGCGGCCGGCTGCCGTGGTGCTGGCGCTCCAGCCGAACTCGCGCTGAAGCGGGCCAACGTAGGTCGAGAGACCCTGGCCGGACAGGCTGGTGAACACCTGGGCCAGGAAGCCGACGACGACGATCACCCAGCCATAGAACACATAGTGCGACAGCAGATCTACGAGGCGGGACCGCCGCGCGCCTCCGACTAGCGACTCCACTTCGGTGTCACCTCGTGCCACCATCAGGCAGACGTCGCGCTATCATAGTCCGCGCCGGTCTTGAAAAGCACGCCCTTTGGAGCGCGCAGTCTGCCATAGCCGTCAGCTGCTGAAAACCTCGCCCTTAGCCCTGCGACCGGGTTCCTGTGGCAGTGGTGAGCGCCTGGACGAGAAGCTCGTAGACGGCGTACGGGACGCGCTGGCCGCCGATCCGCGCAGGCGCCGACGACTTCGGGCCGTGGCAGTCAGACCCCCCGACGACCAGCAGCCCCAGCTCCTCGGCCAGGGCGTGGTAGTGGCGGCGCTCCTCGGAGCGGTGGACGATCTGCCAGACCTCGACGGCGTCCAGGCCGGCCTCGGCGAGGGGGCGGAGCTCGTCCGGCGCGAGGTGCGGGCGGTCCTTGAAGACTCTGGCCGGGTGGGCCAGCGCCGAGATGCCGCCCGCCGCGTGGATCACCTCGATGGCCTCCGTGGCGGTGTAGGCGCGCGGCTCCATGCTGGCGAGGCGCAGCAGGACGCCAGCGTTCTTCGCCTTGCGCAGGATGCCCTGTTCGACCATCGCCAGCACCAGCGCCGCCCCGCTGGCGTACCGCACCCGGTAGCGCGACAGATCCTCCGGATCGATGGGGGTGCCGGCCCGCTCCAGGGCGACCAGGACGCCCTCGACGTGGGCGGCCATCTGAGCGCGGCCTCGCTCCAGGGCCGCCGTTAGTGTCGGGTGAGTGGGGTCGATGCCGTAGCCGAGGATATGGACGGTCTTGCCGTTCCAGTCGGCAGTCAACTCCACGCCGGGCAGCAGCTCGATGCCAAGCTCCCGCGCGACCGCGGCCGCCTCGGGCAGCCCGCCGACCACGTCGTGGTCCGTAACGGCGATGGCAGCCAGCCCGCGCGCCGCGGCCTCTTCCACCACTCGGCGCGGCTCCCAGCGCCCGTCCGACCACGTCGTGTGCAGGTGGAGATCGACGTACCGGTCGGACTCAGGGTGGACGGTCACACACTGGTTGTACCAGAAGCGCATGGCCCCCTCCCCAACGTCTCTCCCACGCACGGGGGACGGTAGGGGTCAGCGGGAGGGGACTATGCCGGCGCCATGCTACAGTTTCCGACACTGACAACAGTCAACCAGCTCGTCCCTCATGCGTGAGGGCGCTTCGCCGAAGGGAGACGCAACGTGGCTGACGGCGCGCCGACCATCTCCATTAATCCGCACATGTTCCGGGCCTACGACATTCGAGGCTTCGCCGAGCCGTTCGGCGAGGACCTGACCCCTGACGTCTCGCGGCTGATTGGGCAAGCCTGGGCGACCTGGCTGCGGCGCCGAGGCGGCTCCAGCATGGTGGTGGGCGGCGATCTGCGGCCCCACACGCCCGGCCTCAAGGGCGCATTCGTCGAGGGCGCGCGAGCCGGCGGCTGCGACGTGACCGATATCGGCGATGCGACCTCGCCGCTGATGTACTTCGCGACAATTGCGCGCGGAACGGCCGGCGGCGTCAACATCACCGCCAGCCACAACCCGGTCGAATACAACGGCATCAAGATGGTCGAGCGCGACGCCCTGCCGATCGCCGAAGAGGAGATCCGCGAAGTCCGTGACCTGGCGATTGGCCGCGACTTCGAGCACGGCAATGGCAGCCTGACTACCTGGGATGCGAAGCCGGCCTACTACGACAAACTGGCCTCGCTGGTCTCGGTGGCCCGCCCGATGAAGGTGGTCGTGGACACCGGTAACGGGGTGGCCGGCCTGTTCGCGCCGGAGATGCTCCGGCGCTGGGGCTGCGAGGTGGTGGAGCTGTACACCGACCCGGATCCTACCTTCCCGAACCACCTGCCCGATCCGGAGAAGGAAGAGAACATGCGCGACCTGATGGCGCTGGTGCCGAAGGTCGGCGCGGATGTCGGGATGGCCTGGGACGGCGACGGCGACCGTCTCGGCATCTGCGACGAGAACGGCCACCGCTGGGAAGCCGACTTCACGAACATCCTGCTCGCTCGCGACCTGTTGACCCGCCATCCCGGCGCCACGATCCTGCTAGACGTGAAGTCCTCCATCAATACCCTGGCGGACGTGCGGGCGCACGGCGGCGAGCCGCGACTGGGCAAAACCGGGCACTCGTTCATGAAGCGGCGGATGAAGGCCGAGAACATCCTGCTCGGCGGCGAGCTCTCGGGGCACTTGTTCGTGGGCGAGGACTACTACCCGCTGGACGACGCGCTGCTGGCGGCCGGGCGCGTGCTCTCGATCCTCTCACGGTCGGACCGGCCGCTCTCCCAGCAGTTCGAGGGGCTGCCGCCGCTGTATGCCACCCACCTGATCCAGCTGCACTGCCCGGACGACCAGAAGTTCGGGGTGGTGGCGAGCTTGAAGCAGCAGTTGTCCAGCAAGTACCCGGTCATCGACATCGACGGGGCGCGGGCGGACTTCGGGGATGGCTGGGCGCTGGTGCGCAATTCGAACACGTCGCCGGCGCTGACGATCCGCTGTGAGGCGACCTCTCCCGAAGGGCTGACCCGGATCAGCCAGGAGATGCACGACCTGCTGGCCGCCCAGCCGAGCGTGGACATGAGCGCCTGGCCCAAGGAGTAGCGATACTGCGTTCGAGCTGAGTGCACGCTCATGATGGTGCCACCGCACCTCATACACCTGATCCGCGACCGGTTGGAAGCGGGGCGCGTCCTTGTCCCGCTCCATCTCCGGATTCGAGCGCAAGCTCGAAGTCTCCCGTTGTCCACGATCAGGCAAGTGATTCGCGATTGCATTGTTGTCGAGTGGTATCCTGATCGTGAGCGTCTGTTGCTACAAGAGCGCGTGCGCATCGACGGTCGCCTGTACTGGGTCCACGTTGTGGTGAGCTACGCAGGACGAGAGTCCATCGCGGTGGTGACGGCATATGTGCCCGACCCGGCTGAGTGGGGTGACCCACCGACAAGGAGAACGTGATGTCCGACTGCGCGTTTTGCGGATCGACAGACGTCGAGCTCATCACTACGACACTTGACGAGCAACAAGATGGCTTGAGCATCCGAATCGACGGCATACCGGCGATGATGTGTCGGTCATGTCAAGAAGGCAGTGAACCCGTAATCACACTGGGCATGGCTGAGGCGCTCGAAGCTGCCTGTGACCTCCTACTCAAGGCGGCGTCCGCCAGTCGTCCCATCCTGGCCGGAGTGACGGGGCCTGATGCCAAGCGGAAGGTGGTCTGACCTTGACGGGATAGCCTCGGCCGGGACATGAGCGCCTGGCCCAAGGAGTAGCCGCGTCAAAGCCGACCGCGAGAGCCTATCGCGATGGTCCGGGTGAACGGCGCCGTCGAGTCCATTCTGAGACTCGTAGGCGCTTCGTTGTTCGGGCCGCTGGCACATCGGCTGCGACGCCGGACCGGACGTGGCAGCAGAGCTCCTGCCGCGAGCACGACGTAAGGAGAAAGCTGTGAAGCTCGATCTTCGACGCACGTTGCTCAGCCTGGCTACCGCTGGGACGCTCGCTCTGACGCCGTCTGCCGTGACCGTCGCCAGCGAGGCGCACGACGCCGCCTCCACGGCTGAAGCGCGCCCGTACGGTGCGCCGGGCCTGCCCGTGCTCGACGCTACGCTCGCGTCCTCCGCCACGGTGCGCCAGACCGGCACTGGGAATCCTGACAACGACAACGACACGATGCCCACCCCGACCGGCACTGGCACCCAGATGACCTCGGACCAGCAGTTCCTGACGATGGCCGCCTCCGGCAGCGCAACCGAGGTTCTCGCCGGCCAGCTCGCGCAGCAGCGCGCCACGAACGCCGACGTGCGCGCGCTCGGGGCACGCATCGCCGAGGATCACGCGCGGGCGCTGCAGCAGGTGATGAACCTCGCCAAGAGCAAGGGGCTCACCGCTCCCCAGGCGCCGTCCACGACGGCCCAGGCGAACCTGATTGAAGACCTCTCCCGGCGCTCGGGCGACGACTTCGACCATGCGTTCGTCCGTGCCATGGCCGACGAGCACCGCACGACGATCGCCAACTTTGAGAACGCCCGAGTCAGTCTCAGCTCTGACATCGGGAGCTTCGTGGCCCAACAGCTGCCGACGCTCCGCGAGCACCTGGAGATGTCGCAGCGTCTCGACACGCGGGTCAGCGGCGGCTCCCAGTAGGCTGACCTGGGTGTGACGCGGACGGCCTGTTCCTCCGATGGGGCAGGCCGTCTTTGTGCGCCCCCGGGATGATGGTGTTGCTCGGCGGCGCGGTGGGCTGGCTCTGGAGCCCCGACCCGCTCAGCCCGATGACCTACGCCCGGGTCGGGATCATGAGCGGCTCGATCGTCGGCATCGTGGTCGGGATCGTCTACAGCGCGCTGCGCGGCGCCGGTGCGTCGTCATCAGCTGCGACCGAGCCTGTCGCTCTTCGGCCGCGCTCGTCTGAGCATCAGCGCCTGATCGACCTGTGGGAGCAGGCGTACTACTGCCACAAGCACGACGCCGTCATCCTGCCCGACGAGCCCAGGATGCTCAGCCCGACCGAGTTTCGGAGCCTGATGACTGGCGAAAAAGAAGGAGCAGCGTCAGACACTACACCCGACCAAGAACGACACTCCCGACCTTGAAGATGGCGTTCCTGGCATCTCGGTGCTCGTGGGCTCGGATCATGATGTCGGCGAGCGTGGGTGCGAAGAAGGTCTGCCCGTCCGGAGTCACGAGCGCGTACTCGCCGGCATGTTCGCCCTCGACTGGCCTGACGTGTAGATCGTAGACTCGCCGCATCTCCACAGTGCCTGGCTGGTCGCCACGTGTCACGAGCGTCCCGTCCGTCGGGCCGCGATCTCGACGGCGCAGCCTGACCGTGACATCGTGCCGGCCATGCCGCCAACGAGTCAACGGGTGACGGACCGCTTTTTGCATCGTATCTGGTCCGTGGGTTTATGAGGGTTGACGAATTAATGTGGTAGAAGGCCGACATAGCGGAGGAGGTCGGGGGAGCCGTCCTTGAAACGAGCGAGGAAGGCGAGGACGCGTGCGCGGAGGGCCGGGAGGTCGTCGGCGAGGCGATGGAGGTGGAGGACGTCCTGCTTGAGCCAGCGCCAGAGCTTCTCGATGGGGTTGAGCCAGGGGGAGTAGGTGGGGAGCGGGACAGGTTCGATGGGGAGGTTGAGTCGTTTGGCGGTGGGGCTGGGCTCGGCGGACCAGGAGCGGGGTCGGAAGAAGGGGAAGGGGGACTCCTGGGGCTCGAGGGCGGCGAGGAGGTCGGGATGGGAAATGGACCGGCCAGTTGTCGAGGACGATGTAGAGGCGCTGTCCCCGGGTAAGCTGCGACCAGGGCCTTGAAGAAGCGGAGCAGGGCCGGGACACCGATGCGGGTGGCCTGGGTGGGCGATGACCCGGCCCGGTGGCGGCATCGTGAGGGCGCCGACGACCCGGGTCGTGGTGTTACTCCGGGGTGGAGCGCTCGGCGCGCGGGTCGGCCGTGCGGGCCGGGGCGTAGCCAGACGCCAGCGAGGGCTGGCGGTAGTAAGTGACCTCGTCGAGATAGAGGAGGACCGCCGTCTCCAGGGCGGCCGCGACGCGCGCCGGATGGCCCGCAGGTGCGCCACCTTCTCCTGGTAGGCTGGGTCCGGGCTGCGGAGGTGGTCGCGCGCCCGCTTCCAGCGGAGCCCGTACGCCCGGAGCGTCCGCCGGATCCCCGGCCGGCTCGCGCCGGCGAGCGGGCTACCACCGCCCCCCAGTCCCACCAGCGCCAGCGGCTCCGGTCGTGCCCGTGGCTGGCGCGGGTCGCTCCCAGCGCCGCGAGCACCTCGGCCCGATGCGCCTCCCGCTCGTCCAGGCCGCTGGGGGGAAAGCGGGGCCTGCGGCCCCGACCGCCGGATCGTCAGCACCGCCAGCCCGTGCTCCTCATGCGGTCCAGCCACCGATACACCGTGTCCGCCGCGCGACGCCGCAGCAGCCCGTGCTCCGCCACCCGCAGCCCCGACGACCGATCCGCCACTCAGCAGCGCCGCCGCCCGCGTCACGCGCGTACGCCTTCGGGTGGTGCTTCACCGCCTCCTCCAGCGTGACCTGCTCCGCCTCCGTCAACGCCAACCGTCGCGTCATCCCCCACCCCGCGCTGCACAGTCAACGGGTGACGGACCGCTTTTTGCATCGTATCTGGTCCGTGGGTTTCAACCCACGGCCCGCGCTTGTAGCAACAGGTTGCCATGCACAGAGCGGCCCGCTCCCTTCATCGGGGAGCGGGCCGCTCTGTGCATGTCGCTGATGGGCTGGGGGGAGTTACGCTGCCACCTGGATCGCCTCGGTCTCCAGCGGCGTGCCCTCCTGGCGCGTGAACGTCAGCGCGTCGTCCGCGCCCACGTCCACCAGGATGGCGTTGCCGTCCGCGTACTCGCCGGCCAGCACCTGCTTCGCCAGCACGTTCTCGACCTGCCGCTGGATCAGCCGCTTCAGCGGTCGGGCGCCGTACTCGGCGTCGAAGCCGTTGGTGACCAGCCACTCGCGAGCCTGCTCGCTCAGCTCCAGGGTCAGCTTCCGCTCGGCGAGCCGATCTCTGAGGTCGCCCAGCATCTTCTCGACGATCGCCAGCAGGCTCTCCTTGCGCAGCCGATGGAACACGATGATCTCGTCGATCCGGTTCAGCAGCTCGGGACGGAACGTCTCGCGGAGGGCTGCCCGCAGCCGCTTCTCGATGGCCTGCTCGTGCGCGGCCTCGGCGCTCGTGGCGGTCGCGGTCTGGAAGCCCAGGCTGTCGCGCCGCTTCGAGTACGCCTCCACCGAGCCGACGTTCGAGGTCATGATGATGACCGCGTTGCGGAAGTCCACCGTCCGACCGTGCCCGTCCGTCAGCCGACCGTCGTCCAGGATCTGGAGCAGGGCGTTCCAGACCTCGGGGTGGGCCTTCTCGACCTCGTCGAACAGGATCACCTGATACGGCCGGCGCCGGACCGCCTCGGTCAGCTGCCCGCCCTGGTCGTACCCGACGTAGCCCGGAGGCGACCCGAACAGCCGAGAGACCGTGTGCGGCTCCCGAAACTCGCTCATGTCGATGCGGAGGAGGGCATCCTCGTCGTCGAACAGGAAGCGAGCCAGGGTCTTCGCCAGCTCCGTCTTGCCGACGCCCGTGGGGCCGAGGAAGAGGAACGAGCCAATCGGGCGGCGCGGATCGCCCAGGCCAGACCGCGAGCGCCGGATCGCGTCCGACACCGCCACGATGGCCTCGTCCTGGTCCACCACCCGCTCGTGGAGCGCCTCCTCCAGGTGCAACAGCTTCTCAGCCTCCTCCGAGAAGATGCTCCGGACCGGAACGCCAGTCCACTCTGCCACGACCTCGGCGACGTGCTCCGCCGTCACGACGAGCGTGCCGGCCTCAGCCTCGACGGCCTCCGGGTGCTCGGTCTCGATGGTCAGCCGCTCCTGGCGCAACCGAGCCGCGTCTTCGTACTCGCGGCCCTGCCACGCCTCGTCCTCCTTCGCCTTCAGCTTCGCAATCTGGGCAGCCGGAGTGTCCTCCAGCTCGCGGGCCGAGCGCAGCCGCAGCTTCGAGGACGCCTCGTCCACCAGGTCGATCGCCTTGTCGGGCAGCGAGCGGTCCTGGATGTAGCGATCCGACAGGCGGGCAGCCGCCTCCAGCGCCCCATCCTCGATCTTGAGACCGTGGTGCTCCTCGTAGCGGGCGCGCAGGCCGTGGAGGATCTCGATGGCCTCCTCGACGCTCGGCTCGTCCACGAACACCGGCGCGAACCTCCGCTCCAGGGCCGGGTCACGCTCGATCCCCTCGCGGTAGTCGTCCAGGGTCGTCGCGCCGATCAGCCGCAGCTGCCCACGCGCCAGTGCCGGCTTGAGCAGGTTGGCCGCGTCGATGGCGCCCTCGGCGCCGCCAGCGCCGACCATCGTGTGGATCTCGTCCACGAACAGGATGACGCTGCCCTCGGATGCCACGACCTCGTCGACGATCGCCTTCAGGCGCTCCTCGAACTCGCCGCGGAACTTCGAGCCGGCCAGCACGGCTGCCAGGTCGAGCGCGATCAGCTTCTTGCCACGCAGCGGCTCGGGCACCTCGTCCGCGATCATCATCTGGGCCAGCCCCTCGACGACCGCCGTCTTGCCGACGCCCGGCTCGCCGATCAGGACCGGGTTGTTCTTGGTGCGGCGGATCAGCACCTCCATCAGGCGCGTGATCTCCTGCTCGCGCCCGATGACCGGGTCGAGCTTGCCAGCGGAGGCGAGCGCCGTCAGATCGACGCCGTACTTCTCCAGAGCCTGGAACCGAGTCTCGGCGCCAGCATCGTCCACCGTGCGGCCTCCTCGAACGGCGTCAAAGGCCGCTTCGAGCTTCTGATAGGTCAGGTCAAACGAGCCGAACAGCCGGCTGGCCGGATCGGCCGGGTCAGCCAGCGAGGCCAGCAGCAGGTGCTCGGTCCCGACGAACTGGTCGCCGCGACGGTCGGCATCCTCCTGGGCGCGCTGGAACACCGCGTTCACCCGATTGGTGATATAGAGCGAGCTGCCGTTGAGCGTGGCCGGGCGGCTTGCGAGATCGCGCTGGAGCCGGTCCAGGATCGGGGCCGGCGAGACGCCCAGGTGATTGAACGCCATCGGCACGAGCCCGTCCTTGTGGCCGAGCAGGATCAACAGCAGGTGCTCGGTGTCGAGCGCGTTGTGCCGCAGCTTGAGCAGGAGCTCCTGGGACCGCCCGAGCGCCTGACGGGCCTGCTCGGTGAGCTTTTCAACGGGAATCATCGGCAACGCGCCTCCCATAATGGGGCTACCAGAAGGTCGGCAGCACTTACGCACTGCCAACCTTGATGACCTCATTATAAACTTCTTTCTCTGTGACGAGCCATCTTTGTTCTTGAGAGCGCAGCTGATTTCTGCCCGATCTGCTCGTCACTTGTTTGAACAACGACCTGACCGACCGTATTCCGAAACCGGGGCTCGAATTGCCCACTGGCGGGATTCGTGCCAGCCCTCTGGGCGCGCGACTATTTCTTCGCTGCTCTCCCTCAGGGTGCACCGCGGCGGATCTCGCCGTAGGTTGAAACCTACGTCTACAGTCAGCTGTCGCTCTGCGACAGGATGGTGTGCTTCGGCGTCGCAGCGCGACGCCATGATGGTAGGCGGGGCTTTCAAGCCCCGATGGGGCGAGCGCTTCCAGGGGGCTATCGACCGGCCGATGCGTCAGGCGGTACGATGTCTGCACTGACGGCCCGCACACCAGCACTCGGATGCCGCCAGTGGGGGCGCCAGATGAGCACGACGGCACAGGACGAGCGCGAGCTGATCTTCGCCTCTTTCGAGGATCCGGCGATGGGCGCCGTGGCCGAGAAAGCGCTGCGCGAATGGGAGCGCCAGGTTGCCTCGATCTCGCTGGGCAACATGGCGGTGGTGGTCCGCGACGCTGAAGGCGAGGTCCACGTCTCTCAGGGCGGGCATCTGTCCGTACGACGAGGCGCGCTGTTCGGCCTGATCGCCGGCGGCCTGGTTGGGGCAGCGGTGGTCGGGCTGCCGCTGACGGTCGCGATCGGCACGGCGGCCGGCATTCAGGCGGCGGCGGTCGCGGCTGGGACGCTCGCCAGTGCGACCGCGAGCGCTTCGTCGACGGCGCTGGCCTTCGAGGCGGCGCTTGCGACCGGGATCTCGACGGCGCTGTCAGGTGGGCTGGGGGCGGCGGTTGGCGGGGCGGCCGGCAGTCTGGCCTCGCTGTTCGGCTTCAAGGACGACGACTTGAAGCAGGCCGGCGAGTGTCTCCAGCACAATCACTCGGCGGTGGTGGCGCTGATCACGCCGAATGAGCTGTCCGAGGTGACCGACATGCTGGAGCGGCTCGGCGCGACGGTCCGGCACGGCTCGGTGTCGCAACCGCTCCTCGATCTTGCCGCCAGCCAGGCTCCGTCAGACGAGGAGCCGGAGACTTCTGGGACGCCCGCCTGACGTACGCCCCTGGTGCAGATCCAGACGAGAGATTCGGGAATGCATCCGACGACGTGTGCTGGCGAAGCCCTAGAACGTGTGCCCCCAGCTCTGGGGTAGCACGTACTCGTCCGCGCCGTGGATCGGGGCATCCTCGGCGAAGCGGCTCCAGCGGAACGGCACGAGATCCACGCTGGTAGCCGCGCCGCGCAGGATCAACTCTGACAGTCCCAGCCCGACCGCCGGCGCCTTCTTGAAGCCGGTCCCGCTGAATCCGGCCGCCAGGTACAGCCCGTCCAGCCCCGGCACCCGGTCCAGGATGGCTCGGGTGTCCGGGCTCATGTCGTACATACCGGCCTCGGCGCGGGCGTGGCGCGCGGAGGCCAGCGACGGCACCCGTACGCGCATGCGGGCCGCGACCTCGTCCTGGAAGCCGGGGTCGGCGCGCTCGTCGTTGTCGTCCGGGTCAGTTGACGTGGTGACGGACTCGTCGGCAGCGCCCCCGAGGATCTGGTCGTCGTTGTGGGCGCGGGTGTAGAGCGCCGTGGTGGTGTCCAGCACGACCAGATGGGGGCCGGTGTACGTGGCGGGGCGGTCGAAGTAGGCGACCTGCGCCCGGCGCGGCGTGACCGGCACGTCCACGCCCACCGTCCGGAGCAGGGCCGGCGACCACGTGTTGGCGGCGCACACCACGATGGGCGCCGCAAGGTCGTCTCCGAGCGTTTTGACCCCGGCGACGCGCCCGCCGGCAGCCGCGATCGCGGTGACGGTGGTCCCTTCCAGCACCTCGACGCCGAGCCGACGGGCCGCGTCCACGAGCGAGAGCGTCGTCTGGAGGGCGTCGGCGTAGCCGCTGGTCGGCTCGTACGCCGCGCCGGCTACGCCCTCGGTCTGGAGGGACGGCATGATCTCGCGCAGCTCGTCAGGCCCCACGACCGAGGTCTCGACGCCGAGTGCTCGCAGCCGCTTGACATTCCGGTGGAGCCGGTCCAGGTTCTCCGGGCCGACCAGCAGCGCGAAGCCGGTCTCACGGAAGCCGCACGAGCCGCCGACCATCTCGGACCAGCGCTGGAAGTACGGCAGGCTGGCGAGCGCGAGCCTCGCTTCCGGGTCGTTCGAGTAATGCATCCGGATGATGGCGCCGGACTTCCGGATGTTGCCGGAGCAGATCTCGCGCCGCTCGACCAGCGCCACCCGCCCGACGCCAGCTCGCGCCAGGTGGTACGCGATGCTGGCGCCCATCACCCCGCCGCCGATCACGAGTGCGTCGTACGTCCGTGCCATCGTCTGCCCTCACCTGCGTTGCCGGCATGATACCGGCTCGTCGGGTCGAGTTTCGCGCCTTCCGACGGCCCGAGGAAGTCACGGAGCTCATTCGTGGAGCGCGGCCATCCTGGCCGCTCCGGGCCTGCCACCCCACGCAACATCCTGGAAGCTCGCATCGGAGTCACTCATCCGGAGCGGCCAGGATGGCCGCGCTCCACGGGCATGTTCGCCGCACACACCATCTCCACATCTGGCTTCCAGGGGAGAATCGGTCAGGAGCAGATGAGCGCAAAAGGGCAGATAAGAAGAGGCGCCCCGCTCACATGAGCGGAGCGCCTCGGCGAAGCGGTTCGGGTCGTTGGCGTGGCGTGCCGTTAGCGGGCGACGCGGTACGGGGCCTGGGAGTTGTCGTACTTCGCCTGCGACCGGGTGGCCGGAGTGACGCAGACCGCGTCGCCGACGAACGCCTCACGCCAGACGTAGCCGTTGACGCAGGTGTTCGAGCCGTACGCGCCGTTCGGGTCGCGGCGGTAGACCGCCTGGGAGTTGTCGTACGCGGTCTGCGAGCGGGTGGCCGGGGTGACGCAGACGTGGTCGCTCGGGATCGCCTCGCGCCACACGTAGCCGTTGATGCAGGTGTCGGGGCCGTAGGCGCCCTGAACGGTGGCGCCGGCCGAGACGTCCAGGCCAGCAGCGGCGGCCGGCAGGGCGGCGGTGCCGAGAATGGTCAGGCCCAGCGCGGCGGAAGCGAGCAGGTTGCGCAGTCGGAGCGTCGTCATCTCTGTAATCCTTGTCGGGCGGGTTCGGGGTCCCATCCCTCATGGACTCAGACTACGGCCCTGCGAGATTTCCCTCTGTCTCCTGCATTGCACAGATGCTGTTTCCCCGGGAACCGCCCGCGTGTGCGTCCGCTGACGCGACGGCGGCTACCGTCCGGCCCAGAGCGCCGCCGACTGCCGATCCAGCTCGCCGCCGTTAGCGTCTTTCACCACCAGGGTGAGCACGTACAGGCCGGATTGGTCCACCTTCAACGGCTGGCAGAAGCGCTCGGCCGGCGGCTGAAACTGCCCGAGCGTGGTAATGCCTCGGTCTGGGGCCATCACCAGCAGCTCGGCCTGGTTGCCGGTCGTCGCCGAGCCGCAGACGGTCGCCTGGTCGCCAACCTTGTGGATCGTCTGCTCGCTCCAGACGCGGTTCAGGAAGCCGACCGGGCGCGCGGTCGGGACGGCCGGCGGGGTGCGGGTCGGCGCGGGCGTCCCGATGCGCGCTGGCGTGGGGGTCGGGAAGCGGAGGCCGGGCAGCGGGTCAATCAGCGGCGGGACCGGCCCGGCAGCTACCGGCGAGGTCCGCGCGGCCGGGCTGGCTGCTGCGCCCACCGCCCGCGTAGCCACCGGCGAGACCGGCGGGGTGATCTGGGTCAGCGTGAGCGGAGTCGGGGAAGTGGTCGGCGGCGCCGGGGTTGACGTCAACAGCGGTGCGACCGGAGTCGAGAGGGTGGCCGTAGCGAGCGTGTCACGCGTGCGCAGGGCGTCGAGATCGGCGTCCGGGTTGGCGACGGTGGCGGAGGACGCGGCCGGGCCGGTCGCCTGCCGCGAGACGAAGACCAGCGTGCCGGCGACCACGCCGACCATGAGCACCAGGAAGCCCACCACGATGGCGAATCGCCGCCGGCCTCGATTCGGGCCGGGCGGGGCGCCGCGACCGTCGAAGCGCCGGTCGTCTCTTCTGGAGCCGAGCCGAGCCGTGACCGGCGTGCCGCGCTGCGTCGGGCTGTCGTAGACGCTGCTCGCGTCGTCAACGGCGACAGGCGGGCGCCGCGCTCGGGTGCCGGGCGCGGCACGGTCGGCGCCCGGCGGCGGGATCGGCCCGAAATCCTCGCCGGGCTTGCTCTCCCAGAAGTAGTCCTGGTCCGAAGCCGGAGGGGTCGCGTCGGCGATACGGTTGTCGCCGCGCCGCGTGCCTGATCCCAGCGTGTCGTGGTCGTCCACCGACCTTCGAGTATACGGGCTTTGGACGCGGGCGTCAGGAGATTTCTTACGCCTTCGCCGCCTCTACGCGATCTTTTCGAGCACGACACGGTCTCCGACGACGGTCCCGGTGGCGGCGGCGGTGCCGGCCGGCAGCTCGACCGCCGTGCGGGAGCGCCACACGAACGGCCCGAGGCGGTTCGGCTTGATGTTTTCGAGCACCTTCACGACGGTGCCGGACTTGTCCAGGTGCACCACGTCCAGCGGGAACCGCATCCCGATCATGTGAATCGAGTCACACGGCTTGATGACGAGGCCCTCGCCCGGTTCCAGGCCGGCCCGCCCGAGCAGGCCGCGCAGGCGGCGCCAGAACGTGTCGGCGACTGCCGCGCGGTCCGCGAGCTCGGTATCACGGCTGAGGTTGCGAACGCGCATCGTGGCGGCCATCTCGCAGCAATCTCCTGTTGGAATGGCTCCCCCTCTCCCGCGCACAGGGAGAGGGGGTGGGGGGTGAGGGCCTTGTCTTCGCCGTCTACGGCCCGCCGTTGATGAACCCGAGCATGTCCTGCGTCGCCGGACCGAGGATCACGATGAACAGGGCCGGGAAGATCAGGAACACCAGCGGGATCAGCATCTTGACCGCCGCCTTGTGGGCCAGCTCCTCGGCGCGCTGGCGGCGGCGCAGGCGCATCTGGTTCGACAGCGTCAGCAGGGTGTCGGTCAGGCTCATGCCCAGCTCGTCAGCCTGGATCAGCTGGCTGACCATCACCTGGATCTCGTCCACCTGGGTCCGATCCGCCAGGTTGAGCAGCGCCTGCCGCCGCCCCGAGCCCATCCGCAGCTCGCCGAGGGTGGTCGCGAACTCGTAGCTGAGGTCGTTGTCCCACTTCTCGATGATCTCGCCGAGTGCGCCGTCGAACGCCAGGCCCGCGCTCACGCCGATGGTGATCAGGTCGAGCGAGTCAGGCAAGGCCCGCCGCATGTGGTACTGCCGGTTCTTGATGATCCGGCCGAGCCAGAGCGTCGGCAGCATGAACCCGATGACCGCCAGGGTGGTGGAGCAAAGCAGCGTGGTAGTGAACGGCGCGATGCCAACCATCAGCCAGAAGCCGCCCATGAACAGCGAGAACCCGATGGCGGCCTTCATGGCGATGAAGCGAGTGTAGTGCTGGTTCGTCGGGCGGCCGGCCAGCACCAGGGCGCGGCGCATCTTCTGGTTCTGGGCTGAGGAGACCAGTTTGGCGCCCCAACGGCTGAAGAACTGCATCGTCGGGGAGACGGTCAGCGCGCGCCGCTTCTGGTTGTCCTTCTTGATCGCCCTCAGGCGAACGTCGGCGGATCGACCCACCCACATCGCGAGCCGGTCCTGGCTGCGCCGCCAGATCGCGTGGCCCAACAGCCCGGCGATCGTCACCAGGAACGCGGTGCCGCCGAGGATCGCCGCGAGGCTGCTGGCGAGCGGCACGTCCACCTCGCCGGGGTTCGGCAGCGGCACCGGCATCAGCGCGGCGTTCACCGCCTGGTCACGCGGGGCGACCGCCTGCGAGGGCACCGGGCGGATGAAGCTGAAACCGGTGCTCACTTCAGGCTTGCTGTTGACGGAGACGGCCAGCTTCCCATTGATCGTGGCGCCAGCCTCGACGTTCAGCTGGGAGACCCAGGTGATCTCGTAGCTGCCGACGTTGCTGGTCGGCACCCGTCCGATGGTGTGCGTTTCGAGGGTCGGCTGGATCGCGCCGTTGGTCACGATCGTGATGTCGCCGGCCTCCAGGTAGGCCACCGGCTTACCTGACAATGGGTGCATCGAGAAACGCAGCGTGACGTTCGGGTACTTGCCGGTGCGGATCTCGTCGATGGTCAGCTCGTCATCCACGGCGTCCGACTCCATCGGGAGCCGCGGCACCTGCTGGACCGGCCGGTCGGGCTGGACCGTGTTCGGCTTGATGATCTGGCCGGACGGGCGAGTCGGAGCGGACGGAACGTTCGGGATGACCGGGCCGGAAGGCATGTTCGGGAGCGTCGGCTGCTGCGAGACGGACAGCTCCGTCCCGCGATGCGACGTCTCGGCGGCCAGGGCCGGCGCCGCGAGCGGCGACAGCGCGAGCGCCAGCAGCAGGGCGCCGGTCAGGAGCCGGGCCAGCCGCGCCAGGGAGCGCGGGCCGGCGGCGGAGCGCCGTTCGGGCAGGTGCTGCCCGGGGGTGGGGTGATGCCGTGCTGGCTTACACATCGATGTCTGCGATCTTCTTCAAGGCGTAGAAGCCGGCCAACATGCCGATGGCGCCGGCGATCAGCATGAACCGCGCGATGCCCGGCAGGAACAGCTTGGAGATGTACGTCGGCGCGATGATGAACAGCGCCCCGATGATGAACAGTGGCAGGCCGCTGACGATGTAGCCGGAGAGGCGCTGCTGCGCCGTCAGCACCGCGATCTCGCCCTTGATCCGCAGTCGCTCGCGGATGGTGTGCGAGATGTTGCGGAGGATCTGGCTCAGGTTGCCGCCGATGCGGTGCTGGATGATGATCGCGGTGACCAGCATGTCGAGGTCCAGGCTGCGCGCCCGGTTCAGCATGTTGGCGAACGCCTCCTGCATCGGGACGCCCACCGCCATCTCGCGCACCACGATGCCCAGCTCCAGGCCGATCGGGGCGGCCACTTCGCGGCTGGTCAGCTCCATCGCCTGGGCCAGGCTGGAGCCTGCCTGGAGCGCGCCCGCCATCGCGTCGATGGTCGTCGGGAGCTGGCGCTCCAGCTTGCCCAGGCGGCGCTTCTCCAGGAACCCCAGGGCCACCATCGGGATGTACCAGGCGAGGCCGCCCGCCGGTAGCGCCACCACGAGTGCTCCCATGCCCTTCAGGTCAGGCAGCGTGTTCGCGAAGTACCACGTCACGATGGCAGCCGTCAGCGCGACGATCAGCTGGATCACGACGAAGCGGCTGGCCTGCATGTCCAGGCCAGCCCGGATCAGCTCCAACTGGAGCTTCTTGCCGTAGTTGGCCTGGCGCAGCTTGCGGTTCCAGTCCTCGACCAGCGCCACGCGCGAGACTTTGGCCTTCTTGCGCAGCGAGACTTGCTGCTGGACCACCTGGCCGCGCTTCACGAAGAGGCGCATCCGGCGGGCCATCAGCTCCTGGCCCACGATCTGGAAGACCGCGAACGACATGATCAGGACGCCGATACCGGCGGTCAGGGCGGCGACGTCGGCTCCAGTCATGACCTAGTGCCCTCCCCCCCCACGCGCGGCGGTCTGGTTGGACCGGGCATCGCTGAGGCGGCCGGTGATGCCGCTGCTGGCGTACAGGTTGTCCGGGATCTTGACGCCGTTGCGGGCCAGCTTCAGCTCGAACTTCGGGCGCACGCCGGTGCTGCGCAGGGTGCCCTGCACCTTGCCACGGACCAGGCCGGACTGCTCGAACCGGAAGATGTCCTGCAAGATGATCACGTCGCCTTCCATGCCCTGCACTTCGGCGATGTTGGTCACCTTTCGAGAGCCGTCGAAGAGGCGCTCCTGGTGGACGATCACGTCCACGGCGGAGGCGATCTGCTCGCGGATGGCGCGGTGTGGCAGCTCGATGCCAGACATCATCACCATCGTCTCGAGGCGGGCCAGCGTGTCACGAGGGCCGTTCGAGTGGAGCGTCGTCATCGAGCCGTCGTGGCCCGTGTTCATCGCCTGGAGCATGTCCAGCGCCTCGGGGCCTCTCACCTCCCCGACCACGATGCGGTCGGGGCGCATGCGCAAGGAGTTGACGACCAACTGGCGGATCGGGATCTCGCCGGTGCCCTCGATGTTGGCCGGGCGCTTCTCCAGCGAGATCACGTGGCGCTGGCGCAGCCGGAGCTCGGCGGCGTCCTCGATGGTCACGATCCGCTCGCTGGCCGGGATGAACGAGGAGAGCACGTTCAGCAGCGTCGTCTTGCCCGAGCCCGTGCCGCCCGAGACCATGACGTTCAGGCAGCCCTGGACGCAGTAGCCCAGGAAGTCGGCCACGTCCGGCGTCATCGAGCCGAACTGGACGAGGTTCTGGATCGTCAGCGGATCGCGGGAGAACTTTCGGATGGTGATGACCGGGCCGATCAGCGAGATCGGCGGGATGATGGCGTTCACGCGGGAGCCGTCTGGCAGGCGGGCGTCCACCATCGGGGAGGCTTCGTCACAGCGGCGGCCGAGCGGCGCCACGATCCGGTCGATGATCCGGCGGACGTGGTCGTCGTTCTCGAACTTGACGTCCGTCTCTTCCAGCTGACCCCCGCGCTCGACCCAGACGGCGTCCGGGCCGTTGACCATGATCTCCGAGATCGACTCATCTCTGAGGAGCGGCTCGATCGGGCCGAACGAGAGCAGCTCGGCCATGATCGCTTCGAGGAGGCGGGTCCGCTCCATGCGTGGGAGCGGGATGCCTTCCTCGGCCAGGGTGTCTGAGAACAGCTCCTCGATGGCGCGGCGGCCGGGCACGCCGCCGAGATCGGCCTCTGGCGCGAGCTCGGCGATGATCCGGCGCTGGATGCGCGACTTGAGCGCGGTGAAGTCGGTGCGGTTCAGCTGGGCGCCACCACCGCCGCTGCCCTGCTGCGGCTGGTCTTTGGCGCGCTCGGTGGGCCGAGCGCCACTGGTGCGCTTCGGGTCCGCTTCGACACGGACCCCGTTCAGGCGTTCGAAGATCGGTGTCGGCATCGTCGTCTACCCTCTCTCAGCTTGCCCGGCGGCGCGAGAGCCGCTTGAAGACGCTGCCACGCTGGGACTTGAACGCCGACGGGGTGACGTCGCCGATGCCCAGCAGGGTGACCAGCTCGCCGGCCACCGACCGAATCTCGCGTGCGATCCGCGCGCTCGGGCGCATCAGCACGACCGGCTCGCCGGCGTTGAGCGCCTCGATGACCGGGATACCGTCCGACGGGAGGCCGTACGCCATCTTGTGGCGCAGGTTGGACTCGATGTCCTTGAGCGGGATCGAGCCGTGGCTGCTCAAGCGGTTGATGGTCAGCTTCAGCTTCTCGTCGCCGTAGCCCAGCTCGTGGGCGAGCGCCAGGAAGCGGGCGGCGTTCTTGAGCGAGGCGATCTCCGGCGTGCAGACCACCAGCACCACGTCTGACTGGTCCAGCGCCGCGAGCAGGTGCTCGTCGGGCCGCGAGGCGGTGTCCACCACCACGATGTCGTAGAACTGCCGCAGGGCCGCCAGGACGGCGGTCGTCTCCTCGCCGTTGATGACCTCGGCGCGCTCCAGCTCCGAGGGCGCGGGCAGCACCCAGATCCCCGAGCCGTGCTTCAAGAGGGTGTCGTTCAGCAGGTCGCCGTCCAGCTCCCGCACGTGCGCCACCACGTCGGCGATGCTGTTCTCGTTGGCGATGTTCATCGCGACGGCCACGTCGCCGGAGAGCAAGCTGCCGTCCACCAGCACCACCCGCAGCCGGGTCTGCTGGTACAGCGCGACGGCCAGGTTGACCGCCACGGTCGTCGTGCCGACGCCGCCCTTCGGGCCGTGCACGGCGATGACGCGGCCGGCCTTGTTGCTGCCGGCCGGCTGCATCTTGCGGCGGCGGCGGTCTTCCTTGTCGTAGATTCGCTGGATCAGGTCGATCAGCTCGGCCGGCTCGACCGGGCGGAGCATGTAGGCGCGCGCTCCGGCCAGGATGCAGGCCTGAGCGTTGGCGGCGTTCTCGACGTCCAGCAGGACGATGACGGGGATCTCGGGGGCTGCCTGGTCGAGCTGCTCGACGACGGCGGCCGGGTCGCCAGCCACTTCGTCCACCACCACCAGGTCTACGTCGCCCTTGTGGGCAGCACGGGCCGCTTCGCCGTAGCCGGCAGCGCTCTCGGTGACCTTGAAGGTCGGCTCCTCTTCCAGCAGCTCGGTGATCGCGCCGACGTCAGACTCCTGACCGTCCAGGTTGAAGCCGGGGTCCCGGAGGACCAGGACCCGCAGGCGAGACGTACGGTTGCTCATTGCTTGACCTCCTGCGGGACTCGGAACCGGAAGCGCTCTGAGACGCTGTCGATGGTCACGGCGTCGGTACGGACGATCCGCTCCTCGTCCGACGAGCGGAGGGCCAGGTCGATGGTGCCGCCAGAGTCCTTGATGTACTTGATGATGATCGCGTCCTGGTGGTCTACCAGGAGGGCGAGCGGCTGGCTGCTGGCGGCGGTGCGGGCGCTGACGCCGCTGCCGGATGCCTGGACGCCGGCCTGGATCTGCTCGCCGAGGGCGAAGATCTCGACGTTCTGAAGCGTGGTCTGGGTGCTCATCGCGTTCGCGACGTTGCCCTTGTTCTCCTCGCCGCCGATCTGATCCTGAAGCATCCGCATCGAGAGCAGGATGTCGAGGCGGTCGCCGGGCTTGAAGCCGACCTGGCCGGCCAGCAGGTCCGGCATCGGGAGCCAGACGACGACCTTGCCAGGCGGGACGCGGTCCGACATGCTCGGCGACTTCTTCGCCGTCGTCACGTGGCCGTTCATGATGATCTGGTCTTTGTAGATCGTCCCGACGGCGAACTTCCCGACCGCTTGCTCGGGCTGCGAGATGGCGCCGACGGGCGCGAACTCGGCCGGGAACGGTCTGACGACCAGGGAGTCCGGCGTGACGACGGCCTGGTCCGGGATCTCCCGGACGGCCATCACGACGTACACCTGCGGGATGACGGCTCGGCTGGCTTCACCCGCCTGCTTGGCGATGCCGAGCACGATCACGCTCGCGCCGCCAGCGAGAAGGATGCCGAGGGCCATGAGGGCCAGCGCTCCGCGTCGCTTCATCTGCGTCTCTTCCTTCCACTTCAGCTTGCCAGTGCGCGCGAGCGCTGGCGTTCCCTACCAGAGGCTCCTCGACCGCGTCCCCTGCCGCGTGTGACTGCCCTCCGCGCATGTGCGCGTCCAGCCGGACGACCACCGCGCGTTTAGGCTCCGAACAAGAGAACGGCGGACGACGGTCGCGGGAGACGCCCCCGGCTGAGGAACGCCCCACAATTGGTGATGCCGCGACACGGGAATGCTGTGCGTCGCGCTGCCGAGCCGCCAGGAGCGTCGCCGGAACGTCGAGCGGCCCACCCGCGCGTGGGGTGGGCCGCTGCGTTGCCGGTCGATTGCGAGGAAGGCGCCCAACGTCGATGCACCGGCCGTGACGAGCCGGGCAGCGGCAGACTATGGCGCCATCCCGCTGTTGACCTTCGAGAAGACGCTGACGATGCTCGAGCCGAGCGTGTTGAGGATGGTGATGCAGACCAGCGAGATGAGGACGATGATGAGTGCGTATTCCACGAGGCCCTGACCCTTGCCGGTCTTTAGCGCCAGGAGGTTGAGGTAGTAGCGAACGATGTCCACCATAAGCTCCCCCGTCTTCAGTGCGTCCGGTTTGGGCCGGACTGTCCCCAGCACGCCCGCGATAAAGGATGAGCCGGTGTGCTGCTTCTCACTCACCAGAAACGAGTTAAGACGCGAGAATGAGACGGACACGAGTGCATTATCGAAGAAATAGTCCATCTGGGCTGTCTCCGGTGGTGGTTGTGTGGTGCAGCTTGTGTCGCAGTGGCGTTCTGGCCCGGCCGGGAGCAGGCCGTACGGCATCCGCGTCCAGAACGCCGAAGGCCCCCCAGGCAGGGCCTGGGGAGCCTTCACACTCGCGGACGCGGCGACGGTCGCCGCGCGGAGCTGCGCTTACGGAGCGGTGAGCGCGCTGTTGGCGTTGGAGAAGACCGAGGTGATGGAGGAGCCGAGCGTGGTCATGATCGCGATCGCGACGATCGAGATCAGGACGATGATCAGCGCGTACTCGACGAGGCCCTGGCCCTTGCCACTCTTCAGCGCCAGAAGGTTGAGGTACTGACGAACGATCTCTACCATGATGACTCCCCGAATTCGTGACGTGAGAACGGGCCAGAGGCCCACGCGAACCGGCCACGAGAGGTGGGCTGATGCGTACCTCTCCGTATGTGACTACGTGCATCATATGCAAGAAAGGGACAAAGTTGGCTGTTAAGTCGTGAAAAATAGTACCGACGGGTGCCGAGCGGCCCGTTAGGGCTACGTTCGCTTCCGTCGCGGAGATGTTGTTCACGTAGTCTCTGACATGTAGGAATGCAAAAGATCCGCCAGGCACCGTGCCTGGCGGATCTTCGCGCGGACTGTCGCGGCGGTGCGCCGCGCGCGATGAAGATTACGGAGCGGTGAGCGAGCTGTTCGCCTTGGAGAAGACGGACGTGATGCTCGTGCCGAGGGTGGTCATGATCGTGATCGCGACGATGGAGATGAGGACGATGATGAGTGCGTATTCGACGAGGCCCTGGCCCTTACCGGTCTTCAGCGCGAGGAGGTTGAGGTAGTAACGAACGATGTCCAACACGATTGTCCCCCGTGTTCGTTGTCGGGACGCGAGTCTGTGAGCGTGCCGCCTCGTGACGGTTCGGCGCGCCCGGTGTGTCCCTCACACACTCTCAACGGGGTGTGACGCGCAAACGAGACGGGGGAGACGATGAATTTGCAGAATTGGTCCGTCTGGTCTGGTGATGGCCTGTGTGAGCCATCGAATCGGATCGTCGTGGGGTGCACGCTCGTCCGACCGGATGCCGTGTCCATCCTCCACTGCGACACTCGGCAAACGGATCCGGGTGAAGGGCGTGCCCGTCAGCAGCGCCGTGGGTTGAAACCCACGTCTACCATCGCACCGTCGCTACGCGACGGGGTCCGGAGCCAGGGGGAGTGCGTGAGTGTCGCGGACAGACGGAAGGCCCACCTGGATACTTCCAGGTGGGCCTGTTCCACGTCCGTCGCGGCGAGGGGCGCCGCTGAGGCTGTGACTGGTGCTGACGATTACGGAGCGGTGAGCGAGCTGTTCGCCTTGGAGAAGACCGAGGTGATGCTCGTGCCGAGGGTCGTCATGATCGTGATCGCGACGATCGAGATCAGGACGATGATCAGCGCGTACTCGACGAGGCCCTGGCCCTTGCCGGTCTTCAGTGCCAGCAGGTTCAGGTAGTGCCGCAGGATCTCCACCATGATAATGCCTCCGCGAATAAGGTCGTGGATGAGTCCACAGATTTGTCGCCTCAGCGCGTCAGAAGGGTCTCTCTGAGCGCTTCATATTCCCAAACGCAGGTGCATCTGGCGAAGTGACGGGGGCCAATCCGAGTGTTACCAAGATAGCCCGACCGGGTACGAACGTAGTCCACTCGTGCACTCCGGCCGCGAACGACGCCGCCCGCTGTGGCTTCGTCAGCACCATCACGCCGTAGGCGAAGTAGAGCAGCCCGAGCACCCGTCCGTAGCTATAGAGGTCCGCCCAGACCAGCGGTCCGGTCCCGACTGCCAGCGCGGCCTGGAGCCACAACAGCCAGGCGAAGACGTCGCGGCGTTCGAGCACCTTGGTCAGGCCGATCAGGATGATGCCGGCGCTGATCCCGACGATGGCGGCCTCCAGCAGCGGGCTGTTGGGCGGCGCGGTCTCGCCGAGCATTGGGGCGTGCCAGCCGAGCACCAGCCCGAGCCGGTAGTAGGCGCCGCCGAACGGGATGCCGAAGTTGGAGGGCGACTGAGCAGACGGCAGGCTCCCGAGCTTGACCAGGATCCAGAGGTGCCAGGCGATGGGGGCGGCCAGCGGCAGCAGATACGCCCGCGCGCGCCGCCAGTCCAGCAGCGCCAGCGCATAGAGGCCGAACCCGAGTGGCAGCAGGATCGACGGCTCGCGGGCCAGCACGGCGAGCGCGAGCGCGATCCCGGCCAGCCAGTGCCGCCCGCGCAGCGCCAGCGCGATGCCCCCCACCACCAGCGCCAGCGCGACCGGCTCGGCGAGGTCAGCCGTGAAGCCGATCAGGACCGGCGGGCTGAACGCGTACGCCAGCGCGAGCCAACGATTCGCCCCGAGCTGCCGCATCAGGTCGATGCAGGCGAGGGTGCCGCCGATCACGCCGAGCAGGTTGACCGCCAGCAGCGACCACGGCAGGCCAGCCGGTTGCCCGAGCGCCAGCATCCAGGCCAGCGTGGGATAGAGGATGCGCGCGTAGCGGTACGCTGGCAGGTCGAGGAACGTCTCGGGGTCCGGGGCGCGTAGCATAGGGTCGTGCGCGATGTAGAAGAACCACTGGCCGTCGTAGCCGACGCCGTGCTCGCGCTTCAGCTCCGGGGTCCAGAAGCGGTCGGCTGGCAGGAAGTCGCCGATGCGGATCGGGCCGCTCGGGTTGAAGTCGAAGGCGCGCAACGTGACGAACAGGACCAGCGCGTAGCCGGCGACGACCACCAGGGTGGGCAGCCAGGCATCTTCCAGCCAGGGGCGTGGGCCGGTCTGGCCGGCGGGTGGTCGTTCCATCGGCGGCTCCCTCCGCTGGGGCGGCGCCCTCCTGGGGCACTGTGCGCCTCGCACATCTACTAACTGCCACAGGCTGCGCGGAGGGACGCATCGCTTGCGAGGTGCTGCGAACGCGGGCAGCGTTCGGCGTCATCCGCGCGACGACCGCCGTAGTCAGGCAGTGTGTGACTGACGTCACAGGAGGTCTCCGAGATGGCGTGCTATCCTGGCGCGGTCGCGCAGCAGGGCAGAGTAGCCGGGGTGGGCACGATGGCGGACGACCCATACGCGAGGATCGCGCAGCTGGAGGCGGAGAATGCCGCGCTCCGTGAACGAGAAGCCGGCGCCGTTCTGCGCGCGGTTCAGGCGGAGGAGTCGCTGGCCGAGGCGCTGGAGCAGCAGGAAGCTACCGCCGAAGTCTTGCGCGTCGTCGCAGCATCGACGACGGACGTTCAGGGTGTCCTGGAGACCATCGCGCGGACGGCCGGACGCCTCGTCGGAAGCCAGATGGGCAACTTGCTCCTGCGAGATGGAGACTGCTTGCGCAACGTGGTCTCCTGGGGCGGTGCGCAGGTCGGCCTCGGCGAGCTTCACGCCCTGACGGAGAGGAGGCCGCCGGTGCGGGCCTTCCTCGAACGTCGCACCATCACCATGTCGGACAGGTCAGATCCGGCGGTGACTGCTGAGTTTCCCGACATGCGCTACTTCTCCCAGCGGGCCTCGGCTACGGTCCCGTTGGTACGAGGTGAGGTGGCGCTCGGGGCGTTTGAAGTCGGCAGAGAGCGCGAACGGCCATTCACGCGCCGGGAGGTCGCCCTGCTGGAAACGTTCGCGGACCAGGCCGTCATCGCCATCGAGAACGCTCGGCTGTTCGAGGAGCTGGAACAGCGGAACACCGACCTCGCTGAGGCGCTGGGGCAGCAGACGGCGACGGGCGAGATTCTCCGGGTGATTGCGCGGTCGCCAACCGATCTCCAACGGGTTTTCCAGACCGTGGCAGAGAATGCCGCCCGAGTGTGCGGTGCGGTTGATGCCGCCATTTGCCGCGTGGATGGCGACGCATTGCAGTCTGTTGCCGTCTACGGTCCTTTGCCGGGCCTGCCGATCGGCCAACGAGCGCCGATAGACCGTACCTGGGTCTCTGGTCGCGTGGTCGCCGATGCGAGCACCGTCCATGTCCTGGACATGCAGAGTGAGCCCGTCGAGGAGTGGCCGCTCGCGATGAAGATCATGCAGGAGACTGGTCGGCGCCATCGCACGATTCTCGGTACGCCGCTGTTGCGCCAGGGGCAGGCGATCGGCTCGATTGTGATCCGCCGTCTGCACGTCGAGGCGTTTTCCGACAAGCAGATCGCGTCACTGGAGACATTCGCGGACCAGGCAGTGATCGCTATCGAGAACGCCCGCCTCTTCGAGGAGCTGGAGCAACGCAACGCACAGCTTCAGCAGAGCAATCAACAGGTCTCGGAGGCGCTGGAGCAGCAGACGGCCCTGGCGGAGGTCTTGCGCGTCATCGCTTCGTCCCCAGCGGACGTGCAGCGCGTCCTGGATTCGATCATCGACGCGGCTGCTCGTCTCTGCGAGGCTCCCAGCGGGAACATTCAGCGCTTACGCTTGCGCGACAGTCGCCTGGCACATTGCGCCTTCGTCGGGCCTGCACGAGACCGTGTCCTCGCGAGCTTCGGCCCCGACTTCTTCGAGAGGGTGCCCGGCCTGGAGCTGACTCGTCACACCGTGACGGGTCGTGCTTTCCTGGAGCGGCGCACCGTAGCCGTCGGCGACCTGGCCCAGGCGGTCCTGGAGGAGTTTCCCAGCTCTCGGGAGATTCAGGCCTCGTCCGGCAATCGGTCGGTCGTGAGTGTGCCGCTGATGCAGCGTGGCGAGCCGATCGGCCTCCTGAGTCTGGATCGCTTCGAGGTGCGCCCCTTCACCGAGCGTGAGATTGACCTGCTGGAGAGCTTCGCCGACCAGGCGGTGATCGCCATCGAAAACGCGCGACTGTTCGAGGAGCTTGGGCAGCGCAACGCCGACCTCCAGGAGAGCAACCGCCAGGTCGCCGAGGCGCTGGAGCGACAGATCGCGACGGCTGATGTGCTGCGCGTGATCGCATCGTCGCCAACCGACGTGCAGGCGGTCCTGGACACGGTCGCCAGCAGCGCCGCCCGGCTGTGCGGCGCAACGGATGCGGTGATCCATCGGGTGGAGGGCGATGTACAACGGATCGTCACCGTCCACGGCGCGACGTTCCAGCAGATGGTGGGCCTGCAAACTCCGATCGTGCGCGGCCACGTCGCCGGGCGGGTCGTGCTGGACCGGCGGACGATCCACATTGTGGACATCGCCGCGGAGTCTGAGTCCGAGCTCCCTGTCAGCAAGGCGCTCGGGAGGCGGTTCGGCTATGGCAGCTTCGTGTGTGCACCGATGCTTCGCCGAGATGATGCTATCGGCTCGATCACGGTGTGTCGAACAGACGTCCAGGCGTTCACTGACGAGCAGATCGCGTTGTTGGAGGCGTTCGCCGACCAGGCGGTCATCGCTATCGAGAACGCCCGCCTCTTCTCCGAACTAGAGCAGCGCAACGCCCAACTTACCGAGGCGCTCGAGCAGCAGACCGCCACCGCCTCCGTCCTGCGTGTCGTCGCGGCCTCGACGACCAATCTACAGGGGGTGCTTGACGCCATCGTCGAGACGGCTGCGCGGCTCTGTCGGGCGGACAGCGCGAGTATGCACCGTGTCGAGGGCGAGACCCTGCGGGCGGTGGCGCATACGGTGCCCGAGCTCGTTCATCATGTCATGCCCTGTACGCTGGCCTCCGCCGTGGGCGACGCCGTAATCAACAGACGGACTATCCACGCTTCCGAGCCCGAAGCGGAACTGCTCAGACGATATCCCGCAAGCCGCCTCCATGAGTTCGGGCACGCTACCGAGCTCATCACGCCTCTCATTAGGCAAGACGTGGCGTTGGGGACGCTGGGGGTGTACAGGTGTGAGCAACGCCCATTCACAGACGCCGAGATCACGCTGATTGAGGTGTTCGCGGACCAGGCCGTCATCGCCATCGAGAACGCACGTCTGTTTGAGGAGCTCCAAGAGGCCAATCAGCAGTTGGCCGAGGCAAGCCAGCACAAGTCGCAGTTCCTCGCCAATATGTCTCACGAGCTGCGCACACCCCTGAACGCCATTATCGGCTACAGTGAGATGCTCCAGGAGGAGGCCGAGGAGATCGGGGAGGAGGCGTTCATCCCGGATCTGCAGAAGGTGAACGCCGCCGGCAAGCACCTGCTCGGCCTCATCAACGACATCCTGGACCTCTCCAAGATCGAGGCCGGGCGGATGGACCTCTACTTGGAGGACTTCTCGGTCAGCCAGCTCGTCCAGGACGTGGCGGCCATCGTGCAGCCCCTGATGGAGAAGAACGCCAACGAGCTGGTGGTCGCCTGCCCGCCGGACGTCGGCACCATGCACGCCGATCTCACCAAGGTCCGCCAGACGCTGTTCAATCTGCTCTCGAATGCCGCCAAGTTCACCGACCACGGACGGATCGAGTTGCGAGTACAGAGCAGACGAGATAGGAGCAGACGAGACGAGAGCGGACCGGACGGTGCTGTTCTTGCGACGTCCGCTCCTCACTCGTCTGCTCCCGGCTCGTCTGCTCTCGTCTTCGCCGTCACCGACACCGGCATCGGGATGACGGAGGAGCAGCTGGGCCGGCTGTTCGAGGCGTTCTCCCAGGCCGAAGCCAGCACCAGATCGAAGTACGGCGGGACCGGCCTGGGGTTGGCGATCAGCCGCCACTTCTGCCGGCTGATGGGCGGCGACCTCACCGTCGAGAGTGTCTACAGCCAGGGCTCCACCTTCACCGTCACGCTGCCGGCGACCGTTACGGAGTCGAGCTGACCGCCCCGACCGGCGTCACCCGGTCGAAGACGAGGGCTTGCTTGTCCTCGTAGACCAGCTGCCAGTCCGGCGACTCGCGGACGGCCGCGATCAGCCCGCTCTGGCCGGCCCGGTTCAGCGCCAGCCGCGTCACCCCATGCGCGTCCAACCGTCGCTGCCAGCTCACGTGGCCGCGACTGACCGTCAGGTACTCCTCCCAGACCTGGGACGGGTGGAGCTCGAAGCGGTTGTCCACGAACACCTGGGTGTCCGGCAGGCGCCAGGTCAGATAGGCGCTCCAGTCGGTGTCGTTGAACAGGCGCCCGTCCTTCGGGTGGGTGGCCAGGTACTCGCCGACGGCCACCGGCGTCGTCACGTCGAGCTTGACCGTGCGATCTGGCGGCAGCGGCAGCCGCTCGCGCCACCACGGCAGCGCCACCACGGCCATCATCCCGAACGCCAGCAGGCACAGGCGGTTCATCGACGGCGAGCCGACCGGCAGCGGCCCTGGTTGCGGGACACGCCGGAACGGACCGCTCGCGAACAGCTCCGCGAAGCCCCGTGCGATGAACGGCACCGCCACCAGGGACCACCAGAGGATGTGTCGGGTGGATGAGACGGCCAGCAGCCCAAATGCCAGCAGCAGCAGCCCCTCGCCGAGGCGCGGCCGGGTGCCGGCCCCCAGCAGCACGACCGCCAGCACGACCGAGCCGTAGAACAGCCCGCCGTACGCTGACTTGAGCTCGGGCGGGGTCCACTCCGAGCCGAGCACCCCGATGGACGTGCCGCCGCCGTTGAACAGGATCGCGTCGCCCACGTACGACGCCAGCCCGATGCCGTACGGGTTGACCAGCGGCGCCAGCCCGCAGACGGCGCTCAGGATCAGCGCACGCTTCAGCCGTTCGTTGGAGCCGGTCTGGAGCCGCTCGACCAGCGCTTCCAGCATGCCGACGCCGAGCAGCGGGTAGATCAGGATGAACGAGCCGTGCGCGTTCGCCCAGAACACGACCACCGCCGCCATCGCCGTCACGCCCAGCACGGATCGGGGCGGATCGAGCGCCGCCCGCATCACCAGCAGGAACGGCAGCACGGCCATGAGCTGGGGGCGGACCGCCAGGCCCGGCACGAACAGGATCACCGAGAGCCCGGCCATCACCGCCGAGACCCGCGCACCAGCCCCGGCCGTCCGGCACATCCGCGCCAGCAGCAGGGCGGCCGTCACCGCGATGACCGTACGCAGCGCTAGGGTCAGGTCCACGCCGCCAAGGTCGTGCAGCGCCGAGATGACGACCCGCGCGAGCCACTGGCCGTCCACGATCGGGCCACGGACGACGGTGTACACCAGCGAGTCGTCGGTCGGGATGGCGCCGAGCTGGCGGATCAGCGAGCCGAGCCGGACGCTCCACCAGTAGTCGATCGGGTCGAGCGGGTCCACCGCGCAGGCGAGGGACGCGGCCACCACCACCAGCCCGAGCCAGACGTGCTCCATCGTGGGCGCCCAGCCGCGCGCACGCAGCGAGGCATCAGTATCGGAGGTGTCGGGCGCGTGGGCCGCACCGGCCGGAGCCTCGGCCGGGAGTGCGTCACCTGCCTGGGGCTGACTGGCCGGGGCTTCGCGCGCTGGCGCGTCGGCGGCTGGGTGGCGCAGGATCGGCGCGAGCGGCGGCGCCGAGTCAGGATCTGGGAGCCGCGGGGCTGCCTGAGACACAGCCGTCTGCCTTCCTACTTCAGCCTTCAACTTCTGCTGCGTTGTTGCTACCGACGGAGCGAGGATCGCCGTCAGGCGGATCTGCTCGGACGACGGCTGGCGGGGCTCGCCGTGGGGCGCGGTGCGGCTACTGCTCGCGCTCCCCAAGAGCGCCGGGGCGCGGAGCGAACAGGTGGCTACAGCCGCCGCAGCGGAAGATCGGCACGAGCTGGGAGGCGTAGAACGGGCTCATGCCCAGCATCACGAAGTCACGCATCGGCTGCTCGCGCTCGCAACGCGGGCAGGTCATGGTCCGACTCTGTCTGTTGACGAGAACCGGGAGGGTCTGTTCCATCTGCCGCTCCTAGAGCGAAAGGGTCACTCCTTTTCATGCAACGACGCGACGGGCGGCAGAGGGACGGTGGGCTTCGATCCGATGGTCTGTCCGGGTGACCGGTTTGCCTGAGCGGGCCATCCGTGGACGGGTCCGGTGACCCGTCTGGTGGTCGGCCTGGGCGGTGACAGGGCGCTCGCTCAGCCGGTCGGGCGCAGCTCCTGGCGTCCGCGCGGCTTCAGCCAGGTCGGTGCGCGGTTGGAGCGGCGATGGTCCTCCTCGGAGGCGGTGCACAGGGCAGCCGCGATCTCCAGCAGCGGTCCGAGCTCGGGGCACTCGGGAAAGTCCGCGACGCACGACTCCACGTCGTCGCCGTCAGACAGTCTGTCGAGACAGATCGCGAGCACCTCTTCGAACATGTCATCCATGGTCCGATCACCCTCCTGATGATGTAACGCTCGTGACCGAGCGCTGGGGACCGCCCATTGGGGCCATCTCGTCTCGAACGAAGAGTTGCAACACTGCGAGCGCGCGCGATTGGGGCCATTGTGCCGCGCAGACTGCCCAGAACGGGCGACGTGAGCGACGATCCTTGTAGACAGCCTCTCCGAGGCCGGCCTATCATCGGCCCAGGTCAGGGCGGCCGAGCGCCGGTGCTGTGCCGGCCGTCGTGCCGCCCTGAAGTTCCACTCCTCTCCGCGCCTCTTGACTCCTGACCTTTTCTGGCTGTCGATCCCCCGGAGGTGACATGGTGAGAGCCGTCTGGTTCCCGTTGGTTGGGGCCGTCGCGCTGGCGTCGGTCACGATCGTTCTCCTGCCGACCCGCACCGACGCCCAGCTGAGCGTGACGATCGCGCTGTCCGCCCAGAACGGCTCGAGCCAGTCCGGCACCGCCGTCCTCACCCCTGACGGCGTCGGCACGAAGGTGGTGCTGACGCTCAGCAACGCGCCCGGCCCGCACCCCGCCCACATCCATGCCGGCTCCTGCCCCACGCCCGGCGCGGTGGTCTTCCCGCTCACCTCGGTGGTCAACGGGCGCTCCGAGACGACCGTGGCCGCCTCCATCGCCGACATCTTGAAGGCGCCCCACGCGATCAACGTCCACAAGTCGCCCACCGAGATCCAGGTGTACACCTCGTGTGGGAACATCACGGACACCTCGGGGCTGCCGTCGGCTGTCCCGTCCATCGTCCCGACGGTGATCCCGGCTGCGCAGGCGTCCCCGGTTGCGAAGCCGGGTGCTGGCGCCCCGTCCACCGCCGCGACCGTCCAGCCGGTCCCGGCTGCCAGCCCGGCGGCAGCGCCGGCCCAGGCGCCCCGCCCGGTGTCCTCGCCGTCCGCGCTGCCGCGCACCGGCGAGGCGGACCCAACGGCCGGCCTCGGGATGTTCGTCGTGGGGGGCATCGCGTTCGTGGTGGTCGGGGTGGCGCTGCTGGTCTGGCGGCGCCGCTCGCTGTAAAGTTGCTGGTCGTGGGGCGTCTCGCGCTCGCGCCCGGCAAAATGCTGCATGCCGTTGGGGTCCGTGGGTTGAAACCCACGTCTACCATCGTGGCGTGGCTACGCCACGCCGGAGCCGTCAACCCCGTCGCGTAGCGACGGTCCAATGGCAGACGTGGACTCTCCCGTCCACGTCCCGAGCTGACAGGGTCTGGAGAGGCTGTGGATACCCTCACTACGCTGCATAGCTTCTGGCGCTACGCCGTGTTGATCGCCGCCGTGGTGGCGGTGGTCGGGGCGGCGGCTGGCTGGCTGGGAGCCCTGCCACCACGACTGGCCGCCCGTCGATCCGGGCTGGTGTACGTCATCGCGCTGGACATCCAGCTGCTGATCGGGATCGTGCTCTGGCTGCTGATGGGGAGCACCGTGCCGATGCCGTTCCGCGCCGAGCACCCGGTCACGATGATCCTGGCCGCGGCGGCGGCCCATCTGGGCCAGGTGATGTCGCGGCGCGCGGCCTCCCCGAAGTCGGCGGCGCTCGTCACTCTGATCGGTGTGGTGATCAGCCTGGTGCTGGTGGTGGTCGGGATCATGCGTGTGCCCGTTCGCATCGGGTAATGGGTTATGGTGGAGTCCGTCCTGCCGGCGCTCGCCGCGGTCCTGTGCGTGGCGCTCGCATGGTCGATGTTGCGGCGGTTCGCGGCCCGTCACCGGATCCATGAGCTGATCTGGGGCGGCACGTTCGTCGCGTTCGGGCTGGCTGCTGGCGCCGAGCTGTACGCTGGTCTCTTCGAGTGGACGCCCGGGCTGGTGCGGCTCTACTACCTGACCGGCGCCTCGCTGGCGGTCGGGTTCCTGGCGCTCGGGACGCTCGTGCTGCTGGTGCCGAGGCGGATCGCCTGGGTCGCCGTCTCCGTGGTGCTGGTGCAATCGACGTTCATGGTGTTCCTGGTGCTGCGCGCGCCGGTCGATCCGGACGCGGCCCAGGTGGCGGGCTGGTCGGCCCTCACGAAGGACGGCAGCCTGCGGGCGCTCGCGCTGACGATCAACGTGCTCGGCACCCTGATCGTCTTGCTCGGGACGTTCGGCTCGGCGTACGCGCAGTGGGTGAACGGGAACGGCTCGCGGGCGTTCGGCGTGCTGCTGATCGGAGTTGGGACGCTGGTGATCGCGACCGGCGGCAGTTTGACCCGTTTCGGCCATCACCTGCTGTATGGACCGATGGTGCCTGGACTGCTGCTGATCTACGCCGGCTATCACCGCGTGACCGCGCCAGGCGGCGGAGTCTCGCAACGGCCAGCTGTGCCGTCTGTTGACGACGACGAGCCGTCTGCGTCCGAGGCCGCGCCGACCGATGGTACAATCCGGACCCACGAGGTCGGGAGAGAGACATGGCAATCTCACTTGAAGAGCTAGCAGCCGCCACCCTGGAAGGAAGCGTTGGGCCGTGGACGCTGGCGGTTGGCGCGACGGCGCTCGCGGTGGCCCTCGCGGCAGGCTCGACCCGGCCGCTCCGGCGCGTCGCGGCCACGACGTCGGTGGCAGCGGTCCAGCAGGCAGCAGCGAAGCGGGTCGGCACGCTCAACCCCACGAGCTGGCTTGGCGCCGCGCGCCGAAGCTGGCTACGGCTGGTAGACGAGGCGCGCACCGAGTACGAGGCCGGGCGCCAGGGCAGCACTGCCGTCACGTCGGCCATCGTGGTGGCGTCAGCATCGGGCGTGGCTCAGGAGCCGGGCACGGTGATGATCGTGACTGCGGAGTCGGACGCCGTGCCGTCCGACGTGCTCGTGACCGACGCCGACGCCGACGAGCACGCCGAGAGCCCCACGCGCGATCGGCGCGGCCGCTTCGTCCGCCGAGCGACGAACGGCACCCGACCCGGTTGACGGGAGGCGAGCAGGAGCAGGTGGAGCAGCCACGGACGCCGTCGGACGGGCCGGTCCAGGTGCTGGTCGTCGGGGCGGACCCCGAACGACTCGAAAAGTATGATACGTCGCTGCGCGAGAGCGAGATCGCCGCGCGGGTGACGCCAGATATGGCAGAAGCGGAGTCGGTCTTCGGCCGGTTTCGCCCGGACGCGGTCGTCCTGGACAGCGGCTTGCCGCGCATGGTTCTGTTCCGCCTGTACGGACTGGTCCGCGAGGACGCCAGCGACCCGCCGGTCAAGCTGGTGTTCGTGGGCCAGCAGGGTGACACTGGCCCGGACGACCACTACCTGCCCGGGGAGCCATCGCCCGGAACGGTGCTGACCCAGGTGCGGAGCCTGCTCCCCCGTCGGCGGGACGCACGCGGCTCGTCAGCGCCCGCGGGTGCCAGCACCGCCTCGGCGAGCGCGGCGGCGTCTGCCGCTGTGCCCGACTCCCCGGCTTCCTCCACGGAGACGCCCGCTCCGGCCGCCGAGGCGCCGTCTCGGCGGCGCACAGGTGGCGCGGAGGTGACGCCTCCGCCAGCCGCCGCCGCGAGCGCCGCACCGGCCGCAGCTTCCCCGGCCGCGCCAACCTCAGCCGCTGCCGCGCCGCCGGCCACGGCTCCCGAGACGGACGGCGCCGGCGCGACCGGCGCTGCCCCCTCTGGCGCCGCCGCGACCGCCGAGGGCTCGGCGCCGGCCCCAGACGCTCCCCCCGCCCCGAAGCCGCCGGGCCGTCGTATGGACGTGATCCTGATCCGGGTGGGGCTGGTGCTGCTGGTGCTCGGGGCGCTCCTCTTCCTCGTCCGGATGCAGGCGTATCCGGCCGCCATTGAGGCGCCGCCCCCCGCGCCGACGCGCCGCCCATCGCCCAGTCCGAGCCCGAAACCGGAGGCGCTGCTGCCGGCTCCGGGTCACGACGGCATCTCAGCCTACCAGATAGAGATTCGCCTCGGCTGAGGCCGAATTCGGGACCGGTGACGCCGTTCCGCCGCGCGTTTTCCCGATCTCCGGCGGATCATCATCTGGCGCGACATAACACGCGCAGTTGACGCAACCCCGCTATCTCGGACCCGTTCTGTTCGACGGGCGAGCATCGCACCAGCACCGACTGTCGTGCACCACACACGGCGCACCTGACCTGGCGAGGTCGGCGAGAGCGACGGTCGGACCGGGGCGAAGAACGAGGGAGCGGAAGATGAGTGTTGGCGAGGTGACCCGCGGCCGGGCCCGGGTGCTGCTCGTGAGCGACGACGATGCGTTTTCAGCGGATTTGAAGCCGTGCCTGCCGGGCGTGGACGTGTTGTCGCTCACCGAGAGCTCGGTGTGGCTGGCGAACCGGGCCGGCCTGGACGTGACGCGCGGCATCAACGCGGTCCTCGTCGATCATCAGGTCTCGGGGCGGCTCCAGATGGGCCTCTACGAGACGCTGCGCCCGAGCGACGGCCCGGCCCAGGTGCCGGTGATCTTCACCCGCTCGAAGCTGACCGCCGCCTCGGCCGGGTTCAGCCACGAGCTGGACGTCTACCAGCCGGAGGAAGCCAGCGCGATCGACACGGCTCAGCTGGTCAGCCACGTGCTCGGCCTCGACCCGATGCCCGCGCGCCAGCCAGACCGGAAGTCCGCGAAGGCGCCGAAGCCGTCCGCCAGGGCGGCTCGGACGGCTCCCAGGCCAGTGATGAAGCCGGCCCGCCAGGACGCCAGCCCGGAGCCGTCCGTGGCAGCGGCGGCAGCGCCGGCTCGGCGGGTCGGGGTGGCGGTCGGGCCGGGGCTGGTGCAGCGGCTGGCGCTGTGGGGGATCGCATCGGCGCTGATCGGGTTCACGTTCTGGCCGCTGTTCGGGTCGGGGCCGATCCGCGAGGCGATCTTCGGTCCGTTGCGGTCGCTGTCCGGCGGCTCGGGTGAGCTGGCGAACGCCGGCCTGCGCGAGCGGACGCCCTGACGCGAAAACGTGCCCGATCTGAGCGGAGTCGGGCGTGCCTGGGCGCTTTCTGGGCACGAGAATCGTTGGACTGAGCGGTGAGGCACACAACCTCGCCGCTTTCGTGCACCACACGGGGTGCGGACAGCGCCAGGACGCCGCTACGTGATGACTGGCATCACGCGCTGTGCGAAAGGCGTGTCTGTTGGGACGAGCTTTTCAGAAGCCTGACGCATCGTGCACGAAAACACGGTATCCTCCGTAAGAGAGGCACCGTAGGGCAGTGTCAGACGTTTCGCATAGACAAGGAGTCTGGCACGGCAACCCAGGCTGAGCGACCAACGCAGACCGCGTACCCCCGTGGCGCGGACGATCAAGGAGCGAGATGGTGGACGAGCCCACGGTGAGCACCCGGCCACAGAATGCCGATGCGGCCGTTCGATCGGCCTCTGAGTACGAGGTCGAGTGGAGGGATGGGCTCAGCCGACTGATGTCCACCCTCGAGCAGGAGCTCAACCGAGCGGTCGAAGGCGCCCGCCGCCAGGTGAGCGAGGTCGTCAGGGGCATCGAAGGTCAGGGCCTGGAGCTGCTGACCGGCCTCGAAGAGCGCCGCAAGGCTGGCGAAGCCGAGCAGGCCGAGGTCGAGCAGCGCGTCGCGACGACGCGGGCGAACATCGCCGCCGCCGAGGAGGACCTGCGCCAGACCCGCGAGACCGCCGAGCGCGAGGTGAAGGAGCTGCTGGAGAATGCCCAGCAGCGCGCCACCACCATCAACGCCGAGGTTGACCGGCGCCGTGGCGAGATGGAGACCGAGCGCAAGGAGCTCGACGAGCGCGTCGCGACGGTCAAGGCGAACATCGCCGCCGCCGAGGAGGAGCTGCGCCAGGCTCAGGTCACCGCCGAGCGCGAAGCCGCCGCGACCGTGGCTGAGGCCGAGCGCAAGGCGAGCACCATCGTCTCCGAAGCCGAAGCCCACGCCGCCGAGGTGAACGCCGAGATCGAGGCGAAGCGCAAGGAGCTGGAGCAGGAGCGCGTCGCGACCGAAGAGCGCGTCTCGAGCATCCGGGCCAGCATCGAGGCGGCCGAGGAAGAGCTGGCCCAGGCCCGCGCCGACGCCGAGGACGATGCCGCCGAGACGGTGGCCGCTGCCCGCCGGCGTGCCGAGGCGATCGTGGCCCAGGCCGAGGCCCGGGCCGCCGAGATCATCTCTGAGGCGCGCGCTGACGCCGCGCGGACCGGCCGGTCGAGCGGGTCCACCCGTCAGGCTGGCGTGGCAAGCGGTGAGACTCATGACGTCGGCGGGCGGCTGCGCGGCCTGTCCGAGCGGGTTGGCCTGTTGCTGGCGCCCGCCGCTCCGGCCGCCGCTACCGCCGCCGTCGCCGCCACGGCTGCAACAGCGGCCTCGGCGATGTCGGCGTCGCCGCCCTCCCCGCCCATCACTCCGCCGGCGGCAGGTCATGCCGAATCTGTGGAGGAGCCTGACGACGAGGTCGTGGCGGCGGACGAGGAGATGGCCGACGAAGAGGAGCCAGCCGTGGCCGCCGCGCCTGCCGTGACGCCACCCGCCCTCCAGGAGTCGGACGACGACACGCCGACCCGCCTCATGCCGGCGATGGCGCACGAGCAAGAGGTAGAGGAGGAAGAGGAGCACGTGACGCCGCCGTCCACGCCGCGCCCGCCGCAGATGCCCGGGCCGTGGTCGCGAGCGACAGAACCAGAGGACGAGGACGAGGAGGAAGAGGAGGTCGCGGAGGCTAGCTCTGCGCCAGCCTGGCCGACGCCGCCCGTCCCCTCGCCTGTGCATCACGACGAGCCGGTCTTCATGCGACGCACTCCGCATCCGCCACAGATGGAAGAGGAGGAGGACGAGGAGCCTGAAGCGGCAGCGCCGGCTCGGAGCGCACCGCCGGCCGCCTTCGCCTCGCCGACTCCACCTCCAGCATCCCCACCGGCCGCCGAGCCGGAGCCGGAGGAGGCCGCTGGCCCGGTCGGCGCGGTCACCCAGACGTTGATCTTCCAGTCGGTCCCGAACTTCCAGGCGGCGCTGGCGCTCGAACGGTCGCTGAAGGCAATGGCCGAGGTCCGCGAGGTCCGTGTGGCCGACTTCGACGAGCGGCAGCTGACGTTCCAGGTGACCCACGAGCTGGGCGCGCAGCTCCCGAAGGTGCTGCTGACCCAGCGCGGCAACGAGCTGGAGTTCGTGGAGGCGCGGCCGGAGCGCGTGGAGTTTGTCTTCCGAAGCTGACAGGTTCGCTCACTGCCAGATGCCGCCCCGCGCCGGGGCGGCATCTGACGTGTGTCTGGCTCCGGCCTGAATCTTGCGGGGCCATCGCTGGCATCTTCTGAATAGGCGATCTGTGAGCCATGAACGGTGATACTGGCGCTGCCACCGGCGAAAAGCGGATCCTCGTCGTCGAGGACAGCGACGAGATTCGCGAGCTCCTCGGTTTCGTGCTCGAAGCAGAGGGGTATCAGGTCATGGCGCTGGAGGACGGGCGCGACGTCGTCGAGACGGCCCGGACCCAGCAGCCGGTCCTGATCACCCTCGATCTGGCACTGCCGGGCAAGGATGGCTGGGCCATCGTGCGGGAGCTCCAGGACGACGACGCGACCCGCGACATCCCGATCCTGGTGATCTCGGCGTACACCCGCGAGCTCGAGGCGCCGCTCCGTCGCCGCGTGGCGCGGGTGATCTCCAAGCCGTTCTACATCACCCAGGTGGTCTCAGAAGTCGAGGAGATCCTGACCGGCGGCCGGGCCGCTCCCTGAGCACGCCCTTCCTGGGAGCGCGGCCATCCTCTGTCTCTGTTGATTTTTATGTCTGGCGCGGGTCGGGGGAGCAGGCGCCGTTGGAGGCGGGGAGCGGGGGAGCAGGGTGGGCCGGGGATGCGGGAGCGGCTCACGCGAACGCGCCGGCCGGTCTGGTGAGGGGCGGTGGGAGGAAGGGGCCGTGTTGGAGGGTAGCGAGGGCACGGGCGAGACGCTTGACGTTGCAGGCGGCGGCCTTGAGGAGGTGCTCGAAGTGGCGCTTGGCGTCGCCCCGATAGCGATGGCGGCGCAGGCCGTGGGCGCGGACCAGTTCGGAGAGAGTGGCTTCGATGCCAGCGCGGGTCTTGAGCTTCTCCCGGAAGGCCGGGGTCTGGGCCTCGGCACGGCGAGCGGCGAGGCGGGCGTAGTGCTCGGAGATGCTGAGGTTGCGGCCGCCCTTGCTGTCGGTGCACTGGGGCCGGAGCGGGCAAGCGGCGCAGACGGCGGCCGGGAAGCGGATCTGGAGCGCGTGACTGCCGTCGCGCTCGCGGCGGACCGCCCATTTGGTGGACGTCTGCCCGGCCGGGCAGATCGCCTGGCGCGCGGCGTGGTCGAGGGTGAAGTCGGCGATCTTGAAGCCGTTGGGCGAGGTGTCGGCCAGGGGTGGGCCGACCAGGTCGATCTCGGCCGCGGCGCTCTCGGCGAGGTGCTTGCCCGAGACGTAGCCGCTGTCGACCACCTGCTCGGTCGGCCGCAGGTCGCGCTCGATCAGGTGCGCGCGGATCTCACCCAGCGCCTGGCCGTCGCCACTGGGCGCTGGGCTGGTCGTGACGTCGGTGATGAAGCGGACCTGGTCGGCAGGATCGACCGGCCCCGCGTCGTCAGCGGCGGGCGGCTCGGCGATGGTCTCGGTGACGTGGACCTTGTCGCCCCACCAGACGTGCCCCCGTTTCTGCCCGATTCGGACCCCGGGATCGTGTGGCGTCACGATCAGCTCGGTGCTGTCGAGCGTCTTGCTCCGCCACCGCACGCCGTCGTCAGCGCGCTCGTACCGCTGCTGCCAGATCGTCGTCAGCGTCTCGACCTCGGGCAGGGTGCGCAGCACGCCCGCGTCCGTGGCGGCGAGTCGGTCGAGCAGCCAGGCGCCGTCCTGCCCCACCCGCACTAGCTCGGCCTGCCGCTCCTCCGCCGTCAGCCGAGAGTCCGACCGCCGCTCCAGGTACTGCGTCCGATACGCGGTCGGCACCGCCTGCGCGACCCAGGCCGCGTCGACCTCCCCCAGCGCCCGCAGCGCCAGCCGCAGCGCCTCCCAGACCAGCTCCAACTGGCTCAGCTCCCGCACCGCCCCGAGCACCCCCAGCGCGTCGGTCCGCTGCTTCCCCACCTTCTGCAAGAACCCCAGCCCCCGCACCTGCTCCAGCACGAGGTCGAACAGCAGCCGACTCTGCTCGTGCTTGAGCAGCCGTCGCCGAAAGTAGCTCAGGCACGAGAAGTCGAACCCCGGATCGTCCACCGCCAGGTGCAGCGCGTACTTCCAGTCCAGCCGCACCCGCACCGCCCGGGCCGCTTCCCGATCTGGCAGGTTCTCCATGAACTGGAAGATCGTCACCAGCATCAGCACCGATGGCGACACCGCCGCACGCCCACGCGGCTCGTACAACTCGGCGAACTGCCCGTCCCGGACCAGCTCCGCCAACCGCTCCCCGATCACCCGATACGGGTCCCGCTCCTTCAACACCGCCGCCCCGACCGCCGCGATGTCCTCGGGCATCTCGTTCGGGTCCCGTTCGCGCAGCACCATCCCCCACCCCCGCCGCTCTGCCTCCGCTTTACCAGCCATATCAAACCCCATCAGGCTTGACAAAATCAACAGAAACATCCTGGCCGCCCCGGTGTGCGTCCTGCCCGGCAACACTGGGATGGCAGCGGGGGCGAGGCGACGAAGCGGCCAGGATGGCCGCGCTCCCAGGAGGTCAGATCGACTGAGAGTGCGGCTGCCGCCTGACCATCACCAGCGGCAGCCAGACCGACAGCCCGATCATCACCACGTTGATCGAGGTGATCCCCACGGTCACCGCGATCAAGAACGCTTCGAGCGGCAGCAGCGTCAGCAGCCAGAGGCGCAACACGGCCTTGGCGAACGCCGCGATGCCCCACGCGAGCGTCAGCAGCGTCAGCGACCGCTGCATCCCGACCGAGGTCGCGAACCGAGCCGGCACCACGCCCAGCTCGCGGGCGATCAACGGCACCAGTGGCCGGCGGAACGCCACCGAGCCAACCAGGACGATCCCCCAGATGACCGCTTCGACCGCCGGGGCGGCCAGGTACAGGTCGATCGAACCGGTCATCAGCGCCAGCCCGCCCTGAATCAGGATCACTAGCATTGGCACGACGACGATCGGGTCGAGGCGCCTGGTGCGGTACGCCTGGATCGCCAGGATCGTCAGCGAGACGGTCATGCCAGCCAGAATCCCGACGACCGCGCCGCCCAGCCGGAACCCGACGTAGAAGGTGAGCACCGGCAACATCCCGCCGACCAGGAAGCGCGCCCCGCCCCGCTTCAGGGCCGGCAGCGCCTCCGCGAGACGCGGATGCCCGTGATGAGACGCCGGTTGGTGCGTGGGCTCCCCCTCTCCCGCGCACGGGGGAGGGGGTTGGGGGGAGGGGGGTGACTCGCTCATGCCGGGTCGAGGCGGTGGATCGCGAGCGACAGGTTCTTCGGCTTGTCCGGCCGGCTGTCAAACTTCACCAACACCAGCTCCTCGGAGCCGGCGAAGCTCGCCACCACGACGGTCCCGAGACCGTACTCCGGGTGCCGGACCCGCTGGCCCTTACCGAAGCGCGGCTCGCGGGACGGGTTGGCCGCCTTCGAGGCGCGGGCTGGCGTGAACAGCGGCTGCTGGCGCTCGCGGGGCGTGGCCGGGCCGTCGTTCAGGCCGAGATCGAGGCTCGAGCCCGACGACGAGTCGGCGTCCGCGCCGACCCCGACGTCCAGGTCGGCGTACGGGTCGCGGGCCGGCCGCCACTGGGCCGGGCGACCGTTGCCGAGCGAGGATGCTGGCGGTGGGCTGCCACGTCCGGGCATGTTTGACGGTCGGAACGCGGCCGGCGGCTGTGAGCGCCAGTTGTCGTCACGGCGCGACCCGTAGCCGGACTCCCTGCGCGAGCCGTATCCGGACGACGAGCCTCGGCCCCACGGATCGCGACCCGGCAGCCGCCGCTCGGTGGTGCGGGAGCCGCCGGCCACCTGGCTGAACGACGCCGAGAGGAGGTCGGCTGGAATGTCGTCAAGGAACATCGAGCGGACCTGCTCGCGCAGCTCGCCGTAGAGGGTGCGGTTGGCAGCGTAGACCAGGAACAGCCGCTGCTCGGCGCGCGTCACCCCGACGTACAGCAGGCGCCGCTCCTCCTGGAGCTCCTCGAGGGTGCCGTTCTCGCCGATGGCCCGGCTGTGCGGCGCGATGCCGTCCTCCAGGCCCACCAGGAAGACGATCGGGAACTCCAGCCCCTTGGCGGCGTGCAGCGTGATGAGCGTCACCGCGCCGGCGTCGGCGTCCGCAAGACTGTCGGCGGCCTGGACCAGCGCGGCCTCGTCCAGGAAGGCTCGCAGGCCCGCGTTGCCGTCCATGTTGTCGTAGTCGTGGAGCTTGGTCACCAGCTCCTGGACGTTCCGCCAGCGGTCCTCACTCTCGCTGGAGCCGTCCGCGACGTGCCCGCGATAGTCGATTCGCTCCAGCAGCGCCTCGATAGCCTCGCTGAGGGTCGCCTCGCCCAGGCGCTCCTGTGCCCCTTCGATGGCGTCCACGAACTTGCCGATCATCGCTCGTGGGCGGGTCGCCATCGGCACAACCGGGGCGATCCGTCCGTCCGCGCCGATCTCCTCGGTGCCAGCGGCGGCCAGCTTCGCAGCCTCGTACTCGGGGAGGCCGAGTCGGGAGGCCCAGAGCGACAGGTCAGACACCGTCTTCTGCCCGATGCCACGAGCCGGCACGTTGACGATCCGCTGGAAGCTGAGGCCGTCCGACTGGTTCCCGAGCAGCCGCAGATAGGCGATGACGTCCTTCACCTCGCGGCGCTGGTAGAACGCCGTCCCGCCGACCAGCCGGTACGGCACGTCGTAGCGGATGAACGCCTCTTCCAGCGCCCGGGACTGGGCGTTGGTGCGATAGGCGACGGCCACGTCGCCGTAGCGGCTCCCCTCGCGGCGCATCGCCTCGATCTGGCGCACGACGTACAACGCTTCGTCGCGCTCGTCGTACGCTTCGTGGAGCTGGACGGGCAGGCCGCGCGAGTTCTCGGTCCAGAGGCGCTTCGCCTTGCGCCCCTCGTTCGGGCTGATGACGGCGCTCGCCACGTCCAGGACGGCCTGGGTGGAGCGGTAGTTCTGCTCCAGCAGCACGATCTTCAGCTCTGGGAAATCCCGCTCGAAGTGCTGGAGGTTGCGGACGTCCGCCTTGCGCCAGCCGTAGATCGACTGGTCCTCGTCGCCGACGATGCAGACGTTGCGGTGCTTCTTCCCGAGCAGCCGGACCAGCTCGTACTGAACCACGTTGGTGTCCTGGAACTCGTCCACCATCAGGTACGGGAAGCGGTCCTGGTACTGCTCCAGCACGTCCGGGGCGGTGACGAACAGCTCCAGCGTCTTGCCGAGCAGGTCGTCGAAGTCGAGGCCACGATTCTCGTCGAGGAGCTCCTGGTAGCGCCGGTAGGCCCGCGCGATGATCTGCTGACCGTACCCTTCGGCGGTCTGCTCGAACCGCTCGGGCGAGACCGACTCGTTCTTGGCGCCGGAGATCGCGGCCAGCACCGAGCGCGGCCGGTGCTGCTTCTCGTCCAATTCGAGGTCGTTCAGGGCGCGCTTGACGAGGTCGAGCTGGTCGCCGTCGTCGTAGATCGTGAAGCGGCGGTCGATCCCGATCCGCTCGCCGTCGATCCTGAGCCAGCGGGCGCACGTCGAGTGAAACGTGCCGACCGTCAGGGCACGGATCTGGCGCTCGGTCATCAGCGAGTCGAGGCGGTCGCGCATCTCGCGGGCGGCCTTGTTGGTGAAGGTGACCGCCAGGATGTTCCAGGGCGCCACGCCGTGGGCCTGCACGAGATAGGCGATACGATGCACGATGACGCGGGTCTTGCCCGAGCCCGGCCCGGCGACGATCAGCAGCGGACCGTCGGTGGTGGTGACGGCCAGCCGCTGTTGGGGGTTGAGGGTGTCGAGCCAGTCCACAGCCGCGAGCCTCCGGGGCATCACGACATCCGCTGAGTAGATACGTGACGTCGCTCGTTGAGTATACGGGCGAGGGGCACATGGCCTGTGTCTCATAACAACAACATGGAGGCCGACCGCTCATGCCAACCATCCTCCTGGCGACCGGGAACGTTGCAAAACAGGCGAAGCTGCGCTGGCTGATCGAGGGGCTCGGCTTCGAGGCCGTCACGCCGAGGGATCTGGGGCTGGGCGGCTTCGACCCGGCCGAAGACGGCGTGAGCCACCGCGACGTGGCAGCCTCGAAGGCGCTGGCCTGGGCTGACGCTGCTAGCTGTCTTGCGATTGCCAGCGACGGCGGCCTCGACATCCCGGCTCTCGGACCGAACTGGAACAGCCTGTTCACGAAGCGGGCAGCTGGCGACGTGCCGGACGACGAGGCCCGCGCCGATCATCTGGTGGGGCTGATGCGGGGCAAGTCTGTGCCTGAGCGCGAGGCGTTCAAGCGCGAGGCGGTGGCGGTGGCGGCGCCGGGGCGGGTGCTGGGCGTGTGGGAAGCGGGCGGCTCGGTCGGTCGGGTGGTGGAGAGCTACGACCCGGCCAAAATCAAGGACGGCTTCTGGCTGCCGGCCGTGCTCTGGGACACGCGGTTTGGCAAGATCGTGGCGGACCTGACGCCCGAGGAGTCCGAGCAGACCGAGAACGGCTGGAACGAGCTCCGCGAGGTGGTGCGGCCGTTCCTGGCAGACCTGTTGTCCGGGGCTGGCGTCAGGGCAGGCTGACGCGCGGCGCGCCGGTCGCGTCGTCCTCCACGGCCACCAGCCCGTCGCGGCGCAGCCCGTCCACCAGCTCCGCGATCCAGTCCAGGTGCTCCGGGCCGAAGTCCGACCGCAACGCCCGGCCGAGGTCGGCCAGCCCGAGCGTCTGGCCCGGCTCCAGCTCGCGGCAGGCCGCCACGATCCGCCCTCGGAAGTAGCGGGTCGTCTGCTCGAACGGCTGCGCGGTCTTGAACCGAGGCGTCCTGGGCTGCACGGTCCTGCCCGGGGCGATCCCCGGCAGGCCGGTCTGGTACGTCGCGCCCGATTCGGCGGCGCGGGGCGCGGCACTGGACAGGAGCGCGCGGCCGGTGCACTGGAGCGCCAGCGGGCAGGCGTTGTGGTCGGGCGAGCGTGCGGTGCAGACCGTCGCGCCGAGATCCATCAAGGCCTGGTTCCAGGCGTACGCCCGACCCTCCGGCACCAGCGCGTCGGCGATCTGCTGGAGCTTCGGGCCGGCTGGCGGCTCCAGCCCGATCTCGTCCGCGAAGACCCGCCCGAGCACGCGCCTGACGTTGGTGTCCACCACGCCGACCTGGGCCTCGCCCGAGAAGCAGGCGACCGCGTTGGCGGTGTAGGTCCCCAGTCCGTCGAGCTCGCGGAGGGCGTCCGGGGAGGCTGGCAACTGGCCGCCCAGTCGGTCAACGGCCTGCCGCGCGATGGCGTGGAGCCGCACGGCTCGCCGGTTGTAGCCGAGGCCGGCCCAGACGCGGATCACGTCGGCGAGCGGCGCCGCTGCCAGCGCTTCGAGGGTCGGGAAGGCGGCCAGGAACTGGTGGTACTTTGGAATGACGCGGTCCACCTGGGTCTGTTGGAGCATGATCTCCGAGACCAGGATCGCGTACGGGTCGCGGGTTCGTCGCCAGGGCAGGTCGCGCCCGACGCGCTCGTACCAGGAGAGCAGGGCATCGTGGACGGCGGCGGCGCGCTCTGGCGGGATGGCCGGGGCGCCGTTCTCGCGGGCTGGCGGCATCGGGCGAGATGGATTCACGCGGACTGGCGGTTGAGCGTCTTCGCCTGCCCCCAGAGCGCCAGCAGCTCCTCGATCGGCACGTCGGAGACGGCAAGGCCGCGCTCGCGGAGTCGGTCCTCCATGTAGCGGAAGCGCGCCTCAACGCGGAAGATCGTGCCCCTGAGCGCGTCCTCGGCGGTGGCGTCGTGCCAGGATGCCAGCTCGGTCAGCACGAACAGCACGTCGCCCAGCTCGGCGGCGGCTTCCTCGGGGGTGGCGGCCTCCTGGAGCTCGCGCAGCTCCTCGGCCAGCTTCGCCTCGACGCCCTGCCGGTCCAGCCATTTGTAGCCGGCCTTCTTCATCCGCTTCTGGATCTCGGCGGCCATCGTCAGGGCTGGCAGGCTCCTCGGCACCCCGTCGAGCGCCGAGACGCGCTCGCCCTTCTCGGCCTTCTTGAGCGCCTCCCAGTTCACCTCCACGTCCGATGCGCCGCTGACCTGGACGTCCCCGAAGACGTGCGGGTGGCGCCGGATCAGCTTGGTGGTGATCCGCTCGACCACGTCGTTGAGGGTGAAGCCGCCATCCTGCTCGGAGAGCTCGGACTGGAGGAACACTTGCAGGAGGAGATCGCCCAGCTCCTCGGAGAGCTCTTCGGGGCCGTGGTGCTCGATGGCGTCCACCACCTCGTACGCCTCTTCCAGGACGTACTTCGCGAGCGACTGGCGGGTCTGCTTTTGATCCCACGGGCAGCCGCCGGGCGCACGGAGACGGTAGATGATGTGTCGGAGGCCGGCCAGACTGCGCTCGGCGGTCTCGGCCTCGACGGGCGGCACGAAGATCGCCTCGACGCCGGCCAGCGCGCCGTCCTTCGTCAAGGCGTCCACGGTCGTCGCGTGCGCCGAGCCGTCCGCGCGCATCAGCCAGACCGTCTGATCGAACCGGAGCCCGCGCCGCACCCGCGCCAGCGCCGACGCCGTGTCGCCCGCGCCGCCGTTCAGACCGACGATCAGGCTCGGGACGGTCGGGTCCGGCTCGAACGGCGCGGCGAGATCGACGAGCTGGCAGGAGCCGGCCGGTCGGAGGTCGGGCGGAAGCGTCGCGAGCAGCGCGCCAAGCCGCGCGAAGTCGAGGGTCACGGGCGACCTGCTTCCATCGTCAGGCTAGCTGCCGCCACAGCATCCGCCACCGCAGCAGCCACCGCCGCCCCCGCTCATCGGGGCCATCTGCGCGCCGGCCTCGGAGCCGCCCGCCCCGCCGATGGCCGCGAACGTCGAGAGCAGCTTGCTGGCCTGGGCGCCACAGGTCGGGCAGTTGACGCCGCGGCTGGCCTCCGAGAAGCTGACCAGTTTCTCGAAGAGGTGGGTGCAGTCCGGACAGCGGTACTCGTAGACGGGCATCGTTACTGTCAACCCTCGCGCTGGCGATCTCGGTCGAATTGTACCGAGAAGCCCCCTCTCCCGCGAACGGGCGAGGGGGCCTGGAGTGAAAGCGGCGAGATTACCGACGGCGGCGCGAGATCACCAGGCCGGTCGCCACGGCGGCGAGGCCAGCGATCGCGGCGGGCAGCGAGGCGTCGATCGGGAGGCCAGCCGTGCCCGTGCGCGGCAGCGCGGCCGGCGAGGCGACCGGAGCGGGCGCCTGGGACGGAGCGGCGGACGTAGCCGGCTTCGGAGCCGGGGCCGGCAGCGTGACCGCGGGCACCGGCGACGCGACCGGCGACGGCTGGGCGACCGGAGCGGCCGCGCCGGCCTTCATGATCTGGCCGCAGGCGATGCGGGCGCCGCTGTTGCCTGACGGGTCGGTCATCTCGTCGTCTGCCTGGGCGTGGATCACTAGCGCGGTGCCGTCTGGCCCGAACAGGCTGCCGGCGCCGGTCCCGAGCGACACGTCCTTGAGGAGTGCATCGACGGAGCCGGTGCCGTCAGCGGCGACCGTCAGGTTCTCCATGTCGCCGGCGTGGGCGCCCTGCGGATTCTTCAGGCCGTGCTGGTGGTTGGTCGGGTTGAAGTGACCGCCAGCCGTCATGAAGTCTGGCCCGTCGCACTTGCCGACCGCGTGCACGTGGATGCCATGCTGACCGGCCGGCAGACCCTTGAACTGAGCCTTCAAGCGGACGCCGCCAGATTCCTGCGTGAACGTGGCGGTGCCGACGGCGGTCCCATTCGCCATCTTCAGATCGGCGGTGGCCCCAGGCGTCCCCTGGGCAAACGTGGTGGTGGTTCCCACCAGCAACAGGGCACCGACCGCCAGGCCGAGTGCAGCTCTCATTCTCGTACTCCTCCACGCGCGGCCGTGCCGCTCATCGTTTCCCCGCACGTAGTCTAGCTATCCGCGCGGCGTATCGCGAAGGCATCTCGGGTCGTTCGTGAGACACCCGTGACGTGCTGGCGCCGCGCCAGCGAATCCAGACTCCGGCCCAAACCGTACGGCCCGCTAGCACGATTCGGGCCACCGTGGGCGTGCATCGTTCGCTACGACGAATGTCCCATTCCGTGAGGGTAGATCGGCCCAGCCACCGTGCCGTCTCGCGCGTCATACTACTAAGGGTTCGGCACAGTTCGCCGGTTGGTCGCGTCAGGACACCCTCACCCCCCCGCTTGTGCCAGGTGAGAGGCAGTCGGGAAGGAGTGCGTCGTGGCGACGGCTCGGCGGACGGCGGTGTATCGCCCTGGCTGGTCGGCTGGTCTGCCGTACCCCGTCCGCAACGTCTGGCGCCGCCGGTACGGCCTGATCGGCATGATCGTCGGTGTGGGGATCGCGCTCGGGCTCGGGATGACGATGCTGGCGGTCAGCCAGGCGTCCGTCAACCTGTTCACCGCCGACTTCCGCGACTCCTCAGCCGACTTGTACGTCACCACCGAGGGCGGCAAGCCGATCCCGGTCCTGGCCGGCGAGACGCCCGGCACCATCGACGACGCCCGCCACGTGATGGCCCAGCTGCGCGGCCTGCCCGGCGTGACGGCGGTCGTGGGCGAGATGGGTTGGACCCTGGAGCGCGAGCGGCCCGGCCCGAAGGTTCACGACGCGCCCAAAGAGCTGATGAGCGTGATGGGCGTGGAGGGCGATCCGAACGACATCCCCGGCGCGCTGCGCCTGGACAGTGGCCGCTGGCCGCGCCGCTCGGACGAGATCATGCTCGGGGCGAAGCTGGCGCGGGACAAGAAGCTTGGCCTCGGCGACACGGTGCGGCTGGCCGGCCGTGACTTCCGGATCGTCGGGATCGGCCGGCTGCGGGGGTTCGGGTTCAGCGGCGACTCCTGGGCCTACGTCGAGCTCCAGTCGCTGCGCCAGCGGGCCGCCATCGGGGACGTCGTCAACATGATCGCGATCGCCACGAACAGCCCGAGTGTCACGCGCCAGCGCATCGACGACCTGGACTCGCTGGACGTGTTCAGCGCACAGGACCTCGTGACGCTGGCCGAGCAGGCGAACCAGGCCGGCGTCGTGATCCGGATGATCCTGGTGCTGCTGACGCTGGTGATCGCGGCGCTGTTCGTCGGGAACATGCTGAGCCGGTCGGTGGCCGAGCGCCGGCTGGAGTTCGCCACGCTACGGGCCATCGGGATGCCGCGCGGCACGATCCTGGCGACCGTCGCCGGGGAGTCGCTGCTGATCTGCGTGGCGGCCTACTTCGTGGGGATCGCGCTCAGCTCGGTGTTCGGCTACCTCATCAACGAGCTGGTGGCGAAGGCGTACGGCTTCGAGTCGCTGTACGCCGTGGACGCCGCCTCGTTCACTGTCGTGTTCCTGGTGGCGGTCGGACTCGGGCTGCTGGCCGGGCTGCTGCCGGCCCGTCAGGCCACGCGCGTCGATCCGGTCGAAGTGCTGCGGGAGGCGTGAGCGATGCTGCGCCTGCGGCACGTCTGGCGAACGTACCCGGTCGGGGACGACGAGGTCGTGGCGCTCCGCGACGTGGACCTGGAGATCCGCGACGCCGACTTCATGGCGATCGTCGGGCCGTCCGGGTCTGGCAAGAGCACGCTGCTCCAGATCGTCGGGCTGCTGGACAGTCCGACGCGTGGCGTGGTGGAGCTGGACGGCCACGACCTGCACGACCTGGACGACGCCGCGCGCACCCGGCTGCGCCTGACGACGCTCGGGTTCGTCTTCCAGCGTTTCCACCTGCTCAACGATCTCAGCGCCATCGAGAACGTGACGGTCCCGATGGAGGCACTGGGGCTCTCGGCGGGCGAGCGGTACGAGCGGGCGGCCTGGCTGCTGAAGGCGGTCGGCCTGGGGGATCGGCTCGACTTCCGACCGTCACGACTCTCGGGCGGGCAGCGCCAGCGGGTCGCCATCGCACGCGCGCTCGCCAACGGCCCACGCATCATCCTCGCCGACGAGCCGACCGGCGAGCTCCACTCCGAAGACAAAGCGCAGGTGATCGCCCTTTTCCGACAGCTCAACAGCGAAGGGTGCGCCATCGTGATGGTGACCCACGATCAGGAGGTGGCTCAGGTGGCGAGGCGTCGCATCGAGATTCGAGACGGATCGGTGACCGAGGTCGGCGCCGAGAGCCCGACCGCCCCTGCCACGCCGGTCGTGCCGCCAGCGCCCTCCGGCCCGCGCGAGCTGGAGCAGACCGAAGCGCCGACCGGCCCGGTGGCCGGCCGCGTCCTGGCCGCGCCGGTCCCGAAGCAGAAGAAGCGGACCTGGCCGCGCCGCACGGCGCTGGTGCTGCTGGTGGCGGCGCTGGCCGGTGGGGGCATTGCGTACCAGCGCGGCCTGCTGAACGGCGTCCTAAGCTCCGGCGGCTCGGGCGGCGCAGCCGTGGTGGCGCCGGAGCAGCCCTCCTATCCGACCGCGCGCGGCGAGGTCCGGCCGATCGCGCAGGCACGGATTGGCACGCTGCGGGGCGGCGTGGTGAACCGGCTGGCGGTCGGGGTGGGGCAGGCGGTGGACGACGGCCAGGAGATCGCGCGGATCAACTCGCCTGACGGCTCCACCGAGGTGCTGGTCGCTCCCTGGCGCGGCACCGTCACCGACATCCCGGTCCACGTCGGCGACACGGTGGCGGTGGGCGCCATCGTCGCGTCGGTGGGCGACCTGAGCCGGCTCCAAATCGAGACCACGGATGTGGACGAGTTCATCGTCGGGCGGGTGCGGCCGGGCAAAGCCGTGCTCATCACGGTGGATGCACTCGACCAGCGGCAACTGCGGGGGCGGGTCCGGACGGTCGCGCTGGAGCCGCGTCGTGGCGCGGACGGCGACGACCACTACCCGACGGTGATCGACCTGGAGGTGCAGCCCACCGACCTGCGGGTCGGGATGTCGGTGCGGGTGGCGTTCGTCGAGTAGCCGAGGGGCGGGCAGCGGAGTGTCCAGGCTGGTCCTGGAAACGGCGTCAGATCCGCAGCGGCTCAGGGAAGAAAGAGGGGAAACCTCGTCCCCCGGCCGCCCTCGCACGTTGGGCGAGGGGGCTGGGGACGAGGGAGCCATCAGACGCAGGCTGGGGCACGGGCATCGAGGCCACCTCCAGTCCCTTCACCAGATGGACCGGGGTGGTCGCCCGTTGCCTCCAGCCTCTTCACGACCGAGACGCGCGCAGCAGAAGCATTCGCACGATGTAGGCCATGCACCGCGGTGCTTCGGGAGCACCGTTCGCTGTTGACGTGATGATAGCGGTCGATCGTGAACGTTCTATGACTCCGGCGTAAGACGGGCGTGAGAAAACCATTAGCGAAGCATTAACGGCCCCGGTCCTGGGAGGGCTCGCGGTCGCGGGCGTAATCCACGAAGCGATAGCCGACGCCGCGCTCGGTCAGGATGTAGCGCGGATTGGACGGGTCCTGCTCGATCTTCTGGCGCAGGTAGTTGACGTACAGCCGCAGATAGTGGCTGGCGTCGCGGTACTCTGGCCCCCAGACCCGCGAGAGCAGCGTCTCGTGGGAGAGGACCGCGCCGGGGTTGCTCGCCAGGTGGTAGAGCAGGCGGAACTCGGTCGGGCGGAGCTGAACCTTCTGGCCGTCTACGATGACTTCGCGGCGCTCGAAGTCGATGCTCAGGCGGTCGTCCACCACGATCGACTGACGGGGCGCCGGAGGCGGCAGTTCGGCGCGACGGAGGACGGCTTTGATGCGGGCGGTCAGCACGATCTGGCTGAACGGCTTGGCGACGTAGTCATCCGCGCCCAGCTCCAGGCCGCGCGCCACGTCGCGCTCGTCGGCCTTGACGGTCAGCATGATGACCGGCACTGTCGAGAAGCGCCGGAGCTCGCGGAGCGCCTCGAAGCCGTCCATGTCCGGCATCATGACGTCCAGCACGACGACGTCCGGCATCGTCAGCCGGACCTTTTCGAGCGCCTCGACGCCGGTGCCGGCCTCGAAGACGTCGAACCCTTCGATCTCCAGGTTCATCCGCACCGAGTCGCGGATGCGAGGCTCGTCGTCTGCCAGCAGGATGCGTCGTCGCTGAACGGCCATGCTACTCACCCGCGTCGTCAACGTCGGAGATTGTAGCGTCCTGGGAGCGCGGCCATCCTGGCCGCCCCGGTGCGACGACGAAGCGGCCAGGATGGCCGCGCTCCCAGGGGGTGTGTCAGCCGACTAGCACGCGCTGGACGACGCTCACGCCCTCGATGCGGGCCAGGTCCAGGCCGGCCTCGGCCTCGCGGACCAGCCCCTCGACGGTGCCAGCGTCGTCCGGGAACAACGCGATGCCGATCCGCGTCTCTAGGCCGACGTCCGCCTTAGCTACCTGCTGAATCCGCGACGCGACCACCGATGCGCCATCCAGCGGCGTCTCGGGGAGGAGGACCGCGAGCCGCCCGTCGCCGTGCATGCCGATGGCGTCCACGTCGCGCAGCAGCCGTCGGGCGCGGATGGCGAGTATCGTGAGCAGCTCGTGGGACGCGTGGCGCCCGCGTTCGGCGACGAGCGTAGGCCAGCCGTCCACGCCGATCAGCAGCAGGGTGAGTGGACGCTCGTAGCGGCGGGCACGGGTCATCTCGTGCACGACGAGCCGGTCCAGCAGCGCCTCGTCGGCGACGCCCGGCGGCAGGCGGACGTCGGCGGGAGCCGGGGCCGCCGCGCGATCCGAAGCCGGCTCGTCCGTGGCCTCGGCGGATCGAGGACGGCATACCGATGCCAGAGGCGAAGTCAGCAGGACGCCCAGCGCCACCACGACGAACCCGCCCTCGCCAAGTGAGCCGTCAACCATCCAGGCCGACAGCGCGGCGGCGCCGAGCCCGATCGCGAGGGACTCGCGCCAGTCGTCGCGGAGCAGGCCGGCCAGAGCCGCCGCTGCCAGTGCCAGGACCGTCACCATGCGTGCGGAGGCGTCCGTGCTGGCCCCGAGGAGCGCGCCGACCAGCGCCAGCCAGATGACGAGCACGGGCGTGGACACCCGGCGGTACCGTTCAATCCAGGTTCGCACGTTCCACCTCCCGCGAGCACGTCCTACCAAGATCAGAACGTGGCGAGGATGCGAGAGGCGACGGCCTGCCGGCGGCAATCGTTGCGCCGCCTGTGTGGTTCTGGCTGGCGCGGATGCTCGGCGCCGAGGGTGGGGCTGGCCGAGCTACGCCGCTCCGCGCACCGGCGGCAGGCGGTGGTCGTTCAAGCGGCTGGCGATGCAGCGGGCCGCCGCTTCGAGCGCCCGCAACGCCGACGCCGACCCGCCGAACATGCTGATCCGGCAGCCGATCTCCTCCGGCGTCAGGCCGGCCAGGTACCACGAGACGATGGTCGGCAGGCGGTAGTAGAGGCGCAGGCCCAGCTTCCACTCCGTGCCGTGGTCGAGGCGGCCCCACCACTCCGAGGGCTGGGTCGCGCAGGCCAGGATCGCCTGCTGCCGAGACGGCGCGATATCCCCAGTGCAGACGCACGCCGAGCGGTTGAGCATGCTGGCGACCTCGTCTGGCGTGTACCAGCCCATGACGCGGCTCAACGCCACCGAGAGGTCGTGCGGATAGGCCGCGATCCGCGAGAGATGGACGGAAGGGACGCGATCGAGCATGCTCGCGACGCCTCACTCTCCGACGGAACGGCCACACCGCTGGGGCCGTCCGGCGACTGCGACGAGTCCGGCTGCTCCGAGAGAACAGCCCGTCGTCCCCCGCTATTCCCGGCCTCTGCCCTACCCCCGCCGGCGCGGTCTCCCCACCGTCACGACGTACTCTTCGACTACCGGGTTCGCCAGCAGCTGCCGGCACATCGCGTCGGCCAGCGACTCCGCCTCGGCACGGTCGGCGGCCCGCAGCTCGACCTCGAAATACTTCCCCGCCCGCACGCCGTCTACGCCGTCGAAGCCGAGATGGCGCAGCGCGCTGAGGATGCTCAGTCCAGCCGGGTCGTTCACCACCGGCTTCAGGGAGACTTGCACCCGGGCCAGCCAGCGCCGCCCGGTCCCGCCCGCACGTCCTGTCGTGGTCGAGCCTGTCGTCCTGGCCGCCTCCGTCGTCACCGCCACGATCCCTCCTGACACCCTGTCACTTCGGGACGTCCTCGTCGCCGATGTCGCTCCGAAACCTTGCGCCCGCGAACGAGATCGCCGCCGCCCCTGCCTGCGCCCGCTCGCGTGCATCCGCCAGCGTGGCGCCCCGCCCCACGACCGTCAGCACCCGCCCGCCGGCCGTCACGACCGCGCCGTCTTCCCGCTGACGCGTCCCGGCGTGGAAAACGAGCACGTCGTCCGGCACGTCCTGCAGGCCGTCGATAGGCAGCCCGGTCGCGTAGGCGCCAGGGTAGCCGCCAGACGCCACCACCACGCCGCACGCGACGTCGTCCGACCAGCGCAGCGTGCCGGGATCGAGGGTGCCGTGCGCCACGGCTGTGAGCGCCTCCAGCAGGTCAGACTCCAGCAGCGGCAGGATCACCTGCGTCTCCGGATCCCCGAACCGACAGTTGAACTCGATCACCTTCGGGCCGGACGGGGTCACCATCAGACCAGCGTACAGTGCGCCGACGAACGGTGTGCCCCGTCGCGCCAGCTCCCGTACGACCGGCTCCAGAATCTCGACGCGGACGCGCGCCAGCAGGCCCGGCGTGGCGAAGCCCGGCCGGGAGTAGGCGCCCATGCCGCCGGTGTTCGGCCCGAGACCGCCCTCCAGCGCCGCCTTGTAGTCGCGGGCCGGCGGCAGGATCGCCAGCCGCGCACCGTCGCAGAGCGCCAGCACCGAGAGCTCCCGCCCCTCCAGGTACTCCTCGACCACCACCACGTCCGAGGCCGACCCGAGCGTGCGCCGCACGAACAACTCGTCGAGCGCCGCCTCGGCCTCCGCCCGGTCCAGTGCTACCGTCACGCCCTTGCCGGCGGCCAGACCGTCTGCCTTTAGCACGGCCGGGAACCCGACCTGCTCGACGGCGGTGCGCGCCGCCGCCCGGCTCGTCACGGTGACGGCCCGCGCGGTCGGCACCCCGATCCCGCGCATCAGCTCCTTGGCCCACGCCTTGCTCGCCTCGATCTTCGCCGCCGCCGCGTCTGGGCCGAACGTCGGGATGCCATACTCGCGGAGGGCGTCGGCGAGGCCGGCCGCCAGCGGCGCCTCCGGCCCGACCACCACCAGGCCGGTCTGGCCCTCGCGCGCCACCCGCACGAGCTGCTCGACGTCTTCCAGGCTGGCGGTGACGTTCTGGGCCAGCGTGGCGGTGCCGGCGTTGCCCGGCACGCACCTGAGCGTGCCCAGCCCCGGTGACTGCCTCAGGGCGTAGCAGAGGGCGTGCTCGCGTGCGCCGTTCCCCACGACCAGGACGTTCGTCACGTCGATCCTCCGTCCTCCAGGGCGGTCATCCGGCTGGCCTGCCACGCGAACGTTCGAGACAGCGCGCGGTCGAGACGGCGACCTGGAGCACGCCGACGCGCTGTGTCCGAAGTGTACCGGAGATCGTGGCGTTCGCCGTTGCTGCAAGACGGCCCGACATCTCAGTCGCGTCACGGGCCGGACGGCGGTGCTACACTCGCGGTATGTCCGCTTCTGAGCATCCGTCACAGCCCCTCGTGGGGATCATCATGGGCTCCCGCTCGGACTGGGAGACGATGCGCCACGCCGCCGACACGCTGGACGCGCTCGGCGTGCCGTACGAGGTCCGCGTCGCCTCGGTCCACCGCACGCCCGATCTGGTCCGCGAGTACGCCACCAGCGCCGAGTCGCGCGGTCTGCACGTCATCATCGCGGGGGCTGGCGGCGCCGCTCACCTGCCGGGGATGACCGCGTCCTGGACCGTGCTGCCGGTCCTCGGCGTGCCGGTCGAGTCGCACGCGCTCAAGGGGATGGACTCGCTGCTCTCGATCGTTCAGATGCCGGCCGGCATCCCGGTCGGGTCGCTGGCGATCGGGCGGGCCGGCGCGGTCAACGCGGCGCTGCTGGCGGCCAGCATCGTCGGCACCGCCCACCCGGAGCACCGCGAGGCCGTCCGCCGCCACCGCGAGGCCCAGACTGCCGCCGTGTTGGCCCACCCGGACCCGCGTGAGGCGGCCGGCGCGTGATCGTCGGCATTCTCGGGGGCGGCCAGCTGGGGCGGATGCTGGCGCTGGCTGGCTACCCGCTCGGGCTGCGGTTCCGACTGCTCGATCCCTCGCCGGAGGCGCCGGCCAGCCACCTGGCCGAGCTCCAGATCGGCGCCTACGACGATCCGTCCGCGCTGGACGGGTTCGTGGACGGCCTCGACGTGGCGACCTACGAGTTCGAGAACGTGCCGGAGGTCGCGGCGCGGGTGCTCGGCGAGCGGGTGCCGGTCTACCCACCGGCATTGGCGCTGGAGACGGCCCAGGACCGCCTCTCCGAGAAACGGCTGTTCGAGCTGCTCGACATCCCGCTGCCCCCGTACGCCGCCGTCAGCAGTCTGACCGAGGTCCAGGCCGCGCTCCGGACGGTCGGCCTGCCGGCCGTCCTCAAGACCCGCCGTCTGGGTTACGACGGCAAGGGTCAGGCCGTCATCCGCACGCCGGACGATGCCCCCGGAGCCTGGGAAGCTCTCGGCGGCGTGCCGTGCGTGCTGGAGCAGCGCGTCCCACTTCGCCGCGAGCTCTCGATCCTGGCGGTGCGCGGCCGGGACGGTGAGACGGCCTGCTACCCGCTGGTCGAGAACACCCACCGCGACGGCATCCTCCACACCTCGCTCGCCCCCGCCGCCGACACGCGGGACGCCCAGCCGCTCGCGGACGCCTACGTTGGCCGGATTCTGGATCGCCTGGGCTACGTCGGCCTGCTGGCGCTGGAGCTGTTCGTGGACGACCGCGACGGCCGCCTGCTGGCGAACGAGATCGCGCCACGGGTCCACAACTCCGGCCACTGGACCATTGAGGGCGCCGAGACCAGCCAGTTCGAGAACCACCTGCGCGCGATCCTCGGCCTGCCGCTCGGCTCGACGGCCCCGCGCGGCCACAGCGCGATGGTGAACCTGATCGGGACGGTCCCCGCCGAGACGGATCTCCTGGCGATCCCTGGCGCCCACCTGCACCTGTACGGCAAGTCGCCACGCCCTGGCCGCAAGCTTGGGCACGTCACCGTCACCGCCGACACGGCAGCTCGCCGCGACGCGCTCCTGGCGCAAGTGCTGGCTCTGGTCGAAGGCTCGTCTGCACCGCGAGCGTGAGCGAGAGGACCTCCGGCTCTTGGATCCGACTCGCTGACGCTCGCGGTGCAGACGGGGAGCGTGCGCCTGGGCGAACAGCGGGTCAGGAGACGCGCGGCAGGTCCCAGATGAACAGCTCCAGCGCCAGCTCTGGCTCGGCTTCGCCGGTCTTGATGGCGTGGTCGGTTCGCAGTAGCAAGCGCAGCGCCGACTCCAGCTGCTCGACGCGGTACGCTCGGGCCTGGCGCTCGGTCTTCTCGGCCACGAACGGGTGGACGCCGAGCTTCCCGGCCAGCACCGGCCCGCGCATCCCCTGGTCGAGCAGCTCGCGGGCCTGGATCAGGCGTCGGAGGCTGCCGGCGATCTGCGGGATGATGCCTTCTGAGCGCTCGCCGCGCAGGAACAACTGGCGCAGGTGGGCCAGGGCCGGCCCGCGCTGATTCTGTCCCACCGCGTCCAGCAGCCCGAAGATCGTGACCTCCGGGCTGGCCGAGAGCAGCGTCACGTCGTCCAGGGTGACCGCGCGGTCGCCGGCGTAGGTGATGAGCTTGAGGATCTCGGAGTCGAGCAGGCCAAGGTCGTCCGGCGCGAGCTGGCTCAACTGCCGGATCGCCGCCGCCTCGATCCGCCCGCCATGTTGCTTGGCCCGCCGCTCGATCCAGCGGCCGAGCTCCTGGGGGCGCGGCTTCTCGTAGCCCCGCACGTGGCCTCGGTCCGGCGGCAGCCAGCCCTCGACCGTCTCCTGGTCGATCTGATCTTCCACCAGCACCAGCGCCGTCGAGGGTGGCAGGTCGCGCAGCATCTCGATCAGCTCGGTTAGGGGCGTACGCTCGTCGGCCGGCTTCTCGGCGGCTTTCTTCCTGGCGGCGGTGCTCTTCGCGCTCGCGGCCGGCGCGCGAGGGGTTCGCCCGCGCCGCGCCCCGGGCTTCCCCGTGCCGGCGATCCGTCCCAGCAGCCCCTCGACCACCACCAGCCGCCGCTCACCCATGAACGGCAGCGCGTCCGCGACCGCCCGCACGTCGCGGACCGTGACGTGGTCGCCGGCCAGCAAGGTCAGGTTGTACTCGCCGAACGGCTCGGCCAGCATCCGCCGCTTCAGACCCCGGACCTGCTCGTCTCGGGTGAAGCGGTCGGAGCCCCAGAGCACGTAGATCAGCTGTGGTTTGGCCGGCTGGGTCATTCTGGACCGCGCATCCTTGCCGGGGGTGGGGCTTCTTCAGTCAGCCGGCGCGCCGACGACGCGCTCGGCGCCTGCATAGACGTTCATGCTCGCCGACCGAATATACCCGATCACGGTCAGCCCCAGGTGCTCCGCGAGCGTCACAGCGAGCTGCGTTGGCGAGGTCCGCGAGCCGACGATCGGCACCCGCATCAGGGCCGCCTTCAGCAGCATCTCCGACGAGATCCGGCCCGACGAGACGACCATCATCCCACGCGTCTCGAAGTCTCGCAGCAGCGACTCGCCGCGCAGCTTGTCGAGCGTGTTGTGGCGCCCGATGTCCTCCCCGACCGCCAACAGACCGGCGGCGGGGTCTGGTGGGGAGGATGGGTCCAGCAGGATCGAGGTGTGGACCCCGCCCGACTGGTTGTAGAGGGCGGAGTGGTCGTACAGCTGGCGGAGGGCGACGTAGACCCGCTCGGGCGCCACCCGGACATCGTCTGGCGGCAGGCGCAGGCTTGCGATCTCCTCCAGGTACGCCCCGAAGCTGACGCCGCCGGTGCAGCCGGACGTCACGATCCGGCGCGTTGGCAAGGGCGGGGCCGGCCGGGTCAGCCAGACCTCGGCCAGGCCGTCTGGCAGGCAGACCCGCACGCCGGCCACGTCGTCCATACCGTCGATCAGCCCCTCATGGTAGAGGAAGCCGAGCACGAGCGCGTTGACCCGGTGCGGCGAGCACATCAGCTCCACCAGCTCGACGCCGTCCACCACGATCTTGAGCCGCATCTCGGCGATGACGGCATCCTCGACGGTGTGTCCCTCGCCGGCCCGGAACCGCACGTACCGCCGTGCCACGACCGGGGTCGGCGTCGGCAGCCGGGCTAGCTCGCCCTCGGGGATGAGCTCGTCCTCGGGGGTTGGCAGGGCCTCAGTGGCTGGTACAGCAGCCGCCGGCGCCACCACCTCGTCAATCATCGTCCAGCGCCTCTCCCGGGATCTCGCCGTGCTCCAGCCTGTACCCCGTGCCGCTCGGCCGGGCAAGCCCGCGATTCAGCGCGGCACGGTCCAGGCGCCAGGTTGCCAGGTCGTCTACCAGCAGTGAGGCGATCTCCTGGCCGCGTGGGCCGCCGGCGAGCTTCAGGTACGAGCGACAGGCGTCGCAGCGGGCCAGCCGCCACGCGCCGAGGTCGGGGAGATCGAGGGTGTCAAGCATCACCAGCAGTCCATCCG
>JAXLXF010000029.1:0-91816 GCA_046328125.1 Chloroflexota bacterium
CAGGCCGATTGGTCCTCCCGCAGCTCTGCCAGGTCGATCGGGCGCTCCGACCGCGCCAGCAGCTGCGGCGCTTTACCGTTCTTGATCGTCTCGGCCGAGATCAGGCACTTGCGAATGTCGTTCCGGGAAGGGATCTCGTACATGACGTCGAGGAGCACTTCCTCGATGATCGTGCGCAGGCCCCGAGCGCCCGTCCGCAGCTCCAGTGCCTTCTCGGCGGCAGCTTCGAGCGCGTCCTCCTGGAACACCAGCTCGACCTTGTCCAGCGAGAGGAACTTGGAGTACTGCTTCGTGATCGCGTTCCTCGGCTCGGTCAGGATGCGCATCAGATCCTCCTTCAGGAGCGGATCGATGCTCACCGTCACGGGCAAGCGGCCGACGAATTCGGGGATCAGGCCGTACTTGAGCAGGTCGTCCGAGGTCAGCGCCCGGTAGATCTCCGCCAGGTCCGCGTCCGAACGACGCTCGCTGTTGAAGCCCATCGTCCGCTTCGAGCCGATGCGCGAGCCGACAATCTGCTCCAGACCCTCGAACGCCCCGCCGCAGATGAACAGGATGTTCTGGGTGTTGATCTGGATGAAATCCTGGTGGGGATGCTTGCGGCCACCCTGCGGCGGCACGTTCGCGACCGTGCCCTCGATGATCTTGAGCAGCGCCTGCTGGACGCCCTCGCCCGACACGTCCCGCGTGATCGACGGATTGTCCCCCTTGCGGGCGATCTTGTCGATCTCGTCGATGTAGACGATGCCGCGCTCGGCGCGGGCGATGTCGAAGTCCGCCGCCTGGATCAGGCGCAGCAGAATGTTCTCGACATCCTCGCCGACGTACCCCGCTTCAGTCAGGGCCGTCGCGTCCGCGATGCAGAACGGCACGTCCAGAATGCGGGCCAGCGTCTGCGCCAGCAGCGTCTTGCCGCAGCCCGTCGGGCCGACCAGCAGGATGTTGCTCTTCTGGAGCTCGACGTCGTCCACCTGCATGCCGGCGCTGACGCGCTTGTAGTGGTTATAGACGGCCACCGAGAGCACCTTCTTGGCGCGCTCCTGACCCACCACGTAGGCGTTCAACTGCTCGTAGATCTTCTTGGGCGTCGGCAGCTTCGCCAGGGGCACCTTCGCTTTCGTCGGCGGCGCCGACTCCTCGTCGATGATCTCCCGGCACAAATCGACGCACTCGTCGCAGATGTAGACGGCACCCGGCCCGGCGATCAGCCGTCGGACCTGATCCTGACTCTTACCGCAGAACGAGCAATGGTACTGACCGCGAGCGCCGCGGGTGTTCGCCATCCCCTCAAACCCCCCAGACCGTCGTCGCCCAACCGGACGACGCCGCGCGGTCCGCCGAAACAGACCGCGGCGTCACGGCTCGTGGCACCGATCCGAAATTCATGACGTGGCGCCGTCCGCGCCACTAGAGCCGGTCGAGACCGGCGTCGTCCCGATGATCTCGTCGATCAGTCGGTACTCTTTTGCCATCTCCGCGCTCATGAAGAAGTCGCGGTCCATGTCCCTGGCGACCCGGTCCATGTCCTGGCCGCTGTGGAACGAAATAATCTCCTTGATGCGCTGCTGAAGGCGCAGGATCTCGCGGGCGCGGATCTCGATGTCGGCCGCCGTGCCCTCGAAGCCGCCAGCCGCCTGGTGGATCATGATCGTCGAGTTCGGCAGGCTGAACCGCTTGTTCTTGGCGCCGCCGCACAGCAGCACCGCCCCCATCGACGCCGCCATCCCAATACAGGTCGTCGAGACGTCCGGCTGGATCAGCTGCATCGTGTCGTAGATCGCCAGCCCGGCGTTCACGTAGCCGCCGGGGCTGTTGATGTACATCGTGATGTCCTTGTCCGGGTCCTCGCGGGCCAGGAACAGGAGCTGGGCGATGATCAGATTCGCGATCTGATCGTCCACACCGGTGCCCATGAAGACGATCCGCTCCTTGAGCAGCAGCGAGTAGATGTCGTAGGCGCGCTCGCCTCGGTTCGTCTGCTCGATGACCATCGGCACGACCTGGTTGATCGTCCGGTCGAGCTGCGCCGAGGAGAGAGTCAGTGGGGGAGCCACGTTCGCGCGCATCTCCGAGCCGAGCCAGGACAGCTCCGGCGGGGAGACGATGCGGGGATGCGTGAGGAACGAATGGTTCGGGGTCATGCGGATGTGTCTCCAGTTGCCTGGGCCGGCTTCTCGTCCAGATCGACGGCGCCCTCTTCGAGCTCCGCCTCCAGCTCTGCCGCGGCCGCCGCCACCAGCGTGTGAGCCGCCTCTTCGACGCTGACACCGGTCGCCTCGGCGTACGCCTCGATCGCCTGCTCGGCGACGGCCATCTGGTCCTCGACCTCGTCGAGCTCCAGCTCGTCGGCTGCCTCGTCGATCTCGTCCGAGAGCGTCGAAGCAGCAGCAGCCTCAGCCTCCAGCGCCGCGAAATCCACGCCGCCAACGGTCTCCAGCAGCATCCGGATCGCCCGCTCGCGCCGAATCGACGCCGCGAACTGCTCCCTCACCGCCTCACGACGCATCGTCTCCCGAATCAGCCGACGGTTCTCGTTGGTGTCCTCCAACCCGGCCGTCAACTGCTCGCGAATCTCGTCGTCGGTGACCTCGATACCCTCGGCCAGTGCGATTGCGTTCAGAACCTCACTCCGACGGACCGTACGCTCAGCCTGGGCCATCATCTCAGCCCGGAACTGCTCCTCCGTCTTCTGTGTAAAACGCAGATAGCTCTGAAGCGGGATGCCTTGTCGCTCGAGGTTTTGCGCCAGCTGCTGAACGTGACGGCCCGCCTCCTCCTCGACCAGCTGCGGTGGCGGGTCCACGGTTGCCTGCTCGACCACCGAGTTGACGACCTGCTCCTCGTGGGCCATCCGCCGCTCGTGCTCCTCGCGGGCCGAGAGGTTCGCCTTGATCGCGTCCCGCAGCGCCTGGAGCGACTCGTGCTCGGTCCCGACCACGGACGGCAGGTCGTCGTCCAGCGGCGGCAGGATCTTCGCCTTCACCCAGTGGAGCGTGAGGTCGAACTCGGCGTCCTGCCCGGCGAGATCCTTGTCGCGGTACTCCTCGGGGAGCTTCAGAGTGACGTGCTTCGACTCCTCGGCCGCCATCCCGACGATCGCGTCGGCGAAGCCTTCCGCCGGCTGCGGCCCTTCCGGGTCCACGACGTACTCGGCGTCCTTGCTCTCCATGATCGTCGTCTCGCCGGCCTTCGCCAGCACGTCGATGGCGACGCGGTCGCCCTGCTCGACGGCGCGCTCGACCGGCTCCCAGGTCGCGTGCGAGTCGCGCAACCGCTCGACCACCCGCTCGACCTGATCGTCGGTGACCTCGGCCGGCGTCGCCTCGATCTTCAGCGACTTGTAGTCGCCCAGCTCGACCTTCGGCTGGATCGGCACGGTCGCCTTCACTTGCAGCGGCTCGGTGCTCACGACTTCCAGATTCGGCCGCGCCACCATCTTCAGCTCTTGCTGCTTGACGGCATCCTCGACGACCACCGGCACCAGTTGCTCGACGGCGTCCTCGACGAGCGCCTCGCGCCCGACCATCCGCTCGACCAGCGCGCGCGGCGCCTTGCCCTTGCGGAACCCGGGCACGTTGATGCGCTGGACGATCCGCTTGTACGCCTGATCGACGGCTTTGTCCAGCCGCTCTTTTTCGACCTCGATATCGAGGACGACCTGGCTGTGTTCGATCTCTTGCGCGGCCACCTTCACCGGCGCTCTTCCTCCTCGAAGCGACTTGCAAGCGCGAGCGGCGCTTTGGCGCGGCGCTCACAGTCACACGGCGGGAACACTCGGCAGCGCAATAGCAAGTATGCCGAGGCCGGGCCACTGTTGACCCGTCGATCCATTCAGGAGTCTCCCGGTTTGATTCTAGGTGCTGCCGGAGTAGCCGGGCAAGACACCCCTATCGAGTAGTAACGCTCCGGAGAGTGTGACACATCCAGGGGAGCTCCCTGCATAATGCCCCCGAGGCCGCCCAACTGCCAAGACCCATCCAGACCACTCGCTACTCGCTACTCGCTACTCACTACTCGCTACCCGTGACTCACCACGCGAACTGCCGCTCCAGGAACCGCCGCCCGAAGTGCAGCACGATCGGCGCGCCGTGCGGGCAGACGGCCGGCGCGTTGGTCCGGCCCAGCTGCTCGAGGAGTCGGGTCGATTCAGGCAAGGACAACTGCCGCCCTCTCCTGATCGCCGAGCGGCAGGCCAGCCGGATCAGCAGCCGCTCGCGCCAGTCGTCCCGCTCGTCGGACGCCTCGGCCAGCACTTCTTCGAGCGTCGCCCGCTGACTGCCCTCCGGCACGTCGGGAGTGGAGCGGATCAAGAAGCTGTGCCCGCCAAACCGCTCGCACGAGAACCCCAGCGCCTCCAACGCCGCGAGCCGGTCGCCGATCACTTCGGCCCGGTGTGGCGAGACCTCCATCACGATCGGCTCCAGCAGGTACTGGGCGCTCGGGCCGGCATCGCCAGTCTGACTGCCCTCGCCGCTCGCGTCGGCGGCGGGCTCGCCGTGACGCTGGCTCAACTGCTCGTAGATGATCCGCTCGTGGGCGCGGTGCTGGTCCACCACGTAGAGCCCACCCCGGCCTTCAGCCAGCAACACCGTGTTCTGGTGCTGGCCGATCAGCTTCAGCGCCAGGTTGGGCGTCGCCGCGTCCAGCTCCCAGAGGCTCCCACCACGGTCCGCCCCGCGCTCGGCCACCCGCTTCGAGGGCGTCGGCAGCCGGTACTGGGTGGCCGCCAGCGCAAAATCCTGCTCGTCGTCCGGGCGGCGTGGGCTTCGGCCGATCGCCTCCTTGACCGCCTCGCTCACCGCCGCCGCCAGGTCGGCCTCCCAGAGCAGCTTCACTTCGGCCTTCGAAGGATGGACGTTCACGTCGACCGCCCCGGCCGGCACCTCCACGAACAGCACCACGATCGGGTGGCGGCCCGGCGGCAGCAGCGGGCGATACGCCGCCTCCAACGCCGTCTGCAAGGCTGGCACCGCCACCCAGCGCCGGTTCACGAACAGGATGCACGACTGTCGATTCGGGCGGCTCAGGCCCGGCGCGCTCACGAACCCGGTGAGCCGCCCGGCCCCGACCGTCCGCTCCGGCAACGACAGCAGGCACGAGGCGACCTCCTGCCCGAGCACCTCGGTCAGGGCTAGCTCCAGCCGCCCGCTGCCGCTGGTCTTGAGCGACGGGTGACTGTCCAGCGTCAACGAGAAACGGACCTCCGGGCGGGCCAGCGCGTACCGCCGCACCAGCTGACTGATGGCGGCAGATTCGGCCCTCGGGTTGCGCGTGAACTTCAGGCGGGCCGGGATCGGCTGAAAGAGGTTGCGGACCCAGACGGTGGTCCCTCTCGGTCGGCCCCGGCTGCCGCGCCGCTCCACCTTGCCAGCCCGAATCCCGAGCGTAGCAGCCCGGCCGCCGTCGTCAACGCTGCTGGCGACGTCCACCTCGGCGACCGCCGCGATGCTGGGTAGCGCCTCCCCCCGGAAGCCGAGCGTCGCGATCTCCAGCAGGTCGCGCACGTTGTCGATCTTGCTGGTCGCATGCCGCTGAAACGCCAGCTCCAGCTGCTCCGGCCGGATGCCGTGGCCGTCGTCGGCGACGCGGATCAGCCGCAGCCCGCCACTCTCCACATCCACGCGCACGTCCGAGGCGCCGGCGTCCAGCGCGTTGTCCACTAGCTCCTTGACCACCGAGACCGGCCGCTCGATCACCTCGCCGGCCGCGATCCGCTCCGCGATCTCCGGCGGCAGCACCCGGATCATCGGCTGTGGCGGCCCGTCGAAGCGCTCGGGGCTGGCGCTCACCGACGCTCCACACCGTCACGCTGGTCGGCTCGGCCCCTGGCGATCTCGGCCATCCAGGTGTCCCACGGCACCGCCTGCCGAGCCGCCGTCTGGAGCTCGTGCAGCAGGGTCAGCGCCCGCAACGGCGTCATGTTCCCCAGGTCGAGCGCCAGCACCTGCGCCAGCAGCCGCGAGGCCACGTCGTCAGACGCTCTGGCACGGTGGCTCATGGGGGCTTCGAGCTCGTTCTGGCCGTCACCCCCTGACGCCGGGAGATACCCCTCACCCCCCGGCCCTCCCGACCCGCTCGTGCTGTCCCGTGCGCGGGCGAGGGGGAGCCGAATGTCATCGTCCGGTTCTGGATACGCGAACGGATCGACCAGCTCGGATGACGCTGTCTCAGACGCTTCGCCGACATTCGGCAGGCTGGTGCCGAATACACTGTCGGTGCCGGGATCGTCCTTCGTCTCTTCGCCACCCTGGAGGCCGTTTACCCACACTTCCGCCACCTCGAATGAGGCCAGTTCACGACTTCCTGGTCGGCTCCCCCTCTCCACCGCGGTGGGGAGGGGGGCGGGGGGTGGGGTCTCCTCCGCCACATCCAATCCGCTCAACACCACCGGCCGCGCGTCCACCGCGAACACGTCCCCGGCCTCGCGCTCCCGCAGCAGCGCCGCCGCCCGCTCGGTCACGTCGCTCAGCAGGCCCGCCAGCCGCGCCACCTGGACGCCGTAGCTCCGGTCCGCCGCGCCCGGCACCACCCGGTACAGGAACGCCAGCTCGCCGTCGCGCTCGTCCACCGCCACCGTCACGTTCCGCACCGAGCTCAGACTCTCCTCCAGCGCCGTAAGCTCGTGGAAGTGGGTCGCGAACAGCGTCCGCGCCCCAATGCTGTCGTGCAGGTGCTCCAAAACGGCTTGCGCAATACACAGCCCGTCGTGGGTGCTGGTGCCGCGCCCGACCTCGTCCAGCACCACCAGGCTGCGCGCCGTCGCCTGTCGCAAGATGCTCGCCGTCTCGGCCATCTCTACTAGGAACGTGCTGGCGCCGGCCGTTAGATCGTCCTCCGACCCGACCCGCGTGAACAGCCGGTCGATCAACCCGATTCTGGCTGACTCGGCCGGCACGAACGAGCCGACCTGGGCCAGCAAGACCGTCAGCGCCACCATTCGGAGGTAGGTGGACTTGCCGCCCATGTTCGGGCCGGTCACGATCAGCAGCCGGCCACCCTCGTCGCCGTCCGAGCCGCTCAGCGCACAGTCGTTGGGCACCAGCTCGCCGCCCGGCAACAGCGCCTCCAGGACCGGGTGTCGCCCGCCGACGATCCGCAGCTGGTCGTCGTCCGTGAACGACGGCCGGCACCAGCTCCGATCCGCTGCCACGTCGGCCAGCGAGGCCAGCACGTCCAGGTCGGCCACCGCCTCGACCGTCTTCAGGATCGGCCTGGCCTGCTCCGCGACCTTGCGCAGCAACGCCTGGAACAGCTCCCCTTCCAACTCCTCGATCCGCGACTCGGCGGTCAGGATCAGCGCCTCGCGCTCCTTCAGCTCGGGCGTCACGAACCGCTCGGCAGAGACCAATGATTGCCGACGCTGGTAGTCAGCCGGCACGTGCGACAGGTTCGGCCGGGTCACCTCCAGGTAGTAGCCGAACACCTTGTTGAACCCGACCTTCAGCGATTTGATGCCGGTCCGTTCGCGCTCGCGGCGCTCCAGCTGCGCCAGCCAGCTCCGCGACGCGTCGATGCCGGTCACCAGCTCGTCCAGCTCGGCGCTGTACCCCTCGCGGATCAGTCGCGGACCGCCCGGCTCGGCCAGCGCCCGATCGATCGCCGTCACCAGATCCGGACGGCCGTCGATGGCCGAGGCGAGCGTCGGCAGCAGCCCGGCGCCGCCGTCCAGGTGCGCCACCGCCTGCTTCAGATCCGGCAGGATCTGCAGCGCCTGGGCCAGCGTGGTGACCTCGCGCGGCGTGGCAGTCGTCTGCCGCGCCCGTCCGATCAGCCGCTCGACGTCACCAAGCTTCGCCAGGGTGGACCGCAGCTGCCCGCGCATGTGCGAGTCCACCACCAGCTCCTCGACGGCGTCCAGTCGCGCCTCCAACGTCGGGCGGTCCACGAGCGGCTGCCCCAGCAGGCGGCGCAACCTACGGGCGCCCATCGCCGTCCGCGTCCGCTCGACGGCGTGAAACAGACTGCCGCGCACCTGTCCATGCCGCGCCGTGCGGGTCAGTTCCAGGTTCCGCCGGGTCGTCGGGTCGAGCGCCAGGTGCGAGCCGACGACGTACGGCTTCGGCTCACGCAAGGAGCCGAGCAGCCGGTAGTTGTTCTCGCCGACGTACGCCACCAGCGCGCCGAGCGCCGCCAGGGCCGGCGAGTCGGCCGCCAGCCCGAAGCCGTCCAGCGAGCTGACGCCGAACAGGCGCCGCAGCGTGTCGCCAGCGGCCCCCAGCTCGAAGCGTGCGGGCGGCAGCGTCGTCGTGTGGCCCGGCAGCGTGACGCCGATCTCGCTGCTCTCGGCGATCAAGCACTCGGCGGGCGCGAGTCGCTGGAGCTCGGCCGCCAGCAGCGCGCGGGTGACGCCTTGTTGGCTCTCGTCGCCCGCCGGCTCGGGCCGGGCGCGCCAGTGGTTTCGACGGCCGCCCAGCGCGCCGCTCTGTGTGTTGTTCTCGACGACGGTCGTCAGCAGCTCGCCGGTCGTCACGTCGGCCGCCGCCAGCCCGACGCCGGTCCGTCCCGCCGCCAGCGCCACGATCAGGTTGTTCTCGTGCGGCGAGACCAGCCCCGGCTCGGCGACGGTCCCCGGCGTCACCACCCGCGTCACCTGCCGCTCGACCAGCCCCTTGCCGGCCTCGCCGATCTGATCGCAGATCGCCACGTGGTAGCCAGCCGAGATCAGCTTCCCGATGTGCGGCGCGGCCCGGTGGATCGGGACGCCGGCCAGCGCCACCCGGTCCCCCTTGCTCAGCTCTCGCGCGGTCAGCGTGATGTCGCAGACGCGGGCCACGATCCGAGCGTCATCCTCGAACGTCTCGTAGAAGTCGCCCAGCTGGAACAGCAGAATGCGGCCCGGATGTTCGCGCTTCAGGGCGTCGTACTGCGCGCGCACCTGGCTCGACTTCGCGTCCGATCCGAGTGCGACGGGGCGTCTGCGTTGCATGCGCGCGTGCCTCGACCTCCGCGCCGATGCTGCCGCTCGTGCCGGTGCGCGGGCCGACGATTATGACGCGCGCGAGTAGCGAGGGGCGAGGGGCGAGGGGCGAGGGGCGAGGGGCGAGGGGCGAGGGAGATTGTCATCCTGACTTGAGATTGGACAAAAGGAAGCCCAGGGAGAGGAGGCCTGGCGGAGCGTCGGCGCGCGAGGAATGCTGTGGGTATGGAAGCAACCACGGCAGTCCAGACGATCCGCGCGTTTCGTCAGGCCGTGTACCAGACCCTGGGCCACCGGAAAGATACCCTGTTCGAGCTGCTGGAGGCAGCGGTGGTGTCGTCGGGACCGGCGAATCTGGTGCATTTGAGCCTGGCATCGATCTTTCGGCGTCGCTGGCCGAGTGCGAGCGACGCGTTGGCAGACGGACAGGTGCGGCCGGACCGGTGTCGGGCGCTGGTGCAGGCCCGGCTGGCAGCGGACGAGGCGGGCCGGGCCGGGCCGGGTCGGCCGGTGTGGGCGGGCGACGGGACGACCTGGCCCCGGCCGGCGGCGAAGACGAGTCCGGAGCGGACGTGGGGCCACCGCAGCACGCCGGGCATCCCGCAGGACGGGGTGGTGCCGGCCTGGGAGTACGAGTGGCTGGTGGACGTGCCCGAGATCGGGAGCAGTTGGGTGCTGCCGCTGGACGTCGAGCGACGCGGCCCCACCGACGGCACGGCGACCGAGGTCGCGATCGGCCAACTGCGGCGGGCCCTGGCGGCCCGCCCCACCGGCGCGGCCCGCCCGGTCGGGACGTACGACAGCAACTACGACCCGATCACGTTCGTGCGGGCCGACCTGCCGCTCGACATCCTGGTCCGCCTGCGCTCGAATCGGAAGTTCTTCCGGCCGCCAGGCCCGCGCACCTGGCGTGGACGACCGCCGGTGCACGGGCCGGTCTTCAAGCTGTCCGACCCCGCGACCCACGGCACGCCGGATCGGACGGCGACGCTGGACGATCCGGTCCACGGCCAGGTGCAGGTCGACGTCTGGGAGCACCTGCACGGCCAGGCCGCGGCCGATGCCCCGTTCACCCTGGTCCGGGTTCAGGTCGAGCGGCTGCCCCGCCACGTCAAGACGCCCAAGCCGCTCTGGCTGGCCTGGATCGGCGGGCCGCTGCCCGACGACCTGCTCGACCTCTGGCGGTGGTACACCCGCCGCTACGTCATCGAGCATGGCTTCCGCTTCCTCAAGCACGACCTCGGCTGGACCGCCGTCCGCCCGCTGCACCCCGAGGCCGCCGATCGCTGGAGCTGGCTGCTCGCCATGGCCCTCTGGATGCTCTGGCTCGCCCGACCCGTGGTCGCCGACCAACGGCTCCCATGGGAACGCCCGCTCCTGCCGACCCGCCTCACCCCGGCCCGCGTCCGCCGCGCCTGCGGCCCGCTTTTCTGCCAGGTTGGAACGCCGGCTCGCCCGGTCCAACCGCGCGGAAAAGCCCCCGGCCGACGCCCAGGTCAGCGCCCGCAGCCTCATCCGCGCCAGCCGGTCGTCCGCAGACCCCCACAACGCGCGGCTTGACGAAAGGAGCGGCCCATCCGATTGTCCAATCACCAAATCCTGAGCCTGCGAAGGATCTCCCCCCGGAGCCGCACAACTCCCTGAGTGCGAGGCAGGTCTGTGAGATCCTTCGCGAGCTCAGGATGACAGGGGAAGCTTGCCTGTCTACGATTCCTCGCCCCTCGCCCCTCGCCCCTCGCCGCTCGCTACTCGGCAAAGAATGCCCGCAGCTCCGCGTACGTCTCGTCCGGTGCTTCCTCCGCCAGGAAGTGGCCGCTGTTGATTCCGCGACCTCGCACGTCAGTGGCCCACTCGCGCCAGATGCCGAGGAAGTCCTCGCCGGGCTGCGAGCCACGCGAGCCCCACAGCACCAGCATCGGGCAGGTGATCTTCTTCTTCCCCTTGTCCGCCTCGTCCATCTTGTAGTCGATGGTGATGCCGGCCCGGTAGTCCTCGCAGATGGCGCGGATCGTGTCGGGGTTCTGGTAGCAGCGCCAGTACTCGGCGCGGGCCTCGGGCGAGAAGATGTTGGTCGGCCGGCGCTCGAAGAAAACGTGCGGCGCAGCGTTGATGGCGCGCTCGGGGAAGTCAGCCGGCTGGCACAGGAAGTACCAGTGCCACGAACGGAACGCGTGATCCATGTTCGTTCGACTGTACGCCTCGTACGTCGGCACGATGTCGAGCGTCGCCAGCTTCAGCACCTTCTCCGGGAAGTCGAGCGTCATCCGGTACGAGACGCGCGCCCCGCGGTCGTGCCCGGCCACAAAATACTGGTCGAAGCCGAGCTGCCGCATCACTTCGACCTGATCGCGAGCCATCGCGCGCTTCGAGTACGGCGCGTGGTCCTCGGTGTGGGGCGGCTTTGAGCTATCGCCGTAGCCTCGGATGTCCGCCGCCACCACGGTGAACTCCTCGGCCAGCCGTGGCGCGATCCGGTGCCACATCACGTGCGACTGCGGGTTGCCGTGCAGCAGCAGCAGCGGCGGACCGCTCCCGCCGTGGCGCAGGCGGATCTGCGCCTCGCCCGTGTCGATGGTCGTCAGCGTGAACCCTTCGAACATGCCTCTCCCCTCCGTGGGACCGTCCTGTCAGCATCGACTGTTCGACGCTACGATACCGGTCCACCAGCGCGGATTCCAGCAACCAGCATTCCGAGACGACGAGGAGGCCAGGATGGCTGACGGGCGAACGAGCGTGAACGTCGAAGAGATCGACGTCGCCACCCTGCGCGGATGGATGGAGAGCGGGCAGGCCACCGCCCGTCAGATCGTCGCGGCGTACGTCGCCCGCATCCAGCAGCTGGACGGACGCCTGCGCTCGGTCCTCGAAGTGAACCCCGACGCCCTCGCCATTGCGGACACGCTGGACGCCGAGCGGGCCGCCGGCCAGACGCGCGGCCCCCTTCACGGTATCCCGATCCTTCTCAAGGACAACATCGACACCGCCGACCAGATGGAGACGACGGCCGGCTCGTTGGCGCTGCTCGGGAACAAGCCGGCCCAGGACGCCACCGTCGCCGCGAAGCTTCGGGCGGCCGGCGCGATCCTGCTCGGCAAGACCAACATGAGCGAGTGGGCCAACTTCCGCTCGACGCGCTCGTCCAGCGGCTGGAGCGGGCGCGGGCGTCAGTGCCGCAACCCGTACGCGTTGGACCGCTCGCCGGGCGGCTCTAGCTCCGGGTCCGGCGTTGCCCCCGCCGCCAGCCTTTGCGCGGTTGCCATCGGCACCGAGACGAACGGCTCGATCGTCTCGCCGGCCAACGCCAGCGGCGTCGTCGGGATCAAGCCGACCGTCGGCCTGACCAGCCGGGCCGGCGTCATCCCGATCTCGCACACCCAGGACACCATCGGCCCGCTCGCCCGAAGCGTAGCGGACGCGGCGGCCGTCCTCAGCGCCATGACCGGCGTCGATCCGCGCGACCCGGCCACCGAGGCCAGCAGTGGCCACATCCACGCCGATTACACGGCGTTTCTCGACCCCGATGGGCTCCAGGGCGCCCGGATCGGGATTGCTCGCAACAAGTACTTCGGCTACAGCGAGCACACCGACGCGGTCGTCAACGCGGCCATCGAGGTCATGCGTGAGCGCGGCGCCGTCGTCGTCGATCCGGCCGACCTCGCCACCGCCGAGGAGCTTGGCGATTGGCTCCGCTCCCGTGACGTCCTGCTCTACGAGTTCAAGGCCGACCTGAACGCCTATCTGGCGGAGCGGGGCCACCCGACCATCCACACCCTCGCGGACGTGATCGCCTTCAATCTGGAGCACGCGGCCGAGGAGATGCCGTACTTCCAGCAGGAGCTCCACGAGCAGTCGGAGGCGTGCGGCCCCCTCACCGACTACCGGTATCTCGAATATCTGGCGCACAACTTCCGCATGTCGCGCACCGAGGGGCTGGACGCGGTCTTCGCGGAACACGAGCTGGACGTGCTGATCGCCCCGACCGGATCGCCGGCCGCCACCATCGACCAGATCAACGGAGACCGCCGGCTCGGCAGCTTCTCGACTCCGGCCGCGCTGGCCGGCTACCCGCTCCTGTCGATGCCGGCCGGCTACACGCCGTTCGGCCAGCCGGTGAACCTGACCATTTCGGGGCTGGCCTGGAGCGAGCCGACCCTGATCCGGATCGCCTACGCCCTGGAACAGGCGTTGCCGCCCCGCCGTCCCCCAGCCTATCTCACAACACTCGACCTGCCATGAGCGAAAGCAGGCCTGACGGGCCATACGGTCCGCATATCCTTCTCTACCGCATCGCACGATCGAACCCGCCGTCGGAATGGGACATGACATCGCATGAAGGCAGGGGCATTCCGCTTCGGTTCCGGACCGCGCGGGCACTCCGACGCTGGTCCGGCCTGTCGGTGTACACCTCGCCAATAGCCGCGGTCGCTCTGGCAGTTCATTCCCCAAGATTCGGCAGCTACATCGCCGAATTGCGAGTGGCGCTCGATGGCACCATCCGGATGGAGCTCAACAACGGAGAACATGGTCACTGCACGATCTGGGGCGATCCACGTCTGCTCTTGACCCTGGTCGTGAGAGTGTGGCGAACGGATGGGGTACACTGACCTCATGACCTACGAGCTGTGGCACCTGACCGGCGGCAGCATGATCGACTCGTTCGAAGAGCGAGACATCGCGCTCGAAGCCGTGCGAGCCTACCTCGACGCCGACGAAGCCAACGAGGTCGTCTTGATCGTTCGCGATGCGAGCGGCGAGATCGTGATGGCCCCGACCGGTCCCGAGCTCATCGCGTGGGCGACGCAGCTGTCAGCCGCATCGTGAGACGCCGCCCCGCACTGTAGACAGCGCATGAGGTCCGCGGTCAGCGCAGAAGGCCCACGCCCCCGGAGCGGGTGGGAGCGTGAGCCTCTCGACGGCGCGACGCTGGGCCGTCGCCTCGCGCACCAGGCCGCCCGTTGGCGACCGGCTGCGCGAGCATCGAGCGGGGGACGGCGGCTCAGTACGCCGCCGCCTCCGGCGCCGCCGCCGTCCGGTGCGGCCACTCGATGGAGCCGTACACAAGCGACACCACCAGGAAGAAGATGCTCAGGCCCGAAAAGCCGAGCACGAACGCGACCGCCACGGCGAACAGCCGGACGACCCAGGTCAGAATCCGCTTGCGAAGAAGGCTGTCGTCCATCGACAGCGACACCGCGGCCATCGTCAGCGCGCCGATGGCCGTCCCGTACTCGAACCAGCTCGGCGTCGCGCCCGAGCGGATCGCGTCGAACAACAGGGGTGAGATCTGCATCGCGGCGACGCCGAACAGGACTGGCAGCACCGCCCTGACGTAGGTGCTCTTCCGAATGAAGTCCATGGTAGCTCTCCTGTCCTCGAAGAAGATGAGTGATGAAGACGTCGAGGACACCTACATCTTCAATCTCTGGCGCCTTTGCGTGAGGTCGTCGTGGACACCATTCGCCTGTCAGCCCTGAAACAGCCGTTTCACGGCGCAGGTCACCTTGCCGCCGCATTCCCATCCAGCAGTCCCGCCGAGCGCCGCGTGCCGGAGAGCCCGCCGCGACCCTCACATGTCGCCCCTGTCGATCGGTGCCGCCGCCATCGGGTGAGCGGGTGATGCGTCACGAGCCGGCCGATCGGGACGATGGCCCCCTCCGAGAGATGGCGCCTGACACGCTCTCCGGGCGGCTCGCTCTCGTACCCTGGAGATGCCTCGGATGCCGCACTGCCCGTCATCAGCGGGGTGAGCCCATTCCCGAGACTGGAGTGGCGTCCGATGGGATACCGGCCGAGATGGCGAGCGCAGGCTTGTTCCCGAGGTCGGCGGTATGGCGTCGCACCGGAACGGGCAGGATCGTCGGCAGAGACGGGTGGATCTGGCGCGGCCACGCAGGACGAGCGCATCGACACGTCACGCTGGCGCGGCCGGTTCATCCTCGCGGGCATCGCCGTCGTGGCCGTCGTCTCCGTAGTGGTCTCCGCCGTTCTCCTCCAACGTCCGAGCCATGACCGAGACTGGGAGTTCGGCTTCGAGCGTCTGCCGTCCGTAACGGTGGCCGACGGCGTGCTGTCCATCCAGAACCTCCGCGACTACCGCCTCGACGACGACGGCGCGGTCCAGCCCGGCTTCGTGGATCGCTCGCTGCGCCTGAACGACATCGAGCGCGCCTGGTTTCTCGTGGAGCCGTTCCCGGCGCTCCCCGTCGAAGGCTTCAAGGGTGTTGCCCACACCTACTTCGCGTTCGACGTCAGGGGTCAACCACCCATTACGGTGTCCATCGAGGCGAGACGGGAGCGTGGGGAGACGTTCGGCCTGGGGAAGGGTCTGCTCAACCAGTTCGAGCTGATGTACATCTGGGCGACCGAGGAGGACACGACCGTCAAGCGCGTGCTCGATCAGCGGAACGACCTGTACATGTTTCCCCTCACGATCCCCAAGAAGTCTGCGATCAGGCTTGTGGAACGCCTGGCGGCGACGACGGCAGCCCTGGAGCGCGAGCCCCGTTTCTACAACTCGTTGACGAGCAACTGCACGACCGAGCTGGCCGACGCGGCGAACAGCGTCCGGCCGGGGGCGATCCCGGTCAGCATCGCCTGGTGGCTACCGGGGTACTCGGTGGAGCAGCTCTATCACCTCGGCTACATCCCGCACGACCGGCCCCTCGAGGAGATCCGGCAGCGATACTACATCTCGGGCCTCGTGCGGCAGATCCACGCAGCCCCGGACTTCTCCAGCCGGCTCCGGGCAGCCCTGACGGACGAGCAGAGCCAGCCATCAGAGGACGTCGATGCCGAGTAGGCCGCCGGCCACGGTCTGACGTCGGGGCGGCCTCACGCCGTGGCCCGGCGATCCTGCCTCCGCTGCCGAAAGGAGTCCGGGGCGTGCGTCAAATCTTTGTGGGCGCGATAAATCGCGCCCGTACCAGGGGACGATGCCTTGTACGGGCGCGATTCATCGCGCCCCAGGTGTCTGGCTCAGCACAGAACTCTGACGCACACCCAGGAGTCCGGCACCGGTCGAACGTGGCGACTGCCAGGGTGTATCCTCGTGGAACGCGGACGTCCCCCACGGGCAAGAGCGGCGGCCTACGACGAGGCCAGCACAAAGCTGCCAGAGGCGGTGTCGAAGAGGGGATGACCGGGTACAGTCCAGGGACGGCAGCCTACAATGCCGAAGCGGGAGGTCCGCCCCCATGATCGAGGCTCAGGCCGCGGCCCCAGGCGAGTCCGCCACACGCCCGGCGCTCGTCGATTGCGACGTCCACATCGAGGTGCCCAGAGTCGAGGCCCTCTTCCCGTACCTGCCGGCCTACTGGATCGAGCACATCGAGCAGACGCTCTTCAAAGGTCCGGTCGACAGCTACTACCCGTCCAAGACCACGATGGGCGGCGGTGCCGAGGGCAAGCGGAGCACCGAGATCCCGCCGATCTCCAACCTGGCAGCCGTCCAGGAGCAGCTGCTCGACCCGACCGGCGCCGCGCACGCCATCCTGACCTCCCTCTACGCCATCGACAGCCTGAACAACCCGGACGCCGCCGTCGCGATGGCCAGCGCCGTCAACGACTGGCTGATCGCCGAGTGGCTGGAGAAGGATCCGCGTGTGCGCGCCTCGATGGTGGTGCCAGTCCAGTTGCCGGCGCTCGCCGCCCGCGAGATCGAGCGCGTCGGCGATCACCCCGGCTTCGTCCAGGTGCTCCTCCCCGTCCGCACGCCGCAGCCCCTCGGCAATCGCAACTTCCACCCGATCTGGGGCGCCATCGAGCAGAAGGGCCTGGTCGCCGGCATTCACTTCGGCGGCGCGCCCGGCACCCCGCCTACCCCGACCGGCTGGCCCTCCTACTACTTCGAGGTCTTCGCCGGCATGGCCCAGGTGTTCGCCACCCAGATGACCAGCATCGTCTGCGAGGGCATCTTCGACCAGTTCCCCGCGGTCCAGGTCGCCTTCCTGGAGTCCGGCTGGACCTGGATTCCGGCCCACATGTGGCGGTTCGACAAGGAGTGGAAGAACCTGCGCCGACTCGTGCCCTGGGTCCGCCGCGCGCCCTCCGAGTACATCCGCGAGCACATCCGGGTCACCGTCCAGCCCCTGGACGCGCCCGAGAACAACCCGAAGCACCTGCTCGAGGTGTACGAGCAGCTCGGCTCGGACGAGATGCTGCTGTACTCCAGCGACTTCCCCCACCCCCACGCCGTCGATGCCGAGGAAGGGTTCCTGCGCCACCTGCCGGCAGCCACCGCGCAGAAGATTCGCGGCGAGAACGCCCGCGCCCTGTACAAGCTATCCTAGGCACGTCAATCACCGTCGTCGGTCGCGGACGCCGGCCCTCCGGCCCGCCAGTTCCCCTCGGCACACCGCCGAGCGCACGCAGAGGAGACGAGAGCGATGGTCGCCATCCTGCCCGAGCGCGATACTCGGACCAGCCGCACCCGGCCCGCCCTGATCGACTGCGACTTCCACAACGAGCTCGACTCGATCAAGGATCTGTACCCGTACCTCGCGCAGCGCTGGATCGACCATATTGAGACGTTCGGCCTCCAGCGCCCGACAGGCGGCTACTTCCCGCGCTTCATGGACCACCGCGAGGACGCCAGGCCGCCCTCGGGCCGCCGCTCCGGCTCCGAAGTCGCCTGGTCGCGCGCCGACTTCCTGGACCCGTACAACGTCGCCCACGCGATGCTGATCCCGCTCACCTCGGCCGCTGGCGTGCTGAACCTCGACCTCGGCACCGCCCTCGCCACCGCCGTCAACGACTGGCAGGTCGCGGAATGGCTCGATCCGGAGCCCCGCCTGCGCGCCTCGATCGCCGTTGCGCCGGAAGACCCGATGGCCGCCGCCAGGGAAGTCGAGCGGTGTGGCAAGGACAGCCGGTTCGTCCAGGTCTTCATGCCCGGACGCACCCAGGAGCCGCTCGGCCGCCGCAAGTACTGGCCGATCTACGAGGCCGCCTCGAAGTACGGCCTGCCGATCATGTCGCACGCCTTCGGCTCGTACGGCCACCCGATCACCGGCGCCGGCCAGGCCTCCTTCTACGTCGAGGAGCACGTCGGGCCGGCCCAGGCTGCCCAGGCGAACGTCATCAGCCTGGTCGCCGAGGGCGTGTTCGAAACGTTCCCCAACCTGAACTTCGTGTCGGTCGAGAACGGCTTCGGCTGGATCCCCTCACTGATGTGGCGGATGGACGCCACCTACAAGCAGCTACACGCCGAGGTGCCCCACCTGAAGCGGTTGCCGTCAGAGTACATCCGCCAGCACGTCTACCTCACCACCCAGCCGGTCGAGGAGCCGCACAAGCCACAGCAGTTCGTCCAGATGCTGGAGCACTTCGGCGACATGGTGGATCACATCCTGTTCGCCAGCGACTACCCGCACTGGGACTCCGACGACCCGGACTTCGCGCTGCCGAACATCCTCTCCGACGATCTGGTCCAGGCGATCCACTTCGACAACGCCAAGAAGCTGTACAAGCTGTAGACGTCTCGCCCGCCTGGCACCGGGTCGGGTGCGCGCCTGCACGCGCGGCTACCGGCTGCCCGAGCCGACGCACCTCGCGGACCGCCTGGCAAGCCAGCGCGGTCCGGTCTGAGATGGCGTTCCGCCACCTCGGACCGAGCCGCGCGAGTATGCCGACGCGATCCTGAACCGCGCGGTCGTGCGCTTCGCCGTAGCTGCTAATGCAGCTCGGCCAGATGCGCCGGCTTTTCCTTGTACCCAAGCTCCTCGAACGCTTCCTTGGACTTCGAGATGAACAAGGAGTCCGTGAGCACTTCCTGCACGGCGCCGATCGGGATGTAGTAGTGGGAGCCCAGCCCGAACAGGCCAGACTTCACCTCGATGATCTCTTCGCCCGTGCGATTCGGCGCTTTCTCCTCCGTCAGATCGTCGAATCGCAGCACGTGCGCGACACTGCCTACCTTCTCGCCGGTCACGTCACACACGTCCATGCCCGGGACGATACGGCCGAGATACTGGCGCTCGGCAACCGGGTCGGCCATCGGTTCGTACCTCCAGTCTTCTGGTCACGTGGGACGCGGATGTCCCGCGGCGTGACTCCCCCACACCCAGAAAAGTGTGCAGAATCCGTGCCACCATCTTCACAACCGGGGCGTGACGTACACTCCCCACGGTCCGGCTGACGACCCTGGTCGCTGGACACACTGGACCGACTGGCGGGAACGATGCGCGCTGTGGACGAGCTCGTACTCGGCATCGACATCGGCACGTCGAGCTCGAAAGGCGTCCTCACCCGACCCGACGGCACGATCTACGCCGTCGCCGAACGCCCCCACCCGCTGCTGCTGCCGCGCGTTGGCTGGGCCGAGCACGACCCCGAGCGGACGTGGTGGGCCGACTTCCTGGCGATCACTCGCGAGCTGGCCGGGCAAGCCAACCAGCTCGGCGGTCAGATCGCCAGCCTCTGTGTCAGCGGCATCGGCGCCTGCCTGCTCGCCGCCGACGCGAACGGCAATCCGCTCCGCAACGCCATCCTGTACGGCATCGACTCGCGCTCCACCCGCGAGATCGCCGAGCTGACCGAGCGCTTCGGCGCCGACAGGATCCTCCAGCGCGGCGGCACGCTCCTCTCCAGCCAGGCGGTCGGCCCGAAGCTCGCCTGGCTGCGCCGCAACGAGCCTGACGTCTGGGCACAGACGCATCAGCTCCTGATGCCCAACTCGTTCGTGGCCCAGCGGCTGACCGGCGAGTACGTCCTCGACCACCACTCGGCCAGCCAGGTCGATCCGCTCTACGAGATGGCGACTAACCGTTGGGCCGAGGACTGGGCGGCAGAGGTCGCGCCCGGGCTGGAGCTGCCGCGCCTCATCTGGCCCGGCGAGGTCGTCGGACGCGTCACGCCGTCCGCCGCCGCCCTGACCGGCCTGCCGGCCGGCATCCCCGTCGCGGCTGGATCTATCGACGCGTGGGTCGAGGCGCTCAGCGTGGACGTGCGCGACCCTGGCGACCTGATGCTGATGTACGGCACCACCCTGATGGTGGTCGAAGTCGTGGACCAGTTGACGCCGTATCCTGGTCTCTGGGGCACCACCGGCCTCTTCCCCGGCACCAGCACGCTCTCGACGGGGCTCGCCACCTCCGGCGCGCTGACCGGCTGGCTCCGCGAGATCGCCGGCGGTCCGCCGTTCGAGCAGTTGGTCGCGGAAGCTGCCGCCACGCCGCCCGGCGCAGACGGCCTGATCGTTCTGCCCTACTTCGCCGGCGAGCGCGCCCCGGTGGACGATCCGCGCGCCCGTGGCCTGATCCTCGGCCTCACCCTGCGACACGGGCGCGGCCATCTGTATCGCGCCGTCCTCGAAGCGACCGGCTTCGGCGTGCGCCACATCGTCGAGACGCTCCGAGCGGCCGGCGCCCACGAGAAGCGCCTCGTGGCGGTCGGCGGCGGCACCAGAGGGGACCTCTGGCCCCAGGTCGTCTCGGACATCCTGGGCCGGCGGCAGGAGATCCCACGCGAGACCATCGGCGCCAGCTACGGCGACGCGCTGCTCGCCGCGATGGCCGCCGGCCTCGCGACGCCCGAGACCCGCTGGAACGCGCCCGTCGCCACCGTCGAGCCGGTCCCCGAGCGGGCCGGCCTCTACGATGCGCTCTACCAGACCTATCGCTCGCTCTACCCGGCCACCCGCGAGCAGATGCACCACCTGGCCGACCTTCAGCTCGGCCACGGATGAGGCACACTCCGCGCCGACTGCTATCCTCGTCTGGCTAGCGCCAGCGGGCGCCAGCCAGGAGACAGATAGTATGACCATCGACCGAGCGCTCGTGGACCGGGCGCTCACGGCGGCGACCGACACCCACCAGCTCCGCCTCGAAGCCGGCGCGCTGGCGGCGGTCGCCTCGACCTTCACCTCCGCATTCGGCAGCCGCAGCGCGCGCGTCGTCGCCGACCCCACCACCTGGCATGTGGCCGGCCAGCGCGTGGACAACCAGCTCCGCGAAGCCCGCCTCGCCACCCAGCCAGCCATCGTGCTCGCGGAGCCGCTCCACGCCGACTTCGACCGCGTCCTGGAGCTCGAATCGGCGCTCGCCGCCGCCGACGCGATCCCGGTCGTGGTCGGCTCGGGGACGCTCAACGACCTGACCAAGCTCGCCGCCCACCGCCTCGGCCGCGAGTACATGGTCGTCGCGACGGCCGCCTCGATGGACGGCTACGCCGCGTTCGGCGCCTCGATCACCCGCGACGGCTTCAAGCAGACGATGGCCTGTCCCGCCCCGGCCGCCATCCTCGCCGACCTGGATGTGCTGGCCGCCGCCCCCACACCGCTCACCGCCGCCGGCTACGGCGACCTGATCGGCAAGGTAACGGCCGGCGCGGACTGGATCGTCGCCGACGCGCTCGCCGTCGAGCCGATCGACGCGGCGGCCTGGGCGATGGTGCAGGGGCCGCTGCGGGCGTCGCTGGACGCCCCCGAGCACCTTGCCGCCCACGACTCGGCCGCCACCGAGCGGTTCTTCCTGGGGCTCGTCATTTCCGGGCTGGCGATGCAGGCGACCCGCAGCTCGCGCCCGGCCTCGGGGGCAGAGCACCTGATCAGCCACCTCTGGGAGATGACCGGCCTGACCCACCAGGGCGTCTCGCCGTCACACGGCGCCAAGGTCGGCATCGGGACGGTCCTGGTGACGATGCTGTACGAGCGCCTCCTCTCCTACGATCTTACAGCCATCGACGCGGAGGCGTGCATCTCGGCCCTCCCCGACGCCGCGAGCGTCGAGCGCGCGGCTCGGAGCGCGCTGCCGGCCGGCGAGGTCGCCGACCGCGCCGTCGTCGAGAGCCTGGCGAAGCACCCGACCGCCGACCAGCTTCGCGCACGCCTCCAGATCCTGCCCGAACGCTGGCCGGACCTCCAGGCGCGCGCTCGCCGGCAGCTCCTCCCGTCTGGCGAGCTCCAGCGGATGCTCCGCGCCCTCGGGGCAGCCACCTCCCCCGCCGACCTCGGCGTCTCACCCACCCAACTCCGCGCCGACCTCCTCGCCGCGCGCCAGATCCGGCGTCGGTACACCGTCCTGGATCTTGCCGCCGAGGTCGGCCTCCTGGAGCCGCTGGTTGACGAGGTGGTCGCCGTGGTCGCTCCCCCCACGTCCGGCCAACCGCTCCCGCCCGCACCCGAGGCCGCCCGATGACGCCGACCTCCTTCCGGTCCGGCCTGATGCGGTGGCTCGCGGACAACCACATCCTGGCCTGGATCTGCGTCCTCACCTTCGTGAATCAGCTCGGCTTCGGCAGCATCGTCCCGGCCGTCCCACTCTACGCCCGCTCGTTTGACGTCCCACTCTCCGCCATCGGCCTCACCATCGCCGTCTACGGCCTCGCGCGTTTCCTGGTCGGCGTGCCTGCCGGCCTCGTCTCCGACCGCCTTGGCCGGCGGTACGCGCTGGCCCTCGGCGGCCTCATCACCGTCATCGGCAACGTCTTCTGCGCCATCGCGCCGTCCTACCTGCCGTTCCTGATCGCGCGCCTGATCGCGGGGTTCGGCGCCGGCTTCGTGCTGACCGCCAGCCAGATCATGCTCGCGGACATCAGCTCGCCAGAGCGTCGCGGACGGATCATGGCCGTCTACAGCGGCGTCTTCTCGTTCGCGGTCGGACTCGGCCCGCTGGCCGGCGGCGTGCTGGCCGACCGTCTCGGGCTGAGCGCGCCATTCTGGGGCTACGCGCTGATGGGCGGCGGCGCCGCGCTGATCGCCTGGTTCCGGGTGCCCGAGACCCGAACGCTGCGCACCGCTACCAGCGACATGGCGGCCAGTGCAGCGAAGCGTCCCTCGTTCGCCGCCCAGATGCGTATCTTGCTCCCGCGCCCCGGCTTTCTGCTGATCGCCCTGGTCAGCTTCTCCAACTTCTTCGCGCGGACCGGCGGCCTGTTCAGCATTGTGCCGGTGCTCGGACAGGACCGCCTTGGACTCGGGCCGGACGAGATCGGCCTCGGGCTCGCCACGATCAGCGTCATGGCGGTCGTGCTGGCCTACCCGTCTGGCGCGATGGCCGACCGCTTCGGCCGAAAGCTGGTGATCGTGCCCTCCACCATCCTCACCGGCGTCTCGTTCTTCCTGTTCCTGATGGCCCCCTCGTTTCTCTGGTTCATGGTCGCTTGCGCCGTCTGGGCCGTCGCCAGCGGGGTCGGCGGCGCCGCGCCATCCGCCTACGCCGCCGACATCACCCCGCCGGGTATGAACGCCGCCGCGATGAGCACGTTTCGGATGCTCTCCGAGACCGGCTACATCGTCGGGCCGCTGGTGCTCGGGACCATCGCCGACCTTTTCAGCGCCGAAGTCTCGCTCGCCGCGACCTCGACCTTTCTGGTCGTCGTGGCGCTCCTCTTCGCGCTCCTCGCCCCCGAGATGCGCCGACGGCCGGCTGCCGCCTGACCTCAGAACTGGTTTCAGAACGCGGTCGGGCCGCCGCCCACGAAGCTCGGCCAGTCGCCGCACTGGTCAGTCACCGTGAATCGCACCGTCGATGGCCGGCCGCCGGTCACCCGCGACACCAGCATCGTCGCCGACAGCGTATTCTCGACAAACCCGATGGCCTGCCCTTCGGCAACGCTCCGTCCGTTCACCACGACCGAGGCGTTGTCGAGCTTGTCCGCCTTGAACCGCACGAGCGGATTCCGCGCGCCTCCGGTCAGCGCGCCCGGTACGATCGTGGTCTGGAGCTTGCCACCGGACGCCTGACTCACCAGCTGGACACGTGGCCGGGGCGTGCAGGCCGGGCCGATGGCGGTGAGCACCACGTCGTTGCCGGTACCGCCGACGTAGCTGATCCGGTAGGAGGTCCCGCCGCCCGGCCCCGGCGAGAAGAACGCCGCGCCCTCGGGCAGGTTCGCGAACGTGCCGTTCACGGCGCCGCTGCCATTCGAGACAATCGCGAAGTGTGAGCTCGGCGCCGGGACAAACGTCGTCACGACGTCTAGACGCGCGCCGTTGAGCTGGAGCCCGTTGGTGACATTCATATGATCGAATCCGAGCGCCGTGGCCGCGTTGATCTGAATATGGACGCTTACGTCCTGCGCCAGCGTCATCGAGGCAGCCGTGAACGTCCCCGTAGACCCCACCAGGCCGGGTCCAATGTCCCCGACGGTCGCGGTGAGCGGACCGACCGAGGCGGTCCCCCCAACTGCGCCGCCGCCGCTGAGCATGAGCGGACCCGGAAGCGCGCCGACGAGCTCGAGGCCACCGCGCGAGATCGTGGTGGGGCCGCTGTACGCGTTGTCGGTGGAGAGCAGGCGCGTCCCACCTGACCCGACCTTCGTCAGCCCACCGGTGCCGGTCACGGCGCCCAGCAGCGCGGTTGACGATCCGTTCTGCCCGAACGTGAGCGTGGCGCTTCCGAGCGTGACGGTGCCGTCTCCGCCGAGGGAGCCGATCGTTTCGCTTTGCCCGTTGAGGTCGAGCTTGCCGCCGGCGTTGACGGTCACCGCCGCGTTGTCGGCAATCTGCTCCGGCCTGAGCAGGCGGACGGTGTCCGTCCCGTTCCCGTCGCCGATCACCAGAGCCCCGGGGACCGCGACGGCGCTGGTCTTGTCGAGCAGCAGCGTCCCGGCGTTCACGGTCGTCGTGCCACTGTAGCTGTTCGGCGCCAGGCCGGAGAGCCGCAGCGCGCCCCCGCCCGTCTTGACCAGCGCGGAGCTGCCCGTCCCTGAGAGGACGCCGCCAACGATCGTGTTGCCCGCGCTCTCGACGGTGAGCTCCGATGGCAGGTGAACCAGGCCGGTCAGCGTCAGCACCCCGAGCACCTCCGGAACCCGCCAGGTCTGGTTCTGCGACGCGTTGATCTCGAACGGCAGCGTCACGCTGGCGACCTGTGCCATCGTCAGCCCGTTCAGGATCTCCAACGACGCGCCGGCATTCGCCGAGAAGGTACCGCCATATCCGGGATTGACGGTCAGACTGTTGATGCCGGTATCGCGATCCAGGAGATTGTTTTTCGACGACGTGTTGTCGAAAATCACGTCGTACGCCGGGGCGGGCGCGGAGCCGGAGCTCCAGTTGAAGTCGGCGGACCACGCCTGGGTCCCAGGGGCGCCGCCGGTCCACACGTCGACGAAACCGGAAGCGTTCGTGACCGGGGTCGCCAACTCCGGCACGACGTTCGGCATGAGGAGCATGGTCAACACGACTATCACTCGCCGTGCACGGCTCGCAGACGATCGTCCCGACATCTCAGCGTCAACTCCCTCGGGCAGACACAGGCGCGACGATGTGGGGCGACCTCCAACAAGCAGCTCGCCAGAGCACCGACGCACAGGCCAGTGAGACGCTGGCGACCGGTAGACTCGCCCTACAAGGAATCGCGCCCAGGCGCGATTTTCATCCCGTGTCGAGCATGGAGGTACGCGCCTGCCAGGGCGTGACAACTATTACGAAGCTCTTTCAGGGAACGTCGAGCCGCGCCGTCTGGGAGGAGAAGGATGCGCCGACTGGGAGGCTACCGACCGGGTGGGAACAACGACACCTCGTCGCCCGCGCCAACCTGCTGGTCGAGGCCGCCCTCGTAGCTCGCGTCCCGGCCGTTCAGCAGCAGGCGCCAGCCTGGACGCGGCATGTAGACCGGCGTCAGCGTCACCGTGCGCGACGCCGCCGGCTCCGACTCGTCCCAGACCCGGTCCAGCACCTCCGCGCGCACCCGCGGATAGGCCGCGAACAGCTTGCCCAGCACCTCGCCGAGGCTGCCGTCCCGCCTCAGGCCGACCAGCACCGCGCGGTCTCCGAACAGCTCGCGCAGCCGACCGTAGGCCGCGCACCGCACCGTAACGTCACCGTCCGTGAGATCGGCGGCTGCCCGGTAGCCGAGCAGCATGACGTCGAGCTGGACGCTCAAGTAGCGGCTCCAGGCGCCGAGCGCTGCAGCGGTGACGTCGGCCGGCAGCCCGGCCTCGGCGAGGCAGCGCGCGAACCCCGCCTGCACCAGGCCCACCGTCGCGATCACGTACGACTGCGGCACGTGCACGCGGCGCGACCCAAGGCCGTGATGCACGAGCCCGGCCCGAAACAGGTGCACGGCCAGCTCGTCGCTGGTGTCGAGGCCGAGCGTGCGGGCGAGCCAGATCGTCAGGAAGCGGCGCCGCTCTTCGAGATGCTCCGGCTCCGGACCGTCCTGCCAGCCCAGCAAGGCCGCCGTCTCCGGCACCTTCGCCAGGTGCGCGTACGTCTCGACGACCAGCTCGTGGCCGCGCGCGAAGATCGCTTCGACCGAGCGCGCCGCCGCGAGGCGGTCGGCCTCGCCCCACCCGACGAACCGCAGCAGCCGCTGCCACTCCTCCCGCGGATCGGGTGCCAGATCGTGAAAGAGAAGCTGATGCGTCATAGCGATACGATCCTCCAGTGTGCTGCACGTTGCATAGCCGTCGTCTGATACGGCATTCGAGTCATTGCGAATAACCGTCCTTCTCCTGCGATCGACCTGACTATCCTGCTTCGGTCGATCTCCAGCGCCGCGTCGGTGCACGCTCAGCATGGCACGAAGGCGCCCGCCGCGCAACGGGGTGCCCTGTCGGGGCGATACGCCGTCATGACTGGACGGTGCTCGTCGCGCACGTACACGCAGGCGTGAGACAATGCCGCCTAACTGGCGGCCGGCGCGCACGGAAGTCGCGGTCAGGTCGCCCTGCACGCGCAGAGGTGGGACCGAGATGGCTAGCCGACGCACCCGCATCGACGCAGGACACGTCATCGCCTTCCAGAACGGCGGCCACCGCTACCTCCGGCGCGGCGTCGTCGTCGTCGAGGGCCAGGAGATCGTCCACGTCGGCACGTCGTATGACGGCCCGGCCGACGAGACCATCAACGCCAGCGGGATGCTCGTCACGCCGGGCCTGATCAGCACCCACGCCCACCTCTCCGGCTCGCCGCTCGACAAGTCGTTCATCGAGGACCGAGGGCGGCGCCAGTTCTACAACTCTGGCCTGTTCGAGTTTCTGCCCGTGCGTGGCGCCGCCCAGGACGAGGCCGCCTCCCGTGCCTGCGTGGACTACTCGATGGCCGAGCTGCTCCACGGCGGCGCGACCACCGTCCTGGAGATCGGCCCCCTCGCCGACTACACCGTCGAGCGCGCCATCGCGGCAGGACTCAGGCTGTACATGGGTCCGGGCTACCGTTCCGGCCGCTGGTTCACCCCTGACGGCCGCCGGGTGGACTACGAGTGGGACGAGGAGGCCGGCCTGGCGGGGCTGAAACGGGCCGTCCAGTTCGTCGAGCGGAACGACGGCGCTGGCGACGGCCTGGTCAAAGGGTTCCTCAGTCCGGTCCAGGTGGACACCTGCACCGAGCAATTGCTCCGCGAGACGCGCGCCGCCGCCAACGACCTCCACGTCCCGATCCAGATTCACGTCAGCCAGTCCGTCAACGAATTCCAGGAGATGATCCGCCGCAACGGTCGCACCCCCGTCGAGTGGCTGTCGGACATCGGCTTCCTCGGGCCGGACGTGATCCTCGGGCACGCCATTATCGTGGCCGGCACGAGCTGGGCCAACTACGCCGGCGACGACGTCGGGATCATGGCCGACAGCGGCTGCTCGGTCGCGCACGCGGTCTGGGTGTTTGCCCGGCGCGGCGTCGCGATGGAGAGCTTCGCCCGCTACCGCGCGCGCGGCGTCAATATGACCCTCGGCACCGATACCTGTCCGCAGAGCATGTTGGAGGCGATGAAGTTCGCCGCCGTCCTCTCCAAGACGATCGAGCGCCAGACCGAGACGACGACTGCCGCGCACGTGTTCGACGCCGCCACGCTCGGCGCCGCCCGCGCGCTTGGCCGCGACGACCTGGGCCGGATCGCGGTTGGCGCGAAGGCCGACCTGCTCTTCTTCGATGCGCGCAGCACCTGGCTGGTCCCCCTGCGCGACCCGATCAAGAACCTCGTCTACTCCGCCCAGGCGTCTGACGTGGACACCGTGATGGTGAACGGCAAGATCGTCATGCGCGGCGGCACTGTCATGACCGTGGACGAGCCGGCCGTGAACGCGGCGCTTCAGGAGGCCGGCGAGCGGATGTGGTCGAATATGGACGGCCACGACTGGGCGAAGCGCCCCGCCAGCGAGCTGTCGCCGCGGACGTACCCCGCCTGGACCGAGTAGCGAGCAGACGAGTTCAGAGCAGACGAGCCCTGAGCAGCACCGTCTCGTCTGCTCTCAACTCGTCTGCTCGCATCTACGAGTCGGACTTGGCGCTCGTCACCTTGACCGCGACCTGCGCCTGGAGCGTCCCGATGTCGGTCGTCAGCGGGATCACCAGTCGCTGAATGCTCATCGTGCTGAGCAGGCTGCCCGCGCCCATCAGCAGGATCGGCGGCGAGATGTCGCAGACGAGGCCCGCCGCCGACAGCAGGGTCGTGGCGTGGCCGGTGATGACGTTGCCCAGCTCGGCGATGCCAGAGAGCGCCATGTCGTCGAGCTCCGTCACCGGCGAGCCAAGCATGTTTCCCACGATCGCCTTCGCCATGTCGCCGTCCATCCCGTAGACGGCGACGCCGGTCAGCCGGCCCGTGATGCCAATCACGACGGTCACGTCGAGCGTAGTCGCGGAGCCTGACGCCAACGAGAGCCGGCCGGGCGTCACGTCCAGACCGACCTCCTGCGACAACACGTCGCGGGCCGCCTGGACGAACGGTTCGAGAATCTCGGCACGGGGCGGCTGATGGGACAACATCGCCAGCGTACGCTCGATTCCTGGCGAGATCGCCGGTCCACCATTCATGATTCTCGACCTTTCGCCGCCTGCGCTTCGGGGCGGCCGACCGACCGGGCGGACTTCCGCGTCGTGTCGAGCCACAGTCGGTCCACTCAATGAGAACGACCAGCCAACGCGAATAGGGCTGGCCTGTTCGGGGGATTCGGGCGCCTCTCCGTTCGACGCCGCTCTCGTCCAGCGTGGCATCCTTATCGGGTCGCGCGGCCCGCGCGGGCACGCGCCGACCTGTGTAAGCGACGTGAGGTACCGGTCAGGCCCCCTGCGTACCGAGCTCGGACGCCTCACGACGCATCCCGGAGGCGACCACATATGGACTGGCTCGGCACTCGGCGGCACCGGCTCCCGGCAGTGGTACTGGCAGCCCGGGTTGTCGGTGCGATGGCGCTCGCGTCGGCGCTCGCGTTCGCCCCCTCGCCGGCGGACCGCACGTCAGGTGTCCCCCAGCTTGGCACGACCGCTGCCTTCGCCCAGGGTGGGATGGACGTCGGCATCATGCTGCCCTCCTTCTCCGAGCTGCCGTACTCGGTGCTACCCGGTCAGAGCTTCACCATCGGCGTCACCACGGCGCCCGGAGCCCGTTGCGCGGGGACCATGACGTTCCGGGGCCAGCAGCCCATCGAGCTGGCGGACTCGCCGGCCCCGGGCGGCAGCTGCGCCTGGACCGTCGAGGTGCCGCCGGACGCCCGACCCGGCACCGGCGTCGTCGCCGTGGACCTGAGCCGGAGCGGCCAGCATTGGGGCCTGTCAGGCGTCGTCTACGTCAGCCCGGTCGGCGAATACCGTTGACCTCGGTGGCATTGCTGCTACCGCGCGACTCGGCGAATCGCCGGCCCGCTGAGCGGTGGGCGAGGCCATCTCGACAGACCGCTCAAAATCGCCGTTATGTCCCTTGCTCTTCTGTCGGGTTGCCGTCAGACTGAGATCCGCGCCGGGGGTGATCGTTTCCTGGGGCCTCGCCAACTCGCCTTCCGACGCGCACGCTCGCTCTGGGTAGGAGGGCTGAGGTTACTATGCGACGCCCGGCATTCATCGGCCTGGTGTTGGCACTCGCCCTCGTCTTCTGGCCGTGGGAGACCGGCGCCCAGCCGAGTCCGCTTCATCTGCTCGGCCAGCTCAGCTTCGAGAGCCGACGCACCTTCCAGGACACCACCGTTGGCGGGCTCTCCGGTCTCGCCTTCGACGCCAAGCGCAACGTCTACTACGCCGTCTCCGACGACCGTGGCGAGAACCAGCCACCCCGCTTCTACACCCTCCAGATCGACGCCGACGCCAGCGGCATCGCGGATGTCCGCATCGTCGGCGTGACGTTCCTGGACAGCGACGCCGCCACGCCCGGCATCCAGCCGTTCCAGCGCGGCGACTCCGACCTCGAAGACCTCGAGCTGCTCGCCGACGACACCCTAATCCTCTCGTCCGAGCGCGACCGCGACAACAAGCCCTGGCTGCGGCGCTTCGCCCTCGACGGCACGCTGCTCGGCGAGATCCCGATCCCGCCCCGGTTCATGAGCGTCGTCGAGGCTGGCGCGGACGGCCGGCCGCGCGTGATTCGCGGGATGCGCAACAACCTGGCCTTCGAGGGGCTCGCGCTCACGCCCACGCAAGACACTCTCTTCGCGGTCAACGAGCAGGCGCTCGCCCAGGACGGCCCGCCAACCTCGGTTGACAGCGGCAGCAACGTCCGCATCCTCCGCATGGAGCGCTACGGCGCCGACTACCGCCCGACGTCCGAGTACGTCTACGCCGTCGAGAAGGTGTTTGCCGCCTCAACTGACCCCAACATCCCCGCCGACAACGGCGTCTCCGCGATGGTCTGGATTCGCCACGTCCTGCCCCAGTACGACCTGCTCACGCTGGAGCGGGCGTTCGCGACGGGGGTCGGCAACGACGTCAACGTCTACGGCGTCCAGCTCGAAGACGCCACCGACGTTCGCGACCTGGACGCGCTGCCGTCGCCGTTCACCGGTCGGACCGCCCGCAAGACGCTGCTCGCGAACGTCAGCGCGCTTGGCGTCAAGCCCGACAATCTGGAATCTCTCGCCCTCGGGCCGCGCCTTCCGAACGGGCATCAGACCCTGATCCTGCTGTCGGATGACAACTTCAGCGCCGCCGGCGCGCCCCAGATCAACCAGTTCATCCTGCTGGAGATCGACGCCCCGTAGACACGCTGTCCCTCACGGACGCGGCCCGTACCGCTCGTAGAACGTGTTGGTCAGCAGCAGGCCGGGGTCGTAGCGGCGCTTCGCCTCGAAGAACGCCCCGAGCTGTGGGTACGCTCGCTGGAGCTGCTCGGGCGTGTAGTACAGCTGATACGGCAGGAAGAACGTGCCGCCCTGCGCGAGTGAGAGGTCGATCAGCTCGCGGGTCGTCTGCGCCATCGCCTGGTTTGCTTCAGCCGTCGTCGCCTGATTGATGTACAGCACGACCGCGAACGCGTCGTTCGGCGCGTACGTCAACACGTTCTCCTCGCGGTGGACGATCCGCACCGAGGCGTTCAACAGGATCGTCCCGTTTCGCCGCACGATCTCGCGCAGGCCGTCCACGAACGGGACGAACCGGTCACGCGGGATGAAGTACTCGTGCAGGATGTCGGTGTCGCGCTGAAGGTCGTTCTTCAGGTACTTCACGGAGTCGTGCATCGGGTCGTTGCGCGAGACGAAGCACGCTTCGCCCTGGCCCATCGCCTGGGTGCGCGGCACGGTGCACGTCTCCAGGCGCGGCTCGACGTTCTTCTCGGCCCACCACTTGAGGCGCATAGGCAGCTCGCCTAGCTTCGAGAAGTTGAGCAGCAGGCGCCGCAGCTTGATGCTGGACACCTCGCCCAGCGGCGGCAGATCGTCGCGGGGCGGGCCAGCCCGTCGATACTGGTACAGGATCATCTCTTCGAGCAGGGAGCTCGAAGATGTCGAAAGGTGCCCGTAGAACAGCCCCAGATCCCGGTCCTGGCTCAACCTCGTCGCGAACAGCTCGGGGAACGCCCGATAGTCGATCAACTGCTGTTCGGCGGTGTACACCTCGTTGTTCACCACGTCGAGGTCTGCGTCCAGGACGATCCCGAACAGCCCGTAGCCCCCGACCACCAGATCGAACAGCTCCGCGTTCTCGGTCGGGCTGGCCCGCTGGACCGAGCCGTCCGGCAGCATCACCCGCAGCGATCGGATCGAGCTGCGCACCGAGCCGGCCTGGTGGTCCATCCCGTGCGCGTTGACCGAGATCGAGCCGCCGACCGTGAAGATGTCGGTGGACTGCATCGACTTCACCGCGAGCCGCGGGTGCAGCACGTTCTGGATGTCGTGCCAGGTTGCGCCGCTCTGGACGGTCACCACCTTGCGGCCCTCGTCCAGCACGATGGCGTTGAACCGCGTCATGTCCAGCACCACGGCGTTCCGCGCGAACGCGTGCCCGCCCATGCTGTGCCGCACCCCGGCAATCGACACCTTCAGCCCGCTCGACCGCGCAAAGTCGAGCGCTCTCTTGATGTCGTCGGGAGTGGTGACCTGCACCACCCCGTAGACGGAGGTACGATTCAGGCAACTGGCGTCGTTGAGGGCGCCGCCTTTCTGCTTCCAGGGCAGTTGCGCTGGCGCCCCGGTCAGGCTGGCCGCCGGCGGCACGCCGGCCGTCGCCACCGCGCTCCCGGCGCCGATCACCGGTGGAGAGCTCGTCTCAGCCCCCGCCCCGCCCTGAGCCGCCACGCTGACCGGCGGACAGTCCTTCTCGCCGCGCGGGTCGGCCGCCATCTCGCTGGCCTTCTGGCCGGTCAGCACCCCGGTCGACGCCAGCAGCACCGCCGCGACGGCCGCCGCTGCCTTCCTCCGCTTCGAGCGCGTCGCCGTCACGCGCACCGGTTCAGTAGTCATAGATGTGCTCCAGCACCACCGAGCCAGTCGGCGTTGGCCGCGCCACGTCGCCCACGACCGTCTGGAGCGACCCGACCGGCACCTGCAACGCGAACCGCGACCGTGACGGCTGCGACGGCACCGGCAGCGAGAAGAGGACCGCGCCCTCGGGCGGCGAGTAGCGCCAGTCGCTCGGCGCCAGCACCGTCACCATGATCTCGTGGTTGCCGGCGATCTCGGTGAAGCGGACGCCTTGCCCGAGCAGCCGTGGCACCAGCTGCGTGAACGCCTCGTAGCGCGGCAGCGCCACCAGCGCCGCCCCGTTCTCGCCTGCCTGCACGATTCGCAGTCCCGGTTCGTGCTGCGCCAGCTCCGGCGTCACGCCCTCCGCCCGGGCCAGGATCTCCTGATCCTCCGGCGCGTACGCCGACTCAGTCGCCTTCTCGATCGCCCAGCCGTAGCCGCCTTTCAGCGCGTACTCCAGGCTCAGCGCGAACCGCCGCTCAACCCGTCGCACCACGTTCGGATTGCCGAGTGGCATGTCCCACAACGGCCTCAGCTTCGACCAGAACGGGAAGCTGTACCACGGCACGGTGTGGATGAACGTCCCGTACTCGGCGGCCACCTGCCGGCCGTACGCCTCCTCGGGCGTCACCCCACCGGAGGCCGTCCACTCGGACGCCCGCCCGATCGTGTTCTCGTAGATCCCCTTGAACACGTTCTCGGCGGTGAAGCTCGCCCCGATCACCGCCAGCATCGTGTGGTCGTCCGCGTTGAACGGGTACCGGTCGCGCGTCACGCCGCAGACGTCGTAGTACCCCTGCCAGTACTGGCGCACCGCCTCAAAATACGGGAACGCGCTCGGCCGCCGGCTCGCGATGAACCCGGCGTATTCGTCGGCACTGTAGACGATGTACCACTCCGGGAACGTCAGGTAGGTCTGGTCCTCTGGGCGCAGATACGTGAGCGAGCCGGCCGCCGCCTGGGCCGCGTCCGCTCCCGGCGGGGCCGGCGGGCGCGGAGCCGATCCGCCGCCGCTGTACATCTTGCACTCGTACACCGCGCCGCCCAGCCCGACCAGGATCGGCCCGAACAGCACCAGCGCGAACAGCAGCACGAGCGGATGTGGTCGCCGTCTCGACGGTCTCATCGCGGAGCGGCCGCCAGCCCGGGCGACTCAGTCGTCCGTCGCATACCGCCGCGCCACCACGAACCCCAGAATGACCGCCGTTCCGCCGATGATGATGTGCGGCAGATTCGTGGCGATCTTCGTCATCAGATCCAGGTTGGCCGGCCCGTCCGTGAACAGTCCGCCGTCCAGGTACGCCCGCCCGAAGATCAGCCCGACGACGCCGTCCATGAAGTAGACCGTGCCGAACAGCTTGAAGTAGAGCGTGGACGCCCACGACGAGCGCCACGCAGCCAGCGCCGCCCAGATGCCGGAGCCGGCGTGGAGCGCGTCGTCGATCAGCTGCAGCGAGAACAGGCCGAACAGGTTGCCGCTGGCGTCGTTGAAGGCCGGCACGTAGCCGACCGCCACCACTGCGAAGAACAGCGCAGCGTAGACCCAGGCCCACCGCCGGATCGCCGATACTCCGCGCGTTCTGGCGCCAGCGCACCGCCGAGCCGCCGGCGATGGCCCCAATGCGTCCGCGTCACTCACGATCCTGCCCTCTCACACGTCCAGGCCAGCCTGGGCCACTCCGGAGAACGCTGCGCCGCCCCGCGAGTTGCGCATTCGGCCTCATCGCCGCCAACAGACACGGTACGGCCCATCTTACGGTGAATCAGACGAGCAGTCCGGCCGATCCGTTCCCTCCGGCTGAGGGTCAGTCCAGGACAAAAAGAACGACCGAGAGTTACCCCTCGGTCGATTGCGCTCGTCAGGGTCTCTGCCACTGCTGTGCCTTCGGCAACGAGTACCGCGTGGCGCGCGCAGAAATGCGGTCTGACCCTATATGTGAAAGCGTCCGGGAACCGTTTGCCAACCGCAATAAGTTCCCGCGGTCGGAATTCGAGCGCAAGGGCAGTATACCACCGCGAAACCCGAGGACGGAAGAGATTGACGATTCAGCGCCAGGACTGTGGGTTTCAACCCTCGGGGCGGCTTTGACCGAATCAACTTGACCTCGAGGGCGGGGCACCCTACCATCGTGGCGGAGGAAGCGATGAGCTACGAGTACGTGGTCTCCGAGCGCGATGGCCCCATCGGGCTGGTGACCCTCGCCCGCGCCCGTCAGCTCAACGCGCTGAGCTCCGGCGTGCTGGGCGAGCTGGTGGATGCCCTCGAAGCGCACGACGGCGACGACGAGGTGCGCGTCATCATCCTGACCGGCGGACCGGACGTGTTCGCGGCCGGCGCCGACCTCAAAGAATTCAGCTCCAGCACGATGGTCGATCTGCTGGCTGGCAACCGCGTCGCCCTCTTCGACCGCGTTCGGACCATCGACAAGCCGATCGTCGCGGCGGTCAGCGGCTACGCCCTCGGCGGCGGCTGCGAGCTGGCGATGCTCTGCGACATGATCGTCGCCTCGGAGACGGCCCGCTTCGGCCAGCCCGAGATCAACGTCGGGATCATGCCAGGGGCCGGCGGCAGCCAGCGCCTGACCCGCACCATCGGCAAGGCGAAGGCGATGGAGATGGTGCTCACCGGCGCCCCGATCGACGCGGCCACCGCCGAGCAGCTCGGCCTGGTCAACAAGGTCGTGCCGGTCGCCAACCTGATGGACGAGGCGAAAGCGCTCGCCTTGAAGATCGCCGCCAAAGCGCCGCTCGCGGTGCGCCTCGCCAAACAGGCCGTCCTCAAAGCGTACGAGCTGCCGCTTAGCGAAGCGGTGGACCTCGAACGCAAGCTGTTCTACCTCCTGTTCGCCACCGAGGATGCCAGGGAAGGCATCAGCGCCTTCGTCGAGAAACGGACACCACAGTTCCACGGTCGCTAGCGCCGCCGGAACGCGAACGCTGCTGGGAAAGGGCTCGATGTGACCTGCCGTCAGTGCGGTGCCGACCTGCCGCAACCGAGCGTCCGCTTCTGCACGCGCTGTGGCGCACCGACGCAGCCACCCCAGGGGGGACAGGCTCCCCAGCCCGGCCAGCAGCCGGGCCAGACGGCCCCGTACCCGCCGCCGACCCAGCCGGGCGGCTACGGCCAGCCGGGCGGCTACGACCAGCCCACCCAGGGCTACGGGCAACCGGGCGACTACGGCCAGCAAGGCGGCTACCCTCCGCCAGGGTACCCGCAGCCACCGTATGGACAGCCAGGATACGGTCAGCCCGGCTACGACCAGCAGCAGTACGACTATTATCAGCAGCAGTACGGCCCGCCGCCGGCCCGCTCCGGCCCGCGTCTCGCCCCGGTCCTGATCGGCGCGGCGCTCGCGCTCCTCATCATGGGCGCCATCGCGTTCTGGGCGCTCTCCAGGATGGAGGATTCGCCCATCGCCATCGGCCGCGCGGCCACCGCGACGCCCGTCCCCACCCCGACGCCCACGCCGGCCCCGGCCCTGATCCCCGGCCTGCCCAACCTGCCGATTCCTGGCATCTCAGGCGCGAACGGCACCCCCGGCATCCCGCAGATCAACATTCCCGGCGTCAATCAGACGCCCGGCACGCCGGTCATCACCATCCCCTCGATCACGATCCCCACCATCAACATCCCGTCAGTCACCATCCCCACCATCGTGCTCCCAGGCGCCAGCGGCACCCAGCCCCCGAGCGCCAAACTGACCGACGCCGACGCCCGCCAAAAGGTGAAGGACACCCTCGGCAACTGCCGCTTCCTCCAGACCCAGATCGACCTCAGCGTGGTCACCTTCGAGGCGCCAAACTGGAGCGTCAAGCTGCCGATCACCGGCGCCACCTGGAAGGTGAACGACGCGACCGGTGAAGTCACCCCTGACGACCGCGCCACCGAGCGGATGAAGAACTGCCGCTAGCGCCAGTCGATAGCCCCGAAGCTGCCGTTCTCGCTCACGCGGCGGAAGCTCCCGTCCGCGACGTTCACGACGAACAGGCCGTTCGCGCCACTCACCGCCACTGACGCGCCGTCCGGCGACCAGGCGATGGCCGCGTCGTCGATCGGCAGCGGCGCGAGCCGTCTCGCGTCGCCGCCGGCCACCGGCACCGCGAACGGCTCGGCCGGGAACCCGTGCGCCAGCACGCTCCGAGCATCCCCGGCGCCACCTCCTGGCCCAGTCAGGATCGATTTCGGGACACCTGGGCCGTTTGGCACGGTTGGCGACCCGGCCGGACCTGGCGTCCCGAACGGTCCTGGTAGCCCCGGCGGTACGGTCGCCGGCGCGTTCGCCACCGCCGTGAATGCGATGCTCTGCCCGTCCGGACTGAAGCGCGGATAGGTGATCAGCAAGAACGCCGAATCCGGGACGACCTCGCGTCCCTCGCCGCCGTCCAGCGGCTGCATCATCAGCGAGTCGCCGGTCGGGAGCGCCTTTGTGTAGACCACGCTCTTGCCGTCCGGCGAGAAGCTCGGATACCGACCTGACGTCGCGATCACCCGGCGCCCGCTCCCGTCAGCCGCCACCCACTCCGCCGTGACGCTCGCCTGCCCCGTCGCGGACAGCCCGACCCCCTCGAACACCAGCGCCGAGCCGTCCGGCGCCCAGTGTGGCGCGGCCAGCAGCATCCCCGCCCGGTCGCGCGGCACCAGCACGGTCCGCGCCGCCCCCGGCTCGGTCGGCGCGACCACGATGTCCGAACCGCCCCCGCCGTCGCCAGGACGGGCCGTAAACAGGCCGAACGCTACCCGCGTGCCGTCCGGCGAGAGCGCCACGTCGGCCACGAACTCACCCTGCTGCAACGTGAGTAGCGTCCGGTCCTCCGAGCCGTCCGGCCTGACCAGCGCGATGTCGCGGGCGCGCGGCAGGGCGATGACGCCGCCAGATTCGGCAGCCGCGCGCGCCCCTCCGTAGCGACCGGCCCACACCGCCGCTGCTGCCCCGGCCGCCATGCCGAACAGGCGGCGGCGCGTCCAGCGCGACCGCGCCATCCTCGTCGCCAGCTCGAGCTCGTTCGACCAGTGGGGAATACCCGTGCCAGCGCGCGCCACCTGGATCATCGCCCCATCCGCCCTGACCGGTATCCTCTTGTTGCCATGATCGACGTGATCCTCCTCGGCACCAGCGGCACCATTCCGCTGCCTGACCGTCCGCTCTCCGCGCTGCTGGCACGGATCGGTCCAGACATGATGCTGTTCGACTGTGGCGAGGGCACGCAAGTCGGTATGCGCCGCGCCAGTTGGGGATTCAAGAATCTCGCGACGATCTGCATCAGCCACCTTCACGCCGATCACGTCGCCGGCCTGCCCGGCATCCTGCTGACCGTCGCCAACGCCGGCCGCACCGAGCCGCTCGACATCTACGGGCCGGTCCACACCGGCATCGTGGTGGCCGGCCTGCGGGTGCTCGCACCGCGCCTGCCCTACAAGGTCCGGATCCATGAGATCGGGGCCACCCGCTGCACCCTCCCGAACGGCCTCACCCTCTCGACACTTCCCCTCGACCACTCGGCGCCCTGCCTGGCGTACCGACTCGACCTGGGCCGCACCCGCCCGTTTCTGCCAGGCCGCGCCCGCGAGCTGGGCGTCCCGGTCGAGGACTGGAAGCGGCTCCAGCGCGGCGAGCCGGTCGCGGTGAACGGACGGACCGTGCAGCCAGACGAGGTGCTCGGCGCGGCCCGGCGCGGCCTCAGCCTGGCCTACGTGACCGACACCCGCCCGACTCCCGACATGCCTCGGTTCCTGGCCGACGCCGACCTTCTGGTCATCGAGGGCACCTACGGCGACCCCGCCGACGCCCAGAGCGCCGTCGAGAACCAGCACCTCCTCTTCTCCGAGGCGGCCCAGATCGGCAAGGCGGCGAACGTCCGGCGGATCTGGCTGACCCACTTCAGCGCCAGGATGCACGACCCTTGGCAGTTCGCCGTCCACGCAACCAGCATCGTGCCGGCCACCACCGTCGGCTATCAGGGGCTGACCGTCCAGCTGCACTTCGACGACGACGGCCCGGCGCCCGCCGACGGAGCCGCCCTCACACGCTGACAGGCAGGAAGAACGCCGGCGAGACGCCGCCGAGCTGCCAGTTCGAGGAATCCAGGAACGACAAAACGGCCGGGCTGACGCGATGTCAGCCCGGCCGGAGCTTTCTCGACTGGCGATCAGCCGGGCATCGCCTCGGCGATTCCGCTCCCGCAGTGGGCGCACGTCGGCGAGCCGGCGCAGCAGCGCTCCACCAGCACCAGCCCAGAAGGCCGCTCGACACCAAGAATCGAGCGAAAAACCGCGGCGTCGTTCCCGTGGGACCAACGCCGCCAGCCCGCCGGCAACGGCGCCCGCGCCGGTAGCGGCGTGGGACGGCATGGGACGTCGTAATTCACCTGTCTGTTCTCCAGATTCTTCGGACGCGCTCGCCGCGTAGCCGCGCTACGAGGCCATCCGACCGTATTCTCAGCAAAGCAGGCCCGCACATCTCGTCATGGGCTCAGCCGGCGTTCACCGCCGATCGTCCTGCTCTACTTCCGAAAACGAAGAATGCACCAGATCGGAGTCTATTTCTCGCGGAGTCTGTGCCGGCTCCGTCGCTTCCTCGCTCTGATGCCCGCCGTTTCGGGCCGCGCGAGTATAGCACGGGCTCCGCCCCGGCGAAACCTCTTCCGGCGATCTGCGACATCTCCGCAATGTCTCCAAGATGTCACGACATCGCCGGGGGTCGACGGACGTCCACCCGTCAATGTACGCTGTCAGATGTCGCGGGAGGTGGATGTGGGACGCCTGTATTACGGCTGGGTCATGCTGTTCTCGATCGCCCTGATGACATTCGCGTCGTCAGGCTCCCGATTCTCGTTCGGGGTGTTCCTGGTCCCGATGAGCGAGGATCTCCACTGGGGCCGCGACCAACTGGCCCTGGCGGCATCGGTCAACTTGATCCTGGCCGGCCTGCTGCGGGCGGTCGTCGGGTTCGGCGTCGACCGGTACGGCTCGAAGGCCGTGGTGATCACCGGCGTCTTCCTCTGCGGCGTCTCGCTCCTGCTGACCAGCGTCGCACGCGAGCTCTGGCAGTTCTACCTCGCGTACGGCGTGCTGCTCGCCATCGGGTTCGCCTTCGCCTCGCCGGTCGTCGTGACCACGGTTGTCAGCAAGTGGTTCGTCAAGCGACGCTCGCTGGCGATGTCGATCGGCTCGACCGGGGCGGCGCTCGGGCAGCTCGTCACCGTGCCGATGGCGATGCTGGCCGTCATCACGGTCGGCTACGAGAACGCCTACCGCGTGATCGGCCTGTTCATGCTGCTGATCGTGATGCCGGTCGGCTACTTCCTCTTCTTCGACAAGCCGTCAGACAAAGGTCTCGAGCCGTATGGCGCGGAGGCCGGCGATGCGAAACGCCGCGCCGCCGCCGGTAACCTGGGCATGACGCTCAAAGAGGCGATGCGCAATCCGGACATCTGGAAACTAACCGTCGGGTTCTTCGCCTGCGGCTTCACGATGAGCTTCGCCAGCACCCACTTCATCGCCTTCGCCGAGGACATGGACATCGAGCCAATGGCCGCTGCCAACGCCCTCGGCATCGTCGGGGCGTGCAGCCTGGTCGGCGGCGTGACTGCCGGCTACCTGGGCGACCGCTTCAGTCGGAAGAACGTCCTGGCCTGTGTCTACCTGCTGCGTGGTCTCTCGTTCATCGTGATGCTCCAGGCGAACGGCCTGGCGGCGCTCTACCTGGCGAGCTTCATCCTCGGGATCTCCTGGACCTCGACCGGGCCGCTCACCTCGGCGATCACGGCGGACAAGGTCGGGCTGAAGAACCTCGGCTCGATCTTCGGGACCATGTACACGATCATGCCGATCGGGACCGGCGTGGGCGCCTACCTGGCCGGCGCGATCTACGAGTCCCGCCACAGCTACGAGCTCTCGCTGATCCTGAGCGCCGCCATCGGCCTGATCGCGGCGGTCATGGTCTTCGGAGTGCGGGAGCCGGATCGCGGGAGCAGCAAGGGCAAGGACGAGCGCCAGCCCCAGCCGCAGCCAGTCCTGGTGCCCAGCCTGGCCGGCGGCGAGCAGGCTCGCTAGCTCGACGCGGACGGACTCACGCCCGAAGAAGAAACCCGGGCGTGGCACGTGGCCACGCCTGCGGACCCCGGAAGCCTGTGTCGGGCCGCCCCCGGGGTCCGGGTCCGGTGCACCGATCGACGCTCGCGCTTAGGCCTTCGCCTTGCTGAGGAACGGCAGGCCGGTGCGGGCGTTCTCCCCGACCGCGTAGCCCGCCGGCACGGAGTCAAGTGCCTCGCCCTGCTTCTCAGCCCGAGCGAAGTAAAAGATCCGCTGCTGACGACCGTTTCGTAGCGTCACGTCCTTCGCGTGGAGATAGTACGTGTCGCCCTTGCTGTTCTTGTGCATATAAGGCACTGGTGTACCCCCTCTTTCATTCTCCTGAATGAGCCGACATCCAAGTCTAACGAGCGGCCCGGCCCCGAGCAAGGAAGTCGACGAGTCACAAGTGCGTCACGAGGTCGAGACGAGGCCGATTCTGAGCGATCTCGCAGGTTTCGGCGCGCAGCACGCGTCCACCCGTGATTGCATCGACACGATCTTCTGATGCTAACTCGCAGACGTCGTCTTCGCACCGAAACCCTGACGGTACGCACACACCGGCCGCAAACCTCGCGTTCGCGCCTTGACGGTGCGGCCCGCCGACCCGTAGCCTCAACGTGGGAGCCTGGACGCCCGCGTGCGTCTCTACACGGCCCTGGTCCGGCCCCGGTGGAGAGAATGACCCTCGAAGCGCTGCCGCCCGCCCCGCTCGCATCCGCCACCCTCACGTCCCTGCCGTACAGCCCGAGCGCCTTCGCCTACCATCGGCGGAAGACCCACGCCGTCATGGTCGGCGACGTCGGCGTCGGTGGCGACAACCCGATCCGCATCCAGTCGATGACCACCACCCGCACCCAGGACGTGGACGCGACCACCGCCCAGGCCGAGCGCCTCGTCAAGGTCGGCTGTGAGATCGTGCGGATCACCGCGCCGACCGTCCTGGACGCCAGGGCGATCGGCGACGTCCGCAAGCAGTTGCGCCAGAAAGGCATCCTGGTCCCGCTGGTCGCGGACATCCACTTCAGCCCGGCCGCCGCGATGGAAGCCGCCAACCACGTCGAGAAGGTCCGCGTCAACCCCGGCAACTTCGCCGACTCGCGCCAGTTCGCCGTCCGCGAGTACACCGACCACGAGTACGAGGAGGAGCTGGAGCGGATCGAGGAGCGGTTCACGCCGCTGGTGCTGAAGTGCAAGTCGCTCGGCGTCGCGATGCGGGTCGGCACCAACCACGGCTCACTGTCGGACCGGATCATGAATCGATTCGGGGACACCCCGCTCGGGATGGTCGAGTCGGCCCTGGAGTTCCTGCGAATCTGCCAGAAGAACGCCTATCCAGACGTCATCCTCTCGATGAAGGCATCCAACCCGAAGGTGATGATCCAGGCGTACCGCCTGCTCGTCGCCCGCATGGACGAGATCGGGATGACGTTTCCGCTCCACCTGGGCGTCACCGAAGCCGGCAACGACGAGGACGGCCGGATCAAGAGCGCGGTCGGGATCGGCTCGCTGTTGGACGACGGCCTGGGCGACACGATCCGCGTCTCGCTGACCGAGGAGCCGGAGGCCGAGATCCCGGTCGCCGAGCGGCTGGCCGCGCCGTACCAGCGCGCCGCCGAGCGCCGCTACCTGGCCGCCCCCGACCCTCGCGAGCCGCGCGACCCGTACGCTTACGCCCGTCGCCTCACGACCGAAGTCCAGTCCGGTGCGTGGTCCGTGGGCGGTCGCGAGACCGTACGCGTCCTTCACGCACCGTCCGCCTCCCCGTCCGTGCCGGCACCGACCGGCGACACCAGCCCCGTCGAACGCGCCGTGTCGCTGGCGACGGCCGCCCGCCCGGGCGCCCCGGCCCCTGACGCGTTGGCCCTGCCCGCCGACACCCCGGAGCAGCAAGCGAACATCGCCGCTCTTGCCGCTCAGCTGGCGGACGCCGCGCCGGGCGTCGCCGTGACTGCTCGCCTGACGCCGGCCTCGGTACACCCCGAAGAGGCCGCCGTGTCGGCCTCCCTGATTCACTGGCTCTCCGACACGGCCCCGCCTCCGACCGCCCTCCTCGACGCCATAGCCAGCCGTTCTCGCGCCCTGATCCTCGAATCGGCGGTCGAGGGCGAGCTGGTCGATTCGGCCGTCGCGCGCCTGCTCGACTGGGCCGGGCAGGCCCGCGCGCACGGCGTGGTGGCGCCAGCCCTCGCCATCTCGTCCTCGGACGCCTCCACCACGATCCGCGCCTACCGCCTGCTCGCCGCCCGCCTCCACCAGGATGGGCTGGCGCTCCCCCTCCATCTCGTCGCACCGACCACTGCTAACCCGTACGATCGCCTGCTCCGGACCTCGGTCGCGCTCGGCAGCCTGCTCTGCGACGGCATCGGCGACAGTGTCGAGGTGCGCGGCGACGACCGCGCCGCGATCAGGCTGGCGTTCAACGTGCTCCAGGCGAGCGGCGCCCGCATCTCCAAGACCGAGTATGTGGCCTGCCCATCCTGCGGCCGGACCCTCTTCGACCTCCAGCCCGTCACCGACCGCATCAAGTCGGTCACCGGCCACCTGACCGGCGTCAAGATCGCCATCATGGGCTGCATCGTCAACGGCCCCGGCGAGATGGCGGACGCCGACTTCGGCTACGTCGGCGGCGCTCCCGGCAAGGTGAACCTGTACGTCGGCAAGGAGTGCGTCGAGAAGAACGTCCCGCAGGCCGAGGCGGACGACCGCCTGATCGCCCTCCTCAAAGCCCACGGCGTCTGGCGGGACGCCGAGGAGCCAGGAGCCAGGAGCCAGGAGGCTGAAATCACCTTCTGACTCCTGGCTCCTGGCTCCCGACTACTGCTTCGTCTGCGACATCACCCATTCGGCCACTTCGGCCATCGGCTGCGTGCTCAGCAGCGTCGCGGAGTGGTTGTCGATCACGTCGCCGTCGTAGTTGGACGTCAGGTTGTACTCTTTCCAGATCGTGCCGGTCTTCGCGAACATCGTGAGACGCTCGTCCCCCAACGCCCGCAGCAAGGCCGGCGGCGCGCCAGACGTCTCCGTCACCTTCGGGCAGACGTCCGGGCCGGCATAGTAGTAGGCGCAGTCCACCGTGTTGCCGAACGAGCCGACCTTGTACCCCAGCTTGACGGCGATGGCCGCCCGCTGCTCGACGGTCGCGTAGCGGTCCTCCGGATCGCCGACCTCGCCCATCCAGGCGACCATCGTCTGATCGACGCAGCCGAGCCGCCCGCCGTTGGTGTACTCGAACGGCGTGCGCCGCGAGCTCAAGCCGGCCATCGGCGCGCTGATCGTCGCGATGCCGCTCAGGTTCGACCAGATCGCCGGGTCTTCGACCTGGCCCATCACCCCCCAGAGCGCCTGGGTCGCCACGAAGCCGCCCACCCCGTGCCCGACCAGGAACACCTCGTTGTTGGGGCGTCGCTCTTTCAGATCGGCCATCAGCTGCCTCAGTGCCAGGAATGATGCCTTCGAATAGCTCTCGCACTTGCCACCGGGGTTCGGCGTGTAGGCGCCGTCCGGCCCGAACGTGCCGCCGGTGTACTGAAACTCCAGGATTTCGGAGGCTGGGAAGCCGCGCATCATCAGCTGCTCCTTGAACAGCTTCCAGGGCGTCTCGCCCACGTCCCGGCCGATGCTCCCGAGCAGCACGATCGTCTTGCCTCGTGCCTGGGCAGCCTGCGCGGTCGGCGCCAGCGGCTGCGCCACCAGCGCGAGCGCCGTGATGCCGACGACGGCAGCGGTGATCCAACGCATCATGGTGCAAACTCCTCAGGCACGATTCGGCGCGCGATCCCCGAGCATACCCGGGAAACTCCAGTTGCCCGGGAGCGCCGGATCGCCCCTCACTCCCTTGTGTGGACGCCTGCGTCGCGAACGATCGCGCAGGTCTACCACATCGTACCGCGTCGTCGCCGGACCAGCGTCGTTTCGCATTCGTCAGATTGCTGACAGATGCCGTTATGCGTGTTTGTAACGATTCCGTCATGGGATATACTCGGTATCGGGCCGCGACACGACCTCGACGTCTGACGCGTCTCCCAATTCTCCGAGGAGCCTTCCCGTGAGCGCAGCAGCGGTCAGCACGATTCTGGCGCAGACCTTGCGCGACCGCGCCTTCGCGATGCGGTTGAAGGCCGAGACCGAGCGCGTCCTCGCCGAGTTCGACCTCACCGACGATGAGCGGGCCACGATCCTGGCCGGCCTCAAAGCGTCCGGCGGCGGCGCCCCGCTGGCCCAGCGCCCGCGCGTGGCCGGGCGCATCGTCTAGCCGACGCCCCACCCGCCTCGTCCGCGACGCCGGCGATGACCGCATCGACCTCCGCCGACCCGGGACCGGTCGGTATCTGGCGGACCCTCGTCAGCGCCGAGAGCACGCCGGGCATCGACATCTGGGCCGACCTCGCGGACGGCCTCGATCTCGGCGCCTACGTCCCGACTCCCGCCTCTGACGTCGAGGTCCGCGCCGTGGACGGCCGGGGCGGCAGCCGCTTCTGGGTCTTGCGTAGCCCGACTGTCCGCTACCTCCGTCTCGACGAGATCGACCTCGACCTCTGGGGACGGATGGACGGCGTGAGGACGGTCCAGGAGATCGCCCTGGCCCACTTCCTGGAGTGTGGCGGCTTCGTCGCCGATCGACTGGCCCGGCTCGTCCGACGCCTGCGCGCCGACGGCTTCCTCGGGCCGCCTCCTCTGGACGCCTACGCCGCCGTCGAGATCCAACTGCGGAACAACTCGCGGATCGCCCGCTGGTCCGCCAGGGCCGGCCGCGTGCTGGAGATCGACCTGATCCGCATCACCTGGGCCGACCGAGTATTCGCCCGCGCCTACCAGCTCGGCGGCTGGCTCCTCTACGTGCCAGCCGCCCGCATCCTCTGGGTCGCCGTCATCGTCGCCGGGCTCGCGGCCTGGTGGCGGCAGGTGCTCCTCGCCGAGCACGACCTGCTCCAGACCAACGGCTCGTACCCGCTCGGCCTGCTGACCCTGGCGTTCCTGGAGCTATTCGGCGTCGCGCTCTACCAGACCGCCCAGGGCCTCCGGATGAAGCGCCACAACGCTCGCATCATCAGCGCGGGCATCCAGCTCTACTACTTCCTGCCCAGCATCTTCGTGGAGACCTCGGACGTCTGGATGGCCGACCGCCGCGGTCGGATGGCCGTCTCGCTCTCAGGGCCGTTCTCGGTGCTGGTGCTGGGCGGGGCGCTGGCTCTCGTCGCCTACCCGCTGGACGGCACCGAGATCGGTGCGTTCCTGTTCAAGGCGTCGTTCGTCTGGCTGGTGAACGGCGCCTTCAACCTGCTCCCGATCCTCGATCTGGACGGCTACTTCTTCCTGGTGGATTATCTGGAGATGCCAGCCCTCCGCGCCAACGCCCTGACGTTCGTCCGCGAGGAGCTCTGGTCGAAGCTGCGGGCACGCGCGCGGCTCACCCGCGAGGAGCGGATCTACACGGCCTACGGCCTCGGCTACGCGCTGCTGGTCGCGATCATCCCGGTCCTGATCCTCTCGGCCCGCGATCTTCGCTACGCCAGCTCATTCGTCGATCTCTGGAAGAGCCCGGACCCTGGCAGCCAGCTGATGGCCGTCGGCATCGCCGGGTTCCTGCTCGGACCGGCCGCCTTCGCGGTGCTCGCGCGCCTCGGGCAAATGATCGGCGACGCCGCCCGGCTCCTGTACCGCCAGTGGAAGCGGGCGCGCGGCGACGTCCCACGCGAGCACATCGAAGCGCTCGCCGCCCTCCCGTTCCTCGCCGACGTGCCCCGCCTCGAGCTCCGCCAGGTCGCCGTCCACCTCCGCTCCGAGACCGTCGAAGCCGGCCAGCTGATCGTGCGGCAGGGCGCGCGCGGCGACCGCTTCTTCGTGATCCTGGACGGCCAGGTCCGGGTCGTCCGGATCGCCGCCGACGAGCACGAGGAGCGCCTCGCCGTCCTCGGCCCTGGCGACTACTTCGGCGAGGCCGCGCTGGTCGCCAACGTCCCGCGCACCGCCACCGTCGTCGCCGAGACGCCAGCCCGCCTGCTCAGCCTGGACGCCGGCCACTTCCGCCGCTGGCTCCGAGGCCGCGTGGACGTCGCCACGTCGGTCCACCGCACCCTGGCCGAGCGCCGGAGCCTGGCCCGCCTCTCACTCTTCGCCGGCATGGGCACCGCCGAGCTCGACCGTCTCGCCGCGACGATGCTGGTCACCCGCTACTCGGCCGGCGACGTCATCGTCGAGCAGGGCACCGAGGGCGACCGCTTCTTCGTGATCGTGGACGGACGCGTCGAGGTCGTCCGGAGCGAGCCAGACGGCGCCGAGACCGTCCTCGCCGAGCTGACAGTCGGCGACTTCTTCGGCGAGATGGCGCTGCTGAACCGCGCCCCGCGCTCGGCCACCGTCCGCGCCCTCAGCCCCGTCGAGACGTACACGTTGACTGCCGAGGAGCTCCAGAGCCTCCTGGACCGCCCCCAGACCCGCGAGCAAGTCAGCAGCACCGCCCAGCGCCGCGCCAGCGCCGCCGTGGCGCGGGCCTCCGCCTGAACGGTCCTACGCCGCGGATTTCAACCCAGGACCCCGGCGCGACACGGTTGGCCGTCATTTCGGGACGCGCCATGCCCGCGTGCTGTACCCTTCGCGCCGAGGTCGTCGTCAGGGCTCGGAGGGCTGCCGGGTGGATTGCTGGACCTGTGAGAAGACCGCGCTCGGCGCCTGCCGCTTCTGCGGCCGGGGCGCCTGTCGAGAGCACGCCCAGGTTCGTCCGTACATCGTCGGGCTGTACCGTGGACGACCTGACGACGTGGTCAAGGCGGTGGTGGTCGAGGACGCCCTGCACTGCGGCGTCTGTCACCCGCGCGGCGAGCCGGTCCCACTGCCGGACCTCTCGTAACGCTGCTGGTGTACCCGACTTCTTGACGCCGTGCGCCGGCCGTCAGTACAGTCATTGCAGCGACGCGTCACCATTGGCGTGTGGTGAAATGGTATCACAGGGGACTTTGGATCCTCTATTTCAGGTTCGAGTCCTGACACGCCAGCCACGAGAGCGCCCGCCCACCTCAGCACACGGCTGACAGGGCCGCGCCGGACGCGCCGACGGAGCATGCAGAACACCGAGTTATCGGAGCCTCCACCTCCCACGACCGACCTCCACGTTGGCGTGGTGATCCTTGCCGCCGGCAAGGGCACCCGGATGCGGTCGAGCCTGTCCAAGCTCGTTCACCCGATTGCCGGCCTGCCGATGGTCCGCCAGGTCGTCGAGCTCGGGCGGCAGCTCCAGCCCACTGCCACCGCCCTGGTCGTCGGCCACGACGCGGATCAGGTGGTCGCGGCTGCTGGCGATGGCGTCGAGGTCGTCCTCCAGGCCGAGCAGCTGGGGACCGGCCACGCCGTCCTCCAGGCCCGCGAGGCGCTCCAGGGCCGCGCCGACGTGGTCGTCGTCCTGTACGGCGACACGGCCGTGCTGCGCGTCGAGACGCTCCGGCGGATGATCGCCGCCGCCACTGATGCCGCTCTCGTGCTGTTGACCTTCGTGCGCGGCTCCTCGCCGGTCCACGACGCCGTCAGCGCCAGCTACGGCCGGATCGACCGCGACGAGCAGAACCGGGTCGTCGGCATCATCGAGCTGCCCGGCCCGAAGCGGTACGACGAGATCCAGGAGGTCAACGCTGGCGTCATGGTGGCGCGTGCCGACTGGCTCTGGGAGCAGATCGGCAAGCTGCCCCGAAGCGAGAAGGGCGAGTACTTCCTGACCGATCTGGTCGCCCCGACCGTCGCAGCCGGCCTCCAGGTGGACGCCGTTCAGCCAGAGGACCCTGACGAGATCTTGGGCGTCAACACCCAGGCCCAGCTGGCCGACGTGAACCGGATCGCGCTCCAACGCATCCGCGCCCGCCTGCTGGACTCGGGCGTCCGGATGCTCGACCCGAGCACGGTCTACGTGGACTCCACCGTCGAAATCGGCCCGGACACGGTCATCCAGCCGAACACGCACTTGCGCGGCATGACCGTCATCGGCGCCGGCACCGAGGTCGGCCCGAACAGCATTGTCGAGGACACCGTCATCGGCGAGCGCTGCCGGATCGTCGCCTCGGTCCTCGAACAGTCGTGGGTCGGCAATGACGTGAGCATCGGCCCGTTCTCCCACCTGCGCCCGGGCGCCCGCATCGAGGACGAGGCTGAGCTGGGCAACTACGCCGAGGTCAAAGCGAGCACCATCGGCGCGCGAACGAAAGTCCACCATTTCAGCTACGTCGGAGACGCCACCTTCGGTGCGGACACCAACGTCGGCGCCGGCACGATCACCTGCAACTACGACGGCGATCGCAAGCACCGCACGACCGTCGGCGAGGGCGTCTTCATCGGCAGCGACACGATGCTGATCGCGCCGGTGACCCTCGGGGACGGCGCTCGGACCGGAGCTGGCTCGGTGGTGACCCGCGACGTCGAGGCCGGGCAGACGGTCGTCGGGGTGCCGGCCCGTCCGTTCCCCCGCGTCCGCTCGCAGCCCGCACCCGAGACCGCCTCCGCCGCACCCCCCAAGCGCGCCGCCGACCCGGCCCCCGCCGACGAGTAGCACGCGAGCCGCGAGGCGATGATCGATCTCTCACCCGACTCCTGGTGGTGGCTGCTGGCCGCCCTGCTCTTCGCGGCCCTGGCGCTGGTCGCCATCGCCGGACAGGCTTCCCTCCAGCACGCCAGCCGCCCCCGCCTGCGTCTGCTGGCCGACGCCCGCGTCAAGGGCGCCCGCGGCGCGCTGAAGATGCTGGCCGACTCCTCGCCCGCCCCGACCCTGCTTCTGTTCCTCGTCATCGTCGGCGTCGGCGGCGCGGCCGCGGCGCTGGTCGCGGCGGTCAGCTCCACCGCCCGCCCGGAGCTCTGGGAGGTTGTCTGCATCGCCGTCCTGGCGGCTGCTGTGATGGTCGCGCTTGCGGTCACGGTCCGCGCCATCTCGGCAGCCCGCCCCGAAGCGGCCGCTCTGGCGCTCGGACGGCCGATCTGGGCGCTCGGCACCGTCGGGCTGCTGGTGATCGCACCGCTCCTCTGGTTGGAGCGCTGGATTCACGGCCTGCTCGCCCCGGGCCGCGACGCCAGCGGGAGCCCCTCCGACGACGACCTTCGCCTGCTGGTCGAGAGCGTCGAGGATGCCCGCAAGCTGGAAGAGGACGAGCGCGAGATGATCGGCGGCATCTTCGGGATGAGCGTCCGCCCGGTCCGCGAGGTGATGGTCCCGCGCATCGACGTGGTCTCGCAGCCGCGCGAGGCGACCCTCGGCGAGATCCTCGATCAGGTCGTCGCGACCGGCTACTCGCGCATCCCGATCGTCAACGACTCGATCGACAACGTGGTCGGGCTGGTCTACGCGAAGGACGTCCTGCGCGCGCTCCGAGCCGGCGCCCTCGAAGACCCGGCCGAGCCGATCGCCCGCGCGGCCTACTTCGTGCCAGACACCAAGAAGGTGGACGAGCTCCTGCAAGACCTGCAGCAGAAGCGCGTCCACATGGCGGTCGTGGTGGACGAGTACGGCGGCACGGCCGGCATCGTCACCATTGAGGACCTGCTCGAAGAGATCGTCGGCGAGATCCGCGACGAGTACGACGTGAACGAGGAGCTGCCGATCCAGCAGATCGACGAGCGTGAAGCGGTGGTGGACGCCCGTGTCTCGATCCGCGACCTCAACGAGGCGCTGGACGTCCACCTGGACGTGGAGGAGCTCGACACGCTCGGCGGCCTGGTCTACCACGAGCTTGGTAAGCTCCCTACAGAGGGCGACGAGGTGCGTGTGAACGGCTGCCTCGTGACGGTCCTCTCGACCCAGGGCCGGCGCATCAAGAAGCTGCGGGTCCGCGTGGTCGATCACGACGACGAGGAGGAGGGCTGATGGCACGGCGCGGGCGCTCCTCGAAGCGCAGCCTCAACTACGTCCACATTCTGTTCTGGTTACTCAGCTTCGTGGTGGTCGCCAGCATGGTGCTGGCGATGCTGCCGCTCGCGAAATGACGGCCGCCGACCGCCTCCGGGCCGCGCGCGGCGTGCCCCAGCGCTACCGCACCGACCGTCGCGCCTTCGACCGGATCGTCCGCGAGGTGCTCCAGACGCTGCCGGCCGCCTTCCGCGAGCGGATCGACAACCTGGCCGTCATGGTCGAGGAGTGGCCGGACGCCGACGCGGACGACGATCTCGCCGACGACGAGGCTCTCCTCGGCCTCTACCAGGGCGTCCCGTACGGCCACCGTGAGTCCGGCTACTCGATGGTGCTCCCCGACCGCGTCACCATCTACCGCCAGCCGATCCTCGCCGCCAGCCGCTCGGAGGCCGAGGCCCGCGAGGAGATCCGTCTGACCGTCCTCCACGAGATCGGGCACTATTTTGGTCTCGCGGACGACGAGCTGCCGTGAGAGACTCCTTGCGAATAGATGTCGTCACCCTCTTCCCGGAGATGTTCGCGCCGCTCGCCCACAGCATCCTGGGCCGCGCCGTCGAGCAGGGCCGGCTGACGGTCACCTACGTGAACCCGCGCGACTTCACCGACGACCGCCACCGCACGGTGGACGACTACCCGTACGGCGGCGGCCCCGGCATGGTGATGAAGCCGGGGCCGATCTTCGCGGCCGTCGAATCGGTCGCCACGCCGGACAGCGACGTCATCCTGCTCGGTCCGGCCGGCCGGGTCTTCAAGCAGGCCATCGCCGCCGAGCTGGCCGAGCGCGAGCACCTGATCTTGATCTGCGGCCACTACGAGGGCGTGGACGAGCGGGTCCGAGAGCACCTCGCCACCGACGAGCTCTCGATCGGCGACTACGTGCTGACCGGCGGCGAGCTGGCCGCGATGGTCGTGATCGACGCCGTCGCGCGGCTGTTGCCGGGCGTGCTGGGCCACGCCGAGTCGGCCGGCGACGAGTCGCACAGCCACGGCCTGCTGGAGTACCCCCAGTACACCCGCCCGCCCGAGTTTCGCGGCTGGGCCGTCCCCGAACGGCTGCTCTCGGGCCACCACGCCGAGATCGCGAAGTGGCGTCGCCGTCAGTCGCTGGAGATCACCGCCGCCCGCCGCCCCGACCTGATGACCCCCGAGCTCTTGGCCGAACTAGCGGACGACGGCACGCACAAGAAGCGCCGCCGGTCTAGGCCCCGACCAGAGGACGTGCGAAACTCCGCTGTAGACGACGTTGAGGAGCACCCCTCACCCCCCGCCTCGCCTCTACTGTCCCGTGCGCGGGAGAGGGGGAGCCCAGAAGAGAGGCCGTTCTCGTGATCGAGCAGGAGAAGCCGAGGCGGCCCGGCCGGGTGGTGGCGCTGGTCGCGGCGTTCTGGGTCGGCGGGACCATCTTGCAGACGCTGTTCGGGTGGCTGCTCGGCCAGACCGGCCTGCTGGCGCCCGAGATCGCCGGGCGGGTCGGCCAGGCGCTCGGCTGGGGGCTGCTCTGCGTGGTGTCGTTCATCTACCGCGCCCGGATCGACGACTGGCTGCGCGGGATCGTGGACGAGCCCTGAGCGTCACGTCGCGTGTGCTCGACGCCGACCCGCTCGCCGACCGTCCGGAGCGTGCATCATCCGGTATCATGACAATCGAGACAAGACATGAGCCGCGCCGGCCCCGCCGTCTGCCGCCCCAGAATGATGGTACTCATCGTGCAGTGCGGTTCGACAGACGCCGAAACGCACCAGGCAGCAGGCTGCTCGAGCGCTCGGCACTGAGGTGAGCTTGATGGCACGCGGTCCTATCGTACGCATCATTCGAGATCGTGGCTTCGGCTTCGTCCGCGCCGAGGACGGCAGCGAGATCTTCATGCACCACTCGACTCTGCCACGGGGCGTGTTCGACACCCTCACCGAGGGCCAGGAGGTCGAGTTCGACATCGAGAACGACGTCAGGGGTCGCGGACAGCGGGCGACCAACGTGCGGCTCGTCGGCGTCTGACCGCCGAGTCGTCCCGCTCGGACGGAGTCGCCGTTGCGCTGTATCATCCCCGCCAGCCAGCGGCACGCGTCCCCCGCTCGACTTTGAGAGCGTTCTCCAGTCAGCGGAGTCGCCCCCCTGACTGGAGATTCAAGATGGCGACCGATCAATTCCCGTGCCGATTGTGCGGCCAGACCATGAGCGGTCTGGACAGCTATGTTGTGTGCGACGCCTGTATCGAGGGCTTTGGTTGCGATGCCCTGATCCCGATGCAACCGCTCCGTCCGCGGCAGCTCGGCGCGCACGGCCGGCCGCTGATCCCGCTCTCCCCAGACGAAATCGACGCTCGCCTCCGCCACCTCCTGAACGACTGGTAACCACCCCCGGCGACGAATCAGGCCAGGGTCTCCTGGTTGCTGAGGGCGTCGTCCAACAAGATCAGCAGCATGTTGACGTCGAACGGCTTCGGCAGGAAGACCAGCGAGCCGAGCGCCGGATGGTTTGCGGTGTCGTACGCCGCGGACAGGACGATGATCGGGATCTGGCGCGTCGCGGGGGTGGCGCGCAGCTCCGCGATGAAGTGCCAGCCGTCGAGGACAGGCATCATCACGTCGAGCAGGATCGCGTCTGGCGCCTGCTGTTGGACCCTGTCGAGGGCGTCTCGCCCATTGACCGCGACCTCGACCTGATAGCCCTCTGCTTCGAGCGCGAGCGTCAGGAGGCTGACGATCAACGGCTCGTCGTCCACGACGAGGATGCGCTTACCCTGGGTCACCATGGTGAAGCCTCTGCCCGACCGTGTCTTGTACGCAGGTCGTTCACGCGTGACCATAGGGGATCTGCACGTTCCGTTCCCAACCGGGTGCTGAGACCCACCATCCACCTCGGCTCCAGAGGGCGTGCGTGCTGTTGCTCTCGAAGGAGTCGGGTCGGTAGAATCGAGAGGTGCGCCCTCGGAGGGGTGTCAGAGCGGTTTAATGTGGGCGTCTTGAAAACGCCTGTGCGCAAGCACCGGGGGTTCGAATCCCTCCCCCTCCGCCCCCGAATGCCATCTGCCGTCGCGGTTGGATTCAACATGTGCCGTGGACTGAAGTCCACGTCTACCATTGCTGCGTGGCTACGCCACGCCGGTGACAGGCGGATGCGTGACGACCCAATTCCCGGCTCGGCACCCCGTCGCGTAGCGACGGTCCAACGGTAGACGTGGACTTCAGTCCACGGCCCGCGATGCTTCGTCTTCGGTTTCAACCCGCAAGGCCCCACCTCACGCCTCGTCCGCCGCCGGGAGACGGCGCTTGCGGCTATCTACCGCGCGGCGACGCTCGCCGCTGGCGCCCGCCGCTGGCCGCGAGGCGCGCTCGTCCCCAGCGTCCCTCGACTCGCCGCCACCACTGCCAGCGCCACCAGGATCAGCGCCACCGCCACCGCGAACGTCAGCCGCATCCCCATCGCCACGCCCGTCGCGTCAGCTGCCGCCACCGCGCTCGCGCCAGACCCCAGCGCGAACACCGCCCCCATCACGGATGCCCCGGTCACCAGACCCAGGTTGCGCGACAGGTTCAACAGCCCCGAGATCGCCCCGCGTCGCTCCGATGGCACGTCCCGCATCACCGCCGTGTTGTTCGCCGTCTGGAACAGCGCGTACCCCACCGTCACCACCACGATCGCGCCCACATAGCCCCACACGCCAGCTCCCAGCGGCAAGACTGACAACCCGAGCGCCCCGACGCCGATCCCCAGCAGCCCGAGCGCCACCATCCGCTCAGCGCCGACTCGGTCCACGATCCGCCCGGCCGGCACCCCGGTCAGCGCCACCACCGCCGGCCCGACCGACATCGCCAGCCCCACCAGCGCCGGCCCCAGCCCGAGCCCGCGCGCCAGGTAGAACGGTCCCACCACCAGCGTCGCCATCAACACCGTCGAGACCAGCATGCTCGTCGTCACGCCCGCCCCGAGGACCGGATCGCGCAGCACCGCCAATCTCACCAGCGGCGATGCCACCCGACGCTCCACCCAGACGAACAGTCCCGCGCCGGCAACCGCCGCCACCAGCAGCGCCCCGTTCACCACCCCGACCCTGTTGGCCCCGACCGTCATCGCCAGCGCGTACGCCGCCAGCGTCGCTGCCAGCACCACCGTCCCGAGGGTGTCGAATCGCGCTCGCTCCGCCCCCTCTCCGCGACGGTCGGCCGGCAGCTGCCAGGACGCCAGCATCAGCGCCGCCAGCGCGACCGGCACGTTCACCAGGAAGATCGCCCGCCAGCCGACTTCCGAGATCAGCAGCCCGCCCAGCGACGGTCCGAGCGCCGTCCCGACCGCCGAGGTCGTCCCGAGCAGCCCCATCGCGCTGCCGGTCCGCTCCTTCGGCACGATCTCGCCCACCAGCGCCATCCCGAGCGCCAGCAGCACCGCCGCCCCCACGCCCTGCACCGCCCGCGCCGCCACCAGCACCTCCAGCGTCGGGGCCAGCCCGCACGCCGCCGAGGCCGCCGCGAACACCACCGCCCCCGCCAGCAACAGCCGCCGCCGTCCCACGAGGTCGCCGAGCCGCCCGACGCTCACCACCAGCGCCGTCGTCGCCAACAGGTACGCCAGCACCACCCACTGCACCGCCTGAAACGACGCCCCGAACGTCTCGGCCAGCGTCGGCAGCGCCACGTTGGCGATGCTCGTCCCGAGCGCCGGCAGCAACGTCACCAGCGCCAGTGCCGCCAGCGCGAGCCGTCCTCCCGTCTTGCGCCCGAGACCTCCCTCGACAGCCGCCACGCCACCTGCGTTTTCGCCGTTCCGACCACGCGCACTGGTCCTGCCGGCTTCAACCCCCGCATGCGTGCCAGACTCTTTGTCACCAATCCCGCCGCTCATCTCGATCCTTTCAACCGTTCGCACCGATCTCTGGTGCTCGCCTCACACGTCAAGTGCGTGCGCTCGCCTCAGCAGCCCGACGATCTCGCCGGCCTGCTCCTCTGTCAGCTCCCCGAAGAACCCTCGCGCCATCACCACCTTCAGCGTCGCGATCTCCCCCGCAATCCCGCGCCCCCGCTCGGTCAGCCGCACGAGATTCGTCCTCCGGTCCTCATCGTGCCGATATCGCTCCACGTACCCCTCGTGCTCCAGGCTCTTGAGCGCCCGCCCGGCATTGCTCCGGTCCACGTTCAGCAAGTTCGACAACGCCTCCTGCGTCGCCTCGCCGCCCTCCTGGTTCAGCAGCGTCAGCAGCCGCGCCTCCGAATGGTTCAGCCCCAGTCTGGCGAAATACCGCTCGGCGGTCTGGTACCGCCGCCGAGCCAGTACCCCGATCGCGTCGAACAGCTCTAGCACGTGCTCCACACTGCCCTCCCTTCATCAACCGATAACATGCGTGCGCACGCATCTATTCCGAAGCTCGATTCGTCCGATCTGTCCTGACCGACACAGCACCCTCTCCCGGTCGGCTACACTCCGATTCTCCCCCCATCACCAGACCGGAGTGCCGCACTGGTGCCGATCTCCAAGTCGCTCGTGCCGCTGCTGACCGTCCTCCTTCTGTTCGGCACCCTCCTGCCGCCAGCTGCCCGCCAGGCCCACGCCCAGCAGCCTCAGTCCCCGCTCTACGTCCTCCCGATTCTCGACGGCACCGTGAACGAGCGTCGGGTGCGTGACGTGGTGGACCGCCTCGGAGCGGACCCCTCCGGCACGGTCAAAGTCGGCTTCAGCGGCGTCTACCGCTACATGGCCGAGACCGAGCCCCCCGACGACCGCGACGAGGACACCAGCGTCCACTTCAAGCCCAAGATGGACGGCCTGGAGCGGATCGCCAACGTCGCCCGCGCCACCGGTACGCCCTTCCTCGTCCACCTCAACGGCGGTCGCTGGGCCGGCAGCGGCCCCCTGGTGGACCGCCTGATGTCCGATCCAAAGGTCATGGCCTGGGACCGCGACGACACCCCCTGGTCGTACCCCAAGGACGGCGAGTACCACTTCTCGCTCGGGGCGTACAACGAGCTCGTCCGCGTCTACAAGAAGCGCAACCTCCAACTCGCCGCGAAGTGGCTCGCCGACTTCGCGGCCGGCCCCGACGGCAGGCTCCTGGTCGGCGTCTCGACCGACTCCGAAGTCCTCGTCAACACCCACCCCGGCTACGACTACAACCCGATCGTCCTGGACGAGTTTCGAGACTGGCTTCAGTCAGCGGAGGTCTACGACCCCGCCAAGAAGGGCCGCTGGGCCGGCCAGGGTCTCAACCTCAGCATCAGGACGCTCGACGAGCGCTGGGGCACCACCTACAAGAGCTGGCGCGAGGTCAAGCCGCCGCGCGAACAGTTGGACTCGGCTGCCTGGCGCGACTGGAGCCGCTTCCGGGGCCTCCTGGTCGATCACAACGTCCAGGAGCAGGTGGACTGGATCAGGCAGGCCGGCCTGACCACCGTCCCCGTCTTCGCCCACCAGAGCCCCGCCCTCGACCCTGACGTCGCCTTCGACATCCTGGACGCCGCCCAGGTCGATGGCGGCGGCACCGGCATCACCACCTACGGCGAGAACGCCGGCAACGCCGCCCTCTTCGCGAAGGTCAAGGCGTACGGCGCGCCCTGGGGCATCTTCGAGTACAACCCGCGCACCGACGACGAAGAGGCTGCCCTCGCCGCACTGAGGACCGTCCAGGCGAACGGCGCTTCTATCGTCTGCCCGTACCACTGGGACAATGAGGGCGGCGACAACGAGGCCGGCTACACCATCCGCGACACCGCCTTCGAGCGCGCCCTCCAGCGGTTCGTCCAGTCCGGCCGCGGCGGCCAGCTCCCCGCGCGCTCCAACCCCGAAGCCCGCCACGAGCTTCGCAGCCTCTTCGCCCACCGGATGTCGCTTCTCTAGCTCGACGCCATGCCGCGCAACTTTAGCCCGGTCACGCCAAGATGGCTCTCCCGCTCTCGTGCACGGGACAGTACAGGGGGACCGGGCAACACGACTACATGGTGGTGGAGAGACCGTGCGCTGAAGCACGCATGTCCTTCAGATAGCGCGGCCATCCTCACCCCGAGCGTCAGGGAGGGGACCTGTGACAGCGGGGTCCCCTCGCTGACGCTCGGGGTGAAGATCCATGTCCAGCCTCAGTCATCGCGGCATCGGACGCCAGGCTGAACGGCGTTGGTGCCGAAGCCCGTGAATTCGGCATCTCATCGCACCGCGACGAGGCACGTGCATCCGGCGTCGCAGCGCGACGCCATGATTGTAGGCGGGGCTTTCAGGCCCCGACGTGGCACCCTGGAGCGAGCGCGCTCAGCCTTCCAACCCGCCAGCCCGCAGCCACGCCCGCCGCGCCTCCCCCGTCACCACCTCGGCCAGCCCCAGCGCCTCGCGAGCTTCTGACGCCGTCGCGAACGACCCCGCCACGGCCACGGCCCCATCTCGGCCGGCCCGCTCCCGCGCCAGCTCCACCGCGGCGGCCACCGACGACGCCCGCGCCACTTCAATGCCCGAGACCGCCCGGCAGGCGGAAGCCAGCGCCTCGGCCGGCAGCGCGCGCGGGCTAGTCGGCGTCGCCACCACCACGCCGTCCGCCAGCGGCAGCAGCACCCGCAGGATGGCCGAGGCATCCTTGTCACGCAGGATCCCGAGCACCAGCCAGAGCGGACGATTCCGCCACCGAGCCAACTCCTCGGCCAGCGCCCGCGCCGAGTCCACGTTGTGCGCCGCGTCGATCAACACCCGAGGCCGAATCCGCGCCAGCTCCAGCCGGGCCGGCAGCCAGGCATCGCGCAACCCTCGCTCCACCGACGCCGCCGTCAACGGCAGCTTGCCCGAAGCCTGCCCCGTGGTTGCATCCCGCTGCCCCGCTCCCTCAGCCAGCGCCTCCGCCGCCGCGACCGCCAGCGCCGCGTTCTGCCGCTGGTGACGCCCAACTCCCTCCAGTTGGCCCGCCAGCCCCAGCTCCGTGATGAAGCGCGAGCCATCCCGCAGGCGGCCGGTGACCAGCGCGCCACCGCGTCCGTCCGCCACCTCGCGTCCGCCCCGCTCTCCCCGTGTCGTTCGCAGGGGCGTCACCTCCCGCAATCTGGCCCCCACCCGCGCACAGTGCTCCGCGATGACCGCGCGCGCCGGCGGTCGTTGCACCGATGACAGCACCACCCGGCCCGGCCGCGCGATGGCGACCTTCTCAGCCGCGATCTCGGCCAGCGTCCGCCCGAGGATCTGGCGATGGTCCAGCCCGATCGTCGCGATGAGCGCCAGATCCGTCGCCAGCGCGTTGGTCGCGTCGAGCCGCCCGCCCAGCCCGACCTCCGCGATCCCGAGATCGACCCCCGCCTCGGCCCACAAGAGCACCGCCAGCACCGTCGTCAGCTCGAACGTGGTCGGGGCACCAGCGTCAGGGTGCCGCGCGCGCAGCTCGTCCACCAGCTCCCGTAGCCGGTCCACGCCCGCCGCAAACCGCTCCGGATCGACCGGCTGCCCGTCCAGCCTGATCCGCTCTCGAAAATTGTGCAGGTGCGGCTGGGTGTACGTCCCGGTCCGCCAGCCCGCCGCCCGCGCGATCGACTCCAGGTAGGTGACCGTCGAGCCTTTCCCCTTGGTGCCGGCCACGTGCGCGATCCGCAGTTCTCGGTCCGGCGCCCCGGCCAGGTCGAGCAGCGCCCGGGTCCGCCCGAGCTTCCAGACCTCCTCTGGCGCGGCGTCCCGGCTCCAGCCAACCCCTCGCTCCCAGTCCGAGAACCGGTACAGCCAGGTCAGCGCCTCGCGCTCGCGCGCCGAGCCAGCCGCGAGCGGTTGCTCGCCCTGACTCTCGTTGGGTCCTGGGTCGCCGGCCGACATCAGGCCGGCTCCTCGGCGGCGCCGGGCCACGGGCCCGAGAGCAGCGGGATCAGCTCGGCCAGCTGCTCGACCACCGTCCAGTACGGCACGCCGCGCTCGTCCAGGATACCCGCTCGCGGCCGAAACCCGATGAACGGGACGCTCGCACGCTGCGCCGCCACCCCGTCCAGCCACGAGTCTCCGATCATCACGGTCCGCTCGGCCGGCACCGCGAACGTCTCCATCGCCCGCACGATCCCGACCGGGTCCGGCTTCATCGCCACCTCGTCACGGGTCAGGATCAGGTCGAACGCCGCCCGCATGTCGAACAGGTCGAGCGCCGCCAGCGTGGCCGGCCGCGCGTTGTTCGTCATCACCGACAGCCGGAACCCGAGATCCCGCAAACCGTGCAGCGTGGCGGCTGCGCCCGGCTCGATGGTCGCCGCCACCATCCCGGCCGTCTCGTACTCCAGCACGATCCGCCACGCCTCGTCGTGGATGCCCGGATCGTGCAGCGCCCCCGCGTCGATGATCTCGCCAATCGAGAGCCTCGCCAGGTCGATGCTCTCGGCCTCGGGGTGCCCGCTCCGCCGCAGCAGCTCGAAGATCTCGTGCCGGATCGCCGTAAAGTCGATCTTCGAATGCACCAGCGTGTTGTCGAAGTCAAAAACGATGAGGTTACCCACGCGGCGGCTGCTCCCCACGCCCGTAGTCGTAGAAGCCGCGCCCACTCTTTCGCCCCAGGAAGCCGGCCGTCACCATCTGCTTCAGCAGGGGCGGCGGCGCGTACTTCGACTCCTTGAATTCGTCGAACAGGATGTTGGCGATGAAGTACGCCGTGTCCAGGCCGACGTAGTCGAGCAGGGTCAGCGGCCCCATCGGGTGGTTCGTCCCGAGCATCATCCCGAGGTCGATGTCCTCGCGAGTCGCGAACCCGGCCTCGAACATCCGGATCGCTTCCATCAGGTACGGCACCAGCAGCATGTTGACGATGAAGCCGGCCCGGTCCTTCGACACGATCACCCGCTTCCCGAGCCCCTCGCCAAACGCCCGCGCCGCCGCCAGCGTCTCGTCGCTGGTGGTGATCGCCCGCACCAGCTCGATCAGGCGCATCACCGGCACCGGGTTCATGAAGTGCATCCCGATCGCGCGGTCCGGGCGTCCGGTCACGCTCGCGAGGTCCACAATCGGAATCGAGGAAGTGTTGCTCGCCAGGATCGTCTCGGGTCTACACACGCCGTCCAACGCCTTGAACACCGCCTGCTTCGCCTCGACGTTCTCGGTGACGGCCTCGACGACGAGGTCACATCCCCCAAGGTCGGCCAGGTCGGTGACGCCACTCAGGCGTGCTCGGGCCGCATCCCGGTCCTCGGCACTCAGTCGGCCCCGCGCGACCGCCGTCCCCATCGACTGATCGATCCGCTCCAGGCCGCGCGCCAGCACCGCCTCGTCAACCTCGCGGACGATGGTGGCGTAACCGGCTCGCGCGCACACCTCGGCGATGCCGGAGCCCATCAGCCCGCACCCCACCACGCCAACCGTCCGAATCGCCATCAGTGTGCCCCCTCGGCTTGACACCGTCGCCGGCCACATCATACCGTTCGCCCGATGCCACTCGCCCTCGTCCGCACCCTGGACCTCCGCGTCGTCGCGTTGACCTCGGCCCTGGTCGGGCGCTGGCGTGGCCTGGATCGCACGGCTGCCATCCTCGCGGCGCACCTCGCCAAGACCCACGTGCTGCTGCTTGGAGTGCTCTTCGTCGGCGGGATTGGCCCGGGGAGCCGGCGCCGCCGCGAGACGGCGATCAGGGTCGCGGCGGCGCTCCCGGTGACCATCTTCCTGGTCGGGGTGGTCGGCCGCCTGGTCGAGCGCGAGCGGCCGTTCTCCCGCCAGCCCGGCGCCCCGACGCTGGTCGAGCACGCGCCCGGCCGGTCGTTCCCCTCGCGCCACAGCGCCTGCGCCGCCGCGATGACGGTCGTGACCATGCCGTCTTCGCCGGTGGTCGGCTCGCTAATGGCGCTTGGCGCGCTTGGCCTGGCCGCCAGCCGCGTCTACGTCGGCCTCCACTACCCCTCGGACATCCTTGGCGGCTGGCTTATCGGCGCCGCGGTCGGTATCATCGCGCGGCGGAAGGAGCTCCCGCGTGTCCCGTGGATGTGAGCTGCGCCTGATCCTGATAACCGCGCTGATGGCCGTGGTGCTGCTCAGCTGCACCGCCGCGCCGACGACGCCGCCGCCGGCCCCGGCCGCCAAGGACAGCGCGGCGGCGAAGCCGTCGCCGTCCCCGTCTCCGCTCGCACAGGCGACCCCCACCACCCCCCTCCGACCGATCGTCGGCGGCGGCGGCGCGGCTCAGCCGAGGGCGACCACCGCGACCGGCGGCATCGGCGGCAGCGCGATCCTGATCGTCCCGACCCCAAACTTCGCCCAGAACCCGACTGCCGCGCCGGCCGCGCTCCCCCCGACGGTCGCCATCGCGACGAATCAGCCGGCCCAGGTCGTCAACGTCACCGGCACGCTCTCGCGCATCCCCACGGCCATCCCCGCGCCGCCGCTCAGCGTGGCCGGCGCGGCGGCAGGCACGGCGGTGGCCGGCGCTGGCGTCACCGGCGCCGGCGGCGGCCTGGGCATTTCGGTCATCCAGGCCGTGCTGACCGCCACGCCGCTCACGCGCATCACGCCGCAGCCGCAGGCGACGATCTTCATCCCCGGCGGCCGGGGCTCCGGCAATTGAAGAGAGCCCTCGGGGCCGCCTGCGCGGCGATCCCCGAGGGCTCTCGATTCGCTCCCCGAAGCGGGGCGTCAGGCTGGCGGGCTGATCTCGTTGATGCGCGCCCGCACGCCGTCGTTGTCGGAGAACCACTTCGCGTTCAGCTCGGTGTACTCCGCCCACTCGGCCGGCACCGCCGAGTCGTGGAAGATCGCCGTCACCGGGCACTCCGGCTCGCAGGCGCCACACTCGATGCACTCGTCCGGGTTGATGTACAGAATCCGGTCCGCCGCCTCGTCGCCGATGTAGATGCACGAAACCGGGCACACGTCGACGCAGCTCTGGTTCTTGACGTCGACGCAGGGCTCGGCGATGACATAGGTCATGGAAACGCCTCCTCACCTGAACGGCTTTCGCCCCGATACGAGCATCCTACACACTGTGGGTAAACAGTGGCAGTAAATGCTGGTAACAGGCTGGTAAACGTCGGACGCCGTCGTAGCACGCCCACGGCTCACCACACGTATCCCAACGAGCGAACGTTGGGCAGCGTGCCGGGCGGCGATGTATACCGGTCCGAGGATCGAGACGCCCGTGCTACCTGACGCGCCATCCCACGTCGAGCGAGACCGAGCCGCCGCCAGGCTGCTCGGTCGGATGCCCCGTCTCATCTCCACGGCCCAGGGCCTCGACGAGACGCTGCGACGCTCCGCCGAGCTGGTCGCCGAGGCCGCGCGCGCCGACGCCGTCTCGATCCGGCTCGGCGGTGTCGGTCGGCCCGCCATCGTCCATCAGCGTCACCCCGTCGGGGACGTCGCCGTCGATGCGCTCCCGACGCGCCTGGTCGTGCCGCTCGTCCTCCGTGGTCGTCGTCTCGGCGTCCTGACCGTTGCCCGCAAGCGGCGCCGTCCGTTCTCGGCCGCCGCCTGTGTGCTCGTCGAGGCGTTCGCCGGGCCGATCGCCCTCGGCATCGACAACGCCCGCCTGTTCGGCGCGCTCCAGGACCGACTCGCCGAGCTGACCCGCCTCGGGGAGGCCAGCGAGGCCGTCGCCGCGCTTGGCGACCTGGAAGACGTAGCGGCCCAGATCGCCCGTCGCGCCGCCGAGCTGGTCGAGGCCGAGCGGGCGGCAGTCTTGATGCTAGATCCGCTCGGCGAGTCGCTGGTCGCCCTCCCCACCGCGTTTGGCGTCCCGGCCTCCCATCTCTGGCGGCTCCGATTCCGCCTTCGAGACGGCGGCGCAAACGTCCGCGTCTTCGAGACCGGACGGGCGTACATCAGCAACGACGCCACCGGCGACCGCCTCGATCCGTGCCGCTCGGCGCGCGCGCTGGAGGAGCGTTCGGTCCTGGCGGTCCCCCTGCGGTCCGTCACCACGCTTGGCGTGTTGCGAGTCTCGAACAAGCGTCATGGCCTGTTCACGCGCCAGGATGCACGCCTGCTGGCCGTCTTCGCGGCGCAGGCCACCGTCGCGCTCGGCAACGCCCGGCTCTACCAGCAAGCGGTCCACGAGCGCGAGCAGCTCAAGGAGCTCGAACGGCTCAAGTCGCAGTTCCTCTCCCTGGTTTCGCACGAGCTTCGCACGCCGCTGGCTTCGATCAAAGCCTCGGCCGAAGTGCTCCTCTCGACCGCCCCGGCGACCGCCTCCGAGACGCAGATCCGCCTGCTGCGCAACGTGGACCGATCGAGCGACCGCCTTGGCGCGCTGATCACCGACCTGCTGGATCTGACCCGGCTGGAGGGCGGGCGCGTCGAGCTCGAGCGCGAGCCCGTCGACCTGCGTGAGGTCGCCGAGGAGGCGCTGGCGACGGTTCGTCCGCTGCTCGACGGCCGCCGCCAGCACCTGACCGCCTCCTACGACGCCGAGCCGTGCGTCGTGGACGGCGACCGCAGACGGCTGGAGCAGATCGCCCTCAACCTGCTCACCAACGCGGTCAAGTACGGCCGGGTGGGAGGACGGATCTGGCTACAGGTCCGCCGCGCGCCCGGCGAGACGATCCGCCTCGAAGTGCGTGACGACGGCCCTGGCATCCCCGAAAGCGAGCAACGCCTGGTGTTCGAGCGGTTCTACCGCCCTGACAACGACGACACCCGCCGGGCGCCGGGCACCGGCCTCGGCCTGCCGATCGCGCGGGCGCTCGCCGAGCTGCACGGCGGCACCGTCGAGCTCCGCAGCGAGCCGGGGCACGGTACGACGTTCGTGGTCTCGATACCGACGGGCCACCACCCACCGTCCGCGTCCGATATCGACGGTCACCAGGACAGACAGTCGGACGGTCACATGGTCGCCGTGGTGGGCGCGCTGGCCGATCGCACGAGTGAGGCAGGCGATGAAGATCCTGATCGTTGACGACGATCACGACTTGCTCGAAGCGCTCGGCCTGGGCCTCCAGCTCCAGTGGCAGGGCATCGACCTGGTGAGCGCGACGGACGGCGAACAGGCGCTCAGCCGCTTCTTCGACGAGGCGCCAGACGTCGTGCTGCTGGACGTCGGGCTGCCCCGCCTGGACGGCTTCGAGGTGCTCCGGCGGATTCGCCAGGTCTCGGACACGCCGGTCCTGATGCTGACCGCGCGTGGCGAGGAGCTGGACAAGGTCCGCGGTCTGGAGATCGGCGCGGACGACTACATCACCAAGCCATTCAGCCCGCTGGAGCTGCTGGCGCGCATCAAGGCGGTCCTGCGACGCGCCGAGCTGCCGCCGCCGGTCCGGGTCGCGCCGTCCTTCCGCGCCGACGACCTGACCGTCAACTTCGAGAGCCAGGAGGTCAGGCGCGGCGAGCAGGCCATCGCCCTGAGCGCCACCGAGTACCGGCTCCTCTTCCAGCTCGTCCGCAACGCCGGCCACGTCGTGCCGCGCGAGACGCTCCTGGCGCGGGTGTGGGGCGACGACTATCGCGACCAGACCGACTACCTCAAGGTCTACGTCAGCCGGCTGCGCGCTAAGATCGAGGACGACCCGGAGCGGCCACGCTTCATCCTGACCGAGCGCGGCCTCGGCTACAGGTTTGCCCGGGCAGGTTCGAGCGCGGAAGCGTCTACGCCTCGACGCCCGCCAGCGCGGCCTTGACTGCCTCGACCAGCGTCGCCAGCCGGAACGGCTTGCCGATCACCGAGTGGATCCCGGGCGGCGGCGAGCTCGAATCGAGGTCGCTGCCCCAGCCGGTGACGAGCACCACCGGCGTGCCCGGCGAGCGCCGCTTGACCGCCGCCGCCACCTGGAGTCCGGTCAGGTCCGGCATCCCGTAGTCGGTCAACACCAGATCGTGACGCTCCGGGTCGAACGCCGCCAATGCCTCCTCGCCGCTGGTGCAGGTCGTGACGTCGAACCCTTCCAGCAGGAGCAGGCGCTGCACGATCGAGGCGAGCCCGGCTTCGTCGTCGGCGAAGAGCACGTGGCGGCGTCGGTCCGGCGCCGGCTTCGCGCCGCCCGGGGGCGTGATCTCGGCCTGGGCGCCCGCCAGCGGCAGCTCAACCGTGAACGTCGTCCCACCACTCGGCACGCTCGACACGCTCAACTGGCCCCCCCGCCGCCTGACGATCCCGTACGAAACCGCCAGGCCCAGACCGGTCCCACCTTCCGCCTTGGTGGTGAAGAACGGCTCGAACACTCGCCGGCTCACCTCGCGCGTCATCCCGACGCCAGTGTCCGTGACCTCGACCCGTGCGTTCTCGCCCGCTCGGTGAGCCACCACTCGAACCCGGCCGCCGCGCGGCATCGCGTCGAGCGCGTTCAGGATCAGGTTCGTCAGCACCTCGCGCAGCTCCGACGTCTCGGCGGCGACCAGCAGGCTCGGCTCGACCTGCACGTCCATGATGACCGGGCGGCCAGCGGCCTGGGCCTCGTCACGCCAGCTCGGCCGGGTCAGCTCGACGGTGTCGCGGATCAGCTTCGAGAGGTCCACGACGGACACCTCGGCGTCCGTGCGGGCGCGGGCGAATTCCTGGATCCTGCGCACCGTTCGCGCCCCGTCCTCGGCCGCCTGCTCGATCTGGCCCAGCGCTTCGAGCAGCTTGGGCGGGTCGATCTGGCCGCGCTCGACCTCTAACCGCGCCAGCTCCGCCCGGCCGAGCACCGCCGCCAGCAGGTTGTTGACGTCGTGCGCCACGCCGGACGCCAGTTGACCGAGCGCGCGCAGCTTCTCGGCCTGCGCCTCGCGCTCGTCGGACTGGCGCCGGTCCGTGACGTCGCGCAGCACGACGAGCGTTCCGTTGCCGTCGCCGCCCACCGCCGATGACGCCACCGCCAGCACGCGCTCCTCACCGCCGATGACGGTCTCGAGCTCTCGCTCGCCGGCCTGCGCCAGCAGGTCGCGGATCACCGCCGCGCCGGCCTCTGTCGATCCCCTGCCAGCCGCCGAGGCTGCCGGGCCACGCGCCGAGCCAGCGGCTGTCCCATGCGACGGTGTCGGCATGACGCTCGTCAGCGGCGCACGGATCAGCTCGCGCGGCTGACGCTTCAGAATGGCGGCCGCCGCGCTGTTCGCCGAGGTGATGGCGCCAGCGCCGTCCACCAGTAGGACGCCGTCGCTCATGCTTTCGAGCAGCGTCTCCAGCTCGGCCGCTCGCGCCGCCGCCCGGGCCGCCGAGTCGCGCTGATGGGCGTACGCGCGGGCGTTGGCGACGCCGACGGCGGCGTGCGTCGCCAGCAGGCCGAGCACCTGTGCATCCTCCTCGTCCACCCGCTGCCCGCGCCCGACCTTGCGCGCCGAGATCACGCCAATCGTCTCGCCGCCCAGGATCAACGGCGCCGCCACCCCCGCCGCGACGCCAGCCTGCCTGGCGGTCCCGACCGCGCCAGCCCACCGGCCGTAGTCGTTCACCCAGAGTGGTGCGCCGGCGTCGAACGCCATCCCGACCAGCCCTTCGCCCGGCCGTCGAGGCTGCGGTCGATTCGTCGGCAGCGGCGGCGAGAAGCGCGCCGGCTGGAGCAGCTTCGTCTCGGCGTCCCACATGAAAAGAGCGACGCCGCTTGCTGTGAGCAAGCGCCGCGCCTCGGCGAGCACCAGATTGAGGATCTCGTCCTCGTCCAGGCGCCCGACGATAGCCGTCGAGATGCGTTGGAGGCTGAGCAGGCGCTCGGACCGTCGGATCGCCGCCACCTCGAGCGCACGCGCACGAAGCAACGTTCGGACCCGAGCCTCCAGCTCGCCGGCGTCGAACGGCTTGGCGAGGTAGTCGTCCGCACCGGCGGTCAGGCAGTCGATGACGCCGGCTCGACCGCGTGCCGAGACCATCAGGATCGCCACCGACCGTCCCAGCTTGTCGCGGATCTGGCGGCATGCCTCCAGGCCGTTGGTGCCCGGCAGCATCATGTCGAGCACGACCAGATCCGGGCGGCGTTTCGCGACGCGTGCCAGCGCGTCGGTGCCGTCGCTCGCCGATTCGACGGTGAACCCGGAGCTCGTCAGGATCGTGACCACCAGGCTGTTGACGTTCGGATCGTCGTCAACCACCAGAATCCGTGCGTCCGCCTGGGACGCATCGGGCAAGCCCACGTTTGGCACGCGTGGAGCGATCACGGTCATAAGTCTACGATCCGAAGCAGATTGACAGTCGGGGCGCCGCCGAGAGTGTTACCGCCCCGTAGCGCCCGCCGAGCTCACGTCTGGCGTGAGATTACCCGTTCGCCGAGAGAGGCGGCTGCACCTCGCCAGTAATGGAGTGTGTCGGCGACACCGGAGTCGTGCACGCATCCGACCGGCGTCCTGCATCTCCCGTGCCTACTGTCCGTTTGTGACACGCTTGTGAGATTGACCGTTCCTTCACACAAACCGTCGATTCGCCACGGCAATGCGGCAAACGCCACGACTCGTGACAGGTCACAGCGGTCAGCCGCGCGGCAGCAGCGACCGTGCGATCAGCCCCAGCCCACCGACCAGCAGCACGAGCATGATCAGCGTGTTGAACAGGCTGGTCGGGTGAAAGTAGATGTTCAGGTTGGCCAGGATGCCCGCGCCGACGATGACCAGGCCGGCCAGCACCAGCAGCCAGCCGAGGATGCCCTTGCCGTTGTAGAACAGCAGCAGCACCCCGAGCAGGAGTGGGACCAGGCTGATCCCGAAGGCGTTGTAGCCGTAAAACGTCCAGAAGCCGCTCGTCACGGTCACCTGGGTCAGCAGCCAGTAGCCGCCGGCCACCAGCATCACGCTGCCGAGCAGGAACGAGCCAAGCCCGCCCTGAGTGCCGCCGACGTCGCTCAGCCGCCGGCCGGACGACCCGCCCAGGCGACGATCCAACTCTTCCATTTCGCTCCCCCACGTCCCGAGCCGCGACGACGCGTCAGCTCGGGGAGGCGCGCGGCCCGTCTGAGCGGGATCGCCGCGCCGATCCCAGTATCAGGAACGGAAACCGGTCGGTCTGGGTTCCCCCCAGACAGCGCGACAGTCGGCGACCGAACAGCACGGACAGCGTCAGGCAAGGAAGCTCGTGTCCACCCCCAACGCCCGCCCCGAAGCGATCAGGTCGTCGAGCGTGGTCGTCGCCAGCGGGATGCCCTCGACACGATAGCGCCGCTCGGTCTCCAGCTCGATCTCGCCCGGCGAGTAGATCCGCTCGACGCCGGGCGCCCGCCGGCTGGTCCGAATCTCCCGCACCACGTCGTCCACCCGCAGCCGAAACACGTCCAGCTCGGTGAACGCCGCCACGTTGACCGCCACGAACAGGTGCCCGTCCTGCCCGGCTCGCGGGCCGTCGACCATGTTGCCCAGCTCGGTGCCGTACGCCGCGCCCGAGAGCAGCGTCGAGAGCACGCCGAACACGATCGCCAGCCCAGTCCCTTTGAAGCCGCCGATCGGCTGGAGCAGCCCGTCGAGCGCAGCCGTCGCGTCGGTGGTCGGGCGGCCGTCCGCGTCGAGCGCCCATCCCTCGGGGATCGGCACTCCCTTCTGAGCGTAGACGCGGATCTTGCCGTGCGCCGAGCCGCTGAACGCGGCGTCGAACACGATCGGCGGCTCGATCAGAGACGGGATCGCGACACCGAGCGGGTTGATCCCGACGATCTTGTCGATGCCGCCCCAGGCCGCCATCGTCGGCAGAGCGTTGGTGGTCGCTACGCCGATCGCACCGGCCGGCAGCGCCATCATCGCGTAGTAGGCCATCGCACCGCAGTGGTTGCTGCCCCGCACCGCTGCCGCCGCCACGCCGGTGCTCTTCGCCCGCTCGACGGCCGCCCGCATCGCGAACGTCCCGGCGATCTGGCCCATGCTGTTGCCGCCGTCGATCACCAGCGCCGCGCCAGCGTCCCGCACGATCTCCGGCCGCCCTTTGGGATCGACGCCGTCCTCTCGCAGCTTCTTGACGTACTCCGGCACCCGCAGGACGCCGTGGGAATGGACCCCTCGGAGATCGGAAGCGACCAGCGAGTCGGCCAGGCAGCGCGCATCCGGCGGCGACATCGCACAGCGCTCGAAGATGGCCGCCACGACCGCCAGCAGCCGGTCGGCCGTCACGCGCCGCTCGCCCTCCACCGTCGGATACGCGCTCACCACACCTCCTGACCCTGGCTCCTGACTCCTGGCTACTGGTCGATCACCGAGCCGTCCGCGTGCAGCCGCGTCCCGACCCAGCGCATCTTGTACGGGTGCTTCTCAGCCGCGTCCGGCGCCAGCTCGATGCCGATGCCAGGCGCGTCCGGGATAATCAGGTACCCCTTGCCGTCGTGTTTGATCGTGGATTTCACGATCTCGCTCTTCGGCGGGACGTCCTCGCCGATCGGGTACTCCTGGAGCGCGAAGTTCGGGACCGCCGCCGCGATCTGGATGCAGGCCGCCGTGCTGACCGGGCTGAGCGGGTTGTGGGGCACCACCCCGACGTGCCGGGCCTCGGCCAGCGCCGCGATCTTCTTGGCGCCGGTGATGCCGCCGCACATGCAGACGTCCGGCCGGACGTACTGGACCGCGTTACGGGCCAGCAGCATCTCGAACTCGTAGATCGTGTGCAGCCGCTCGCCCGTCGCGATCGGGATGTGGATGTTCTCCGCTACCAGCCCCATCATGTCGAAATTGTCCGGCAGGATCGGGTCTTCGTAGAAGAACGGGTGGAACTGCTCGATGCCGCGCGCCAGGACGATCGCCTCGTGGGGCGTCAGCCGGCGGTGGATCTCGATGCAGAGGTCCACGTCGTCGCCCACCGCGTCGCGATACATCCGTACCGTGTTGATGGCGTCGCGCATCTTCTGGACATGGGTCTTCTCATACGGAACTTCGCGCGCCTCGTCCAGGAACGGCGTCAGGTGCCCGACGGCGGTGAACCCGGCCGCCTTGGCGTCCTTGATGCCCTGAACCAGCTTTTCGGTCGTGTTCCCGAAGACGTGGTAGTACACCCGCGCCTTGTCGCGGACCTTGCCGCCCAGTAGCTGGTAGACCGGCACGCCAAAGTGCTTGCCGGCGATGTCCCACAGCGCGATGTCGATGGCGCTCAGCGCGCCCATGATGCCGGCGCCGCGGAAGTGGCTGGAGCGATACATGTACTGCCAGTGGTGCTCGATCCGGAGCGGATCCTCGCCCACCAGATAGTTCGCCCACTTCTTGACGACCGCTTCGGACGCTTCGAGATAGCCCCAGGCTCCCGACTCGCCGAGGCCACTGATGCCGGCGTCGGTGTGTACCTGGACGAACATGTACCGATCGATCAGGATCGGCTCGACAGCGGTGATCTTCACCGTGTCCCCTCCCTTGTCGATAAGACTCGGCCGACGCGACCCGGCCGACACAGGCAGGGTAGTCCTCGTAAGGGCGCCGGTTCCACCGCCGGCCATCACGAGTCATGAGACCTGGCGGTCGCGCCGCTGTGGGCTGGCACACGGCATCTCACTACCGCCACGCTTCAGCCAGCCAGCCGCGTTCGCACCTGTCCATACTCGTTCCGGTCTCAGGTTGTCGGTCAGGGCGAGCGTCCAGTGCCAGCAACAGGGTAAGAATGTGACGATCTGCTACAGTCGAACGCGTCCGCGCCGCGCCCTGGCCCCGCGACAGCCCCTCCGAGGAATGACTACGTGATCGTGCGGATCGTCTGCCTGCTGTTCGCGGTGGTGGCCGTCAGCGCGGGCCTGTCCGAGCAGAGCCTCGCGCTGGTCGGCCTTGCGAGCGGCATTGCGATGCTCGCGCTGCTCGGCGTCGGCAAGCCCGAGATGCCGACCACCCGACCGTGGCGCTGTCTCCTGAACCGGTCCACCTGGACGCTGCCTCGGCTGTCGCCGCGCGCGCTCAGGCTGTTCGGATTCGCGGTCGGCGGTTCGGTGTTGTCGGTCGCGCTCTTCTCGCCCACGTCGTTTGGGGTCGTCTCGGTGGCGAGCTGGCTGGCGGCCATCGGGGCAGCAATCGCGCTCGGCCTGACGCTGGACGAGATCATGGTCTCCGAGCTGGTCGCACGGGGTCGCGCGCTCACCGCGCGTGAGTATCGTCCCGAGATCGGCGCAGTACTGGTGATGACGCTCGTGGCCTTCGTCCTGCGCGTCTACCATCTCGACACGATCCCGCTGATGTTCCACGGCGACGAGGGGATCGTCGCCCAGATCGCCCTCCCGATCCTGGACGGCCAGTGGCCGCCGCTCTTCATCTACGCGAAGGACGCGGGCTGGCCCCAGGCGTACATGTACGAGTATCTCGAAGCGGCCTCGATGTGGGTCTTCGGGACGAGCATCTTCGGGTTACGCTTCGTCGGCGTCGTCTTCGGCGCGCTCGGCGTGCCCGTGGTGTATGCGCTCGGTAGAGTCGGGTGGGGGCCGGCAGCTGGCGCTCTTGCCGCCTGGCTGTTCGTGGTGAGCCATCTCCAGATCCACTACTCGCGCCTCGCCATCTTCGTCATCGAGTCGGTGCCGCTGATGGCGCTGGTGATGCTCTTCCTGGCGCTGGCGCACGAGCGCGGACGCCCTCGCACCGACGACGGGGACACTGCCGTCTCCAGGCCGTCCGGGCGCGGCGTCTGGACGCTGCTCCTGCTGGCCGGCATGACCTGCGGCATCGCGCAGTACTTCTACTACGCCTCGCGCGTGATCCCGATCCTCTCGGCGCTGCTGCTACTCCTGCTCTGGCGCGGCGGCAGGATCACGTTCTGGCAGGCGGTCGCCTTCGTGTTCGGGTTCCTGGTCGTGTTCGCGCCGGTGGGGTCGCACTTCCTGGAGATGCCGCAGCGCTTCACCGGCCGCCTGAACGACGTCTCGATCTTCCAGGAGAGCTACGTCCGCGAGACGGTCGGCGAAGGGGCGAAGCTGCCCGGCGCGCTCCCGGCCCTGTTCCTTGAGCAGGCTCGGCGCTCGCTCCACAATCTGGTTCGAGGCGGCGATCTCGGCGGCTTCTACACCGGCAACACGCCCAACTTCGACGTGGTGACCGCCGCGATGATCTGGCTCGGGCTGGGCGCCGCCCTCTCCCGCGTGCGACGCTACCACGAGGCCTCGCTCATCCTCTGGCTCGGGCTCGGGCTGATCACCAGCAGCGTCCTGACCATTGGCGCGCACTCGGGCCAGCGGCTGCTGATCGTCACGCCGGCGGCCTTCTTGCTCGGCGGCGTGCTGCTCTCACGGATCGGCGTGCTCGCCCAGCAGTTTCCGGCCCAGCGCGTTGACTGGCTCGCCGCGCCGGTCGGCACGACACTCGCGCTCTGGCTGCTCGCCACCAACGTGTCCATGTACTTCTTCGAGTACGCGCCGCGCGGCGAGCTCGCCGAGCATGCCGAAGCCGCCCGCGAGGTCGCCCGCTACAGCGACCGCTACCGCGCATACTTCCTGACCGGCCCGTACTTCTTCCCGACGCACGCGGCGATTCAGTTCATCGCGCGGGGCGCCGAGATGACGAATCTCACCCACGCGTCTGACTTCCAGGATCCGCCAGCCGATGGGCGCGGCGTCATGTTCATCGTGACGGACGACCACGCGAACGACCTTCGCGACATCCGGGCGCGGTTGCCCGGCGGCGAGGAGCACCGGGTCAACGCGCCGAACGGTCGCCCGATGTTCACGGTCTACATGGTGCCGCCACCGGGCTAGCACAGCGGGGCGGAAACACGTCAGGGCGCTCCGCCAACCGGACCACGCGTGTCGGGCATGTGAGGCAAACGTTATGTCGTCTGCCTGCTCGACGCCGATAATCAAAGTCTGCCGCCTGGAGACGATGCGCGCGTGGTCATGCCCCGGCCGCTCCGGATTCGCCCTGCCTTCACCGCCAGATTCTCGCTGCCGCTGTGTGCGCTCTGCCTGGCGCTCGCCGGTCAGTTCATGCTCAGCGGCCGTGCCCTCGTCTGGGTTGGCGCGGCGCTGCTGCTGGCCGGCGGCCTGCTGAGCGGCCTGTCGGCGTACCGCGCGGCAGCCAGGTCGTGTTCGGCCAGCTCCGACGACGGTTCGGCCGCTGGCGCAGACGACGACGCGCAGCGTGACCCCCACACGCTCGTCGGCGGGCGCGTCGGCCTGGCCGCGATCCTCTTCCTGGTGCTGCTCGCGGCGGCGTTCCGTCTGCCGTGGCTCGGCCGCCTGCCGCCCGGCCTCGCCGCCGACGAGGCCCGCCTGGGTCTCGACGCGGCGAACGTTCTGACCAGCGGCTGGAGCGCGAGCGCCTGGGGCGGCTGGCCGGTCTTTCACCTCCTGACGGTCTGGTCGGTGGCCGCGCTCGGACATACTCCGCTCGCCGTCAGGCTACCGGACGCGCTGGCCGGCGTCCTCTACGCGCCAGCCCTCTTCCTGCTCGGCAGGCAGCTTGGCGGGACGCGCCTCGGGATGATGACCGGCCTGCTCGGGGCCGTCACGTTCTGGCACGCCGACGCCACACGCGCGGCCTGGGGCTACGTCAGCTGGGGCCTCACCTGCGAAGCGCTGGCGCTGGCGCTGCTAGCGCGCGCGGCGCGGCGGCCGGAGCACACCCTGACCGGCTTCGCGGGTCTCACCTTCGGCCTGGCCCTCCAGGTTTCGTGGTCGGCGCTGGTCGTGCTCGGCATCGGGGCCGTCCTGTTCTGGTCGCTGCTGGACCCCGACCAGCGCTCCGGACGGCGTCTGGGAGCGATTCTCGCACCGTTCCTGGTCTACTTCGCCGTCGCGGCCGGTCCGATCGCGATCGGCCTCTGCGTTCCGGACCGCCCGACCGACCTCGCCGGCGCAGACTCGTCCGGCGCCGTCTCGCTCGCCGGCTCGCCGATCGGCTTCTGGCGGCTCCCGCTCATGTTCAACGTCGCCGGCGATCCCAATCCGCTGCACGGCCTGCGCGGCGAGGCGATGCTCGACGCGGTGACGGCTGCGCTGCTCGTCGCCGGCGTCGGGCTGGCGCTCGCGCGCTGGCGCAGCCGGAGCGGCCTGCTGGTCGCGTGGCTGGTTGCCGCGCTGGCCCTGGTCGCCGTCACCGGGCGGGGTCCGCAGCCGGACGGCCTGGCCGCGCTTCACGCGTTGACGCCGGTGCTCCTCCTGGCCGCCAGCGCCGTCGCGGTCGCTTCGACTGCTCCGCGCCACCTCGGGAGCGCCACGCTGCCGCTCGACCTCGCGTTGATCCTGCTCGGGGCAATCGTCGCGACCAACGCGCACGCGCTGTTCGTCCGTCGCCCGGCTGACGTGGCGACCTGGAATGCGTTCGGCTCGGCCGAGGCGCTGGCGGCCCGCGAGATGACCCCGCTGGTCCCCACCCACACGATCTACCTGGCCGACACCTGGATCGACGACCCGACGATCCGCTTTCTGGCGCCGGGCCTGACCGAGCCGCGCCGCGTCGATCCGACCATCACGTTCCCGCTGGTCGAGGACGACTCGTTCGCCTTCTTTGGGTCGGGCAGTCAGGTCATCGTGCCGGAGGATCTGGAGCGACTCTACGAGGACGGCGAGATCGACCGCTTCCGCTCTCCGCTCGACGACACCCAGATCGTCGTCCGGTCGTTCCGAGCCACAGCGAAAGTCGTGGCTGGCACGCGCGGCGTGACCCTGCGCGCCACTGCCAACGACCGCGCTCGAAACTCCCGCTACACCCTGCCTGATTTCGCGGTCGACTGGCCCCCCGAAGGTGAGTCGATGCGCTCGGCCTCGCTGGAGCTCTTCTCCTCGGTGACGGTGCCGGCGCCGGGGCAGTACCGCCTGAGACTCGAGGGACCGCCGCGCACGTCGCTCGAAGTGAACGGCGTCAAAGTCGCGGAGGCAGGGCAGGAGGTTGACGTGCCGCTGGCGGCCGGCAGCCAGCGCCTGCGCGTCGTGGCCTTCGCCGATGGCCCGTCACGCATCGCCGTGCGCTGGCAGCCGCCCGGCAGCTCGTCGTTCGTCTCGATCCCGCGCAATCGCCTGCAGCGCGAACAGCGCGCCGCCAGCGGCCTGCTCGCGCTCTACCGCGAGGGCGTCGATCCGGCGGCTCCGGCCGAGCTGGCACGGGTCGAGCGCTGGCTGGAGCGCGACGCTCAGATCCCGCCCGTCTCCCGACCGTACGTCGTGGACTGGGCCGGCGAGCTCGACGCGCCGAAGTCCGGCACTTACCGATTCCAACTGCCGGCCAGCGGCCCGGCCAGCCTTTGGATCGACGGCCGGCCGGTCATCTCCAGCCCGTCCGCCCAGACCACCACGACCAGCATCGTCCTGGAGGAAGGCGACCACCGCATTCAGCTGCGCCTGCTGGACGAGGACGGCCCGACCCGTTTCGACCTGTTCTGGGCGGCGCCCGGCGAGGATTTCGAGCCGGTCCCGACCGCCCGCTTCAGGCCGCCCGATGCCGCGGTGGACGAGGTCGCGCTGCTGCCATCCGGGTCGAGTGCCGCCCTGAAGCCACTGGGCGCGCCCCGCATCCGCTGGCTCGCGTCAACCGAAGGGGAGCCGCGCGCCGTGGCCGTACAGCCAGACGGCGACGTTCTGCTCGCAAACGCCAGCGCCCGCGAGATTCAGCGAGTCGAGGGCGAGGGACGCGCCATCGTCAGCCTGCCGGCCGCGCTGAGCGTGCCGTCGGACGTCGAGATCGGCCCGGACGGCGCGGTCTGGGCGCTTGACGCGTTGCTCGGACAGGTCGTGCGCCTGGACGACGCGGGCACGGTCACCCTGACCCTCGACAACCGTGATCTCGGCCTGTATCGGCCGCGCGGCTTCGCACTCGCACCGGACGGGACGCTGCTGATCGCCGACACCGGCGGCAATCGTGTCGTCCGCATCGCCACTACCGGGGCGCTCCTGGCCAGCATCGGGCCGGACGTCGGCGGCCCAGAGCAGGTCAGACAGCCGACCGACGTGGCGGTCGGTCCGGACGGCGAGCTGTTCGTCGTCAACGGCGAGGGCGGATCGCTGCTTCGGCTCTCGCCAGACGGACGCTACCAGCTGCACTGGTCGGTCCTCCCCTCGGACACCGAGCGCGGCGCGCACCTGGCGATTGGACCGGATCGAAGCCTCTGGGTCAGCGAGCCGGCCGGCCGGAGGGTCAGCCGGTTCACCTTCGACGGCGCCCCCGCTGGCGTGGTGGATCAGACTCGCGCTGGCCGCCTGCTCCGACTGCCCGTCGGGATCGCCGTCGGCACGGACGGCACGTTGTACGTCGCGGACGCCTCGCTGCGGGCCGTCCTCGCCCTGAGCTTCGAGCCGTGACGGTGGCGCCCGGCCTCGTCCGACCGCCGCGTCCCTCTCGACGTGCCGACGCTCGTTCTGAGGCATGGATGAGACGCGCCGGCCTCTCGTCGCCCTTCGAGGTGATCCAGTAAGCTGTGGCCGTGACCTGCCCGCGCTGCGCCTTCGAGAATCGTAGCCCCGCGAACTACTGTGGACGCTGCGGAGCGTCCGTCCGGGCGGTCGTGCTCTGCCCGCGCTGCGCCTCGCCCAACCCGAGCGACTACCGCTTTTGCGACGTCTGCGGCTCCCAGCTCCAGGATGCTCTCGGGACGCCTTCGGACGCCGTTCCGCCGGTCGTCGCGCTCCCCGAGCCTGCCCCGACAACCCCATCCCCCCCTGCCTCAGAGGTCGCCACTGCCATCGCGGTGCTGGACGAGGTCGAGACAGCCGTCCCGGTCAACGGGACCGCGAGCGCCGACGCGATCCCCGACACCGTTCTCGACACCGCTTCCAACACCGTCGAAAGCCCGCCGTCCGAGGCCGCGCCGGCGCCCGTCGAGCCTCGTTGGGCCAGGCCGACCGCGAGCCAGGCCAGGTGGCTGACGCTCCTCGGCGTCGCGCTGGCCGTGCTGGGCGAACTCTATCTCCAGTGGGCCGACCCGTCCAACCGCGTCAAGGCAGCCGGCCTGCTCTGCCTCGTCGTCGCGGGGGGCATGTTCGGCGTCGGCGCCCGCACGAGCTTTCTCGCCAGCAGCCCACTGCGTCCCCGCTTGCTCCTCCACCCGCTGACCGCCGTCTTCCAGCCAGGGCCACCCGCGATCGCGGCCGGCGTTGGCGGTCTGGCGTTCGTGACGCTGCTCGGGCGACTGCTCTTCGGCTCGATTGCCCCGACCGACCTTCTGCTCTGGCTGATGTCCATCGCGGCCTTCGCGATGCCCATCGTCGGCGAGGCCACTATCCATCGGCCATCACGGCCCACCACCGTCGAGATCGCCGGGGTCGCCGGCATCACTCTCGCGTTCGTCGTGCTCTGCTCGTTGGATCTCAACCACTGGTACTACTCGGCGGTCGGCGACGAGTACACCTTCTTCAACGCAGCCGTGGCGGTGCTGACGGACGGCATCAAGCGCCCGTTCGTCCAAGACGGCGTCTACGACGCTCAGCCGATGCTCGGCACGGTCCTGCAAGCCGCCGTCATGGCCGTTGCCGGCCGGAGCCACGCCGGCTGGGTCTTTTCCTCGGTCCTTTACGCGGCCCTGGCGATCCCGGCCGTCTATCTGATCGGGCGGTCGGTTGCCGGTCCGGTCGTGGGGCTCGTGGCGGCGGCGCTCTTCGCCTCCAGCCACTACCTGTTCGCGTTCTCGCACATCGGCTACAACACCGTCCTGGCGCAGGCTCCCGTCGCCTGGTCGCTGGCGCTGTTCCTGCTGAGCCTGCGACGGTCCGACCGGTGGCTGCTCTACGCGTCCGGGCTGGCGGCTGGCCTCGGGCTGTACACGTTCTATTCGGCCCGCGTCACCATCCTGATCCTGGCGCTGTTCGTGGTGGCGCAGTATGGCTGGCGCGCCTGGGTGACTCCGCGTCTCCTGCGTGAGCGGCTGCTCCAGCTCTGGCCGCTCCTCCTCGGGCTCGTGCTCGCCGCCGCCCCGATCTTCGCCGCCAGCGGCAGACTCGTGCTCGCGCGGACGCGCGCGGAGCTGGCGGGCGGCTCCCCGGCCGACGTCACTGGCCCATTCTGGCGGCAGGTGGTGTCCAACCTCTGGGTGAACGTCCCGGCGTTCTTCCAGAGCGCCTCCGTCACGCACTACGTCTCGGGCTCCCTGCTCGACCCAATCACCGCGATGCTTGTCGTGCTCGGATTGGGTCTGGCCGTGCGCTGGTGGTCGAATCCGGCCTGCAAGCTGCTCCTGATCTGGGCTGGCGTCACGGTGCTGGTCACCGGCGTGCTCTCGCCGTCGCCGACCACAGCCGTTACCCGCCTCCTGGTGAGCGTCCCGCCCCTCTGCGTGCTGGCGGCGCTCGCGGCGAAGCACTTCTGGCAGCTGCCGTACTGGAGCTCGGAGCGGCCCGGCTGGGCCACGAGTCCACAGGCACATCGCCTCCTGGCAATAGGATCGGTGGCAGCGCTGCTGCTCGTCGTCCTGGCCCTCAACCTCCAGCGCTTCTGGCTCGTCACGCCACGCGCACTCGCGCTCACGCAAGACGCCGTAGTCGTGGGCGTACTGAGGTCGGGTGTCTGTGGCTCGGAGTCGGCTCGGACGGTCGTCGTGATGCGAAACCCCGCCCTGGTGCGCGGCGCCCTGACCTCGTACGGCTCGGAGCGCGACCTGCCGCGCCTCGTCCCCCACGCCGAGCTGCGACCCAACCAGCCGATTCAGCTCGGCGACGCCCGCTGCGTCGTCTTTGGCGATCCGAACGACGAGCCGGCGCGGCGGGCGCTGGACGATTTCTCAAAGACGAATCCAGGCACCGACGTCTCGTCCTTCAAAGACCTGGCCGGTATCAGCGCCGTGACGGTCGCGCGGCCGGCCGCCGGTACGACCCGGCCGTAACCGGTCGCTCTGCATCCCGTCATGATGGTGATGGCACATCCGAAGGCAGCCAGCGTAACGCTTGCGGCTCACGTGCACGCGTGATACGTTCCGAACGAGCTCACCCCTCGGCTGAGCTGGACGCACGGGCTCGGCAGCGGATCGACCGGGTATGAGCGGGCAGGCACAATCCAACTCCGGCAGCATCGACGACCGGCAGGCACAGCGCTGGATCGCGATGCTCAAGGACGGCGCTCCGGCCGAGAAGGCGCAGGCCCGCCGTGGACTGGCCGGTGTCTTCGAAGCCCGAGAGATGTACGCCGAAGCGGTCGAGCTGCTCGTCGCGAACGCTCGGGAGGGCCACCGCGACGCCGAGCAGTTCCGGACCCTGGCTCGTCTGTACCGCTATCTCGGCGACGAGTACCTGTCCACGGCGGCGGCGCTCGAAGCGACCCGCCTGGGCGCTGGTGACTCGCCTGCCCGGTCGCCCACGTCACCCCCACCGGGGCGTCGGGACAGTCGCCACGACCTCAGCGGCCGGCCAGGACCGTCCCGCCACATCTGGGACGACGAGCCCGACACGTCCGATCCCGGAGATCATCCCGCCGATCCCGTGCGGGGGCCGGGGCCACGCCAGGCCAACGCCCGGCCCGCGGCGCCTGCCAGCGCATCCAGCGCGACCCGTGCCCGAGGCAAGCCGGGTCCGTCCTGGCGCACACCGCTCAGGGTGCTCGGCTGGCTGGTCGTCGCCGGACTGATGATCGGCGCCGCCGCCATCGGTGGTCGCAGCCCGGCCGCCGCCGTCCTCTACATGGTGTCCGCCGTCGTGCTGGCGGTGCTCTTGAGCGGCTCGCCGACGCTCAGGCGGCTGATCTTCGTGCCGGACGGCCCACTGGGCGACGGCGTGCTGCTCTTCTCCTGGCTCCTGACCTTGCTGGCAGCTGGCGCACTCTTGCCCCGCGACCAGTCATCGGTTCTCACGCCGACACCGGGGCCAGCCCCCACACTGACGCCGATTCCCACGTTGAGCATCTTCCCACGCGGCACCGGACCGACGGCCTCGCCCGCTCCGGCGCCCACGCGGTCGCCGGCTCCCTCACCCGTCGCCGGACGGGTCGCCTCGCCGGTCGCGCAGTCTGGCGGTGCGGCCCGTGCAGGCTCGTCGCGCACGAGTCGGCGGGGCGCCGCGTCGCTGGCGCTCGCCACGGCGACCGTGCCGCCGCCAGTTGCCCCTCAGCCGGCGGCCGTCTCGACAAGCGGCCCGCTGATGCTGGTGGTCATTCGCGGCGGCACGGACGGTGTCCTGTTGCGGGACGCCCCCGGCACCGGCGACGTGGTCAAGGTGCTCGCCAACGGCACGGAGCTACAATCGCGCGGCGTCGAACGCAAGGACAGTGGCCGCACCTGGCGTCTCGTGCGCGACGGTGCGGGCGCCGAGGGCTGGATCGCCGCCGAGTACCTGGCCGTCGAGTCGGTGCTCGGCCCGGACGCCCAGGCGGTCGGCACACCGACCCGGACCGCCTTCCAGCCGGCCTACGCTGGCTCGGCAGCGGCCCGGCCGAGCACCAGCGGCGAGGGGCGAGCCGCCCCAGCCGGCGCCGCCTGTCCCGGATCTCACCCGATCGAGGCCAGCCATTCGCCGTCGGGGGAGCCCGTCTATCACCCGGACCTGCGCGCGGCGCCCCCGAGCAGCACACCAGAGACGTGCTTCGCCACCGAGGCTGACGCCCGCGCCGCCGGTTATCGCGCCAGCCAACGCTGACGCCACGGTTTCGTTACACGCGCCGCTCGACCACGTAGTAGGTCAGCGCTTCCAGTGCGTCGCGGGCCGGACAGGGTGGCGCCTCCATGAGCGCCTCGCGCGCCTCGGCCAGCAGCCGGTCGGCCTCAGCCTGCGCCAGCTCGACGGCGCCGGACGTCTTGACCAGGTCGATGACCGGCGCGCGATCGTCGGCCGCGAAGACGGACTCGAACTGCTCCGGGCTCATGATCTCGCGCAGGCAGATCACCGGCAGCGTGATCGTGCCCTGCTTGACGTCGCTGCCGACCGGCTTGCCCAGCTGCGCCTCGTCGCCGATGAAGTCAAGGATATCGTCCACCACCTGGAACGCCAGTCCGAGCCGGTCCCCGTAGCGGCGCATCGCGAGGATGGTCGGCTCCGGCAGGCCGGCCAGGATCGCGCTGCCCTCGCAGGCCAGCACGAACAGCGAGGCCGTCTTCCCCCAGATCGTCTGGTAGTACCCATCCCGGGTCAGGCTCAGCTCCGGCGAGCCCCCTCGAGACGCCTCCTCGATCTGCCCCTGGCACATGCTGGCGAGCGTCTGGGCGAACAGCCCGATCACGCGCACGTCGCCGGTCGCCACGCAGCGGGTAGCCGACTGCGCGAACAGGTAGTCGCCGACCAGCACCGCCAGCGCGTTCCCGACCCGCGTGAACAACGTCTGGGCGCCCCGTCTGAGGTCCGACTCGTCCACCACGTCGTCGTGGACGAGGCTGGCAGCGTGCAGCAGCTCCACCCCGACCGCCATGTCCAGCAGGCGGTTCGCGTCGGAGCTGCCGAGCCGGCCGGTCAGCATCGCCAGGGCCGGCCGCAAACGCTTGCCGCTCCCGGGCAAGACCATCGAGAGCATCGGGCCGAGCAGCGGATGATCTGGCTGCGCCGTCTCGGCAAGCGTGCGCTCGACCGCCGCGAGACCGTCTTGAACGAGGGCGAACGACGAGACAGTGCTGATCACTCCAATCCTCTCTCACTCGACGCAGCAGAATGGCCGGGGATCGGCAGACGACGAAACAGACGTGCAGCGGCTCCAGTGGTGGCCTCCTCGATGCGGTCGAGGGGCACGCCATGAAGCTCGGCGAGACGTGTCGCGGTTATTCGAACGTGCGCGGGCTCGTTTCGCTTCCCGCGATGGGGATGCGGCGGCAGGTACGGACAATCAGTTTCTACGACCAGCCGGTCCAGCGGGATTCGCGCGGCGCGCTCGGGAAGGAGACCGGCGTTCTTGTACGTCACCGGCCCGGCGATCGAGACGGTAAAACCGGCTTCCAGTCCGGCCTCCAGCATCGCGTCGTCGCCCGAGAAACAGTGCAGGACGCCCCGCCCGCCGGTCGTGCGCGCCCAGTCCAGCAGGATCGGCCCGGTCTCGGCGTCGGCATCGCGGTTGTGAACGATGACCGGCAGGTCGAGCCGCGCCGCCAGGTCCAGGTGACGCGCGAACCAGGCGCGCTGCACCTCCGGCGGCGTGCGCTTGCGGAAGTTGTCCAGGCCGGTCTCGCCGATGCCGACGACCTTCGGATGCCGGGCCAGCTCCTCGATGCGCTCGAACGCCCCTGGCCTTGCCGAACCGGACGCATTCGGATGGATGCCGACGGCCGCCATCAGCTGCGGATACCGTTCGGCGAGCTCGACCGCCGCGACGCTGCTGGCCTCGTCATAGCCAACGCAGACCAGCGCGACCACGCCGGCCGCCGCTGCTCGTTCGAGCACGGCCGGCAGGTCGTTCGCGAAGGCCGTGTCCATCAGGTGGGCATGCGTGTCGACCAGCATAGCAGTAACGCCACGATTCTAGCATTTCGGCGGCCTACCCTCGTCGCGGCTCGCGCTCGCTGGCGCTCGAATCGTCCTCGTCGTCCGGATCACCATCGGCGTCGTCGTCTGCGACCGAGCTCTCGGCGTCGTTCCAGCGCCGCCGGTCGCGCCCACGATCCCGCTGTGTCCGACGATCCTCGGACGGCCCGATCGCGATGGTAATCTCCCCGCGCGGCGCCTGCCGCTCGAACCGAGCCAGCGCCTCGGCAGCCGTGCCGCGCACGATCTCCTCGAACTTCTTGGTCAGCTCCCGCGCCACCGCCACCGGTCGGTCTGGCCCCAGCACTTCGACGATCTCGCGCAGGGCCGCCACGAGGCGGTGTGGCGATTCGAACACGATTTGCGAGTGCGTCGCCTCGGCCATCGACGCCAGCAGCCGCCGTCGCTCGCCGGACTTGCGCGGCAGGAACCCGTGAAAGGTGAAGGCGTGCATCGGCAGGCCGGACGCCACCAGCGCCGACAGGATGGCGGACGGCCCCGGGATCGGCACCACCTCGTGCCCGGCCTCCAGCGCGGCCCGAATCAGCGGGTAGCCGGGATCGCTCAGACCGGGCATACCGGCGTCCGAGACCAGCGCCACATCCCCGCTGCTCAACTGCTCGACGAGCCGCTGCACCCGGGCCGTTCCGCTAAACTCGTGGAAGCTCACCAGCTGCGTCGAGATGTCGTGGGCGGCCAGCAGCGTGCGGGTGTGGCGCGTGTCCTCGGCCGCGATCAACGTCACCTCGCGCAGCACGCGGATGGCGCGCAGCGTGATGTCCTCCAGGTTGCCGATCGGCGTGCCGACCACGAAGAGCGTGCCCACACCGAGATTATGGCCGTTCGGCGCACCGGCCCTCGCCGCTCCACGCCACCACGGCGGCGAGATCGGCTACCATCCAGATGTGTTCATGTACGATCCGTCCCTGCAAGTGGTGGTGCTCGCCAAGCTTGCAAAGTGGGAACGGCTGACCGAGAGCGACCTGAACGCGATGCTGCGTCCAGAGGAGCGGCTGCGCCTGCGTGAAGACCTCCTGCACGACATGGCGCACAGCGGCCTGATCACGCTGCGCGTCGTGGGCGACGAGCCGGTCCTCGCGATCACCGAGGAGGGCCGCGCCTGGGTGAAGCGGCACACCCCGCCAGGCTGAGTACTCCGTCTTCAGCACCGTGCACGCCGCACAGGCCATGGGGGCGACGATGAGTGATGCTCCAGATGACGCGATCCCGTCGAGCGGTGCACCTATAGCTGCCGCCGCGCCCGTCGATGCCCAGGCGACGGTCGATCGCCTGATCCGCGACCTGACCCGGGGCCTCGATTCCGAGCAGGCCGTCTATCTTGTGTCGGTGCTGGCGAACCGTTCCGCCGCCGAGCTGCACCGGCTGGCAAAGGTGCAGGCGACCGCCACCAAAGGCGAGCCAGCCTGGGGCAGCTGGGCCTCGCTCCAGAACGCGGCCCGCCGGCTGGTGCTGGACGCGACCTCCGCGCGGGACGGCGCCGCGAAACTGGCCGGCCGACAGCGCTAGGCGGTCTACATCCGGCTCCCAGACGCCGCCAAAACGGGTAGAATTGTCCCAATAGCGACCAGATCGACCCCGCGTCCAGGAGTACAGCAATGACCGAAGCAGGCGACCAGCTCGACGCCGGGCAGATCGTGATCGTCACGGATGCCGCCCGCGAGAAGATCCGCGAGATCATGGAGATGCAGGGCATCAGCGGGCGCGGCGCGATCCGCGTCGGGATCAACGGACGCGGGCCGGCCGGCTTCAACTACGCGATGTCGCTCGAAGAAGACGCCGAGCCTGCCGAGGGCGAGGCCGTCCAGGACGAGGGCGACTTCAAGATCCTGCTCGACGGCGACAGCATCGAGAAGCTGCGCGGGGCGTCGGTGGACTTCGTCGGGCAGCTGGTCGGCGGCGGCTTCAAGATCGACAACCCGAACTCGGTCTGGGACGATCCGCTGGCCGCCGAGATCCAGGCGCTCATCGACGCCCAGATCAACCCCGGCGTGGCCAGTCACGGCGGCTTCGTCGAGCTGCTGGACGTCAAGGACGACCGCGTCTTCGTGCGGATGGGCGGCGGCTGTCAGGGCTGCGGCATGGCCAGCGTCACCCTGAAGCAGGGCGTCGAGGTGCTCATCAAGCAGAACTTCCCGAAGATCGAGGCCGTCGTGGACACCACCGACCACGCCAACGGCGAAAACCCATACTACCAGCCAGCCAAGGGCGGCCAGGGCGCCAGCCCGTTCCACGCCCCCGCCAAGGGGTAGATCGGCCGTGGGTTTCAACCCACGGACTGTCCTCGCCGGCGACGTGACGGCACGCTGACCGGCGCCAGCGGCAGCAGGATCGAGCGCGGCGACGCCGTCAGGCAGGGCGCCTCGTCCTCCGCTTCCCCCGGCTCGACGATCTGGAATGTCAGCTTGCCGTGCGCCTCGCGGAGAGCCGCTTCAACCGCTGCCGGCGTATCCCCGCGCGCGAACAGGAACCCGAGATACCGGTCTCCCTCTGGCAGCGGCACCACCGGCTGCCCGACAGGAATGGTGATCTCCAGGCTCTCCACCAGCGGAACCGCCAGCGCTTCTTCCTGGCCCAGCACGCGGCGCAGGATGCCACCGCGTGGGATCGGCAGCATCATCGCACCCGACGCCGCCTGCTCGCGGTCGTAGGTCGGGATCTCCAGATCGGCGGCGTGCCGCAAGATCAGCTCCTCCAGCGACATGTCCGCCCCGAACCGAAGCGCCTGCCCACACAACCCGCCAATCGAGCGAGCCGCCACCTCCAGGATCACCGGACCGTCAGGTCCGAGCCGCAGCTCGGCGTGGATCGGGCCGTGCCGCAAGCCGAACGCCGCCGACGCCCGCTCGACGGTCTCCACGATCTGCGCCTGAATCTCGTCTGAGTGCCGCGAGGGCGTGACGTAGATCGTCTCCTCGAAGAACGGGCCGTCGAGCGGCTCCGGCTTGTCGAAGACGGCCAGCACGCGGAGGCGGCCTCGGTCGAGCAGTCCCTCTAACGCCACCTCGGCGCCGGGGATGAACGACTCGACCAGGATGTGGCGCTGCGAGCCGCCGTCCTCGTCCAGCATCGCCTTGATCCGCCCGAACGCGACGACAAACTCCGCCGGGTCGTTCGCCCGAATCACGCCGCGACTGGCCGACTGCGCGACCGGCTTCAGCACGCACGGATACGGTGCTCGCCTGGCCTCAGCTGTCGGGTCGGCGTCCACGGTCGTGCGACGGAACGTCGGGTGCGGCAGGCCGGCCTTCAGGAGCGCCCGCCGCGCCAGGTACTTGTCGCGCGTGATCCGCGCCGCGTCCACCGAGTTGGAGACCAGCCCCAGCCGGGTCGCCGCCTGCGCCGCGACGACCGTGGTCTGGTCGTCCACGTTGACGATGGCGTCGAACGGCCGCTCCTCCGCCACCTGCACGATCCGAGTCGCCGAGCGAGCCGGCCGATCCAGGTCGAGGCCGATCTGCGAGCCGCCGGTCCGTCGCGAGAGCGGCCCGCGCTCGTCAGAGCCGACGACCACGTCCACCCCGAGTCGGCGGGCGGCCGTCATGAACGCCTTCGCGCGGTACGTCTTCGCCGCCATCAGCAGCAGGACGCGACGATGCGCCGCCGTGCGCTCGGGAGCAAGCTTTGCGCTACTCGACTGTCGTCGTGGCATCAGGTCACACCGCCCGTTCTGTCAGCGCTGCCGTGGAGGGTGTCAGACCGAACTGGTCCGTGGTTGGCTCCGCTCAACAGAACCATGATTCCGTCAATCTTGGCACGAACGCCGCCCGAGGCAGGCCGATCTCGCCGTCCGCCGACACACCGCCACCGAGCGTCTCGGTCCGCCCCGCCATGCTGAGCGCCAGCCGCTCCACCGCGTCAAAGGTCTGCTCCGGCGCCTCACCGGCGCAGATGGCCCCTTCGACGGTCGAAGCCACCTGCTGCTGGAGCGCGTCCATCCGAGGGTCGGGGTGGGTCCAGCTGTACGAGAACGTCTCCGCGTCGAAGTCGCCGACGTACGGCGCCAGCGCCTCGGTGCCGTACAGGCTGGAGCCGCGCGGCACCAGCAAGCGGATGGCGAATTGGACCGCGTCCACATGGTGCACGAGGCCGCGACTTCGGATGAAGCGCAGCAGATCCAGGTAGCCGTCCAGCGAGAGCCACGGCGTGAACGGCACGAAGGTCGGTCGGAGCGGCACGCCGACCTCGGCCATCAGGCGCAGCGCGTCGTCCACGTCGGCCGCCAAGTGCCCCTTGTCCAGGTAGCGAAGCACCGTGTCGTCCACCGCCTCGACCGCCGAGACCACGAACAGGCAGCCGGTCTCGGCGAGCGTGCGCAGATGCTGCCGATGCTCCAGCAGGTGCTCGACCTTGATCGTGGCGTCATAGGTCAGGGACGGGAACGCGGCGTGCAGCTCCTGAACGATCCGTAGCGAATGGCGGATGCCATTGAAGAAGTCCGGGTCGCCAAAGGTGACGTGCTCGGCCCCCAGCCGCACTAGCTGCTCGACGTCCTCCAGCACGACGTCCCGCTCCACCACCCGCAGCCGCCCGCCGTAGACCGGCGTAATCGGGCAGTGCAGGCAGCGATGGGCGCAGCCTCGGCTCGCCTCCAGGTAGCCTGCCACTTTCTGATGGGTGCCGAGATCGACGTGCGCGTACCGGTCGAGGGCCGGCAGCAGGTCGCGGCGCGGCAGGCTGAACGTCTGCCGACCGAAGAAGACGCCGCCGTCGTGACGGGCGGTCCGGACCCCCGGCACCGGCCCCAGTCGCGCGTTCTCCTCGTCCACCCGGGATAGCGCATCCGCCAGCGCCACCAGCGGCCCCTCGTACTCGCCGCCGATCGCGCTGTCTCCGAGCCTGCCGATCAGGACGTCGGCATGAAGCGAGGCGTACAGGCCGTAGAACGTGAGATGGGCGGCCGGGTTGAGCGCGCGCACGTGCTCGGCGAGGCGGGCGCCCAGGCGCGTCGCCGTGTGCATCGGCACCGAGATGCCGATCAGCCCGGCCCACGCCACCAGCTCGGCGTCGAGCGGATCGACGGCCAGGTCGAGGCAGCGGACTTCATGGCCGGCCGCCAGCAAGTCGGCAGCTGGCCGCGCCAGCCCGAGTGGCTGATGTCCGAGCTCGTAGGTCGAGAGCAGCAGGACGCGCATCAGTGGCTCGTGAGTCGGCTCAGGCCGAGGTCGCCTGACCGGGGGCGCCGTCCGCCGAGGTCGCGGCGTAATCGGCCTTCTTCTTCTGGTGGAACGCCGCCAGGTCGCGGTTCGCCTGCGCCAGCTTCCCGAGCCGCTCGGCGACCCCGTCCAGCGCCGCGCCCGGGATCACGACGATGGCCCGGTCGTCTGGCACCTCAACGTAGGTCCGCGCGCCGATGCAGCCGAGGCTCAGCGTCACGTCGCCCTGGTTCGCGGACCAGGCCACGGCGGCGCAGGCCGGGCGGCCCATCGTCGGCAGGCCGGGGCGCTCGCGCAGGGTGACCGAGTCGCTCGCTTCGGACAGGATCATGCCCTGGCCCGGCGTCACGATCGCCAGCACCACGTCCGGCTCGACGGGGAAGGTCGCCAGCGGCCCGTACAGGATGCCCTGGTGCGGCGTCTGGACCATCGGCAGGTGGGCCGTCTCGGCCATGTCCAGGTACCCCATCCCGACCATCGTGCCGACCAGCTCCATCGCCGCCGCCTGCCGATCCTCCGGCACTGGGAAGCCCATCGTCATCGTCCCGACGCCGCACTCCAGGTGGCGGTCGGCCGCGGCGTAAAACGTGGCGTGCTCGGCCTGGCGCCAGAACGTGCAGGCTGACGGCTCTGTCGAGGTTGTCGCCGACACCCCGTCCGGAGGCGCGTCCACGAACGCCATCGCCACCGGCGTGCGGTCCAGGCGAAGCTCGTCCACGAGGACGCGAGCACGGGTCTGGTTCTCCATGCGGTCTCACTCCCAGGCTGATCGGCCCGACGCGCCGCGATACCAACACGAGCGCGCCGTCGCAGATACGAAGGCTGTTTCAGTAGGAGTGTACCCGCGACCCGCCTGCCCGCCGTAAATCCCTAGTCCCGCGTCGCCGAAGTCCATCGGTAGATCGGCGCCGGAGTGCCCTCACCCCCCCAGCCCCCTCTACTGTCCCTGTGCGCGGGAGAGGGGGAGAACGGTCTGCTGGCGCCCCCTCTCCCGCGCACAGGGAGAGGGGGTTGGGGGGTGAGGGCTTCTCCCGACGGACTCCCGCCCCGCTGTACTAGCCGATTCCAGGACGCGAAGAGGCCCCGGTCGGTCGGACCGGGGCCTCTGGAGTGAGAAGAGGAAGGGAGCTACGCAGTTACCGCTCGAACGGCTGGGTGCCGGGGATCGCGCGGAGGATCAGCAGGAACAGAACGGCGCCCAGGAAAGCGACCAGGATGCTCGGAAGGTTGAAGCCGCTCACGTCCCAGCCAAACAGCGCCCCGCCGACAAACCCGCCGAGCAGCGCCCCGATGATCCCGACCACGATGTTGCCGAGGATGCCGAAGCCGCGACCGCCCATCATCATTCCGGCGAGCCAGCCCGCGATCAAACCAACCACCAACCAGGCGATGATGCCCATGAGAACAACCCCTCAAATCGACAATGTGTGGTCCACCGAGACGAACCACCAGGATGCCTCTTCCTAAAGCAAGCGCCGTGCCAGACCGTGTCCGCCCGGGCCTCTGGTATCGTTGGCGGCGTTGGTATCGGCGAGCGATCGGGAGACGCGGATGACGCCAGCCACCCAGACGGCCCAGCGCAACAGCTTCCAGCTGCTGAGGCTGGTGCTTGCCGTCGCCGTGCTGTACCGTCACAGCTTCGACCTGCTGGCGAGCGGCCATACCGACGTGGTGCTGGACCTGATCCCGCCACGGACCCACCTGGGACGGATCGCGCTCTGCTTCTTCATGGTCATCAGCGGCTATCTGGTGACCCAGAGCTGGTACCAGAGCGACGGCTGGCGCGACTTCCTGAAGCGCCGTGTCCTGCGTGTGTATCCCGCGTTCGTCGTCGCTTCGGTGTTCTCGGCGTTCGTGGCGGCGCCGCTCGGCAGCCCCAATCCGGGCGCCTACCTCGACACCATCGACCTGGGTGGCTTTCTGGTCGGCGCGGCCCAGCTCGACAAGCTGAGCGTCCCGCCAAGCTTCCTCGCGAATCCGTATCCGGGACCGGTCAACGGCTCGCTCTGGTCGATCAAGATCGAATTCGAGTGTTATCTGCTGCTCGTGGCGCTCGCGCTGGCGGGCATCCTGCGCCGACGCGCCGCCGTGCTGGCAATCTTCGTGGTGATGCTGGTCGCGCACGCGGTCCAGGGCTACGTCCCCAGCCGCCTGGACCGTTTCGCCAACCACCTCCAGCTGGCGACCTTCTTCATGTCGGGGACGGTCTTCTACCTCTACCGCGACCGCGTCCGCTGGTCGTATGGCTGGCTGGAGCTGGCCGCGCTCGTGACGGTCTGCACGGCGATCCTCGAAGTCGGCTTCGTCGAGCTCTTGCCGATCACGGGCACCTACCTGCTGCTCTACCTCGCCTTCGAGCCGCGCCTGCTGCGCGTCCCGCTGACCCGGCGCGTCGATCTCTCGTACGGCATCTACCTGTACGCCTGGCCGGTCCAGCAGTTGCTGATCCTGGCGGCCGGCGCCTGGCTCAACCCGTGGACGCTCAGCCTGGCCGCGCTGGTCGGCAGCGGCAGCATGGCGTGGCTCAGCTGGACGTTCGTGGAGCGGCCGTTCCTGGTGCTCAAACGGCGTCGAGCGGCGCCGGAATCGCAAGGAGCGTGCGATCCCGTGACCCAACCTGAACGGCCTGTCGCGCCGGACCTGTCTGCACCCGCGCCACGGCTGGCCGAAGCGGCGTCACCGATCCAGCCTCATCAGAGCGCCGATCTGCGCTAGCATCTCGGCCAGAAGTTGCGCCTCGACTCGGCGCGGTCGCCGCCGACGCACAATCGCCGGCAGAATCCAGGCTGGCAGACGGAGCAGACATGGTCGCCGCACCTGAAAGCCCCACGAGCACCGCCCATCCGCTCGACCCGCTCAGCGCCGCCGAGATCGAAGCCGCCGTCGCCATCGTGCGCAACGGGCGGACGCTCGGTCCGCGGACACGCTTCGTCACCGTCTCTCTGAAGGAGCCGACCCGCAAGGAGCTGCGACTGTATCGTCAGGGCGTGGCGCTCGAACGGCTCGCCGAGATCGTGCTCCTGGACAACGACACCGCCATGACCTCGGAGGCCGTCGTCTCGCTGAGCCGTGGGGCACTAACAACCTGGCGCGACGTCTCCGGCGTCCAGCCGGCCGTCATGCTGGACGAGTTCTACGAAGCCGAGCTGATGGTCAAGGCCGACCCAGGTTGGCAGGCGGCCGTCCACAAGCGCGGTGTGACCGACTTCGACCTCTGCATGGTCGATCCGTGGTCGAACGGCCACTACGGCGCCGCCGAGGACTCGCAGGCCCGCCTCGTGCGCGCCCTGACCTGGGTCCGCACCGGCCCGCTCGACAACGGCTACGCCCGCCCGATCGAGAACATGATCACCGTGATCGACCTGAACGCGATGAGGGTGGTCAGGATCGAGGACGGCGAGGTCGTGCCGCTGCCGCCGACCGACGCCAACTACACCGAGGAGGCGGTCGGCACGGTCCGCGCGGATCTGAGACCGATCCAGATCTCTCAGCCGGACGGCCCGAGCTTCGCCATCACGGGCAACGAGATCGCCTGGCAGAAGTGGCGGCTGCGGGTCGGGTTCAACGCCCGCGAAGGTCTGGTGATCTACGGCGTGACCTACCAGGACGGCGACCGCGAGCGCTCGGTTCTGGAGCGCGCCTCGGTCTGCGACATGGTGGTGCCGTACGGCGATCCGCGCCCTCACTACAACAAGCGCAACGCCTTCGACGTAGGCGAGTACGGCCTGGGGGTGTTCGCGAACTCGCTGGCGCTCGGCTGCGACTGCCTCGGCGAGATCTTCTACTTCGACGCCTGCCTGAACGACAGCAAGGGCAGCCCGGTCCCGATCCAGAACGCGATCTGCCTCCACGAGGAGGACGTCGGCGTCCTCTGGAAGCACCTGGACATCCGCACGGGCGCGGTCGAAGTGCGACGCTCGCGGCGTCTGGTCGTCTCGTTCATCGCCACCGTCGGCAACTACGAGTATGGGTTCTACTGGTACTTCTACCAGGACGGCACGATCCAGCTGGAGATCAAAATGACCGGCGTCGTCTCGAACGGCGCGCTGCCGGTCGGCGAGCCAGCGCCGCAATGGGGCACCCTGGTCGCCCCCGGCGTCTACGCCCCGATCCACCAGCACTTCTTCAACGCCCGCCTGGACGTGGCGGTGGACGGCCCGGCCAACCACGTCGAGGAGGTCCACACCGTCG
>JAXLXF010000003.1:0-2106 GCA_046328125.1 Chloroflexota bacterium
GACTTCGATGAGGGCGGGCTTATAGCCGCCCTGACGGACCGAGTAGCGTGGTTGATGGAGCACGGCGATCCCTCCACTCCAGTCAAGCACCCCGTCTTCGGACCGCTCATTCGCGGCGCGATGGGTGCAGGACCAGACGTTCGGAGGGCGATAGCTGCCGAATTCAGGCAACGCATGGCCTCGCCTACTTCGAGTCATGTCAATGCGTTGAGCGACCTAACCTGCATCATTCATGAACGAGCTGGCACTCGATGCGCGCGGTCGTTCCATGAGCCCCAACCCCTCGATCTCGGGTGTTCGTGACGATTCCGGCAGGCCATTGCGAGATCTCGCTGCCCGTCGGCGCGGCGACTCGCTCGAAGCCACGACGCCGTCGGCCATGACATCGACACGGCTCCCGCGGTCGGGCGGGGCGTCCGTGGGCGGGCCAATCTCAGGGGGTGGCGCCGACCGCGCGCGCGAGGTGCCGCCACGTCCCGAGCCACGGGAAGCTCGCGGGCAGATGCAGCACGATCCGGCGGACCGACCGCTGCACCCACGCCGCCACCTTGAGCAGGCGCTCCCGCAGCGTGGTGACCTGGGCGTCGGCGCACGCGGTGCCGGCGGCCCGACGCCGGAGTTCCTGGAACAGGAGGTACGCCGCGAGCGTCAGGAGGACCCGGAACTGATTGGCCAGGAAGCGCGAGCAGCTGGTCCGGTCCATCTCCAAGCCGTGATGCAGTTCCTTGAGCCGGTTCTCCACGTCGCCCCGCTGACAGTAGAAGCGGTAGAGCGTCTCCGGGTCGTCGTCCGTCATGTTGGTGACGACGAACCGCGGGTTGTTCTTGGGCGGGCGGCCGGGATGGCGGACCACCTCGGCCTTCATGATGACGCGGCGCCGGCGCGTCCACGTGCGGGCCGCGTAGCGCGTCTCCCCGTAGAGGTGTTCGGTCTGGCCGCTGGCCTTGGACTGCAGGCGGGCCTTGCCCATCAGGCGTCGGACGCGTTTCTCCAACCGCACGTTGCTCGCCATCGCGACGACGTACTCGACGCCTTCGGCCTCGAGAAACGTGAACATCGTCGGGTGGGCGAAGCCGCCATCCAGGCGGGCGGTCAGCGTCGCCCCTGGAAAGGCCGCGCGCAGCTTGGCGAACAGGCGCCGCAAGAGGCCGCGCGCCCCCGCGATCGCCGGCGCGTTGCCCGGGCGCAGCACCGCGGCCACCGCATATTGCTCCGGTTCCTGGTCGAAGGTCACCGTGGCGACGACGGGCAGATAGCACCAGCTGTCGTAGTGGCCGTTGAAGAAGGCGAACTCCTGCTGGCCGTGCGTGGGGTCGTCGGTGGGATCGAGGTCGACGATGATCTCGGTGGCGCGCCCGTGGAGCCGGCGGCGATGCTGCGCGATGACCGTGTCGGCCAGCGCGTGCGCCATGTCCCGCAGCTCGCGGCGCCGCACCGCGTTCTCGAACCGCGAGAGCGTGGGCTGCGAGGCCAGGGCCCGGCCGTCGAGGGGATCGCGGGCCACGAGCAGCTTGTGGATGGCGTCGTCGGCCAACCGGGCAGCGTCGTTGCAATCGGCGTAGCCACAGGCGATCCCAAACACGCGTTGCCGGAAGAGCTCGAGCCGCTGGTGCTGGATCTTGCCCGCCTGGCGAGCGTCCGGGAGACACGCGGCCAACCGCTTGGTCAGCCCGAGCTGGGTATCGATCTCCTTCAGCAGGATGGCCCCGCCGTCCGAGCTGGCATGGGGCACGTCGAAGCGGGCAACGACCGGTCTCTCGAACCCGTCGCCTTCGAAGGTCACTTGCGGTATACAGTCTGTAGCCATCGAGCCTCCTCGTCGGCGTGCCGTAGAGCGTCCCAACACCGCTTCTATAGCACCTGCGAGAGACTCGGTGGCTCTTCTCTTTCATCCTTCGTGAATTTTCCAGGCTAGGGTGAGGGGCCGTGGAACTCGCCGACCGCGAGCGCGTCGTCCAGCGCGTGCGCCTCGAGCTGTACCGCGACAACGTCCAGGGGGCCCTCGCCCTCCTGGAGGCGGCGCAGGCCGCGCACCCGGATCCGGAGTACGCCGGCCAGATCGCGCGCATCCGCGCCTGGCTGGCCCCGCTGTCGAGCCCCGAGGCG
>JAXLXF010000030.1:0-89085 GCA_046328125.1 Chloroflexota bacterium
TCCGCACGACAAAACACGACCTTCTGGCGACACAAACTGCGCGACATAACAGTCGATACCGCGTTGGGCCGATGCCAGCAGCTCGTGTGCCCGTGTCGGTCACGCCGGCTGTTTGGGCACGCCGCTACGGCCCCTCGTCAGACCTCGACGTAGGTCAGGCTGGAGGTCGGCTCTGGGACTGGCTCGCCGGCGTCGCGGAGCCCTTCGAGATGAAACTCGATGGCCTCACGGATGAGCTGCTCGACTTCTTCGGGCGTGTCGGCCACCGCTACGCAGCCTGGAAGATCGGGCACATACGCGCCGTAGCTGGTTGGCCCCTTCTCGATCACCACCGCGTAGCGTTTCACGGATCGTCCTCCAGACCTGCCTGTTGCCAGATGCTCTTCAGCGTCCCAGGCGGGACATCGATCCCGGGATGTCCTGCGACCGTGACCGTACCGGGCTTCGAAGGATGCTTCAACTGTCGATGACTGCCGCGCTGGCGGTCCAGGTACCAACCGTCCTGTTGGAGCCGTCGCAAGACGTCACGCACCTTCACGCCCGAAGCATATCAGCTTCAGGCGGCGGTCATCGGCGACGGACACGCGGGCGCATCAGCCCATGCCGTGCGGAACGTCTGGCGGGCGGAAGCTACTTCACGACGGTGAACGTCTTCGAGATCGTGGCGACCTTGTTGCCGCTGCTGTCGCGGACCGACACCTTCGCCACCGTGTCCCCGAGAGCGTCACGCGAGCTCGGGACGCCGACGCTGAGCTCGCAGACCTTGTCCCTGCCAGCCTCGACGTCGTCCTTCGTCGTCTTGCCGTCGTTCCACTCGATGGTCAGGTCGCAGGAGCGGTCAGTCGCGGCGACCTTCACCTTGATCTCGAGGTCTTTCTTGCCGCGCGTCGCGTTCTGGATCTCCAGGAACTTCGCCGACTCCCGCTTCTTCTTCTTGGAGTCGTTCTTCTTCTGCGAGGCTCGCACGGTCGTCGGGTCCACCACCGTGCCGCCAGCCGCCAGGGCGAGCTGGAGGCCGCCAGTCCGCGGGACGGACGGGAGCATGGTCGCCTGGGCCGGGGCGGCCATCCCGACCGCGAGCATGATGGTGGCGCCGATGACGAGCGACCGCACGACGATCTCCAGCAGGCAGCATCCGCGCTCGCCGTGAGCGAGCGGCTCCGGACGTACAGGGGCGAGGGTGTCATCTTACGTGAAGCCATGCCGCCAGGTGTGTGAAAGATGCATCACAGCACGATGGCACGCTCACCGCCAGCTCGCGGAGCCTGTCAGGGCTCCTGGCCGATGCTCGCTCCGTTGCCTTCTGCCTGGTGTGCCAATCGGTAGAATCGTGCGGTGCGTGCGCGCCGCCGCTGCGTCGAGGCGTGTCGCCCGAATTCGACGACAACCGGAGGCCAGGAGCGATGGACCGGCCAGCAGACGGCTCAGACGACGCGCTCGTCCGTGCGCGTCTCCACCGGCGCATTCAGGCCGTCGAGGCGGGGCTGAACGGGCGTCTGGCGGTGGTGGTGCAGGGCGTGGCCGACGACGCACCGGCCGTCACTCTCCACGAGGACGCCGTCTACTCCTCGGCCAGCATCATCAAGCTGCCGATCCTCTGGTCCTTTTTCGAGCAGGTGGACGCCAGCCAGCTCGATCCTGCCGAGCGCTGGCAGCTCGCCGACGACAGCCGTGTGGACGGCTCCGGCGTGCTGAAGCTGCTCCAGCACGGCGCCGACCTGACCCTGCTCGACCTGGCGGCCCTGATGATCGCGGTCAGCGACAACTCCGCCACCAACGTCCTGATCGACCGGCTCGGGCTCGCCGCCATCCAGCAGTCGATCGCGCGGCTCGGCCTGACGGGAACCGGCCTCGGGCGCAAGATGTACGACTTCGAGGCCCGGGCGCGCGGCCTGGAGAACGTGGCGACTGCGCGAGACATCGCCCGGTTGCTGCTCCGCTTCTACCGGGGCGACGGCCTGTCCGCTGCCTCGGCCGCCGAGGCGCGGCGCATCCTGGGCGGTCAGCAGCTCAACGCCGGCTTGCCGGCCCGCCTGCCGTACGACACCGTCTGGCACAAGACCGGCAACCTGCCGGGCCTGCTCCACGACGCCGGCTGGATCGAGCGCGACGGTCGCGCCGCCGTCGTCGTGGCGTTCACCGATCAGCTCGCGAACGACGGCGACGGCGCGCAGGCCCTGGCCGCCATCGGCGAGGCAGTCTGGAGCTGGCTCGCCTGACGCCAGCGCTCCTGACACCCACCGGGCGGCTGTGCGCGAGCGCGTTCGCGCCGTGACATGTTGGCCGTTCGGCGGCGTTCAGCGGCCGACGCCCGCGCCCAGTGTGGTGAAGCCACTTTGCCCGGAGAAGTAGCGCGTCCGCTCCACCACGATGTCCTGGTCTGACAAGAACCGGCTGGAGAACGTCCGGTCCGGCACGAGGTCGTTCGCTCGGACGCTCAGGCGACCGTTGCCCGCGACACCCAGCACCCGTTCCTGGGTGCGCCCGTCGTCGCCGAAGAACGTGGCACGGACCTGGGCCGGTCTGTCGGTCAGGTTGTAGAGCACGAAGTACAGCTCGTTGCCGCCGGTGGTCGCCCCCTCGGCGAAGTACCACGACTTCGAGTCGGTGCGAGCGGGGGCCGGCGTGAAGCCGAGCGCGCCGTAGAGACCGTCTCCGGTGGAGGTGTACGAGCGCTCGACGACGATCGGCTGATCGGCGGTGATGGCGGTGCCGAAGTCCGTGCCCGGAGCGAGGTCGCCCGGGCTGAGCGCCAGCCGTCCGAGCGGCGCGAGACGGACCGACTGGCTGGGTGCGCTGCCGTCGGGCAGCGCGTACTGAAGCGTGACGGAGGCCGGCGCCGCGCTCGGGTTGAACAGCACGAAGAAGGTCGCGTACGGACGGCGCGTGCTGCCCTCCGCGAAGCGCCAGTCACGCGCACCCACGACGGTGCCGGCCGGCGTGTAGCCAAGCCCGCCGAACAGACCGATGGCGTTGGCGCCGGGATTGACGCCGCCACCGGCGTCGCCGTTCAGCCTGCGCGCATCGCCGGTGCGCGCCCGTGGCGGCGCGGTCGGCCGGTCGGTCTCCAGCATGATGGTCCGCTCCATCATGATGTCCTGATCCGCGGAGAACTTCGCCGAGAACGCCGTATCCGGGAGCAGGTCGTTCATCCGGAAGGCGTCGCGAGCGCGTGGCGCCAGCGTAAAGGAGCGGGTCCGCGTGGAGCCATCGTCGCGGGTGAAGAGGGCGTTGACGGTGGCCGGCGCGTCGGCGAGGTTCTGGGACACGAAGTAGGTGGCGACGTGCCCGCGCGTGGTGCCCTCCGCGAAGTACCAGTCTCGCATGGACTTTGGCGCGAAGCCGGGCGTCGTCTCAGCATTTTGCCCTGGCCCCCAGGTGTTCGAGCGCTCGACCACGACGTCCTGGTCGGCGCTGAACGTGGCGCCGAAGGCACGCGGCCCGACGACGTCGTTGGCGTTGAAGCTGAGCCGGGCGTTTGGCTCGACCCCGAGCCACTGGGTCAGGCGGATGCCGTCGTCGCGCTGGTACGCCACGGTGACGCTGGCAGACTGCGCCGCGAGGTTCAGAATCGTGAAGAACGTCTGAAATTCGTGGCGGCCGTTCCCCTCCGCGAAGTACCAGTTGCGCAGGGGCACATCTGCCCGTGCGACCGGCGGCGTCTGAGCCCAGGCGGCCTGCCGTGCCGGCAGCGCGAGCAGCAGCACCAGCAGGCCCACGACGCCAGCCCAGGTGCTCTGGCTGCGACCTGAAGGCGGCCTGAACGAAGAACGAAGACGGCTGACAACGGCACGGAGAGAGCGGCAGTGTGGCATGGGAGCCTTCCTGTGGCGCAGCGCGAGCTGAGCACGCCGAGATCTCTACGTTCGACGCCTGGGGGCGCAGTGGTAGAACGCACCGGCAAGCATCACGTTACGGTAAGTTGCTGACGTCGTCATGAACCGGTGATGAATGGGCAGTCCTGGTCACAGCTCGTCGGTCCAGACGAGCCGTGACCGTGCAGGCGAACGGGCTGGGTACCATAGGTACGGGGCAGCCTGGCCGAGGGAGGTTTCAGTGAGCCAGTCCAGTGGGCAGCCAGCCAGCGGCGGCGACGATCTCGCCACGCTGCGCGCGCAGTTCGACGAGGAAGTGCGGGTCGCGGACATCGTCGTGAGCGACGCCGACCGCGAGCCCCTGTTCGGCATGTGGGCCGCGCATCGGACGGTGCGGGCGCGGCTGGGCGCCACCGAGGTCGCGCTGGAAGAGGAGCCGTCGTTCACCCAGAAGCCGGCCCAGCCCGGCGCCGGCATCACGCTCCGCGACGACACGACCATCGACAGCTTCGGGCTCGGCAGCGGGAGGGCCTCATGAGCGACCAGCTGGCCGGCCTCGCTGCCACAGCGGAGATCGCGGATCTCGACCTGAAGGGCGTCTCGGATGCGATCCAGGCGAAGAAGATCTCGTCCATCGAGGCGACCGAGGCGTACCTGAAACGGATCGAGCAGCATGACGCCGTGCTGCAGTCGTACATCACCGTCACGCCAGAGCGAGCCCTCGTGCAGGCCCGCCGCGCCGACGCCGAGCTGGCGGAGGGCCACAGCCGCGGGCCGCTCCACGGTGTCCCGATCGCGCTGAAAGACCTGATCGCGGTGGCCGGCGTGCGGATGACCGGCGGCTCGCAGGTGTTCGCGAAGCACGTCCCCACCGAGGACTCGCCGATCGCCAGCCGGCTGGTCGAGCTGGGGGCGGTGATCCTCGGCAAGCTGTCGCTGCACGAGTTTGCGTTCGGGCGGGCGGCCACGGACGGCTCGCTCGCGGACGGCCCCTTCCCGACCGGCCGCAACCCCTGGAACGTCGGGATGGTGACCGGCGGCTCGTCCTCTGGCTCGGGCGCGGCGACGGCGGCCGGTCTGTGCGCCGGCGCGCTCGGCTCGGACACCGGCGGCTCGATTCGGGGGCCGGCCGCGCTGTGCGGGCTGGTGGGCCACAAGCCGACCTACGGCCTGGTGACCCGCCGGGGCTGTCTGCCGCAGTGCTGGTCTCTGGACCACGTCGGGCCGATGACGCGTGGCGTCTGGGACGCGGCTATCTTGCTCCAGGCCATCGCCGGCCACGATCCGGGTGACGCGTCCACCTCGGCGGCCCGCCCCGCGAGCTTCACGCGCGACCTGGAGGCCGGCGTGCGCGGGATGCGGTTCGGGCTGCCGCGCCGCTTCTACCTGGACTGGGAGGGGCTGCATCCGGACGTGCGGTCGGCGGCTATCGCGGCGTTCGCCGAGCTGGAGCGGCAGGGTGCCCGGATCGTGGAGGTGGACGCGCCGACGCTCGACCTGGCCCAATCGATCTGGGGCGCGATGCTCTCCGAGATGTACGAGTACCACCGCGACACGATCCGCGCCCATCCGGAGCGGTATCGCACGCCAACTCGCCTCCTGATCCAGGCGAGCGCCCTCTGCTCGGCACACGATCTGGTGCGGGCGCAGCGGCTGCGGGCGCGGCTGGCGCGCGAGGTCCGGGACATCCTGCAAGGCGTGGACGCCATCATCTTCCCGGGCGCTGCCGAGCCGGCCACGCCGTTCCCGGCCGACCCGACCCCCACCGAGCTGGTGCGGGCCGCCTCGCGGTACACCAACGTCTGGAATCTGGTCGGGCTGCCGGCCTGTGTGGTGCCGAGCGGCTTCAGCCAGGACGGCCTGCCGGTCTCGATCCAGATCGTCGGGCGGCCGTTCGACGACGGCACGGTGCTGCGGATCGCGCGGGCCTACGAGCGCGCGACGCCGTGGCACACCCGGCGCCCCGATCCCGCCGGCTGGACCGTCCCGGCCTGACCCCGCCTTCTGTCCTCCTAAGACGCGTCCGTGGGTTGAAACTCACGTCTACAGTCAGATGTCGCTCTGCGACAAGATGGCGCTACGGCGTCGCAGCGCGACGCCATGAATGTAGGCGGGGCTTTCAAGCCCCGACCCGAATCGCGGGCTACGATCCACGTATGACGAACGATCGAGACGTTGCGGATATGGCGGCGCGGTTCCGTGACGTGCCGGCCCACATCTCGTCGCCGCTGTATCAGGCGCTGGCGCGGACCGTGACCGAGACGCCCGCGCTGCTCCGCCTCGCGGCGAGGGGGCGGCCGGGCCAGGTGCCCACGTTCCTCCTGTTCGGGGCCGTTCACGCACTGCTTCTGGCCGGCGCCGACCACGAGATGGCGCGCTACTTCCCATCTGTCGCCGGGACCGCCGCGCTGCCCCCCGACGACGCCGGTCCGGCCCTGGTGGACTTCTGCGCCCGCTACCAGCGTCAGCTAGCCGCCACGATCGAGACCCGGCTGGTGCAGACCAACGTCGTCAAGCGGGCGCTCGCCTTGTGGCTCGGGATGGCCGCGATCCGGCGCATGGAAGCGCGGCCGGTCCACCTGATCGAGGTCGGGGCGAGCGCGGGCGTGCTGCTTCGCTTCGACCGGTACGGTTACGTGCTCGGGGGCCGGAGCTTCGGCGATCTCGGGTCACCGGTCCAGATCGCCGCCGAATGGCACGCCGAGTGGCCAGTCCCGAACGTCGAGGCGATCCCCGACCTCGCGAGCGTGTCCGGCGTGGACCTGAACCCGCTCGACGCCGGCAGCGCGGACGACCGGACCTGGCTGGAAGCGCTCGTCTGGCCGGAAAATCACCATGAAGCGGCGCTCCTGCACGACGCGCTCGCCATCGTCGCCGCCGACCCGCCGCCGATCTGGGCCGGCGACGCCGTAGAGGTCTGCCCGACCCTGGCGCGGGAGCTGCCGCCCGGCGAGCCGCGCGTGGTCTTCCACGCCGTGACGCGCCTGCACGTCCCGCCGGACCGGTTGGCGGCGTTCGACGCGGCGATCGCGTCGCTGGGGGACAACGCACCGCTCTACTGGCTATCGTTTGAAGGGCGCGGCGAGCTGGACCTGCGCGATCCATCCGGCGAAGTTACCCACCTCGCGCAGGTCGAGGGGCACCTGGAGTGGGTCCGCCCCCTGGGAGCGCGGCCATCCTGGCCGCTTTCGCGTTGACCCTGGCAGAGCTCCCTGGAGAGATTGCGTCGTCGTCATGCAGACCGGAGCGGCCAGGATGGCCGCGCTCCCAGGGGACATCGCGACGATATGGTGAGGAGACCTGATGGCACGCTCGGAGATGCTGACTGGCGACGAGATCCTGGAGGCCGCGAAGGCGCTCGCGCCACAGATCAAAGCTGCCGCCGACGAGATCGAGCAGGGGCGTCGGCTGCCGCTGCCGCTGGTAGACGCGATGAAGCGGGCCGGCGTCTTCCGGATGCCGATGCCGAAGAGCTGGGGCGGCCCGGAGGTCGATCCGCTGACCCAGATCCGGATCGTGGAGGAGCTGTCGGCCGCCGATCCGTCGGTCGGATGGTGCGCCATGATCGGCTCGGACGGTGGCTTCTTCACGGCGTTCCTGGAGGACAGCGTCGGGCGGGCGCTCTACCCGGACCTAGATCTCGTCACCGGCAGCTCGACGCGGCCGTCCGGGCGGGCGATGGTGGTCCCCGGCGGCTACCGGCTGACTGGGCGCTGGCCGTTCAGCAGCGGCTGCCAGCACAGCACCTACCTGACGGCGAGCGGCCAGGTCTACGAGGACGGCGCGCCGCGCTTGCTGCCGGACGGCACCCCGGAAACCCGACTTTGCATCATGCCCGCCGATCGGTGCCAGATCGTGGACACCTGGACCACGACCGGCCTCCGCGGCAGCGGCAGCAACGACTTCACGGTGGAGGACGTGTTCGTGCCGGCCGAGCACACCTTCAGCCCGCGTACCTCCCCGATCCTGCGCGAGGAGCCGCTCTACGCCTTCCCGTTCACGTTCATCGTCAACGGCGCCGGCGTGCCGCTCGGGACGGCGCGGGCTGCCATCGACGCGCTCGTGGAGCTAGCCTCCGGGAAGCAGACCCTGGCCGGCACCGGCCTCCGCAACGAAGCCTGGGTCCAGACGGCGGTCGGGCGGGCGGACGTGCTGCTGGGCGCGGCGCGCGGCTACGTCTACGACGCGGTGGGCGACTTCTGGCAGACGATCTTGAAGGGTGACGCGCCATCACTTCGGCAGCGCGCCCGCTTCCGACTGGCGCTGGCCGGGAGCTCGGATCTGTGCGTGCAGGCGGTGGACCTGATGTACCAGGCGGCCGGCGGCACGTCCGTCTACGCGCCGCACCCGCTCGACCGCCTGTTCCGCGACATCCACACGATCAACCAGCACATCACCAACTCGCCCAAGGTGTTCGAGACGGCCGGCAAGATGCTGCTCGGGCTGGAGCCGGAGGTGCCGGGCTGGTAGGCCCTGTCGCGACGCCACGTAGCACGCTCCTCGACGTCCACGCTGCTCGCTCCAGTAGAGGAGAGTGCGGGCATCTGTCATCTGGCTAACAACCGTCGTGTGTCCTCGCCGACAGTGATTGCTGGGTGTGACGCCTATGGTGGGTGTGGCCGAGTCAACGAGCCGACACGCATCGCGACACGTGACACCGCGGGGAGGCCGTTATGCCCTGTCGTACCGACGATGCACCGGGCCAAGGATTCGCACACGCCCTCCTGAGGTGGGGCGCCAGCCTCCCAGAGCGCCGCGGGGTGCGCGCACTGACGGCGTTCGTGGTTGCCCTGGCGCTGTTGGCAGGACAGCCCTCTCTCCCTGCCAGCGCAGCCAATCCGACCCTCGCGGTCACACCCAGCTCCCTGGTGCTGGACAGCGGTCAGCAGGGCACCGTCAAGGTGACGTGGGCCAGTGGTGGGCCAGCGGCGGCCAGCGTCCGCTTCCACACCGAGGCCGATCCGCAGTGGCAGATCACCGCCTTGAGCGGCGCCACTGGTTCGAATCAACCGTTCACGGTCGCCTGTTGCCACACCTACACGTTCGCCCTGTTCACCACGGCCGGAAGTCAGATGCTCGGTGCGCCGCCAGTGACCGTGGTGACCAAGCCGAAAGTCATCCTCGACCTCGGCTGCATGCTCCAATGCATCACCCAGGCGATACTTGGGCCGCACGGCACCTATGCGGACTTCTTCATCAAGACGAACGAGACGGCGATCATCTCGATCCAGGCGAGCACCCAGCCGCCGAATGCCGACGGCACGTTCACGGGCAAGCCGCTGGCGGCGAGCGTGGTCGGGTTCCTGCCCAGCACCCAGTTCAACGGGACTCTCCCCGATCTCGTGCCGGACACCCAGTACCACTACGTCGTCAAGGCCACCGACCAGGGCGGCCAGACGTCCCGCCAGACCGGCACCTTCACGACAAAGAAGCGGTTCGTGAAAGTGACGTTCACCAAGATCTGGGTGACCGACGACGGCGACGGCGGTTTCTCTGGCGTAGGCGAGCTGGCCTTCTACGCCTGGCTCAACAACGTGGGCATCAACGCGATCTCGCAGCCGGCGAACACCTGGCCGCTCCTCTTCACAGCCCCGATGGGCTCGGGTGACTCGGTGCTGCTCGACACGGTGGTGGAAGCGCCGAATCCGGGCGCACAGCTCACGGTGAAGGTGCTGGGCCACGACGACGACGGCTCCGGAGATTGCTTCGTCATACTCAAGTGCGATGATTGGAACGAGGTGTCCAAGACGGTCAACGTCGCGAAGAGTGGCCCCGGCCAGGAAGCCTTCAGCGACAGCTTCAAGATGGTCACGCCCAGCGGCGCGGTGGAGTTCGAGGTGTTCGTGACCTATCAGGTCCTCTACAAGTAGTAGTGGCTGGCGACGCAGGGCGCTCGGGAGCCGCTTCGGCCATCCGTCGCGGGCACCAGAGGCGCGGCGGGCGTCAGTGGAACGGATCGACGTCGAACAGTTGGAGCGGGGTCAGCCGCGCGATGTACGCCTTCAACTGGCCGCCGTCCACCAGATCCTGCGCCAGCCTGCGGGCCTGCTTGTACTCCTTGACGAGGTCGTCGCGGAGCTCGCCGGTGTCGCGGCCGGCGTCCTGGGCCTCGTGGTAGGCGATCGAGGCGTCGTTCACCTCGCCGTAGGCGTCCACCAGCTTCGCCAGTGGCTCGCGCGCGTCCCCCACCACGTCCTGGGCGGTCGGGAACATGTCCACCAGCACCAGGATCGAGCGGAGCGCCTTGCGGACGTCGTGGAAGTCCGCCTCCTGATCCGGGTCCAGGATGTCGTCCACCAGCAGGCCGTCGTGCACGAGGTTGGCGAGCCCGTTGCCGCTGACCAGCGCCACAATCGCCAGGGCGCTCTTGTCGGCGTCCGGCGTGACGTCGGCGTTGCGCCAGAGGCGGGGCTGGTCCTTCTTCCTGAGATCCACCAGCTCCGCCTTCGGCTGCTTGACGAACTGCAAGAACGCCTGCCGCTGCTGGGTGTTGCGGAGCCACTCAAGCGAGGCGATCATCGCCGCGCCGCGCGCCGACTGCTCGTCCGGGTCGATCGGCTGGCCGGTCAGCTTGGCCTGGTCTGACAGGTCTTTGAACTGGCCGATCGCCTCGTACGCCGCGTCAACCTGCCCGCGCAGCTGCTCCAGCCGATCCGGATCGTACAGAAAGGCGTTGAAGTCCAGCATCAGGCGCAGGTCGAGCAGCCGCTTCCGGAGGTCGGACGATTTCATCTGCTCCGGGTTGACGTTCTGCGGGATCTTCCGCACCTCGTCGTAGACGACCGTCGCGTAGGTGAGCAGCGCGTCCGGAGCGGCCTGCTGGTAGGTGCGCCGCTCGATCGCCCGGTCGAACTGCGGGGTGCCGTCCGGGCCGGGCTGGGTCACGATCTGGCGCGCGCCGTCCTGGAGCACGTCCGACTGCTGCCGTGTCTGCTCGGCCGAGGCGCCGGGTGGGGCGGCCAGCGCGCCCAGCGCCAGGCTGCCGACCATTACCCCGATCAGGAGCAGCCCGCGGATCGGTTTCCCTGTCACCGTCACCACACCCCGTCACCATTCTGCCAGACTGCCCCGTCACCACACCCCGCGCCCGTCCGGATTCTATCCGAGGGCGCGGGTAGGGGCGTGAGACCTGCGCAGTGAAGTGCCCATGAGTCCAACAAACGAGAACTGATCTGGGGGTTCAAAGCGTGATGCTCGGGATGATGTGATGCCGCCGTCTCAGGCCGGGCCAGCCACGGCCTCCAGCAGGTCCGACAGGCGGTACGGTTTCGCGAGCAGCCCCTGGCCGCCCCGCGCCACCACGTCGGCCGGGTCGATCTGGGCGCCCCAGCCCGTGCTCAAGATGAAGCGCAGGCTCGGGGCGTGCTGACGGACCCGGTCCAACAGCTCCCAGCCGTTCATGCCGGCCCCGAGCCCGAGGTCCGAGAGCACGAGGTCGAACCCCGCGTCCGACTGCGTCAGCGTGTCGAGCGCCTGCTCGCCGGACGCCACGGTGGTGACGTGGTGGCCGTGCGGCGCCAGCATCATCGCGACCATCCGCGCGATCGACGGCTCGTCGTCCACCACCAGGACGCGCAGTCCCAGGCGCGCCGGTGCGGGATCCGGTTTCTTCGGCGGCGGCGTCGGCGCGGCGCTTGTCGCGGGCAGGCTGATGCTCACCGACGTCCCCTTGCCCGGCAGTGAGCTGACTGACACCACGCCATCGTGACGCTCCACGATGCCGTAAACGATGGCCAGGCCCAGGCCGTTCCCGCGGGCGCCCTTGGTGGTGAAAAACGGCTCGAACACACGTCGCAGCGCCTCCTGTGGAATGCCGATCCCCGTGTCCGCGACCTCGACGATCACGCGGTCACCCTGCGTCTGCGCCGACAGCCGAATCACGCCGCCCTCAGGCAGGGCGTCTACGGCGTTGAAGATCAGATTCGTGATCGCCTCGCGGAGCGCCGACGGCCAGCCCATCACTAGCGTCTCGCCGGTGATCTCGACGACGGTCGAGATCGGGCAGCCCTGCTGCTGGGCGGCGTCACGCCAGCGTGGGGCGGTCAGCGTGGCGACCTCGCGGAGCAGGCTGCCCACGTCCACGATCTCGGCCGGGCCATCCTGCGTCGGGCGCGCGAACGCGAGCAGCCGCTTGACAGACTCGGAGCCGTCCATCGCGGCCCGTGCCACCACGTCCAGCGCCTCACGCGCGGCGCCCAGGTGCGGGGGTGTCCCATCCAGCGACCGTGTCGCCAGGTCGGCGTAGCCGGCCACCAGGCCGAGATACTGGTTCAGGTCGTGGGCCACGCCGCTTGCCATCTGCCCGAGTGCACGCAGCTTCTCACCCTGCACTTCGCGCTCGCGGCGATACCGTTCCTCGGTCGTCTCACGCCCGATCCAGACGACGCCCGTGATCTCGCCGCGATCGTCGCGGAGCGGGCTGGCCGACGTGGAGATCCACGCTTCACGACCGGCCTCGGTCACGATCCGGAGCTCCGCCAGCGCGGTCTCGCCGTGCAACGCTCGTGCGAACGTCCGCTCGGCCGGGCTGATCTCGACGCCGTCGACACCAAATGTCTTCCAGGGCAGCGACGGCCACGGCCAGACCCTGGAAGCCGGACCATGCTCCCAGAACCCGTCCGGCACGCCAAACAGGGTATGTGCGGACCGGTTCGCCATCACCACGCGCCCCTGGCTGTCCGCCACCAGCACGGCGTCCGCCATCTGCTCCAGGATCGCCGCCTTCGCCGCCGCCTCGTGGCGGACCTGGGCCAGCAGCGCGTCGCGCTCGCGCTCCGCCCGCAGACGGTCCGTGATGTCGGTGATCACCGCCAGGACGGCCTCGTGACCCTCGAACGTCAGGTGATGGGCGGCGACTTCCACCTCGCGGATCTGGCCGTTCTTGCGCCGGTGCCGAGCGTACCGCGGCGGGCGATAGATCCAGCGCTGCGCCCGCACCGTCTGCTCGACGTAGGTGGTGAACGACGCGACGTCTTCTTCGGGGCGGACGTCGGTGACGCGCATGGTGAGGAGCTCGTCACGTGGATAGCCATACGCCGCGATAGCTGCCTCGTTCGCGTCCAGGAAGCGGAGCGTTTCGAGATCATAGACCCACATCGGAAGCGGGTGGCTGACGAACAACTGGCGGACCAGCAGCGCGCCGAACGGGGCAGGCGCCTGATGGTTGGAAGTCGTGTCCGTGGCGTCCTCGGCCAGGCCGTCCGGCACGAGGCGTGACTCAGCGCCGTGCCGGTCGTTCACGCGCCGGTCACCGTCTGGCTGCGCCGCCAGCCCTGGCTCGTCGTTCGCGTTCGCGTGCTCGGACGCGCCAGTCGTCGCCGCTCCCTGGGCTCGTGGTTCACCAGCCAGCTCCCGTCGTGCATCGTTGCCATCGCCGTCCGATAGGGAAGCTTCCTCGGGTGCCGCGCCATCCTCGGCGCGAGCTGCCGACAAACCGGGCTGTACGGTGGTGCGCACAGTGCGTGGACGTCTCGGACATCCGCACTCGCTCTAGAAACGTGTCGCGCCGGAGGGCGGGGACGGGCGGTCGTCCGCGTGTCACGAGTCAGTGACGGCGGACCGAGAGGGTCGCTGCCATTCCTGGCGAGCGGCTGAGCCAGAGAGCGCGTCCAGAGCCGACGACGTGCCGGGTCAGGCGGACGGGGGCCGTATCGAGCGCGGCCAGGTGTCGCCGGGCGCGAGGCGGCGGCCGGTCTCACCGGCGGCCCCGGCGAACGTGCCGGCGTCGATCCGGCTCGGATCGAGCAGCACCTCGATCTGGTGGAGGATGCGCGCCGTGGCGCCCCAGATCTTGTGCTCGCCGTACCGATAGAAGCTGACCCGCCTGGGTGTCCCCTGAAACTCCCACACCTCCTCCTCGAGGGCTGTCGGATCGAGCAAGTGGGCCAGCGGCAGGTCGATCACCTCGGCCACCTCGGCCGGCGCCGGCCGAAACGCCGGCCGGTGGGGGGTGTACGCCACGAACGGGGCCAGCGCATAGTGGGTGGCGACGATGTGCTCCAGCTCCAGCCGCCCCCACAATGTGAGAACGGACGGATCGACGCCGAGCTCTTCGTCCGTCTCGCGCAGGGCGGTGCGAAGCAGCGAGCCGTCCTCGAGGTCATAGCGGCCGCCGGGCAGCGAGATCTGCCCGCTGTGGCGCCGGAGCGCGGTGGTCCGCCGAGTCAGGACGACGTGCGGCTCCGGGCCGGTTTCCCCCCCTGCCTGCTGGTACGGATAGAGCAGCACCAGCCCGGCCGCCAGCGTTCGCCCCTCCGGATCGTCCTCCGGCACGATGTCCAGGCCGGTCGGGCCGAGGCCGGCGGCGAGCAGCGCGGCGTGGAGACGCTCCAGGAGGCTGTCAGCCACCTGGAGCTTCCCGAACACGCCGTGGACTGAAGTCCACGTCTACCGTTGGTGCGTGGGGACGCCACGCCGAGCACCATCCCCGTCGCGTAGCGACGGTCCAATGGTAGCCGTGGACTTCAGTCCACGGCTCCAGGGTGTCGACATGCGGCCCCGAGCTGGCTGTGGGCGCACTAGTGTGACTTCTTCCATTCAGCATACTTCTCGAGGGTCGCGGCGTTTGGCGGATAGCATTCGCTCACCGGCACGCCCTGCTGGACCAGCCCGCGAATGAACTCCTCCTTGTGCTCCTGATCGGAGCAGACGTCCGCGATCTCCTGGGCCAGCTCGGCCGGGATCGCCACCGCGCCGTCGTCGTCCGCCAGGATGTAGTCGCCGGGCACCACCGTCACCCCGAACGCGCGGACCGGCAGGTTCCAGTCCAGGCTGACCAGCGTCGAGTTGAACCCGAGCCCCTGTACGCCTCGGCTCCAGGCCGGCAGCCCTACCAGCTCGCGGATCTGGGCCGCGTCGCGAATTGCGCCGTCGCAGAGGATGCCGACGGCCCCGCGGTACTTGACCCGGGCGGCCAGAATGTCCCCGGTCGTGGCGCCGCTCTGGTCGCCGCCGCAATCGATCACCAGGAAGTCGCCAGGATTCAGCGCCTCGATGGCGACCCACATCGGGTCTTTGGTGTTGCGATCCTCCTCTGAGGTTGCCAGATCCGGCCGGCGCGGCCCGAGCCGCAGGGTGACGGCGCGGCCACACGCCTTAGCGCCGCGCTGAATCGGCGCAGCCCCCAGCATGAAGGTGTACGGATACCCACGCCGCCAGAGCATCGCGGAGGCGGTGGCGGTGGTGACTCTCGTCAGGGTCTCGCGGAGATCGGCGTCGGCCGTGCGCTGGCCGGCGGCCTGACTGGTGGCCTGGCTCATCGTGCTCGCTCCTAGGCGCCCCGTCGTCGGAGCGCCACAGAGAGTCTAGCCGGCCGGGGCGGTTCAGGGTGCCCGTCGGGTTCTTGCATCGTGCCCTGGCCATGGACTGAAGTCCACGTCTACCAGTGGGCCGTCGCTACGCGACGGGATGGACGGCACCGGCATGGCGTAGCCACGCACCAACGGTAGACGTGGACTTCAGTCCACGGCTCGCGCTCCTCTGGCGCATCGGTCACCTGGCCGATCTTTCAAGTCTCGGTGGAAAACCGGTCGAAGAATATGTCTCGTCTTGCCGATGTCCACCGTTTGTCCACTTCAGAGCCCAGGCACGAGACCAATCGGTACCGTGTGCCGCGGCGCCGGCGAACGCCGCGGCGGGCTCTCGCATGAGAGGGTGGCCTCGGGACAGGCCAGGAGAGAGGGGTTAGACATCGTGATGGGACTGGGTATTCGTGGGAAGCTGCTCGGCAGCTTCGGGCTCGTCCTGGCGATGACCGTCGCGATCGGCCTGCTTGGACTCACCAGCATGTCGCGGCTGGACGGGCTGCTAGGGGACATGTACGCACAGCAGGTTGTCGGTCTCGGGCACGTGCTGTCCGCTGACGCCGAGCTGATCGCCAGCGGGCGCGACGAGCAGCAGGCGATCCTCGCCGAGGACCGCGCCGAGATCGAGAAGCACGCCCAGGCGTCTCGCACGCATCTCACGGCGGTGTCCAGGCACCTGGACGAGGCCGAAAAGGCGAGCGCGACGGATGAGGACCGGCGGGCGATCCAGGCCGTTCGCACGAGCCTCCAGGCAGTCCAGACCAGCCGGGAGCAGGTGCTGACGCTCGCGCTATCCGGCAAGGACGCCGAGGCCGTCACGAAGGCCGCCGAGCTGCGAGTCGCTGTGGACAAGGTAGACGCGGCGCTGTTGACGATCCAGGATGCCCGGCAGGCGAACGCGCGCAAGGTCGCCGACGAGGCGCAGGCGTCGCACGACGCGGCGCGGCTGACGATGCTGGGCCTGCTCGCGGTCGCCATCGTGGTCGGCGTCGGCGTCTCGCTGACGATCGCGCGGAGCGTGGTCGTGGCCGTCAACGCGATTCAGCGGACGACGACCTCGCTGGCCGACAATTGCGCCACCTGGCTGGCCGACGCACTGCGGGCGGTTGCCGAGGGCGACCTGAGCATCAAGCTGACCCCGGTCACGCCGCTGATCGAAGGCTACGGTCGGGACGAGCTCGGCCAGCTCTCGGCCACCACCAACGCGCTGCGCAACAAGATCGTCGCGTGCATCGGCGCCTACGAGGAGGGGCGGACCGGCCTGCGCACCATCGTGACCCAGGTCCGCGCCACCGCCGACAGCGTCGCCGACACCAGCCTCCAGTTGGGGCAGGCTAGCAACCAGACCAGCAACGCGGTTCAGCACGTCACTCAGGCGATCCAGAGCGTGGCGCTGGGCGCCCAGGAGACCAGCCAGTCGTCGCAGACCTCCAACGCCGCCGTCGATCAGCTGGCGCAGGTGGTGGAGAGCGTGGCGCGTGGCGCTCAGGAGCAGGCGCGCCAGATCCAGGGCGCATCGACCACCACGTCTCAGATGGCCGGGCGCATCGACGAAGTCGCCGAGAACGCCCAGTCCGTGGCGACGGCCAGCCAGCAGACCCGAGCATCGGCGGCCCACGGCGCCCAGGCAGTCCGCGACACCGTGACCGGCATGCAGGAGATCAAGGCCGTCGTGATCGAGGCGGCGACGAAGGTCGAGGAGCTCGGGAAGCTTGGCGAGAAGATCGGGGCGGTGGTCGAGACGATCGACGACATCGCAGAGCAGACCAACCTGCTGGCCCTGAACGCCGCCATCGAGGCAGCGCGGGCTGGCGAGCACGGGCGGGGCTTCGCGGTCGTCGCGGACGAGGTCCGGAAGCTGGCCGAGAGAAGCCAGCGCGAGACCCGCGCGATCTCGGAGCTGATCGTCGGGGTTCAGGCCGGCACCAAGCAGGCCGTGGCGGCGATGGAGGCTGGGTCGGAGCGGGTGGCCCAGGGCGCATTCAAGGCGGACCAGGCCGGGGAAGCGCTCGGCGAGATCCTGTCGGCGGTCGAGGCGACGGTCAGCCAGGTCGGCGAGATCGCGCAGGCGGCCCAGGAGCTGTCGGTGGGCGCGCGCTCGGTGGTCGAGGCGATGGAGTCGATCTCGGCGGTCGTCGAGGAGAGCTCGGCGGCGACCGAGGAGATGGCGGCCCAGGCCGGCCAGGTGACGGCCGGCATCCAGTCGATCGCCGCGGTGGCCGAGGAGAACGACGCGACCACGGCGGACGTCTCGGCCTCGGCAGAGGAGATGAGCGCGCAAGTCGAGGAGATCACGGCCCAGGCCGACGAGCTCTCGACGTCCGCCGAGCAGCTCAGGAGCCTGGTGGCACGGTTCCACCTGGGCGTCGAGGACGCGCCAGCAGCGGAGAGCAGCTCGGACGGCGTCGTCGCACGGCGGCGCGTCGAGGACTGGCAGGGCAGCCGCGCGACCGTGGGAGCGCGCCGCCAGGCCGTCTAGCGAACATACTCGCCCCCACCCCCCCTGCGACAGGCTCGGCCACCTGGCCGAGCCTGTCGCGCTTTTGCCTTCGTGGCGCTTCCGTGGGACTGTCGCTCCACGACGCCACATGTCGTGATGTGTCGGCTTCTGCTGAAGGCTGGCCCTACGCCATCCCCGCGACGGCCAGGATCCGCCGCGCGACGACCTCCGCGCCGTCCAGGCGGCGGTCCGTCCAGGGGCGGTCCACCGCCGCGAGCCGGGCCAGCGCCGGTCCGAGATCGAGGGTGTTCAGCTCGGCACGGGCCAGCGGGGTCGCCCGTGCCTCCGCTTCGAGGGCGCGGACCAGAACCGGCTCCTCGCGGAAGCCGTCGCGCGAGACGTAGAGCGTCGGCACCCGGTTGGCGATCACGTCCGCCACGATCCCGTAGCCCGGCTTGGTGACGACCGCGTCGCACGCTGCCAGCAGGTCCACGTACTCGTCGTTCAAGGGCGGCAGCAAGAACAGGTTCGCGCCTCGTCGGACAGCCCGTGCCTGGGCGAGGCTGGTGCTGGCTGCCGAGGTGGTGGCGACAAACGCGTAGTCGGGCAGCTCCGCCAGCCGACCGACGTCCGGGCCGTCCGAGGCGTGCCCGCCGAAGCTGAACAGCACCAGCGGCGTGTCCTGTGGCAGCCCGAGCCGTCGCCGGGTCTCGGCCCGATCGGCCGACGAGCGGCGGGCGATCAGCGGCACGTCCTCGACCGTCGGGAACGCCGTCAGGCCGTCGCCGAACGGCAACCGGAGCAGCAGCGACGATGCCGCGTACTGCGCGCGCAGGTGGTCGAGCAGGGACGAGTAGGCCGGCGCGCGCTCGACGAACGGCTCGTAGATCCAGTCCCAGGAGAAGTTCGCCAGCGCGATGCCCGGGATGCCGGCCTGCCGCGCGATGGCGAACGCCACGGACGGCACGTCCGCGACCAGCAGCCGTGCGCCAAGCTCGCGGAGGTGGGCCGCTTCGCGCTCGATCAGGGCCGGCTCGTCGGGCAGCAGCGCCGCGTACCGTTCGAGGGTGGCGAGAGGATCGATCTCCAGGCTGCTCGGCTGCACGACGCCAGCATCCACGACGCAGTGCTCGACCGCCACGCCGCGCGGGAAGATCCAGGCTGGCGCGGCGGTCCGGACCACGATCCTGAGCGTGGGGGCGGCGTCCAGCAGCGCCCGGCAGAGCACGGCGCAGCGGACGGCGTGACCGAAGCCGTGGCTGCTGGTGTACAGCATGATGGTCAACGGTCCGGTGGTGCGATGCGTCACCGTGATCTCCTGGTCCGTGGGTTGAAACTACAGTCTATCGTCGCTCCGCGACGGGCACATCCTCAGTGAGCAGCAGATATGACAGGCCACACCGTCACCACACGGGTCTGGGCACCCCGATCATCCTGCCCGCACCCCGTCGCGTAGCGACGGTACGATGGTAGGCGTGGACTTCAGTCCACGACAGAGGGGAGGGATGCAGATGGTCGAGGCACGTCAGCTGCTCGAAGGCGCCGTCGATACCCACGTCCACAGCGCGCCGGATCTGGTCGAGCGCAAGCTGGACGACTTCGAGCTGGTTCGGCAGGCGCGCGAGCGTGGGATGGCCGGCCTGGTGCTCAAGAACCACTTCTTCACCACCACGCTGCGCGCTCGGCTGGTCGCCTCGCAGGTGCCGGGGATCGCCGTCGTTGGCTCCATCGTGCTGAACCAGTCGATGGGCGGCGTCAACCCGTGGGCCGTCGAAGCGGCCGGGCGGGGCGGTGCCAGAGTCGTCTGGATGCCGACCGCCCACGCCGAGAACCAGCTGGCCCACGAATCTGCCGGCACCCGCCGCCACCCGGCCGCGCTCGACCTGCCCGGTCGGAGCGCCGCCGTCAAGGTGTTCGAGGCCGACGGCTCCCCGACCGCCGACACCGAGGCCGTGCTGGAGATCGTGCGCGACCGCGGCATGGTGCTGGCGACCGGCCACCTGACGCCGGATGAGGTCGATCGCCTCTCGGCGCGGGCCATTGAAATCGGCATCCGCAAAATCATCTCGACTCACCCGGACTCCCCGAGCATCGCCATCCCGGTCGAGCTCCAGAAGAAGCTGGCCGCGCGCGGGGTCTACCTGGAGCGGACGTTCAACGTGACCGTGCCGCGAAACACCCGGCTGGACGTGCCCGGGCTGGCGGCCCGGATTCGGGAGGTCGGGCCAGCCAGCACCATCATGGCGACGGACTTCGGGCAGCCAGACAGCCCCTACCCCGCCGATGGCATGGAAGCGTACATCGTGGGGATGCTGGCGAACGGGCTCTCCGAGGCCGAGGTGCGGCAGATGGTCAGCGCGAACGCGCGAGGCCTGCTGGAGATCTGACTCTGGTAACGACTGAAATACTACCACGGACGATACTATCATGACTGATAGTATCGCCCGTGGTAGTATCTGGCGATGGCATCGACCTCGGACAGTCAGTTCGTCGATCGCGAGCGCGAGCTGGCGGCGCTGGAGCGCTTCTGGTCGCTGCCATCTGCCCAGTGCATCCCGGTAGTCGGTCGGCGGCGCGTCGGCAAGACCTTTCTGATCGAGCGCTTCGCGGTCGGCCGGCGTCATGTCTACTATCGCTGTCAGCTTCGCGGCACCGACGAGCAACTGCCACGCCTGGGCGAGGCTCTGGCGATGCTTTCCGATGACGCGATCGTCCGAGCACAGCCGCCGTCAAGCTGGTCGTCGATCTTCGCGCTGATCGAGCGCCTGACGAGCAGCGAGCGACTGCTTCTGGTGCTTGACGAGCTCCCGTACTGGGCCGCTCGCGACGAAAGCCTGCCGTCTGTTTTGCAGAACTGGTGGGACGAGCGCGGCCGCTATCTCAATCTCATGCTGGTGCTGTGTGGCTCGGCTGTGCAGATGATGGAGCGGCTTTTCACTGGCGAGGCGCCGCTGGCTGGCTGCGTGACCGGCCGAATCGTCGTCAGGCCGTTCCGTCTGCACGCAGCGGGCGAGCTGCTGCCGTTCGCCGATCCGGCCGATATCGTGACGGCGTACGGCATCCTGGGCGGCGTGCCGTTGTATCTCTCGTTCTTTCGCCCCGAGTGCTCGATTCGCGACAACCTGCTCGACGCCATCATCTCGCCGCCCGCCCGCCTGTACGTGGAGCCACAGGCCGTCCTTGCCGCCCATCACGAGACGTATAACGCCCAGCAAGTCCTCGCGATCTTGCGGAGCCTCGCCCGCGGCCGCCACCGCTGGTCGGAGATCGCCCAGAGCAGTGACATGACGCAGGCGCAACTGGGGCGGATCATGGAGCCGTTGATCGGCGATCTCGGCCTGGTCGAGCGTGTACGTCCTGTCACAGAACGCCATGAGACGAAGACCTATTGGACGCAGTACCAGCTCACTGACAACTTCTTCCGATTCTGGTTCCGCTTCGTAGAGCCAGCTCAGGGCGCCATCGAGTTTGGCGACGCCGATGCGGTTGCCGAGAGCATCCTGGCCGCCTTGCCCGAGTACATGGGCCTCCCGTTCGAGGGGATGTGTCGTGAGTGGGTGGGGCTCGCCAGTGCCGCCGGCCAACTGCCGGAGCGCGTCTCAAGGATCGGCTCCTGGTGGAACGCCAATCACCGGCTCGACGTGGTGGGGCTGGACGCCGAGCGGCGGGTCGCCGTGGCCGGCGAGTGCAAGTGGCGCAATCAGGGCTTCACCTGGGGTGATCTCCAGACCTATCTCGGCCACCTGACGGCTCTCGGGGGCATCCATGAGGTCCGTGCCGACCTCCTGCACCTGCTGTTCAGCAAGGCCGGCTTCGACGAGCGAGTCCAGGAGTGGGCCGCCGGTGCGCGCGCCCGTCTCCTAACCCCCGCCGACCTCCTGGCGCCCATCTAGACGCACGGGCGCCCGAGCACGTTCACGATATGCCCGTGCCCGCGCCCACGAACGTCCGCTACTTGCCGCAGCGGCGGTGATCACATGACTGCAACGCATCGGTGCCGTGAGGACACCAGGAAACAGCAGGCTCATTCGCGACATTGCGCCTATCGACTGCCGAACGTAGCCCCGCGTCATCACCAGACCTCGGCACCGACGGGCGGTCCCCAGTCCGTCTCTTCGTGTCGATTGTCGTCGGTGACCCCCGCGACAAGCTCATCGAGAGTGAGTCGCTGACCGACGGGCGTCATCTCCTCGTGTGAGGGGTTAGCCAGGAATCGGATAGCCCGTGTCTCCTCCCGCCGGTCTTCCTGTGCCTGCATCTCGATCTGCTCCTGGCCTGGGTCCACGGCACTCAGCAGGTTTGCACCTTCCTTGCCGGAGCTGTCAAATCAGCGCTCACCGAGCGGGCGCCTATCGGTAACGATTCGACGTTCTGGCTTCGATCCCCCCAGCCACATTGTGACGACGGTCTCACCAACGGCCTGATCGATGCTTGCATCTGCTGCGCTTAGGGACCCCGCTTGGAGCTCCGCCCACAGTTTCGCGAGATGGTCTGACTTCGCGCGAATCGCGTCAATTCGACCATCATAATCCTTGCTCCATGCTGTCTCGCGAATCTGCTCAATAATGTATGATATGCGCTCTGTAGGAGAGAGCACCTCACCTTCACGCAGTATGTTCGGATCCTATTGACTCATCCATGACCTCCAGGGTTGTCGGGCATTCTTGGCACACTGACGCCAAGCAAGCGGTGAAGTCTCGCAGCCGCTGATCGACCTGGGACGATGCTGGGATGTAACTCCCGCTACCACGGCGTAGGGGTCAGCAGAGCCTCGTGCCACTTGCAGAGCTTGCTCCAGGTAGGGCAGAGTAGTATGACGGGAATGAGGAGATCATCGCATGGCTGCCCGGTACGAGACTCTTGATATCGATGCCATGCCGGAGCTGTCGCGTGTTGCCGCCGAAGTGGCTGCAACCGGGCGACCGCGCGCGCTTCGCCGAGGTGGCAAAGAGATCGCGGTCCTTCAGCCGGTGGACCGTGCGAATCGACGCCGGCGAAAACCCTCAGAGAAGGACATCGAAGCGTTTCTCTCCTCGGCCGGTGGTTGGAGGGACAACGTGGACGTGGACCGGTTCCTCCAGGACGTGTACGAGAGCAGAGATCGCCCATCTCGCCCGCCCGTTGACCTGTGAGCTACCTGATCGACACCGATGCCGTCGCCGACTGGCTCAACTCCAGGCCAGAAGCGGTGCGGTTGCTTCCCACCCTCCAACTCGAAGGCATCGCCATCAGCCTGATCACCTATGGCGAGGTCTACGACGGCATCTACTACGGCCGGGATCCGCGCGCCGCCGAGCAGGCATTCCTGCGCTTCCTTCGCGGCGTCGCCGTTCTACCACCGAATCGCTCGATCATGCGACGATTCGCGCTCTTGCGTGGTGATCTGCGCAGACGTGGACTCGGGATCGGCGATCTGGACACCATGATCGCTGCAACTGCGCTGCACTACGATCTCACGCTGGTGACGCGCAACCTTCGACACTACACGCGCATTCCTGGTCTCAAAATCCTGTAGCCGGCGCTTCTCAGGCTAACGATGTGCAGGCTTAGCTTTCCGGGGTGCCAGCTCCGGTCGGGGTGGCTGCCGGCGCAGCCGGCCCGGCGCGGCGCTTCGCAGTCAGCAGCCGCGCGCCCAGCGCCGACGAGCTCGCCGTCCGCGACGACCCGGCCGCCATCGCAGCCCCAGCTGCCGCTGGCCCGTTGCGGGCAGCAGCACCACGCCGTCCGGCCGCCAATCCGCCGCCCTCGATCGAGATCCGGCCCTTCGCGGCCAGCAGCCTGGCGGCAGCCGGGGCAGCCGCCAGCCGCGCCCGCCCGAGCCAGTTGTCCAGCAGGTACGCCCAGGCCCGCTCGGCGTCCATCCAGCCCAGGCGCAACCGCCGTGCGGCCACGTCGAAGATGAACAGCAGCACCGCCAGCACCATCAGCCAGGGCCACAGCTCGCGCGGCTGGCCGTCCACCCGCTTGTCGCGGTCGAACACCGTTTTCGGGTCGTCCACGATCCGGCCATCCGTCAGGCCGGCCAGCTGCCCGAGCAGGTCCGGGTTCGCCCGCAAGTCGCGGTACTCCTGTGAGTACGGCACCACGAAGCCGGCCGGCCGCGCCCCGACCGGCGTGCCGGCCGCGTCCGCCTGCAGGATGTTCAGGAAGTAGGCGCCCTCCTCTGGGATCGGGATCCTCGTCTCGTAGCGGCCCGGCGACACCTGTGGCAGCGTCACCTGGCTCTGCGTGTTCGATGGATCCACGACGGTCGCGCTTGTCTTCAGGAAGTTCTGGTACGACTTGTCGTCCGAGACGCTGTCCACCGTCACGCGCGCCGTCGAGCCCTCCGGGGTGATCTGCACCTGGAGATTGCGGTCCACCGGCACCGGGATCGTGCGCTTCACCACCTGCGCCCAGAACTGGCTGAACTGTGGCCAGTTGAGCCAGTCTTGCGCCCAGCGGTTCTTGACGTCCGATGTCCAGGCCACCACGTGGCCCAGCCCGTACTGCCACTCTGAGAGCAGCGGGTCGGCCTGGTTCGAGACTAGCAGCACCTGGCTGGTCGGCTTCGGCGTCGTGGACACGTACCCCAGCAGCGGCGGCATCTGGCTCGGGTCGATGCCGTCCAGGATCGGGCTCGATCCGACTTGCTGCGGCCGGAACGGCTCCTCCACGATCGCGGCGCGGGCCACCTCCTGGGTGTCCTTCACGATCATCTGGGGCACTTCGAACGGGTCGTTCCCCTCGAAGTAGCGGCCTTGACCCAGGTTGGCGAGCCGCTGCATCAGCGCGAAATCCGCGTCAGATCCCACCGCGATGGTCGAGAGCGTGATGTTGTTCGCGGCCATCAGCGAGGTCAGGCGGTCGTAGTCGCCGCCGGAGGAGAGGCCGTCCGTCAGCAGCAAGATGTGGCGGACCTTCGCCTCGCGGGTCACGATGTCGTTGTACGCCGTCTCCAGGGCGGGATAGATCGCGGTGCCGCCGCCGGGCGCAATCGACCCGATCTGAGACTGGACCGCTGTCGGGTCTTCAAGGAACCCGGTTGGAACCACCCAGCGCGGCGTGTCGTCGAACGAGATCACCCCGAGCTGATCCTGCTCGCTGAGCAGTTCGGTGGCGCGGATCGCGGCCTCTTTCGCAAGATCCATCTTGGAGGAGCCCGGCCCGCCCGCCATGCTGCCAGAGGCGTCGATCACCAGCACCAGCGCCACACTGGCAGTGAGGGTCCGTCCTCTGAGGTCCATCCGGACCGGCAGCGCCTCTTCCAGCGGGGTGCGGTTGTACCGTCCCACGCCGTAGCTCTGCTCGCCGCCGACCACCACCAGTCCGCCGCCCAGGTTCTGGACGTACGAGTTGATCGCCCGCATCTGGCTGACGCTCAAGTCGGCGGCCGGCACGTTCGCCAGCACCACGCTCTCGTAGCCGCGCAGCGTCGGCAGGTCGATGATCGCCGATTGCGTGCTGCGGACGTCCACTTCCAGCCCGGCCGACTGGAGCGCCTGGGCCAGGAACTGGGTCTCGCCGGCCTGCGACTCGATCAGCAGAACTCTCGGCTTGCCGGTCACGACGGTGTAGCTGCCGCCCTCGTTGTTCTGGATGTAGGTGTCCGCCGACGCTTCGATCTGGACCCGGAACAGGTGGAAGCCGGGGGGGAGCGGATCCTGGGGCATGACGATGCTGTTGCTGCCCTGGGACAGGTTCACGTCCTGGCTGGCGAGCAGCCGTCCGTCCGCCAGCAGGTGGACGCGGGCGGTCGTGTCCTGGCTCGCGTCCACGGTGATCGTGGCGGAGAGCTTCTCACCCTCGCGGACGAAGGCCGGCGTCTCGACCTGGCGCACCAGCACCTCGGGACCGCCCAGCTGGGCCAGCGGCACCACCTGGATCGGCACGCCAGCCGCCGACGAGACGCGCGCCTGCTCCACCGCCTTGCCGGTGTTCTCGTTGCCGTCCGAGACGATCACGATCTTACGGGCCATCGTGCTGGGGAGCGTCGCCAGCGCCAGCCGGATCGCCCCCGCGATGTCGGTCTTGCCGCCGTCCACGATCGAGGCGATCGGGCTGATCGGACGAGAAGTCGTGAGCGGGCGCTCCACCACCGAGCTGGCCCCGAACGCGATGATCGTGGCGCGGTCGTGGTCGGTCATCGCCGAGGTGGCGTCTCTGAGGAAGCTCAGCTCGCGGTCGCGCATGGCCGGCGTCACGCTGTCCGAGACGTCCATCAGGAACGCGACCGCCTGCTCGTCGGCCCGCCCAATCATCCGCGGCCCGGCCACCCCCAGGATCAACAGCATCGCCACCGCGATCCGCACCCACAGCACCAGCCGGCGCCGGGTGCGGGGCAGGTGCGTCCGACTGACCCGGTCCAGCAGCCAGAAGGCCGGCAGGATCAGCAGTAGCAGCAGCGCGAGCGGTTGGGTGAAATCTACTGTCATGGTCTCTGGGAGCTCGGCCATTCCTTCGCTGCGCTCAGGACAGGCTCTGGCCGCTTCGTTCCGTGCGCAGTTTCAGCAAGAAGGGTAACAGTCATGAGCGGCGGTGGAACCAGTACCACTCGAACAGGAGCAGGCCCAATACTGGCGGCACCAGCCACATCCAGATCTCGCGGTTGACAGGCACCAGCTCAGGCGGCGCGTTCGACTGGAGCGTCCGCCCCGAGCCGAGCGCGACCGGCTTCGGTCGCACGTCCGACTCCTTCTCGTCCGAGGCGTTGATCGAGAACGGCTCCTCCAGCAGCGTCTGTCCTGCCGCTCGCTGGAGGACGGTGTAGAGGCCCGGCCGCGCGGTGCTCGCGAACTGGATCGGGCGGCCTTCGGATGGCAGCGTCTGGCTCTGGCCGCCCGGCTGCCGCACGACGATCTCCTCGGTCTGGGCCAGCGGCGAGAGTGTGATCGCGTCGCCGGGGCGAAGGTCGCGCTGAGCGCCCTGGTTGGCCGGCTCCAGGTAGCCGAGCAGGTTGGACATCAGGATCGGGAAGGCGGCCAGCAGGGTCAGGTTGCTCTGGCGGAGGTCGAACGTGAACAGGACGACCCGCTGGCCGTTCTGCTCGCCAGCCAGCATCAGCGGCGCCACGTCGCTCTCCACGAGCGTGTGCATCCAGCCCGGCGGCGTCACCCGCTGCGCCCGCGCGATAGCCACGTCCCGCAAGTCCACGAAGCGGAGCAGCGGGTCGTCCTTCTCCCAACCGCGCACGGCCGGCCGTCGCATCTCGCCCTCGATCGTGAACAGCGCGGACTCGCTCGGGTTGAAGATCAACACGTTGCCGTGCGGCAGCACGTCCGGCACGTAGCCGTCGAACACCACCACGTCGTACTGGTCCACGTCCACCGAGAGGTAGCGGCGTGGCGCCACCCGGGAGACGTCGCCGGTTGGGAGCAAGCTCAGCACCTTCTCCAGGAAGACGTTGCCGTTCGTGACCAGCAGGATCTCCGAGCGCCGGCCCACGTCCAGCACGGTGTACGCCGTGTTGTCCACCGGGTAGACGTCGTCGCCGGCCAGCCGCGCCTCGACGGTCCGCGCCCCGACCGGCAGGTCCGAGAAGACGTACTCGGCGCTGGCGGCCTGGTCGCCGTCCGGCGGCAGGCTCACGTCGCGGCTCTCGGTCAGGTTGCCGTCCACGTTCAGGGCCAGCGTGCCCGTGTACGGCTGATCCGAGAAGTTGCGGACCCGCGCGAACACCTGATACCGGTTCGCGTTCTGCGGGTCTGCCCGCGCCGAGAGGGCGGTGATGCCCTGGTTCTGGCCGCTCGTGCCGATCTGGACCAGGCGGATGTCCAGGTTGTCCGCTTCGGCGCCGGCGATGGCCCCGAACGCGCCGTCCGTGAACAGGAAGACCCGCAGCCGGGCGCGCGAGCCGTCCGGCGCGGCGCTGCCTGGCCCGAGTGAGCTGGCGAGCGCCAGCGCCTGCCCCAGGTCGGCCTCGCCGTACGTCACCTCGGCGCCGTCGATGGCGCGGTTGAGCGCCGAGCGGTCCACGGTGGAGGGCGCCAGCACCCGAGGCTGCGCGGCGGCCAGGATGACGGTGCCGACCGAGCCGTCGGCCAGGTTGCGGACCGTCTCTTTGGCCTGCCGCTTGGCGTCCTCGAAGCGGCTCGGCTGGACGTCGGTCGCCTGCATGCTCGCGCCGCCGTCCAGCACGATCACCGCGTGGACGACCTCCTCGGCCTGGGCCACGTAGAACGGCCGGGCCACCGCGAACACCAGCGCCGCGACGACCAGCAGCTGGAGGATCAGCAGGATGCTCCAGTGGAACCGCTGCCACGGCTCGTGCGCCGCGAGATCGCGCAGCAAGTCCTGCCAGAGGTAGGTGCTGCCGACCTCGTACTCCTGGCGGCGCACCTTCAGCAGGTAGAAGACGATCAGCACGGGGATCAGGACGCCGAGCGCCAGCCCCAGGGGCGCCAGGAAGCTCATCGCAGGACCCCACGCCGGCGCAGGCTGTCGAACAGGACGCTCTCCAGCCGCTCGCCGGTCTGGATGCGCTGGTAGACCACGTCGTGGCGCGAGCAGAACGATTCGAGCGCCCGGGTCCAGGTCCGGAACCGCTCCTCGTACTTGTCCAGCGCCTCCTGATTGAGCGTGATCGCGACCTCGTTGCCGTTCTCGCGGTCGATCAGGGTCAGGTCGCCGATCATCGGGGGGTGGACCTCTTCCGGCGCCAGGACGTGCAGGATCGTGACCTCGAACCGGCGATCCAGCAGCCGCCGGATGCCTTGCTCGAGCTTTGGGGTCAGCAGGTCGCTGATCAGCAGCGCCTGTCCCGGCGTCGCGCGGCGGGCGTAGCTCTCCAGGGCGGCGTCCAGGTCGGTCTCGCCGTGCGGACGCTCCCGCTGGAGGAACTCGATCAGGCCGGCGCTCGACCGGCGGCCCCAGGCCGGCCCGAACGAGGTGGCCGTCGAGCCGGAGAGTGTCGTCACGACCAGCTTCGAGGCGCCCGCCAGCACGATGTAGCCGAGCGCCGCCGCCAGCCGCGAGGCGAACTGGAGCTTGGACGGGCTGCCCCAGTCCATCGACTTGCTGACGTCCACCAGGATGTGGGCGGTGACGATCTCTTCCTCTTCGAACTGCTTGACGTACAGGTTGCCGGAGCGCCGGAAGATGTTCCAGTCCACCGAGCGCGGATCGTCGCCGGGCGTGTAGTGGCGGTAGTCCACGAACTCGATGCTTGTGCCCTTCCGGATGCTGCGACGGTCGCCCTTGCCCTGCCCGGCCACGCGCCGGCGGGTCACCAGCGCCAGCCGTTCCAGCCGTTCGAGGAAGGCCCCTTCGAGGAGCGCCTGCTCAGGCATGGCCCGCTCGCACGGAGGGCGAATCGACCGCACTCACGCGGGGCGCGATAAATCGCGCCCGTACCAGGTCCGTCCTGGTACGGGCGCGATTATCGCGCCCCGCGTGAGTGCGCCCCGCGTGGTTGCGCCCCGCGTGGTTGCGCCCCGCGTGGTTGCGCCCCGCGTGGTTGCGCCCCGCATGGTTGCGCCCCACGTGGTTGTGTCCCGCGTCAGTGCGCCCCGCGTCAGCGCGCCCCGGGTGAGTGCGCCCCGCGTCATTGCGCCCACCATCGCGCCGATGGGGCATTCCGGCGGCCCATCATTCTTCTTTCGTCGCGAGCAGGACGTCCTGGATCACCCGGTCGGCGGTGATGCCCTCGGCGTCGGCCTCGAAGTTGAGGATGACGCGGTGTCTGAGGGCCGGCAGCGCCACCTCGCGGATGTCCTCGAAGGCGACGTTGAACCGCCCCTCCAGGATCGCGCGGATCTTCGCGCCCAGCACCAGCGACTGGAGCCCTCTGGGGCTGGCGCCATACCGCACGTACCGCTTGACCGACTCGGACGTGTCCGCCTTCTCGGGGTGGGTGCGGGTCGTCAGCCGGACCGCGTACGCCAGGACCGGCCGCGCGATCGGCACGTCCCGCGCCAGGTCCATCATCGAGATCACCGTCCCGCCGTCCACCACCGGCTCGGCCTGGGGGATGCGCGTGCCCGTCGTCCGCTCCGCGATCGTCAGCAGCTCCTCGTCGGTCGGGTAGGTGACGGTCAGCTTGTAGAAGAAGCGGTCGAGCTGAGCCTCGGGGAGCGGGTACGTCCCTTCCATCTCGATAGGGTTCTGGGTCGCCATCACGAAGAACGGCCGCTCCAGCTGGTAGCTCGTCTTGGCGACGGTGACGCGGTGCTCCTGCATCGCCTCCAGCAGCGCCGACTGGGTCTTCGGCGTCGCGCGGTTGATCTCGTCGGCCAGCACGAGGTTCGCGAAGATCGGCCCGGGCTGGAACTGGAAGCCGCGTGCGCCGCCGTCGTCCGAGATCACGTTCGTGCCGGTGATGTCGGCCGGCATCAGGTCGGGGTGAACTGGATGCGGGCGAACGACAGGTCCAGCACGTCGCTCAGCGTCCGGATCAGCATCGTCTTGCCCAGGCCGGGCACACCTTCCAGGAGCGCATGGCCGCCGGCCAGCACACAGGTCAGGATGCCGCGAACCGTCTGATCCTGACCGACGATGACCTTGCCAACTTCGTCCTCGATCTGTTTCGCGATCCGGATGAACTCAGTCGGCGGAAGCTGTAGCGGTGCGGTAGCCATTGCACGTCCTTAGCGAGCGTGGGAAGGGGATGTGAGGTCCTTCGCACGCTCAGGATGACAGGGGGCGTCTATCGTTGTCCGTCCTGGCCCGGCGAGAGGCTGGAGAAGTAGTCCTTCACCAGATCCTTGAGGCCAATCGGGATGTAGTTGTTCTGGAGGCTCTGGACCGCCTGCTCCTGGTAGCGGGCCTGAACCTGACGGTAGCTGACCTGGGCGTTGTTCTGGATCGCGTCGTCGGGGTTCGGGTTCTCGATCGCGTCGGTAGGGGAGAATTCGCCGTTGTTCAGGCGCTCCTGCCGCGAGGATGCCAGGACCGGATCGTAGACGGCATCCGAGCGGGGGTTGGAGCCGGTGCCGGCCCCGGAGCCCTGGCCGTCTTCGCCGCTGCCAGACTCGGAGCTGCCCTGCGAGCTGCCCTGGCCCTGGCCCTGCCCCTGACCGCTGGCGTCGTCGCCCCCCTGGCTCTGCTGGCCCTGACCCTGACCGCGCTGGCCCTGCTGCCCCTGGCCTTGCCCCTGTTGGCCCTGGCCCTGTTGTCCCTGACCTTGCTGTCCCTGACCCTGTTGCCCTTGCTGGCCGCGCGCCTGCTGGCTCTGGGCCTGCTGCGCCGCCCGGCCGACCTGGGACCGGCTCTGCTGCATCTGGGCCAGGGCGCGCTCGCGCTCGCTGCTGGCGCGCAGCTGCCCGGACGCCTGCTCCAGCGCGCCGGCCGCCTGGTCGAGACCTGCCTGCGCCTCGCTGGCGTTCCCCTGCTCCATCCCGTTCGCGGCCTGGTTCAGCCCCTGGCCGAGGGTCGGGTTGGCGCGGCTGGCCCGCTGGCCGGCCTGCCGCATCGAGCGGGCCAGCTTCGAGCGGTCCGCCTGCGACATCTGGTCGATCTGCTGGCCCATCTGGCGCATCTGCTCGGCGGCCTGCTTGAAGTCGCCCTTGGCGAGGCTGGTCCCGGCGTCACGGGTGCGCGGGTCCTGCGCCATCGAGCCGGCCAGCGCCGAGAGAGCATCCTGCAGGTCGTCGCCGCCCTGAGCCCGGAGCGCCTGGAGCCGCTGCTCCAACGCCGCCAGCGCGGCCATCGCCTCCTCGCTGCTGGCGGAACGCTGCTCCAGCGCCTTCGCCGCGTCGCGGAGCGCCTGCTCGATCTGGCGCAGGTCGTCGCTGTTCTCGTCCTGGTTCGCCGCCGCCACCTGATCGGCCGCCTTGTTCAGCCGCTCGGCCTCCTGGCGGACCGCCTGGGCCATCTGCTCGCGCTGCTTCACCGTCTGCTGCATCGGGTTGGGCCAGAGCGTCAGCCCGACGACCAGCAACACGGCCGCCAGCGCCGCGTTCACCTCGCGCAGTCGGAGGCGGATCGGGAACGCCTCGACCGGCTCGACCTGTCGGAGGTACGAGATCGCGTCCGACAACTGGAGCCCGCTCATCAGCGTCCTGCCCGGCGACGTTTCCTCGTCGGCCTGCTTGTCCAGCTCCACGGCGGTCGTGATCCGCTCCTTGAAGCCGAGCCGTCGGTCCGTCAGCGCCGCGACGTGGACGGCGTCCGGCCGCCAGAACACCAGCACCAGTGCGGCGATAGCCGCCAGCGCCAGCGGCACGGCCGGCAGGGCGGGCGTCGGCACCACGTATGGGAAGAAGCGTGCTCCGGCCAGCCAGAGCACGTCCAGCGCCAGCCCGGCCGCGATCGAGCGCACGGCCCAGGTCGCGATGGCCTGGAGCCTGACCACCCGTCCGATCAGCGTCAGTCGCTCGTGAAGCTCCGCACGCTCCGACGCCGAGCGCCCGGGCCGAGCGCCGAGCGTCGTGGATCTCGTGGCCATCAGGACCCCCGACCGAAGATTGCGCGCGCCCAACGCTGCTCGCGCAGGCGGTGGCACGGATCGACCGCCACGCTGCTGGCGGCGAGGAACAGGCCGCTGAGGATCAGGTAGAGTACCAGCGTCAGCGCCCATCGTGGATAGCGCAGGCCGCGCAGCCCGAACAGGTCCTGCTGAGCGGTCCCGTCGATGATGGGACGGTAGGTGATCGGCAAGGTCTGGGCCACCTGGCTGCTCAGCTGCTCCGGCAGCGCGCAGAGGGTCAGCCACGGGTTCAAGGCCAGGATCGGGCGGAACATCCCCTCCATCTGGTTCGACGCGCCCACCAGATAGATCGCGAACGTCCCCATCCCGAGCAGGAAGACGATCCCGTACGCGTAGAGGGCCGCCACCGCCGAGGTCCGCCCGAGCGACGAGCAGAACACGCCAATCGCCGAGAAGAGGCAGACCGACGCGAGCAGCAGAACCGTCGTCAAGACCACGTCCACCGCGCCGACGCCGCCGAACATCCAGGCCATCGCGAAGCCTGGCAGCGCCGTCAGCGCGACCAGCAAGACGAACGCAATCGAGGCAACCACCTTGCCGAAGACGATCGAGCGGGAGGCCAGCCCGGTCGAGAGGAGGAGGTCGAACGTACCCTCTTCTCGCTCACCGCTGATCGAGGTCGCCGCGACGGCCGGCGCGACGACTGCCACCGACGCCATCAGGCAGAACGCCATCGCGAAGAAGAGGAAGACGCCTCGGTACGCGCCGACCAGGCTGCCCAGCGAGACCGAGCCGGTCCCCGGCGCGCTTGACCCGATCACCGGCACCACCGTCGGGACGCTCAGGACGACGGCCCAGAAGGAGCCGAGCACCAGCCCGGTGAACGTCACGACCATCAGGGTCAGCACGACATAAGAGAGCCGCCCCTGCAGCCGCGACGCCAGTTCCTTCGAGACGATGGCAGACCACGTCACCGCGAAACTCCCCGATCGCTGTGGAGGGGGGCGCGATGGGGGGCGCAATGAATTGCGCCCGTACTAGGAGCGGCCTTGTACGGGCGCGATTTATCGCGCCCCCTCACATCGCGCCCCCGCAATTCATCGCGGCCTCTAACACTACTCATGCTGACATCCGACCGTTGCCCTCGGCGAGCGCCGCCGACAGCTCGTCCAGGCCATCCGGCCCTGGTCCAAAGCGTGTCACCTGGGCGCCCCCGTCCACAAGCTTTCCGAGCACGGCGGCCAGCCCCTCGCGGTCGCCCTCGTAGACGAACGAGATCCCGATGCCCTGCTCCGTCACGTCCAGGACGCCGGGCTGCTGCACCAGCAGCTCGGCCAGCTTCTCGCGCTCGCCGACCGCCTCCAGCTGGACGCGGCGTCGGGCCGGGCCATCGCCGGCCAGCGCCGCCGGCAGCGGGATCACGCCGGTCATCTTGCCGCCGCGCAGCACGGCCACCGAGTCGCAGATCTGGGCCAGGTCCGCCAGCAGGTGGGTCGCGACGATCAACGTCATGCCCATCCCGCGTACTTCCTTGAGGACTTCCACCAGCTCCAGCCGGCCTCTGCCGTCCAGGCCGCCCAGCGGATCGTCCAGCAGCAGGATCGGCGGGTTGTGGAGGAGCGCACGGGCCAGCGCCAGCCGCCGCCGCGACCCGCGTGACAACGCCGCCGCCTCTTCCTGGCGCGCGTCGTACAGGTCCACCACCCGCAGCATCGTGTCTACGGTGTTCTTGCGCTCCCAGGCCGAGACGCCGCTGGCGTGCGCGAACAGCTCCAGATACTGCGCGATGCTCAGGCGCGGGTACACCCCGAACTGCTCCGGCACGTACCCGACGTGCCGACGGACCGCCGTCACGTCGTGGCTGGTGCTCATGCCGTCCACCAGCACCCGTCCGGCGGTCGGGCGGACCAGGCCGGCCAGGGCGCGCAGCAGCATGCTCTTGCCGGAGCCGTTCGGCCCGACCAGCCCCAGACTGGCGCCTTCCTCGATGCTGAGGGTGACGTCGTCGAGTGCACGGCGACCACCACTCTCAATCGTCAGATGCTCGATTTCGATGAGCGCCACGGGGAGATTCCTCGAATGGGGTCCGGCGCGCAGCCGGTCAGCGCATGAACCCGGACGCCGTCACGTCGAATCGGGTGAAGCTGACGCCGGTCGCGCTGGTGTCAGGCGGTGGCTTGAACGTGTAGCGAACGCGGATGTCGCCGGCGGCCGAGACGTACGGCGCGACGTCTCGCACCAGATTCCGTCCGAACCCGACGATCCGATCTTCCCATTCAGCTTTCTGCCAGTTGTAGAGCGAGACCTCGCCCAGCACTGACGGGGTGCCCGGGACGCCACGCAGGCGCCCGTCGATGTTGACGTACAGGCCGTTCAGCAACAGGCTGCTGGTGCCGGCCGGCAGCGAGTACTGGAACGCGATCGACTCGCCGGACGCGAGATCGTAGCTGCCGAACTGCTGGCGGTTGAGGGTGGTCGCGCCCAGCTGGCGGCGCAGGATCACCTGGGGCGGTAGCTCGCCGTCGAACCCCTTGGGAACGCCGAGCGGCAGGGTGGTGATCAGCAGCGTCGTGTCCACGGTGGCGGGGCGGGTATCGGCGATCTCAATGGTGGTGGCGGGCGTGTCGGTCCAGGCCACCAGCGTCGGGCCGCTCAGATCCAGCCGCGAGAAGTTGAAGCCGGAGCCAAACACCGAGTCCAGCAGGTCGCGACGCGCGCCGTCCGCGAGGCGGCGGTTGCTGGACGACGGGCCAGGGTAGAGCAAGTTCGAGAACGAGCTCGGCGGGCCGAACCCGGCCGACGCATTGCCGTTCAGGGTCATCGCGATCTCGCGGGAGTCGCCCTTGCGCAGGTCCCCGAGCCGCAGCACCTGATAGTCCACCACCAGCGAGACGTCGTACAGGTTCGCGTCCATCCGGTTGGTGACGGTCCCGACGATCTGGCGGCCGTCCACCCGCAAGTCGGACTCGACCTTGCCCGGCAGCTTCACCTGGCTGTCCACCGCGAACGTGCCGAGCGCGCCAGCCGGCAGCTCCAGCCCCTCGACGGACGGCACCACGCCCTCCACCACCTTCAGCGCCCAGCTCTGCCCGTCCGGAGCCGGGTCACGCGGGAACGGGTAGAAGAGGCTGTTCAGCATCGAGGTGTCGTTGGAGCGGATCGAGAGGGTGGCCTGACGCCGCGAGAGGACGCTCACGTACGTCTTGGCGTAGGCCGGCGCGTCCGGGTAGCCCCGCACGATCCCGACCTTGCTGACGATGACGTCGCTGTCGCGGAAGGCGCCGGCCAGCGTGAACGTGCCGACGGCGGCCAGCCCGGTCAGGAGCGGGATCGTCACGACCGACCAGCCCGGCCGCCCGAATCGCAGCAAGAACAGGTAGTTGAGCGGCCCGACCACCACGGCGAACAGGGCCAGCGCCAGCATCATCAGGCCCGGCGAGGGGCCGCTGAGGGTGGAGATGTCCACCATCGCCTGACGCGGGATGCGGCCCCAGCCGGTGAACGACCCCGCCAGCGCCGCGCCAACCCCCGCGCTGCTCGACCCGTGGGCCAGGACGTAGCGCCAGAGGTGGGGCGTGCCGGCCCAGCTGCGGAGCGGCTCCACGGTCGGGTCCATCGCCAGGTAGAGGACGGTGCCGCCGCCTCGGCGAGCGACCGCGATCAACGGGACGTTGTCCTGCTCCGCGACGAGCTGGCCGTCCGTCACGGTCGCTTGCGAGACCAGCCAGGGGCCAGCGTCCTTGAACGGCTCAGGGCTCAGCTCGGACAGGCCGTCCAGGCTGTCCAGGCTCGCAAGGCCGGTCGCCTTGACCGGCAGCAAGTCGGCCGGCAGCGCCGCGAACGTCTTCTGCCAGGACGGCCCGCCGATCGCCACCAGCGTGCCGCCGCCGTACACCCACGACGTGAGCGCATCCCGCTGGCTGTCCAGCATCGTGGTGGTGGAGATGTTGTCCAGGATCATGCAGTCGAGCGAGGCCAGCACTTGCGGATGGGTCGGCAAGTCCTCGACTTCGATGTGGGCGATCCGCGCGCGGCGCAGTGGCGGCGGCAGCTCCAGGGTGGGCAGGAAGTCGAACGAGGGGCCGCTCCGCGAGAGCACGCCGCAGAGCAGGTCGCCCGGCGCGATCCGCGTCAACTGGACATCTTGCTCGGAGACGACGTTGCCCTGGTCCATCAGGCGCGCGACCATCTTCTGACCGGTCGCGCGCAGCTCCGCCTCCACCACGATCCGCTTGTGCGAGCGGCGCGGCAGGACGGCCGGGGCGGTGTAGATGGCCGGGGCGCGGGTGTACGTTCCGCGATTGGTGGTGGTGTCGGTCACCACGACCTGGAGCTCGCCGTCGATGTCGGGGCCGTCGTTGCGGACCTCGATCTCGACGGGCAGCCAGCCGCCGACCTTGCCGAGGCCGTCGAATCCGGCCCGGACGGTCATCTGCGCGGACGGCGAGGTCTGCTGGGCGCTCGGGGGTGCTGGAGGCGCAATTTGCTCGGCCGGGGCCGCCGTCGCGGGAACCTGCGCAATCTGCAGCAGGCTCCCAACAAGCAGTGCGACGAGCAGCAGCCTCATGTGTGCGATCCGCGTCCTATCCCCGGAACAACCGGTCGGCGACGAGCGCCGACAACCCGCACGGACATCGACAGTATACCAGCGTTCTCTCGATAATCCGACCGTCCTCGACAGCAGAGCGACAGAGCTCCTGAGCAGAGAACGTGCCGTTGGCAGCATGGGGACGGTGTACCCGTGCCATGACCGGGATGTCCAGTATTTTGTCGACTACGGCGTCGACCAGACCGGCCGTGGAAGCGGTCGTCTTCTTGCATGATCCCTTCGCAAGAACGCTTCGGCGCTGCTGCGCCCCAGGTACAGGGGCGACGGCTGCTCTTTAATGTACGTTCTACGATGGGATCGGCGCATCCGGATCTAGCAAACCGTCCGATTTCAGCGCCTGCCACAATTCTGAGGGAATCGGCAGGCGCATCATCTCGGCGTTCTGGTTCAGCTCGGCCGGCGTCTCGGCGCCGGTCAGCACCGCCGCCACGACCGGGTGGCCGAGCGGGAACTGGATCGCGGCGGCTTGAATCGGCACGCCAAACTCTTCGCAAACCACCCGAATGCGTCGCGCCTTCTCCAGCCAGCGCTGCTCGGCCGGCCGGTAGTTGAACGTGGCGCGCTCGGGGTTGTCCAGGTTGGCGAGGATGCCGGAGTTGTGGACGCCGCCGACGACGATGGCGATCCCCTTCTGCTGGCAGATTGGCAGCAGCTCTGGCAGGGCAGCCTGGTCGAGCAGCGTGTACCGCCCGGCCATCAGGAAGCAGTCGAAGTCGGCCTCGCGGGCGAAGCGCGCCAGCATCTCGGCCTGGTTCATCCCCGCGCCGACCGCCCCGATCGTCCCCTCGCGCCGCAGCTGGTCGAGCGCCTTGAAGGCGCCGTCCAGCGCCGCGTCGCCGTGGTTGTCCGGGTCGTGGACGTGGAGCACGTCGATCCGGTCCAGCCCGAGCCGCTGGAGGCTCTCCTCGACCGACCGCATCACGCCGTCGTACGAGAAGTCGAAGACCCACCCGAGGGCCGGGACACCGTCGTCGCGAGGCACGTCCTGATAATCCTGGTTTGCGCCGGGCGTCTCGTACGGCACCAGCAGCCGCCCCACCTTGGAGGCCAGCACGAAGCTGTCCCGCTCCAGCGAGCCTAGCGCCCGCCCCACCCGGACCTCGGCCTGGCCGTGGCCGTACAGCGGCGCGGTGTCGAACAGCCGGACGCCGACGTCGTAGGCGTGGTGCAGGGCAGTGTTCGCCTGCTCGGCCGTCACCCGCCGCCGCGATCCGGCCAGCGCGCCGGTCCCCAGCCCCAGCCGCGAGACTCGCAGCGACGTTCTCCCCAGCGGCACCCGCTCGAACGGCTCCATCAGACCCCTCCGACTACCCCTCACCCGCCAGGGGGCGCAATGAATTGCGCCCGTACTAGGACCGGCCTCGTACGGGCGCAATTCATTGCGCCCCAGAGTCCTTGCGCCCCAGAGTCCTTACGCCCCGAGTCCTTACGCCCCGAGTCCTTGTGCCCCCCTGCCGATGCGAGCCATCTTCTCAGGTCTTCAGGTGGACCGGCCAGACCCCGAGCGCCAGCATCTTAGCGGCCTGACGCCGCACCAGCGGGATGCGCATTGGCGGCGGCAGCTGGATCGCGCCGTCCGTGTCGAGCGCCTGCCGGATCACCTTGTTCTGGATCATCCGCTGGAACCCCTGGATGATCCGCACCGGCAGCTCCCGGCGCCGCTGGACGGCGGCCAGGTCTTTCAGGTGCAGCCGCCCCTCCCGGAGCGGCTTCGTCAGCACGTTCGCGGCGACCACCGCGTCCTGGATCGCGTAGTTGATCCCGACCCCGCCCACCGGCGACATCACGTGGGCGGCGTCGCCGATCAGCAGCAGGCCGGGCCGGTACCAGCGCGGGATGCGGCCAGACTCCACCGACAGCAGTGCCGTCTGGTGCCAGTCCTGGAGGGCGTCCACCCGATCCGCAAACTCCGGGGCCAGCTCCACGATCGACTGGCGGAAGGCCGGCAGGCCGGCGTCGTGGATCTCCTTGTAGCCGCCCTTGGGGATCACGTACGCGATCTGCCACTCGTCGCCCCGGTTCAGGACCACCATCATATGACCCTTTGCGAGCTTGCCGCGCGCATCCTCCGGGTCGGATGGGTGGCGCGGCAGGCGGAACCAGAGGATATCCATCGGCGGGGCGCTGCTGACCAGCTCGAAGCCCGCGAGGCGGCGAACCCGCGAGAAGCGGCCGTCGGCGGCGATGGTGAGCGGCGCGCGGACGTCGAACCGGCCGGTCTTGGTGCGGTACTGGACGCCCCGCACGATGGCGTCGTCCGGCAGCGGGCCGTGGCCCGGCGCGTCTGGCCGGCGGGCCGGCCGGGCTCCTGCTCCCCCTCTTCCGCTTGCCGGGACAGTAGAGGGGGTTGGGGGGTGAGGGCCGGTTCCGTTTGCCGGGGCAGCGGCGGGAGACGAGGCAGCAGGGCCGGCGCTCCCGTTGGCGCTGGCGGCTGGCGGGCCGGCCGTCGCGGCGGCTGCCGGCTGGGCCGGCCGGTCTGGCGCCCGGTCCGCGACGCCGCTCAATCCCCACGGGTCTTCCCAGAGCAAGCCTTGAACGGCGGCGCCCATCAACAGCCGCACGGTCGGCAGTTTCCTGAGCTCCTCGGCCAGAAAGTCGAGAAACCGGGCCTGCGGCATCATCGTAATGAACGGAAACTTCGTGGGGACGGCGCTCAGGTCGGCCATCGTGATCGGGCCGTCCGGCGTGTCGAAGGCGAGTCGGTGGATCTCGGCGTGGGGGATCTGGAGCAGGCGCTCGGCAAGCCCGAGCGTGTCCATCAGCTCCATCGTGGACGGATGGACGGTGTCACCGCGAAAGTCGCGCTCGAAGTCCTCGTGCTCCTCGAAGATCGTCGTCTGGACGCCGGCGCGGCCGAGCAGCAGGGCCAGGATCATGCCGGCCGGCCCGCCCCCGACGATGCAGCAGTGGGTGTCGTAGCTCATCGGTCCCTCTCCAGGCTCACACGTTGCCCGTTCCAGGCCCACGCTTCAGACCACCGCGATCCAGCTCGCGCCATGAGCTGGGCGGGAGTCGTTCGAGGCCGCCACCCCGTCCAACGATGCTACCACGCCAGAGGTGGCGGTCCCCCGCCAGAGGCGACCGTCCCGGATCGTGGCGGCACGGAACATCACGACCGCGCCGCTCGTCTGTCAGATGCTCTTTTCAAGCGCGGCTCGAGAGCGCATGATGTGAGGCGGGGCGCCAGGTCAGCGTGCACGCGGAGACGACCTGACCGGCCGGAGGTGGATGGGCATGGCGATGGGATCGGGATTCGGGGCGACCAGGCTTCGACCGATGAGCATCGGCGACGTGCTGGACGAGACGTTTCGGGTGTATCGCCGCCAGTTCGTGGCGTTCGCCATCACGATGGCCATCGTCGTGGTGCCGTCGTCGCTGTTCTCGCTGCTGGTGGTCGTCGCGACTGGCTTCAACCAGGACTCGCTCCAGCGCAGCATCCAGAGCGGGGCCGGCATCGGGGTGATCGTGGCCGGCGCACTGGGCCTGGTCCTCGTCTCGATCCTGACCGGCATCCTCCACATCGTGGCGATTGGCGCCGCGATCTCGATCGCCTCGAACACCATCCTCGGCCAGCCCGTGGACGTCCGCGAGGCGTATCAGTACGCGTTCGGCCGCTTCGGCAGTATGTTTCTGGTCGGCATCCTGGCCGGCATCCCGATCTTCTTGCTCGTCATCACCTGTCTCGGCATTCCGTTCGCCGTCTTCGTCGGACTCGGCTGGTCGCTGGTGTTCCAGGCGATCGTGCTCGAACAGCTCGGCGCGACGGATGCGATGCGGCGCAGCTGGGGCCTGGTGGACGGGCATCGATGGCGCCTGCTGGCGATCTCGTTGTTGATCGGACTGATCGTCTGGCTGCTGGTCAGCATTCCAGCTGGGATCTTCGGGTTCGCGGCCGGCGTGGTGGCCGTGGCGAGCCGTGGGAACACCGCCGCCGCGTCGCTGGTGCAGGTCGGGAACGTGGTCTTTCAGGCCGCCGGTCAGATCCTGTTCGGCGCGATCGGCTACATCGCCACGACCTTGATCTACTACGAGCTGCGGGTCCGCAAGGAGGCGTTCGACCTCCAGCAGCGGCTGCCGCCCACTGCCCAGATCCAGGTCCCGGGATATCAGCAGCCGTATCCCGGCCAGCCGCAGTATCCGCCCCAGTACCCCGGCCAGCAGCAGGACCCGAGGTTTCCGCCGCAGTACCCGCAATACCCGCCCCAGTACCCGCAGTACCCCGAGAGCCCCCAGAGCCCGCCCCAGTACCCCCAGGGTCAGGAGTACCCGCCTCAGTACCCGCAATATCCACAGTACCCCCAGTATCCGCAGAACCCCCAGACCCCGCCCCCCCAGGATCCGCCCCAGTACCCGCCCCAACGATGAGGCTCGTATCTGCGCTCCTCGTCGGACTGGTGCTGCTGTCCGGGGAACCCCTCACCCCCCGACCCCCTCGTGCTCTCCCGTGCGCGGGAGAGGGGGAGCCATCGGGCGTCTGCACTGCCGACTTCCAGGTGAACACCTGGTTGCAGGAGGGCTCCCCCTCTCCCGCGGTTAGGGAGAGGGGGCTGGGGGGTGAGGGCACCTTCCCGGCCCTCGCCGCCGATCCGCCGCCATCGTCCGCCACGCCCGCCCAGCTGGCCGCGCTCCAGCAGATCCTGCGCCGGCCGGAGTTTCAAGCCGCCGAGAATCGGTCGCTGTTGGACCGCCTGCTCGACCCGATCCGCCTCTGGCTCCGTCAGCTCGGGCAGCGGATTCTTGCGCTCCTGGCGCGAGTCATCGGGCCGCTCGTCGCGAATGGCGGTGGCGCGGTCATCCTGTGGGCCGTCGTCGGCGTCTCGCTGGTCGTGGTGCTGGGCGCGGCCTTCCTGCTCAGGCGCCTGATGCGCGGCGCCGTCGCCGAGGACGCCACGCTCGGCGGCTTCCTGGGCGCGGTCAGGTCGCCGCGCGCCGCCGAGGAGCTCGCCCGTGCCGGTGAGGCCGCGCAGGTCGGAGATGCGCGGCGCGCGCTGCACCACCATTATCGCGCGGTCTTGCTGCGCCTCGACGAGCGCGAGCATCTTTCGCTGGACAGCGCGCTCACCAACCGCGAGCTGCTGCCGCGCCTCGCCGCCGCACCCGCGCTCGCCGAGCCGTTTGGCGCGCTGGTGGCCCGCTTCGATCGGCTCTGGTACGGCCAGACCGACTGCTCGGCCGAGGAGTACGCTGGCTTCGCGGCGCTCGCGGACCGGGTCTGGCAGGCCGCCGAGACCGTCCCGCCATTGCAGCAAACCCGTCGTGGACCGCCCAGCCCATCTGGCCCGAGCCTGGCCGCCTCTTTCCCGCGAGGCGGCCGGTGAGCCGTCGTCTCGTCCTGCTAGGGGTGCTGTTCCTGGTGCTGGTCGTCGGGCTGGTGCTGCTGCCGCCGGCCACGCAGCGACAGGTACCCCTGACCACCTACTCAGCCGAGCCGGCCGGCGGCAAGGCGCTGGCACTCTGGCTGGAGACGCTCGGCTACCGGATGACGACCCTCACCGGCGACCGCTACACCATCGGGCCGGGCGTCGGCGTGCTCCTGCTGCTGGCGCCGTCCCAGTTCGTCGGGAGCGAGGCGCAAGGTGAGCTGGAGCGCTGGACCCGCCAGGGCGGCCGGCTGGTCGTCGCGACGGACGGCTTCCAGACCTGGGAGCTGCTGCGTCGCTTCGACGTCTCGGTGCGGCCGGCGGACCAGATCGAGCGCGCGGTACCGGCCGGGCCGGGCTTGCTCGACCCGGCCATCACGACGACGACCGTGGATGCGCACTGGGAGCTGGTGCTGGACGATGCCCCTGGCGCCCTGCCGCTGCTGATCGGCCAGCGTGGCGGTGAGGAAGCCTCCGCGGAAGGTCGCCCGACCGGGCCGGTCCTGGCCGCCCGCGTCCCGGCCGGCCGAGGCCAGCTCGTCGTGCTCGCCGACCCGCTCCTGCTCAGCAACGACGGCCTGCACGACGAGGCCCACGCGCGGCTGGCGCTCTCGCTGATCGGCCCCGACGAGCAGAAGTTTGTCGCCGTGGACGAGATCCACCACGGCTTCGGGAGTCTGCGGCGGTTGTCGCTCTCGTCGTTGCTGCTGGAGCAGTCGTGGGGCCGCGCCGTTGTCCTGGCCGGCGGCCTGGTGCTGGTCTTCCTGCTGCTGCGCGGGCGGCGGTTCGGACGAGCGGTGCCGGTCTTCGTGGATCGGGGCCGCTCGTTCGGGGAGCTGGTGACCTCGCAGGCGAGCCTGCTGCGGGCCGGCGGCAAGCGCGACTTCGTGGCCGAGCACCTGGCGCGTCAGCTTCGGCTGGAGGTTGCCCAGGCAGTCGGGCTGCCCGCCGACGCCCCGGACGATGCCATCCGTGCCCGCGCCACGGCGCTCGGTCGCGATCCGTCCCGTGCACTCTACGCCCTGGCCAGCATTCGGCAGGCCCGCTCGGACCGCGCGCTGCTGGCCGTCACCCGCGACGCCGAAGCCGCCCGCGCCGAGCTGAGCCGTAGTGGCCCCACCCCCAGCCCCTCCCCATTGCGATGGACAGTAGAGGGGAGCAGATGACCCGTCTCCCCCGCTCCACCGCGGTGGGGAGGCGGCCGGGGGGTGGGGGTTCCGACGCCAACGACGAGGTGAGAGAGGGGACCAGATTGCGATGACCACTGCCCCTGCCGGCGACCCACTCGGGCGGCTCGCCCGCGCCTACCAGGCCGCCCGCGAGCAGGCTGGCCGCGTCATCGTGGGCCAGGATGCGTTGTTCGAGCTCTTGTTCGCGGCGCTGCTGGCCGGCGGCCACGTGCTGCTGGAGGGCGTCCCCGGCACGGCCAAGACGCTGCTGGCGCAGACCCTGGCGGCCCTGGTGGCCGGGACGTTCCGCCGCGTCCAGTTCACGCCAGACCTGATGCCGTCCGACGTGGTCGGCACGACGGTCTTCGACCAGCGCGCGGTGGCGTTCCACTTCCGAGGCGGGCCGGTCTTCTGCCACGTCCTGCTCGCGGACGAGATCAACCGCGCCCCGGCCAAGACCCAGGCCGCGCTGCTGGAGGCGATGGAAGAGCGGCGGGTCACCGTGGACGGCGAGAGCCACCCCTTGCCCGATCCATTCCTGGTCGTCGCGACCCAGAACCCGGTCGAGTACGAGGGCACCTACCCGCTGCCGGAGGCGCAGCTGGACCGGTTCATGTTCAAGCTGAACGTGGAGCACGGCTCGGCGGAGGTCGAGCGGGAGGTGGTGCGCCGCCACCTGGCCGGCTTCGAGCGCAACCGCCTGGAGACGGCCGGGCTCCAGCCGGTCCTCGGCCCCGCCGACCTGCTGGCCTGCCGGGCGGATCTGGGCCGGATCGCCGTCGAGCCGCACGTGCTGGCCTACATCGTCGAGATTGGTCGGGCGACCCGCCGCAGCGCCGATCTCCAGCTGGGGAGCAGCGTGCGCGGGCCGCTGGCGCTTGCCCTCGGAGCTCGGGCGCTGGCGGCGTTGCGCGGCCGGGCGTACGTCACGCCGGACGACGTCAAGGAGCTGGTAGGTCCGGCGCTGCGGCACCGCATCATCCTGAAGCCGGATGCCGAGATCGAAGGGCTGTCGCCTGACGACGTGCTGACTCGGGCGCTGGCCGGCGTCGAGGTGCCGCGCTGATCCGGGGAGACGGATTCCTCGGGTGCGGCGTGGTCCTGCCAACGTGGCGGCTGCTGTTCCTAATCCTGGCGGCGCTGGTGCCGCTGGCGCTCTCGGACCTGCTGCCCGGCATTGAGGTGGCGACGCCGGTGCTGCTGGTGCTGGTGGCGCTGCTCCTGCTGCTGGACCTCCGCTTCACCGCGCCGCCCGGGCAACTGGTGGCGCGCCGGCTGGTCGCCGAGCGGCTCTCGCTGGGCGCCGAGAACGCGGTCACGCTGACGCTGCTGAATCGTGGGCCGCGCCCGCTCGGCCTGCGCCTGCGCGACGAGCACCCGGTCGAGTTTCGGGCCAGCGAGACGTTTCTCGCCGGCACGGCCCTGCCCGGCGAGGAGCTACGCTTGCGCTACGCCGTGACGCCGCCCCGGCGTGGCGACTACCGGTTCGGGCGGCTGGTGGTGCGGTATCGGAGCCTGCTCGGACTGTTCGAGCGCCAGCACGCCTACCCGCTGGACCGTGACGTGCGGGTCTACCCGAACCTGCTCGATCTCCGCCGCTACGAGCTGTTGGTCCGGCGCGGGCTGGAGATGGAGGCCGGCACGCGGGTGGCCCGGCGTTTCGGGACCGGCACCGAGCTGGAGCGGCTGCGCGAGTACCTGCCGGACGACGAGCTCCGGCGGGTCAACTGGAAGGCGACCGCACGAAGGGGCGTCGCGATCAGCAACGAGTACGAGACCGAGCGCAGCCAGAACGTGGTGGTGCTGCTGGACGCCGGCCGCCTGATGCGCGCTGTCGCCGACGGTCTGACCAAGCTGGATCACGCGCTGAACGCCGGCCTGCTGCTGACCTACGCGGCCGGCCGGCGCGGCGACCGCGTCTCGCTGCTGGCGTACGCGGACCGGGTCAAGGCGTTCCTGCCGCCGCAACGTGGCAAGCGGGCGTTCCTCTCGATCCTGGAGACGCTCTACCGTCTGGAGCCGGAGCTGACCGAGAGCGACCACGCCCGTGCCTTCGGCTACCTGGGCAGTCGCGGCCTGCGGCGGTCGCTGCTGGTGCTGTTCACCGACCTGTCCGAGCCGGAGCCGTCGCGGGCGCTGATGGCGCACCTCGCGCGGGCCGCGCGGCAGCATCTGGTGGCGGTGGTCACGGTGTCCGACCCGTCTGTGACCGTCCCGGCCACCCGCGACCCGCGCGACGCCCAGGAGCTGTACGAGAAGGTCGTGGCACAGCGCCTGCTGGCCGAGCGCCGGCAGGTGCTGGCAACCCTCGGGGGCCGGGGCGTCATCACGCTGGACCTGCCCGCCGACAAGCTCTCGGCGCAGGTCGTCGCGACGTACCTGGAGCTGAAGGCGCGCGGCCGGCTCTGACGACTGTCATCTGCATGTCGTGAGAGGATGCTCGAGTCAGGTCTCGATGGTGAGGCCGAACAGGTGTGCCGCCGCCTGCAGGTCCGGGTCGTCCGGCAGGATCGTCTCGTCCGGGCGGATCGGGGAGATCGAGGCGCCCTCGAAGACGGCCCAGCACTCGATCTGGTCGCCAAAGCGGCTGCGGTAGGCAAGACCCCTGAACCCTCGGTCGTACGCCCAGCGCGCGATCTCGCGGGTGAGTGCTCGTGAGGGGCCGCGCGTAGCGCCAACGTCCATGTCGGGCAGATGCAGCCGTACCAGGGCGTCCGCCAGTTCGGCGCGCAACGCCTGGAGCGTCTCAGGCGCGCGGAGATCGAGCCACTGCTGCCCCGGGGAAATCTGCAAGCGTCCCACACGACGGCTGGCGTACCAATCTCTCGGCACGAGCGGGGCTGGCAAGCCCCCAGACGCGCCCGACACCCTGGCGATCCGTGCGAGCAGATCGACGTCGAGGCGGAAGCCGGCCAGACTCTCGACGAAACAGCCCACTCGACGCTCGGCGAGGTAGAGCACGCGAAACTGATTGCGTGGATCGTCAAACCGGCTCCCGCCTATGTATCGCCAGTCCGGCCAGGCCAGTGGATCGGGCGCTCGCGCGACTCGGTAGAGCGGTGTGGCCGGAGGTGCGGCCCGCGCGACGGGCATCAGCCGTGGGCGAGGAAGGTGCGCGCTGCCTGGAGCACGCGTGCAGCATCTTCTCCGAGGGCGAGCGCGGGAGAGCGGTCGTCCAGCTCCGGGTTCATGCCAATGAACCACGCACGTACGGTGGCCGGCGTCTCTACCTGGAGGAGCAGGCGCATCACGTAATAGGCGTCTCGGAGATGCTGCTCGGCGTCCGGCCGTGGCGCACGTTCGCCGCGCGCCCACTTGCCAACCGCCTTGGCGTCCGCGACGCCGGCGATCGCAGCCGTGAGCCGTTGCCCGAGCACGCGCTCTAACTCATGGGCCACGTCCGGTAACGACGACCGCATGGCGCTAGTGTGGCTATCGAGCTCCGTCCGTACCGCCATGACCGTCTCTCCTGACCTGACGACGTCCCCTCGAACGCTACCTGCTTCGCTCCCTACAACACTACCACATGTACGATCGCGCGTGGCATGTCCGGGCCAGCGGTGGCGACGTACCTGGAGCTCAAGGCGCGCGGCCGGCTCTGACGCGCTGACCGCCTTGCCCCCGCGGAGTGGATGCTGCCCATAATTGCCGCCCCAGCCGGCAGACCGGAGGCCAGAAGTCAGGCGCATGGCACACGCACTCGACGACGAGTCGATCCCGGCAGGCCGCCTCCCGACGGACACCCGGCGCTACCGCTGCGTGGACTACACCAGCTACTACGCCGGCAACGACTTCCTGCTCGTGACGTCCTGGACGACCGGCAGCCGCCAGGTGCTGCCCGCCATCGCCGAGCAGCTCCTCAAAGCGTGCGACAAGTTCCGCACCCTCGAAGAGCACGCCCGCCTCATCTGCCAGGTCGAGCCGTTCCGCGAGGTGCCGCCAGCGTCGATTCAGGAGCTCCTCTTCGGCCTGGTCTCGGCCGGGCTGCTGGTCGCCCACGACGACCTTGCCGCTCGGGTTGGCAGCATCGTCGGGCAGCACCACCCCGCCAGCATCGAAACCGTGGCCGTCCTGACCTACAACCGTCCGGACGGCCTCCGGCGGGTCATCTCCACCACCGCCGAGAACGCCGCCCGCCACGGCCGTCGGGTCCAGTTCGTCGTCGCGGACGACTCGGACGACCAGCACCAGCAGGCCAACCTCGCCGTCCTCGCCGACCTCCGTGACCGGTACGGCGTCGAGGTCTGGTACGCCGGCCCACATGAAAAGGCCACCTACGCCCGCAAGCTGGCCGAGCACTGCGCCGTCCCGCTGGAGGTCGTGAACGTTGCGCTGACTCACCCGGCCGGCTGGCCGGCCGTGCCCGGCGTCAACCGCAACACGCTGCTCCTCCACACCGTCGGCGAGCCGTTCCTCTCGCTGGACGACGACATGGTCTGCACCATCGCGCGCCTGCCCAAGGGTGACGACGGCCTGGCCCTGTCCTCCGACGACATCACGCAGTCCTGGTTCTACCCCGATTCCGAAACCACCCTCCGCCGGTCCGAGATCGTGGACGAGGACGTGCTCGGCCTGCACGAGTCGATGCTGGGCGCCAACGTCGGACGCCTGATCTCCGAGTGGCAAGCCAGTGGCGCCCGCGGCCCGCTCGACCTCGACACCCTGGAGGGTCACTTCCTGAAGAATCTAGAGCAGGACGGCGGCCGAGTCGTCCTGACGATGGCCGGCATCCTCGGCGATTCCGGCATGGGCGATTCGGTGCCGCTCTACTTCGTCGAGGGGCCGACGCTCGAACGGCTCTTCAGCGCCGACGGCGGGTATCAGGGTGCGATGGCAAGCCGCCAGGCAGCGCGTGGCGTCCTGCGCCGCACCGTCACCGACGACGACCACTGCATGGCCGGCAACCTCGGCGTGGACAATCGGGGGCTGCTGCCGCCGTTCCAGACCGTTGCCCGCAACGAGGACGGCATCTTCGGCGCACTGGTCCGCCGCACCATTCCCGGCAGCTGCATCGGAGTGCTGCCCCGCACCATCCTGCACGACCCGGTCGTGACACGCCGGTTCACGCTCGTCAGCTTCGACGAGGTCGTCTGCGATCTTGGCGTGTCCGACGTGATGCTGCACCTGCTCTCGGCCCAGCCCGAGGTGCTCGGACATGCCACCACCCGCCAGCGCCTCGTGGCGGCCGGGCAGTACCTGACCGCCATCGGAGCGCTGCCGCCTACCGATTTTGCCGAACGGCTCCACGACATCTGGCTTGGCGTCTGCAGCTCGAACGCCACGCTCGTCGAGAAGATACTGCGCCGCCAGATGCCGCCCCAGCCCGAGACGTGGACCGCCGACCTTCAGCGATACCAGGCCGCCCTGCTCGACCGGCTGGAGCGCGATGCCCCGATCACCATCATGGAGCGCCGCGACGCCACCCCCGAGCAGAAACAGGCCGCTCTGCAACGCTACCTGGGCGACTTCGGCCGGCTGCTCTGTGCCTGGCCGGACCTTGTGGAGGGCGCCCGTGAGCTCCGCGACCGCGGCCACCGCCCCGCCCGCCGCCTTGCGGAGGGATGAGGGAAGAGGGATGAGGGGCGAGTACGATCTCCCTCGCCCCTCGCCCCTCGCCCCTCGCCCCTCGCCCCTCGCCCCTCGCTACTCCGTCACGACCCACTCCTCCACGACTGGCCGTCCGCGCCGCAGCAGCTCGGGCACCGTCACCAGCTCGAACTGGCCCTTTGTGACTTCAAGATATGTCTCCAGCGCCTCCAGGAGCGGGCCGCGTCCGTACTGCATCGGCTGGTCCAGCTCGCCCCGGAAGATCGAGTCGTGCAACAGCACGATGCTGCCCGGCTCGACGCCGTCTTCGAGACGAGCGACCAGCACGTCCGGATCGCGTTCGTGCCAGTCGGTCACGGCCAGGCTCCAGCCGACGACCTGAAAGCCGAGCAGCCGGGCGTCCAGGTGCGATGCGATGGTCTGGTGCCCGTACGGTGGGCGGAACAGGCGGACGCCGTACGGCCGGATCGCCCGCTGACACCAGCGCAGCTGGGTCCGCCGCTGCCGACCCGAGATCGACGGGAACGAGGCGTGGTCCCACGAGTGGTTGGCGATGGCGTGGCCGGCTTCGGCAACGGCACGGACCACCTGGGGGTGCCGGTGCGCCGCCGCGCCGACCATGAAGAAGGTCGCCCTGGCTGCGTACCGTTCGAGCAGCTTCAGGACGAGCGGCGTGGACGTCGGGTCCGGGCCATCGTCGAACGTCAGCGCGACGAGCGGCTCGCGCGTCTCGACCGAGGCGATCGCTCCGGCCACCGACCGATAGAGCCCATCGACGAGGCGCTGCACCCGTTGCAGGCCCGGCGACAGGACTGGCGCTTCGAGATCGTCTGGTGAGGCACTACTCATGATCGTTCGTGGGGGGATTGTGGGCGGAGTGTCGTGCCCAGCACACCTGGAAACGGACGCCTGTGTTGCTTCTGTAATGGAAGTTTCACCTTGGTTTCAGACAAGTTTCTCAGGAAGTTCAGATACGTCGTTCGGCCACCGCCGATACTCCATCGGTCGAGGCATACCCCTGACGGGCTGCTCTGCCGTTGTGGGATCCCCTCGTACGGTAGCAGTCTAGCCCCTGGAGGTTCGTGCATGGAGCGTCGGGAGCTCGTCAAGAAGCTGCTCGCGCTGGCGGCGGTTCCGGCCGTCGCGAAGGTCTTTCCGGAGGGGAAGGCGTTTGCTATGGCCCTGGAGAACCCGGTGGTGAGGGCGAGCTCGTCGTCCACGTCCTCGTCCTCCTCGTCCTCCTCGTCGTCGTCCTCATCCTCGTCCTCTTCTTCCTCGTCGTCGTCGTCATCCTCGTCGTCGTCGGGAAGCTAGCGCGCCGAGCGTCTCTCAGGCAGTTTCCACGGTCTGCCGCGTACCCCACACCGGTTCTCTCTCGAACGCCCCGTCCGGACTCCCCGCCGGACGGGGCGTTTCTTTCGGCTGAAACCCGCCCCCTTCGGCTAGCATCGTTCGTTGCTAGGTAGGTGGACAAGCGACTTTCGACGTCTCCCGGAAGGTGTCATGCCGGACGCGCGTCTTGCGATGACTGACTCAGGCTCGGGCTCTGAAGCCGATCGGCCGGTGCCGCCGGTCGACATCTCGACCCGCCGTCCCGTGCCCGCCCCCATGGCTGTCCCGTCCTCAGAGGCGCTGGCCATGTCTGCTGCTTCGCACGACGTCGCGGCGCCTGGCGTCAGCGAGGATGCCACCTCGTCGTCCGAGGACGTCGAGTCTGCGCCCTGGGCCTATCCCGGCTTCCGCGCCCTCGTCCAGAGCGACGTGGAGGTCTGGGCCGAGCATTTCGCGTATCGCAAGCCCGGCGAGCGCGTCCGCATCCGCACCGCGATCCGGCTCGGGCTGGTCTACGCCGGCCTCCGCGCCGCCATCGTGCATCGCCTTGCGTACGCCAGCCACCGGGCCGGCATCCGCATCGTCCCGATGATCCTGACCAACCTGAACGTCAGTTGGCACGGCCTGGACATCCCCCCGAACATCGAGATCGGGCGGCGCTTCTTCGTGCCGCACCCCGTTGGGACGGTGGTGACCGCCCAGCACATTGGCGACGGTGTCACCCTGGTCAGCAACGTGACCATCGGGATGCGCAAGGGGTCCGGCTTCCCGGTCCTCGGGAACGACGTCTACGTGGGAGCGGGCGCGCGCATCCTCGGCGACATCACGATTGGGGACCGCGCCCAGATCGGGGCCAACGCGGTGGTGCTCAAGAGCATGCCGCCGGATCACGTGGCGGTCGGCGTCCCAGCCACCATCCGCCCCGCCCGCAAGCCCGACTGACCGCGCCGCTCGTCGCTTCTGCCGGCCGCGCGACCGCGTGAGCGTGCTGCTACTGCCCGAGCCGCTGCCCGAACCGGTCCAGCACCGCCTCGACGTGAGAGGGCGTCATCTGGAAGCCGCCGTGACCGCTGGCGGGATCTTCGATGGCGAGGTCGAGCTCGCCGCCGAGCCCCTGCACCCAGGTGGCGGTCCGACGCATCGCCGGGCAGCCGTCCCGCTCTGGTGTCGGGTCGCGCCCGCCGCAGAACGTCGCCCAGACCGTCCCGACGAACGGGCTCGGGCCGAACAGGCCGGCCGAGATGTCGCGGTTGACCGGGTAGCCTGGCGTCGCGCCGCCGGAGTTGGCGACCACGAAGCGGAACCAGCGGTCGCCCTCAGTGCGGTCGAGCGCCGTCACGCCGTACACGTTCGCCGACCCGCGACTGAACCCGTGCAGCAGCGCTCGACCGGGCGTCGCCCCGTGCACGCGCAACGCCGACGCCAGCGCAGCGTACGATTCGCGAGGCCGCAGGTAGTCGTCGATGCCGTCGCCAGAGCCGAGCCACCATTGGAGCGCCAGGATCGCGTACCCATGCGAGGCTGCGTGGGCGTGCCAGAGCGCGATCTCGTTGAAGGCGAACCCGTCGCTGCCGTGGAGCGTCACGATGACCGGGCGGTCACCCAGCGGCTCGTACGGGCTCGGGGACCAGAAGAGGGTGAAGACGCGGCCGTCGGCCGTCGGCTCGACCACCGCCCCGACGCTGTCCGAGAACGCCGCTCGGGCAGCCGAGCGGGCTCGGGCCAGCTCGAGCAGCGCCGTCCACGACCCTGCCGCCTGCCCCTGGGCTCCTGGCGCGTCCGCCTGCCAGACCACGCTCGGCCCGTCCGTCCTGCGCCCAACCAGCGGCGACGTCACTGCTGCCGATGCGCCGGCCACACCGCCGCCGCCGACCGCACTCCCGAGGATCGTGACGAGCAGGCAGAGCAGCGCCGCCCCCCGACGGCGCATCCCCCCGGTCAGACGCTTCCCCCAGTCAGGTGTACCCCGGTCAAGCGCGTCTCCCCAGTCAGGTGTTTCCCCCCGGTCAACTGCTGCGCGCTCTCCACATCCCACGATAACGTGTCCGCGCGCCGCTTCGTGCCGTGCTTTCGGCGCTGCTGCTCAGACGACCAGCTGGCTCGACCGTCCCGCCGGAGACGCACCTTCGAGCACGCACGCCTTCCGTCCGCTCCCGCACTCGTACACGCCCCACCCGCGACGTATCTTTGACGACGCACGCCTTCGTGGAGCGCGGCGATCCTCGCCGCCCCGGTCTCCCACGTCCGAGCGATCCGTGAATGCAGCCCCGTCCGCCCGGCGTCGATGGCGATGCCCCTGCGACGAGCCCTGCTCCCGACACGCCAGCCATCCCGAAACGGCAACATGAGGCACTGCGGCGCGCCGATCCACGGCAGCCGCGAGCGCGCATGCTGACCTTACTCGTTCCGTCAGACTCCCGGATCAGAACACAAGGCCCAGCAGCGTAGAGACGAGCCTCATCAGCCTCAGCGGGAGATTACGACACCGGAAGCCGATGCTGCGCGACAAACTCCACGCCGTCGACAACCAGCTCTGGCTCCTCATCTGGCGTGTCGGTGTTCGAGCTCAGGACCGCCATGTCCTTCGCCACATCAGCACCGTTCACGCGGAGCACGTCCAGGAGGAGGGCTTCCGCGGCGTGCTGGGATGGAAACGTGCCGATCCGATTCGCGGTCAGGGTATCCCACACCTCGTAGACCATCGCCACGATCCTTGCCCTCCTTCCTCCAAGATAGCTCTCTGTCGTCACTCTACCACGCGACGGTATCACCGGCTACAACGTGACATCCTCAGTAGACGGGCCGTGCACGACGCGCACCACACACCATCGACGTAGAAGCTCCGCACCTTCTTCGGTCAACATCTCGCCGTGAGCATCGTAGATCATCCAGTGACCGCGATGCTCCGGCCCCTTGTGGGTGAACGGCGCATCGTCCGGGATGCTGAGGATCGCGATGAATTCACCATGCCGTCACCTGAGCTTCCGGGCGTTCTGGCGGACCACGCTGAACGAATCAAGGACGGAGAGGCCACGCCATGCTTCGAGGAATTCAGCATCCTGACGGGGAGGCGGTCGCCGCCGTGCTCCCTGCGAGAGGAAATCCCACGTCGTCGGCGGGTCGGTAGCAACCATGCGGAAGAACGTGCGCGCCAGTTCATCCCCCTCCAGCCGGCACAAGAGTAGCATGCACACCTGGATCTGAGGCATGAGGCGGTCATGTGGCAGCGATGGTCACTCGCAGGGAGACCGCCACGTGCCGCCGCGCCCCGCACGTCGCCCATCTACTTGACGTTGCCCGTCTCGCCACTCCTCGCGCTACCATCGTCGCCACACTCATGACCAGCTCCCTGGCCGACTGCCTCAACCTCACCGAAGCCGCCGCCCGCCAGCAGTGGCGGCGGATCGCGGCGCGCCACACGGTGCGGCGCCAGGAGGCGTACCTGCCCGTCGAGCTCATCCTCTGCATCGGCCTCTTCCAGAAGGTGAACCCGCACCAGTTCGGCGGAGCCAACCTCCATAAGCTGCCGCCAGAGGTCCGCGCGCTTGCCGCCACCTTCAAACGGACCGATGGCTCGATCACCAACAAGATGCTCAACCTCGAAGGGTTCCGTGCACACGGCGCCAAGATCGAAGTCCAGCTCTTCCTGCGACTCGGCCAGCAGCCCGACCACTTCGCCCACCTGTACCTGGAAGTCGTCAAAGCCGCCCGCCGCGAAGGCTTCGACGGCGACCACGTCCCCGACTTCCTCAACTGGCTCGATGCTGCGCCCCAGCCCGATCTGATCGGCCAGGACGAGCTCGGCAGCAGGGAGATCGCCGTTGCGCTGAACGACAACACCGAAGAGATCCGCGATCTACAGCGTGCCTACGACTTCGGCGATCTGGAGACCTCCCGCATCGTCGAGCAGCGTGTCCGTCTCCGTCAGCACGTCTTCGCGAGCGCGGTCGTCGCCCAGTACCAGCACCGCTGCGCCTTCTGCGGCTTCGACGCCAGCGCCCTTCGAGGACGCCGCCTCCTCGTCGCCTCGCACATCAAGCCGTGGGCCGCATCCACCAATCGCGAGCGCCTCGACTCCCGTAATGGCATCGCTGCCTGCGCCATCCACGACAGCGCCTTCGACACCGGCCTGCTCACCGTGCAAGCTGACCTGACCGTGCGCCGCGCGCCGTCCCTCGAAGCCGTCCTCCAGCCAGACACCGCCGCCGAGCGACTCTTCGGCCCCGACACCCTCCGGACGCGCCTGCTCGTGCCGCCCGACGCGCCCGGACCCCGGGCAGCCTACCTCATCTACCACGCCCGCCACGTCTACCGAGGCTGACGCATGGCTCGGGCCGTTTCCTCACGTCCCGTCGCATAATCGGCCAATGGCTGTGCAGCGCCCCGCTGGCCCTCCGAGCGAAGCCGAGACCGTCTACTGGCTCAAGCGCGCCCTCGAAGCCGACGGACTCGGCGGTCGGCGCGTCCGTCACGTCCTGGTCGACCGCGATCCGGCCTACCTCAACTCGCCGTTCGCCAGACGGCTCCAGCCGATGGGCTCGCCACGGATCGGCAACTGGCGCCCAGACATCGTCTGCACGGTAGACCACGCCGGCACGGAGTACCTGGCCGGCTTCGAGGTCAAAGGCGCCAGCGGATTCGAGCGCGGCGTCGTCCAGGCCAGCCGCTACCGCGACGGCGTCCACGAAGCGTATCTCTGCGTGCCGCGCAACGGCTCCCTCCCCGACTGGCTCATCACCACGGCGCGCCAGACTGGCGTCGGACTGCTCCAGGCCAACCCGACCGTGCTGACGCTCGACGTTCCGCCCCAGCCGCCCCGCCCCGAGCCATCGCTCTACCTCGCCACCCGGCGCTATCTCCTCGGCGAGGAGACCACCCGTTCGCTCGGCCTGAATCGCCCCTTGCACTACGCCGCCGCCCTGATCGCCTGCACCACGCCCGATGCGCCGCTCGACGTCCTGGTCCAGCGTTGGGGACTCGCAGAGTCGGCCGCTCGGATGGCCCTGCACGGCGCCGAGACGCTCGGCCTGCTCCACGACGGGCTGCCCACGGGACGTGGCCTCGCCTGGGCGGACCTGCTCCGAGTCGTCGGCTTCGACGTGAGCAAGACCCGGTTCCTCACCGGCCCGCGCTACCGCCTGGTCCGCGATGCTCCCGGACTGGCCGCCGTCCTGCGAACGATCTTGCTCGCCCAGGACACCGTTCGGCTGGTTGTCGACGCGCTCCAGGACTCACCGGCCGGGCTTCCTGCCGACGATCTCGCGTGGTCGGCCCACCGCGCGGACGAGGCACTGACTCGCGCCCTGTTCGGCCCACCGCCCGAGCCGAGCTCCGCGTCATGGGATCTCAAACCGTGGTCGCGCTTCCAGCTCAAAGCGATGCTCTACGACGTCGGCATCCTCGACTCGCCACTCGGCCCCGGTGCCAGCGGCGGCCGCCACGCCGGCTACGACTCGCACATCGACCACTGGCAGCTCGGCTCCGCGATGATTCTCTCTCCTACAGCCATCTGATCGGCAATCATCGCACCCATATTCTCCCACCGCAGCGAGCCTGTGCTCTCCCTCCGTCATCCCGACCGTGGCGAGCCTGTGCTCTCCCCCTGTCATCCCGACCGTAGCGAGCCGACGCACTCCCCCTGTCATCCCGACCGCAGCGAGGAACGAGCGGAGTGGAGGGATCTCACGCTCCGGAGCAGGACGCTTCCAGATTCCCTGACTGCCCTTGGACTGCCCTTGCCATCACCAGCAGCGTGGCATCAAAGCTCGTCGTGGCGCTGGAGCCAGGGCTTTCAAACCGTCAATACCGTCAGGTTTTGATGGTTTTGGAAGTTTTGTCACAGATGGGGTACGTGCACACACACGCCCTGTCTCCCCTCCTGACTCCTGACTCCTGTCTCCTGTCTCCTACCGTTCCACCACCACGAAGTCCGACACGTCCAGCGTCAGGCTCGTGCGGACCGAAGTCCCGTCCTGCGTCAGCGGCAACGGACCGCGCCGCACGCTCCAGACCCGCTTCGCCGGTCCCACCTCGTGGATCGTCAGCTGCACGTCTCGGGGGCCGTCCAGCAGGCACGCGATCGGCACGAGAATCGCCCGATCCGTCTCCAGCAGCCCCGTCTCCACCAGCGGCTCCGAGCACTCCGCGCCCCGCCGTGCGAACGGCAGCGCCGGCCCCACCAGCACCCCCAGCCAGTCCGTCCGGAACCCCGACAGCGGCGTGTGCGTGAACGGCCCACGGTCTGGCGGCGGCAACGGGCTCGGGAAGCCGCTCTGCACGTACGCCGCCCCTAACAACGAGCCCCACAAGATCGCCTGCCCCCGCGCGAACCGGTTCGAGGTCGCCGCCGGCGAGCCGTCCGAGAACCGCGCCAGCACCTCCGTCGTCGGGAGCGGGTCGAGCCGCTGCCGAAACGCCAGCGCCGGCAGCTGCACCGACTCTCCGTTCACCGTCGTCGAGATCGAGTCCAGCGGCTTCAGCCTCGGCAGCTCGATCCTCGGCCGAATGAACGTCGTCACCTTCTCCAGCGTCTGGTCCTTCAGCCCGAACACCGGCAGCAGCGTCGCGATCGGCTCGTTGTACTCGTCCTTGAAGCCGCCCCCTGCCATCGAGATCAGCGTCCCGCCGTCCCGAACCCAGGCCGTCAGCCCCACCGCCGCCGCCCGCGAGAGTCGGTCGCCCGCCAGGAACAGCACCCGGTACCGCGCCGCGCTCCCGTCGATCAGGTCGTCCTCCACCACCACGTCCACCGGCACCTGGGCGTGCCGGAGCGCCGTCCAGAGGCACTTCCGCTCCGCGTTGTACGCCGTGCTCGGGAAGTCGTCCGCGTCGTCCGGCCTCAGCCCGTCCGCCGCGCCTGCCGTCACCCGATCCCACAGGTCCGTGCTCTCGGATAGGATCAAGCCGACCGTCGCCGGGCGCAGCTTGCCGTCCACGATCGAGTCGTCCACCGCCCCTAGCTCGTACGTCACGTCGCGGACCGTCTGGTACCGGCTCAGGTCGTCATGGCGGATGTAATTCTCGGTGTTCGCCTGCTCCGGGGTGACCTGGAAGTAGTCCAGCGCCTTCGCCCCGTGTGCGATCGCCGTCACCACGCTCCGCCTGAAGTCCGCGTCCGTCGTGCCCGGGCTGTGCGGCATCGCGTACGTCTGGATCACCCCCGGCCGATCCCGCATCCCGCAGCGGAACACGTCCAGCAGGTAGCCGGACATCTGCGGCCCCAGCTCGCTCACCTGCCACCAGTAGTCGCTGTGGCTCGCCCGGTTGATCGCCCCTCGCCGGAACGCCTGAACCCAGAGTGCCAGCTCCGGCCAGAAGAATGGGTGCGGCGAGAAGTTCGGCCCGTACACGATCTCGTTGCCGAACGCCTCGCGCAGCCGCCCCGATGCCGCCGCCAGCCGATCCAGCGTCGCCGTCACGAGGTACCGGTGGCTCTCCACGTACAGCCGCGGCGTCTTGCGGGCGTCCTCCTCGTCGTCCACGTACTTGACCCGCCGCCAGCGCTGGTCCAGCGGCCGACGCGTCACGCTCGCGGCGTCGTCGGCCGGCATCACGTCCTCCGGCTGGAACCCCTTGCCCTGGAGCATCGCCCGCAGCCCGTCGTCGCGCCCGTCCTTCGGCGCCCAGTTCGAGAGGCCCACCTCGTCGCCGTAGCTGAACCCTCGCAGGTACGGCTGCCCCTGCACCGCGTCCAGGTCACGCCGCGCCTTCCCGATGTTGTCGTCAGATGGAAACCAGCGAAAGTCGCCCAGCATCTGGAACTTCCCGACCGTCCGCCCGTCCTCGCGCAGCGCCTGCACCTCGACCGGCAGCCCGCCCACCCCCAGCCGGTTGAACGCGTTCAGCCCCAGCAGCATGAACAGCCGCCGGTACAGCTGGTAGATCCGGGCCGGGCCGGTCAGGTTCCGCTCGGCGTCGTCGCCCAGCCCGCCGTAGACCAGCGTCCGCACCGGCACCTTCCCGACCGGCGCAGGCGTCTTCTCCAGCGCCGCCACGATCTTCCCGAGCGTCTCCTCGCCGGTCTCGATCTCCTGGGGTGCCCTGGCCGGGAACGGCGGCAGGTTCAGCAGCAGCCGGCTGCCCGCCTCCTCGCGGTACTCGATGGTCCGGAGGATGGCCGAGTCGCTCGGGGCGCTCGCCAGCTCCACCAGCAGCGTCACCCGCCGATTCTGGCTGTTGTTCACCTGCGTCAAGGCCAGGTGGCTCGGGTGGGTTGTGTCGCGAGACGAGACGTCCACCCACGGCGACCGCTCGCCCGGCTCCATCCGCTGTGGCCGTCCGCTCGTCCGGGTGATGCCCGTCTTGTCGATCGTGAACGACGGGAACGTCCACGGCACTCGGTTGACGGTGTACCGGGCGTCCACCGTGAAGCTCTCGCCGCTGTCCCCGGGATTGGTGATCCGCATGAACGCGCGGCCGGCCGCCGCCACGCCCAGCTCGTCCAGGATCGGGTAGGCGCGCGTGCCCCGCGCCTTGAACGAGTCCTCCAGGTCGGTGGTCAAGAGCAGCAGATCCAGCACCCGGTTCGCGGCCGGCTCCGGGCCGTCCAGCACCTCCACCGAGACCCGCGCCTTCCCTCCCACGAGGTCCAGCTGGCCGCCCTCCATCACCAGCCCCTCGGCGCCGTTCGGCAGGTCGTGCCAGGGGGCGTCGTCCAGGTTGAAGAACCAGGCCCGCGTCGTGCCGGGCGCCCCGATCTCCACTCTCGCTGGCGGCCGACCGGCCTGCTCCACGGTGATCGCCATCCGGGCGTGGTACTCGCGGAACGGGTACTCGTAGCGGGCCAGCAGGCGATACGGCCCCGGCTTCGGGATCGACGTCTCCAGGGTGGCCCGCGCGCCCACGCAGTCGGCCGGAGCGTACAGGAAGCGCTCGCCGGAGACGTGGCTCGCCCCGATGCTGTCCACCATGTAGTTGCCCTGGCCCACCCGAATCGCCCGCCAGCCTTCGCGCGGCGACGTGCCCGGCACGGCGCCGTCCGGCACGAAGTCCTCGGCCTCCAGCAGGATCCGGGTCACCCCGCCGGTGTCGGGGGTCGGGGGCGGCGGCGCGGGCGTCGGCTGGACGTCCTTGCGGGCGGCCGTCGGGATCGGGCGGGGGGTCGGGGGCGGGGCTGCGACCTCACACGCCGCCAGCGCTCCAGCTGCGAGCGCGAGGCCGCCGAGCATCGCCCGCCGCAGCGCCTCCCGCCGACTCACCCGCGCCATGATCCGCCGCCTCACCGAAGTCTCGGTTCTTGCGCTACGCATCGAGCAGTCGGACGAAGTCGTCAATGCTCAGCCCTGCCTGACGAACGATCGCGCGGAGCGTTCCACGATCGAGCACGCGATGGTCCGGCACCACCGTCTGCGCGAACGGATCGTCCCGCCGATCGCGATGTGACTGCCGACCTGGCGTCTCACGGTGAAACCGGCCCGTTCGAGCGCGGCGACACACGCCCGTCCCGAGATGACCGGAAGCTGCGTCATACGGCGACGACGAGAACGTCGAAGCGCTCCTCGGGCACTGCAAGGCCGTCTTCTTCCAGCGCCGCGACATACGCTTCGATGGCTTCCCGAATGTTCTCGATCGCCTCAGTCCTCGTCGCACCCTGACTGATGCAGCCCGGAAGGCTCGGACACTCGGCCACCCAGAACCCATCCTCGCCGGGCGAGATGATGACTTGCCGAAGCGTCTCGCGCATCCCGACCCTCTCAACACTCGTATTTCGGCCAGGGCGACTTGCGACTCCCGCTCCCTGCAACGCCGTCCGCTGCTTCTGCCCCTGCTCCGTCGCTGAGGCTCGATTCTACCACGGCTCTGGACGCCCGCCCCTTGCTGCCGGTGAGCGCCGCTTCTGCTACAGTCCGCCGACAAGACCCCCCAACGATCGTCCAACAACCACCTCGCTCGGCGCCGAGCAGGAGCACGCCACCATGAAAGTCACCGACGTCAAGATCACCCGCTTCACGTACATGTCTCAGTCCATCCGAGACACCGATGGGCACGGGCACGCCGCCCCGAAGGATCAGGCCCATGAGGCCGTCCAGAACGTGCTGACCATCGAGACGGACGAGGGCATCAGCGGCCACTACTTCGGCGCCGCCAACCCGGGCACCATCACTGGCGAATGGCGAGAGTATCTGGTCGGCAAGGATCCGCTCTACCGCGAGATGATCTGGCACAACCTCAAGAACCGCCAGCGTTCACACAAGCCGACGATGGCCGACCGGGTGCTGACCGCTGTCGATCTTGCGCTCTGGGATATCGGCGGGAAGGCCGCCGGCATGCCGGTTCACAAGCTGCTCGGGGCTGCCCGCGACAAGGTGCCGGCCTACGCGAGCACGATGGTCGGCGACGACGTGCCCGGCGGGCTCGACACGCCAGAGGCGTACGCGCGCTACGCGATCCAGTGCAAAGAGCGCGGGTATCCGGCCTTCAAGCTCCACACCTGGCAGCCCCCGCTCGAAGGCGCCCCCAGCGTCAAACGTGACATCGCCGCTTGCGCGGCCGTCCGCGAGGCGGTCGGGCCGGACTATCCGTTGATGCTCGACCCGTACCACAACTACTCGCGTCTCGAAGCGCTGGAGCTGGCGAACGGCATTTATGAGCTCGGCTATCTCTGGATGGAGGAGCCAATGGACGAGCACAACATGTCGTCGTACGTCTGGCTGTGCGAGCAGACGAAACTGCCGATCTGCGGCCCCGAGACGGCCGAGGGCAAGATGTACGTCCGCGCCGAGTGGATCAAGGCGGGTGCCTGCGACATGGTCCGCTCCGGGTGTGGCGACGTCGGCGGCCTGACCCCGCTGATGAAGTGCGTGCACCTGGCCGAGGCGTTCGGAATGCACCTGGAGGTGCACAGTCCGGGTGTCGGTAACTTGCACGCGCTCGGCGCGATGGTCAGCCCCGGCCTCTATTACGAGCGCGGTCTCTTGCACCCGTTCGTGGACTACGACGAGACCCCACCCTGGCTGAACGAGCCGGTCGATCCGATGGATAGTGAGGGGTTCGTCCACATCTCGCAGAACCCGGGGCTGGGCCTCAACATCAACTGGGACTACATCCACAGCCACAAGGTGGACTGACCGACCATCGCGCCCACTGGCGTGCCGCTGAGCGTTCGCTCACACTTTGGAGGACCGCGCTCCGGTGGTCCATGACCTTCGGGCGGGTTCTGTGGCCGCGACGTCAGGCACCAGCACGGTTGCGGGAACAGGCGTCGCTGTTGCCCTATCGATACGCGTCGCGCCGGTCAGCGATTTCCAGGATCTCGCCGGGCCGGCCGCGCCCGTGCCGGAACAGTATCCGCCAGGCACCGACCCGCAATCGACGCAGGTCGCCCCGCGCCGTCAGCTTTCGGACATCGCCCCGTCCCGTCTCGACGTACTGCTCGATCGCGAGCAGAATCCGCTCGGCGAGGGCCGGATCTCTCGCTTCGAGCGCCGACCAGGCGTCGAACGCCCACGACTCCCAGACGAGGATCCGCGTCACGCCGACCGAGCCGGCCGGCCGACTCGGCGCCGGACCTCCTCGTGTTCGATTCGGTCACGCCCGTCCGACCGCTCGGACCGTTCGAGCGCTTCGAGCTCGCCCTGTGTGAGCGGCTCGTCGTCGTACGGCGCCAACACGTCCAGCAGAGCGATCTGCGCTTCGTGAAGCTGGTCGTCGGTCAGCTTCTCCACAAGCGCATGAAGCTCGTCACGCAGACCCCTCTCCATCACGCTTCCTCCTCGGTACCGTCATTATGCATCCCTCAGACCGAGACCTTTGGTCTGAGGGATGCACGGTGGAGGTATGGGCAACCTCCACATGCTGTGGGTCGCCGTGCTGGCGACCGGCCTCCTGCGCGCTTCGCTGTCAGTGACAGATGCTCCCTTACAACGAGGACAGGTGACCGATGCGACACCCGAGCGGAACGGTGATGATCGGGGTGGAGCCTCAGGCTGACGCGGCAGATTGTCAAGCGGTATCGCGAGGAGGACGGAGATGATCGAGGACATGGTCTGCAACACGCCACTGCCAAGACCCACCGAGATGTGGGTGAGTCGCTACCACGGCCAGATCTACTACTTCTGCTCGCTCGCCTGCAGAGAGCGGTTCGAGCTGGAGCCCGAGGACTATTTCCCAGCACCACGCCTGCGGCCGCTCCTGCCACCGGCCATCCCGGCGCTGCGGTAGCGTCCCGACGTCCGGCAGACGACGGGAGCGGGACGCCAGCCGTACCCCGCTCGGCGTGCAGCGCGACGGGGCCAGGGCGTTGAGGGGCCGGGCATGGCGCCTCCCTCGCGGATCATCTCACAACACCGCCATGATGACAGGTCGGCGCGAGCTCTGTCAGCCGACATTCGAGGACCACAGCTCCCCCAGGCGTGTGACCCCTGTCACAGACCGTGTCCCGAAGGCATGGTACCCTGGTGCCGTCGTGCAGTAGGGCAGGGTGGCCGGGGTGGGGACGATGGCGGACGATCCATACGCGAGGATCGCGCACCTGGAGGCGGAGAACGCCGCGCTGCGCGTCGAGCGAGACCAGGCGCTGGAGCAGCAGACCGCGACCGCCGAGATCCTGCGCGTGATCGCCAGCTCGCCAACCGACGTCCAGCCGGTCCTCGACGCCCTCGCCGAGCGCGCCGCCCGCCTCTGCGATACCTACCATGCGGCCGTCTCGCTGGTGGACGGCGATGTCCTCCGTACCGTCTCACGGTACGTCCTCCCAATCGCGCCGGACAGCCTCATCACCCCGCCGCCGGCGATGGGAATCTCGGCGTCGACGGGACTCCCGATCATCGGAACGATCGGCGGGGGGGCGGTGCTGAGCCGGCGGACGATTCACGTCCACGACATAGCTGCGCTCTCAGAGGATGCGTTCCCGTACGCGGTGCGGAACCAGCCGGGCTCCGGCCATCGGACGATGCTCGCCACACCACTGGTGCGCGATGGCGTCGCTCTCGGCGTGATCGTTCTGCGGAGGATGGAGGTCCGCCCGTTCAGCGAGCAGCAGATCGCGCTGTTAGAGACGTTCGCGGACCAGGCCGTCATCGCCATCGAGAACGCCCGCCTGTTCTCCGAGCTGGAGCAGCGAAACGCCCAACTCCAGGAGAGCAACCGCCAGGTCACCGAGGCGCTGGATCAGCAGACGGCCACCAGTGAGATTTTGCGGGTGATTGCCACCTCGCCCACTGACGCTCGGCCGGTGCTGGACGCCATCGTTGAGAGCGCCAGCCGCCTCAGCGATAGTCGACGCGCTGCGCTCTTCATCAGAGTCGATGGAGAAGCGGGGGAGTTCCGGGCGGCGGCCGACTTCGGCTCGCCGCTCCCGGGTGGATACGCGGTTCCCATCGGGAGCCGCTACCCGATGCAGGCGCCTGCGCCACTGGTGAAGGTAGTCGAGACGGGGCGGACGCTCCATATTCCCGATCTATCCAACCCAGAGGTCATGGCCGAGTTCCCTGGCCCTGGCGTGCAGGGCACCGGCGCACGCCTGATCGTGCCGCTGCTCCAGCATCGCAGGGTGGTCGGTGGGCTCGTCATGACGCGGGACGTGGCGCGTCCGTACAGCCCGCGCGAGATCGCCCTGTTGGAGACGTTCGCGGACCAGGCGGTCATCGCCATCGAGAATGCGCGCCTGTTCTCCGAGCTGGAGCAGCGCAACCGCGATCTGAATGAGGCCTTGGAACAGCAGACTGCCACCGCCGATGTGTTGCGAGTGATCGCGTCGTCGCCGACGAACCTCCAGCCGGTCTTCGACGCGATCGTCTCGAGCGCCCGGCGGCTGCTCGACGCCGTCGGCGCGAACGTCGCCCGGCTGGTCGGTGACGAGCTCCATCTTGCGGCGTTCACGACCACAAATCAGGCGGCCGATGATGCGCTCCGCGCCGCGTACCCGATGCCGATCGACGGATGGATCGTCGCGGCACGCGCGGCCCGTACGGGCGCACCGGTGTACCTCGCCGATGTGGAGACCGACGCCGAATATCGGGCCAGTGGCAGTGCCCTGACCCAGGCGCGCGGAGTCCGTAGTATCGTCGCCGTGCCGATGATGTCTCAGAAAAGGATCGTGGGGACGATCGCGGTCTCCCGACGCGACCCAGGATCGTTCTCCGACACGGAGATCGCGCTCCTCCAAACCTTCGCCGACCAGGCTGTGATCGCCATCGAGAATGCACGACTTTTTCAGGAGTTGGAACAGCGCAATCGCGAGCTGAGCGAAACGTTGGAGCAGCAGACGGCCACGAGCGAGATCCTGCGGATCGTCGCTAGCACTCCGACCGACCTACGCCGGGTGCTGCAAGCTATCGTCGATGCGGCTGCTCGGCTCTGCGACGCCGACGACGTCGTTATTCGGCTCGCCGAAGCCGGCGAGCTTCGTCCCGCCGTAGGTCACGGCAGCACGCCACTGTCGTTGAGCACGGCCCTGCCGATCTCGCGTGGCACGATCGCCGGCCGAGCACTGCTCGACGCTCGCTCGGTCCAGATCGACGATTTCCAGGAGGGTGGTGCGTCGGAGTTTCCAGAGACAGCCGACACTCTCCGGGTGATCGGGCTCCGAACCGCGCTCGCAACGCCGCTCCTCCGCGAGAACCAGGCCATCGGCACGATCGGGGTGCGCCTGCGTGAGCGGCGGCCTTTCACCGAACGCCAGATCGCCTTGCTTGAGGCATTCGCCGATCAGGCCGTCATTGCCATCGAGAATGCCCGCCTCTTCGACGAGCTTCAACGAGCCAATCACCAGCTTGCAGAGGCCAGCCAGCATAAATCGCAGTTCCTGGCGAACATGAGCCATGAGCTCCGTACGCCGCTGAACGCCATCATCGGCTACTCCGAGATGCTCCAGGAGGAGGCCGAGGAGATCGGCGAGGAGGCGTTCATCCCCGATCTCCAGAAGGTCAACGCGGCCGGCAAGCACCTGCTCGGGCTCATCAACGACATCCTCGACCTCTCCAAGATCGAGGCCGGCCGGATGGACCTGTACCTTGAAGACTTCTCGGTCAGCCAGCTCGTCCAGGACGTGGCCGCCATCGTGAAGCCGCTCATGGAGAAGAACGGCAACGAGCTGGTCGTCTCCTGCCCGCCCGACCTCGGCGTCATGCACGCCGACCAGACGAAAGTCCGCCAGACACTGTTCAACCTCCTCTCCAACGCCGCCAAGTTCACCGACCACGGACGCATCGAGCTGCGAGTTGCCCTCACCCCCCCAGCCCCCCTCTCCCGCGGCAGGGAGAGGGGGGAGCACGAGCGCCCCAGTTCCCCCTCTCCCGCGCACAGGGAGAGGGGGTTAGGGGGTGAGGGCATCTCCTTCGCCGTCGCCGACACCGGTATCGGCATGACCGAGGAGCAGCTGGGCCGGCTCTTCGAGGCGTTCTCCCAGGCCGAAGCGTCCACCAGATCAAAGTACGGTGGGACCGGCCTGGGGCTCGCGATCAGCCGCCACTTCTGTCGGATGATGGGCGGCGACCTCACCGTCGAGAGCGTCCACGGCCAGGGCTCGACGTTCACCGTCAGGCTCCCCGTGGCCGTGCCGGAGGCGTCGTCGTAGCGGGCGCCATCAGGCCGCCGTTGGTGCTATCGTGTGGCGCCGCCACGACGCGGCTCGCGCACGCGAGGAGATCGTATGGCTGAAGCTGGCCCACCCAAGCGCTGCCTGATGATCGGCGCTGGCGGCATGGCCGACTCCTGGATCCGGGACATCCTCCCCACCTTCCGCGACCGCGTCGAGATCGTCGGGCTGGTGGACGTGAGCGAGCCGACGCTGGCTGACTCGGGCGACTTCCTCGGCCTCGACGGCCGCCAGCGCTTCACCCAGCTCGGCCCCGCCTTCGAGAACGTCGATGCTGACTTCTGCGCGGTGGTGATCCCGTCCGCCTTTCACAAGGACGCCGCGCTCCTGGCCGCCGCGCGTGGCCTGCCCATCCTCTGCGAGAAGCCGCTCGCCGACACGTGGTCCGCGTGCAAGGAGATCTACCGGGCCGTGACCCGCGCGAACGTCAAGATGGAGGTCGTCCAGAACTACCGCTACCGCGCGCCGATGCTCGCGATGAAGGCGGTCCTCCAGTCTGGCGCGCTCGGCCGCCTCAACTACGTCGTCTCCCGCTTCGCCGACGACTGCCGCGAGTACGGCGCCTGGGCGCGGCGGCATCACCTGCCCCACGCGATGCTGCTGGACGGCGCCGTCCACCATCTCGACATGCTGCGCCACCTGACGGGCGGCGACTGCGCGCAGATCGCCGCCCAGGAGTGGAACCCGCCCTGGTCCAGCTCGGACGGCGAATTCTGCGCCCTCTGTCTCCTCAGCATGACGAACGGAGTCCGGGCCACCTACGAGGGGAACGCCACGGCGGCCGGCGAGCAGAACCCCTGGCGTCAGGAGGCGTACCGCGCCGAATGCGAAGGTGGGGCGGTCGCCGTCGGGCTCGACCGAACCGTCCGCGTCTACCGACACACGCGCGGACGGGGCGTCGTAACCGAGGAAGTCCCGGCCCCGCCGCCGCTCCACGAGGGGCATGCCTGGATCGTCGCGGAGTTCCTGGACTGGCTGGACGGCGGCCCGACGCCGGCGACCACGCTGGAGGACAACGTCCAGACCTCCGCCATGGTCTTCGCCGCCCTCGAGGCCGCGCGCACCGGACAGACGGTGGACGTCCAGCAGTTGGTGCGCGAGCTGACCGCCGACGAAGGGAGCGTGGCACGCCTATGAGCGACGCTCCACTGCGCGTCACCGTCTGGGGCGAGAACATCCACGAGCAGCAGCGCAAGCCGGGCGTGGTGAAGCACTACCCGAGAGGCATGCACACCACCATTGCCGAGGGCATCCAGGAGCTGCTGGGCGACCGCGTGCAGGTGCGGACGGCGACCCTCGATCAGCCCGAGCACGGCCTGACCGACGAGATCCTGGCGAGCACCGACGTGTTGACGTGGTGGGGCCACGCCGGCCATGCGCTCGTGGACGACGACGTGGTCTCACGGGTCCACGAGCGCGTGCTGCTCGGCATGGGGCTGATCGTTCTGCACTCCGGCCATCACTCGAAGATCTTCAGGCGGCTGATGGGCACCACCTGCTCGCTGCGCTGGCGCGAGGCCGCCGAGCGCGAGCTCGTCTGGAACGTCGCGCCCGGCCACCCGATCGCGCGGGGACTGCCGGAGCTGTTCGTCATCCCCGAGCAGGAGATGTACGGCGAGTTCTTCGACATCCCGCAGCCGGACGAGCTCGTCTTCATCTCGTCCTTCGCGGGCGGCGAGGTGTTCCGGAGCGGCTGCGCCTTCCGACGCGGCCAGGGGCGGATCTTCTACTTCAGTCCCGGCCACGAGGACTACCCGGTCTACCACCAGGCCGAAGTGCGCCGCGTCATCGCCAACGCCGTCAGCTGGGCGGCGCAGCCCGGCCTGGCGCCGTACTCCACCTTCACGATGACCACCCGAACGCTGCACTCGCCGATGGGCTGGTTCGAGGCTCCCTCGACGGAACGCTGAACGTCCGGCACGGTGTGACTGGCGTCACAGGTGAGGCGTCCAACCGCGTGCTATCCTGGCGCCGTCGCGCAGCGGGGCAGCGCAGCCAGGGTGAGGACGATGGCGGACGATCCATACGCGCGGATCGCGCAGCTCGAGGCGGAGCTTCGGCAGGCTCGTGGGGAGCGTGACGAGGCACTGGAGCAGCAGACCGCCACCGCCGAGGTGCTACGCGTCATCGCCTCGTCGCCCACCGATCTCTACACCGTCTTGCAGGCCATCCTGGACGCCGCGGCCCAGCTGTGCGAAGCGGACAACGGTCAGATCCGCGAGCGCCGCGACTCGGATGGAAGACTGGTGTCGCGCGCGTTCTACGGCCCCAACTTCGCGAAACCGAAGGCCCAATGGGCGGGCAGGGCAGCGTGGTCGGAGCAGGAGCGCATCGAGTTCGAGACCGCGAACAGCGCGACCCTTTCCGCCGTCTCCATCGCGGGGCAGGCGTTCCTCGAACGGCGTGCCGTCGTCGTGGACGACGTCCTCCTGGGGCAGCACAGTTTCGGGGAAGCTCGCGCGGTGAACAGTGGCTCGATCCGCTCGCAGGTCAGCGTGCCCCTGCTCCGGCGCGGCGAGCCGATCGGCGTCATCAGCATCTCGCGATCCACGGTCCGCCCGTTCAGCGAACAGCAGGTCGCCCTGCTGGAGACGTTCGCGGACCAGGCGGTCATCGCCATCGAGAACGCCCGGCTCTTCCAGGAGTTGAAGCATAGCAACGCCAGCCTCCGTGAAGCCCTGGAGCAGCAGACCGCGACCGCCGAGGTGTTGCGGATCATCGCGGGCTCGCCTACAAGACTCCAGCCGGTACTGGAGGCCGTCGCCGAAAACGCCGCCAGGGTGTGCGGTGCCGAGGACGCCCACGTCCGCCTGCTCGAAGGAGATCAGCTTCGGCTGGTGGCAGCACACGGGGCGGTACCCGGCCAGGAGACGGGCGGCGTCTTGCCGTCCGGCCCGGCCTCGGCCGGTGGATTGGCGATGGTTGAGCGCCGAACGCTCCACATTCCGGACATCGCGGCCGAGCCAGCCGACCGGTATCCGGCGACCAGGCGTTTGTTCGAGCGGTTCGGCTTTCGAGCCATCCTGGTGGCTCCGCTGCTGCTGGAGGGCGTGGCGATCGGCAACATCGCGCTACGGCGGATGGAGCCGCAGCCGTTCACGGAGGCTCAGATCCGTCAGCTCCAGACCTTCGCGGATCAGGCCGTCGTGGCGATCCAGAACGCCCGCCTGTTCGAGGAGATCGAGGAGAAGAGTCGCCAGTTGGAGGCAGCCTCCCAGCACAAGTCCCAGTTCCTGGCGAACATGTCCCACGAGCTGCGCACCCCACTCAACGCCATCATCGGATACTCCGAGATGCTCCAGGAAGAGGCCGAAGACCTTGGCGACGAGTCGTACATCCCCGATCTTCAGCGCGTGAACGCGGCCGGCAAGCACCTGCTCGGACTCATCAACGACATTCTAGATCTCTCGAAGATCGAGGCTGGCCGGATGGACCTCTTCCTGGAGACATTCTCGGTCAGCCAGCTCGTGCAGGACGTGGCCGCCATCGTCCAGCCGCTGATGGAGAAGAACGGCAACGAGCTGGTGGTGGTCTGCCCGCCTGACGTGGGCGCCATGCACGCCGACCAGACCAAGCTCCGCCAGACGCTCTTCAACCTGCTCTCCAACGCCGCCAAGTTCACGGATCACGGGCGGATCGAGCTGCGGGTGGCACCGGCCCTCACCCCCCAACCCCCTCTACTGTCCCGGCAAGCGGAAGAGGGGGAGCATGAGCACGCCGCTTCCCCCTCTCCCGCGGTTAGGGAGAGGGGGTTAGGGGGTGAGGGCATCCTCTTCGCCGTCACAGACACCGGCATCGGCATGACCGAGGAGCAGCTGGGCCGGCTGTTCGAGGCGTTCTCCCAGGCTGAAGCCTCAACCCGAAGCAAATACGGCGGGACGGGTCTCGGTCTGGCGATCAGCCGCCACTTCTGCCGGATGATGGGCGGCGACCTCACCGTCGCCAGCACCTACGGACAGGGCTCCACGTTCACGGTGCAGCTGCCGGCCGTGGTCACCGAGTTATCCACGTCCCTGACGGGGTAGGCCGCCCGTCACCCCTTTGCCAGCGCCGCCTCCGCCTCGCGCGCCAACGCGAAGCAGACTTCCTGGAGTCGCTGCGTGAACGCCACCGGCGACTCGCCCGGCTCCAGCGAGAGCGGCGCCCCGAACGCGATCGCGAGCTGGCCCTTCTTGATCAGAATCGGCGTATCGCCGACCATGAACCACGGCTTCTCGTGCTCCGGCATCAACAGCTCGGTGCCGGCCTGCCCGAACGGCAGCACCGCCGCGTCCAGTTGCGCCGCCAGGTGGCTCACGCCCGGCTTGAACGTCGCGTCCGGATCGCCGGCCCGTTCGTCGGCCGGCGGGGTGTGCTTGCCCTGCGGGAAGATCAGCAGCGGGTTGCCCTGCTGCACCAGTTTTGCCAGCCCACGCAGGCTCACGTCTTGATCGCCGTACTGGCGCAACGGGTACAGCCCCAGCGCCAGCACCGAATACCAGTACGCGGACATCGGCATCGTGTCGAACGCGCTCGCTCGCGCTGCCACCACCAGCCGACTCGACAGCCGCGCCGCCGGCGACTGCGCCAACGCCGCCCGCAGCAGCGGCTCGTCGGCGTGGGCGTGGTGGGTGCCGGCCACGATCAGGCGCAGCGGCAGATTCGTCAGGTGCTGCTCGCCCAGCACGATGGTCCGCGTCACGAAGATCCGGTACGCCAGCGACAGCGGGAACCGCAGCACGCGGAGCGCCCGACCCCAGGTGTACGGCCAGAGCGGCTGGCTCGCTCCCGCCCGTTCGGCGCTCCGACGCGGCGCCCCGCCGGTCCCCGTCCCGAGCACCGGCGCTTTCGCCAGCGTCTCGCGGACCTGTGCCACTGTCATGTCCAGTGTCAGAGCTTGCTCGCCGACCGCCTTGCCGGTCTTGTCCTCCAGCGACAACCCGAGATCCAGCAGCGCCAGGCTGTCCAGCCCCAGCTCCGCCAGCATCTGGGCGTCCCGGACGGCCGGCACCTTCGCCACCGTCGCCACCGCCTGCCCGACCGGATCGTCGGCGGCCAGGGTGCTGTCGATGGCGACGGCCTGGACCGCCTCCGGCATCGGCAACAGGTGGCGGCGTACTTTGAGGGTGGACGTCCTCGGGAAGTCCGGGTCCGGCCACCACGAGGCCGTCGCGACCCGCTGATGCTGGGCCAGCCGGCCATTGGCACGGGCCACGATGGGCGCTACGTCCTGCTGGAGATCGGCTGCGCGGTGCGGGATCAAGTAGGCGTGCAGCACCATCCCGCCGCCCGCTGTCGGCACCCCGATGATGACGGCGTCCTTCACCAGCGGGTCAGCCCGCAGCGACCCCTCCACATCCTCAGGCCAGACGTTCAGGCCGCTCGGCAGGACGATCAGCTCCTTCGCCCGCCCGGCCAGGAAGATGTTGCCCTCCGGGTCGATCCGCGCCAGGTCGCCCGTCGAGTACCAGCCCTCGTGGAGCACTTCGGCCGTCCGCTCCGGATCCTTCCAGTAGCCGCGCATCACGTTCGGGCCGTGGACCTGGAGCTCGTTCTCGGGGGAGAGACGGACCGTGACGCCGCGGACCGGCTTGCCCACGCTGCCGATCGGCGTCGAGCCGTCGGGCCGGCTGCCCGCCACGATCGGCGAGCATTCGCTGGTGCCGTACCCCTGGATCACCCGGATCCCCATCCGCTCCCAGAGGATCTGGGTCTCGGCTGGCAGCGCCGCGCCGCCCGCCGCGAACAGCCGGACCGCGCCGCCCAGCTTCTTGTGGATCGGCAGGAACAGCGTCCGCCGCGCCGCGAGCGGCAGGCGGTCCGCCAGGGCCATCATGCCGTCGTAGACCGGCTTCGGCAGCTTCTCTCGGAGCTGCCCGTCCAGCGTGTTCCCCATGATCGTCAGCAGCTGCGGCACCGCCACCATGTGGGTGACCCGCTGCTCCTGGAACACGCGCAGAATGTCCGGGCCGCGCCGGCTCGGGACGTAGTGGACCGCCGCGCCGCGCGAGATCGGATAGAGCAAGCCACAGGTCATCTCGAACAGGTGCGAGAGCGGCAGGATGCTCGCCAGCCGGCACGACGAGTCGAGCGGGATGATGTCGCCGGCCGCCTCGAGCTGCGAGAGGATGTTGGCGTGGGTGATCATGCACCCCTTCGGGTTGCCGGTGGTGCCGGAGGTGAAGAAGATCGCCGCCAGCTCCTCCGTAGGCTGCTTCCACTCTGGCCCCTCACCCCCACCTTTCTCCCCCGGCTCCCACCACGTCGTCGTCAGCTCGTCGGGCGCCCACTGCGGCGGCTCGGCCCCGTCTACCACGATCAAGCGCGGCTCCACCCGCTCCACGATCCTGGCTGCCGCGTCCTGGTTCATCTCGCGGTCGAACGGCACCACGATTGCGCCGAGCTTCCAGCAGGCGAAGAGGTAGATCGGGGTCTGCCAGGCGCTCGGCAGCCAGGTGATGACGCGGTCGCCGTCGCCCACGCCACGAGATGCCAGCTCGTCGGCCAGGACGTCCACCAGCCGCAGCAGCTCGGTGCTGTCCACCGTCTTCCAGAGCAGGCCGTGCTGGCTGCCGAGGGCAATCGCCGTGGGCACGGATGCGGCGCGCTGGCGAACCACGTCATACAGGTGACTGAACATCCTCACCCCTGCCCCTGCACTCGAGGTGCACTCGCCTGCGACGGCCCACCGGCGATCGGGACGACACGGCCGGTCCCCTGCGAGATTCGTCGTGGTTGTAGTGTATTCCTTTCCTGGAGCGCTGCATTGACCGCCACGAGCGCTGCGTTGACCGCGACATCCTGAAACGTCACGCTCTTGAAGAGAGCGTGTGGTATCCTCGTCTCGACAACCGGGGGGAACACGGTGCACAAACTCTTCCGTCCGCTTCCAATCTTGCTCGTCGCCATCGTTGGGCTTGCCCTGATGCAGCCCATCGCCGTCAGTGCCACCGCCCTGCCGGTCGCGTCTCCGGACGAGACGATCACGGTCTCCCAGGCCGCCCGTGGCCCGCAGCCCGGCCCGATCGTCCGCCAGGCGTTCGACGTGCTGCTGGATCGTTTCGTCACGCCGAAGAACCCCGGCGACATCCTGAACGGCGGGCTGGACGCCGCGCATTTCTACCTCGAAAGCAAGTTCGTCTCCGATCCACTGGACAGCCGTCCCGCCTTCACCGGCAACCGCAACGAGGACTGGCGCCTCTTCATCCCGGCCTATGAACGGGTGGCGACCGCCCTCGGCGACAAGGGGTCACGCGAGATCCTGGACCGCGTGATCGTGGATGGCATGGCGAAGGCGCACAAGGAAGCGCACACCTACTACATGCCCCCCGAGATCTTCAGCCAGCAGATGGCCGATCTCCAGAACCGCAACCGGTACGTCGGCATCGGCATCTCGATGAGCCCGGACCTGATCATCACGGACGTCTTCGAGGGCAGTCCCGCCGAGTCGGCTGGCTTCATGCCGGGCGATCAGATCGTCTCCGTCAACGGCGAGTCGGTCGCCGGCCTGACGCCAGCCGACGTCAGCAGCAAGGTGCGTGGCGAGCCGAATACTGAGGTGACTGTCGGCGTCAAGCGCCACAACGTCCCGGACCCGATCGTCAAGACGATGACCCGCGCCACCATCACGTTCGAGTGGCTGCGCGCGAAGATTCTGGACGGCAACATCGGCTACCTCCAGATCCGCGCCTTCGCGGTGCCGGACGCGCTCCCGCTGTTCAACCAGGCGATGGACCGCTTCGCCTCGGCCAACATCAAGGCGCTCGTCATCGACCTGCGTGGCAATCCCGGCGGCTCGGTGGCGACTGGCGAGGAGATCGCCAGCCGGCTGATCCCGCCCGACAAGCCGATCTACCGCGAGGTTGACCGCCGAGGCCAGAAGACGGTCACCACCGACGGCGGGTACTGGAACCGCGACATCCCGATCGCCGTGCTGACCAACGCCGGCAGCGGCTCCATGAGTGAGATCCTCGCGGCTGCGCTCCAGGAGAATGGCATCGCGAAGATCATCGGCACCAAGACAGCCGGCGCCGTGGCGGCCGGCGTCCCGGTCCCACTCGCGGACGGGTCCGGTCTGCTGGTGACGGTCCAGATCATCACCGCGCCGAGCGGCAAGGTGATCAACGAGGTCGGTCTGGAGCCGGATCAGGTCGTGGATCTGGACGAGGCCCAGTTCCGGGCTGGCAAGGACAACCAGCTCGAAGCGGCGCTCAACTACGCCCGCGAGCAGATCGCCCTGCGCGGCAACCGCTGATCACCGACAAGGAACGAGCGCCCGCTGATGTCACCACGTCGTCTGTTGCTCTGGCTCCGGTTGCTGACCGGAGCCGCTTTCATGTACCAGGGCGCCGCCCACATCCAGTCGATGCAGGCCCAGGCCGCCCTCTTCGGCGCCAATCCCTCCTGGCAGAGCTGGCCGTTGGTCGGCGGGTTTCGGCCGCTGGAGCTGACGCTGTGGCTCGCGTTCCTGGAATTCGGGCTCGGCGTCTTCCTGTTCGGCGGCCTGCTCACCCGCATTCTGGGCGGGCTCGGAGCCGTCCTCGCGGCGTTTCAACTGGCCGCCCTCGGCCTCGCCGGCGGACCGCTCCCCGTGTTCTTGCTGGTCGGGGCAGCTGTCGCCTGCGTGCGTGGCGGAGGCGGCGGCACGATGGACTCGGCGCTCGGCGCGATGCAGCGCAAGTCCATTGAACGGCAGCGCGAGCGTGACGCCGAGGCCGCCCGCCTGAAGGCCGAGAAAGCCGAGAAGGCCGCACAGACCTCCAGCAGCTAGCGCAGTCCACGGGGTTCAACCCGCGTCCACAGTGTGCCGTCGCTCACGCGATGGCTGGCCTGCCCCGGCGTGGCCCAGCGATGTGCTAACGGTAGGCGTGGACTTCAGCCCTCGGCCCGTGACTGTGCAATATGCTGCACCTATTGTCCGCACGAGCCAGGAATACCCCCTTTCCACCGCCACTACTCAGGCGATCTGCCCAACAGGGTATGGTGATTCTTGTCAGCCCTGTCCGATGGCGCTCCGGTGTGTGCTCGGTATCCTCACTCGGACGGTCGGTAAAGAAGCACACCAGTCACCCCGGCCGATCACCCACCGCGAGGCATCCCCCCGCGCCATGTCCGCGACAGTCCACGACGTCTGGGCCGGCGCTCTGCCGCCGGGCACACAGTTGGTTGGCGGCCAGCATGGGCTGGATCGTGAAGTCCGCTGGGTCGTCACGTTGCGGCCACGCCCGCCGGGCCTCGTCGGGCTCAAGGGCGGCGAGCTGGTGCTCGTCAGCGCGGACACGCTCCACGCCCTCGACGACCGTCTGACCCTGGCACGCGCGCTCGACCAGCTGGCGCAGGCCGGTGTCGCGGCGGTCGCGGCGCGCGGCGGCATCGACGCCTCGGCGATCGTGCGAGCGGACGCCCTCGGGCTCCCCCTCCTCTCCGTCCCGACAGACGCCTCGCTCAGCCAGACCGAGCAGGAAGCGTTGCGGCTGCTGGCGGATCGGCAGGCCGAGACCGCCGAGCTGACCCGCCAGGTTCAGCAGCAGTTGACCGAGCTCTTGATCGCCGGCCACGGCCTGCCGGCCATCGTGGACCGACTGGCGGTGCTCACGCGTCGAGCCGTGGCCGTGGAGGACTCGTCTGGCCTGCGCCAGTTGAGCGGAGCCGCGGTCAGCCTCCCGGATCGCACCCAGGTCATGGAGGCGCTGGAGCGAACCAGACCGCGCCTGTTCGCCTGGATCGACGGCCGCCGCGTGCTCGCCGCCGACCCGCCGACCCAGCGCTTCCGGCTGGAGATCGACGGCATCGGGCGCGTCGTGGCGCCCATCGCGGCGGACGACGGCGCGCTGGCGTTCCTGTCGCTGATCGCGCCGCACGAGTCGCTGGGCCGGATGGACGCCCTCAGCGCCAGCCAGGGAGCCACCGTGTGTGCACTCGTGCTGGCGCGCGAGCGGGCTGTCCTCCAGGCCGAAGACCGGCTGCGGCGGGACGTGGTGACGGATCTCCTCAGCGGCGCCTTCACGTCCGACTCGGCGCTGCTGGAGCGCGCCGAGCGGCTCGGGTTCAACCTGGCGCTGCCGCACCTGCCGATCGCCTTGCGGGTCAGTCTCGAGGCGGCTTCGTCGGCGCCAGCCGTGCCGGTCGGCGTGCGCCCGCACGACGTGGTGAGCGCACTCACGCGGGAGCTGGGGCGGATGGGCGTGTCGGCGCCGGTGGGGGTGCTGGGCGACACCATCGGGCTGGCCTACCCCCTGGATGGTGCCGAGCCGGCCGTGGTGGCGACGCGAATCCATCGGCTGGCCGCCCAGGTGAGCGGACGGGTGGTGTCGGCGGGCGTGGGGCGGGCCGGCAGTGGGCCGGCCTCGATCGCGCAGGGCTATCGCGAGGCGGACCGCGCGCTGGTGATCGCGCGGCGTCTGTTCCAGCCGGGCGCGCTGACGTTCTTTCAGAATCTGGGGGTCCATCGGCTGCTGCTGGCGCTGGACGGCCACCCGGAGCTGAGCGCGTTCTACGAGGAGACGCTGGCGGCCATCGACCAGTACGACCGCGCGAACCGCTCGGAGCTGCTGCCGACGCTGGAGGCGTTCTTCGCGGCGGACAACAGCCTGGCCGAGACGGCGGCTCGTCTGCACCTGCACCGGAATACGGTGGCGTACCGCCTGCGGCGGATCGAGCAGATCAGCGGCCACCAGTTGAGCGACCCCGAGACACGGCTGGCGCTCCACCTGGGGCTGCGGGTGCGGCACGCGCTGGCCGCCCGCGAGCCAGACAGCGGCGGGGACCACGGCATCGTGCCGCTGCCCATCGCGGACCGCCGCGTCGCCCGCTGACTCCTCGCGCACGGCTCGGACGGTAGTCGCGCCGCGTACGGCCGGCTGCATGGTTGACAGGGGGCGTGCCGTGCCCGTCGATACACCGGCTGGAGCGCCGCCGACAGGGACTGTCGTCTCTCGCAGCCCGGGACATCTGCCCCGTGTTCCAGTGAGTCGGGCAAGTCTACGCTGGTGTTGTCCGGAGCGCGATTGCGCCCTGGAGAGCGGCCAGACGTCAGGACCGGTTCCGTGCGAGGAGCAGGTCGATGATGCGTGCGGCGGTGTGGCTCGCGGTGTGGCTGACGGTGACCGTGTTGGCCACCGCGCCGGTCGCTGCTACGTCCGGCCAGGCGCCCCCGGCGGATGCCGCTACGTCCGGCCAGCCGGCCCCGATGGACGCTGCCGCCTACATTCAGCAGGCGACGGCGACTCAGGCGGCGACGCGCGCCCGCCTCCGCGTCCTCGGCGACGCCGAGACCTGCGATGAAGCTCGGTTCGTGGCGTACCGTCGGAGCGACGTCGAGTCCGACTTCATCGACGAGTGGTACGTCGCGTCCCAGCTGTGGGCCGACGCGGAGCTGTTGCTGACGAAGCGTGCCGGCCCATCCGAGCTGGAATGGGTCGTGCGCGGCCTCGTTCCGGTCCCGTCGACTGGACCGGTCGTGCCGCTCGGGACGCCCGAGGATCACTGCCATCTCACCAAGGGCTTCATCTTCCTCGACCGCCTGTTCGACGAGGATGACGACGGCGGATATTACGCTCGGTCGAACCCGACTGGCCTGCAAGTCGAGCACGGGGCGTGCTACGGCGACGACAACGCGCTGGTCGGGCTGGCGCTCCTCGCGGCGATGGAGACGACGAACGACAATGGCCTGCGCACACGGTACCTGCACGCCGCCCGCCGCCAGGCCGAATTCCTGATCGAATCTGGTCTCTGGGACGACACATTCGGCGGCGGGTTCTGGTGGAACACCGATCTCGGCACCACCGAAGAGGGGAAGCCGGCCCAGACGAACGCGCTCGCCGCGCTGTTTTTCGCGCGGCTGTACCTCGTGACGGGCGAGCCGCGGTACCGGGACCAGGCGCTCGACACGCTGGCCTGGCTCGACACCGTCCTCTACGATCCCGAGCGGCGGCTCTACCGCTGGAGCGTCAGCTACGAGGTGCCCGAGGAGCAGGCAGGGCCGGCAGTGGTGGCCTCACGCTACTTCAACTACGATCAAGCACTGGCGATCGAGGCGCAGCTCGTGGCCGCCCGGCTGGACGGCGATCCCGGCCGGTTGGAGCGGGCGCGTCAGGTGGGACTGGCCGTGCAGGAGGCGTTCTGGGACCAGGAGCACGGAGGCTACACCCTGGAAGCTGGTGTCGATTCGGTCTACGCGTCGTACGGCGCCTGGACGAGTCTGGGCCACCTGGCCCTGTACGATGCTGACGGAGACCGCATGTGGCTCGCCCTGGCGGAAGCGAACGCGAGGTCGCTCACGTCAACCCTCCGTGACGCCCAGGGCAGCTACGCCCTCGGGCATTACAGCTGCGCCGGCCGGCCCGACCTTCTGGGTTGCGAGGGTGACGAGAGCACCTGGGTGATCGACTGGACGCTCGACACCGCCGCGCAGGCCTGGAACCAGCACTTGAACGTCGCGATTGCCCGTCGGCTGGCGGCCTCCGCTGGTGCGGCGCCGTCTCGCACCGCCCCTGAACGAACCGCCACGCCCCGGCCCGGAGCGCCATAGCGTATGCTGCCAAAAGGGGTGCTGTTCGCCGTCGTGGCCGTGGTCGCTGTCCTCATCATCGTTCTCGGTGCTGACATGCAGAGGCCAGAGCCCCAGCCCCGCTCGTCACCTGAGGTCGGGATCACCGGCCAGAATTCGACACCTCTTCCCCGTACGCCGAAGCCTGACGGGACATTGACCCCGAAGCAGATCGAAGACCTGGGCCGCTACCGTCGCTGATGTACCGGCTGTGCGGAGGCTGCTCGCCGTCGTAGTGGGCGGGTACGATTCTGAGCGAGGGGCACCCGTCACACGGCCCCGCCTCACGACCCTGGCGAGGGAGATCTGCCTGTGACCGTTTCCGGACCGAACCTGGCTGCCGTCCTGCACGGCATCGGCGACCTGCGCGTCGAGGAGCGCCCGCTGCCCGAGGCCGGCCCTGGTGAGGTCGTGGTCGGGATGCGGACGGTCGGGATCTGCGGCTCGGACGCGCACTACCTGACCCACGGCCGGATCGGCTCGTTCGTGGTCGAGGCGCCGATGGTGATCGGGCACGAGTCGGCGGGGGTTGTAGAGGCGGTGGGGGCGGGCGTCACCAGCCTCACGCCCGGGGATCGCGTCGCGCTGGAGCCGGGCGTGCCGTGCCGCGCCTGCTCGGCCTGTAAGACCGGCCGCTACAACCTCTGCCCGGACGTCCGCTTCTTCGCCACGCCGCCCGTAGACGGCTCGATGGCCCGCTACGTCGCGCACCCTGCCGACTTCTGCTTCAAGCTGCCGGAGCACGTCACGCTGGACGAGGGGGCGCTGCTGGAGCCGCTCTCAGTCGGGCTGCACGCCTGCCGACGTGGCGGCGTTGGTCCCGGCAGCCGCGTGCTGGTGCAGGGGGCCGGCCCGGTCGGGCTGACCGCGCTGCTGATGGCGCGGTCAGCGGGAGCTGCCGAGGTGCTGGTCTCGGACGTGCGCGCCGAGCGGCTGGATCTGGCGGCTAGCATGGGTGCCGCCGCCATCCTCGACGCTCGCGATCCTGACCTCGCCAGACTGGCCCGCGACCGCGCGAGTGGCCCCATCGACGTCTCCATCGACTGCTCGGGCGCCGAGTCGGCGGTTCGCGCCGCGATCTCGGCCACCCGCCCCGGCGGCGCCGTGGTGCTGGTCGGCATGGGCGCCGACGAGATGCGGCTGCCGATCCTGGACGCCGCCGCCCGCGAGGTCGATCTCAGAGGCATCTTCCGCTACGCCAACACCTACCCTGCTGCCCTGGCGCTGGTCGCCTCCGGCCAGATCGACGCGAAGCCGCTGGTGACCCACCGCTTCCCGCTCCAGGACGTGGCGTCCGCGTTCGCCACCGTCCAGAACCCGAGCAGCGGCAGCGTCAAGGTGATCGTGGACGTGGCTATCGCAGGAGACTAATCGTCCCCGCCGGCTGAGACGTCTGGCCGTACACTGGATCACCAACTGGACAGGCGGTTACATTGTCCCCCGTGGATGACCAGGGCACGCAGCGAGGAGATCACCCGGAACGGGACGTGGCTGAAGACGGCGACTTGCCGAGTGTGGGGCCGGTGGAGCCTGAGATCTGCCCAACGTGCCAACAGCCGTGGCCGCCCCGATCGCCTCGCATCTTTGTGTATGAAGAGGCCCGAGCCATCCAGGCGATGCTCGTGGACAGACTCAATCAGGCGGATGGCTGGATGTCGCTGGAGAAAGCAGCGCGTGGGCCGGACGAAGTGGCCCCACGGCGCTCCGGAGTGTATCGTCTCCGATACGACGGCCAAGACATCTACGCCGGAAAGGCGAAAACTAATCTTCGAGACAGGTTGCGCAACCATTACCGCCACATGGGTGGTAGGCGTGGTCTCGACCGAGAACTGGCGGAATGCACATTCGTCGTCTTGCCGCCGCCCTGGGATGTCCGGACTTCGGAAGAGGGAATTATCAACCACTACAGGGCGATGGGCCGTGCTCCATGGAATGCTGATTCATACGGATTCGGATCGAACGACCCGGGGCGCAGCCGGGACCGGTCTGAGCCATCCAGATATCACAACGAACACCCTGCATTCCGAGACTTCGTAGTTCACGTTCCGGCTGGCTCGTATACCGTGGAGAGTGCCCTGAAAGCTGTGAAGCGTCAAACGCCATATCTAATGAGGTATCAGACTGAAAGGAGGGGCGATGAAGAGGGGTGGCAGGCTGGGCTTGCCAGGAACCTATCATTTCCGTCTGATTATCATGGACCCATTGAAGCTTTGCTACTCGATCTTTGTCGGAACCACCTACCAGATTGGCAGCTGACCTACTTACCACTTGGGTACATACTATACAAGGAGAGATATGACTATGAGCATGGTGTTGTGCTGTATCAGAGACCCTAATTCTTCCTCATATAGCGCGTGGGCCTCACACTTCCCAATCGCCGACGTTCGACGCTGCTTACTGGGAGATCGCGAAAGTCTAGAACCGGGCTGCCTCTGATCCGCTCAACGATGCTCCGAGTGACTCTGTTGGGATCTGTGAGGGTTTCACTCTCCCAAAAGCGCAGAACCGTCCAGCCAGCCGCAGCGAGCTGCGCATTGACCTCCGAGTCGCGCTCCATGTTCCGCCTGATCTTCGCTACCCACCACTCCGTTCGAGTAGGGAACTGCGCCTCCAGGCTCGGGAGGCCACGATTGCGCCAGCTGTTCCCGTGCCATAAGTCGCCGTCGATGAAGACGACGATGCGCTGCGCAGGAAAGGCGAGATCGGGTTTGCCTGGGAGCTTCATGCCCAGACGATATCGGAGACCATTGGCCCAGAGTCGCCGTCTCACCGCCAGTTCGGCCGTGCTGTCACGATGCTTGACCGCCCGCATGATTCGAGAGGTCGTAGTGGCATCTCGGACCATGTCCTCTTGCCTTTAGCCAGTCGCGACAGCCTGGTGCGCGAGGGACTGGAGACGATCCTCGATTTGCATCCGTACTGCTTCGGCAAGGCGCCGACCGAGAAGGACGGGAACCGCGTTGCCGAGCTGGCGCATGCACTCGGATCGGCTGCCGGTGAAGTGATACGAATCGGGGAATGTCTGGACACGGGCACATTCTCGGATCGAGAGGTAGCGATGCTCATGCCCTGGACGCACGAGCACATGCTCGCCGCCAGGGTTGCCATGGTCGCCGGCCTTGATTGTCTTGGCGGGGCGATCGAGATCGTTGCCGGTGTGCCCCTCATACACGCGCGCGCCTTCTATGAGTCGGTGTTGTTGAAACGCTGGATGACCATCACGAGGCGGCTCTTCGAGTGGGCACCACTGATCTGTGGACGGGTCGTGGTTGATCGCATCGCGGAGCGTTCGCCAACGGTGCTCGGCCGGCTTCCCCAAGAACCGAAGGCGGGCTACTCGTGTTGCGACATTCGCAGGGATCTCGGGGATCTCGGCTTCGGTCACTCTGTTCTCGGCCCAGTACGACTTGTCAACCCATTGGGCGAACAACAGCGCATCTTCGCTGTGCGACCCGGACGGGAGCCGAGGGCACAGATCGAGATCTCGACGGTAGCCCACGATGAACACGCGATGACGTAACTGAGGTACCCCAAAATCGGCTGCGTTGAGCACGGCTGCGTCTACGGCATAAGTCGGACGGTGGTCCCGATCCAACAGGAAGGGCTCATCGTGGAGCAGGTCGAGTCGCTTCTTGTGGCCGGTCCAGTGCTCGCCGGGTCGAGGCTCGTGGAACGGAAATTCCAGCTGGCGGAGGATGTAGTCGAAATAGGGACGGAAGCTTCGGCCGGCCAGGTTACGTACATTTTCCAGGATGAAGGCCGGCGGCGTGAGCTCTCGCAGCGCGCGAAAGACCTGCGGAAACATGTTGCGGCGGTCGACATCTCCGCGCTGGAGTCCCCCCAGAGAGAACGGCTGGCATGGGGCACCACCCGCGAGCACCGTGGTCCGCCCGACGTACTCACCGTAGTCAAAGGTCGTCACATCGCCTTGAGTGACAGGCCAGCTATGACCATCCACTGCCTGCCGGAGAGAATTCGCCCTCAGCGTGGCGCAGGCATGCTTGTCAATCTCGACCAGGGCGAGATGACGGAAGCCAGCCTGCTCCATTCCGAGCGCCAGCCCACCGGCTCCGCTGAAGATCTCGACAGACGTCAGCGATGCGTCAGAAGGACGATTGACCGACGAACGGGGAGCGGCGAGGACGATGCTCATGTGGCCGGAATCGACCTCCTATCAGCTACCTGAGTGTAGCCGCGCCAGTACCCCGGTGCGCCATCACGATATCATCAGAGAGACCGGACATCAGTTCCTGTCCGCGACTCAATTCGCGTCGAACGTGTCATCCTGGTCTACTGTAATCGAGCATCTACCCTTTGATGCCAGATGTCACGATGCCGCGCACGAAGTACCGCTGGCCCAGGAAGTAGACCATGACGATCGGCAGCGTCATCAGCAGCGAGGCCGCCATCATCAGGTGGTCTCTGGGCAGCGTCTCACCGGGGTTGGCGCGGAGGTACCGTATCCCGACGGCCAGCGGGTAGCTCTCCAGCTGGTTCAGGACGATCAGCGGGCGCAGGAAGCTATTCCACTGCGCGATGCCGTCGATGATGACGGCGGTGGCGAAGACCGGCAGCGAGAGCGGCAGCACGATCTCCCAGAAGATCCTCGGGAAGCTGGCGCCGTCGATGCGGGCCGCCTCGTCTAGCAGGCTGCTGAAGAATCCCATGTTCGAGCGAGCACGAGCGTGAAAACGAGGCGGATGGTCGGCGGAGCGTCGTTTTGGGCCCGGAAGGCAGCGTCAGTTGGGCTCTGGGAGGCTGCGCTGGAGGGTCGAACGGGGCCCGGTCCGGGTGATTTGGCCGCACGACGGGTCCGCAGGGGTCGGTCAGGCGGCAGCGGGCTGGGCGAGGACGCGTTCGAGACAGCTGAGGCGGACCAGGTTGTAGGCGGTGGCGACGAGGTAGCCCGCGTGGCTGGTCCGTTCGAGCCCACGGAAGCGGGTCCGGCGGAAGCCGCCGACGGTCTTCATCCAGCCGAAGATCTCCTCGACCCGCTTCCGGATCCGCTGGCTGACCTTGTAGCCCGGGTGGCGCGTCGTCCGGCCGTCGATGGCACTCCGTCGCCCGCTGGTGTTCTGGGCGACGTGCGGGGTGACGCCGCACTCGCGGACATCGGCGACGCAGTCGCGAGTGTCGTAGTTCTTGTCGCCGCCGAGCGTCCTCGGGTGGAAGCCTCGGTCCCGGGCCTGCCGCAGCAGCTTCGGGGTCACGTCCCGCTCGGCCGTGCCGTTCGCCTCGGTCATCTGGAAGTCGACCAGCAGGCCGTGCCGGTTCTCCATCAGGGCATGGCCCATGAAGCAGAGCTTCGCTTCCTTGCCCTTCCCCTTCTTGAGCAAGCGCGCTTCGGGATCGGTCGTACTCTGGTGGGTCTTGTTCGACCGCTTCTCCTTGTGGAAGTCGATCGTCGGGTTGCCGGGATCGTCCGGCGGCTCGTCACTCGGAGGCGCATCCCGGCGCTTGAAGCTCTTCAGGCTGGCGCACGCCTCAATCAGCGTCCCGTCGACCGTGAAGTGCTCGTCCGACAGCAGCTTCCGCCCCTGCGCCTGGAAGACCACCTCGTCGAAGAACTGCTGCCCGACCTCGTGCTTCAGCAGCCGCTCGCGATTCTTCGAGAACGTGCTGGCGTCGAACCCCGGCTCCATCAGGCTCATGTCCAGGAACCACCGGAACAGCAGGTGGTACTCCAGCTCCTCGCAGAACGCCCGCTCCGACCGCACCGAGTACAGCGCGATCAGCAGCGACGCCTTCAGCAGGCGCTCGGGCGGGATCGACGGCCGCCCGGTCTCGGCGTAGATCTCGTCGAACAGCGGCGACAGCTCGCTCAGCGCCGCATCCGCCAGCCGCTTGATCGTCCGGATCGGATGCCCGACCGGCACCCGGGCCTCCAGGTCCACGAACGCCAGCATCGACACCTGGGGATCTTGCCGCCCGCGCATCCTCGCCACCTCGCCGATCGGTGGCAACATCGTACCGAACGACCTCGCCGCGCCGGTAGTCCGACGCGGCGATTTTCAGCAGCCTGCTAGCTCCAGCGGGATCGTCTTGAAGAACTGGCGGAACAGGAAGATGAAGAAGGCGCTGCCGAACCAGTGCGGCACCGTCAGCGGCAGGTACGTGTTCAGCCAGCCGAGCTTCCAGTAGAGCAGATAGTTGGGGATCAGCAGCACGTAGCCGGGCAGCATGATCGTGGCTACGGTCAGGCTGAACAGCACGCCTCGTCCCGGGAAGCGGAACCGCGCGAACGCGTACCCGCCCAGCGCCGACGAGAGCACCGTGCCAGCCGTCGCACAGACGGTCAACACCGTGCTGTTCCAGTACCAGCGCGCGAATAGCGGCGAGGCCCAGACGGCCGGGTAGTTCTCCCAGTGCGGCGGGATCGGCAGCCAGACCGGCGGGAAGGTCCGGACCTCGTGCGCTTCCTTCAGCGAGGTGCTGACGGCCCAGAACAACGGCATGAACAGAGTGGCGCCGATCAGGACCGCCAGCAGGTGCAGTGTGAGGGTGCGGGTGTGTCTCAGCCCTTGATGCCCGTCATCGCGACGCCGCGCACGAAGTGGCGCTGGCCGAAGTAGAAGATCAGCAGCACCGGCACCGACATGATCACGGCGGCGGCCATCAGGATGTGGTCCTTCGGCTGGCCGTCAGCCGGGCTCACCACGAAGTACCGCAGCCCCACGCTCAACGGGTAGTACTCCGGCTTGTTCAGGATGATGAACGGCAGCAGGAACGAGTTCCACTGCCGAATGCCCTCGATGATGGCGGCAGTCGCGAACGCCGGCAGCGAGAGCGGCAGCACGATGCTCCAGAAGATTCTCGGGAAGCTGGCCCCGTCGATGCGCGCCGCCTCGTCCAGGTCGATCGGGATCGTCAGGAAGAACTGCCGGAACAGGAAGATGTAGAAGCCGCCGACGAACCCCCCGAAGTAGAACGGGACGGTCAGCGGTAGGTAGGTGTTCAGCCAGCCGATCTTCCAGAACAGCAGGAAGTTCGGGATCAACAGCACGTAGCCCGGCAGCATCAACGTCGCCATCGTGATGCTGAACAGGAACGCCTTGCCCGGGAAGCGGAAGCGGGCGAAGGCGTAGCCCGCCAGCGACGTCGAGATCATGATGCCGATGGTCGGGACGATCGTCAGGAAGACCGTGTTCGAGACCCAGCCGTAGTTCTCGAACATGCCGCTGTTGACGACCATGAACAGGATGCCCGGCAGCAGCGCGACCACCATTGCCAGCGTGACCTGGCCGGCGCCGGCGGCATCACGGGCCAGCCGGTATCCCGCGACGAGCGCCACGGCCAGCCCGACCGCCGTGGCGCCGATCAGAACCGTACTCTGGGTGACAAGGCTGGTTTGCTCCAGCGCGGTCGGCGCGAAGTACCAGATGCTGACGAGGAACAGCACCGTGAAGGCCGCCGACACCACCGCCCCGACCGTCGAGAACGAGCGCGCAGCCGCGTGGCCCAGGAACGCCGCCGAGACGACGGTCCCGATCATCGACGCGGCGGTCAGGAACAGCGGCGTGCCGATCCAGCCGACGAACAGCCGCACCCGCCAGACGTCGGCGTAGTTGCTCCACTGAGGGACGCTCGGGAACCAGATCGGCGGGATCTGGCGGACCTCGAACACCTGCTTCAGGGAGCTGCTGAGCGCCCAGTAGAACGGCAGCATCAGGATGGCGCCGAGGAGGATGGCGAGCAGATGCAGCCCGAACCGCCGAAGCAGCTTCAGAGCTGGCACCAGCGCGCTCGACGACGAGTGTGAGGACGCGCGACCTACCTGGACGGCGTGCTGGGCCATCAGCGTCCCTCCCCAGCGTAGTAGACCAGATCTCGCGAGGCGCGAAACTGCACGTAGGTGAACGCGCTTAGCGCGATGAACATGATCCAGGCCAGCGTCGAGCCGTACGCCATGTCGCTGTACTCGAACGTCTGGTTGTAGATGTGCAGGCTATAGAGCCACGTCGAGTAGGCCGGGCCGCCGCGCGTCCCGACGAACGCCACCTCGAACGACTGGATCGCCGTCACGCAGGCCAGGACCGAGTTGAAGAACATCGTCGGCGAGATCATCGGGATGGTGACGTTGACGAAGCGGCGCCACGCCCCGGCCCCGTCGATGTTGGCCGCCTCGTACAGCTCCGTCGGGATGCCCTGCAGGCCGGCCAGGAAGATCACCATCATGTTGCCGCCGATCTGACCCCAGATCGCGATGGCCATCAGGCCAGGCAGCGCCCACTTGACGTCGCCGAAGTAGTTCGGGCCGATGATGCCAGTCCCAGTCAGGCGGTAGCCGATCTGGAACAGGATCTCGTTGACGATGCCGAACTGGCCGTTCAGCAGGTAGACCCAGATATAGACGGCAGCGACGGTCGGCACGAGGTGGGGCATGAAGAAGACGGTTCGGTAGAACGTCGTCAGGCGCAGCCCCTGGTTCAGCAGCATCGCGGTGCCGAGCGCCCCGAAGACGCTGACCGGCACCACCACCACCGTGAACAGCGCCGTCCTGCCCACGGACCCCCAGAAGAACTCGTCCTTGGTGAACGCCTTGATCCAGTTGTCCAGGCCGGCGAACGAATACTCCCCGCCGAGGGTGTAGTTGAAGAAGCTCAGCCCGAGCGAGAACAGCATCGGGCCGAGAATGAAGGCGACGAGGCCGATGATCCACGGGGCCAGAAAGACGTAGGCCCAGATGGTCTCTTCGCGGCGAAGCGAGCTCTTCGCCGCCAGCGGTTGAGCGCGCGTCGCGGCAGTGGCGGCCACGTCGTCCCTCCCTCGTCAGCCGCGCGGCCGTCTCGCATCGCGCAGGCGCCTGGATGATCGGTCGGCGATATCGAAGACAGAGCTACAGCGAGAAAGAGAAGCACCGGGGCGGCGCCTGGTCTGATGGCGAGACGCTGCCCCGGCGCTGTCGAACGATCACCCGACGGGCGGCTTGTCCATGATGTCCTGGATCTGCTTCCCGACGTTCTGCGCGTACTGCTCGACGGTCAACTGGCCCGTACTGACCTTGACGAACTCGTTGAGCAGGATTGGCTCGTGCTCCACGTAGCGACCGTTGGCCGGGTAGAACCAGGGCAGCATCTCGGGAGCCGGCGGCAGAACCAGCACCTTCGCCACGTTTGCGAGCGCCGGCGCCGTGTCGCGGAACTCCTGGCTGTCCCAGACGTCGTTGCGGCTGCCGGGGCTCCCGAGCCCGTTCGCGAACCGCTGGATGCCGTGCTGCTGGCTGGTGAACAGCCGCGAGAGCACCGTCCACGCCTCGGCCGGATTCTTGGTCTGCGCCGAGACCGTCTTGCCGTCTGACGAGACCTGCGTCGCGTGCTTGCCGGTCGAGCCGAGCGGATCCGGGATCACGATCATCTCGAACGGGCTGGGCGACTTGGCGATCTGGGCCGGGTAGCCGCCTTTCGCCGCCGCCGCGCTGGTGGCGTTCACGATGGCGACCTTCCCACCGACGAACAGATCCTGGGTGATCGTGTCCAGGTCAGCCGACCACGGGTACGCCGAGCCGGACTTGTAGAGGTCGGCGATGGCGTTGAGCCCCTTGATCGACTCGGGCGTGTTCAGCAGGCACTTCTTGCCGTCGGCGTCGAACAGGTCGCCGCCGAACCCCCGCATCACGCCGACCATGTACTCGTTGGCGGTGGCGGTCCGGAAGCCGGGCAGGATGCCGTAGACGGTGGTTCGGCCACCCGCGCTCTGGGTCAGGCCCTTCGCCAGCGTCGCCAGGTCCTCATAGGTCCAGTTCGCGTCGTTCGGCGGAACCTTCAGGCCAGCCTTCTCGACCATCGTCTTGTTGATGTAGTAGTTGACGCTGCCCGGGTGGCCGACGACTGGCAGACCCCAGGTCTTCCCGGCCAGGGTGTAGGTCTTGATGTTGCCAGGCCAGAACTGCTTCTGGTCCTTGTCCGTCCACTCCTTGTCGTCCTTCCAGAGCGAGTCCAGGTCGTGGACGACCTTCTTGAGGTACAGCTCGGCAGTGGTCGGAGCGACGTTGATGCGGACGGTGTCTCCAAGCTGGCCGGTCGCGGCGAGCGCCAGCTGCTTGGCGTGCATCTCGAGGCGCGGGAACCACTCGCGCTCGATCTTGATGTTCGGGTGCTCCTTCATCCAGTCGCCGATGAACTTGTCGTACCAGTCGTTCGGCTGGCCGGGCGTGCCCTGGATCCAGTCGTGATCGCGAATGGTGACGACAGCCCCGCCAGCAGCCGGCTTGGCAGCGGCGGCCGGGGCGGAGGACGGCGCGGACGGGGCGGCAGCGGCCGGCGACGCGGCCGGGGAAGCGCCGGCAGCGGGTGATGCGCCAGCGGCGGGAGACGCGGCGGCCGCTGGCGATGCAGCCGCGGCCGGCGCGGCAGGCGCCGCTGTGGGCTTCGGTGCCTCGGTGGGCTTTGGCGCCTCGGCGGGCTTGGCTGGCGCAGCAGGTGCGCCACCACCGCAGGCGGCCAGAATTGCCGATCCTGAAAGGCTGCCGAGCACGAGCGCCGTGCCCTTCAGCATCTGACGTCGAGAGACGCGCGAGGCCATATATCTGGCCATGCCAGACCCCTCCTCCACCACTGCGTGTCAGTTGGTGTGTACCAGTCGGGCGCCGCCACCACTGGCGGACCAGCCGGCTGACGACCTCGTCAACCGTCGAAGGAGCGCATCATCCACGGCGAGCGCGGGACTCCCTCACGCCTCGGCCGGGGCTGTGAGCGCTCTCTTCACGCCGATCGCGCCTGTCGTTGGGCGCAATCGTACGTCCGCGCACCCACCCTGTCAAGGTATCTTGAAGACAGTATCCCACGTGGGACGCCGGATCCCACGTCGGACGCCGGGATTGGACGGGCGCCACCGGTCAGGACGCCGGCTGCTCCCCTGGTGCAAGCCGGACCGGCCCGTCGATCAGGACAGCGACGGGGAGGTCCGGCAGATCAGGTACGGCACGCTGTCGGGATCGGCTTCGGCCACCGCCAGGCCGGACTGGCGCAGCAGCGGGGCGTAGACGCTCAGGAACGTGCGTCGGTACGGCAGCGAGTTGATCGCGCGGCGGCCGATCCAGTGAATCCGCGCGCCGCCGTCGTACTCCGGCGTCACGACGAACCCCGAGAGCACCACCTGCCCGTGCT
>JAXLXF010000031.1:0-79972 GCA_046328125.1 Chloroflexota bacterium
CACCTTCTCCCCGTGCCCCTCCAGATACTGCCCCGGCTGGATCGAGCCGCACGCGCCGACGGCCTCGCCCCGCAGCTCGACGGTCACCTCTCCATCGCGGTTGCCAATCGTGATGGTCGGTGGCTGCCCGGAGCAGTCCACGCGCAGTACGTCGCCCTCGATCCGCTCGTCGTCGCGGCTGCCGGCGTTGCTGTGGGATCGCTGCCACCGCTCCTGCTCGGTCAGCTTACGCGGCGTGTCATCCCGGTTCGCGCTCGACGTGCCAGCGTCGGGTGGCGAAGCGGCCGGCGCAAGCACGCTGAGCGCCCCAACCCGCTCGAGCTCCTGGACGGTCCCCAGGTCGTCGGTCGCCTTCACCTCGACGCCGAACGTCTTGCCGCCGGCCGCTTCTTGCACCATCAGCGGCAGCGTCAGGATCACGCTCTGGCCGGTCGGCCCGGAGCCCTGGGTCCGCGGACCGTTCAAGGTGACGAGCTTCGGCGCCCGCGCATCGGTCACCGCGAACGTGTCGCCGGTCTCATCCCATCGGACCGCCCAGGCCACGCCACTCTCGTCGCGCAACTGGAGCTCCAGGCTGCGCAGCTGCCGCCAGACTCTCGGCTGCGGTACCGCCCATTGCAGCACCAGCGTGACCGTCTGGCCGACGCTGGCGGTCTGCCCCAGCCCGCTCAGGCTGAACGTGCCGACCCCGCCGCCGACGACCCCGGTCCCGCCACCGACGAGCGTGGCCCAGCTGCCGCAGGCGTCGAAGACCTCCAGCGGCAGCGTCGTCGGGATAGTCAGGTTGGCCGAGCGCACGGTGAACTGCTGGCTCGTCGCGTTGGCCGCCGGCGTGAAGGTAAACTCGCCGCTGCGCCCGCTCTGCCCCCCGATGTCCACCAGCGCGTTGGGCGCCGAGACATGTGCGCTGGCCGCACCGTGGAACCGCAGCTCGCTCAACGGGCCGAAGCCGCGCGTCACCGTGACGTTGAGCCCGTTCTGGCCGCCGGGCGTCACTGCCACCAGAACCGGCGGACGGGCCGAGCAGATGTCTTGCAGGCGTGTCTCGAACGCGCCGATGTCACAGCGCGCGCCGTTCGCGAGGTCGCCGTCCTGGGGCCGGGCGATGCCCCGCTGGTCCGCCGCCCCACAGGCGTTGCCGCCACTCCCTGGGGCGCTGGCGTTGCCGGCGTCGATGGCCGCGCTGCCGCCGAGCAGCGCCATTGTCGGCGTCGGGCCGCCGTTGTCCTGGAGCGGCCCGAGCTTCGGATCGCCGGTGCCGATGATGTCGCCGAGCGCCGCGCTGAAGCCACAGGTCGTCGCGGCGCCGAACTCCAGGTTGTTCCCTTGCGAGGTCAGTGTGCCAGCGCAGTTCGCGCCACCGCCGGTGGTCGCATTGTTGGCGACGATCGAGTTTGCGATCGTGATGGTGCCGAGCGACCGGGTGATGCCCCCACCCGTCGCGGCGCTGTTCCCGGCGATCGTCACGTTGTTGAGGATGGTGGAGGTGACTCCGTTGTGGATGATGCCCCCACCGCTACCGCCTGCATTCGTCGCGGTATTGTTCGCGATGGTCGTATTGGTGATGGTGACGGTGATACCACCAGCGCCCCCGGAGATGCCGCCGCCGCCCGCCGCTGAGGTGGCGATGTTGCCGCTGACGGTGCTGTCCAAGATCGTCGTGCTCGCCCGCAGCAGCAAGCCACCGCCGTTTGTGGACTGATTCGCCTGGACGAGAACGCGTGTCAGCGTCAGCGGGCCATTGGCCTGGATGCCGCCGCCCCCGTCTCCGACGATATCGTTGCCGTTCCGGACGGTCAGGTCGCTGAGCGCGAGATTCCCGAGCGTCCCGCTGACAATGTGAAAGACGCGATCGATCCCGGTGGCCGTGGTCGGGCCGGCCTGGACGACCGTGGTGGCCGCGCCGCCGCCCACGATCCCGATCTCCTGGCGGACGTCCAGGTCGCCGGTCGCCGCGTTGTCCTCCCCCGTGCCCGTCACGGTCAGGGTGTAGGTCCCGGGCGGCAGGATGATCAGGTGCGGCCCGACCGTCGCGTTGGCGGTGACGATCGCGCCGCGCAGCGAACAGTCGTTCGCCGTCGCCGTGCAGGCCGTGCTCGCCGCCGAGTCGTCGGTCCGGTCGACGACGAGCACCGTGATCTCAAAGGCCCCGATGTCGCAGCGGGCGCCGTTCAGGCCGTCGCCATCCAGCGGCCGGGCGACACCGCGTTGGTCGGCGGCCTCGCAGGTGGCACCACCACTGCCGGGGGTGCCACTGTTGCCGGCGTCGATTGCCGCGCTGCCCAGGCCGAGCCCGAGGGTCGAAGTCGGCCCACCGTTGTCCTGAAGCGGGCCGAGCTTCGGGTCCTGGGCCTGGAGATCTCCGGCCGCCCCGAAGCCGCAGGTATCGCCCCCGAACACCAGATTGGTGCCCAGCGAAGTGAGACCCACGCTGAGGAGACAGTTCGGGCTCGAGCCGGTGGTGGTGTTGCTCGCCACGATCGTGTTGCCAACCCGCAGCGTCCCGGACGCCGACACGATGCCGCCACCCTGGGTCGCGGCGTTCCCGGCAATCGTCACGTTGTTCAGCGTGGTAGACGCCCCGTTGTTGACCAGCCCGCCGCCGATGCTGGCCGCCGCCGTGTTGCCGGTGATAGTGGTGTTGGCGATAGTGGCAGTCACACCGGCGCTGACGAAGATGCCACCGCCTGAGCTGGAGATCGAGCGGTTGCCGCCGATCAGCGAGTCCCGGATGGTGGTGGTGGCCGCGAGCGCCAGCCCGCCGACGCCGGGCGACTCGCTGTCGAGGATCGCGACCCGGGCGAGCGTGAGTGGCCCGTTCGCGTTGATGGCGCCGCCAACCCCGCTGGTGAGCCTGCCGTTGCGGACGGTCAGGTCGCGCAGGTCCAGGCTACCGAGCCCACCGTTGGCGATGACGTCGAAGACGCGGTCGATGCCGGCGGCGGTCGTCGGCCCGGCCTGGACGGTCGTAGACCGGGCGCCGCTCCCCTCGACGACGATCGCCCGGCGGACGTCCAGATCGCCGGTGGCGGCGTTCTCCTCGCCCTGGCCGGCGATGGTCAGCGTGTAGATCCCGTGGGGCAGGATGATCCGCCCACCGCTCCCGTTGGCGGCGACGACCGCGCCACGCAGCGAGCAGTCGTTGGGCGCGCTGGTGCACGCCGTCGCCGACGCGGAGTCGTCGATGCGATCGACGACGAGCGCCCCGGCCGCCGCCACCTCGAACGCCCCGATGTCGCAGCGTCCTCCGCCGGCGCCGTCGCCGTCTTCCAGCCGGGGCACACCGCGCTGATCCCTGGCCGCGCAGGTGGCGCCACCCGTCCCCGGCGTCCCGCTGTTGCCGGCGTCGATCGCGGCGCTGCCGGCGCCTAATGCCATCGTCGGGGTCGGACCGCCGTTGTTCTGGAGGGGTCCCAGGAGCGGGTCCCCAGTGTTCACGACGTCGCCGTTCGCCACACTGAAGCTGCAGGTGTTCGTGCTGCCAAACGCCAGGTTGTTGCCCTGAGACACCAGTGTGCCGATACAGTTTGGCGTTCCGACCGAGCCGGTATTGTTCGCGACGATCGAATTCTGCAACGTCACGGTGCCAACCGAGCGCGAGACACCACCACCGTTCGGCGCCGAGTTGCCGGCGATGGTGACGTTGTTCAAGATCGTCGTCGTGGCCGTGCCCTGGGCGATACCGCCGCCGTTCGCCCCGCCCGCTGAGGCGGTGTTGTTCGCGATGGTGGTGCCCGTGATGGTGACGGTGACGCCACCGGCGGCCATCTGGATGCCGCCACCCCCAGCCACGGCCGTTGCCGTGTTCCCACTGATGGCACTGTCGCGAATGGTGGTGTCGTCGCGCAGCGTGAGGCCGCCGCCAGCGCCTGCCTGGTTCGCCAGGATATGCACCCGCTCCAGGGTCAGCGGACCGTTCGCCTGAATGCCTCCGCCATTGTCGCCAGTGACGTTTCCGTGCTGGACCGTCAGGTCGCGCAGCGTCAGCCGGCCGGCGCCGGCGTTGTCGAGGACGTGGAAGACGCGATCGATCCCAGTCACTGTGGTCGGGCCGGCCTCGACGAAGGTGGTCGGCGCGCCGGCCCCGACGATCGTGATATCGCGCCGGATGTCCAGGTCACCGGTCGCCGCGTTGTCCTCGCTGATGCCGGCGATGGTCAGCGTGTAGGTGCCGGCCGGGAGGTCGATCGTGTGCGACCCGGCGAGCGCGTTCAACTTGACGATCGCGCCGCGCAACGAGCAGTCGTTCGGAGCGGGCGTGCACGCCTGAAAGCCGACCGCCGCCGTGTCGGTCGTCGTGTCTACGTCGACCGTGACCGCCAGGGCGGCCTCCACCAGGCCGAACAGGCCCGCCAGCGCACCAGCGCCGCTCACCACGATCCGCCGCCACCCGCCCAAGCACACGCCTCGCCACTCCGTGGGCTTCGATGCCCGCGAAGGTCTCGTCCAGGTCACACACCGGAAAGTCCCGGCGCCCCGACGTAGCTGAGTCTAGGGGCGCCGAGCGCGCATGACAACCGTGAGATCCACAGTATTTGCCGGTCGGGGTCTCCCGGTCAGGGACCAGGAGCGGGTCGTCCGAAGCGATTGGCAAGGGTCCGCGAGGTCAGGTCGTAAAGGGTCTCGTGGCCGTGGAAGAAGCGGTCCAGCTCGTCCACCATCAGCGAGAAGAAGCGTCCTCGGCCATCTCGGGTCTGGCTGGAGATGTGCGGCGTCAGGAACACGTTGGGCAGGCTCCGGATCGGGCTGTCGCCGGGGATCGGCTCCGGGTCCCAGACGTCGAACGCGCCGGTGATGTCGCCCCGCTGAAGCCGAGCAATCGTGGCGTCAGGGTCGAAAATCGGGCCTCGGGAGACGTTGACCAGCGCCGAGCCGGGCCGGATCAGGTCGAGCTCGCGGGCGCCGACCATCCGGCGGGTGGCTGGCGTGATCGGCGCGACACAGACGATCACGTCGGACTCGGCCATGATCGCGTCGAGGTTGGTCAGCCGCACCCCGAGCACGTCCGCGACTTCTTTCGGGACGTACGGGTCGTGGGCCTGGATCTGGCAGCGGAATGGCTCCAGGAGCTGCACCAGCCGCCGCCCGATGATCCCAAGCCCGATCAACCCGACCCGCTTGCCGGTCAGCTCGAACCGCTCGAACGTGCCAGGCTCCGGGGCACGGTTGCCGCGCCGCTCGGGCCAGCCGCCGGCCGCGAGCTGACGGAACACCTCGCTGGAGTTGCGGACGGCGTTGAGCATCATCCCGAGCGCCCACTCCGAGACGCCGTACGAGGAGCCGTTGGTGGTGTCCACCACGCGCACGCCGCGCGCCAGGGCCGCTTCCACGTCGATGCGGGCGGCGAAGCGGTCGCCCTCCAGCTCGCCGATGATCCGAAGCTGTGGGGCGGCATCCAGGATCTCGGTCGAGACGCGCGGGCTGCCGTGACAGACCACGAGCGCGGCGACGCTCGCCACACGGGAGGCCACCAACGCCGTAGCAGCCGGGTCGTCTGGGACTTCGGTCCAGAGGGTCCGGTCGAACGGGACGCCACACTCCAGCCAGTCGAAGTCGGCGAACCGCTTCAGACGGTCCAGGTCTGCCGGCAGCAGCATCCGCTCGCGGACGTCGGCGGTCGAGACCAGCAGAACGATTGGGCGGGCGTCAGGCATCGTTACACCTACGGCAGCCGGGAGACCCCACCCCCCGACCCCCTCCCCATTGCGATGGAGAGGGGAGACAGGCTTGAACGTCTCCCCTCTCCATCGCAATGGGGAGGGGGTCGGGGGGTGGGGCTTCCTCGGCTACTTCACCGGCTTGATCTTGTGGATGATCAGCCGCCACGCCTCCCATGGCGGGTACGGGGCCACGTACGGATCCTCGGCGCTGGGCCAGCCGGTCCAGTACGTGTAGTTGAACGTGACGACGTGGAGCTCTTCGGTGAGCATGATCTCGGGCATGTCTTGTAAGTAGATGTCCAGCGCGCGCGCCGCGAGATCCATGTACTTCGGGTCGTCAGGCTTGCCGGTCGGCATCGCTTCCATCTGGTCGATCAGCTTGTCGTACTCGGGATTGCTGTACCGCGAGGAGAGCGATCCACCAAACGGTACTTTCTCGCCCACCGGGCGGCCCCACTTGCTGTGCAGATCCTTGAGCGTCTCGTACGGCTCCGAGAGGCTGCCGCAGTGGACGCCGAAACTGGTGTCAGCCTTGCCGACGAGCTGGTCTTCGAGCAGTGCCGTAGCGCCCGGCGGCTCGACGACCTCGGTAGCGTCGAAGCCGGCTTTCTTCAACTGGGCGGCCACCGGCGGCGCAATTGGTGCGAAGAACTGCGTGCCTCGGACCGGCACTTTGAGCGTCTGGCCGCCCTTCTCCCAGAGCCCTTGCGCGTTCTTGGCGTAGCCGGCCGCCTTCATGTTCTCGTCGACTTTGGCCTGGCTCGGGGTGGCGCGGTCGTATTTGTCGAGCAAGTCCTTGAGCGGCCCGCTCTTGATCCAGCGATTCGCCATGTAGGCCGAGAACGGCGCCACGATCGGGTAGTTCGCGTTCTGGTAGCCGAGCGTCGAGATCTCCTGGCGATTGATCGCGTAGTTGATCGCGATCCGAACGCTCTTGTTGTTCCACGGCTCCTTGGCGTGATTGAAGATGAAGACGTAGCCGCAGCCGTCGGGCGCGCCCCAGACCGGCCCCTGCTTGTTCCACGACTTGAGGTTCGGGTTCTTCTCGATGGCCGCCGTGAACGTCGCCGGCTGCAGCGGGTTGCCGCTGTCAGCCTTGTTGCCAATGTACAGCTGCGCTGTCGACTCGTCCGACGCGCCAGGCACCAGGATGATCCGCTGCGGAGCGGGCAGCGCCATGAAGCCGGTCTTCGCGCCCCACCAGTCGTCGCGGCGGTCGAACACCTGCTGCTGGGCGCTCGACGCGACCATCTTGTAGGCGCCCGTCCCGATCGGCCAGCCCTTCGCAAGGTCGAAGTTGGTGAACGTCTTGGGATCTTTGTCCTTCCAGATGTGGGCCGGCAGGATCACCTGATGGTTCTCGTGGCCGAGCGCGAGGTACAGCTGGAAGAAGCGCGGACCGGGCTTGTTCAGGTTGATGACCGCCGTCTGCGGGTCCGGCGCGTCAACGCCCTTCAGCCACTCCTTGTAGATGCTGGAGTAGAGCAGGTCCGGAGCGTTGTCACGCAGCATCTCCAGAGTGTACTTGACGTCCGCCGACGTGAACGCCTGCCCGTCTGACCACGTCACACCCTGACGCAGCTTCACGGTGATGACGGTGTAGTTGTCGTTGTACTTGAAGCTCTCGGCCTGCCACGGGATGATCTCGCCCGTGTTCAGGTTGGTGTACATCAGCGCTTCGTAGATCGTCTTGTCGCCAGACTCGCGCTGATGGTTGTAGGCACCTGAGAGGTAGATGTTGTAGTTCTCAGGGTTACGGATCTCGGGAATCGTGCCCCACGGCGTGATGACCAGGGTCCGCTCACGCGGGACGTCCCCACCGCCCAGGCCGGGGATGTACGAGCACGAGCCCGTCAGCAGTCCGAGAACGACCAGGCACGACAGAACAGCCTGTCTCAGAGCGACCTTGCGCATTGGCTCTCTCCCACGCCGGCGTGGTTTGCCCGGCCGCTAGCGTAGCAGCCCTGCCGCCGCTCGGCAAGGGGATTGTGGACAGTCGACTCTCGACCCGCCGTTCTCGGGGCTGTGCTAAGCTTGCCCCCAGGATCTGCCACGAGGCTGTGGGGGAGTGTCGCCGATGCCGATCGGCTACCTGCTCGGACGGACAGCGCAGCTGCTGCCGATCGTGTTCATCGCGGTCACGGTCAACTTCATGATTCCGCGCCTGATCCCAGGCGACCCGATCGAGGCGGCGCTCCAGACGCGGATCGCGATGACCGGCAGCATCGACGCCAACGTCGCCGAGATCGCGGCGATCTATCGGGCCAAGTTCGGGCTGGACAAGCCGGTCTGGCAGCAGTACCTGAACTACTGGGCGGACATTCTCCAGCTGAACCTGGGCGTCTCGCTGGCCGACTTCCCCCAGCCGGTCATCTCGAAGGTCCGCTCGGCGCTGCCGTGGACGCTCGGGCTGCTCGGCGTCTCGACGGTGATGGCGTTCAGCATCGGCACGGTGCTCGGCGCGTTGGCGGCGTGGCCTCGGGCGCCACGGTTCGTGCGGGCGCTGCTGCCGCCGTTCATGCTGATGTCGGCGGTGCCGTTCTTCCTGCTGGCGATCTTGCTGATGTCGCTGTTCGCCGTCGAGCTGCGGGTGTTCCCGCCGGGCGGCGGCTTCGACCCGATCGTGATGATCCGCTTCAACCTCGGCTCGATCCTCGACATCGTCTACCACGCGATCCTGCCGTCGATGTCGCTGGTGCTGGGTGGAATCGGGGCCTGGGCGCTCGGGATGCGCGCGATGATGGTGACGACACTCGGCGAGGACTACATCACGTTCGCCGAGGCGAAAGGGCTGCCACCCAGGCGGATCTTCCTCTGGTACGGGCTGAGGAACGCGCTGCTGCCCCAGGTCACCCACCTCGCCATCGCGCTCGGCTCGACCCTGTCAGGCGCGGTGCTGGTGGAGGCGATGTTCAGCTACCCCGGCCTGGGCGGGCTGTTGTTCGGGGCCATCGCCGGCAAGGACTATTTCGTGATCCAGGGCATCGTGCTGATGCTCATCATCTCGCTGGCCCTGGCCCTGTTGATCGTCGATCTGGTCTATCCGTGGGTCGATCCCAGGATCAGGTACCAGAAATGAGCGCGACAGGAGCGGACCTTACCCCCCCAACCGACGCGGAGCGAGCGGGTGCGGAGCACGGAGGCGCGATGAATCGCGCCCCTACCAGGCAGGATCCCCTGGTAGAGGCGCGATTCATCGCGCCCCCGGGGTCGGCTCGCTCCACCAACTGGCTCGTGGACTTCATTCGGAGCCCCCGCTGGAGCGCCAGCCTGGTCGTCGGCATCGCGATCCTGCTGACGGTGCTGGTCGCCAGTGTGGTCGGCTCGCTCGTGGTGAACCCGGCCGATGGGATCGTCGGGGCGGTGCCGCCCTCGCAGCGGCCGTCCGCTCGGCACCTGCTCGGGACCGACTCGCAGGGCCGAGACATGCTCACCATCATGGTCAAGGGGACGCCGCAGACGCTCCGGATCGGGCTGATCGCCGGGGTGGTGGGGGTGAGCATCGGGCTGGTGCTCGGGCTGATCTCGGGGTACTTCGGCGGGGTGGTGGACACCGTGATCCGGCTGATCTCGGACTCGCTGATGACGGTGCCGGGCATCGCGGTGCTGCTGGTGATCGCGGTCAACGTCGGGCAGATGACCGTCGAGCTGATGGGCCTGACGGTGGCGGTGCTCTCCTGGATGTACCCGACCCGCTCGATCCGCTCGCAGGTGCTCTCGATCCGCGAGCGCCCCTACATCGCGGTCGCGCGGGCGAACGGCGCCAGCGAGCTCCAGGTGGTGTTCCAGGAGATCATGCCAAATCTCTTACCGTTCATCGCGGCCAGCTTCATCGCGGCGGTCAACTCGGCGATGCTGGCCTCGATTGGCCTGGAGGCGCTTGGATTGGGCGCCAACGACGTCCACACCCTCGGCACGACGATCTTCTGGGCCCAGAAGTACAGCGCGGTCCTGCGCGGGCAGTGGTGGTGGTTCGGGCCGCCGATTGCGACCATCGCGATCATCTTCATCGGGATGTTCTTCGTCTCGGTGGGCGTGGACCGGTTCGCGAACCCGCGCCTGCGGCAGCAGACATGAGTGGCGCGGACGCGGGCGCGATGTCTGATGCGGGCGCGATAAATCGCGCCCCTACGGCGGCAGACCTGGTAGGGGCGCGATTCATCGCGCCCGCCCAGGATGCAGTCCTGCGCGTCGAGGATCTTCAAGTTCACTATCGGACGCCGCGCGGCCCGGTGAAGGCGGTCAACGGCGTCTCGTTCGCGCTGCGGCCGGGCGAGCGGCTGGGGCTGATCGGCGAGTCCGGCTCCGGCAAGACGACGATGGGCACGGCCTTGATGCAGCTCACCCGGCCGCCGGGCAAGATCGTGGGTGGCCAGATCGTGCTGAACGGGCGCGACCTGCTCGGCCTGCCCGAGCGCGAGCTGCGGCGGGTCAGGATGCGCGAGATCGCGCTGGTGCCGCAGGGCGCGATGAGCTCGCTTAACCCGGTCATGCGCATCCGGGAGCAGATCCAGGACGGCATCGTGGCCCACGAAGGCGACCTTCCGCGCGCAGCCCTGGCCGAACGTGTGGCGCAGGCGCTGGGTCGGGTCGGGCTGCCGGCTGCGCTTGCCGACCGCTTCCCGCACGAGCTCTCGGGCGGCCAGAAGCAGCGCGTCGCCATCGCCATCGCGACGGTCCTCAACCCGAGCGTGATCGTCGCGGACGAGCCGACCAGCGCGCTGGACGTGGTGGTGCAGCGCCAGGTCATCATGACGCTCGGGCGGGTCCAGGAGGGCCTCGGAGCGGCGGTCATCCTGATCGGCCACGACATGGGGCTGATCGCCCAGTTCGCGGACACCATCGGCGTGCTCTACGCCGGCGAGCTGGTGGAGTACGGCCCGATCGACGACGTGCTGGACGACCCGCGCCACCCGTACACGCGCCTGCTGATCGAAAGCCTGCCCTCGCTGGAGGCGCGCCGCGAGCTGCGCGGCATCCCCGGCCTGCCGCCGGCGCTGCTCGACCTGCCGCCGGGCTGCCCGTTCGCGCCGCGCTGCCCGCACGCCTTCGAGCCGTGCACGACGGTGACGCCGCGGTTGCTCGACACGGGTTCTGGGCGTCGGGTGGCATGTCATCTCTACGAGGCATCGGGAACATCTGTATGCTGAGAATCACGATCGCGCCGTGGACTGAAGTCCACGTCTACCATTGGACCGTCGCTACGCGACGGAGTGCGGCGTCGCGTAGCGACGCCAACAACGGTAGACGTGGACTTCAGTCCACGGCCCCTGATGCGTGCGACTCTCGATGAGCGACGCCATCCCGCTCCTGGAGCTCCGGGCCGTCTCGAAGGTGTACGGCGGCGGCTTCCTGAGAAAGCAGCAGGAGGTCGTGGCGCTGGACCGGCTGACGTTCTCGGTGCCGGACGGCCAGCCCACCATCACCGCCATCGCCGGCGAGAGCGGCAGCGGCAAGACGACGCTCGCTCACCTGCTGCTCGGGCACATCAGCCCGACATCCGGGCAGGTGCTGTACCGGGGCCAGGACGTGACGAAGATGGGCTCCCACGAGCGGCTCCAGTTCCGCCGCGAGGTTCAGCCGATTTTCCAGGATCCGTTCGCGGCGTTCAACCCGTTCTACCGGATCGACCACGTCCTGACGCAGCCAATCAAAAGGTTCAAGCTGGCCGAGAACGGTCAGAGCAGCCGCCAACTGATCGAAGAAGCATTGGAGATGGTCGGGCTGCGGCCAGCCGAGACGCTCGGGCGGTACCCGCACCAGTTGAGCGGCGGCCAGCGACAGCGGATCATGGTGGCGCGGGCACTGCTCTGCCGCCCGAAGGTGATCCTGGCCGACGAGCCGGTCTCGATGGTGGACGCCTCGCTGCGGGCGACGATCCTCGCCAGCCTCCAACGCCTGAACCGCGAGCTCGGCATCTCCATCATCTACATCACCCACGACCTGACCACGGCGTACCAGATCTGCGAGAGCATCGTGGTGCTGTACCGAGGCGGCGTGGCCGAGGCCGGCGCGGTCGATCGGGTCATCCAGGCGCCGAAGCACCCGTACACCCGGTTGCTGGTCTCCTCGATACCGGTCCCGGACCGGCGCCGACGCTGGACCGGCGAAGACCTGCCGGAGCTGGACAGCCCGGCTCCACGCGTGAGCCACGGCTGCGCGTTCGCGCCGCGCTGCCCGTCCGCGCTCGACGTCTGCTGGCAGGAGCAGCCTCGCTTCTTCCAGCCTGACGAGCACCGCGTGGCGTCCTGCTTCCTATACCAGGACAGCCCGACCTTACAATCGGCGGACGTGGCGGACGTGTTCCCGCGCGAGCCGGTCGGCGCGTCCTCCGAGGCTGGAGCGTAGGCATGACACGCAACTGCGCGATGCGCATCGGAGGTAGCAGACCATGACGCTACATGCCGAGCGCGTCGTCTTCCAGGCCCCGATGCAAGCCGCCATGGAGCCCATCGAGGTGGACGAGGCCGATCTTGGCCCGACCGAGGTCGTCATTCGGACGCACGTCACGCTGATCAGCCCCGGCACCGAGCTGGCGAATCTCCAGGGCAAGCTCCACATGAACACCGACGCCCCACGCTGGTACCCGATGACGAACGTCGGGTACGCCAACGTCGGGGAGGTGGTGTCGGCGGGGGAGGATCTGAGCGTCCAGCCCGGCCAGCGCGTCTACTCGATGGGCACGCACGCCTCGGTCGTGCGGATTGACGCCCGCGACCGCTTCTGCGTGCCGGTCCCGGACGGGCTATCTGACGAGCAGGCGGTGTTCGTGCGACTGGCGAACGTCTCGATGACGACGATGCGAACGACCGTCGCGCACGGCGGCGACGGCGTGGCGGTGGTCGGGCTGGGGCTGGTCGGGAACCTGGCGGCGCAGGTGTTTCAGGCGTGCGGCATGAGGGTCAACGCCATCGATCTGTCGCCAGCCCGCCGCGAGATCGCCAATCAGTGTGGTATCCGCAACGTCCACGGCCCGGAGTCGGTGCCGGAGCTTCAGCGGCAGCATCGGCTGGTGGTCGAGGCGACCGGCTCGGCGCAGGCACTCGCTGGCGCGATCGGCCTCGCCCAGAACGGCGGCGAGATCGTGATGATCGGGGCGCCGTGGGGCGGCGACGAGAACAGCGTGCCATCCTCCCGCATCACCCGCGACCTGTTCTTCCGGTTCCTGACGCTGCGAAGCGGCTCGGAGTGGGAGATCCCGCGCCAGCCGGTCCCACAGCTGGCCGACTCGATCCTCCACAACATCGAGACCGGCCTCGGGTGGCTGGCGGACGGACGGCTGCGCGTCGAGCCGCTGATCACGCACCGCCTGCCGCCCGCCGAGATTCAGCGCGCCTATGATGGGCTGTTGAACGAAAAGGACGCATATCTCGGCGTGATCCTGCAATGGACGTAGAAGGGGAACGACGATGAAGATCGAGAGCGTCGAGGCGCTGCACGTTGGCGGCGGCGCGTTCGTGCGGATCACCACCGACAACGGGCTGGTCGGGACCGGCCAGAGCGCCTGCTGGGGCTACCCGGCCGCTGTCTGCGAGATCGTCAAGACATTCGAGAAGTATCTCGTCGGCCAGGACCCGCTCCGCATCGAACATCACTGGCAGTACATGTACCGGATGGGGCCGTTCCGAGGCTCGGTGCTCTCGGGGGCGGTCTCGGCGGTGGACATCGCCTTGTGGGACATCAAGGGCCAGCACTTCCAGGCGCCGATCTGGGAGCTGCTCGGTGGGCGCTGCCGCGACAAGATCCGGTTGCACCTGCTGATGGGCGGCGGCACGCCGGAGCAAGTCCACGCCAAGGCGAAGGCTGCCGCGGCCGAAGGGTTCACCGCGATCAAGTGGGACCCGATTCCGGCCGGCTTCCAGAACATGTCGCTGGCGGCGCTGATCGGCGGGACCGTCGATCAGGTGGCGGCGGCCCGTGAAGCGGTGGGCCGCGACGTGGACATCATCCTGGAGCTCCATCGGAAGCTGACGCCGCTGCAGGCGATCCCGCTGTGCCACGCCCTCGCTGAGTTTCACCCGCTGATGATCGAAGACCCGATCCAGATCGACTCGATCCAGAGCCAGGGCGAGATCGCGAAGCGGTTCGACGGCGCGCTGGCGAACGGCGAGCGGATGCACAGCATCTGGGAGTTCCGCGAGCTCTTCATCGCCGGGGGCGCGCAGTACGCGCGGCCGGACATCGGGCTGGCGGGCGGCCCGACCCACACCAAGAAGATCGCTGCCGTCGCCGAGTCGTTCCACGCCGGGATGATCCCGCACAACTTCCTGGGGCCAGTCCTGACCGCCGCGTCCGTCCACCTGATGACCTCGATTCCGAACTTCACCGTTCAGGAGTATTCAAAGGTGGACGAGGATCAGGCCGTCGCATTCCCGGGCACCTTCCCGCGCGAGGGCGGCTACATCAAGACGCCGGAAGCGCCGGGCCTGGGCGTCAAGCTCGACGAGGCGAAGCTGGCGGAGATGGCCAGGGACCGTATGAACCCGAACGGCCTGCCGCTCCGCAACGACGGCTCCGTCGCCTATTCCGTGTAGAGGAACGGCCCCCTCCCCCAGCCCCTCCCCCGTGCGCGGGAGAGGGAGAACGGTGAGCTTGCTCCCCTCTCCCGCGCACGGGGGAGGGGCTGGGGGAGGGGGCCTCCGGGGAGTCCCACGATGAAAGTTCTCTTGCTCGGCGGGGCCGGCCACGTCGGCACGTTCATCACGCCGTACCTCCAGAAGCACCACCAGCTGCGGGTGCTCGACCTCCGGCCGCCGCGCCACGAGGGCGTCGAGTACGTCGAAGGGTCGGTGTCCGATCCCGACGTGCTGCGGCGGGCACTGGACGGCGTAGACGCCTTCATCTGGGTCGTGATGCGCAAGCCGCAGGGCGGCTCGGTGCGCGACCAGGACATCCCGACCATCGTGGAGAACTACGAGGTCAACACCAAGGCGCTCCACCTGACGCTGTTCATCGCGCAGGAGCTGGGGGTGCTGCGCGGCATCTACACCAGCTCGATGAGCGTCCACTACCGGATGCGCGAGCGGTTCGAGCAGGAGGAGCTGATCCCGCTGGACACCCCGACGGTCTACGGCCTCAGCAAAGGGTTCGGCGAGCTGATCTGCCAGTACTTCGCGCGCTGGTGGGACATGAACCTGATCGCGTTGCGGATCACGGGGCCGCGCACCCGCGAGCAGTACCTGGACGAGCGCGAGAACCCACGTATCCCGAAGACCGGCAAGCCGCTGTTCGTCACCGACGAGGAAGACCTGGCGAACGCCTACCTGGCCGCCCTCGAAGCGGTGCAGGTCGGGCACGGGCGGTTCGACGCCTTCTTCATCGCCGGCGACGAGCACGAGGAGGATCACAACCTCTCCAAGGCGAAGCGCGTCCTGGGGTGGGAGCCGAAGACGCATCTTCAGCTCGGGCCGGGCTCGCAACGCCCGTCGCCCCAGCGGTAGCTGGCTGAAGGAGATAGCTCGCCGATGATCGTCGATTCGCACTGCCACGCCTGGCGCTACTGGCCGTACGAGCCGCCCGTCCCGGACCCCGAGAGCCGGGGTCGCGTCGAGCAGCTCTTGTGGGAGATGGACCGCAACGGCGTCGAAAAGGCGGTCGTGATCTGCGCCAGGATCGACCACAACCCGGACAACAACGAGTACATTCTGGAGGCCGCGCGGCAGCATCCAGACCGCCTGTTCCAGTTCGCGGACGTGGACTGCCGCTGGTGGGAGACGTACCATCAGCCCGGCGCGGCACAGCGCCTCCGCGAGGCCGTTGAGCGGTACGGCCTTCGCGGCTTCACCCACTACTTCGACGCGGACGACGACGGCTCCTGGTACCTGTCTGACGAAGGAGCCGCGTTCCTCCAGGCCGCCGCCGACCTGAACCAGATCGTGAGCTTCGCGATGCCGGCCCGTCTCCAGCCGGTCCTACGCCAGCTGGCGGCCCGCTTCCCGAGCCTGACGTTTCTCTGTCACCACATGGCGGGCGTTCGCCTGTCAGAAGGCGCGGACCCGCCCAGCCTCCGGGAGGTGCTGGCATCGGCCGCCGTGCCGAACATCCATGTCAAGCTGTCCGGGTTCCATTATGTCGATACGGTCGCCTGGGACTTCCCGTACCCGCGCTGCCGGCCGGTCGTGCGGGCGCTTTACGAGCAGTTCGGGCCGGAGCGCCTGCACTGGGGCTCGGACTATCCGGTGGTGCGGCGCGCGATGACGTATCAGCACGCCCTGGAAGCGGTCCGGACCCACTGCGACTTCATCACAGCATCAGACATGGACCGCATCCTGGGCGACAGTCTGTTCGAGCTGCTCCAGCGACATGGCGCCCCGTAGCGCGGACGTTTCGGGGCGCCGGCGCAGAGCTGCATTGGCTCAGGCGGCTGGCAGACCCGAGCCCGAGCCTCACGGATCGTCCCGCCGACGCAGGCCGTGCTCGACGGCCCAGACCGCCAGCTCGGTACGGCTGGTGAGGCCGAGCTTGCCGAGGATCGCGGTAACGTGCGCCTCGACGGTCCGGCGGGTGACCGAGAGCTCCGCCCCGATGCGCGGATTGTTGTAGCCGCGCGCCACCAGCAGCGCGACCTCGCGCTCTCGACGGGTCAGGCGGGTGTCGGCGCCGAGTGCCGAGCCAGCGCCAACACTCGCAACCGTCGCGATGGAGGCCACCGCTGCGTGCGCGGATGTCCCGGACGGCTGAGGCACCGTACACACGCTCTCGCCGGCGAGCCCAGGGTCGAGCGCGACGGCGACGGCTTGCTCCAGCGGCATGGTCTGACCGTCGGCGAACAGCGCCGCGCTCCGCCTCGGACCGAGCGCCTCGCGGGCGGGCAGCAGCTGCCGCTCCACCCGCGCCACGTCGTGGGGCGAGAGCGGCACGTCCAGCGTTTGCCGCGCGATTTCGGCGGCGCCGGCCAGCTGTAGCGCGATCTCCACGCGTCCCCGCGCGGCCGCGACGCCCGCAATGCCTTCGACGGCGGCGATGGCACTGCGCTGGTCGCCGATCCGCCTGAACTGCCGCAAGCTCTCAGCGTAGTAGCCGTAGGCTGTGGGCCAGTCGGCGGCGTCGCTGGCCTGCTTCCCGAGGAGGCGGAGGAAGGTCGCCACCTCCCAGGCGTTGTCGAGCTGCCGTGCGATGTGGAGGCCGGCCTGGTAACGCACGCGAGCCTCGGCAAGGTCGCCTTCTGCCAGCGCCAGGTGCCCGAGGCTGCCCAGCGCCCACATCTCGCCGAGCCGGTCGGACGCCGCGCGTCGCAACTGGAGGCTTTCCAGGTAGAGGGCACGCGCCTCGGCCCAACGTCGCTCCTGCCGCGCCGCGTGCCCGAGCTGCGTCAGCGCATCAGCAGCGCACCGGCTCGCCCCGAGCGACCGTGCCACGTCCAACGCCCACTCCAGGTGGGTCCACGCCCGACGCGGGTCGCCCCGCTCCAGCGAGAGGTTGCCGGCCCGCACGGCTACGTCGGCGCGCAGCTCCAGGAGGGCGGACGGCGCGTCCACGGCGTGAGTCAGCAGCGCCTCCAGCCAGGTCCGGCCTTCGACGAGATGGCCGCGCGCCCGCCAGAACGGCCAGAGCGCACGCCCCAGGCGAAGACCGGCCTCGATCCGATCCTGCGAGCAGGCCCAGGAGAGCGCCGCCCGCAGGTTGCCGGACTCCGCTTCCAGCCGCGCCAGCCACCGGACCTGATCCGTCCCCTGCAGGTGCGGCTCAGCGCGCTCGGCCAGCGCGAGCAGCCAGTCCAGGTGACGGTCCCGCGCGTCGTCGGCCTCGCCCGCCTCGACCAGCTTCTCCAGGGCGTACGCGCGTATCGTGTCGAGCAGTCGATAGCGGACTTCACCGCCCTGCTCGTCGGCCAGCACCAGCGACTTCGCGGTCAGGCGGGCCAGGGTGTCGAGTAGCGAGTAGTGAGTTGCGCGTAGCGAGTGGTGTGGATCGGCACTCGCTACTCGCAACTCGCTACTCGCTACTCGCTCGGCGTCTTCGAGGGTCCAGCCGCCGGCGAAGACGGCCAGCCGGCGAAGCGCGGTCTGCTCCTCGGAGGCCAGCAGATCGTAGCTCCAGTCCACCATCGCCCGCAGCGTCTGGTGGCGAGGCCAGCCCGACCTGTTCCCGCTGGTGAGCAACCGGAACCGGTCGTCCAGGCGGGCGGCGATCTGGGTGGCGGAGAGCAGGCTGACCCGGGCCGCCGCCAGCTCGATCGCCAGCGGCAGGCCGTCCAGCCGGCGGCAGATCTCCACGGCGGCCGCCAACGTGTGCTCGCCGGTCTCCAACTCCGGGCGCGCTGCCCTGGCCCGCTCCAGGAAGAGCTGGACCGCTTCGGACGCCTCGGGGCTGGCTTCGATCCTGCCAACGCCGTCCAGCCGTGGGCCGGTCCCAACCGAGCGCAATCCGAGGCCCGGCACCCGCCAGACGGTCTCGCCGGCGATGCCCAGCGGCTCGCGGCTGGTGACCAGCACGCGCAGGCCCGGACAGCCGCGCAGCAAGCGATCCACCAGCTCGGCGCAGGCGTCCAGGAGGTGCTCGCAGTTGTCGAGCACGAGCAGCAGCTCTCGTGACTCCAGCGCGGCCACCAGCGCCGGACGGATCGGAGTGGTGTGCGGAAGCTGGAGCCCGAGCGCGGAGGCCACGACGCGCGGGACCGGACCCGGCTCGGTCAGCCCGGCCAGCTCGACGAGCCAGACACCGTCTGGGTACGCGTCCACCAGGCGGCCAGCCGCCTGCAACGCCAGTCTCGTCTTGCCGACCCCGCCAACCCCGGTCAACGACAGCAGCCGGGTGCCCGCCAGGAGCCGGTCGATGGTGTCGAGCGCGTCGCCACGCCCGACGAAGCTGGTGACTGGGACCGGCAGGTTGTGGCGACGCACGCCAGACGCGCTCGCCACGCCTGACCGCTCGGCGGCGCTGGCGCGGCGAGCGCGCCGGCCGACGCGCCCCACCGCGCGAACGACCTCCCCGGGGCCGTGAACGCGTCTCACGTCGTCTCCGACCCTCCCACACCCCTGGACGGCCGGCCGTGGACGAAGACGGCCGGACTCGTCAACCGCTGCTTTGCCACCCGATTCAGGGACCGTCCAGGCGGTTGCACAGGCAGTACGTCGGTGGCCAGGGTAGCACATCTCCGCGACGGTATCCTGAATGACCTGTTCCGTGATCAGTGCGCCGGACTCGGCAGACCTCTCGTCACTCAATACCCGCTCCCCCCATGGAGACCGCCAGGCTCACGCCAGCAGTCCGGCTGCCCGCGCCGGGCTCCGGGCCGAAGCTGGCGGTCGAGCGTGCCTCGTGGCGACCAGTATCAAGTGAATCCGAAACGCGCACCAGAGCAACTCCGACATTCGCACTGTCGACGCGCTGACAATCCGTAGCGAGCTCTCGTACGTAGGGAGGGGCCGCGCAAGCGGGTACGGACGCCTATAATCGACCGACCGCGGGCCGCGAGCGCCCAGGCATAGTCCCGCCAGAGGAGGCGACATGCTCGTCGAGACGAGCCCGCGCGAGTTTCCGATGCCTCGCATCGCGGCGATGGCCCGCCTCGCCGAGCAGCTTGGTTTCGACGGGGTGACCTGCTCGGAAGTGCGCCAGGACCCGTTCGTCGTCGCGGCCGTCGTCGCCGCCGCCACCGAGCGCGTGCAGATCGCGACCAGCGTCGCCATCGCCTTCCCGCGCAGCCCGATGGTCGTCGCCTGCGCGACGCACAACCTCCAGGAGCTGTCCGGCGGGCGCTTCACGGTGGGGCTCGGGACGCAGGTGCGGGGGCACATCACGCGCCGCTTCAGCACGGCCTGGGACTCGCCCGGTCCGCGCCTCCGCGAGTACGTGGAGTCTCTGCGGGCGATCTGGGAGTGCTGGCGAACGGGCGGACCACTCAACTACCAGGGGCGGTTCTACCAGTTCACGCTGATGACCCCGGAGTTCAGCCTCGGACCGACACCACACCCGCTGCGGGTGGACCTCGCCGCGATCAACCCGTACAACCTGGAGACGACCGCGATGCTGGCGCGGGGGCTGCGCGTCCACGGCTTCAACACCGCCGAGTACCTGCGCGACGTGATCTGGCCGGCCATCGAGGCTGGCGCCGAGAAGGGCGGGCGCTCCCTGGACGACTTCGAGATGATCGGCGGGGGCTTCGTGGCGAGCGGCCCGGATGAGGAAGCGGTCCACAAGGCCCGCGAGGAGATGCGCCGTCGCGTGGCGTTCTACGGCTCGACGCCGGCCTACGCGCCGATCTTCGCGCACCACGGCTGGAACGACCTGGGTCCGGCCCTGCGTCGGCTGATCGCGCAGGGCCGCTGGGGCGATCTCCACTCCCTGATCTCGGACGATGTGCTGGACCATTTCTGCATGGCCGGCACCTACGAGACGATCGCGGACCGGGTGCGCGAGCGCCTGGGCGGGCTGGTGGACCGGATCAGCCTGGGGCTGCCCGAGAACGCCGCCGAGCACGCCGACGCCCTCGGCCGGGCGATCGAGTCGCTGCGCGCCATCCCGACCGCCCGGCAGCGACGCGCGGCGGCCAGCTCGGCCTGACCGGGCCGGACGAGGTCAGAGCGTGTGTCGCGTCTATGGCCTACCTGCCTACATGTTCGGGACGATCTGGAACCCGATCGTCTGGCGGCTGACCCGCCCACCGGACTGGACGCTGGCGCGTAACAGTCCGCCGCCGGGCGGCGCGCTGGAGCCAACCAGCAGGGCGTAGTCACAGCGGCCCTGACCGTCGGCCGTCCTGGTCGGCTGCGGAGCCTCCGAGCCGTCAGGCCACCTGACCGTCAGATCGCAGGTGACGCCCGGCTGGGTGCGCACCACGACGCGCAGCGTGCCCGGCCGCTCGACCGTGGCCGAGCCGTCGATGCTCAGGTCGAGGGGGAGGCTCGGATCGACCTCGCTGGACGGGCCGTTCACGCCGGGCTGGCCGGGGTACGGCTGCGGCGGAGTCGTCTGCCCAGGATAAGGCTGGTTGGGGTATTGGATCGGCGTCGGGTACACCTGCGGCGCCGGATTCGTCGGCGCCTGACTGCCCGTCGAGCCGATGGAGCCGGACGGCAGCGGGCCGGGCGGCGTCAGATTCGGCTGCGGGTTCACCGGTGGCTGAGCCGGTCCCTGGTTCGGGACTGGTGGATTGACCGGCGGCTGACTTCCGACCGGCGGCTGGCTTCCGACCGGCGGGTTGGGCTGTGGCTGCGGCGGGACCGGGGCCGGGATGGCGGTGGGTGTGGGGATGGGTGTGGGCGGGGGCGCGCTGGTCGGCGGGGCGCTCGACGCGGTCGAGCCGTTCTGCGGCGCCAGGCCGGCATAGATCGGCTCACCTTCAGGATAGGCGTTGATCTCCTGGTCTGAGATCATCACGGTCGCGACCCAGCGCCGCTGTCCGTTGGCAATCAAGTAGACGGCGTAGTCCGACCGCACGGCGACCTGCCCGTCCGGCCCGGCCAGCTGCTGGGCCAGGACCGGCGTCAGTGCCGCGCCGATGAGCACGCCGGCGACCAGGCACGCGCCGGCGACCACCGGGAGCTTCACGACGCGCAGCATCATGGTGTCGTCCCTGGAATGGAAGCGAGCCCCCGCCCGCCAGCCCGCCGAAGCACGGGTCAGCACGCCGACACCCGCTCGATTGGTCTGCCCGAACGTGGCAGTGTTGAGAGCACAGTCTCGCTGTCAGCCTACCACGCCGGGGCAGCCGCCTGTCCAAGAAATACTGTCATGTGCGTCGTGACAGATCGCTTGCAGCGCTCGCCGGGAGTGCGTGACGCTCGCTGACGGTCAGAGCGCGCCAGCACCAGCGCCGACGAACGTGCTCCACGGGCCGCAGGCGTCGTAGACGACGAGTGGCACCATCATCGACTGGCCGGCGTTCGTGCGCCAGACGCGCACGACGACCTGGGAGGTACCGGCTGGCAGCGTGATGCTGGTGCCCGCCGCGATGTGGGTCGGGCCGCCGAGCACGTCCACGGTCGCGTTGTTCAGGGGCTGGCCGGCCGCGCCAATGTCGAGCCGGGCGAAGGTGCCAAGTCCGCCCTGCACCGTCACGTCGAGCTGGCCGGGGCCGGATCGGAGCGTGATCACGCGCATGGCGGGCCTCGGGGAGCACGGCGAGGAGACGCCGACCGTGGGCGTGGCAGTCGGCAGCGGGGTGCGGGTGGAGGTGGCCGTCGCCGTGGCCGTCAGGGTGGCCGTGGCGGTCGCGGCCACAGTGGGGGTGAAGGTCGGCGTCGGCGTCGAGGTGCCGCCCAGCCCGACAATCGCGGTCGCGGTGCTCGTCGCCGTGCCGGTCGCGGTCGCGGTGCTGGTCGCGGTCGGAACGGCGGTGTGGGTCGCCGTCGGCAGGACGGTGTCGGTCGGGGAGGCCGTGGCCTGCGCGGTTGCGGTGCTGGTCGCGGTCGGGACAGCGGTATCGGTCGGCGTCGCCGTCGGCTGAGAGGTATCGGTTGGGGTGGTCGTGAGCGAGGGAGTCGGGGTATCGGTGCTGGTCGCGGTCGGCATGGTCGTCGCGGAGGGAGTGGCGGTGTTGGTGGCGGTGGCGGTGCTGGTCGCCGCGCTCGTGCTGGTGGCCGTGGAGGTCATCGTCGCGGTCGGCGTCAGGGATGCGGTCGGGGTCTGGGTCGGCGTGTTCGTCGGCACCACGATCGGGTTCTGGCCGAACGCCTGCAGGCGGCTGGTACCCGTGTCCGCGACGTACAGATTGCCCTGCCCGTCTACCGCCACGCCGTGCGGCAGGTTGAACTGGCCGTTGCCGGTGCCGGCCTGCCCGATGCTGAATTTGAAAACGCCGCCCGCGTCGAACGCCTGGACGCGATTGTTCCAGCGGTCCGCGACGTAGACGGTGCCATCCGAGGCCACCGCGACGCCGGTCGGTCGGTCGAAGGCGCCTGAAGCGGTGCCCTGGCCGCCCCAGCTCTGGATCGGGGAGCCGTTCGCGGCGAGTCGATGGACGCGGTAGCCGTCCCGGTCGGCGACGTACACCTCGCCGCTCGGCGCAACGGCGATGCCCTCCGGCGAGACGAACGATGCGCCGCCGGCCCCCTGGGTCCAGGCCGCGACGAACGTGCCGTCGCCGGCGAAGACCTGGACGCGGTGGTTGTCGCGGTCCGCGACGTACACCTGGCCGGCGCTGTCCAGCGCAATGCCGTACGGCCGGTTGAACTGGCCGTTGCCGGTTCCCGTCGAGCCCCAGCCGAGCAGGTAGGTCCCGGCGGCGGTCAGCTTCTGGATGCGGTTGTTGAAGGTGTCGGCGATGTAGACGTTGCCCTGGGCGTCGGCGGCAGCGGCGGCCGGGATGTAGAACTGGCCGGGGCCGCTACCGTGCTGCCCGAACGTCCGCACGAAGACGCCGTTCCGGCGGAACACCTGGATGCGGTCGTTGTAAGTATCCGTGACGAACAGGAGATCGGCGCCGTCCGAGGCAATGCCGTGCGGCGAAGAGAGCTGGCCGGGATCGGTGCCGAAGACGCCCCACCAGAAGAGGAACGATGGCGGCGTGTCCGCCCGCGCGAACTCGGCAGCGCCGGGGCCGAACGCGAACAGCGTCGCCACCGCTACCGCGAGTACAACAAGTCGCGCCATCCCTGGCCGTCCATTCCCTTGACGATTCTGGTGGTGGCCGTCTGACCGAGCCGCCACCCCTCTACGTCTACATGTCTAAAAGCTCCCTTCCAGCGTGCGACAGGCACGGCGAATCGTTGAGAGCCGGAAGTCCCGTCTGTAACGCCCGTGCGTACCGGCGCGAGCCAGACGGACGGCTGCGCGCCTGCTATCCTCACGGCCACACCCGCAAGGAGCCGCCGCCATGCCACCCGAGCTCGTCGTCTCCGACTTCGCTGGCACCACGATGAAGGAAGAGGGCGCGGTCCTGGTCGCCTATCGCCAGGCGCTGTCCGAGTTTGACATCCCGTTCACCGAGGAGGATCTGGCGGCGCGACGGGGCGCCAGCAAGCGCGCGGTCTTCCACGAGCTGGCCGGGCGGGTCCGCGAGGGCGAGCAGGCGCGCGTTGTCGGGGACAAGGCGCTGGCGGTGTTCGAGGCGACGCTTCAGCACGAGTACGAGAGCGGCCCGGTCAAGGAGATCGAGGGGGCCGGCGAGGCCATCGCGGCGCTCAGACGGGCCGGCGTGAAGGTGGCGCTGACCAGCGGCTTCGACCGCCCGGTGGTGGACCTGCTGGTGCGCCGCCTGGGCTGGGCCGAGCTGTGGGACCGGGTGTACGCCGCCAGCGACGCCTCGGCCGGCCGGCCGGCGCCGTACCTGATCTACCGCGCGATGATCGACCTCAACGTCCACGACGTCGGGCGGGTCTGCGTAGTGGGTGATACGCCGCTCGATCTCCAGGCAGCGTCGAACGCGCGGGCCGGCTGGATCGTCGGGGTGCTGAGCGGGGCGCACGGTCTGGAGACGTTGGGGGCGTCGCCGCACACCCACCTGCTGCCGTCGATCGCCTCACTGCCGAAGCTGCTCGGCATCTCCTAAACGCCACCCGCGCTGGCACGGAGCGCCTCACGGACCACGTCCGTCAAGGCCGGATCGGCGCGGTCCTGCCAGGCGAGCTGCTCCTGAACGCGGCCCAGGCGGCTCGCCAGCAGATTGTCCCGCTCGCCGGCGCCGGCCCGCCCCATCCACCAGAGCACGGTGATGGCCGCCCGCAGGCGCAGCAGCTCCGGGATGGCGGCGATCTCGCGCTCGGCCAGGCGCACGTGCCGGGCAAATCCCCGACAGTACGCCCGAGCCGCCGTCCAGGGCTCGGGGTCCTTCCAGTACTCCAGCACGGAGCGCAGCCCGGTCACGAAGTCCAGGCTCCGAGCGGACGGCGTGACGTACTCGAAGTCCAGCACCGCCGTGACCGTGCCGTTCTCGGCCAGCACGTTGTTTGGGGTCACGTCGTTGTGGCAGACCTGCCCTGGCAGCTCGCGGTACGGGCCGGCGGCAAACGCCCGAATCTGCGCGGCCTGCTCCCGCCACCAGCCGAACAGGCCGTCGAGCTCCGAGGTTGCCGCCAGCCCGACGTCGGCGGGCTGGACGGCGAGCGGGTCCAGGTCCTGCCCAGGAAAACCGAACAGCTCGGAGAAGAGCGGCCGCCCGGGCCGCATGACCGTTGGGAGACGGCTGAGCGTGACCTGGAGCCGACCCGTGGCGTCCCCAAGCATCTCGCTCGCTGTCTCGTCGAAGCCGCCGCGCTCGCGCGCAAGAAGCGCCAGCGGCATGCCTGGCAGCTTCGGCGCCAGCGACATCCTCCCGCCCGGCCCGTCGAAGCTCTGGCGCTGGGCGCGGGTCAGCTTTGGGACCGGCACCGCGAATGGGAGGCCCTGCTCGGCCAGCCAACCGAGCACCTCGTGCTCGTACTGGATCGAGGCCGGATCGCGGTAGCTCAGGCTGTCGTGGGTCCGAACCACGAAGTCGCCAGCGGCCGTGCGGACGCCCAGGTTCTGGTTGTTCAGGCCGGCGTGCTCCAGCACGAACGAGGACACGGGGGGCGCAAGGTCGTACGCGTCGGCCACTGCCGCCAGGGTCGCTTCCGCGCTCAGCTCTGCCATGCCCCCACCGCCTCACACCTTCTCCTACACGCGGGGTCTGCGTCGGAGTTTTGGCCGAGCCAGAACACGGGGGCGCGATGAATCGCGCCCGTACAAGGCATCGCCCCTGGTACGGGCGCGATTCATCGCGCCCCACATCGCGCCCCACAAAGAACTCACGCACACCCCTAAACGCGTTCGGGCGCGCGCGGTGCCGGCAATCGTGACGGACTGGACGGTCTGGTATACTCTGAAACTGGCCGCATCCGGCGCGGCCCGCCGTTCTCCAGCCAGGCCACGTGGTCAGGCTCGCGGCTCACAGGCCGCGGCTGACCGGCCAGCCGAGATGGTCGCGGCCCCCGCAAGCGAGTCTTCAAGCCTGCCTGCACCCTGGCTCATTTCCCCACGACGATCGACCAACTCGCGCGTAGACGCACTGTCGCGCGCCCGGCGCCTGCCTGGCTGGCCGCGCCGGACTGTCGCCCTGGCGCCACCGAGCGAGCCCGGGCGAACGCCACCAGGAGCGACCACATGCTGCGCGTGCACGACATCAAGAAAGCGTATGGCGGGCACCAGGCCCTCGACGGCGTCACGTTTGAGATCGGGGATCGAGACAAGGTCGCCCTGGTCGGCATCAACGGCGCCGGCAAGTCCACCCTGCTCAAGATCATCGCCGGCATCATCCCGCTGGACGAAGGGCTGATCCGCGTCACCGAGAACACCGAGATCTCGTACCTGCCGCAGGACGCCGGGATCAGGAGCGGCCTGACGCTCTGGGACGAGATGATGGCCTCATTCCCGGAGCTGATCGAGATCCAGGCCGAGCTGGCCCAGATCGAAGCCTCGATGGCGACTGACTATGAGGACCTGGATCGGCTCGACCAGCTGGTCAACCGCCAGGGCGAGCTGTTGGAGCGGTTCGAGCAGCTGGACGGCTACCGCGTCGAGGCCGAGATCGCGAAGGTGCTGGCCGGCCTCGGCTTCGCGCCGAACGATCGCGACAAGCCGTGCGAGGCGTTCTCGGGCGGCTGGCAGATGCGGATCGCGCTGGCACGGATGCTGGTCCGCAAGCCGGGCCTGCTGCTGCTGGACGAGCCGACCAACCACCTGGACCTGAAGGCGACCGAGTGGCTGGAGGACTACCTTCACGAGTACCCGGGCATGATCGTGGTCGTCTCGCACGACCGCTACTTCATCGACCGGGTCGTCAGCCGCACCGTCGAGATCGAGGATGGCAAGGCGGTTGACTACCGTGGCAACTACAGCTACTTCCTGTCGGAGCGCGAGCGGAAGCGCAAGGAGTACCAGAACGCCTACGAGCGGCAGCAGAAGTTCATCAAGAAGCAGATGACCTTCATCAATCAGTTCCGCGCGAACGCCGCCCGTGCCGCCGTGGTCAAGAGCCGCGAGCGGGCGCTGGCGAAGCTCGCGCGGCTGGAGCCGCCGCGCGCCTCCGACCCGAAGATCACGCTGCGCTTCGCGGCGGGCCGGCCCGGGCCGGAGCGGGTGTTGACCGTCGAGGGGCTGACCAAGGCGTACGACGGCCGCACGATCATCGAGGGCATCAACCTGGACATCAACCGGGGCGACCGGATTGCGCTGGTCGGCCCGAACGGCGTCGGCAAGTCCACGCTGCTGCGGACGCTGGCCGGCATCGAGGAGCCAGACGCGGGCACGCTGGAATACGGGCAGAACGTGACGGTCGGGTACTACGCCCAGGATCAGGCCCAGACCCTCAACGAGGGACTCACCGTGCGCGAGGAGATGCTGGCCCACGCGCCGAGCGGGTGGGGCGAGGAGCAGGTCCGCGCGCTGCTGGCCCGCTTCCTGTTCCGCGCCGACGACGTTCACAAGTCGATCGCGGCGCTCTCGGGTGGCGAGAAGAGCCGGCTCAGCCTGGCGAAGCTGATCCTCCAGCCGCGCCAGCTGCTGCTGCTGGACGAGCCGACCAACCATCTGGACGTGCCAAGCAAGGACGAGCTGGAGAGCGCGCTGGACAACTACCCGGGCGCGGTGATCTTCGCCTCGCACGACCGCTTCCTGCTGGACCGGGTCGCCACCAAGGTGGCCGAGATCCAGGACGGCAAGCTCCAGGTCTACCTGGGCGGCTGGAGCCGCTACCGCGAGGTGCTGGCCGAGCGCGAGGAGGCGCTGTCGGTCGCCTGACGGCATCCTCGCGATCTCAGAGCGCCGTACGCAGCGGGCCGACGAGGAATGTGCCTCGTCGGCCCGTTCTTCTGCTCGTTTTCGTGTCCTCGGCCCGGCTCTTGCATTGACGGCGGGTACGGCCGCGTGGCCGCACTTTGCGCCCGCCGCCTGCACGATGGCGGCATCGTCACAAGAGCGAGGTCATCATGGCATCTTCAACGACACAATCTACGAGTGTACCGTCGCACCCGGAGGATGATCAGCGGCACCCGGTCCACGCCAACGACCGTTCGGAGAGCTCGTCGTCCGGGCATACGTCGTCCTGGTTCGGAAGGTTCGCATCCGCCACGGCGCGGGCGGTCGGGCACCCGATGGCGTTCACCAGCGCGGTGGTCTTCGTGCTGATCTGGGCGCTGAGCGGCCCGATCTTCGGGTTCAGCGACACCTGGCAGCTCATCATCAACACGACTACCACGATTCTGACCAACCTGATCGTCTTCCTGATCCAGAACACCCAGAATCGCGACACCGCCGCGTTGCAGCTCAAGATCGACGAGCTGATCCGCGCGACGAAGGGCGCCCACAACGCGGTGCTCGATCTGGAAGAGCTCGAAGAGGGCGACCTGGCCCAGATCCGGGAGCATTACGAGCAGCTCGCGAAGAAGGCCCGCGGCCGGCACGAGGGCATCCTGGACAACGGCGCCCTGGAAGACGAGCCGGAGGAGGTCGCGGCGACGGCGGCTGGCCGCTAATCCGTGCGGTCAGCCGCCGGTATACTGCTGGCGACAGACCATGCGTGTGGACACCGAGCCGTGGTGGCGCCAGGCCGAAGCCGACCTCGAAACCGCCGAGCACTTGCTGACCGGGGGTCGCTGGTATGCTGTCTCCTGGTTCTCACACCAGGCAACGGAGAAGGGAATCAAGGCGCTGTACATCGAACAGGCCGGGCAGCCGGCCAACCGCATCCACGACCTGGAGGTTCTCGGGCACCGGGTCGGCGCACCGCCAGCTGTTATCCTTGATCTGGTCTTACTTGACCCTATGTTCGGCGCTGTCCGTTATCCAAATGCGGCGGGCATCGCTCCGGTCGATCGGATAACTCGCGGGCGAGCGACGCGCGACATTGAAGCCGCTCGGAGGGCAATGGCATGGGTGAAATCCCAGCTCTGACTGCGGACGGGAGCGCAATTGTCCACTTCGCGAGACGGCTTCACCGAGACCTCGGATTCGAGAAGGTGCTGCTCTATGGCGCGTTCAAGCGGGAATTCGTGGCGAAAGACTACGAGTATCGACTGATCTGCGTGAGCAGCACGTTTCAGCAAGTGGACGAGTTTGAGAGGCAGTACGGCCTCCACGATGTTTACTTTGACGTGGGCGGCAACGGCGCGTTGCGTCTCATCTGCCTGACGCCGGAAGAATTCGAGAGCGCCAAGAAGCGAATCACGCTCGTTGCTGAGGTGCTGCCGGAGGCCATCGACCTGCTGGCTGAGGTGCCGACCGCCCCGTAGCCCGGTCACCACCAGACCGAGCCACGGGGCGCGCGACGGTCAGCCGCCCAGGAACCGGCGCGGGTTGTCGTTGTTCAGCTTGTCGATCTGGGCCTGGCTGGCGCCCAGCTCCAGCACGCGCGGGAACAGCCTCCGCTTCGCGAACAGCCAGCCGTCCGGGTTGTAGGTCCGGCTCAGCAGCGGATCGGACGTGCGGCTGACCCCGAGCACCGACCAGTCGTGCGAGACCATCAGGCGGTCCTCGTGGCCGGCCTTCAGCAGCGCCGCCAGCGTCTGCGCCCGCCCCTCGGCGTCCGGGCCGATCGGGGAGCTGGTCTGGTGGCGGTCCAACCCCAGCCAGACACCCTTCGCGAGCAGCCCCTGGAGGTACTCCAGATCGGTCGAGTCGTTGCTGTGGCCGATGTAGACGCGGTTCAGGTCGAACCCCTCGTCCTCGAAAATGCGCACCTGCTGCTCGCCGACGCGGCCCGGCGCGAAGCTGTGGGTCGAGATGCGGACGCCGGTCTGCTTCGCGGCGCGAGCAGCGGCCCGCAGGATGATCTCGCCTTCCCTGGTCACGCCTTCGGAGTCGTTGGCCACCTTGATGATGCCGGCCTTGATGCCGGTTCCCTCGACACCGACCTCCAGCTCGCGCACGAAGAGCGCCGCCACCTCGTCCGGGCTGCGAAACCAGAGCGAGCGCGGGATGTCGCGCCAGATGCCGGTCGCGGCGATGATCTGGACGCCGGTCCGCCGCGACATCTCGGCCAGGAAGCGGATGTCGCGGCCCAGGTCCATCGTCGAGAGGTCGACGATCGTCTTGACGCCGCCCTCCTTCGCCTCGTTCAGCGTCAACGCCACCTGTTCGGTCAGCTTGTCGAAGTCGCCGAACAGCTCCGGGAACGTCTGCTGGATGCCGGCCGAAGCGGTGAAAATGTGCTCGTGGGTCAGCGTGAACCCGAGATCGGCGGTGTCGAGCGGCCCGAGCACCGAGTTGACGGTCGCCATATACCCCTCCCGAGCGGCCCGCGCCAGGCTCCATCCGTCCTGGCCGATCCTGAATCCTGAGACATCGCGGGCCGACCTTCCAGTGTAGCCCGAGCGTCCAGGCTTGCCACTGCCACTTCGCGCCCGCGACTTTCGCCCTGTGCCTAGCGGGCGCCCATCAGCTCGGGGGGAACCCGGCCGAGCGCCGCCACCCGCGCCCTGGCCTCCTCCGAGAGCAGCAGATCGCGGAACGCCGAGGCGACCGCGCTCAACGGATGCTCGCGGTCCGAGACCAGCAGCAGGTCGCGGCCCGGCGCCAGGTCGCGGACCCGTGGGACGCCGAGCGCGTGCTGGAGCCGCCCGCCCATCAGCGCGTACGCCGAGACGAACCCGATCCCCAATCCTGCCGCCACCGCCGTCAGCACCGCCTCGGTGCTCCCCAGCTCCGCCACCACCCGCACCCGCTCGGCCGGCACGCCGGCCGCCTCGAAGGCGTCCAGCACCGCGCCACGCGCTCCAGAGCCCTCCTCGCGCAGCACCAGCGGCTCCTCGGCGAGCCGGGCGGCCGTCAGGTTGACGGCGTTCAGCAGCGGATGGTTGCACGGCGCGATCGGCACCAGCTCGTTGCGGCCCAGGACTTCCACGTGGCAGCGCTCGTGGCGGAACGGTCCGCCGATCACGGCTAGCTCGACGTCGTGGCGCAACAGCCGCCCGATCGCCGTACGCGTGTCGGCGATCGACATCCGCACCACGCTGCCGGGATGGCGCTCGTGGAAGATCGGCAGGAGCGCCGGCAGCACCGACTCGCCGGGGACCGGGCTGGCGACGATGGTCAGGACACCGCCGGTCCCGGACTTCAGCTCGTCCAGGTCGCGCTCCAGCGTCTCCAGCGCCAGCACCACTCGCTGGCCCCGCTCCCGGACGCGCTCGCCGGCGACGGTCAGGCGGGCGTTGCGGGCCGGCCGCGCGAACAGCGGCTGCCCGAAATGCTCTTCGAGCGCCCGGATCTGCTCGCTGACGGACGGCTGGGTGATCCCGAGCCGGCGCGCGGCCGCCGAGAAGCCACCCTCCTCGACGATGGTCAGGAAGGTCTGGAGGTTGCGGAGGAGGGGAGGCGGAAAACGGACTGGCATACTCGAAGGGCGCCGGCGCCCCGCGAGGCGCGGTGCGATGCCAGTGTAGCCGATCCTGGTCTGGGGCGCGTGGACGCCGAAGAACGAAGCGGCGAGGATCGCCGCGCTCCCAGGTGGCTACGGCGTCGGGGGGCCACCCTCCGCGACGCCGAGCGCGATCCGCTGGACCAGTCGCCGGGCCTCCGGCAGGTACGACTCGATGGGCAGGCCGCCAGCTTCCGCCGCCCAGCCACCCTCGGCCAGCTCGCGCTGGCGCAGGCGCTCCGCCATCTTGCGCACGACCGGGCTCTCGGAGGAGAGCGGCGCGCCGGCCACCACCGCGAGTGCCGCGTCGCTCGGCGCACCTCGCCGTCCCCGCAGCCAGCCAGTCAGCTTCTTGACGTCCATCGTGCGCCGCCTCAGATTCCTTACCACCAGTGACTCTGGCGGACAACTCAACTATACGGCATGGCCTCTATCATGTCCATAGGTGTTAACCTATCAAACGAGCAACGGTGACGACGAGACTCTGTCTCTTGAAGAGCATGCGCGTCGCACCAGTGCGCCGACGCTTGACACGGTCTCGCGGGCGGTGGCAGAATCCGCCCGCTTCTCCTGCCAGGAGGGCTCAGTCTGCCTCGGTCTGGTCGCCGCGTGCGCCACGGGCTTCGGAGGGTCGTCGATGGCGGTTCAACAGCATGCCCCAGCGCAAGCGCTCGAGCGCAAGCTTGCCGAGCGGACCGCGCGCGTTGGGGTGCTCGGGCTGGGCTACGCCGGCCTCCCGATGGCCGTCGAGATCGCCCAGACCGGGTTCGCCGTGACCGGGCTCGACGTCAACGCCGCGCGCGTCAACGCCGTCAACGCCGGGGCCAGCCCCGTCTCGGACGTCGAGGACGCGACGATCCGCGACCTGCTCGGACGGCAGCTGCTGCGGGCTTCGACGGATCTGCGCCTGCTCTCCGAGATCGACGTGGTGCTGATCGCCGTCCCGACCCCGCTGAAGGACGACCGCCAGCCCGACCTGCGTTACGTCGAGGCGGCCACTCGCGACATCGCGGCCAACCTGCATCCCGGGATGCTGGTCATCCTCCAGAGCACCTGCTCGCCGGGCACCACGCGCGAGGTGATGCTGCCGAAGCTCGCCGCGACCGGCCTGGAGGTGGGCAAGGACTACTTCCTGGTCTTCGCGCCTGAGCGGATCGACCCGGGCAACGCGCGCTTCAACGTGCGCAACACGCCGAAGCTGGTCGGCGGGATCACGCCCACCTGCGCCGAGCTGGCCCGCGGGCTGTACACCTACTTCGTGGACACGGTCGTGCCGGTCTCCTCGCCGGAGGTCGCCGAGACCTCGAAGCTGGTCGAGAACACGTTTCGCTTCATCAACATCAGCTTCGTGAACGAGATCGCCCAGTTGTGCGACAAGATCGGGATCTCGGTCTGGGAAGTGATCGAGGCGGCGAACAGCAAGCCGTTCGCGTTCATGCCCCACTATCCGGGCGCGGGCGTCGGCGGGCACTGCATCCCGATCGTGCCGTTCTACCTGGAGGCGATCGCCCAGCGGCACGGCGTGATGGCCGCGATGATCGAGGCGGCCGGCCGCATCAACGACCACATGCCGACGTTCGTGATCGAGAAGATGACGCGGCTGCTGCGAGAGCGTGGCAAGCGGAACGGCGGCGGGCGCGTGCTGGTGCTCGGCGTGACGTACAAGAAGGACGTGGCCGACCTGCGCGAGAGCTCGGCGCTGGAGGTGGTGCGCCGCCTGCACGCCGACGGGTACGACGTTGTGTACCACGACCCGCTGATCGCGCGGTTCGAGCACGCCGGCCTGACGCTGGAGTCGTCGCCGCTGACCCCCGAGCTGCTCGGGAGCGTCGAGAGCGTGATCCTGTGCGCGCCGCACTCGACCGTGGACTACGACCTCGTGGTGCAACGGGCGCCGCTGGTGCTGGACACCTGCAACGCCCTGAAGCAGTATCAGCGCGGGAACGTCGTCCCGCTCTGACCCGTCAGATCGACTCCAGCAGGTCGCCGGCCGCCTCGATCAGCTGCTCGGCCGCGCCGGGCGCCATCGCGGAGTTCCAGACGCCGTACCCGCCGTTCTTGTAGTCGGACTTCATCGGGATGTAGCCAATCTCGCCGTTCGAGTAGCCGGAGACCATCGTCACGGCAGCGGGCGAGCGGCGTCTGATCTCGACGCCGACCTCCGCGAACGGCTCGCCGGGCATCGCGACGAGCGTCAGGCAGCCGATCTTGAACGCTTGCAGCTCGGTCCGCGCGGTGGCGCGACCGTCGAACTGGCGGACGTTGTGAAGCTGCATCCCTGCGCGCTTGGCGACGTAGCCGCGACGTCTGATCTCTCGGTCGTCGCCTGAGCGCCGCGCCTCCGCGAGCGCTTCGGCCTTCGTGGCCAGGTCGGCCTCAGCTTCGGCCAAGGTCGGCAGGTCGATCAACGGCAGCTCGACGATGCTGGTCACCGCTCTGACGGCGCCGTCTGGCTCCGGACCTGGGGTCTCCTCGTAGATGCCAAGCTCGGCGCCCGATTCGAGCACCTCGACCAGCCGCTCCTCTTTGGGCAGCGTGGTCAGCCCGACCGCCACCTTCGCGGCCTCCAGCCCGAGCAGCGTCCCGACCTTGCGGTAGTCGGCGCCCTTGCTGCTGAACGTCTCGCGGGGATGGCGGTCGCCGGCGCAGCCTTGCAGGAAGAGGCAGAGCCCGCCGACGTTCGCCTCGACCGTTCGGCGGAGCGGTCCGGGGAAGTCCGGCGTGATGAGCGAGTTGCCGTGCGCCATGATGGTGGGGTGACAGGCGTAGTTGACCAGCACGGCGATGGGCCGCTCGTGCTCGTCGTCGATCCGGGCGACGAGCAGATCGTGGTCCACGAAGCCGCCATAGTTGCGGCCCAGCACGATGCGCTGCTGGCCGGGGTGCCACATCCGACGGTTCAACGCGACCTCGGAGTGCCCGATGCCGGCCGCGATCCGGGCCGGCCGCATGTCGCGGTGCGCCTGCCAGACCGCGCCGACGATCTTGTCGGTCAGCATCGTGACGTAGCCGGGGATCATCTCGGTGCCTTCGGGGTACCAGCCGGGTGCGACCGGCCCGCCGGAGTGGGTGTGGGTGGCGGTGATCCGGACGTGAGTGGCCGGGATCTGCGTCAGGTCTGAGACGCGCTGGCGCACCTCGCGCGAGAGTGCATCCGGCACCCACGGCAGGTCAGAGTCCACGATGGCGACGGTGGTCTCTCCGTCAGAGGCCACGAGCGCGGTGGTCCACAGCTCCATGTCCACGCCCTCGGCGCGGGTGTGGGTCTGCGCGCCCCAGAACGGGTGCGCGATCCCGACCGGCGGCGTAGTGACGGCGCGGCTGACCCCAACGCGAAGCTGCGGCGGCATGGGCGACTCTCCTGGCGAAGCTCCAGGCGTGCCAGCGGACGCACCGCGGGGCCGGGTCTTCGGGCGGGAGGGTAGCCCGTGAGCCACGCGTCGTCAAGCACGGAGGCGGCCACGTCTCTGTATCCTGGCGATCGTCTGCTCGAGCCTGCGTAGCGCCGAGCCGCGACCGGATGGACGCGCCGAGACCGTCGAGGAGTCCGGGCTGGCACCGGTGCGCGTCGCGACCCAGCGGACCGGCCGCTCCTGACAATGAACGTGCTTTGCACACGCACCTATCGCGGAGTATCAGACAAAGGGAGGAAGGTTTAGCTGCCCCTCTGATACGAGTTGGTGTCGTCGGCCGCGCTTGATCCTCTCGGCAAGTCGGCTCTGTTGGCGCTGCGCAAGAATCACCCGCGCAAGAAAGAACGCCACCAGTACCGCTGCACCAAGCGCCGCCCACTGCATGTGACCACGCGTAACGGCCGGCAGGTCCGTTGCCCACAAGGTCATGACGAGGGTAATCAGGCCGCCCGCGGTCACGCCGAGAAATGTGTGATCCAGCGCACTCGTCGATCCGCCCTCGCGGATTCGGTCGAAATCAGCCTCGTGCACCATCAGTAGATCGACATCGCCACCAACCAACGTCACCGTCAATGTTGGCAGAGGAGCCCCCGTCCTTGATGGGCTCGCCGATGGTGGTTGATCCGACATCGACAGCTAGCAGTCTCTGCTCATCGGCCCGATCGGCCAGCCGACGTTTCCAAGCTCGGGGACGATTCGCCGGGCGTGAACGTCACATTTGCCAGAAGTCGCGGCATCTCATCAGTAATCACACTGCCGACGGCTTCAGCGATCTCCTGCCTCGTGATAAGTCCCTTCCGTTCTAGCAGGTTCGCGAGCCCCATGAACCTGGCAGCCTGAAGCAGCAGCAAAGCTCGCACTTCATCATCGGTCCATCTAGGGACGCTAGCTCCCTGCGCTTCCATCTTCCCTCCGTCATCGCCGGACGGCAAGCCTTCTCGTGCCGACTCTCACGATTGCAGCGAACGCCGCTCACCTACGAGCGAGCGACCCATCAAGCTACGTCTCGCGCTCTCTTTCCAGGCCCATCGTGCTCCGACTCACTGGGAATCATGATACTACCCAGCGAAGTCTCGACACGACGGACGAGCATCTTGCCAACGACGGCATCCCAAACGTCCCGGATCATGCGGTCGGTGTATGCCTTGCCGATCTGACAGAAACCGCCATCCTCGGGTACAACCCTTAGCCATCTGCTGAACAGAAGGCACCGGTCACCTGGAGGAAGGCGCTGAGGGCCGCGATCCGCGACGACGACACCTGCTACTTCACCACGCCGGCGGCGCTGGAGAAGGTGTACGGCCAGTACTGGGACCGGATACCGATCTCGTTGGCCGTGGTGCCGGTCCACGCCAGCACCAGATCGAAGGGCATCCCGGCCGAGCACTGGAAAGGTGCCCGGGAGTTCCCGCTCGGGGAGAACCGCGAGCTGGTCGAGTTTCTGAAGGACAGCGTCGCCGATGGCCGCGTGTCCATCGTGCTGCACGGCTACTCGCACAAGAACTACCCAGACGGCTACGAATTCGAGGTGGCGCCAGATCTCGAAGGGCGGCTCAGGCGAGGGTTGGGCTACCTGGAGGCGCTGCTCGGCGTCGAGATCGGCACGTTCGTGCCGCCCCACAACGCCCTCTCCAAAACCGGCCTTCAGGCCGTGGACAAGGTCGGGCTGAACGTGCTCGGCTCGTTCTACTCGTTCCGCCCGGACAAGAAGCCGCTCGACCGCTTTGCCCTGGCGAACTACGTCCGGATCAGCCGCCATCGCCTCCGGACCGGGCGCGGACGGCATCAACGGTTGATCTATCCGTGGCCGTTGCGCTACAACCGACACGCTGAATTCGGCTGCCAGCCGCTCGTCCCGCGAACGACGCTCGACGAGCTGCTCACTGCCTTCGAGGAGGCGCGCCGGTTCGGCGGGGACTTCTGCCTGGCGACCCATTACTGGGAGATCGACGATCGCCTGGCAGGTATGCTGGACGCCTTCATCGCGCACGCCGACCGTGCCGGTGTCGAGTGGGTGCCGGCCGACGACCTGTTCGCCGAGCCGGCTCGCTGAATCCGCGTCTGGCCGACCGGAGGCCGGTCATGAAAGACCGAGGATGAGCGCAGGCGTACGCGGAACCAACGGCACGAACGGTACATCACACGTGACGGAGCAGACCGCTGCCTCCGACATCCGCGACGGCCGCGCGCTGGCCGTCATCCCGGCCCGGGGCGGCTCCAAGCAGGTGCCCCGCAAGAACCTCAAGCTGCTCGGCGGTAAGCCGCTGATCCAGTGGAGCATCGAAGCGGCTCGCGCCTCGACCGAGCTGGACCGCTGCATCGTCTCGACCGACGACGAGGAGATCGCCGAGGTGGCGCGGTCATTAGGGGCGGACGTGCCGTTCCTGCGGCCCGCCGAGTACGCCCAGGACAACACGCCAGACCTGCCGGTCTTCCAGCACGCGCTCCGCTGGCTGGCCGAGCAGGAGGGATATCATCCCGCGATGGTGGTCCACCTCCGGCCGACGCTGCCGTTCCGCGAGCCGCGCCAGATCGACGACGTGGTGCGGCTGATGCGCGAGACCGGCGCGGACTGCGTCAAGTCGATCTACCGGGAGCAGCACCACCCCCACAAGATGTGGAAGATGCACGACGGGTCGTCCGGAGCGCGGCTCGGGCCGTACGAGGACACGCCGCTGTGGCGGCAACTCGGGCCGGACTGCCCGCGCCAGATCCTGGAGCCGGCCTACTGGTCGGCCGGGCTGGTGGACGTCATCCGCCGCGAGACCGTCCTGGCCGGCTCTACCATCGGGCAGAGCGTCGTGCCGTACCTCGTCAACGCCGACGTCTGCGTGGACCTCGACACCGACCACGACTTCATCATCGCCGAGGCCGTCCTGGCACTGCTTCGACGGGAGGGCGCACTGTGTCTCTGACGACCATCGAGATCGACGGCAAGCTCGTCGGCGACGGGCAGCCCTGCTACATCATCGCCGAGGCCGGCGTGAACCACAACGGCGATCCGGCCCTCGCGAAGCGCCTGATCGACATCGCGGCGGACAAGGGCGCCGACGCCGTCAAGTTCCAGAAGCGGACCCCCTCCGAGATCCTGACCCGCGCCGCGCTGGAGCGACCGTACACTGTCCCGACCTCGCTCGGGGCGACCTACGGCGAGCACCGCGACCGCCTGGAGCTGTCCGCCGAAGATTTCAAGATGCTGAAGGCGCACGCCCAGTCGCGCGGGATCACGCTCCTGGCGAGCGCCTGGGACACCAGGAGCGTGGACTTTCTGAAAGCGCTCGGGATGCCGGCCTACAAGATCGCCTCGGCGGACTGCTCCAACCTGCCGCTGATCGAGTACATCGCGAAGCTGGGGAAGCCAGTCCTGCTCTCGACCGGCATGAGCGAGCTGTCCGAGGTTGACGAGGCCGTCGCGACGATCCGCCGCCACAACGACCAGCTGGTCGTCTTCCAGTGCACCTCCAACTACCCGTCAGACAACGACCAGCTGAATCTGCGGGTCATCAACACGTACAAGGCGCGCTACCACTGCGTGGTCGGCTACTCCGGCCACGAGCGCGGCCTCGCGCCCACCGAGGCGGCGGTCGCGCTGGGCGCCCAGGTGGTGGAGCGCCACTTCACGATCGACCGCACGATGATCGGGCCGGACCACGCAGCCTCGCTGGAGCCTTCGGGGCTGGAACGGCTGATCCGGAACATCCGCAACATCGAGAAGGCGCTCGGCTCGCCGGAGAAGTCGATCATGCCGGGCGAGCGGGCCGTGCGGGATCGACTCGCCAAGAGCGTGGTGGCACGCTGCGACATCCCGGTCGGCACGAAGATCACCGCCGAGATGCTGGCGGTCAAGGGGCCGGGCAGCGGCCTGAAGCCGGGCATGATCCCGCTGCTGGTGGGCGTGGTGGCCGAGAGCGCCATCGACGAGGACACCCTCGTGCCGTCAGAGGCGCTGAAGTGGCGGCGCTCGTGACCCCGGACGTTCGGGAGCGCGCCCGCAAGATCAGGCTGGTGGCGATGGACGTGGACGGCGTCCTGACCGACGCCGGCATGTACTACACCGAGTCTGGCGACGAGCTGAAGAAGTTCAACACCCGCGACGGCATGGGTGTGGCGTTGGTCCGCGAGGCCGGCTTGCAGACGGCCATTCTGACCCGCGAGAGCACCGAGCTGGTCAGGCGTCGAGGCGCCAAAATGCGGATCGACCACGTCTTCATCGGGATCACCGACAAGCTGACCTGCATGCAGGGGCTGCTCGAACAGCTCGGGCTAACCCTCGATCAAGTGGCCTACATCGGCGACGACGTCAACGACTACGAGCTGTTGTGCCACGTCGGGCTGGCAGCGGCCGTCCGCGACGCCAGCCGTCTGCCAAAATCTGTGGCCCACGTCATCACCGAGGCGAAGGGCGGCGAGGGCGCGGTCCGCGAGCTGTGTGAGATCATTCTCGAAGCACAAGGCAACGAACGATAGGATAGAGATGCCCGATCGAACCTTCTGGCACGGGCGCCGGGTGCTCGTCACCGGCGCCAACGGCTTCATCTGCGCGTGGCTCATCGAGACGCTGCTGGACGCGGGCGCCGAGATCGTCGGCTACGACCGCGCCATCGGTCCTGGCGCTATCGATCTCCACGCCGGCCTGCGGGAGCGCATCCAGCTGGTGCAGGGCGACCTGACGGACCAGCCGAAGCTCGAGCGGACGCTGGCCGAGCACGGCATCCAGACGCTCTACCACCTGGCCGCGCAGTCGAGCATCGCCATCTCGTCGCACTCGCCGGTGCCGGCCTTCGAGTCGAACATCCGGGGGACGTGGTGCGTGCTGGACGCCGCGCGCAGCTACGGCCAGCTCGACTCGATCGCGGTGGCGTCCAGCCTGACGGCGTACGGCGACCAGGAGTCGAGCCCGTTCGACGAGTCGTTCCCGCTCAACGGCAACGATCCGTACGCGGCATCCAAAGCGTGTACCGACATCATCGCTCGGTGCTACGCCGCGACGTACGGGATGCCGGTGGTGGCGGCGCGCACGGCCAACATCTTCGGGCCGGCCGATCCGCACCTGGACCACATCATCCCCGGTACGCTGCTCTCATTGCTGCGCGGCGAGCGGCCGGTGATTCGCAGCGACGGCTCGCCCTCGAAGGGCTACCTGCACGTCTCGGACGTGGTGAACGGCTACGTGCTGCTCGGAGAGCGGGCGGCCGGCGTGGACGTGCGTGGGCGAGCATTCAACATCCACCCGGACGAGCCGATCTCGGTGCTCGATCTGGTGAAGCTGATGATCGAGGTGGCGGACCGGCCCGATCTGGAGCCACTGATCACGCGCCAGTCTCCCAATCAGGAGCACGTCTGGCTGGCGAACCAGCGTGCCCGGCGGATCCTCGGCTGGGAGCCGCGGGTATCGCTACGAGACGGCCTTAAGGACACCCTGAACTGGCTCAGGGAGCACGCTGGCGCGGAGCTGGAGCGCGCCGCCCAGACGTTCCATGGCTGAAGCCCTCACCCCCTCCCACGGCATGGGCGCGATGAATCGCGCCCCTACCAGGACGAACCTAGTACGGGCGCAATTTATTGCGTCCCCAGACGCTGCCACCGCGCTCGTCGATTCCGCCGCTACGCCACGGCCGGGGATGGACGCGCTGCGCGGTCGTCCGCACACCGTCTTCCTCTGCATCCCGTCGGGCACGCCGGCCGCCAACCTGCTCCGCACCGACGTCTATCGTCTCTTGCGCGAGTCGCCGCTGGTGGGGCGGATCGTGATCCTCTCGCCGCTGGTGAAGGAGGCCGCGTTCCGCGAGGAGCACGCCGCCGAGAAGGTGGCGTTCGCGGAATTGGAGCCGCACGAGCCAGACTTCGTGGAGCGGCGGATCATCCGCATCCTGCAAGAGAAGTACGTCAAGACGATGCCGACCGAGAGCATGCGGATTCGGGTAGCGAGAGAGCGGCAGGCCGAGCTGGGCCGCGAGACCCGCTACCTGGACCGGGGCGGCCTCGGGGCGCCGAAGACGAAGGTGGTGCGGGCGCTGCTGGCCGGCGTCACGAAGCTGCCGCTCTCGCTGCCATTCCTGTTCAAGGTGCTGGACAAAGCGACCCTCGGGGACCGCTACAAGGCGCTGTTCGAGCGGTGGCAGCCGGACATCGTGCTGACGCCGACCACCGGCATCTACTTCGGCGAGGGGCCGCTGATGGGCCGGGCCGACAAGCTGCGCATCCCGATCCTGGCCATCGACCTCTCCTGGGACCACTTCACCACCAAGACGGCGCCGCTACGGCGCGTGGACGGCCTCTCGGTCTGGAACGAGACGATGAAGCGGCAGGCCGTCGAGATCCACGGCTACCGGCCCCAGCAGGTCTGCGTGGCCGGCGTGCCGCAGTTCGACATCTACGCCCGACCCGAGAGCTTCCAGACCCGCGAGGCGTTCTGCGCCCGGATCGGCGCTGACCCGGAGAAGAAGCTGATCTCGCTGACGACGATCCCACCGGTCCTGTACGCGTATCATGACGTGGTGATCGACGAGCTGCTGGCGGCGATGCGCTCTGGACGCTTTGGCGGGCCGACCCAGTTGCTCGTGCGCGTCCACCCGCGCGACGACATCGCGAAGTACGAACGGTTCATGGACGATCCGGACGTGATCGTGGAGAAGCCGTTCAAGGAGACGATCGTCGCGGAAGGCTCGAACGTCGATCCGAGCCGCGACAACCGGCTGCACCTGGCGAACACGCTCAAGCACAGCGACGTGATCGTCAACGTGGCGAGCACCATCGCCATCGAGGCGGCGGTGCTGGACACGCCGGTCGTGAACATCGCGTTCGACGGCCACGACCAGAAGCCGTTCCTGGACTCGTCGCGGCGGTTCTACCAGTACACGCACTACAAGCCATTGGTGGACATCGGAGCAGTGCGAGTTGCTCCCAGCCCTGCCCAGATGGTGGACGAGGTGGCGGCGTACCTCGCCGATCCGGGCCGGGACCGCGAGGGCCGCGCCCGCGCCGCGACGGACCTCTGCTACAAGGTGGACGGCAAGGCGGCCGAGCGGGTGGCGGCGTACGTCCTGGACCGGCTGGCGCGCATCCCATGACGGTGGACACGGGACGCGGAGATCTCCCTCCGCCAGCGGGCGCGATGAATCGCGCCCCTACTCGACCGGCACCCTCCGTAGGGGCGCAATTCATTGCGCCCACGGGGGGTGAGGCGAGCCCGGCCCGCCCACGCAAGCTGACCATCGTGGACAGCGAGGCGCGCTTCGCCCCGAGCGCCCTGCTCCAGTTGTGGCAGTACCGCGAGCTGGTCTACGCCCTGACCCAGCGCGAGATCAAGGCTCGCTACCGGCAATCGTTGCTCGGGATCGGCTGGGCCATCATCCAGCCGCTGGCGTTCATGGTCGTGTTCAGCCTGGTGTTCGGGCGGTTCGCGCGGCTACCTTCGGACGGCCTGCCGTACCCGATCTTCTCGTACGTGGCGCTCGTGCCGTGGACCTTCCTGGCGAACGCGCTGACCACGGCGACCATCGGGCTGGTCAGCCAGCGCAGCGTGGTCACCAAGACGTACTTCCCGCGCGAGGTGATCGTCATCTCACAGGTCGGGGCGCGATTCGTCGATTTCCTTGCCTCGGCGCTGGTGCTGGCGGGGTTGCTGGTCTGGTACGGCATTGCGCCGACGCCCTGGCTGCTGCTGGTGCCAGTGCTGACCGTCATCGAGATCGCGCTGATCGTCGGGCTGTCGCTGATTACGTCCGCGCTCAACGTCTCGTTCCGCGACCTGGCGCCGGTGGTGACGCTCGGTTTGCAAGTCTGGCTCTACGTGACGCCGGTCTCGTACGCGATGTCGCTGGTGAAGGACGCGTTACCGGCCTCGCTCTGGCCGATCTACGCGCTGAACCCGATGGTTGGCCTGATCGACGCGTTCCGAGCGGTGGTGGCGCACGGGCACGCCCCGGACTGGCAGCTGCTGGCGATCTCGACGGCGATGTCCGGCATCATCCTGGTGGTCGCGTACGTGTACTTCAAGCGCGCCGAGCGCGTCTTCGCGGACATCATTTGACGAGTATGCAGAGGGCAGAGGGCAGAGGGCAGTAATGCGGTGGGCAGTGGGGTGCACCTATGAGAGAATCGCGGCCCTAGCCTCGTTCGGTAAGCCTTGCCCTCTGCCCTCTGCCCTCTGCCCTCTGCCCTCTCGATAGCCATGTTTGCCGTACGGTTCGAGAACGTCTCGAAGGTCTACAAGATCGGGCGGCAGCGCCAGTTCACCGAGCTGTTCGCCAGCTGGGCCGGCAAGATGGTCGGCAAGGGCGGAGGGCGCGCGCGTCACTGGGCGCTGAACGACGTCTCCTTCGAGCTCCAGGAGGGCGACAGCCTGGGGATGCTCGGGCCGAACGGGGCCGGCAAGACCACCATTCTGAAGCTGCTCTCGCGGGTGACAGTAGAGCGTCCAGAACGTCTTCGCATCGTGTCGCCCCGCCGCGACGAGCACGCGCCCGCGCTGACGCCTGATCGCAAGCTCGGCGATTCGGTCCGGCGACACTCGAGCGCCGACCAGGGCATATATCCCACGACGCGGACTGACGAGGATCGGCGAATTGCCGAGGTAGACGTAGAACGTGGCGCGATTCATCCCGTGCAGGAGGCACGACTCTTCGAGATCTGCCCTGGTCATGACCGAGCCGCCGGCATCCAGGATCTCATAGAAGAGGGCTCGGTGTCGGCCAGCACGTCGATTGGATGCAGGCGCGGCTCGGCCCGGACGACGTCTCCGTCAACCAGCCCGGTTTGGCAGCCGGCGGCACAGCTCTGCGAGCACCTGCACCGGCGGCGCCTGCCCCTCCATGCGGTAGTTTCGCGCCACAGCCGCCTGGAGCTGGGTCACCGAGATCTGCGGGGCGACACAGAGCACCTTGTCGATCTGGTTGGTGAGCCGATTCCGAGGAACCTCGGCGTTCCAGTACCAGCCACGCGGACTGGTGCAGCCACCGGAACCCGTCGTCACGAGTCAGAATGTCGAGGACGAATTTCTCTTCGACATCCTCGCCGGATTCCCGAGCGCGGCAGCGACCACGTCCGAGATGAGACCGACACCCCAGTGCTCGACCGTCCGTCGCCCGATCCGCCTGACCAGCCGAGCGAGTCGGTCGAGTTGTGCGGCCGATTCGTCGTCGGCCAGACACACACGCGCACGCCCGGCGACCTCATCAATACGGATCGGGGCGTCAATCCCGAGCATCGCGGCAGCCTCGATCAACGCCTCTGGGGCAAACGTTCCGGCGATGAGTTGACGGTCCTGAAGCTCGCGAACGAGGCTCGTCGGCCCAGATCGGCGCGAAATCCCCGGCGACCGCCACCACCCGACCGAGCACGGGCGCCGCCAGACGCAGCGCCCGCACTCGCGTCTCAACCTTGCTGCACACCTGTCGGACGCGCTCGCGGATACCCCGAATTCGTCGCCAACCGCCTGCAACACGGCGCCTCCGCGTCCATCCCAACCACGGTATCTGGCGAACATGCCGCCCTGACGGCCGTCCGACAGGGAGGTCGCGATCTCCGTGAGCCTCGTCTTCTAACGACTGCCGCTCGAATCGCTGAAGCGCCGCCAGGAGACGCCCGGACGCGGTCGACGACAAGGCGCACCTCCAGAGGATCGACGGGGCGCTGCGACAGCCGAAGCGCAGCCTCACGAACCGTCTCACCTGGCCGGCAGACCGTGGCGGCGTCGGGGAAGAGGCGAGGATCGTCACCGGCGAACAGGGCGGAAAGATCTGATTCTGCGAGCGCCAGGGCTAGCTGGGTGAGATCCTCGCTCGGGGGCGGCTGGAGCATCAGCCGCACGATGCCGTCCAGAAGGTCACCGAAAGCCGTTCGTCCGAAGCTCGGCAATGCCAGGATGTCGAGTATCATCGCGTCTCGGAGCCAGTGACCGATCGCTTCGTGGCCAGCCCGCGTGATGGCTCCGACAGTCCGAGATGCGAGTCCGAGATCCAACACGTGGGTCGCCTCTGGATCGCGGCAGGCGCCTGTGCAGGACGCTTCTGGGAGGCTGTCAAGCTCGCCCCGCGTCCAGGCGCCGAGCAGGCCGACGTCGTGCTCGGTCAGGCCGCCGACAAACGCATCGGGCGCAGGCTCAGTCATCGCCTCACCGTCGCCAGGGCGCGCATCATCAGCCAAGCACTCCACCCGCGATGTCCCGTCCACACCATCATCTGCTGACGAGATGTCCTGGCGCACCTCCTCGAGTGCGACGAGCAGCTGGATCAACCCTTTGGCGCCCATCCTCGGATGTCGAGCACGTCTTCGACGGTTGCCGAGCGAAGCCGCTCGGGATGGCCGCCGAGTGGACTGCGCAACAAGGCGTTGAATGTCCTGACACTGAGACCGAGGTCCGCGAGCGACATCCCGCTCGGGAGGGGCGGCAGCCGACGCTCGGCGAGCGGGCCAGACCCAATCAGATACCTGGCCTGCTCTCGCACTCGGGTGACAATTGCCTCCGCGAGGCTCGGCATTGCTCGGGAGTATAGATATCCCATGCCGAGGCGTCGAGATCGGCGAGCGTGCACGGCATCCGCGATTCGTCTCTGGCGAGATCGGCAGGCAGCGGCACGAGCAAGCAGTCCCGTAGCGTGATTGGCGCAAGTCGTCGTCCAGGCCACGGATACTCGTCCGGCTGTCGCTCAGTCACCGCCGCTCAGCTCCCCATCACTCGGCCACCGCGCCTGTCGTGGACGATGAGCGCGCGGTGAGCCCGGTACCTGTCCATCATAGCCGGTGTGCGTCAAGCATCTACATCTCTGTCAACTCTCACGTCCCATCGACACATCGTGACGCATCACATGAAACGACGCATCGCCGACTGAGCTACCGTGATGATGACGGTGAGCTTCTCTCCGCCAGGCTTCTGCTGGCATACTCAGGCACCATGCACCACGTCACATCCTACAGTCTGCACCTCCTGTCTCCTGTCTCCTGTCTCCTGTCTCCTCCGTAGCATGTTTGCCGTACGGTTCGAGAACGTCTCGAAGGTCTACAAGATCGGGCGGCAGCGCCAGTTCACCGAGCTGTTCGCCAGCTGGGCCGGCAAGATGGTCGGCAAGGGCGGCGGGCGCGCGCGTCACTGGGCGCTGAACGACGTCTCCTTTGAGCTCCAGGAGGGCGACAGCCTCGGGATGCTCGGGCCGAACGGGGCCGGCAAGACGACGATTCTGAAGCTGCTCTCGCGGGTCACCTGGCCTACTGCCGGGCGGGTTTTGGTCGCCGGCAAGGTGATCTCGCTGATCGAGCTTGGGGCCGGGTTCCACGCCGAGCTGACCGGCCGCGAGAACATCTTCCTGCACGGCGCGATCCTGGGGCTGAGCTTCAAGGAGATCGCCAGCCGCCTGGACGAGATCGTCGAGTTCACCGGCATCGAGAAGTTCGTGGACACGCCGGTCAAGTGGTACTCGTCAGGGATGTACGCGCGGCTCGGGTTCGGGGTGGCGGCCCACAGCGACCCCGATGTGCTGCTGGTGGACGAGGTGCTGGCGGTCGGCGACACCGCGTTCCAGCGCAAGGCGATCGACGCGATGCGCGGCCTCGTTCAGCAGGGCAAGACGGTGGTCCTGGTTTCACACGACCTGGGGAACGTGCGGGGGCTTTGCAGGCAGGTCTTGTGGCTGGAAAAGGGCGAGATCCGCGCCCTCGGGCCGACCGACGAGATCGTGGCGCAGTACCTGGACGACGTGAACAGCAGGGCCGTCACCGACCAGACTGCCCGCGACCGCACCGAGACGCGCGGCGGCTCAGGCGATGCTCGATACGGCGCGGTCCAGCTGCTCGACGCGGCTGGCCGTGAGACGGACGTCTTCCAACCGGGTGAGCCGATTCGCATTCGTGCCGCGTACCACGCTCGCCGCCCGTTGGAGCGCCCGATCTTCCGCTTCGCGATTCGGGCGCCGCTCCACGGTGTGACGATCTGCGCCGCCGACTCCCGCCCCGGCGACGTGCCGGACAGCGTGGAAGCGGACGGCGTGGTGGAGGCAACGTTCGAGGCGCCGCCGTTCCAGCCGGGGAAGTATTCGGTGGCCCTCTCGATCTGGGGGCCGGACGGCCTCGCCCTCTACGACGACATGGGCCTTGCGCGCGACTTCGTAGTGCCGGCGACGGGCAGCTCGGACAGCTTCGTGGTGGACCGCGACGACCTGTTGTACGTGCCGGCCCAGTTCTCGCACCACGCCGGCCAGCTGCCCGACGCGAACGGACAGGCCACCAGCAGTTAGCGGACCTCGATCAGCACGAGCTGGCCCGTCGTCTCCCCGATATTGACCGTCTCGTGGCGCATCCCCTGATCCCGCCAGAACGCCAGGCCAGCCGGATATGGGTCGAGGTCACGAGCGACGCCGTTCTGGTCGATGGTCCGCAGCCGGTTCGGCGCGATCATGTAGCGAAAGACGTGGGCCGGATGGGCGTGCATCTTTGTCGTGTCGCCAGGGGCGCTCGTGACCCAGGCGACGCGCGCCCGCCGGTTCTCGAAGATCAGACGGTACGCGTCCGGCTCCACCAGCAAGTCGGCGAGGGTGCGCGCCAGCAACTTCAGGAAATCGCGGTTGAGGGGGTGATCCAGAGTATGATTCGAGCACTTCAGCTACGAGGCTCCATGATGGAAGCATTCGACCAGCCGACGCGACAGCGAATCTACGCAGCAATCAAGAGGCGAGCGCCACACGCACGCTGCCCGATGTGCGAGTCGGCCTCCTGGTCGCTGGCCGATGGGTTCGTGACGCTGGGGCTCGAACGGCTTCCCGAGATACCCGCGTTTGCTGGCCGAGGATTGCCTTCGGTTGCCCTGATTTGCACGCAATGTGGATACACACTGCTCTTCAACGCGCTCGCCTTGGGTCTCAACGATCTCGTGCAGCGAACTGCTGTCGCATCATAGATGGACGAGCCGCCACAGTCGTTCCACGTCCGTCAGGAGCTCACGTCGGTTCAATTTGAGGTTACGCTCATTGGTCGGGACTTCCGGGCGTATCCGATTCTGGACGAAGAGCTCGACACGCTGGCTTCAGCGCATAGCTCGGTCAATCAGGTCTTCCTCGGCATCGCGCTGGGAGCGCTCGTCAGCGTGGCGTAACGGCAAAATCCGGCAACTCCAGATGCGCCGTGCTACCCCAACAGCAGGTCCGCGAGGGTGCGGGCCAGCAGCAACAGTAGAATCGAGATGAGGAGCAGGCGCAGCAGTTGAGGCGAGATCCGCCGGGTCAAGCGTGCGCCAGCCAGCGTCCCGAGCGCGCTCCCCGTCACCACCAGGATCGCCTCGGCCCAGGGGATCTGCCCAAGCAGCGCCTTGCCAGAGGTGGCCGCGATGGCGGTGAAGATCGAGACCAGCATGCTGGTGCCGACGGCGCGGTGAATCGGCATCTTCAGCGCCCACCGCGAGAGCGGGATCAGCATGAACGTGCCGCCGGCGCCGATGTTGCCGGCCACGACGCCGGTCAGCGCCCCGAGACCGGCCGACCACTCGTCAGCACGAGGCACCCGCCGTGGCGCGCCAGCCGGCGGCGTCTTGACCGGCAGCAACAGGAACACCAGCGAGAGCAGCACGGCGGCCAGGTAGACCAGCTTGACGCCGAACGGATCGAGGTAGCCGGAGATCGCGGCGCCCAGGATGCCGCCGACCACACTGCCAGCCCCCGCCGCCAGCCCGACACGCATGTCTACTGCCCCATACCGGCCGTGGATCAGGTAGCCCGAGAGCCCGACGGCCAACCCGTGCAACGATGCCGTGCCGGTCGCCAGCTTGAACGGCATCCCGGCCACGAACGCCAGGGCCGGCACCAGCAGCAGCGCGCCGCCCATCCCGATGATCCCCGACAGGAAGCCGGCCGACAGCCCGACGCCGACCAGGAGCGCCAGGTGCGGGATGTCAGCCGGTTGCATCGCGCTGGTGACTCCCTGGGAGAAGGCGCTCGTCAGGCCGAGGCGACGGCGGCCCGCTCGGTGATGCGCGGGATGACCTCCGTGCCGAACAGCTCCAGCGAGCGCATCGCCTGGGCGTGGGTGATGCTGCCCCACTGGAACGAGGTCACCAGATAGTTGGCATCGCCGGCCAGGGTGTACTTCTCGACGTGGCGCAGCAGGGTCTCCGGCGAGCCGGCCACGCAGCGCTCCAGCTCGAACGCCTTGTCCACGTCCCCGCCCAGGCCGGGGCCGCCGGCCGGCAGCGGCTTGATCGCGCCGGTGCCGGTCGTCTCGGGGCCGGGGCCGGTCAGCCCGCGCTTGGCGAAGTTGCGGTTGTAGACCGGCCAGGACGCCCGCGCGATGGCGACGGCCTCCTCGTCCGTGTCCGCGACGACGATGTGGGTCGAGCTACCGGCCAGCGGCTCGTCACTGTCGCGGTTGAGGCGACCCGGCGCGTCGCGGTGCTCCTGCCAGAGCTGGCGGTAGCGCGCCAGGGTCTCTGAGAAGCGCTGGCCGCCGTGGAACACGAAGTTCGTGCCGTACCGACCGGCGTACTCCGGGTTGCCGGCGCTCCAGAACGGCGGGTGCGGCTTCTGGGCCGGCGTCAGCTCCAGCGGCACGTTCTCGTAGCGGTAGAACTGGCCCTGGAAGTCCATCGTGTCCGAGGTCAGGCCGCGCACCAGGATCTCGGTCACCTCGTCGTGGCGGGTGTGGGCCTCTTCAGGACGCTGCCCCCAGAAGGTGTGCTCGATAGCAGTGATCCCGCGCCCGATCCCGATCTGGAGCCGGCCGCCAGTGAGATGATCGAGCATGCACATCTCTTCGACGAGACGGAGCGGGTGATAGAACGGCAGGACGCTGACCAGCGCGCCGAGCTTGATCTGGCGAGTATGCCGTGCGGCAGCTGCCAGGAAGACGCTCGGCGAGGGCGCCATGCACAGCGGCGACTGGTGGTGCTCGGCCAGGTGGTAGGCGTAGAAGCCAAGCTCGTCGGCGCGGGCCAGCAGCCGCAGCCGCTCCTCATACTGCTGCCCGAGCGAGATGTCAGCCTGCCGCTCCAGGTGATCGAAGATGCCGAACCGTGGGACCACGCCGTCCTCCTTCAGCCGTCTTCCCCGATGGTACATCGTACGAGATCGCCCTCACCCCCCAACCTCCTCTACTGTCCCTGTGCGCGGGAGAGGGGGTTGGGGGGTGGGGCTGTCTCTCCGTGTCACGCCGGGCACTGTCCGCGCGCTGAGCGTGCGCTACCATTGGCGTCGGCACTTCAACGTCAGGACCGAGAGGACGTGGCCGTGAAGCCGTTCGCTCCCTCGTGCATCGTGACCGTCGATGTTCGCCCGTCTCGGGCTTTCCGCGCTGACGACACGCTGACACACCGCGTCCCGGCATCGTCTGTCGGGGCTGCATGGCCTGAGGAGCTCCGTGTCCTCCCTGATACGCCTGGATGGCCTCTGGCGCCATTCTGACTTTCTGAAGCTCTGGGCCGGCCACACCGTCTCGCAGGCTGGCAGTCTGATCGGCCGGTTCGCGCTGCCGCTCGTCGCGATCCTCACGCTCGACGCCACACCGGGCGAGGTCGCCTTGATCCGGATGGCGGATGCCCTGCCGGGCGTCGTCATCGGGCTGGTGGCTGGCGTCTGGGTGGATCGGCTGCGACGCCGCCCGCTGATGATCTGGACCGATCTTGGCCGCGCCCTCCTGCTGGTCTCGATCCCGCTGGCGGCGCTGCTCGGCGTCCTCAGCCTCGGGCAGTTGTTCGTGGTGGTGCTGGCGGCCGGCACCATGACCGCGCTGTTCGAGGTCGCGCATCGATCGTACCTGCCCACAGTCATCTCGCGAGACGAGCTGATCGAAGGGAATAGCAAGCTCCAGGCGAGCGGCTCGGTGGTAGAGGTCGGCGCGTTCGGGTTCGCCGGCCTGCTGGTACAACTGCTGACCGCGCCCGGCGCGATCCTGCTGGACGCGATCTCGTTCCTGGTCTCCGCGGTCTGCCTGACGGCGATCCGCAAGCCGGAGCCGCCGGTCCACGACGGCGCAGCCGAGCAGAGCACGCTGGCGGCGATCCGCGAGGGCTGGCGGCTGGTGCTCCACGACCCGATCTTGCGGGCGATTGCCGGCACCCGCGCCCTCTACGAGCTCTCCCTCTTCATCTGGGTCTCGATGCTGCTGGTCTTCCTGACCCGGGATCTGGAGATGGAGCCGGTCGTGTTCGGGGTGCTGTTCGCGATCGGAGGGGTGGCGTCGTTCTTCGGGGCGGTGGCCGCCGGGCCGGTCGAACGGCGGCTCGGCCTCGGCCCGACACTGATCGTCACGTTCGCGATCACGGCGGTCAGCCTGCTGCTGGTTCCGCTCGCGACAGGGCCGTTCTGGCTGGTGGTGCTGATGGTCGGCCTGCCGCAGTTGACCGATGCTACCGCCACGATCTTCCAGATCCACGAGGAGAGCGTGGTGCAGTCCAGGGTCGAGGATCGGTCGCTGGGCCGGGTCACGGCGAGCCTGCGCGTCGCATCCTGGTCGGCGATGCTGCTCGGCACGATCCTGGGGGGCATCCTGGGCGAGACCATCGGGCCGCGCCTGACGATGCTGGTGGGGGCGGTCGGGGCGCTGCCGGCCGTGGTCTGGCTGTGCTGCTCCCCGATTCGCCACCTGAAGCGCCTGGAGCCGATAGGGGATTGACCGGCTGCACGAGGGGGCTGGGGGTGGGGCTTTGGTGTGTGCGTGCTGAATCGATTGTCCCATCTGCGCTAGGATGTACGGTCGAGGATGCCGACGGGCACAGAAGGAGGCCGGGTGGATCTTCGCCAGTTGACGTGCTTCGAGCGCGTCGCCGAGCTCGGAAGCATGTCGCGGGCAGCCGAGGCGCTGCATCTGGTCCAGCCGGCTATCAGCCAGCAGATCGCCACCCTGGAGAGAGAGGTCGGACTGCGCCTGTTTCATCGCGGCCCGCGCGGCGTCCGCCTCACCGAGGCCGGCGAGGCGCTCTTGCCGTACGCCCGGCGCGTCCTGACCGAGGTCGAGCGGGCCGGGCAGGTGCTCGGCGGCCTGCGGGAGCTGCGCGGCGGGCGGGTGGCGCTCGGGATCACGCCAAGCGCCGTGATCTGGCTGCTGCCGGAGCTGCTGGAGCGGTATCGCGGGCAGCACCCGCTGGTGCAGGTCCAGGTCCAGGAGGACATGACCGACCAGCTGGTGGAGTACCTGGGCGACGGCCGGCTCGACCTGGCCGTGGTCTCGCTGCCGATCGACGACGACGGCCTGCTGGTCCGCCCGATCCTCGAGGAGCGGCTGGCGCTGATCGTCGGGCCGGACCATCGGCTGGCCGGCACCTCGTCTGTGGATCTCTCGGAGCTGGCCGACGAGCCATGGATCTTGCCGTACCGCCGCCACGGCGTCCGGGCGCTGGTCGAGGCGGCCTGTGCCGAGGCCGGCTTCCAGCTGCGGGTGGCCGTCGAGCTGTCCGGGCTCGGGCCGATCAAGCTGCTGGTGCAGCGGGGGCTGGGGATGTCGGTGCTGCCGCCGGCCGTCGTCGCGAACGAGGTCCGTCTCGGGCAGCTCCACGCCGTCACCATCGACCGCCCGGCCCTGGTCCGGACGGTCGGGCTGGCCCGACGCCGCAACGAGCACCCGACGCCGGCCGCCGCCGCGATGGAGACGGCCATCGCCCAGGTGGCGGACCACGTCTGCCACTGGGACTGACCGGAGGGGGTGCAATGAATCGCGCCCCTACCAGGACGAACCTTGTACGGGCGCAATTCATTGCGCCCCCTGCGCCCCAATTCATTGCGCCCCCTGCGCCCCAATTCATTGCGCCCCCTGCGCCCCAATTCATTGCGCCCCCTGGCGGTGGGGCTTTCCCCGGGTCTGCTACGCTACTCCTACCCCTGACGATTGTTCGTGAGAGAAGCGAGGTATGCCGTGGCACTGCTGTACTGGAACGGCGAGATCGTCGACGAGCACGACGCGAAGATCTCGATCAACGATCGCGGGTTCGTGTTCGCCGACGGCATCTACGAGGTCATCCGCATTTTCGGCGGCAAGCCGTTCGAGCTGGAGCGCCACCTCGACCGGCTCGACCGCAGCGCCGCTGCCGTCCGCCTGCACCTTGACCCCTCGTCCGAGGAGATCGGGCGGATCGCCGAGGATCTGATCGCCCGGAACGGCACCGACCAGGGGCAGATCTACATCCAGATCACCCGGGGCGTCGCGCCGCGCAATCCGGCCATCCCCTCGGGAGTCAAGCCGAGTACCCTGGTAGCGGTCCGCCCGGCCCCGCTCCCGGCGGTCGAGATCCTCAAGAACGGCGGCTCGGCGATCACCGTGCCAGACGACCGCTGGGCACGCTGCGACGTGAAGGTCACCGCGCTGACCGCGAACGTCCTGGCCCGGACCAGGGCGGTCGATGCTGGCGCCTACGAGGCGATCTTCGTCCGCGACGGCTACGTCACGGACGCGGCTTCCTGCAACGTGTTCGCGGTGTTCGGCACTACGCTGATGACCGCGCCGTGCACCAACTACATCCTGTGGGGCATCACTCGCGAGGTCACGCTGGAGCTGGCGCGTGAGGACGGCATCGACGTGATGGAAGCGTCGTTCCGGGGCGAGCAGCTCGCCGAGGCCGACGAGATCTTCGTGACCGGCACCCTCTCCGGGATCGTGCCGATCGTCAACCTCAACGGCGCGATGGTCGGGACCGGGCGGGTCGGGCCAGTCACCCGCCGCCTGATGGAGCTGTACGAGGTCCGGACGGCCGGCGAGAACGCCCTGGCCCAGGCGGCCTGGGCACACTGACACCCATCCTCTTGAGACCGGAGGAGTTGCATGTCAAGCGGCGACAAGCCGACCATCGGATTTGTCGGGCTCGGGCAGATGGGCGCGCCGATGGCCCGCAACCTGATCCAGGCTGGCTATAGCCTGGTCGTTCACAATCGAAGCCGCGCCATCGTGGAGGCCATCGCGTCGGAAGGCGCCAGCCCGGCCGCGTCCGCTCGCGAGGTGGCCGAGCGGGTCGAGATCCTGTTCACCTGCGTCGGCTTCCCGGCCGACGTCGAGCGGGTCTACCTCGGCGAGGGCGGCGCTATCGAGGTCGCGCGGGCCGGCCAGGTCTTCTGCGACCTGAGCACGGTCGGCCCAGACACGCACCAGAAGATCGCCGCGCAGCTGGCCGAGAAGGGCGTCGGCTACCTGGACGCCCCGATCAGCGGCGGCACCTCGGGCGCGATCTCCGGCACCCTGACGATCATGGTCGGCGGGGCAGCGGAGCACTTCGAGCGGGTCCGCCCGATGCTGGACGTGATGGGCCAGAACATCCATCTCGTCGGGCCGACCGGGGCCGGCGCCACCATCAAGCTGGTCAACCAGATGATGAACTTCGTCAACGCGGCCGGCGCGATGGAGGGGCTGATCCTGGCGACGAAGGCCGGCATCGACCCGCAACTGGCGTACGACATCCTGAAGACCAGCAGCGGGGCCAGCCGCTCGCTCGACAACGTCGCCAGCGCCGCGCTCACCCGCAACTTCGAGCCAGGCTTCGCAACCGAGCTGATGCACAAGGACGTCTACCTGGCCGTCGGGATCGGGCGGGCGCTCGGGGTCCGGCTGCTGGCGGGGGCGCTCGCCGAGCAGATCCTCCAGGAGGGGTTGAGCGCCGGCCACGGCAAGAAGCAGTACGTCGCCTCGCTGCTGGTGCAGGAGCAGCTGGCTGGCGTCGAGGTCTCGAAGCAGACGTGACGCGCCTTCCGCCACCAGCGGAGCGCGACGAGCCACGCGATGGGAGCGTTGAGATCGTCGGATGAGCAGCACCAACACCGTCTATCTGGTTCGACACGGCGAGAATCTGGCGAACATCACCCGCGAGTTCTCGCACCGCAAGATCGACTATTCGCTGACCGAGAAGGGTGTGAAGCAGGCGGAGCAGACGGCCGCCTACTTCGCCTCGCTCCACCGCGAGCGGCCGATCGGCGCGGTCTTCAGCTCGCCGCTCAAGCGCGCGGTCGAGACGGCCGAGACGATCGCCGTCGCCCTCGGGCACGCCGTCACGGTGGTGGAGCAGCTGCGGGAGATCGACTGCGGCGACTTCGACGGCGCCCCGCCGACGCCAGAGCGCTGGGAGCACCACGACCGGATCATGGCGAGCTGGCGTGACGGCGACCACGACGCCCGCTTCCCCGGCGGCGAGGACTTCCACGAGCTGCGGGCGCGGGCACGGCTGGCGCTCGGGCAGGCGGTGGCGGGGCGGGCCGGGCAGCGGATCGTGGTGGTGGCGCACGGCGGGATCGTCGGGGCCACCCTGAGCGACATCTGCCCGGACCTCGAACCGGATCTGGTCTGGCGCGTCCCCAATCGGAACTGCGCCGTCACCGAGATCGAGCTGCACGGCAACGGCTCGAATTTCGAGGGTGCGTGGGGTATGCTGAAGCGGTTCGCGGACTGCGGGCACCTGGGCGAGTAGCGAGTAGCGAGTAGCGAGTAGCGAGTGCTCGCTCTCAATGACCCGGCCGCTTATCGCTCGTCTGCTCACCGCTCGTCTGCTCACGGCTCGTCTGCTCCCGCGGCAGATCGCTGTAGGACGCCGGCTCGAGGTCGGCGTCCTGGACGTTCAGGCGAGCCATCAGGCGGCGGCACTGCGCCTCCAGCAGGGCCGGCCCGAGCGAGCCGTCCAGGTCGATCGCCTCGATCTCGACGAAGGAGCCGAGGCCGGTGACGGTGTCCAGGTGAACTTTGACGTTCTCCTGGCCACGTGCACGAGTTGGGGCCGATGGGTCGCCGGGCACATCGACGTCGGAAACCTCCACGAAGTAGATCTCGCGCCGCTTCTCGACGGCTACCAGCGTGCCGAGCGCAGCCGTCAACAGCGCCTTCAGATCGGTGCCGGGGCGGGTGCCGTACAGGATGACGTCCGAGCGTTTCGGGCCGTCCTGGTCCGGGCGGGTGTAGAAGATCAGGTTGTTTTCGATCTGGCCCTCGCGCAGCTTGAGGCGCCCGTTCGGCACCTGAAAGTAGGTGTCGAGCTGATAGTCCGGGCCGACCAGCCGCGCCCCGAGCGCCAGCAGCGTTGCCCTGGCGCGGGTGAGATCGGCGCAGCGGGCCTTGATCTCGACGTTGACGTGCGGCACGGACGAGCTCCCTTCAAGTCGCAGGCGTGTCCTGGCGAACCGCGGATGCCAGTTTAGAGCGTGAAGGCGACCGGCAGGAGCTCCGCGAGGCGGAAGGTACGTACGCCGTCCACCAGCACTTCGCCGTCCGGGTCCATCAGCTCGACCATCACCTGCCGGCAGGCGCCGCACGGCATCCGCCCGTTCTCCCCCAGATCGGCGTCGGCGTCCGCGCAGGTGACGGCGAGCCGCTGCACCCGCCGATACCCGGCCGCGACGGCGGTGAACAGAGCGACGCGCTCGGCGCAGACGGTCAGGCCGTACGAGGCGTTTTCGACGTTGCAGCCGGCGAAGCGCTGGCCATCCGCTTCGACGGCCGCTCCGACGCGGAACTTCGAGTAGGGGACGTAGGCGCGCTCGGCGGCGGCGCGGGCCTGGAGGATCAGCGGGTCCATGCCGTCACGATAGCACACCGTTTCAGAGGGGGAGGGGAGTCTAGCGGCGCTCGACGGTGACCCGTGCGCCGGCCTCGAAGGCGTCCGGCAGGATCGCCAGCGGCTCGCCGGGCCGCTGCGCCACCTGGCGGCGAAGGCGGGCGTCGGTGGCGGCGTCGACCGGGGCCACGACGATGGTGTGGCGGATGCCCGGGCCGCCGCCGATCTCCAGGCTCGCTTCCCAGCTGCCGTCCGGGTGGACGTCCAGCGGCTGCCCGTACAGGTACCAGCGGCTCCCCTCGATCTCGGCGCGCACCGCCAGCCAGAGCGGCTCGGCCGGGTTCGCCGACCTCGCGCGACGGCCGCGCACCATCACCCGGCTGGGAACCTGCGCGCCGTTTGAAGGGGCCACGATCTCGGCGGCGGGGGGAGCTGGGGTCGGCGTGGGGGCCACGACGACGGCCCGGCTCATGGCGCCCTGGATGCGAGCGGCCTCGACGTTGGGGGTCGGCGCGGTAGCAGCCTCGGAGGTGGACGGCACGCGGCCAAGCTGCCGACTGAGTGGCCCGAGCGTCTCGCCGGAGAGGGTAGACTCGGCCAGCTCGGGCGGCTCGGCGACGACCCAGAGGCGGTGGGAGTAGTCGTGATGGAGCGGGTCCCACTCGCCGGTGCAGGTCATCAGGGTGAGCCGGGCGGTGTCGGACGGCTCGGCCGGCAGGCTGTCGTCGTTCGGCAGGACCATCGTCTCGCTGACGACGAAGCGGTACTCCAGGCCGCGCGAGGTCGCGATGATCTCGTCGCCCGGCTCGAGCTCCTGGAGGCGCGCGAAGACGTTCCCGGCCAGTCCGGTCAGGTGGCCGATCAGGACGGTGTTCCCCTCGCTCAGGTTGGCCGAGCTCTTCAGCTGCCCGACGACCCAGCCCGGCGGCTCCCAGACGGTCGGGACGACGGCGGCGTGCAGCTTCAGGCGCGGGATCTCGACGGCGCGGGCGGGGCCGGGGTGGGGCCTCGGGGCGACCGTCTGGGGCCGGGTCTGGGCGATCTCGCGGGCAGCGTCCGGCGAGCCTCCGTCTCGGTCTGGGCCGCTGGCGCTTTCCGAGACCAGCAGCGACAGCCCGATCTGTGGCGGATCGACGGCGTCGTCGGTGGCGACGAGGTGGAGCAGCAGAGTGCCCTCCGATCCGCCGTCCAGGCCGGGGAAGTCGAAGGCGCGGTGCGTCTCGTCCAGGACGCGGTCGTCGAGCACCGGCGGCTCGGCGTCCACGACGCGCCAGCCTTTGAGCCACTTCGGCGAGAGGGTCATCCGCAGCGGGCCGGTCGGGAGCGGGGACTGGTTCGTTACCCGAAGGCTGACCTGGGCCTGCGCACCCGGCTCTGGCGGGTCCAGGAAGCGGAAGCCGCTCTCGACCAGGCGGATGGCGCTGGCCGGCGCACGCGGCTCCGGGGTCGGTGTCGGGGGCGGGGCGGGCGTGGGGTCCGGCCCGGAGCCGAGCATGGCGCTCGCCCGATCGTCGGCTGGCGGGCCGAGCGCCGGGCGACGGGGGCTGTCCAGCGGCGCGGTCGGGCCGGACGGGGCCGGGGCGCCATCGGCTGCGAGGCCACTGGCCTGGCGGTCGTCGGGCGGGCGGGCGGCGGCTGTCTGGTCGGTCGCGGCGGCACTGTCTGGCACACTCGACGGGGCCGCGAGCGCGGCGCCGGGGGCGCGGGCTGATGGTGGGTCAGCTCTGGGAGCGCTGCGCGGCGTCTGGGTCGGGCGGGGGGTTGGGAGTGGCTCGGACGGGTCGATCCAGCGCGGGGCCGGCGCGGCGAGCTGGCGCTCGGCCTGAGCCGCTTCGTCGCTGGCGGCCCAGCTTTCGGCGGCGTACCAGCGAAGGAGCAGCGCGCCGCTGCCGGCCAGCATCACGCCGAGCCCGCCGACCAGCAGCAGCGTGGCTGCGCCGGCTCGCAGGCGCGAGCGGACGGAAGGTGGGGCTGGCGGCGAGCCCGTGGGAGGAGCGGCCAGCCCGCCCGATGGCTCGGAGATCACGGGCGTGCCTCGGTCGTGGGAGCGCCTGGCCGGCTGATGGGCCGCGCCCCTACTTGCTACGGCCTCGGCGCAGGAGCAGAGCGCCGGCTCCGACGGCAGCTGCGCCGCCGGCCACCATCGGCCAGGCCAGCTCGATCGGGAAGCCGCCGGCGCGCGGGGCCGGCGCGGTGACCGGACTGGCGACGGGGGAGACGACCGGCGAGACGCTGGGAGAAGCCTGGGCCAGTACGTCGGTCACGGGCTGCTGCTGGGCCACAATCGAGATCGTCAGGGCCGCCCCCACGGTCAGGGCGGCTGTGCGCAGAAATCGCTTCACCAGTTCACCTCACAGTCGCCCGCCGGCGCCCGCCGCACGTCTGGACTGGGCGTCCGGTCCGGGGCAGGGCACGCGGCGCATCGACGGCCGGGCAGATGATACCGTCTGGCGCCCGCCGACGCACCCCGCCCGTAACCGATGCTATGGGAGCACCACCGCGACGTGTGACGAACGGCGCGCACGGCGGTGACCGGGGCGAGTCACTCGACGGTGGGGCGGCCCGGCTCGGCGGCTCGGGCGACAGAGGCGGGCGTGGAGGGCGGCGGCACGGTCTGGGGCTGGACGGGGGCGGCCTGCGCGGGGCGGGACGAGGGCGGCGCTGGCGGCTGCGCGGCTTCGACCGGCTCGCCTTCGAGCCGCTGCTCGGCATCCTCTTTCGCCTGGTGGGCGAAGATGCCTTCCTTCGGGAGCAGATCGTCCGAGACGACGTCTTCCGGATCGACGGACGGGGCGAGCCGCTCGGAACGGATCTCGTCCACGACGACCGAGATGGCGGCGGTCACCGGCACGGCTAGCACCGCTCCCAGCACGCCCATCAGCTCGCCGCCGACCATCAGGGCGAGCAGGACGGCGAGCGGATGGAGCTCGACCGCCTTGGACATGACGCGCGGCACGATGACGTAGTTCTCGAGCTGCTGGATGACGAGGTAGAGGATCGCGACGAGCAGGGCCTGCCAGGGCGAGTAGAGCGCCGCGATCAGGACGGCCGGGACAGCCGCGATGATCGGGCCGATGTTGGGGACGGCCTCCATGATGCCGGCGATCAAGGCGAGCACGACGGCGTACTGGATGCCGATCAGCGTCAGGCCGAGCCAGGAGAGCATGCCGATGATGAGGCAGAGGAGCAGCTGGCCGCTGACCCAGCCGCCCAGGCGCTGGAAGATGCGGCTGGTGGCGCGGGTGGCCTGCTCGTGGCGGTCCGGCGGGAGGAAGGCGCGCAGGTAGCGCCCGATCCTGGGGCCGTCCGTGGTGATGTAGAGGGCGAGCAGGAGGATCATCAGGACGTCGAGCAGGCCGCTGAACAGGTTGAGCACGTACTGGAAGACGAGGAGCGCCTGGGAGAAGACGGAGAAGAGGCGTGAGACGAGGCCGCTGAGCTGGGACGTGACGTCGAAGTCGGCGACGAGGTCGCGGCCGCCGGGGATCAGGTCCAGGAGGTCGTTGAGGCTGGCGACGATCCTGGGGGCGTAGACCGGCACGCCGTTGACGAGGTTCTGGACCTCGGAGATGACGACCTGGAGGATCAGCCCGCCGGCGACCGAGACGAGCAGGATCATGGCCAGGTAGACGAGGAGGACGACGAGGCCGCGCGGGGGCGTCCACCAGCCCTGGCGGCGGAGCTCGCGGGCGGTGAGCTTGTCCACCAGCGGCTTCATGCCGGCCGCCAGGATGACGGCCAGGGTGAGCCGCACGATGACGGAGGTGATCTGGCCGAGCAGCCAGAGCAGCACGAGGACGGCGATGGTGAACAGGATGGCACGGCTGACGACGCGCCAGGCGGCAGCTTCGGTCACGCGCTCCTCCGAGGTGCGGGGCCGGATCCGGGGCGGACCACGGAGCCCGAGCGAGGGCGCGGGCGTCCGGTCAGATGATGGGCGGGACGGGGTGACATGCGCCAGTGCCTCGCACGGGGCGGGCCAGCGAGTTGCGAGGGGCGAGGGGCGAGGGGCGAGGGGCGAGGGACGAGGGGCGAGAGGGAGCGTGTGTGGGCGTACCCTCCTGTGACAAAATCTCCGAAATGACAAAACCGTAGGCGACGTGCGCCAACTGCGCGGGGAACATGACGGGCGCAGGCGCGCTCTTTGGTGGCGCAAACATGTGCAGGGGTGGCACAGACGTGGTGCAGCGAGGCGCAGCACATGCTCGAACGTCGTGCTGACCAGGAGGCGAGGCGGCGGCGAATTGGGTTCGAATGGCAAAACGCGGGTGTGTTGGGGTTCGCGGGGAGCTCATGCACGCCTCCGGGGCGCCGTTGCGCTGGTGCGCTGACGATGAGTACCCGGAAGTGGGGTGTCCGACCACGCCAGCCTGGAGGAAGAGGGGCGACGGGCGGGCCTCGTGGCCAGGGGCGGGCTCGCGGCGCAAGTGACGCCACCGGACGGGAGCCGCTGGCGCATCCTCAGCTGCGAGCGGGCACGTGGTGGCGGTGGCGGGCGCCCGACTATCTACCGCGAACGTGACCATCCTGCGCCCACCGCAGACACCTTGTGCCCCGACTTTGGGATTGCGGGCTAGACGCAAGTACAGCAGCTTGCTTGGCCCTTGATCCTCTCGCTGTCTCCTGGTCAGGAAGCCTTAGATCGCCCACCCGAGAGAATCAAGGCCGGTGAAAACCGCTGTAGGGGACACCGATCACGTGGAAGACGCGCATCGTGTCGCTTATTCCAATGCGACAAGCACGATAGGCACACACCTGGATTCTGTCTTGCGACATGGCAAGACGGGGGCATGACAAGACCTGACTAGATCGGAGCCGAGCTCACAGCAGAATCGCCGAACTGAGAGAGATCGTCCACCCAGCGATGAAGCACCTGCGGTAGATCCTCTACTGCACTGACGATGATACGCTCCGAGTTTAGCAACATCCCCGGTTCGTCATAATCCATGGAGTTTAGCACCTCGCCATAGCGATCACACTCGACCTCGTAATACCATACGAGATATCGTGATCTGTCCTGAGGGCGAACAACTACCCAAGCCCGACGCTCCGGACGGCTTGCGCTCACTTCGGCCGTCACGCCTTTTCTCTGGCGAACAAGACGGTGCCAAACATGGTACGGAAATCCTTCAGGCTCCGTAGGGAAACACATGATCACACCCCATCAACTGATACTGACCTATCGGTGATATAGATTTGTGTCCGCTCGGAACAGTCATACGAAGCGCTGTGATTGAGCGAACATTTATGGACTTATCGTTCAAAGAATATTCTGATGATAGTCCCATCAAATGTATGGATCTGGAGGTGTGGTAGTCCCCACTCTGCTCCGGCAGGATCCCAATGATAGGTGCCAACCTTGTCACCGAACATATCTTTTACTTCTCCGGCATGTAGTCCTGTTGTATTTTTGTATCCTTCACCCTGATAGAGGCGCAGGAAAATCTCCTCAGCCTCCTGTCGTGTCTTGACATAGACTTGTGTTGCACCGTTCTGAAGCGCACTCGCTGCCTCTCGTACAGCTGGACTTGACCAACGGACATTACCCCTGCCAGATCCGTCACTCTGCCCGTATGGTGGATCAGGGCTTGCTTGCGGAACGCTGACGATAGTTGTTCCACTGGGTGTCGAAACCGGCACGCCATGTTCACGCATCCAGATGAGCCACATGCACTGTATGCTGATAATTCTGCCCTGTTGGTACTCTTTGAAACATTCGTCAGCATACTCACCTCCTTGGTTGCCCTCTGGGTCCAATCCAGTTGGATCTACGAGAAACGTTGGGCGATTCTGTACGTAGACGAATCGATGTAGTGAGCCAGGAGCACCCAGTGTTCCGGCAAACGGATCTCGGCTGAGAAATCGTCCGATTGTCGGATCATAAATGCGACTGCGCAGATACACAAGGCTGGACTCGAGGTCGCGCTGCTCGCCGGTGAAGCCGAACGGCTGGGATGACCCTCCAGAGGACGCAATGGGGACGCCGAATTCGTCCGACTCGTAGGTCTGGACGACGGCTTTGGTGCTGTCGGTGAGCGCGCGGACTGAGCCGAGCCCATCCACATGGTACACCAGCGCATTGCCGCTCTCGACCTCGTACGCCAGTCCCAGGCCCCAGACATAGCGGCGGGTGCCATCCTCAAGGAGCACCGGCAGGCCACGATTCACGTCGTAGACGTAGGTCGTCGTGGTCGAACCGACCGTCTTGCTGGAGCGCTTGCCGTCGCCGTCGTAGGCGTAGCTGGCGTCCGCGCTGCTGTTGCAGCCGGTGTCGAGCGTCTTCAGTCGGTTCGCCTGGTCGTAGCCGAGGCAGTCGGTGCCGCGCACCGTCATGTTGCCGGCCGCATCAACCGTGTAGCTGGTGGCGCCGGCCGAAGAGATCCGGTCGGCGCGGTCGTAGCTGTAGGTGAGCGACGTGGAGCCTCGCGTGCGGGAGAGGCGGTTGCCGACCGGGTCGTACGTGTAGGAGGTCGAGCCGGCCGGGCCACCCGATGCCGAGGTCAGCCGGTACAGGCTGTCGTAGCCGTAGACCAGGGTCTGGGAGGTCGCTGACGGACCGGGCCGCGACGGTAATGCGGTCGGCGCTGCGGACGAGGTACCCGAGTGCCCGGTGGGCAACCCGGTAGGAGCGGTGGAGGCGGTGCCGCCGTGGTCGGCCGGCAGCGCGCTCGGCGGGGTGCTGGCGCCACCCGAGGAGAGCGGTGCCAGCGTCTCGGCGACCTGGGTCCGATTGCCGACGCTGTCGAGCGTGAACTGGTGGCGGGTGATCGCGTCGGTAGATGAGCTGCTCGGCTTGATCCAGACCTCGGTCAGACGGCGGGCGTTGGCGTAGCTGAACGAGGGGCGTATCAGATGCTGACACGCCCCCTCGCCAGGCAGACCTGGGCCGCGCGCATCGTGTGCCCGTCAGTCGCCGCCGGCCGCCGAGTTGAGGAAGTCCCTGGTCCACTCCCGATAGTCGGCGGTCCGCGTGACGCGCGCCATCAGCTCCCGCGACGGCAGCCCGGTCAGCTGACTGGGCGGCGTGCCCTCGCGGAGCGCCTTCATCGTGGCGTACACGGCCTGCACCGCCGCCGCGATCGGCTGGTGTCCGAGCAGCACGATCTTGACCCGGTGCGCGGCCATCCAGTCGTCGTCGGCGAACGGGTCCTGGCCGCCGCCGAGGAACAGTGGCAGCGTAGTCGCCTGCGAGATCGCTTCGACCTCTTCCTTCTTCGACGCGCCGGCCAGGAAGAGCGCATCGACGCCGGCAGCCTCGTACGCCTTGCAGCGGGCGATGGTGTCGTCCAGGCCGGTGACTCGCAGCGCGCCGGTGCGGCCGGCGATGACGAGGCGCGGGTCCTGACGCCCGGCCAGTGCCGCTTTCATCTTGCCGACGCCTTCCTCGATCGGGATCAGCGTGGTTTTCGTCGCGCCGTAGGGGAGTGGCAGGACCGTGTCCTCGATGGTCAGCGCCGAGACGCCGGCCGTCTCGAGCTCCTCGACGGTCCGCTTGACGTTCAGCGCGTTGCCGTAGCCGTGGTCAGAGTCCACCAGCAGCGCGATGTTGCCGGCGCGGCAGACGCGGTAGCACTGCGCGGCGAACTCGGTCAGGGTCAGGACGATCAGATCGGGCGCGCCGAGCACGCTCAGCGAGCCGGTCGAGCCGGCCAGCATGCCGACCTCGTAGCCGAGATCCTCGGCGATCCGCGCCGACATCGCGTCGTAGACGGAGGCGGGATGGAAGCAACGCGATCCGTTCAAGATGCCGCGAAAGCGCTCGCGACGTTCGGTCCAGTCCATGGTACCTCCCCAGTCGGCGGACGCTTCCTCGGCCCGCCAGCGGCAGGATAGTGCATCGTCGCGGCTCGTCACGGGTCCGGCCGGCCAGCTGCACGGGCGCGGACGTCAAGCCGTGAGTAGGGGAGAGGGGGTTGCCGACCGGGTGCCAGATGTACGAGGGCTCGATCGGGGAGGTGGCAGCCCCGCCGTTCAGGCGTCGCGGGCGCAGCGGAAGCCGAGGTTGCCGGTGGCGCTGTCGGGGGTGTTGGCGCTGCGGGCGGCCACTCGATACCGTCGGCAGTACGAGGCGTGGCAGAGGTACGAGCCGCCCCGCATCACGCGGCTGGCGCCGGCCTTCGGGCCGCGCGGGTTGCGGCGCGGACCGTTGACGTGGAAGGTGGGATGGAACCAGTCCGCGCACCACTCCCAGACGTTGCCGGTGACGTTGTAGAGGCCGTAGTCGTTGGGGGGGAAGGAGGAGACAGGGGCCGTGCCAAGGTAGCCGTCGGCGGCGGTGTTGCGGCCGGGGAAGGTGCCCTGCCAGACGTTCATGCGGTGCTCGCCGTTGGGCGTGAGGTCGTCGCCCCAGGGGAAGCGCCGCCCTTCGAGGCCGCCACGGGCGGCGTACTCCCATTCGGCTTCGGTGGGGAGCCGCTTGTGCGCCCACGTGCAGTAGGCGCGAGCGTCGTTCCAGGAGACCTGGACGACGGGGTGGTCGGCACGGTCGGAGATCGAGGAGTGGGGGCCTTCGGGGTGGCGCCAGTCCGCGCCGTGGACCTGGCGCCACCAGGGCGCCTGCGCCACGCCTCGGGTGGGCGGGAAGTCGTCTGGCAGGAGGCCGGCGAAGACGAACGCCCAGCCGAAGCGCTCGGCCTCGGTGACGTAGCCGGTCGCCTCGACGAAGGCGGCGAACTGGGCGTTGGAGACGGCCGCGCGGTCGATCCAGAAGGGGCTGAGGCGGATCTTTCGCACCGGCCCTTCGCCGTCGGCGGGGTAGCCTTCGCGGTCGTCGGTGCCCATCAGGAACTGGCCGCCGGGCAGGAGGATCATGCCGTCGGCGGCGGCGAGGGAGAGCTGGGCGGGGCTGGGAGAAGATGGGTCAGTAGCCGGGGCAAGCGGTGTGGTGACCGAGGCGGGATCGGCGGCGACGGCGCTCGGCGCGGCGAGCCGGTCGGGCACATCCGCCCCCAGCCCCTCGGCTGGCTGGCCGGTGTCGCGCGAGGCCGCGCAGCACCCTCCCATCACGTCTGGTGTCGTCTCTGACTCGGCCACTCGGCTCCTCACTGGCTCTTTCGGCTTCGTTGGTGCCGCGTCTCGCCGGCGCGGCACCCACCGTTCATTGGCGGGATGATACCGTCACGCCTCCTGTGATCCCCATCACAGGAGGTCTCGTTCAGGGCATGCTATCCTGGCGCCGTCACGCAGCAGGGCTGGGAGCCGGGGTGGGGACGATGGCGGACGACCCATACGCGAGGATCGCGGAGCTGGAGGCGGCGAACGCGGCGCTGCGTGCCGAGCGCGACGGTCTGGCCGACGAGGTCCAACAGCTCCGGCCGGCGCTGCGTGAGGCGCACGAGCAGCAGGCTGCGACGAGCGAGATCCTGCGCACGATCGCCACCTCCCCCACTGACGCCCAGCCAGTCCTGGACGCTATCGCCGAGAACGCCATGCGTCTGAGCCGGAGCGCCTCGAGCGCCGTCTCGATCCGCGAGGGCGGCTTCATCCGGGTCGTCGCGGCGGCGGGGAGTGCCTTGAGGCACCCTCCCGGCACGCTGATGAACCTGTCGGATCGCCACCCTGGACACGTCGCGGTTCTCGAAGCGCGGACGGTGCACATCCCGGATCGCTCGACACCGGAGTTTCGCGCCGAGTATCCGACAGCAGCTTCCTTCGCCTCGGCCTCGCTCAGCCTGCCGCTGAATGGACGGTCGGGCTGTATCGGGACCGTCGGCGTTGGGCGCGACGCGGCCGAGCCGTACAGCGACCGCGAGATCGCGCTGTTGGAGACGTTCGCCGACCAGGCAGTGATCGCCATCGAGAACGCACGGCTGTTCGAGGAGTTGGAGCAGCGGTACACGGAGCTTCAGGAGAGCAACCGGCAGGTGACTGAGGCTCTAGAGCAGCAGACCTCGACGGCGGACATCCTGCGGGTGATCGCGAGCTCCCCGACCGACCTGGATGCAGTGCTGGACGCCGTGGCAGAGAATGCCGCCCGGCTGTGTGAGTGCGACAACGTCTCGATCTTCCGCGTTGAGGGCGAGAGCCTCCGGAAAATGGCAGACAACGGTCCCCTGCGAGGTGGGGCCGAGGTGGGAGCGGCGTTCCCGATCACCCCGGCGACGGCGACCGGCCGGGCGGTGCTGGAACGGCGGACGGTCCACCTGCACGACATCCTGGGAGAGGAGGGCGCGGGGTTCCCGCAGGCCCGCTCCGCGCAGGCCGGCGCCGGTACTCGCACGATCCTGGCGACGCCACTCTTGCGGGAAGGCGTCCCGATCGGCGGCATCGTCATCCGACGCTCCGAGGTTCGCCCGTTCGCGGACAGCCAGATCACGCTGCTGGAGACGTTTGCAGACCAGGCGGTGATCGCCATCGAGAATGCCCGGCTGTTCCATGAGCTCCAGGACGCGAACGAGCAGCTCGGCGAGATGAACACGCAGCTTGCCGAGGCGAGCCAGCACAAGTCGCAATTCCTGGCAAACATGAGCCATGAATTGCGGACGCCGCTCAACGCGATCATCGGATATTCCGAGATGCTCCAGGAGGAGGCCGAGGAGATCGGGGAGGAGGCGTTCATCCCCGATCTCCAGAAGGTGAACGCGGCCGGCAAGCACCTGCTCGGGCTCATCAACGACATCCTGGACCTCTCCAAGATCGAGGCCGGCCGGATGGACCTGCATCTGGAAACCTTCGAGGTCAGCCAGCTCGTCCAGGACGTGGCGGCCATCGTCCAACCGCTGATGGAGAAGAACGGCAACGCGCTGGTGGTGGTCTGCCCACCTGACGTTGGTGAGATGCGGGCAGACCTGACCAAGGTCCGGCAGGCGCTGTTCAACCTGCTCTCGAACGCCGCCAAGTTCACGGAGCACGGGCGCATCGAGTTGCGGGTGGAGTGGAGCGAGGGACGAGGGAGGATGGCAGCCGCGGAGCAAAGAGGAGGAGACGGGCAGGCGCGTGAGGCGGGCAGGTTAGGAGGGACCGTTGCAGCAGCGGACACCTGGAAACCTGCCCCTACGACCCCTCCCGTAGGGGCAGGTTTCCAACATCCAGTCCCGTCAGATCCCAACCCTAACCTGCCCGCTCCTCAACAACCGATCCCTGCAACTGACCCATCCGACGCGTCCATCGGTTCCCCCTCTCCCTCGCAAGGGGGAGGGGCTGGGGGAGGGGGATTCCTCTTCGCCGTCGCCGACACCGGCATCGGGATGACCGACGAGCAGCTCGGGCGGCTGTTCGAGGCGTTCTCCCAGGCCGAGGCGAGTACCCGGAGCAAGTACGGTGGCACCGGCCTGGGGCTGGCAATCAGCCGCCACTTCTGTCGGATGATGGGCGGCGATCTGACTGTCGAGAGCGTCTATGGCCAGGGCTCGACGTTTACGGTGCGGCTGCCGGCCGTGGTCGAGGCGCCAGCGATGGTGGCGACGGCGGGGGAGACCGCCTCATCGCCGTCTTCTTGACAGCCAGACTCAGGTCAGGAGACGGCGTCGGGGTCGTCGCGGGTGAAGGTGCGGCGCATCTCGTTGGTGGGCGCGAAGCCGAACAGCTCGTACAACGGGCGGCCCTCGTCGGAGGCGTGGAGGGTGAACCGCGTGACGCCGTTGGCCTGTCCCCAGGCCAGGATCGCCTCGACGACCAGGCGCCCGAGGCCGCGCCGACGGTGGGCCGGCTCGGTCCACATGCTGACGATCAGCCCCTCCGGGTCGCCGTGGACGTGGCCGGGCCGCGCCATCAGGGTCCGAAGCTGGAGGCCGCCGCCGGCCACGATGATGCGCGCACCGTCCCCGCTCGTGGCTTCGACGACCCAGGCGTGAAACGTGCCGGCCGGCATCGCCTTCAAGATGAAGCGCAGCACGGCAGCTTCGAGCTGGTCGCCCTCGTCGGCGGGCAGCGGGTCGATGGCGTCGAACATCAGGCGGCGCTGCCGAGCCAGCACCGGGGCGTCGGCAACGGTCGCCTCGCGGACGAGGTAGGCAGTGGCGATGATGGCACCTCCGGGACGTTCGGCGCGGTAGCCGCCTACATGGGCGGTCACCGCGCCTCACCCGGACGGAGATTATTGGGCCGGGATCGCCGATCCGCCCAGCGTGTTATTGCCGGCATTGCCGGTGACCCGATTGTTCTGAGCGGTGAACACCTGGCCCGACGAGATCGCCACGCCGTTCGCGGTGTTTCCGGAGATCGTCACGTTGTTGAGGCGGACGGTGGGCGATCCGGTCTGCAAGCTGAGCCCGGTCTGGTTGCCGACGATGGCCGAATCGACGACGGTGACGTCGGTGTTGTTGCTCTGCACGATCAGGCCGAAGCCGCCGGCCAGCGTGTTCTGGCCGATGATCGAGTTCCGGATGGTCACCCCCGCGCCGAACGCGATCGAGATGCCGCTCCCGTTGCCCGCGACCTCGACGGTGTCGATGCTCGCGTTGATCCGCTTGGTGTTCGAGGTGTCGGCCGAGACGATGCCGATGCCTGCCACGCTGTTGTTGTTGAACGACGAGTTGCTGATGACCAGATTGACGCCGTTCACCTGACGGGTGTCGATCAGGCCGTAGCCGTTGCCGGCGGACTTGAACCCGAACGCTTCGACCTCGTCGACGATCACCTGCTTGGCCGCGATGATCCTGATCCCGTTCAGGCCAGGCGAGGTGCCGTCGCCGAACCCGTTGATCGAGAGGTGGCGCAGGATGACGGTCTCGGTGCCGGCCGTCGCGTTGACGATGATGCCGTTAGAACCGGCCGCCACGATGCTGCCCCAGCCTGCGCCGGTGCCGCCGTCGATCGTGATCGACTTGGTGATCGTGACGGCGCCGAAGCCGCCAGGATCGAGAACGCTGATCTCGCCGCCGGTGGCGGTCTTGCTGATCGCGCCGGCGAATGTCTTACACGGCGCCGTGCGGCTGCACGGGTTCGCGTCGTCGCCGACACCGGAGACCCAGGTGCGGCTCGCCTGCGCGAAGACCGGCGCCACGCCGACCACGAACGTCGGCGTCACCACGAGCGCCAGCACCAGCAGCCACTTGACCGGACTCCGCCACGCACCCGCCCGCCTGAGCACCTGAAGACGCGTTGACCCCAATCGACACATCATGACGACCCCTACCCTCTGAAGTCATGGAGGAGAGCGACGCACCCCGGCCCGAACCGCACGATCCCGAAACACGGCGTCCGCACGCTCCCCCGCGCGGCATTCCCAATGGCGACGAGCCACCCCGCTCATCCGCCCACGCCGACCGGACCCTGTCGTGGCCCACCCGAGCCGCTCATCTCCCTGCTAATGCGAGATGAGCGTCCCCAGTGTAGCGGCAGTTATCTGCAAAGGCCAGCCCGAAACACAATCGATAGGTCGCGCCGAGACGCCAGCGTCAGGTGTCTCGTAGATGCCCGCCCGAATCTACCTGCCGGCGGCCTGCTCGTTCGGGTCAAATGCGCTCAGCACGGATGAGCGTTGCGAGTCCTCGGAGATAAAGGATCGCGTCTCGCCGCTGGGCGGCCGACCAGGAACGTGGATCTGACGCGGTGAGGCGCTCAATTTTCATCAATTCTGAGCGGAGCAGGAGTTCGACCTCAGATGCCGCCTCCTGAATACGTGCATCGACTTGGTCTAGGTGAGCTTCCGTGGCAAGTCGGTCTACGCTGTCGAAATCGGTCACTCAGCTTCCTCCTGAGCAGTGAGCGCGCGAGTCAAGAACTCGACCAATGACAGTCATTCACGGGCATTCACTGCAAGATCCTGAATCACCTGCTCCTTTTCCTGGAGCTGTTCGGTGAGCTGCTTCACATGATCCGTTAGGTCATGACGCACGCGGCGGAGTTGCGCTGCCTCGTCGCTTGCCGCCTCTAGAGCTCGTAGCCGCTCCCCAGCCGCTGCGGACAAGTCACTAATGGCCTCTTCCTTCGCATCGAGTTGCGTTCTCAAGCTTGCGACGCTCGCCGCCAGGTCTTGTCTCGCTTGATCGAGGCATACTATCTCAGCCTGGGCCTCGTCGAGAGCCGTAAGCCGGCGAGTTGCCGCTTCAGCAATATCATCGAGAGCCTGCTGTTTCTCGCTAACCTGGCGATGCAATCCCTCAGCCTCTGCGCGGACGCGCTCAGCATCCTCGCTAATGCGCTCAATGAGATCAAGCCGTGCGGCAGCGGTTGCGGCGAGGTCATCGATCAGTCGCTCGCGCTTCTGAAGCTCCGCGACCAAGTCGTCTATGACCCCTCGCTGAGGCAGAATCTCCACAGAGAGCTGCTGTAATTGTCTTTCTGCCCTCCGGAGAGCGACTTCACGGACAACTACCTCATCTCGGAGCGAACGAAGGTTATAGTCAGCAAGTTCGGAGTCGGTCATCACCGGATTTCTCATCCGGCCTTGGGGTGGACCGAGACGGTCAGAGAGTCCAGTCGCCAGGGCTCCCGCACGATCACGGCCCAGGATGGAAACGAGTGTCATCGCCGCTCCTCGTGCTGTTTCCAGGTCACCCACTGTCAACGAGTTGGTCATTAAACTCCGCAGACATGAGGGATGACGCGAGGGGGCCGGCGAAAGATTCTTCAGAGCCGCCTGCGCCGTATCATAACGACCCAGTGCTCGCAGATACATTGCGTAGTCGCAAATCAATAGCGAGTTACGGCATCCACCCTGAACGAGACTCTCGGTAATAGCGAGCGCGGCTGTAACGTCACCTACCTGCCAACCACTTCTGGCCTCGAAAACTGACTGGATGAGGCTTCCCTGAGTGTCGCTAGGTTGAAACATACGCATCGTCTTCAGGTGTGGCAGATGGTGAATGATCACCGTCTCATATGCCTGAAGCAAGTCGGAGTTGTAGAAGCGACTTTCCGTGATAGATCTAGGTACAAACGGGATTTCGCCGTACTTTCCACCCAGGCGAGAAAGTCTGTCGATCACTTTTGAAGTCTGCCCTGGGTCAATCGATAGTCCTATCTGGCTGAACAGTTGTGCTATAACTACGGAAGGATCTTCGGATAGCTTCGCGTAATCAATGACAACACTATTGGCGGGTGGTACAGCAATCCAACGCTCATAGAATCCCACATAGTAGGCCGCCAGCTGCCCCAGCCAGACAGCATGGTCAGCCTGATCCTCGGCAGATGCATCACCATCGCATGCTTGCAGTTCATCGGTAACATAGCGCTCGCGTTCTGACAGTGCAACCGCCACCGGCACTCGATGCAGAATGAGGTAAGTGACGTCGCTAATATCACGAGGCACATTCAGGCCAAAGTCATGCGTCCGCTGCACGCTGAGGCGCCGTCGTCCCCGGAATTCACAGGGGATTGCCCTACAGCAGCCCGCCTCATCGTAGCCCTGGCAGTAGAAGATGTCGTCACCGAGGACGGTTTCGAGCAGGCGCATCAGAAAATGATGGCCTGCCCGTGGCACCGACACATTCAGAATGTGCACAGGCACCCCCACTGGATGCAAGGGTCCGTCGATACCGCTACGCTTTTCCGGCAACTCCACGATCTCCCCATCGTCGCTGTCATCTGCGTAGTTGGCGCTATCATAATTCGAATGCGCAACTCTGGCGCCAACGGCAGCAGCGTCTAACACGCACGAGCCGAAGCCTTGGCAAGTATGCGACCATTCACAGCAGCCTGATATTAACCTACGCGTGCCCCTGTCACGCTAGCGTCTTCGCCTCATGGTCCAGGCTGACCACACCGATGCCTCAACGCATCTGTACCCTCCGCCGCTTAGCCATCACTTAGTGCGAGCTTCAATTCATCATCGAGGTTAGCGACCGAACAGCCGAGACGTCGTCGTGACGACAGCCGGCCCCTGCCCGCGCGCGATACTATCGGCGCGACTCCTCCAGATGACTCGGCGCGGTGCTGGCGCGTCGGCAGCGACGGACGGTTGACGGACGGGACGGGAGTGGTGGGCGTGGTGGCGATCGACCCCATGATCGGGCGGAAGCTCGGCGCATACGAGGTCACCGGCCGGATCGGGGCCGGAGGGATGGGGACGGTGTACCGCGCCGTTCACCAGGGCCTCGGGATGCCGCGCGCGCTGAAGATCCTGCCGCCGCACCTCGCCGCCGACACCAGCCTGGTCGAGCGGTTCAGCCGCGAGGCCAGGACGGCCGCTCGGCTCCGGCACACCAACGTGGTGCAGATCTACGACATCGGCCACGAAGACGGGCTCCACTTCATCGCGATGGAGCTGGTGCCGGGCAAGAACCTGGACGAGATCGTGCGGGGCGAGGGGGCGCTCTCCTTTCCACGGGCGATCCAGCTGCTGCGCCAGCTCGCGGCGGCGCTGGACGCCGCCCACGCCCACGGGATCGTCCACCGCGACGTCAAGCCGGCCAACGCCATCGTCAGCCCGAAGGAGCAGCTGGTGCTGGTGGATTTCGGCATCGCGCTGGCGGAGGGCGGCGTCTCGCTGACCCGCGCCGGCGCGATCGGGACGGCGGAGTACATGGCGCCGGAGCTGCTGCGTGGCGAGCGCTCCGGCCCGAGCGTGGACCAGTACGCGCTCGGGATCGTGGCGTTCGAGATCCTGACCGGGCAGAAGCCGTTCCGCAGCCAGTCCACGCCAGCCGCCGTGATGTTCATGCACGTGCACGCCCCGCCGCCGAGCGCGTGCGAGCTGCGCCAGGATCTACCCCGCGCGGCCGAGCACGTGCTTCGCCGCCAGCTGGCGAAGCAGCCGGCCGAGCGGTACCCCACCTGCGCGGCGTTCGTGGACGCGCTGAGCGCTGCGCTCCAGACTCCCGCCGAGCCGGTACCGGGTGCTGCGAGCGCTCCGCCGCCGATCCAGCCGCCGATCCAGCCCTCGGGGCCGGCGGCGCGGGTGACGCCGATGCCCGGCCAGGACCGCGTGGACCGCGCATGGCCGCACCACGATCCGGCCCGGCCCGGCCACCCGACGCACACGCCAAACCCGTCCTACGCGCCGAATCCGTCCTACACGCCAGACTCGTCCTACGGGCAGAGCTCGGTGCATACGCCCAATCCGGCCCAGACCCCGCGCCCGTCCTTCACGCCGCGCCCGGATCAGACTCCGGATCCGACCTACCGACCGTTCGTGCCATCCTACAGTCCACTCCGCGAGAGCCGGGTGGACTCGTTCGGCCCGGCACGCGGCGCCACGAGCCAGCCAGCCCATCAGCCACGACGCCGCTCCAGAAAGTCCGGGGTAGGCGTGCTGCTGGTGCTGTTCGGCCTGATCGGCCTGCTGGCGGTCCTGGCCGGGTGGGCGGTCAGCCAGACCGGCCCGCGTGCGCTCGGACGGAACGCCCTCTGGAGCCCGCTGGGCGACCGTGAGAGCGCGCCGGACGCCGACTCAGCGGACGCGACGCCCGCGCCGGCCGACGCTGCCACGGACGACGACGCCACGCCGAGCCCGACCAGTGTGGCGCGGGAGCCGATCGACTCGGCCAACGCTCGGCAGGTCAGCCTGTTGCTGGACGTGGACGGGCAGCCGGGCGAGGTCTGGCAGACGGCGTTCGGGCCGGACCACGAGAGCAGAGCGAGCGGTGCGAAGGATGGCAAGCTGCTGCTCTGGCGGCAGGGGGAGGCCGGCGACCCGATGGCGCTCGACGGGCACGCGGGCGAGATCACCAGCCTCGCGTTCTCGCCAGATGGCCAGACCCTGGCGACCGGCTCGGCCGACACGACGGTGAAGCTGTGGCGGGTGAGTGACGGCGCGCTGGTGCTGACGCTGACCGGCCACCGGGGGGCCGTCTCCAGTCTGGCATTCTCTCTGGACGGCACGACCCTGGCAAGCGCTTCTACGGACAAGACGGTGAAGCTGTGGCGCGTCGAGGATGGGCAACTGCTGACCTCGATCCAGAGCCAGGGCGGCCAGATCTCGACGCTGGCGTTCTCGCCGGACGGCAGCCGGCTGGCTGGCGGCACCTGGTATTACCGAGGTCAGAGCACGATCCGGCTGTGGCGGGTGCAGGACGGCAAGGACGTGATGACGATTGCCGGCCAGACCGACGCCGTCCTCCAGGTCGTGTTCTCGCCGAGCGGCGACACGATCGCCAGTACCTCCTGGAACAAGTCCGTGAAGCTGTGGCGGGCGAGCGACGGCACACTGGTGCGGGCGCTCGGCGATCGGCGCTCGACGATGACCAGCCTGGCGTTCTCGCCGGATGGCGAGGTGGTGGCGACCGGCTCGGCAGACGCAGGGGTGACGCTCTGGCGGACGGCGGACGGTGCGCCGCTCCAGACGCTGACCGGTCACGTGCGCCAGGTCACCGGCATCGGGTTCTCGCGGGACGGGCAACTGCTGCGAACCGCCTCGGACGACCGGGCGGTGAAGGTGTGGGGGGTGACCGGGTGAGTAGCGAGTAGCGAGTAGCGAGTGAACCATCACTCGCTACTCGCTACTCGCGGCTGGTACAGTCCCGCCATGAGCTCGGCAACGCTCGTGCCGGCCGGCGCCACGGCGGCGCGCTCTCGCTTGATGATGACGCTGCTGGCGGCACAGGTCTGCGGCAGCACCGCCCAGACGCTGACATTGGCGATGGGGAGCATCGTCGCGGCTGACCTGACGGGTACGAACACGTGGTCTGGCGTGCCGGTGGCGGTCGGGGCGTTGGGCGGGGCGCTGGCGAGCCTGCCGCTCTCCCGCTTGATGGGGCGGGTCGGGCGGCGTCGTGGGCTGGCGCTGGGGTACGTGCTGGGGGTGACCGGCAGCGTGCTCAGCATGGTCGGCGGCATCGAGCGGAGCTTCGGGCTGTTCTTGCTGGGGATGCTGCTGTTCGGCGTCGGGCAGGCATCCAGCTTGCTGGGGCGGTTCGCCGCTGCTGACGTCAGCACGGCGGCGCAGCGCGGTGGCGCGATCGGCCTGATTGTGGGGGGCGGGACGGCCGGCTCGATCCTGGGACCGAACTTGCTGGCGCCCGCCACGTCGCTGGGGCTGTCGATGGGATTGCCGGAAGTGGGCGGACCGTTCCTGATCGGGATCGGGGGGTTCGGACTGGCGGCGCTGCTGATTCACCTGTTGCTGCGACCAGACCCGCTGGCACTGGCGCATCACTTCCACCATCCCGAAACGCTCGCCCGGCTCGGACACGCCGCGCGGCCGTTGCGAACGATCTTGCGGATGCCACGGATCAGGATCGCGCTCGGCGCGCTGATGGTGAGCCAGCTGGTGATGATCGGGACGACCTCGACGGCGGCGGTGGTGTTGCACGACCGTGGGCACGACGTCCAGACGATCGGGCTGGCGGTGTCACTGCATCTGGGCGGGATGTACGTCGCCTCGCCGTTCACCGGCTGGCTGTGTGACCGGGTGGGTCGGCTGGCGATGATCCTGACCGGCGGCTGCCTGTTGATCCTGGCGGTGGTGGTGGCTGGCCTCGCGCCGGGCAGCGCGGGAGTGCTGGTCGGGCTGATGTTCTGCCTGAACGGGATCGGCTGGAACTTCGCGTTCGTGGCCGGGAGCGCGCTGTTGACCGACGTGCTGGAGCCGGCCGAGCGGACCTCGATGCAGGGGCTGGCAGATCTTCTCACCGGCCTGATGGGGGCGCTGGGCAGCACGCTGGGCGGAGTGGTACTCCAGAGCTGGGGGTTCTCGGTGCTGAACGGGGCCGGGGCGGTGCTGCTGGTCGGGCCGCTGGTGGCGACGTGGCTGGGGCGGGCGGCGCTGGCGCCTCAGCCGGCTCAGTCGCCGTCGGAGCGTTCGGAAGCGGCTGCTTCGTCGGCCTGACTATCCCGGCCACTCCGTGGCCCGAAGATCCGTTCTGGCAGGGCGGCGTCGAACAGTGCGCGAACGGTGAGCTCGAAGCCGGGGAGCATGTCGCCGAAGTCGATCTGCTCGTCGCCGGCCGCGACGACTGGTGCTCGGTCGCGACGGAGGGTCATCACGAGCTCGTCGTCGGCATCGATCAGTAGCACGACCGCGACGCCGAGCTCGAAGAAGCGCAGACACTTCCGCAGCGTGGCGAATCCGCTTGACTCGTGCGGCACCAGCTCGACGACGAGGTCCGGCACCCCGAAGTCCTGCTTGAACGACCTGATGCCCCGCGCCCGCAGCGTTTCGCGGCGGAAGAACGAGCCGGCCGGCACCAGAAACGTCTCGCCGACGATGCAGTCCAACATCATCAACGCCATGCCGTGCTCGCGCTTGCGGTTCGGACCGTCCATAGCGCCGAGCAACTGCATGAGGATGGATGACCCGGTCGGCGACAGCACGGTCCGCTGGCACACTACACCGTCGATGTATTCGAGATACGGCTTCTGTTCGGGAAGACGCAGAAACTCCTCGAATGACATGCGCTGACCGAGCCAGGGAGAGCGACCACCCTCGCCTACGGGATCGTGCTCGACCGACATGGCCATCGTGCTGCCTCAGCCGCGAGGGATTGCGTGCATTCTACCCGCGAAGCGCCGAAATCGTGTGCCAGATCGCCGCGGGGGCTCGCACAGCGATTCCATTTGGACAGTCGGACCGCTCGCGGTGAGGATGCCGATGGCCCTTAGAGGACGACATGTGATGCCAGCCTGAACGGCATTGGGGGTGGCACGGGGCTTGCCAGAGTCGTACTGGTTGCGAGCCAGACGCCCTGACGCTCACATGACTATCATCTGGCGGCGCGCGTCTGGGGGCTATACTTGGGCCGAGGGGACGCGCTGGTCGCGTCCCCCTCATGCTGCCGGCCGCTGGGGCCGGCCGTGCGTGCTCGGTCGTGGTGGTGAGGCGGCCGAGCGACTCGGAGGCACCCTGACCGCCACAGGCGCCCCACGGACGACCGTCTCCTCCAGCGTGCTGACCGCGCCACGGGCTGCTGCGCGCGGGTCTTGGGCACCCGCGCTGCCCCACGAGCTGGCTGGCATCGGCGCGCTCGGCCGCAGCGAAGCGGTCGCGGTGCTGGCCGCCGCCGTCGTGGTCTTCGCCGTCTACGTCTGGGCTAGCCGCTACTGGGTGGACCTGATCGACGAGGGGTACTTCATCTACCTGGGCAGCCGCGTCCAGGCTGGCGACCTGCCGTACCGCGATTTCGACTCGTACTACACGCCGGGCATCTTCTACCTGTACGCCTGGACCTTCCAGCTGTTCGGGCTGAGTGTGATGCCGATTCGGGTGTTGATGGTGGGCGTGCGCGTCCTCTGGGCGCTGCTGCTCTATCGTCTGACGCGACGAGCTGCGCCGTGGCCGTTCGCGTTGCTGCCGTTCCTGGTCATCGCGGCGGTGGACGCGCTGCCGGTCTTTCCAGAACCGCATCCGTCGTGGCCCTCGATCCTGGCCGTCCTGGCGATGACCGAGGTGGTCGCCTGTCACCTGACGAGCGGCAAGCGACGCTGGATCGTGCTGGCCGGCGCCCTGGCCGGGCTGTCGTTCGCCTTCAAGCAGAACATCGGGGCGTTCGCGGCGCTGGCGCTGGGCGGGTACCTGCTGCTGCGGGAGCGTCGGCAAGCTGGACGGCTGCTGCGGGCGGCACAGGCGACGTACGCGGTGGGGCTGGCCGGGGCGGTCACGGTGCTGCTGTGGCCCGGGCTCTCACCGCAGCTGGCCGCGACGCTCTGCCTGCCGCTGCTGGTCACGCTCGGGCTGCTGGTCGGCTCGTCCTGGACGCGGAGCCGCCTGGACGGCTGGACGACGGGCCTGGGAGCGGTGCTGCTGGACGCGCTGGCGGCCGGCATCCCATTCCTGGCCGTGACCCTGGCCTGGGTGGTGCCATTGACGCTGGCGCTCGGCGTGCGCGGGGTGCCGTGGGCGCTGTTCGCCGGACAGGTGAACCAGGGGGCGTTGATCTTGCCGCTCGACCCGCCGTCACCCGGGACCAGGCCGATCCTGTTGGCGGGGCTGTGGCTGCCGCTGGTAGTGGCGGTCCTGTTCGGACGGCGCGATCTGCCCTGGAAGTGGCTGCTCGGCAGCGCGCTGGTGGTCTCGGTGGGGATCGCGCTGCTGCCGGTTGGGTATGTGGTGGACGAGGGGCTTGTCGAGGATCCGGGGCTGTACCCGCTCCTGAACGTCCTGAACGACGAGCTCGGCGCGCTGTTCATCTACCTGCCGGCGATCGGCGCCTGGGCGGGCCTGACGATGCTGGCGGCGACGGTCGCGCGGCGGGTCCAGATGCAGCCGCTCGGGTGGTACTTGCTGGCCGGGACGCTGACGGCGCTCGGACTGTATCCGCGCGTGGACACGATCCACGCGATGTTCTCCGGGCCGCTGATGCTGGTGGTGGGTGCGTGGGGGCTGGCGTGGGTGTACCGCGTGCTGACCGGCCCATTGACGGGGCGGGCGTCGCGAATCGGCAAGCCACTGGTCTACCTGAGCCTGCTGGTCATCCCGCTCGCCAGCGTGAGCCCGCACGTCTACTGGCGCTACGTGACGATCGACAGCCCCGATCCGCGCGCGCCTGAGGCGGTGCCGTACGTCGACCTGGGGCTGCCACGGGCGCCGGTGCGCGTACCGCCGAACATCGCGGTGAACGTGCGCGGAGCTGTGGAGTACGTCCAGGCGGGCACGCCGCCCGGTCAGCCGTTCTTCGCCTATCCAGTGGACCCGCTGTTCAATTTCCTGGCCGACCGCCCGAACCCGACGCGGTTCAACCATTTCATCGCCGGCGCCCTGACGCCGTCTGACCTCCAGGAAGTGATCCGCGACCTGGAGCGAGCGAAGCCGCGCTACGTGCTGTGGGACCATGGCGGCGCGACGTACTTCAAGCCAGACCTGACGAATCGGGTGCTGAGCGACTACATCTGGGGCTGCTACCAGCAGGTGGCGAACTTCACGCCGTACCTGATCCTGGAGCGGAGCTGCCTGTAACCCACACTCCCACTCCAGGTTACACTGTGCGCTCGACGGACGAGGAGGGACGGCCCGTCGGCCCGGCGACCGGTGTGGTGTACGGCTGTACAGGTCTGGCACGGTCGCCGCTGGCCGGGTTGACCTGTACCCGCCACGGAGGCTCGATGGACGCGGTGACGGCAGCTTCGACGGGTCTGGAGGGTGGCGCTGACGCGCGCACTGCCACGCGCACCTCGCCGTCTCGGGTGTTGTTGGTGGCCTCGTGCATCCACACCTGCAATGACGCGATGTTCGCGGTGATCCTGCCGCTCCTGCCGCTGATCGCCGCCGACTTGCATCTCTCGTACGCCGAGGTCGGGCTGTTGAAGGCGCTCTACAGCGGCGCATCGGCGGTGCTGCAGCTGCCGGCCGGGCTGCTCGCGGAGCGCTGGGGCGAGTACGGCCTGTTGACGTTCGGGAACGGCTGGGGGGCGGCTGGCCTGCTCGGGATGGCCGCCGCGACGACCTTCCCGGTCCTTCTGGTGCTGACGGTCCTGGCCGGGCTGGGCGGGAACTTCCAGCACCCGTGCGCCTCGACGATGGTGGCGCGGGCCTTCGAGGGCGGGCGGCGCGGCACGGCGATCGGCACGCTCAACTTCGCGGGGGATCTCGGCAAGATGGCGGCGCCGGCGCTGGTCGGGCTGATCGCGTTGCCGTTCGGCTGGCGGGCGGCGCTGCTGGCGCTCGGGGCGTTCGGGATCGTCTTCTCGGTGGGGGTCTGGCTGCTGAAGGGCTGGGTCCAGCCGCCACCGACGCCGCCGACCGCCGTGACACCGGTCGTCCCGAGTGCGCGAGACCGAGAAGCGACGGCCTCGGGCACGGTGGCGTCCACGGCAACGCCAGCGAGAGCGCCTGCCGCCACGTCAGGGGCGACGGCAGCGGCGGCTGCGGACGGTCGCCTGATCGCGGGCGTGCCGCCGGCCTTCTTCCTGCTGTCGCTGGTCGGGCTGCTGGACGCCAGCACGCGGTCGGCCGGCCTGACCTTCTTGCCGTTCGCGCTCGATCGTCAGGGGTTTGACGGCGTCGGGATCGGATTCGTGTTCGGGGTGCTGTTCGTGGGCGGGGCGCTCGGGAAGCTGTTCTGTGGCCCGCTCGGCGACCGTTTCGGCCCGTTCGTGATGGTGCTGGTGACCGAGACGACGACGGCGCTGGCGCTGCTCGGGCTGATCTGGGGGCCGTCTTCGACGGTGTTGCCGCTGGCGGTGGTGTTCGGGTTCGGGCTGAACGGGACGTCGTCGGTGCTGTACGCGGCGGTGGCGTCGCTGGTGCCGGACGGCAAGCGTGGGCGCGGCTACGGTCTGTACTACACCGTGATCGACGTGGCAGCGGCACTCGCGACGGCGGCGTACGGTTTGCTGGCGGACTTCTCGGGGCTGGACTGGACGTTCGCGGCGATGGCGCTGCTGACGCTGGCGGTGGTCCCGATGGCGCTACCGTTGCGCGCCCGCCTCCGCACCACGTAGAGGAATCCGTGGGTTG
>JAXLXF010000032.1:0-79094 GCA_046328125.1 Chloroflexota bacterium
CTGCTGCCGCGCATCTCGCCGTCCGTCGTCTACGCGCTGATGTGGACCTGGGCCGCCGCTGCCCCACCGTACGGCGTCATCAACCAGCTGGTCGAGCCGTTCGGCGTCGAGGGCCGCTACTGGATCAACTCCGATCCGTGGACGGTCGTCTTCGCGATCAACGGCTTCGTCGGCGCCAGCTTCGGGATGCTGATCTTCACCAGCGCCATCAAGGCGATCCCCGAGGAGCTGTTCCGCGCGGCCAGGGTGGACGGCGCCAACGCCTGGCAGATCGCCCGAAGGATCACCCTGCCGCTGCTGAAGTGGCCGATCCTCTTCGTCCTGACCTACCAGACGATGAGCCTGTTCGCCTCGTACGAGTACATCCTGCTCACCACCAACGGCGGTCCCGGCCTCTACATGACCGAGGTCTGGAGCCTCTGGGCGTTCCACACCGCATTGAGCAGCTACTTCGGCAACCTGGAATTCGGGTACGGGGCGGCGCTGGCTGCCGTGCTGGTGGTGATGGGGCTGCTGGTCAGCTTCGTCCTGCTGCGGATCTTCCGCTTCAACGACCTCGTGTCCGATCCCCGCATCGAGATCACCTGATGACCGAGAGCATCCGATGATCGCCCGAACCGCTCCTGCCACCTCGGCGTTGCCGTCCGACAGCCTGACGAGCCGGCTCAGCCGTGGCCTGTTCACGGTGCTGCCGTACGCCGTTCTGCTCCTGTTCACCCTGCCGATCCTGCTCCTCTACCTCTGGCTCGGCTTCTCCTCCTTCTTCACGCGCGTCGAGGGCCTCCGCCCGACCGGCAGCTTCACCCTGGAGAACTGGCGCTTCCTCTGGGCGCCGGAGACCGTCGAGCAGCTCGCCAACAAGCCGCCCATCATCCCGCTCACCATCAACACGCTCGTCTTCTCGCTCGCCACCGCCGCCGTGGTGCTGCTGGTCTCGTCGATGGCCGGCTACGCCCTCTCGCGGCTCAACTTCCCCGGCCGGCGGGCGTTCCTCGGCAGCGTCCTGCTCCTGCACAGTTTCCCGAGCGTCACCCTGCTGATCGCGACGTTCATGGTGCTCCGTTGGCTCGGCCTCTACGACCGGCTGCTCGGCGTGATCCTGGTCAAGGCGGCGTTCGAGATACCGCTCGGCATCTGGATCATGAAAGGGTTCTTCGACACGGTCCCGTGGGAATTGGAGATGGCGGCCCTGGTGGACGGGGCCGGGCGGATCACGACGTGGTGGCGGATCGTCATGCCGCTGGTCCGGCCAGGGCTGCTGGCGCTCGGCCTGCTGGCGTTCGTCTCGGGCTGGAACGAGTTCCTGCTGCCGTTCGTGTTCATGCCGAGCGGCTCGCAGGCGACCCTCAGCCTGCTGGTCCGCGCCCTCCTGGGCGAAGGTCGCTTCGTGGACTACGGGGTGCTGACCGCCGTCGGCCTCTACTACGTCGCGCCGGTCATGCTGCTCTTCCTCTTCGCACAGGACCAGCTGATGCGCATCTACGGCGGCGGAGTGAAGGGATGAACGAGTAGGCAGTAGGCAGTAGGCGGTAGGCAGAGGGTTTTCACTGCCTACCGCCTACTGCCTACTGCCTACTGGAGCGAAGCGATGGACGTTCGGCTGGAGAAGCTGACCAGGCGGTTCGGGGCGGTCACCGCCGTGGACGCGCTCGATCTGGAGATCCCGGACGGCGAGCTGGTGGCGCTGCTCGGGCCGTCTGGCTGCGGTAAGACGACGACCTTGCTCATGACGGCCGGCATCTACCGCCCGACCTCCGGCGCGATCTACTTCGGCGAGCGGCGCGTCGATCGACTGCTGCCGCGCGACCGTGGCATCGGCATGGTCTTCCAGAACTACGCCCTCTATCCCCACATGACCGTCGAGCAGAACATCGGCTTCCCGCTGGAGCTACGGCGCGGCGTCTCCAGCGACGAGCGCAAGCGGCGCATCCGAGCCGTCGCCGAGCGCGTCAAAGTCGAGGAGCTGCTGGCCCGCCGGCCGGCCCAGCTCTCGGGCGGCCAGCAGCAGCGGGTTGCATTGGCACGCGCGCTGGTCAAGGAGCCGGACATCCTGCTGCTGGACGAGCCGCTCTCCAACCTGGACGCCCGGTTGCGCCACACCATGCGCGCCGAGATCAAGCGCCTCCAGCAGGAGCTCCGCATCACCTCGATCTTCGTCACCCACGACCAGCTCGAAGCACTGACGATGGCCGACCGGATCGCCTTGATGTCCAACGGCAAGCTGGCCGCCTACGGCCCGCCTGACGACCTGTACGAGCGGCCCGCCAACCGTTTCGTCGCGGAGTTCATCGGCAACCCGCCGATGAACTTCCTGGACGCCGAGCTCGCCCGCGCCGACGGCCAGGTCGTCGCCCGCAACGCCGACGTACAGGTTCCACTGCTGGCCGCCCTCGCCGACCGTCTGCCTCTGAACGGCGCGGCCCGCCCGGTCACGCTCGGCATCCGTCCAGAGCACCTGACAATCGGTCCGCCAGACCAGTCGAACGCCCGTGGCGAGGTCTACGTGGTCGAGCCGATGGGCCGCGAGCAGGTCGTGGATATCAGAGTCGGCGAGCGCTCGATTCAGGCGCTCGCGCCGGCCTCGCTGAGCGTCCGCGTTGGCGAGCCGGTCGGCCTGACGTTCGACGCCTCAAAACTGCACCTGTTCGATCCGGCCGCCGGCGAGCGGCTCGGCTAGGAGCATCATGTCTACTCCCCCGCCGCTGCATTTCGACGTCGCGAGCGTCCACCCGGAGTCGGTCTTCTACGCGCCGGACGGGCGGCTCGTCCAGTTCAAGGTCCACAGCGCCAACTGGGACCCGGCCTTGCCCGAGAACTCGCTCGACGCGCTGGCCGCCTGCCTGAAGGCGCCGGTCGCCCGTGCCGAGATCGACCTCGTGCCACTGGCTGACCGCGACTTCTTGCTCTACCACGACAGCGTGCTGGATCGCGGCTCGACCGGCAGTGGCAGGGTCGCGGACCTGACCTCGGACGCGGCCCGGTCGCTCCGGCTGCGCGCCTACCGCCATGACGACGCGCCCGACGAGCTCCCGCCACCCACCGAGCACCCGCTGAGCCAGTTGAGCGACGTGGTGGCGCTGATGCTGGCGACGCCAGCCCCGACCGTCCTCCAGCTCGACATGAAGGACGCCCGCCCCTGGCCGTGGGCGCGCATCGAGGAGCTGCTGCGGATGGTGGAGCCGATCCGCTCGCGGGTCATCTTCGGCTGCAACGCGGACTGGAACCTGCGCCGGGTGTTGCAGGTGGACTCAACCGCGCCGATCGGCTTCGACCCGCTCTACTATCTGGACTGGGCGCCGGATGACGCCCAGATCGGACGCCTGCCGGGCGCACGGGGCGCCTACGGCTACCTGGACACCCACCCCCTCGCGCGCGAGCGCCACGGCTCGACGGCGGACTACCTGCGCGATCGGCTGGGCGGGCTGCTGCGGCTCGTGCCCAACCCGCGCGACCTCTACATCCGGCTGCGGACCGCCGAGCGGATGGTCGCCGACGACCTGGGCCTGGACACCCTCAAAGACATGATCCACGACCTCGGGGCCAGCTTCGACCTCTGGACGCTGGACGCCGGCACGCCCAACTGGGAAGCGCGGTTCCAGCTCGCCATCGCGCTGGGCGCGGACGTCGTCACCACCAACACGCCACGCGCGCTGTTTGCCTCGCTGCGGAGCTGACCGGGCTCACCGGGGCGGCCTGGCTCGGCCCCGGTGGCGCCCGCGTGGGTCGGCCCTACGCGCTCGTCTGGCTCGTGGCGGTCTCGGCGGCCGGGCCGAGGCGCGGCAGCCACGGATCTAGCGCGGCCTTCAGGTCGTCGAGCCGCACCGGCTTGCTGACGTAGCCGGTCATACCGGCCGCCAGGCAGCGCTCGCGGTCCTCCGGCATCGCCGAGGCCGTCAGCGCGACGATCGGCACGTGTCGCCCGCGCCCCTCCCGTGCCCGGATCTGGGCCGTCGCCTCATAGCCGTCCAGCTCCGGCATCTGACAGTCCATCAGGATGACCGCGTACTCATGCGCCGCGCTCGCCTCCAGCGCGGCCCGGCCGGTCGCCACCACGTCAACCTCGCAGCCCAGGCGCTCGAGCATCCGACTCGCCAGCTTCTGATTGACCGGGTTGTCCTCGGCGACCAGGATCGAAACCGGCCTTGCGGCGGTCGAGGCGCACGCTGCACCCACCGTCTCGTGGGCCGACGGCCGCTCGACGTTTCGCAGCTCGGCCCGCGTGGCCCGGCCGACCGCCCGCGTCGCCGCCGCGAACAGCTGGCGCTGCCGGACCGGACGAGCGAGCGGGATCGCGAGCGGCCAGTCCGCCACCGTCGGCCCACCCGCCGCTGCCGAGCCAACCGCCGCCCCACGACGGGTGAGGACGATGCGCGGCGCCCCCATGCTCGCCAAGCGAGACGCCAGCAGGTCGTCTGGCGCGGCATCGGGCCGCGTGTCCGTCGCTACCCGTGCGTCCAGCACCACGAAATCGAACGGCTCTCCTGCTGGCAACACCTCGTCGAGAGACGCCGACGGCGCCTCCGGGCCGAGCGCGCTGACCGCCACGCCCCAGCCGGTCAGATGCCGCGCGACCGCCGTCCGCAGCGCCTGATGCTCGACGACGACCAGGGCACGAAGCCCGGCCAGAACGGACGGGAACCGGCGGTCGGCGATCCCCCGACCGCGTGGCAGCGGCACGGCGAACCAGAAGGTGCTGCCCACGCCCGGCGTGCTCTCCACGCCGATCTCACCCTGCATCATCGAGACCAGCCGTTTCGAGATCGCCAGCCCGAGACCGGTCCCCCCGTAGCGGCGTGTCGTGGAGCCGTCGGCCTGCGAGAACGCCTGGAACAGGCGCGGCAGCACCTCTGGCGGGATGCCGATCCCCGTGTCGGCGACGGCGAAGACGAGAGCAGACGAGCCGGCAGCAGACGAGTGCGGAGCGGACGACGAAAGAACAGCACCGTCCGATCCGCTCTCGACTCGTCTGCTCTCGACTCGCAGCTCGACTGTCCCGCGGTCGGTGAACTTGATCGCGTTACCCAGCAAGTTCGCGAGCACCTGACGCAGCCGACCGGGATCGCCCCGCAGCAGCGTCGGCACCTCCGGCTCGACCGACGCCACCAGCTCCAGGCCCTTGCTGTGCGCCGACTCCGCCAGCAAGTCGGCGACGTCCTCGACAAGCTGGACTACGTCGAAATCGACCGCTTCCAACTCCAGCTTGCCAGAATCGATCTTCGAGAAGTCGAGGATGTCGTTGACGATCGACAGGAGCGACTCCGCGCTGAAGCGAATCGTCTCGGCCAGGTCGCGCTGCTCCTCGTCGAGACGGGTCTCGACGAGGAGACCTGTCGTGCCGATGATGCCGTTCATCGGCGTTCGGATCTCGTGGCTCATGTTCGCCAGAAACTCGCCCCTGGCCCGATTCGCCGCCTCGGCGGCGGACTTCGCGACGCGCAGCGCCTGTTCCGCCCGCTGCCGCTCGGTCAGCTCGTGCTGCGCGGCGGCGTGAAGACGAGCGTTCGCCGACAGGACGATAAACTGGCGAGCGAGGACCAGCCCCGTTACCGCCAGCGCACCCAGGACCAGGCCGCGCGTGTCTTCGGGCCGCAGGTCAGTGAACGTGTTGACGAGCAGGAGCAGATACCCCAGACCGATGGCGCCGTATGGAAGGACCGGCGTGACCGGCCGGGGTGGCTCGGCGATGGCACTCGGGGCAGCCACCCGAGCGGCAGATCGGAGCTGGACGTATGCGCTCGCGCCGACGAGAACCTGCCCAGCCATCAATGCCACGTCCACCCAGCCGCCATACTGGTAGGTCCCCTCCAGCATGAGCTTGCTGGCGAGCAGGTCGCCAGTGATCCAGACCAGCATGGCTGCCGCGAGAACCCGCAGCGCCGGCCGAGCGCGGCTGTCGGCGCCTCTGAGCGCCATGACCGTCACGGCAGCCAGCAGCGCCAGGTCGCCGGCCGGGTAGCCAATGGCAACCAGCGACGACAGCCAGTCGCTCTGCTCTGAGTCGGCAGTCGGCCCGAGCGCGACGTACCAGAAGGTCATCACGCCCACGATCATCACGGTTGCCACGTCGAGCCAGAGCTTGCGCCGGTCGTCGGGCCGCTGCAACGTCGACGAGAGTAGCAGCAGCCCCAGCAGGCTCGTGGGATAGACGGTGAGGAAGACCGCGTCCGCCCACGATGGAAACGGCAGCCGGTCGCCCTGAGCGAGCACGTACGCGACGCCAACATTCCCCATCATGGCGCACGCACATGCCAGGCCAAACAAGAGCCAGGCCTCACGTAGCCGTGGATGGAACGCCCTCGTAGACGCGATTCGCCAGGCCAGTCCGACCGTGACCGCCAACGACGGAACCATGCTCACGGCGCCCAGCGCCGGCTCGAGCGTCAGGCCACCCCAGCCCGTGGCCACAGCCAGGAAGTGCAGGAGTGCGTACACGCCCAGGCCGAGCACCACACGACCGGCCCAATCTCGCGGCCACGGGCGCCCAGGGGCGAGCCGCGACCGGCCGGCCCTAGGCATCGGCATGACAGCACCGGCCAGCCCAGTACAGGTCGCGGCTCGGCGACCGGGTCAGGCGTGGAGATGAGCGTAGCAGCGGATCGGTCATAGCATGCTCCGGTGTCTGGCGCAGGTGCTGCCTGGACGTCGCCCTCCGATGCCATGTCGGCACAGCCACCGTTCATGGAACGCGCGTTAGGCTCGCGGCGGGGACTACATGTCGCCGTCGCACTGGCCGAACGGTGCCGCGCCAGAGAGCACCACCCTCAACGCCGAAGCTACGAGCGCGGATGTCCTTCCAGTTGTGGGGCCGGGCGCTGGCAAGCCGTGCCGGGATCAGGCCACCGCCACCGAGGGCGCGCCGCCCCGGGGCAGATCGGCCTGCTGCCGGCCTGCCGCCTCCTGGGCCAGCAGGCGGTACGCGTTCAGCCGGTCCTGGTGGCTGCGCCCGAGCGCCGCGAACACGATCTCGTCGGTCTGGTACTGGGCGGCCAGGTACTCCAGACGGTCCCAGCACTGCCCGGGCGTCCCGAAGACGGACGGCACGATGAACGGGTTCTGGTGCTGCTTCAGGATCTCGACGGCGCCCTCGAACGTCTCGGCGCAGATCCCGGCGACGGCGAGACTCCAGCGCGGCTCCGGCAGCTCGGCTACAGGCTGAAACGCTGCCCGGTACCGCTCCACGATCTCCGGTGACGCCGTGGTCGCCGCGTTCTGGAGGAACAGCCCCACCGAGAGCGCGGTGCCATGCCGCGCCGCGAGCGCTCCGCTGTTCGCGCTCGACCCGAGCACCCAGACCTCCGCGGGACCGACGCCGCTCGCGGACACCTGGGCGTCTGCACCCGGATGCCCATTCGGCAGGCTCCCGCGGACGTACCCCACGAGATCCCCCACCTTCCGCTCGTACGCCCCGGCCGGCTCGGTCGCACCGTCCAGGAGGGCAGCGGCGGTCGCCGGGTCGGCGATGCCGCGCGCTGTCCCCAGATCGACCCGGCCCGGAAAGAGCGCCTCCAGGCTCCGGAACGTGTCGGCCACCTTGAACGGGCTGTAGTAGCGCAGCAAGATGCCGGCCGGCCCGGCCCGCAGTCGCCGCGTGCGGCCCAGGATCAGCGGGACCAGCAGCTCGGGGCTGGCGTGAGCTACGTCCGTCGTGTGGTGCTCGGAGAGCCAGTAGCGGGTGTACCCCAGCCGGTCCACCTCGGCGGCAAGGTCGAGCGTCTCCGCCAGGCGGTCGCTCGGGTGCTGGCCGGGGGCCAGCATGCAGAAGTCCAGAACACCCAGCTTCAGCCCTGACAAGGTCGATGCACTCATCCTGTCCATCCTGTCGAAAATACAAGCCAGCTCAGGCCGGCGTCGCCAGCGCCTGCGACTGGCTGGCCGGCGCGGCGTCGGCCAGCAGTTGCGTCTGCACCAGGGCAGCGTAGGTGCCGCCCCGCTGGAGCAGCTCGTCGTGGGTGCCGCGCTCGACAATCGCCCCGTCCTCCAGCACCAGGATCAGGTCGGCGTTGCGGACGGTGCTCAGGCGGTGCGCGATGACGATCCGCGTGCAGTCCAGCTGCCCCAGGTTGCCGTCCACGATGCGCTCCGTCACGGTGTCCAGGCTGCTGGTCGCCTCGTCCAGCAGCAGGATCGCCGGCTGATGCGCGAGCGCGCGGGCAATCGAGAGCCGCTGACGCTGGCCGCCGGACAGCGCCGCGCCACCCTCGGCCACCAGCGTCTCGTACCGCATCGGCATCTGCGCGATCTCGTCGTGGATGCCGGCCAGCCGCGCGAGATCCTGCACCGCTTCGAGCGAGAGGTCTGGTGCGTTGAACGCGACGTTCTCGCGGATCGAGCCGCTGAACAGGAACGACTCCTGGAGCACGATCCCGAACTGCCGCCGCACGCTCCGGAAGTCGAGATCGTGGAGCGGCGTGCCGTCGTACCGGATCTGCCCTTGGCTGGGCTGGTACAGCCCGAGCAGCAGCATCGCGAGCGTCGTCTTGCCGGAGCCGGTCCGCCCTACCAGCGCCACCTTCTGGCCCGCCTCGATCTCCACCGAGAGGTCCCGCAGCACCAGCGGGGCGTTCGGGTCGTAGCGGAAGCTGACGCCGTCCAGCTCGACTCGTCCCTGGAGCCGCGCCCGCGCCCGCGCCGAGCGGTCCTCCTGCTCCGGCCGGGCCGCCAGCACGTCCGCGATCCGCTCCAGGTGTGCGCCCGCCAGGTGCAGCTGCTGCCCGGCCGCGACCAGCGAGGTCAGCGGCTGCAGTACCGCTGCGCCCAGCATGTTGAGCGCCAGCATCGTCCCCAGGCTCAGCGTCCCGTCCAGCACCCACTGCGCTCCAAGCCAGAGCAGCAGCAGCGGTGAGAGCGTCCGGATCAGCTCGACGCCGGCCTCGCCGAGCGCCAGCAGCTGGCCGCGCTGCACCGAGACGTTGAGGTGCGTGTAGAACAGGTTCGACCAGCGGTCCAGGGCGGCGTCCTCCGCGCCGGCCGCCTTCAGCGTCCCGATGCCGCGCAGCATCTCCATCAGGTAGCTCTGAGACTCGGTCTGGGCGACCAGATCGCGCTGCACCAGCGGGTACAGGCGCCGGTTCATCAGCAGCAGCAGGCCAATCTGGAGCGCGGCCAGCGCCAGGACGATCGAGCCGAAGAACGGCGCCTGGACCGCCAGCACGGCCAGGTAGACCACCACCAGCCCGCCGTCCAGCACCGCCGAGAGGGTCTGGCCGGTCAGCGCCTCGCGGATCATCGTGTTGCTGCTCAGCCGCGCGAGCAGGTCGCCGGACCGCCGGCCCTGGAAGAACGGGTACGGCAGCTGAAGCACGTGCTCCACGAAGCCCAGGATCATCTGGGTGTCCAGCCGCGCCCTCAAACCTACCAGCAGGGCCGCCCGCGCGTAGGTGGTGGCCGTCCGGGCCAGCACGACGCCGAGCATCCCCAGCCCGAGAATCGCCATCAGCTGGTCGAGCTGGAGCGGCACGACCCGGTCGATCAGGACGCCCGTGAAGTACGGCAGCGCCAGTCCGAGTAACTGCAGCACCAGCGAAGCGCCGAGCACCTGGGCCAGCAGGCGATAGGCGCCCGGCGTCCGCAGCACGTACGCCAGGAAGTCACGCCAGACCGACCGCGCGGTCGAACGCCGCCGCTCGAATTCGACGCCCGGCTCGAACGTGATGGTGACCCCGGTGAACCCCTCGTCCAGCTCGGCAGGGGAGATCTGGCGCCGGCCAACCGCCGGGTCCACGATCTCGGCGCCGTCCGGCGACCATCGCTCCAGCACGACATAATGATTGAACCGCCAGTGAATGATGGCCGGCAGGGTGACGTGCTGAAGGTCTTCGAGCTGGAGCGAGTACGCCTTGACGCGCAGGCCGAACGCCCGTGCCGCCTGGGTGATGGCCCGGACGGTGACGCCGTCCCGCCCGGCCCCGCACTGGTTGCGGCACTCCGCGAGCGGCGTGCTCCGGCCGTGGTAGCCCAGAATCATCGCCAGGCAGGCCGCGCCGCACTCGGTCCAGGTCATCTGGAGGACGACCGGCACGCGCTGGCCGTGCCCGAGCCTGGCAAGCAGCCCGGAGATCGGCGGCAGGGACGCCAGCCAGCTCAGGACCGGCAGCATCAGCCAGAGGAACCGGTCCAGCACCGGCGCGGCCAGTCGCGGCAGGACCGGCTCGTTCCGCGCCTGCATATGGCGACGGAGCGCGGCCTCGCGGAATGGTGAGCGCGGACCGTTCGTCATCGTCGGTCGCTCGCGGACCGCACGGCCGAAGCACTGCCGCTCGTCAACGCCCTCACCTGCGCGCCGGTCCTGCGCGGCGGCTCCAGCGCCAGCACCGACGGGATGGCGGCCGGAGCGGCGAGGCGCAGCAGGCCGTACCCGATGCCGGCCAGCCCGGTCATCAGCCCCGGCGACTCTACCCCGAGCGGCGTCCCGCAGCGCCAGCCCTCCTGCTCGGCGCCCTCCAGGATCGTGGCAGCCAGACGGAACGCCTCGGTGCGCCAGCGGTCGGAGCCGAGGTGCTCACCGGCCTGGAGCAGCAGCTCCAGATTCCCGAGGCTGCCGTGGCAGAGCGAGTGACTCTGGCTGTACTCGTAGGCGGCGGTCGTGGCGAGCGCGGTGGCGATCTCCGCCCGCGTCTCGTCGTCGTCCAACAGCCCGAGCGCGCTCAGGCGAGCCAGCCCGATCCCCGGTGCACCGTGGCACCAGGCGGTCGTGAACGGCGGCGTGTGCGCCTCACACTGAGCCTCGCCGTGCTCGTTCGTGGGGTGGTACTCCCGAAGGTCCGGCCAGTTCCCCCGCTCGTCCGAGAAGAGGCTCCGCTCGTAGGCGACGGCGTCCAGGGCGGTCCGGCGGAAGCGCGGATCGCCCGTCCTCTCGGCTAGCCGCAGCAGCGCCCAGGCGATCCCTGCCGCGCCGTGCGAGAACCCGGCCAGCGGGACCGCGAACTTCGGGGAGACCGTCCAGCCGACGCCGTGCTCCATGGGCCGGGCCTGTGCGAGCAGCCGCTCGCCGCACGCCGCCGCGATCTGGAGCAGGCGGTCAGCGGGGGCGAGCTCGTGGAGCACCAGCAGGCTCGCGATGCCGCCGGCCGCCCCGAACACCAGGTCGAACCGGGCATCTCGCTCGATCCGCGCCGGCAATCGCTCGACCAGCCCCTCGGCCCCGGCCAGCAGCTCGGGCCGCTGCCAAAGCGCCGCCAGGTGGGTGTAGGCGTAGATCAGCCCGCCCCAGCCGCTGAACGCCCCGACCTCCTCGAAGGCATCGCCATCCCGTTCGAGCAGGCGCCGGATCGTCGGCAGGCTCGCTTCGGCCAGTCGAGTGTAGCGCCGCTCGCCGGTGGCCGCGCCGAGGTACGCCAGGAACAACGCGATGCCCGGCAGGCCGTCGTACAGGTCGAGCCAGGACGGCGCCAGCACCCAGTTCTGCCGGGGCGTGATCGTCAGCCCAACCCAGCTCACGCTGCCGTCCGCGCTCCGCACCGCCAGCTGCTCCAGGCGGTCGCCGATGGCGCGGGCCGCCAGCAGGAGACGAGACGAGTCGGGTGGTCCGGCCTGCACGGAGCCAGGGGACACCACTTGTCGCGCCCACGGTCGCCCTGACGACACGGTCGCCAGCGAGGCGCGGATGATCCAGGTCTGATGCGCCAGATCGGCATCGCCCAGCCGCTGGATGTGCTGGCGAGCCCGGCTCAGCCCGGTCTCGTCCACCAGGCCGCCTAGCCGCTCACCCCGACTGGTCCAGACCTGATCCGAGCCGAGGTAACTGGTGAACAGCGGGATGTCTCCGACCTCCAGATCCTTCCGTTCGGCGGCGACCAGCGCGGCCAGCCTGGGGCGTCGCTGCACGCCTACCCACAGCCGGTCCAGCAGCCGGTCCCGGTCCAGTGCGTCGCGCAGCACCCTCGGGTGGTGGCTCGCCTGGAGCAGCGTGAAATAGATCTGGGTCGGCCGGACCAGGACGCGGATCAGATCGTTCGCGAAGCGGGCGAGCGGCCCGTCGTCCGCCAGGAGATCGTCGCGGTGCCGCTCCAGCAGGCGGTACGTTGCCGTGAAGCCGGCCACGATCTCGTCCACGTAGTCGAGCGGATCGGCGTCCGCCCCGTTCAGACGCGGTCGATGGCGGCCACGCGGCAGCGTCCCATCCGACTGCGCGTAGCGAGCCTCGTCGGTGCCGGCCCCCTCCAGCCGCGTCACACCGCCTGGGATGGTCTGGCCGGACCGTGCGCCCAGCCCACTCACGTCGATGCCGTCCGAGTCGTCGTTCGCCCACGAGAGCTGTGGCAGCAGCCCGACGCCCAGCACCGACTCGTTCAGGCTCTCGTCCGCCAGATCGGCCGCGCCGCCAGCGTCGTCTGCCGCGATGCGTGGGTGGAACAGCCCTTCCAGGTCGATCAAGACCGGATGCTCGCCCGCCGCCAGCAGGTTCTCGTAGTGGAAGTCCGTGGCACCGATCGCGTAGAGCATCGCAAGGTAGCCGCCCTGCCGCTGGTAGAAGCGCCGGACTTCATCCTCGGACGCGCACTCGCGGACCTCGACCAACTCGACCCAGCCGTGGTCGCCACGATCCAGCACGTTCAGACTTCTGAAGTCAGGCGCGGCTCCCCGCCGATTCAGCCACTCCAGGAGCTCGCCGAAGTGGACGGCGGTCGCCAGCGGCTTCGGCTTGTAGACGATGCTGAGCCCACTGTTGAACGTGACGATGGCGACCGAGCGTCCCCCGTGGTGCGCATCGCCCTTGCCAGCGTCGAACGCGACCAGCGTGCCCGGCTCGCCGTCCGGCGCAAGCTGCCGCCGGATGGCGTCCCAATCGTCGGCCAGATCGCGGAGGAAGCCCAGGCTGCTCTCCACCCACTGATCGACGGTCGTCGTCAGGCGACGGGCCAGGACCGGGTACTCTTCATACAGCGCCAGCAGCACATCACGGCGTTCGAGGCTGCGCAGGAAGCTGCGGTAGCGGGCTTCGGCGCTTGCCTCGGTCAGCCGCCCCTCGACCCGCGCAACGTTCAGCTCCATCACCATCGTGCGGCTGAGCAGCGGGATGAGCCGGGCGGTCAGGCTCTCCAGCAGGATCGCCGGGGCCGTGTCGGCGTCGAACGGCAGGTCGGTCCGGTCCGCGACGACCGACTGGAGCGCGTCGCGGAGCCGCCGCTGCCCGTCCGCGATCGACGGCTCGACGGCGACCAGGAAGTCCGCCTCACCTTGCAGCTCCGGCAGGGCCGCGCCTGTCGAGGCCGAAGCCGGCATGGCTCGCGAGAACGCCCGCCGAAACGTCGTGAGCCAGGCCGGTGTGTCCGTGACACGACGCTGCACGGCTGCGGGCGACTCCCCGAGCAGCGAGCGGAAGGCGCTCTCGTCGAGATGGTCCAGGCTCAGGCGACTGGCGAACAGCTCGTCGTCTCCGAACGGCGTCTGCGACCGCCAGCGCTGGAGCCGTCGTTCGGCGAGCGCGCCGTCGAACGCCGTGCCGGAGTCGGCGGCTCGCCCCATCGACAAGGACGCTGCCCGCTCGCTCAACGTCGTGGCGCGATACCAGCCTGCCGCCCGAGACCGGTCGGTCGCGCTCCCGTCGCGCTCGCCGATCTCACCCGCGCCTCCGTCCCGAGGTCCGTCTCGCATCGTCGCTCCCGTGCTCCCAGCTGTCTCGCGAGCATCTGCCCGCGAAAAGGGAGGAGCGCGAGAGATCTCGCGCTCCTCCGCACCGTGGCTTGCCGATCACCTCGTCCGTGGGCTCGTCCTGACACGCGGCCTTTGCCGAGTGCCGGGCGCCAGGCACGGCCCACGGACCAGGGCGATCAGCAGTGGTGGGACGGCGGACAGACGCAGCTGCACTGGCCGCGCATGCCAGCCGCGATGCCGCCGAGCTGGGCGTCGCTGAGCTCGACGAAGCCGGCCGGGGCCTCCGGCAGACCGGCTCGCTGAACCTCGGTCAAGCTCGCGTAGTACTCCTCGTCCTTCCACGCGCGAACGACGTCAACCGATGCGAGAGCCTCTCCCGTTGCGCACATGACGTGCACCTCCCTGTTCTACCGCGACGTTGCGAACGCCGCTGGTACAGTCAGCGTATCGGTCGTGCGTTTTTGGGAGGCGTGAACTGGCACACACGCCGGGTGTTAGGCCGGGAACGTTTCCGTCAAATCAACACCACACGTGCGCCGGTCGGGGCGGGCGCGGCGCATCCCGAGCGCGCGTGTACAATCCCGCCATGCAGGAGAAGCGCCCGGCGCGGCGACGGCGCGAGAGCGTGCCGGCCGGAGCCAGCAACGGCTCGCCATCCAACCGTCTCGAGCTCGTCCACGAGGCGGCCCGCGCGCATTTCTCGACGCGCGGCTACGAAGCCGCCTCGATGCGCGAGATCGCCGCCGACGCCGGCATCAACATCGCCACCCTCTACTTCTACTGCTCCACCAAGGAGCAGCTGCTGTTCGACGTGCTGGTGAACGCCCAGCAGCAGCTCGCCGAGGGCCTGCGCGAGCGGATCGCCACGGCTGGCGACTCCTGGTCGAGCAAGGTCGCGGCGGCGATCCAGGTGCACATCCAGTTCTGCGCCGAGAAGGCGTTCCCCACCACCATCAATCGCGTGGACATGCAGCGCCTGACCGACGAGCACCACGCTGCCTACCTCGCCATGCGCGACGCCTACGAGCGCGAGCTGCGCGATCTGATCCAGCAGGGCATCGCGGCCGGCGAGTTTCGCCCGGTCGATCCGAAGCTGACCACCTTCGCGATCCTCGGGATTGGGCACACGGTCGGGCGCTGGTACCGCCCGGACGGCCCGCTCACCCCCGAGCAGATCGCCGCCGAGTACGTAGACCTGGTGCTGGCCGGCCTGCGCGCCGGCTAGATCGAGCCGTCCGCGCGCAGCCCCGCGATCTCGTCCGCCGAGTAGCCCAGACCGCTCAGGAGCTCCTCGGTGTGCTGCCCGAGTAATGGGACGCCGCCCTGAAACTCCGGGCCGTCCTCCCCGAAGCGGAACGGCGCACCGACCAGCGTCAACGGTTCGCCACCATCCACGCCCGGCACCTGCGCGAGGATGCCGCGCTCCTGGACGTGCGGGTGATGCAGGATCTCGCCCAGCGTCCGAACCATGCTGGCCGGCAGCCCGGCCCGGACTAACTCCCGCTCCAGCTCCTCCGGCGCGCGCGTGGCAGTGCGTGCCTCCAACGCCGCCGTCAGCGCCTCGGCGTGCCGCTGCCGCGCGGCATGATCGGCAAAGCGCCGGTCCACCAGCAGCTCCGGCGCCTCCAGAATCCGGCACAACCGCTCGAACCACGGCTGGTGCAATGCCGCGATGAACACCGTCCTGTCACCGGCTGGGAAGCGGGCCATCGTCGGGCGGCGGGCTTCGCGGCCCTCGGCGCCCAGGAAGTGCGCCGCCACGTTCCCGCTCATCAGGGTCAGCGCCGCGTCGAGCATTGCCACGTCCACCCGCTGCCCCTGGCCGGTCTGCTGCCGCTGAAGCAGCGCCGCCATGATCGCCGAGAACGCCACGTACCCGCTGAACACGTCCAGCACGCCCAGCCCCAACTGAAGATGGTCGGCGTCCTCGGACACGTATGATGCCGTCATCCCGGACATCGCCTGGACCGCCCACTCGATGGCCGGCACGTCGCGTAGCGGCCCGGACTGCCCGTAGCCGCTGATCGAGCAGAAGATCAGGCGCGGGTTCAGCTCATGGAGCCACTCCCAGGTGATCCCGAGCTTCGCGGCGGCGCCCGGACGGTAGTTCTCGACCACCACGTCCGCATCCACGAGCAGCCGCCGCAACACCTCGAAGCCGGCCTCCGACTTCAGGTTGAGCGTCAGCGAGCGCTTGCCGGCGTTGATCGCCGGGAAGATGCTCGGCCGAGCTCGGAAGTCGTCGCCGCCACCCGGCGGCTCGACCTTCAGCACGTCCGCGCCGAGCAGCTGCAACTGGTGCGTGCAGAACGGCCCGGCCAGCGCGTGCGTCAGATCGACGACCCTGACCGAGCCGAGAGCGGAGAGCCGAGAGCCAAGAGCGGGCGACGACATATTCAGAACCCTCTCACTCTCCACTCTCGGCTCTCTACTCGCGTCAGCTGAGCCAGACGTCCGTGTAGCTGGCCGACTCGATCCCCGGCTGGAAGCGGAAGCCGTTGACGTTCGAGCGCAGCAGCGTGATGTGCTTCGAGGTGGCGACCGGGATCGTGAACGACTCGTCCAGGATCAGGTCGTTCAGCTTGCCGAGCGTCTCCTTACGCTTCGCCGTGTCCGGCTCGGTCGAGGCCGAGCTCACGAGCTGCTTGTACTGCTCGTTGGCGTTCATGCCGGCCAGGTTGTTGTTGATGTCCCAGTAGCGGCTCAGTTGCGGCAGCGCGGCGGGATCGAGGTTCGCGAAGCCGGACGTTGACATCAGCAGCCCGAACTGGAACTTCGCTCCGAGATCGTTGTAGACCGCCCGCTCGACGCCCTTCAGGTTCAGCTTGACGCCGATCTTCGCCAGGTCCGCCTGGAACAGCTGCCCGAACGCCACCAGCTCCGGCACGACTCCGGTGTAGACGAAGTCGATGCTCGGGTCGCCGACGCCGGACTCCGCGACCAGCGCCTTCGCCTTGTCCAGGTCGAAGGCGTACTGCTTCCGCTTCGCCGCGTCGTAGGCCGGCGAGAACGGCAGCCACGGCAGCGACTCCGGCTCGCTCAGCCCGCCGAGCGTCGTGTCGATGAAGCGCTGGCGGTCGATAGCGTAGTTGAGCGCCTGGCGGATCTTCTTGTTCTGGGTCGGGCCGCCGGTCGTGTTGGTGACCATCACCCAGTACTGGCCGGAGCTCTCCACCAGCAGCACTTTGACGTTCGCGTCGTTCTTGAAGCGCGCCGCCTCGCGGGCCGGCGGGCTGTCCACCGCGTGCAGGTCGCCAGCTTCCAGCCGCACGATCGCGCTCTGCATGTCCGGGATGAACTGGATCAGCACTTCGTCCAGGTACGGCTTGCCGGACTGCCAGTAGTTCGGGTTCTTCTGCCAGCGGATGTGCTGCCCCTGCACCCACTCGACGAACTTGAACGGCCCCGTCGAGCCCGAGGTCTTGGTGACGAGGTCCGTCTCGGTGACGTCCTTGTTCACCATGTTCAGCGAGATCAGCAGGTCGAACATGCCCGGGCGAGGCTGCTCGGCGGTGAGCACGACGGTGTACGGGTCCGGCGTCTCGATGCCGGTGAACCAGTTGCTCAGGTTCGTAAACTGGGCGCCGACCTTTGGGTTGCGGACCCGCAGCAGGTTGTACTTGACGTCCTCGCTGGTGAAGTCGCGCCCGTTGTGGAACGTCACGCCCTTGCGCAGCTTCAGCTGAATCTTCTTGAAGTCCGAGCTGACGTCCCAGCTCTCGGCCAGCTTCGGCTGGGGCTTGAAGTTGTCGTCGTACTCCAGCAGCGTGTCGTAGCCGATCCAGGTTGCGCTCAGCGAGGCCGGCGTCATGTTGTGAGCGTCGAGCGGCGAGGCGGTGCTCGGGTTGGTGGTGATCTCGACGTTCTGGCCGAACTTGAGGGTGCCGCCCCGCTTCGGATCGCCGGCAGCGGGCTTGGCCGCCGGCTGCGCCGCGACGACGGTCGGGGCCGGCTTCGCGGCATCGGCGGGTTTCGCGGCATCGGCTGGCTTGGCGGCCTCAGCGGGTTTGGCAGCTTCCGCCGGCTTCGCAGCGTCAACCGGCTTCGCAGCCTCCGCTGGCTTGGCCGCCTCAGCCGGCTTCGCGGCGGCCGGCGCGGCAGTTGGAGCCGGTGCCGGCGCTTGCGGGGCACAGGCCGCCAGAAGTCCCACGCCCGCCACCCCGCCGAGCAGCCGCAGCACCGCGCGACGAGTCACCCGAGTCGCGACCAGATCGTTCCGCATCGAACGCCGCCTCCCGTCGCTCCGGCCGCCCCACGCCGCGACGACCGGGCACACACCCTCACCCTGGCCCAACTGACCCCGTGTTCAGTAGTCAATCAAGCGATTGCTTAGCGTACCACGGTCGGCGTCGCCCGTGGCAACTGGTCCCGTCGCGTAGCGACGGCCCAATGGTAGACGTGGACTTCAGTCCACGGACCACCACGATAGCCCATTCTTCCTCGCTCTTATGCAATACATAGCGTCACTCCGTCGCCTATACTGTCGTTCCTGCTGGTAGAACCCGAAGGAAGACTGCTATGCGCCGCGCGCTCGCCATCATGCTGCTCGTCGTGTCGTCGCTGCTGTCGCCGGTGGTGTCCCAGGCCGCTCTCGCCGCGGCGCTCCCTCCGAGCCATGACCAGTACGTGGCGCGCGTTCTCGAGCTCGTCAACGTCGAGCGGCAGAAGGTCGGGTCGGCGCCGCTGGTGACGAACAGCGCGCTCACCTACGCGGCCCAGACCTACGCGGCGGTGATGTCCGACACCTCCTGTTTCAGCCACACCTGCGGCTCGACCCTCGTGCAGCGCATCGACGGATCTGGCTACACGAACTGGACCGCGGCGGCCGAGAACATTGCCCTCGGCCAGCCCACGCCCGAGGCGGTCATGACCGCCTGGATGAATTCAACCGGGCACCGCACCAACATCCTGAACAACGTGTACAAGGAGATCGGCATCGGCCTCGCGCTCTGGCCGAACGGCCAGCTGGTGTGGGTCCAGACGTTCGGGGCGTCCACCAACCCCATCGCCACGCCGCCACCGCCACCGCCACCCGCCGACTGCTCCGTCCGGCCCACCTTCACCGTGCGATCCCGCCGGTCAGCCGCCGGTGTCCTCGAAGTCACCGTCACGGCCGGGACCACCAGCGGCGCGCCGAACAACCGGCTGCAATCGATCCGGTTCGCCTCGGTGAGTAACGGCACGATCGACCTGACCGGCTACGGTCGCGTCAGCCCCGGCTCGACCGTCAGCATGGCGCCAAACACCCAGCAAGCGGTCTTCCTGGTGCAGCGCCCGACACCCGGCGTCGCCACCACCGTGCAGCTCGTCCTGACCGACGCCTGCGGCAACTGGTCCACGTTCGTTGGGGCCGGCCCCAACGCGCTGTAGCGAGGCCGTCGCTCTCTGGGAGCGCGGCCATCCTGGCCGCCCCGGTTACACGAAGCGGCCAGGATGGCCGCGCTCCCAGAAGGTGATTCTCTACGCCGGCCGCACCACCACCTCGTCGCCGTCCCAGGCGAACGTCGCCTTGAGACCGGCCTCACGCGAGATGCGCTCCACGTAGGCGAACACCTGCTCCCCGCGCTCGTCCCGCCCCAGGATCTCAGGAGCGTACTGCTTATTGACGTACGCCGGTAGGAAGCGCGCCTCGACGCCACCCCGCCCGTCCACGACGCACTTCGCCAGGATCGTCTGTTTCGCCTCGGGGTGGAACGGGTAGAGCGGGTACTCCGGATCGGGCTCGAAGCCGAACATCTTGCGGCGACGGAGCGCCCAGGCTCGCCGCTCCGGGCTGTCGTTCGAGGCGTCGTAGTTGAGCGCCTTCGTCACGCAGACGAAGTTGCCGAGCCCGTGGTAGATCGGCTTGCCCCGGTAGATCTCGATGCCGCGCAGGATGTGGGCGTGGTGCCCGACCACCACGTCCGCCCCGGCGTCGACGGCAGCCCGCGAGATCTGCTTCTCGTACTCCAGCACCGTCGCCGGGGTGTGGACGATCCCCTTGTGGAACGCCACCGTCAGCACGTCGCAGCGTGGCCGCAGCGCCGCGATATCCTCCGTCATCGCCTCGACGTCCGCCAGCGGCGTGAACGTGTAGACCGTCGGCGGCGCGCCCGGCGAGTGGTGGTCCTGCTCGTAATGGGGCAGCACCCGTAGATACGCACAGCCGGCCTTGCTCGGCCCGGCCCACGACTCGACCGGGCCGACCGTGTTGTAGCTCAGCACGCCGAAGCGCAGCCCGCCGCGCTCCACCACCGCCGGCCGACGAGCCTCCGCGAGCGTCAGGCCGGTCCCGGCCGTCGCCAAACCCAGCCCGCGCAACGTCTCGATGGTGTCCTGAACGCCCGGCTCGCCCTGGTCGTACGCATGGTTGGCAGCCAGGGTGATCACGTCGAAGCCGGCCCCCGGCAGCGAAAAGAGGTGGCGCGGGTCGGCGGGCGGGGCCGGCACCGCCGTCTTCTGCTGGACGCCACGGGTGGTGTGGGGCACCTCGACGTGGCCGATAGCGAGGTCGGCAGCTCGCACGGCCGGCGCGGCCAACTCGAAGCACGGCTCCAGATCCGGCTCGTCCAGGATGATGTCGCCGACCGCCAGCACGACCGCCACGTTCCACCTCCGCGTGAGCGTCACCAACCAACCAGATGCGCCGCAGGTTGAAACCTACGTCTACAATCAGCTGTCGCTCTGCGACAGGGTGACGTGCTCCGGCGTCGCAGCGCGACGCCATGATTGTAGGCGGGGGATTCATCCCCCGACGAGGCACCGGGGCTCGTCCAGGTAGTTGCCCGGATCAATCAAGCACTGGATTGACTGTAGCGGGGGCGTGCGGCAGAATCAACCGACGACGGATCTACGCGGCTCCGGAGGATGTCGATGACGACCGGCTCGACGACGGCGACGAAGGGCGGGGGGATGACCAACCAGGACGCCCTGGCCGTCCTGCACCACCAGTACGAGGACCGCCTGGCAGCTGTCCGCGATCGAGCACATGCCGGCGGGGTGGTCGGCATCGTCGGGAGCGCGGCCCCCATCGAGTTGATCCTGGCGGCTGGCAAACTGCCCGTCCAGGTCACCGCCCAGCCGCGCCACCCGACGCCGCTGGGGGACGTCTGGATGGAGGATACCTTCGAGTGGCAGCAGCGCGCGCTACTCGAACAGGCGTTGCGCGGCGACTTCGAGCCGTTCGAGCTGCTGGTCGTCACCCGCTCCTACCACGAGCTCTACTACTACCTGAAAGAGATCGTCCGGCAGGGTCAGGGGGCGCAGGTGCCTCCCCTCCACATCTACGACCTGATGCAGAGCCAGCGCGACGCGGTCAAAGCGTACGGCCTGAGCCAGACCGCCGACCTGCTGGCTCGCCTGGAACGGCTGGCCGAGCGGCCGATCACAGACGACGACCTGCGCGCGGCCATCGCCACCACCAACCGCGCCCGGCGCGCCATCCGCGACCTCCAGGAGCGCCGCCGCCAGGGCACGTTGTCCGGCGCCACCGCCATCCGCGCCATCGGAGCCGGCGCCTTCATGCACCCGGCCGCCTACGCCGAGACCGTGGAGCGCCTCCTGGCCGATCTCCAGCCCGAGCCGGGCCTGGCCGGCCGCCCCAGGCTCCTGGTCGTTCCCTCCGAGCCGCTCTACCACCCGATCCTGCACGACACCCTCGAAGCGGCCGGCGCGCTGGTGGTGGCCGAGGACGACTGGTGGGGCGCGCGCATGTCCGGCGCCGACATCCCCGAGGATGCCCCACCGAGACAGGCCATCTTCGAGAAGTACTTCTCCGATCTGCCGACCCTGGAGGTCTCCCCGCGCGCTCCGCGTGAGGCGTGGCTCCGCGAGCAGATCGAGCGTGGAGCCGTGGACGGCGTCGTCTTCTACGTGCCTCCCTCCGACCAGCTGTTCGGCTGGTACTACCCCGGTCTCAAAGAGTACCTGGACGAGCGGGGCGTCCCCTCGCTGCTGCTGCGCCAGGACGTCCTGACCGACGGTGGTCAGACAGCCATCGCGTCGGCGGCGACGACCTTTGTCCGCGATCTGCGCCCGGTCGCCAGCGCGGCGGGAACGGAGGCAGCGCGATGACCATGACCGATGCCGAGCGCGAGGCGTCCCGGCAGCGTCACCAGGCGCTGACCCAGCTGGAGGTCTCGCGGAGCCTGCGGGCGTACCAGCGCGAGTGGTTCGCCGGGCTGCGCTCCGAGGTGTTCGATCGGGGCCGGCCGTACGCCATCGGCACGGCGCTCACCCCGCACGAGATCTTCGAGGCGCTGGACATCCCGTTCATCGCGGACGTCTGGTACTCCGGGCTGGTCGCCGCGCGCCGGCAAAGCGGCTACTACTCGAGCTACCTCGGACAGCGCGGCTTCCACGACGGTCTCAGTCGCTACGCCGCGCTGACCCTGGCCGTCCTCCTGGACGAGGAGAACCCGGACAAGCCGTGGGGCGGCCTGCCGCCCCCGGCCCTCGTCACCACCAGTCGCGGCCCCGGCGAGATCATCGCCGAGCGGTTCGGCGTGCCGTTCATCCTGACCGAGCACCCGGTCGTCCAGCGCCTCTACCCCAACTGGTGGGAGATGTCGCGCTGGCAGTGGGAAGACCTGGACGGCAGCGACCGCATCGACGTGATGGTCGAGCAGTTCAAGGAGCTGGTGGCGGCCTGCGAGAAGATCGCCGGCAGAAAGATGGACTACGACCGTCTCCGCGCGATCGTGGACCGGGTCAACCGCCAGGAGGAGTACTTCGACGAGGTCCGCACCATCATCTGCGACGCGCCCAAGCTGCCGGCCCGCCTCGGCGAGGTGATGAGCCAGGTGATGGGCATCCAGTGGCATCGCGGCACCGAGTGGGCGCTGGAGCAGGCGCGCGCCTTCCGCGACGAGATCAAGCACCGCGCCGACACCGCGCAGTGGGTCTGCCCGAACGAGCAGTACCGCCTGATGTACGTCGGGCTGGGGCTCTGGCAGCGGCTGGAGTTCTTCACCCAGTTCGAGGAGAGTCACGGCGCCGTCTTCGCCCGCTCGAACTACCTCTCGATCGCCTCAGACGGTTACCTCCGCTACGGCACGCGCGACCCATTGCGGGCGCTCGCCAGCCGCTACACCGCGCTCTCGATCCAGATGCACATGCCCGGGCTCGGCGGAGCCTGGGCGCTCTGGGAGGCGCAGCGGCACCGCATCGACGGCGGCCTGCAGATCGGCGGCTGGTGGGGACACCAGGCCGTCACCAAATTCCTGGAAGAGGGCGGCATCCCGGTCCTCGACTTCGACGTGGACGCCGTGGACGGCAACAGCTGGGACGAGGAGCGGATGAAGCGGATCGTGACCGAGTTCATCGAGGAGCGCGTCGCGCCGGCCGCCGCCCGCCGCCAACGATAGAATGGAAGCCGCTCAGACGCGGGGAATGCCGAGAACGTGCCCGTGGAGCGCGGCCATCCTGGCCGCCCCGGGCGCATCAACCCCGGCGCTACGAACAGTCCTCCGGAGCGACCACACCGACGCGGCCAGGAGGGCCGCGCTCCACGAACGAGTGTGTCGCCGTACCGGAGCTACGTTCAGGGTCAGTACAGGGTTCAGGGTCGGTACAGGATGGGTGGGCAGACGATGGTCAACGGACTACACGGGGTGGGCACATGCTGGCGTTAGAAGGCATCCGCGTCCTGGACCTGACGCACGCGCTGGCCGGGCCATTCTGCACCTACCAGCTCCAGCTGCTCGGCGCCGACGTGGTGAAGGTCGAGCGGCCCGGCCTCGGCGATGACTTCCGCGATTTCGCGCGACTGCCCGGCTGGGACGCCAGCCCCTCGTTCATCGCGGTCAACGGCGGCAAGCGCTCGGTGACCGTCAACCTGAAGCACCCGGACGGCCAGGAGATCGTGCGGAAGATGGCCCGCGCCGCCGATGTGGTGGTCGAGAACTTCCGCCCCGGCACCGCTCGCGATCTGGGGTTGTCGTGGGACCAGCTCAAAGAGGTGAACCCGAAGCTGGTCTACTGCTCGATCTCTGGCTTCGGGCAGGAGGGCGAGATGAGCCGCTGGCCGGCCTTCGACCACACCATCCAGGCGATGGCCGGCATGATGTGGTCCGGCCGCGACGACGACACGCCCTCGCAGGGACGTAGCTTCAGCGTGGACTGCTTCACCGGTTACGTCGCGTACTCCTCGATCCTCTCCGGCCTCCTCCGGCGAGAGCGGACCGGCCAGGGCCAGTACCTGGACGTGGCGATGCTGGACGCCAGCATGGTCCTCCTGGCGGTCGGCAGCGTGCGCCAGATGATGACCGGCGACGCCATCTCGGCGGTCCAGCCGATCGTCCACGACCGCCCGACCGTCGCGCCGTACAGGACGACGGACGGGTGGATCTGGCTCTCTGCCAACTTTCAGAACCAGTACGAGGCGCTGTGCCGCGTCCTCGACGCGCCGGAGCTGGTGAGCGATCCGCGCTTCAAGGACGTGCGCTCCCGCAACGCCAACTCAGCGGACTTGAAGGCCGAGCTGACGACCCGCATCACCGGCCGCTCGGCCGCCGAGCTGGAAGTACAGCTGATGGAGGCTGGCTGCCCGGCCTCGAAGGTCCGGACCACCGCCGACGTGCTCCAGCTGCCGCGCCTCCGCGAGCGCGACGTGCTGGTGAAAGCAGGCACGCCCGGCCGCGAGGAGCCGGTCACCCTCATCAACGCCGGCTTCGTGACCGGCGACGCCCAGCCGGGCGGGCGCGGCCCGATCCCGGCCCTCGGCCAGCACACCGACGAAGTCCTCCGGGAGCTTGGATACGGGGATGGAGAGATCGAAGGACTGCGGGCTGACAGCGCGATTTGAGCCTGAAGACGGCCCTCACCCCCCAACCCCCTCTCCCGCAAGCGGAAGAGGGGGAGCAGGAGATCGTAGAGGGGTCACGAATAACGGTGACCTCTGAGACGATGTTGGAATGGCGTCCAACGGGTTCGTGAAGCGCGGCCATCCCGGCCGCTCCGGTGGAGTCACCCAGGTATTGTTCGTAGTGCCGATTGGTGCGCCCGGAGCGGCCAGGATGGCCGCGCTCCACGGGCACGCCTTCGGCAGTCCCAATCTTCTCGACGGGATGAATAGAGGGGCGCTGCGGATGACGCCGATTGCGGCATCGTAGAGGTACGAGCCCATGCACGCGATGAACCTGGAAGCATGGCAGCGTGCCATAGAGGAGGACGGCGGCAGTCTCTGGGACGTGTACGTGCTCGACACGACCCGAGAAGATTGGCAGCGCCTCCTCGACTGGCTGCGCGGGTGCGGGTTGCCACTACAGCGCCTTGCGTGAAAAGTGATCGTTTCGTCAAACTGTGGGTATGAAGGCGTATTCGCGGGATTTGCGGATTCGGGCGCTCGATGCGCTGGATCTGGGGACGCCCCGACCGGAGGTGATCCGGCTGTTTGGGGTTTCGACGGCGACCCTGACGCGGTGGCGTCGTCGGCAACGGGAGACGGGGAGTTTGGCCGAGTCGCCCCGGCCGGGTCCACCCGGCGTGAAGACGGTCGGCCTGGCGGCTGCGCTGGTGCCTCGCTTGCAGGAACACCCGGATGCGACGCTGGAAGAGCACTGCGTGTGGTGGGAGGCGAGCAGCGGCGTGCGGATCAGCCACGCGACGATGAGTCGGGCAATCACCCGGCAGGTCGGCTGGACCCGGAAAAAGTCTCGGCGGGCCAGCGAACGCGACGAGACGAAGCGGGCGGTCTGGCGCGAGCAGGCCCGGGACGTCGACCCGGCGCGGTTCGTCTGGGTGGACGAGACCGGCAGCGACCTCGGGATGACCCGGCCCTACAGTCGGGCGCCACGTGGGCAGCGGCCTACGGCGACGTGCCTGGCCGGCGTGGGAAGAACCGGACCTCATCACGGCCCTGACCGTCGACGGCTTCGGGCCTGGCCTGCTGCTCGACGAGGCGATCGGCCGGGCCGCCTTCGACGCCTACGTCATCCACCGCTGGCCCCGACCCTGAAGGCCGACCAGATCGTGGTCGTCGACAACCTGAAGGTCCACTACAGCGACCGCGCCAAGTCGGCGATCGGCGCGGGCGCCCAGCTCTGGTACCTGCCGGCCTACTCACCCGACCTCACCCCCATCGAGGAGGCCTTCTCGAAGTTCAAAGGCGTCCTGCGGACCAGCGCACCCCGCACCGTCGAGGCCCACAGCACCGCCGTCTGGGCCGCCCTCCGCACGATCACCTCACAGGATGCCGCCGGCTGGATCGCCCACGCCGGTTACGGCCCCCGCCGACGCCGACCCAAGCGCTCACCACGCCGCCGCCCGGCACCGCTCCCGCCCTCGCGCTTCCCAGACGCCCCACCCGTCATCACGCTTCAGGTGCCGACCCCCATCCTCTTCGATCACCTTTGGTGAAATCCGCTGTATCTCTTGAGCATGGTGGGACGCCCGAGCCATTGCCCCAGGATGTTGGCGTCATCTTCGATGGGCGAGATGCCGAATCGATGTCATACACGCTGTTCATCGATCGCGAGGGAATGGGTGTAAACACGCACTTCTTCATCGAGGATGAGATCGAGTTGGATATCGGCCCGCGTGACTTCCACAGCGAGACCGATCTGGCTCGCTTACGGGACTTCCTGACCGGCATCGCCAAACTGCTCGGCAAGACGGTGCTTGTGACGCCAGAGAACACTCAGCAGTATCCGTTCTTCGAGATCGACCCGGATGGTGTCACGCGATTCTGCGTCGGGTGATGACCGGACAGCCGGCGCAATCTCTGGAAGCGCCACCTTCAGTCCTCGATCCATTCCGATAGAGAGGGAGCGCCAGACCAGGATCGTCTCCTCCTCTTCCGCTTGCGGGAGAGGGGGTTGGGGGGTGAGGGCCGTCTCCAAAGGCGGGGACTCCTACAGGGTCAACCCCACGCTCGAACCGCCGTCCACGAACAACGTCTGGCCGGTGATGTAGGACGCGTCGTCGCTGACCAGGAAGGCGTGCGCCGCCGCGATCTCGTCCGGGCTGGCGAACCGCTTCAGCGGGATGCGCTGCATGATGCTCTCGCGGATGTTGTCCGGGATGCCGGCCGTCATCCGCGTGTCCGTGCCGCCCGGCGCCACGCAGTTCACCCGGATGCCGTAGCGGCTCCACTCCAGCGCCAGCGTCCGCGTCAGCCCGATCAATCCCGCCTTCGACGCCGAGTAGTTCGCTTGCCCCACGTTGCCGAGCGCCGAGATCGACGCCGTGTTCACGATCCGGCCGTCGTTCTGCTCGCGCATGATCGGCTGGACCGCCTGCGCGCACAAGAACGAGCCTTTCAAGTTCACGTCCAGGACCGCGTCCCAGTTCGCCTCGGTCATCCGGGCCGCCATCGCGTCGCGGTTGATGCCGGCGTTGTTGATCAGGATGTCGATGCGGCCCAGTTGCTCGTGGGCCTGCTTGACGATCCGCGCCACGTCGTCGGCGTTGCTGACGTCGCCGGCCAGCGCCAGCGCCTCGCCACCACTCGACGTAATCGCGCCGACCGTCTCGGCGAGGCTGTCCTCCGCCAGATCGACCACTACCAGCCGCGCGCCCTCGGAGGCTAGCCGCCGCGCCGTCGCCGCCCCGATCCCGTTCGCCGCCCCGGTCACGATGGCGACCTTCCCTGACAATCGCATCTCGCTCGCTCCTACTGCTCGACTGACTTCTCGGTTGGGCGGCGCCGCAGCATCACGACCTCTTGCCCTTCGATCACCGTCTCGTCGCGCTGGTTGACGATTCGGATCGAGAACGTGACGATGCCCCGATCTCCCCGGCTGCTCTCCCGCGCGCTCACCACTTCCATGGTCAGGTGGATCGTGTCGCCCGGCTTGACCACGCCCACGAACTTGCGGGTGATCTCCAGCAGCGCCAGCGTGGTGCCGACGAACCAGCCGGTCTGGTTGACCAGCCCGGTCCCCACCGAGACGACCAGCATCCCGTGGGCGATCCGCCCGCCGAACGGCGTGGACTGGCCGTACACCTCGTCGGTGTGCAGCGGGTTGAAGTCGCCGGACAGCCCCGCGAAGCTCACGATGTCGGCCTCGGTGATCGTCCGCCGACTGGTGACGAGCACCTCGCCAACCGCGAAATCCTCGAAGTAGCGACCGCTGGTCGTCTGGCTCAACGCTGCTGCCTCCAACACGCTCGTACGGATCAGGGTCTCGATTGAAAGCTCAGATACGGCGCGGTCAAGGCGTGCCGTGCGCCGCCCGCTCGCGCTCCACCAGCACCCTCCTGAGAATCTTTCCCGACGGCGAGCGCGGGATCGCCTCGACGATCTCGACGGCCCGGACCCGCTTGTACGGCGCGACCCGCTCGGCCACGAACGCCATCAACTGGTCCGCCGTCGTGGCGTCGTTGAGCACCACGAACGCCTTCGGGATCTCGCCGGCCTCGTCGTCCGGGCTCGGCACGACCGCCGCGTCCACCACGGCCGGGTGCGTCCCCAGCACCGCCTCGAGCTCGGCCGGCGCCACCTGATACGCCTTGTACTTGATGATCTCCTTCACCCGGTCGGCGATGTACAGGTACCCCTGGGCGTCGGCGTACCCAACGTCGCCGGTGTGCAGCCAGCCGTCCGGCTCGACGGTGCTGGCGGTCGCATCGGGGTTGTTCAGGTAGCCGGCCATCACCTGCGGGCCGCGCACGAGGATCTCGCCGGTCTGCCCGGCCCCAAGCCGCTCGCCGGTCGCCAGCTCCACGATGACGGCCTCGGTGCTCGGCGCCAGCTGCCCCACCGAGCCGCGCCGCCGCCCCTCCGAGCCGACCAGCATCGTGGCGATCGGCCCGGTCGCCTCGGTCATGCCGTACCCCTGCCGCACCACGCACCGTAGCCGCTCGGCCGCCAGCTGCTCCGCCTCCGGCCCGAGCGGGGCCGCCGCGCAAAGGATCGAGCGCAGGCTGGAGAGGTCGTAGCGGTCGAGGTCTGGGCAGCGCGCCAGGTCGTTCAGGACCGGCGGCGTCAGGAACGCGCTGCTGATCCGGTGCTGCTGGATCGCCCCCAGGAAGCCGTGCAGGTCGTACCGGCCCATCACCACGATGGGGGCGCCGGCGTACAGCCCGAGGTTCAGGATGCCGTGCAGCCCGACGACGTGGAAGAACGGCGAGATCGCCACCAGCACGTCGGTGTCTCGCGCGAGATCGCCAGCGTGGAGCTGATAGAGGGCGGCGATCAGGTTGCGGTGGGTCAGCATCACGCCTTTCGGCAGGCCGGTCGTGCCGCTGGAGTAGAGAACGAGCGCCGTGTCCCGAGCCGGCTCGACAGAAAGCGCTGGCGGGTCGCGGCGCTCCTCGACCAGCGCGGCGAGCGAGGTCAGCCCCTCGGCGTCGCCGCTCAGCCCGAACACCTCCGAGATGTCGGTCAGGCGGGCCGCCTCAGCCACGCGGTCCAGCACCTGGGGGGCAGCAAACAGGAAGCGCGGCCGGGCGTCCGCCAGCTCCTGCTCCATCTCACGGAGGGTGAACAGCGGGTTCATCGTGACCACGACGCCGCCAGCGCGCCAGACGGCGTGGGCCGCGACGGCATACTCGGCGGAGTTGAAGCCGCAGACCGCGACCGCGTCGCCGGGACGGAGGCCGCGCGCCGCCAGTGCCCCGGCCGCCGCGTCCACCGCCCGACACAGCTCGCCGCCGGTCAGGGCCGTGCCGGTCGCCGCCTCGACGATGACCGGCTGCTCGGGCTGCCGGCGAGCGCGCGCCAGCACGAACGTGCTGAAGTCGATCTCGGGGATCTGGAGATCGGGGAGCGGACTGCGGACGATCACGCGGCAATAGTAGATCAAACGCTCGATTGACGACGAGCCTGCCGCCCGAGCGTCCGTGGGTTGAAACCCACGTCTACCATCAGATGTCGCTCTGCGACAGGTTGGCGTGCTTCGGCGTCGCAGCGCGACGCCATGAATGTAGGCGGGGGATTCATCCCCCGACGAGGCTGTCGATGTCGAGGTGCCCAACGTCGGTCGCGCAGACGAGCCACCCGCCCCCCACCGACAGCCAGCTATCATCGAATCAGGGAGGCAGCGATGAAGATCACCGACGTGCGGGCGATGCTGCTCACCGCCCCGATCCCCAAAGAGCACCAGTACACCAGCGACCTCGGCACCGTCGTCAGCCAGAGCACGGCCATCGTCGTGATCGAGACCGACGAGGGCATCACCGGCTACGGCGAGGCGAAAGGCACGCCCGTCGTGATGAAGGGGCTGGTCGAGCACCACCTCCGGCCGCTCCTGCTCGGCGAAGACCCGACCCGGCCGGCCTACCTCTGGGAGAAGATGTTCAACGGCTCACGGGTCGGGCTGGCCCTCTACTACGGCCGCTCGATGGCCGTGCCAGAGGCGCCCGGCAACCTGATGTGCGCCATCAGCGGCGTGGACGTGGCCCTCTGGGACGTCGCCGGCAAGGCCAGGGGCGTGCCGATCTACAAGCTGCTCGGCGGCGAGGTCCGCTCGCGGATCCGGGCCTACGCCAGCGGCGGCCACGGCTGGCTCGGCGAGATCGGCGACCAGTTTCTCGGCTACGTCGAGAAGGGGTTCACCGCCTGCAAGATGCGCATCGGCGGCAAGGACCACCCGAAGATGGTGGCCGGGTCGGCGGCCAGGATCAAGGAGGCGCGCGAGGCCGTGGGGCCAGACGTGCAGATCATGCTGGACGCCCACGGGAGCACCGGCGTGACCGAGGCGATCAAGCTCGCCCGCGAAGTCGAGCAGTACGACGTCGCCTGGTACGAGGAGCCGGTCATCTACCACAACTTCCCGGGCATGGCCGAGGTCCGCCGCGCGACCAGCATCCCGATCGCGACGGGCGAAGACCTGTACGGCCGGCACGCCTTCCGCGACCTCGGGCTGGCCCGCGCCGCCGACATCTGGCAGCCAGACACGGCGATGGCCGGCGGCATCACCGAGATGGTGCGCATCGCCGGCCTGGCCTCGTCGATGGAGGTCCAGCTCGCGCCCCACTGCTGGGGCAGCGCCTTCCTCTGGGCTGCCAGCCTCCAGCTCGCCGGCGCCCTGCCGAGCTACTACATCTTCGAGTTCGGCCAGGCGTACAGCCCCCTGCTCTACGAGCTGGTCACCAGGCCGGTCAAGGTCGAGAAGGACGGCTACGTCGAGATCCCGAGCGGACCGGGGCTCGGCGTGGAGATCGTACCAGACGCCGAGAAGCGCTTCCCGTTCGACGGCGCCGCTGCCGAGCGCAAGGCCCTGATCTAGCAGCCCGATCGCCGGCCGGTGGACGGAGGCGGGCACGTACCCATCCGTCCACCGTCTACTGTCCACCATCCAGACGAGGCTACTCGTCGTCCTCGTCCGCGTGCTCGTGACCCTTTCCGGCGGCCCGGTAGAAGTAGTAGTCGGCCGTGTACTGGACGTTGCGCGCTGCTCCCACCGACGACGCGTCACAGCCGCTCGACGGCGCCAGCCCGCCGGTCGTGTTCACGCGCTGGATGTACGTCGTGTGGGTGAGCCGGTCGCCGTCCGGACCCTTCGTCGTGGACGTCGCCTTCAGCAGAAGCCATGGAATCGCGCTCGGCGAGACCGTCACGCCGTCCACCCGTGCCGCGACGACAGTGCTGCCGTCTCGATATTTCCAGGTCGGGCCGGCGTAGTGGGTCACGATCTGCTTGCCATGCTCGTCCACGAGCGTCGCGGCCGGCGCCACGAGCGTCCAGGCGTAGCTGGTCGACGTCTGCTGGCAGGTGTAGTTCTGGGTGCCAGTAGCATGGCCCTTCAGGAACGGGACGTTCCCAGCGGGAGCCTGGATTCTTGCCGGAACGCTTGGCGGTGTGACGTTCGCGGCGAACGCAAGCCCCGGCAGCAGCGCGGGCACGGCCAGGGCCGCGACGACGATGCTTTTGGCGACAACCCGATTCAGGATTCCGGCCGGCGACATGGACGTCATCTGTCTCTCCCAACGTCTGGCTCTGTCGCGGTCCGCCGACGCTTCGGTGGCCGCGACGCCTTCACGACACCAGCGTAGGGCCGCCCCGAGATTGACACATGTCCCAACCGGAAGATTTCTGGCAGCGCCCGGACGACCGGCCGAGTATCTAGAACTGGCTACACGGCGCCCGTCGTGCACATCGCCGCCGACGGCAGTGAACGAGAGAGGCCACGGTCACCGCTGCTGGTGACCGTGGCCTCCGCGTGGGCCTGCTGTCGCGCCGGGCGAGACAGCGCGCGCCGGCGCTGCGCTGACGGCTAGTCGCGTTCGACTTTCGAGCGGGTCAACCGCATCACCACTAGCAGCACCGCGAAGATCATGACGCTCTGGACGATCGCCAGGGCGGACGTGAGCTGGGTGCCCGTCGCCTCCCAGCTCTCGATGATCGCCGGTCCGATGACCTTCGTCCGCGCCGAGATCAAGAGGATGGACGCGCCGACCTCCCGGATCGAGACGATGAAGATCAGCACCCAGGCCGCCATGATGCCCGGCCGGAGCAGTGGCAGCGTAATCGTCCACATCGTCTTCAGCCAGGTTGCGCCGCACACGCGGGCGCACTCCTCCACGCTGCGCTCCAGTTGCAGCATCACCGCCGAGATGGAGCGCACCCCGAGCGGCAGGAAGATCGTCAGGTAGGCCAGCAGCAGCAGCCAGATCGTCCCGTAGATGCCGATCGGCATGCTGATCCAGGCCCAGAGCAGGCCCAGCGAGAACACCATCCTCGGCACCGCCTGCGGGAACATGACGACGTACTCCAGGTAGCTGCGGCCTGGCACCGTGGTGCGGTAGATGAACCAGGAGAGGACGCCCATCAGCAGGACGCCGATCGTGGCCGTCATGAACGCCAGGATCACGCTGTTCTGCATCGCCGAGGTCGTCGCGCCCTTGTTGAACACCGACTCGTAGTTGCCCAACGTCCAGGCAGCATCGCCCAACGAGGTCGTGCTGAACCGCAGGACCGAGGCGAAGATCAGCGCCACCAGCGGCAAGATCGCCGCCAGCATGATGTACAGCACGCAGATGCCGCACAGGAGCGGGCGCCAGCGGCCCATGTCCATCACGCGCGGGCGGAACGCCTTCCCGGTGATGGTCGTGAAGTCACGTCGGCCCAGCATTCGGGCGTAGACGTACATCGCCGCGCCCGTGAAGACGCACAGCGAGATCCCCATCGCGGCAGCCGCCGGATAGTTCGGCGGGTTGCCGGTCAACAACAGCCAGATGCCGGTCGTCACGACGTGGAACCGGATCGGCACGCCGATCACCGTGACCACCGCGAACGAGCCGAGCATCTCTGCGAAGACGAACGCCGCCGCACCGAGGATGGCCGGCTTCAGCAGCGGCACCGTGATCCGCAGCGCCGTCCGAAACTTGCCGGCCCCGAACACCTGCGAGCTCTCTTCCAGCGACGGGTCCATCGACTTCATCGCCGCCGAGATGATCATGTAGGCGACGGTCCCCTCGTAGAGCGCCATCACCCAGACGATCCCGAGCGGCGAGGCGATATTGATGAGCACGGCATCCGGCCCGGCAACCGACTGCCACAGCTTGTTGACCAGCCCGGACCTGGGCGACGCCAGCGCGGACCACGCCAGGGCGCCGACCAGCGGCGTGATGTAGAACGGCAGGATGATCGCCTGCTCGAACCAGCGCGCGCCTGGCACGTTGGTCCGGTTGACGATCCAGGCCAGCACCAGCCCGAACCCGACCGCCAGCACCGTCCCGGCCGACGCCACGTAGAGGGTGTTCGCCAGCCAGTCAACCCGATTGAAGATCGCGAGATAGTTGGACAGTCCGTAATCGACAACCGGGCGGGCGTCCGGCCGACCGACGTTGAGCGACACCTGCAACAAGAAGAGGACCGGATACGCCACCAACAGCACGGCAATAATCACGACCGCGCCGATGATCAGCCGCTCCGCCGAGAGCGCCCTGCTGAACCTGCCCGGCGCATCCGGAACGACGACCTGCGGATGCGGCTCGAGCGCTGCCTGTTGCGCCATCTCTGCTCCTCGAAGTCGGCGAGGCGACGGGGTGGCGTTGGGTGCGCCAGGGCCACCCCAACGCCTCGCGGACTAGCTGCTCAGACGCCCGTGATCTTGTTCCACTTCTCACGCCAGGCCGGCTGCTCGGCGATGTACTTCTCCATGTCCTTCGGAACCCAGACGTTCAGCTCGGACATCGGCGGCGTCAACTGCGGGTACGGCCCACCGGTGCTGGTGACGGGATCCTGGGAGGTGGTCGTGATCGCCTTCTGACCTTCCGGGCCGAAGAGCCAGTTGAGGAACAGCTTGGCGGTAGCCGGGTGCGGGGCGTTCTTGACGAGGCCGGTGCACTGGACGGTGTACGGCACGCCCTCCTTCGGCAGCGCGATCTCGATGGGCGCGCCGGCCAGCTTCTGCTGGACGTACGTCGAGGTCTGGCCCATCCCGTTGATCAGGATCTCGCCGGCCACCACCTTCTCGTACTGCTGCGCCGTCCCCGCCAGCCCGACCGGCTTGAGCGCCGTCATCTTGTCCCAGAACTGCTCGCCGTGGAGATCGACGATCATCGCCCACTGGGAGTACTGCAATCCGGAAGCCGAGTCCTTGAAACAGATCTGGCCGTTGGCCCACTTCGGGTTGTTCAGCAGATCGAGGTACGTCTTCGGCGCCTCGGCGGCCGGCACCTTGTTCGGGTTCCAGGCGATCCCGGCGATGTTGATCCAGGGCGAGAGCCACAGCCCCTCGGGATTGCTCTTCCACTTCTTGTCGTAATTCTTCAGCATGGGCGACTGGTACTCGCCCCAGAACCCCTTCTTCTGAAAGTCGATCGCCAGGGCGATCTCGGTCAGGGTCGTGACGTCCGCGCTCTGGACCCCCTGCTGCATCTCCGGTTCGAGCTTCGCGTACAGCTTGCCGGTCTGGAGCCGCAGGTACTCGCTGACGTCCACCCAGGGGTACTTGTCCTTGAACATCGCCAGGAACTTGACGAGGTCCTCTTCGACGGTCGGGGTGTACCAGACGAACTTGCCTTCCTTCTTGGACGCTTCGATCAGCGCCGCCTCGTCCCCGTCCGGGGCAGCGCCCGGCTTCGAGGCCGGTGCAGCCTGGCCGGACGACCCGGCGGTGGCCGCCGGCTGCGCGGCCGGCGCGGCCGGCTTGGACTCGGCCGGCTTCGGCGCGTCGGCCGGCTTGGCCGGCGCCGCCGCCGGGCTCGAGCACGCCTCCAGCACCGGCAGCGCCGCCAGTGCCGCGCCGCCCAGCAGCAGCCGCCGCAGGAACGCACGACGCGTCGTCTCGCAGGACAGTCGATCAGACATCGGTCAACCTCCCTGCCGCTCCAGCCAGTCCGTCCTGGCCGGAGGGTGCGATGATCGTGGCACGTAGACGCGATCCGCCCGGCACGTCCCGGGCGGGACGGTCACTGTTCGACGAAGACGCAGTGGCGCGGGTCGATCCGCACGAAGACGGGCTCACCCTCGTTCAACGTGTCGAGCGGCGGCTTCCGCACGCTGAGCGCCCGGCCACCATCCCAATCCACAAAGTACTGGACCGAATCGCCCAGGAAGACGCGTCGGGCAACGCGGCCGGGCCAGACGTTCGTGGTGTCGCCCGGCTCGGCACGGTGCAGCTCCGGATAGACCGTCCGCACCGAGACCGCGGCCTCCCCACTCGGCAGCACCGACGGCCGCTGACACCGGACGAGCGTCCCACCACCGGTCCGCAGCATCACGGTGCCGTCCGAGCCGTTCGGCTCGACCTGGCCGACGATGATGTTCGCGGCGCCGATGAAGTCCGCCACGAAGCGCGTCCGGGGGCGGTCGTAAATCTCGGCCGGCGTCCCGACCTGCTCGATCAGGCCACCGTGCATCACGATGATCCGGTCCGAGATCGCCAGCGCCTCTTCCTGATCGTGCGTCACGTAGATCGACGTCACGTCGATCCGCTGCTGGAGCTCGCGCAGCTCCACCCGCATCTCGGCGCGCAGCTTGGCGTCCAGGTTCGAGAGCGGCTCGTCCAGGAGCAGCGCCTTCGGGTTGAAGGCGATGGCGCGGGCCAGCGCGACGCGCTGCTGCTGGCCGCCCGACAGCCGCGAGGCCGGCCGATCGCCGAGCCCCGCCAGCCGGACCATGTCCAGCACTACCTTGACACGCTCACTCACCTCGGCCTTGGGCGTCTTGCGCAGCCTCAGGCCGTACGCGACGTTCTCGGCGACGGTCATGTGGGGCCAGATCGCGTAGCTCTGGAACACCATCGACAGGTCACGCTGCTCGGGCGGCAGGTTGACCTTCTGGCGCGACGAGTACACCGCGCGGTTGTCGATCCTGATCTCGCCGGCCGACGGCGTCTCCAGGCCGGCAATCGCTCGCAGCGTGGTCGTCTTGCCGCAGCCTGACGGCCCCAGCAGCGTCAGGTGCTCGCCACGACGAACCTGGAAACCGACGCCGTTGACGGCAACAGTCTCGCCATACGTGACGACGAGATCGTCGATCTCGATGTAGCCGGAGCGGTCTTCAGTGATGCTCACGGCCTGCCCTCCTTTGCGCAGTGCCCCAGGCTACTGTCTGCGTTGCACCGCTGTCAAACCGACACCGGGGGAAGTCGCACGCCGGGGACTCTCCGTCCACGGCCCAGTCACGATGCAGAATACGTGTCCGGGCCTGCGCGGAATCGTGCACCAGCACGCCAGCAAAAGGGGCGCTGAGTTTCGAGGGTTGAAACCCGCTTTCGTCATCGGGCAGAATTCGGCAGCCTGCGACGGGGTCGGCATGATGAAACGAGCAGCGACCGAACAGAGCCGGTACCACGTCACCGCTCTGGATCGCGGCCTTGCCGTGCTCGATTGCTTCGTGCAGGGGCCGCCAGACCTGATGCTCATCGACATCGCGGCACGGGTCGGCCTGACCAAGGCGACCGCGTTCCGCCTCGTCCAGACCCTGCAAGACTGCGGCTACGTCCAGCAGGATCCGATCACCAAACGGTACTCGCTCTCGCTCAAAGTGCTGGACCTCCAGACGGCCGGCCTGATGGCGCTGCGCTTCCCACAGGTCGCCCAGCCCCTGCTGGAAGAGCTCAGCGTCCGCCTGCACGAGTCCAGCAGCATGTGCATCCTCGAAGGGCCGTACATTCGGTACGTCGCGAGAGCAGCAGCGCCCCGCATCATCAGCGACACCCTACAGGTCGGCTCGCGGCTGCCCGCCAACCCGACCTCGATGGGGAAGATGCTGCTCGCGGCCCGCGGCGAGGCCTGGGTCCGCGATCTGTACGCGCACGAGCCGCTGGTCGAGCGCACGCCACACACGATCACCGACCTCGACCAGCTGCTGACCGCGCTCGACGAGGTGGCTCGCCAGGGGTACGCGCTCGCCAACGAGGAGCTCGAGATCGGCTACCGCTCGATTTCGGCCCCGGTCTTCGACCGGAGCGGCAAGGTCGTCGCGGCGATCAACATCTCGACCGCGACCGGCCGCGTCTCGATGTCCCAGTTGATGGACGAGATGTTGCCGCAACTGGTCGAGACCGCCGGCCGCATCTCTCGACTGCTCGGCTGGGCCGGTTCGCTCAAACTGCCGCCGTTCTCCGTCGGCCAGACGGACCGTGGCCTGACCGACGGCGCGACGAGCGCGGCGGACCGGTAGCCAGGGCCGGCAGCCCGCGCCGGCTCGACCAGTCGAGTGACCCGTCATCGTGACGACAGCGCTGCAAGGGGATGGACCGATGGATCTCTTCGAGGCTCAGGGGCTGCCGGCCGACTGCCTGGAGTGGGACGCCGAACAGTGGCTCCCCACCTTCGACGCGCAGCCAGCCGACGAGCGTCTCGCCTGCTACGTCTTCGACTTTGCCTCCCCGCCGAAGGTGCGCGGCGACTCGAGCGGGTTCGTGGACGCCCAGGCCCGCCTCTGGGTCGTCGCCGAGACGCCGTGCCCGGACTGCTTCCGCCCGACCATCGTGTTGTTCCGCCGCTGGAACAACGAGGGCGCCGAGCAGCGCAACGCCATCGTCGATGCCCGCATGCGGGAGATCGGCTGGCACGCGCTCCATCCGGCCCGCAAGCGCCGCCAGGCCTGAGCGCTCGCAGCATCAGTCCACGGCCCGGGCACCGAGTCAACACCCCGGGAGTGCGTCGGTTCTTGGTGGGGCGCGATGAATCGCGCCCCACCCCTACAGCCCCGGCACGTTGACAGGGCAGGCGCCCGCCTGTAGAATGGCCTATATTGATACGCAGTTTCGTACTATGAAACTGGAGCAATCGATGGAGTTTGCCTTCCTCACCACCCACTCTGCTACCGACGCGGTCGAGGATCCGCATCAGACCATCCTCGACGCCCGCGAGCTGGTTCAGCTCCTCGACCAGGCCGGCTTCGACATGATCTGGTTCCCGGAGCACCACTTCATCCGCTCGTACACGTCCCCGGCCCCGATCGTCGCCGCCGTGGACGCGGCCAACCGTGTCAAACGCGCCCGCGTCGGCACCTCCGTCATCCTCGCCCCGATGCACAACCCGCTCCTGCTGGCCGGCGAGATCGCCTACGCCGACCATCTCACGGACGGCCGCATCGAGTTTGGGTTCGCCCGTGGCGCGAGCGACTACGAGGTTACGCGATTCCAGATCAGCCGCATCGAGGCCGCCGAGCGGACGCGCGAATGCGTAGAGGCGGTCATCGGCCTGCTCACCACCGAGGACTTCTCCTTCCAGGGCAAGTACTGGCAGTTCCCGCCGACCACCTCGATCCCGCGACCGTTCCAGAAGCCCCATCCACGGCTCTGGTTAGCCTCTCGCTCGCCGGAGACCGTCAGCTTCACCATCGAGAAGCAGCTGGGCATGATGCTGACCGTCCAGCAAGAGGATCTCCCGAGGCTGCGGGCACAGATCGCCCTGGTGGACGCGCTGGTGGACGAGCTCGAGGAGTACCCACGTCCGCCGCTAAGCGTCGCGCGGCAGGTCTACGTCACCCATGACAAGCGCGATGCTCTGGAGGCGATGGAGCTTGTGGCGCGCATGCGGGCGATCAGCTTCCAGCATCGGCACGACAACGCCGACATTCGCGGCGGCTACCTCGCGCCCGCCCCGATGCCGGAAGGCACCGACATCAGCCCGGAAGAGCTGATGCGCCGTCTCGTCGTGGGAGACCCGGAAACCGTCGTCGAGAAGCTCAAGGAGATCGAGGCAATGGACGTGGACCAGTTCGTGGTGAACATGGACTGGGGGCAGCCGCAGGAGAAGATCCGCCGCTCGCTGGAGCTGTTCGCCACCGACGTCATGCCCCACTTCCGGTCCAGTGCCAGCACAACCGGCTCGGCCATCCCACCCGCCGAGCTCGTCCACAGCTAACATGTGTCGCTGATGCTGGACTGAGAGGGCTCTCCGTGACGTTTCCCGGCGTGCTCGCCCTGGATCACACCGCCGTCGCCGTGCACACGTTCGAGTCGGTCTTGCCGTTCTACCGCGACCTGCTGGGTGGGGAGGTCGTGCTGGAGCGAGACGTCCCCGCCAGCAGCTACCGCTTCCTACAGCTGCGCTACCCGAACGGTGCGCAGGTCGAGCTGATCGCGCCGCTGGGGGAGTCGGGCTTCCTGCACGACTTCCTCGCGAAGCGCGGCGAGGGCGTCCACCACATGACGTTCATCGTGGCGGACCTGAAGGAGGCGGTCGCGGCGGTACGGGCGGCCGGCTACCGGGTGGTCGGGGAGTCGTACGCCAACCGCAACTGGCAGGAGGCGTTCGTCTCCCCGCGCGAGCTGCACGGCGTGCTGGTGCAGCTCGCCCAGAAAGCGCCCACCGAGGTGTAGACCCTCTCCCCCTCTTCCGCTTGCGGGAGAGGGGGCTGGGGGTGAGGGTCTCCTCGTTACGCGCTGAGCGCCGGCATCAACGCGAACAGCTTCGTCATCTCGTTCGTCGCCAGGGTGTGCGCGCCGTCCACGTCCATGCTCGGGCTGCCCAGCATCACGTCCACGTTCGCCGCCAGCGCCAGGTGGACCCGCGCAAGCCCCGCCTGTTGCGTCTCGGCGCCAGAGCCCGAGAGGTAGATCCCCACACCTGCCGACGCCCGCTCGACCTTCACGAGCCGCGCGATGTCCATCATCGCACCGAAGTTGCCGAGATCGAGCGGCCGGATCTTCTGGTAGTCAGCCGCTTCGGCGTCCAGGAACGCACGATGGTCGTCCACGGTCAGACAGTGCTCCTCGGCCACGGTCCGGCTCGCGAGGCCGAGCCGCCGCATCCCGCGCCGGACCCGCGCCATCACGTCGATCTGGGCCTCGCGCGTCTCCAGCTCGACCGGATCGCCCACCAGCAGCGCGTACGGCGCGGCCAGCCGCTCCAGCTCGGCCACGTGCGCCACCATCCGGTCCGGATCGTTCTCGAACAGCTCCTCCATCAGCCCGTAGAAGTCGATGTGGATGCGCGGGCGGTAGTCGGCCGGGGCGAGCCGCTGGAGCCGCTCCCGCAGCGCGGTCAGGAAGCCCGGGATCTCGGCGAACATCCTCGGGTTGTGCGGCTGGCGGGTGTGGATCACCGCGCCCCGGCGCAGGATGATCTTGTCGATGCCGCGATCCGAGTCCGGGCCGGTCTGGAGGTTGAGCGCGACCGGCGTCGTCGGCAGCGACATCCCCCACTCGTCGGCCAGGACGCGGGCCATCGGCAGGCGGCGCGCCTTCGCCGTCGCGTCCAGGAGCGCCTGCGAGATCCCGTAGCGGGCAGCTGGCGGGAGCGGGCCGCCGTCCACCTGGAGGCCAGCCAGCAGCTGGTCGTTCGGGCGGAACCGCGAGACGTCCAGCCCCACGAGGTGCGGCACGACCGCCCGCTCGATCGTGCCGATCAGCCCCTCCGGGCCGACCGGCGCGTCCCGGCCGCCGCCCCGCCCGGCGAACGTCATCGTGGCGCAGTCGCCGTACGCCACCAGGCCGTCTTCCAGGAGCAGTTGGAGGCAGACCGTCCAGGCCGGCTGGCGGATCGCCGAGAATCCCGGCGTGACCGGCTCCCCCTCGTAGAGGAAGCCGTTGGCGTCCGGCTTCGCGCCGCGCCGGATCGCCTCCAGGTCGGTCGAGTACCAGCCGCCGACGCCCGGCGTCGCGATCACCAGCCGAATCTTCACGCGCCGACCCCGACCGCGACCGGCCGCGCGATCTGGCTGCCGTGGACCTGCTCGCCGCCCTTGAAGACGGCCACCACGTTCCGCACCGCCGAGACGTCCTCGGCCGGATTGCCCCGGACCACCAGCAAGTCCGCGTACTTGCCCACCTCGACCGAGCCGACCTTGTCGTCCATCTCCACGGCCACGGCCGCCCGGCTGGTCCCCGCCGAGATCGCCTCCAGCGTCGGCATCCCGATGCCGACCATCGTCTCCATTTCCAGCGCCACGGACTCCTCGAACGCCGTCATTCTGGCGCCGGAGTCCGTCCCGGTCACCAGCTGCACGCCGGCCTCGTACAGCTTCTTCATGTTCTCGATGCGCTCGGCAAGGCCGAGGCGGCCCGGCCGGGGCACCGCCCAGTTGCCGGCGTCGATGTACTGCTGGGCGCGGTAGCCCGCGGCGATGGTGGCCGAGACGTAGATGCCCCGGTCGCGGACCTCGCGCGCCAGCTCGTCGTTGAACTCCCAGCGGTTCGGGGACGGCATCATCGGCAGGTGCTCGATGCTGTCCACGCCGCAGCGGACCGCCTGGAGCGCCCCGACCGTGCCCGTCACGTGGACCGTGATCTTGCGCCCCAGCTTGTGGCACTCGTCCACAGCCGCGCTCAGCTCCTCGTCGGTGTACGCCGAGGTGTAGGCGTCCAGGTGGCGGCTCCCGAAGCCGGCCGTGGCCGGCACCTTGATGAAGTCCGCGCCCTGGTCGAACAGGCCACGGATCGCCTTGCGGATCTCGTCTGGACCGTCGGCGCAGCCGCCGAACTGGCGCAGGTGCCCGCCGGTCCGCGTCACTGGGCGGCCAGCCACCAGCAGGCGCGGCGACGGGGCCAGCCCCATCTCCACGGCGCCCCGAAAGTCGAAGATCGTGTTGTTGCGGGCGCCGCAGTCGCGGACCGTGGTCACCCCCGCGCGGAGCAGCGCCGCCGCGTTCTTCGCCGCCCGCAGCATCAACTGGGCATCGTTCTCGCGGCCCATGTCGCCCCACGGGTCCATGCTGGCGCTGAAGATCAGGTGCACGTGCGGGTCGATCAGCCCCGGCATGATCGTGCAGCCGGGGAAGCTCAGCTCGGTCAGCTCCGGCGTGTCGGTGCCGTTGCTCAGCGCCGCGCGGTGCCCGACATAACTGATCCGCTCGCCCTCCAGGGCGACGACCGTATCGCTGCGCGGCGCGTTACCGAGGCCGTCGAGGACGTGCTCCGCTCGGAGGATCGTTGTCGTCATGCGTTACAGCTCCCTTTTCGTGCGTGGATCGAGCCAGTCGCGGAGCGCATCGCCGAGGATGTTGGCGCCCAGGACGGTGAGCACGATCGCGAGACCGGGGAAGGCGGCCAGCCACCAGGCTGTCGTCATGTACGGTCGCCCCTCGCTGAGCATGCTGCCCCAGGAGGGCGTCGGCGGTTGGACGCCCAGCCCGAGGAAGCTGAGCGAGGCTTCCAGGATGATCAGCTCGGCCAGCTGGAAGGTGCTGACGATCACCACCAGATGCAGGCTGCCGGGCGCGATATGGCGCAGCAAGATGCGCGTCGAGGACGCCCCCGCCACGACCGCCGCCTCGACGAACTCGCGCTCCCGCGTCGAGATGACGGACGCCCGAATCAGACGGGCATAGATGATCCAGCTCCGGATGAACAAGACCAGGATCAGGATCGGCAGGCTCGGACGCAGAAGGGCCGCGAGCGTCAGCGCCAGCAACAGCGACGGAAACGCCAGCTGGACGTCTACCAGCCGCATCACCACGGCGTCGAGCCAGCCGCCGTGATACCCCGTCAGCAGGCCGATGGTGGTCCCGAACAGCATCGCCAGGCAGGTCGCACCCAGGGTGATGGTGAATGAGACGCGAGCGCCGTGCAGCAGTCGGCTGAGCACGTCCCGGCCCAGCGCATCGGTGCCGAGCAGATGGGCGATCGACGGGCCAGCCAGCCGGCCACGCAAGTCCTGGGCGTCCACCCCGTACGGCGCCACGATCGGCCCCAGGATCGCCAGCAGCGCCACGACACCGACCAGGAACGCGCCGACACCGTACTGACGCAGGGCAACTCGGACCAGCAGTGAGCGGGGTGGCCTTGCCCGTCGTCTGGCGAGGTCCGACGACACGCTCTGCACCTCCAGGCGCCCGGTGTCGGCCGGAGACGCGGTCGACATCATCGGCGGACCCTCCGCCGGACGCGCGGATCGACGATCCCGTACGCAATGTCGGCAATGGCGTTCGCGCTGATCGTGCCGATGGCCGCGAAGATCAGGACCGTCAGCACCACGGGGTAGTCCTTCTTCAGGATCGACTCGAACATCAGCGACCCGATGCCCGGCCAGGCGAACACGATCTCGGTCATCAGCGCGCCGCCCAGCAGGATGCCGAACTGGATCGCCACGATGGTGATGAGCGGGATCAGGACGTTGCGGAAGGCGTGGCCGACCACGCTGAGCTCGCGGAGACCCTTCGCGCGGGCGGTGCGGACATACTCCTGCCCGAGCGCCTCCAGCATCTCGGAGCGGGTCACCCTGGCGAGCAGCGTCAGGAGCCAGGCCGCCAGCGTGATGCTGGGCAGGATCAGATGCTCCAGGCCGCCTCGGCCGGAGACGGGCAGCAGCTTCAGGAAGACCGCGAAGATCAGGATGACGATCAGCCCGAGCCAGAACGTCGGCACGGACTGGCCGATCAGCACCAGCGTCATCAGCAGCCGGTCGGTCATCCCGCGCCGGTACGCCGCCACCACCCCGAGGGGCACCGCCACCAGCAGCGCGATGGTCATTGCGGTGGCCGCCAGCTGGAGGGTGGCCGGGATGCGCTGGAGCACCATGCCGAGGGCCGGCTCGCGGGTGGACATCGACGTGCCGAAATCGCCCGTGACCAGCCGCCCGACGAACCGGACGTACTGCACGACCAGCGGGTCGTTCAGGCCGTAGCTCTCGCGGAACGCCTCGCGCTGCTCCGGCGACGCCTCCGGCGGCAGCAGCACGTAGGTCGGATCCCCGGTCGAGTAGAGCAGCGCGAACGCGACGAAGCTCACCCCGAGCAGCGCGGGGATCGCCTGGAGCAGACGCACCGGCAGGGAAACCATCAACGCGCTCCGATTACCCGAGCCTCGGCAGGCTCATCTCGTCGTACAGGTAGGAGTAGCCCTTGCTGTTCGAGAACAACGAGAGCTGCCACGGCACGTCCTTGCGCTTCGCCCAGAAATCGTCCTGCGCATGCACCTCCAGCCAGTGCCCTTCCTCGTGCGCCTTCTTCCCGAGATCCTGGAGCAGCTTGATGCGCTTGTCGGCGTCGCCCTCGGAGCGCGCCTTGAGCGCCAGCTCCGTCATCTCCGGTCGGGTGACGGCCTTGTGCTGCACGAAGAACCAGTTCAGGTACGCGTCCGGGTCGGCCTGGGTGGCCCACGATCCCGAGATCATCCCGTCGAAGTTGCCGTCCGCCAGGTCTTTCTGGATCTGACCGTACGCCGTCGGGATCAGCTCCATGTTCACGCCGACCGCGCGCAGCTGGCCGGCAATCGCCGCCGCCAGCTCGGCGTCGGCCGGGAAGGTGCCCTGGGTGTGCTTCCAGCTCGTGCTGAAGCCGGAGCCCATGCCCGCCTCGGCCAGCAGCGCCTTCGCCTTCGCCGGGTCGTACGGGTGCGGCTTCATCGCCGGGTCGTACCCAATCCATCCCTTGATCAGCGGGCCGGCCAGCAACACCCCTCGCCCCTCCAGGAGGGTGTCCAGGAGGGTCTGGCGGTCCACCGCGTAGTTCATCGCCAGCCGCAGCTTCGGGTTGTCGAACGGCGGCTTCGTCTGGTTGAAGCAGTACGAGATGACCCGCGAGCCCTTCGAGGAGAGCACCTCGACGTCGGAGCGCTTCTCCAGATCCACCACCTGGGCCGTGGACGGGCTGACGATGATGTCCACGCCGCCAGATTGGAGCTCGGCGGCGCGGGTGGCCGGGTCCGCGATCGGGCGCACGATCAGGTTCTTCGGCTGGACCTTGCCGCGCCAGTAGCCGTCGAACGCCTCCAGTGTCAGCCGGTCGTTCAGGGTCCAGCTCACCACCTTGTACGGTCCGGTCCCGATCGGCTTCGACTTGAACAGGTCCGGCGTCTCGGAGTACGCCTTCTTCGGCACCACGAACAGCCGCGAGAGGTCCGGCACGAAGATCGTGGACGGCTCCTTGGTGACGATGTCCACCGCGTACTCGTCCACGACCTTCACGTCGGCGTGCTGGCGGGTGTACGGCGCCTGGAACGCCTTCAGGTCGGGGTTGCGGTAGGCATCCAGGCTGAACTTGACGTCCTCGGCCTTCATCTCCTGGCCGTTGTGGAACTTCACGCCTTTTCTGAGCGTGAAGCGCCAGGTGAGCGGATCGAGGCGCTCCCATTTGGTGGCAAGCTTCGGCACCATCTTCAGCTCTTCGCCGACGACGTCGATCAGCCCTTCCATGAAGTGGCCGTACTGGGTGCCGGCGTTGACGCCGCCGAAGATGATCGGGTCAACGCCCGTCGCCTCGGCGTAGAAGCCGACGGTCCAGGTGTCCTTCATCGGGCCGGCCGCTGGCTTGGCGGCGTCCGCTGGCTTCGCGGCATCGGCCGGTTTGGCGGCAGCCGGAGCCGTGGTCGGCGCTGCCGACGCCGGCTTTGCCGCGTCGGTCGGCTTCGACTCAGCCGGCTTCGCAGCCTCAGCCGGTTTGGCAGCGGTGCTGTCGGCGGGCTTCGCCGCGTCGGCCGGCTTGCTCGGCGCCGGCGGAGCAGCCGGCGCACAGGCGGCCGTCAGGGCGAGGACGGTCGTGCCCAGGGCAATCTTCAGGAACTGACGTCGGCGGATCATGGCGCCTCCTCGCATCCGGTCCTGGACGTAGAAAGAAGGAATCTGTGGTGGGCTGGACGGTACATCAATCGATGGATCGAGTGAACGTGTCGCGTCTGCCTCCTCGACAACCCCAACATCACGAGCGCCCCTGCCGGCGCTCTGCCGACACCTGAACCAGGGCGTCTGCCGCGACGACCCGCCGTCCGTCCAGGCTGACCATCAGCGGGTTGACCTCGACCAGTGTCGGCACGTTGCCGTCCTCGGCCACGGCCAGCTGCGAGACCCCTTTCACCGCCTGCCCGATCGCGTCGGCGACGGCGTCAGACCGCTCGCCCCAGAGACGGTCCAGCAACGGCGCCAGCCCCAGCTCGTCGCGCATTCCGCGCACGCCAGGCTCGTCGACCGGCGCCAGTCTGATCGCCCGCCGAGCTGCCAGCTCGCTGGTGAGGCCGCCGTAGCCGAGGTACACCACCGGCCCGAACGACGCATCCGCGACCAGCGACACCATCAGCTCCAGCGCGCCGGCGATCTGCTCCTCGACCAGCACGCCCTCGACGGCATCCTCTGGCAGCAGCCCGTCATCCAGGGCCATCAGGTCGCGGTACGCCTGCCGAGCCGCGTCCGCGCTGCTGATGCCCAGCCGGACGTAGCCACGGCTCGCCTTGTGCTCGACGCCGCGCACCTGCTTCTTCAGCACCACCGGCAGCCCGACGCTCGTGGCGGCCCTGGCGGCTTCCTCCTCGGAGCGCACCAGCGCCCGCCGCGCCACCGAGACTCCGCGCGCCTCCAGCCAGTCCTTGCTCTGACACTCGGTGAGGACATCGCTGGTAAGTGCGGGTGTGTCGACCGAGGTCGCCGTGCGCGTCTCGACCGGGGGCGCGATACATCGCGCCCGTACAGCGGTCGGCCTGGTAGGGGCGCAATTCATTGCGCCCGCCTGCAGTGGGCCTGTCGTCTTCGTCACGTGCCCCAGTGCCGTCAGCCCGTCCCGCAGCCCGAGCAGGCACGGCACACCGGCCTCGTCCAGCGTCCGCATCGCCACCGGGTCGCCCGACCGAGCCGATGGCGCCAGCCAGACGATTGGCTTCGAGTAGCGGGCGGCCGTCTCGGCAACGGACCGCGTCATGAAGCGGCTGAACTCAGGCGAGCCGGTCACCGGATCGGCGTTCAGATGGAACACCACGGCCACGCTGTCCACGCTCGGAGACTGCGCGAACGCGTCGAGCACCTCGGGTAGGTGCGCCATGTCGCCGTTGCCCCAGGCGTCCACGAAGTTCGGGAGGGTGGCCGACCCGTGCTCGACGGTCGGCGGACACTCCAACCCCAGCTGGGCCGCGAGGTCCGCCGTCAGTCCGCTGTAGCCGCCCGAGATCGAGACGAACCCGAGGCGCCGTCCGCGCGGACGCTTCGGCTGCGACAGCAGGTACACCGTCTCGGTCAGCTCGTCCAGCGTCTCGACCAGGATCGCGCCGTGCTCGCGCAGGACGGACCGCGCCACCGCGTCCGCGCCGGCGACCTGGCCGGTGTGGCCGGCGATCACCCGCCCGGCCTGCTCGGACCGGCCAGACTTCAGCACCACGACCGGCTTGCCCAGCACGGTTGCCCGCTTCAGTGCTCGGAGGTAGCGGCGCGGCTCGTTCAGCGACTCCAGGTGGTTGACCAGGATCGAGACGCCCGGATCCTCGACGAGGTGCTCCAGGAACGCCGCGCTCGACGTCACCGCCTCGTTTCCGCTGGAGATGACGTGGCTGAATCTCAAGCCGCGCTCGTTGTTCAGCAGCGCGATGGCGACCGTGCCGCTCTGGGCCACCACCGCGATCTCGCCACGCGGGATCGGGCGGTTTAGCGTCCCCATCCAGAGCGGCAGACTGGCCCCCACGTCGATCAGGCCCATGCAGTTCGGTCCGCAGACAGCCAGCCCGGACGACTCCGCGATGGCCTGAACTCGGGCCTGTCGCTGGGCGCCGTCCGGCCCGGACTCCAGGAACCCGTCCGCGAAGATCACCGCCCCACGGGCACCAGCCTCGGCACTCTCCTGGAGGACGTCCACGCTGCGTCCCGCCCCGATGGCGCTGACCACCACGTCCGGAGACGACGGCAGCGCCAGCACGGACGGATAGCAGCGCTGCCCGAACAGCTCCTGATACCGCGGGTTCACCAGCCAGATCGTGCCGGCGTACCCTTGCAGCCGGAGGTTGTCGTAGGTGGCGCGGCCCTGGCGGCTGGCCTCGGTCGCCCCGACAATCGCGACGCTACTCGGCTTCAGGAGCGTCTGCACGGCGCTCATGAGGTAGCCCCCTCCCCCAGCCCCGTGCTGTCCCCCGTGCGCGGGAGAGGGGAGCCGGAGCCAACGTCTCCCCCTCCACCGCGCACGGGGGACAGCACGGGGCTGGGGAGGGGGCCATCACCGGCGTCTGGCGCGTGCAGTCCATCCGCCAGCGCGTTCGCGGCAAACCGGTAGGCGATCATGTCCCGCTCGAGCCGGAAGCCCTCGGCAACCGACACCTCGCCGGCCGCGTTGACCGCGCGCTTGATCAGCCGAGTCGCCAGCGGCGGGATCTGCGCCAGGGCGCTCGCCCTATCCGCGACGTGCCGCTCCAGCTGGTCGCGCGGGACGGCCTCGTTGACCAGCCCGAGCGACGCCGCCTCGCGGCCGGAGACCCGGCGACTGGTCAGCAGCAGGTCGAGCGCCGTCGCCCGCCCGACGATCCTCGGCAACAGCTGCGAGCCGCCCCAGCCCGGCGCCATCCCGAGCGCCGCCTCTGGAAACGCCAGCACCGCGTCCTCGGCGGCGACCCGGAAGTCGGCGTGCAGGATCAGCTCGGTGGCGCCGCCCAGGCAGTAGCCGTGGATCGCCGCGATCACCGGCTTGGGAAACGCGAGCAGGGCGTGGGCAGCGTGCGCGCCTCGGTACGGATTCCAGTCGTCGCCCATGACGTAGGAGCGCGGGAACAGCCCCTCCTTCGTGTCCACGCCGGCGCTGAACGCCCGCTCGCCTGCCCCCTTGAGGACGACCACACGGACGTCGCCGTCCTCCTCGGCCTCGTGGAGAGCCTGCGCCAGCTCGGCGTCCATCTGCCGGTTGATGGCGTTCAGCTTCTCGGGACGGTTGAGCACCAGCGTGGCGACCGGCCCGTCCTGGGAGCGGATCAGCGTCTCGAAGGTGCTCGTCATCGTCACGTACTCACAGGGGAGGCTAATCGCACATCAGGCGCGGGAGCTGGACCGCCACCAGGGCCGGCGTGCCAGACCGGACGGCGTCGAGGCCGCGCTGGAGGGCCGGCCCGACCTGGGCCGGGTCGGTGACGCGCTCGGCGGCAGCGCCGGCCGCCTCCGCCTCCTTGACGTAATCAATGGCCGGGTGGAGCATCCCGCCCTCAAACTCGCACTGGCTGATGGCGTAGCCGTCCGGGTACAGCCGGCCAATCGAGCTGGTGCCGGTGCTGTACGAGTCGTTCTGGTACATCACCGCCAGGAACGGCGCCTTGTAGCGCGCCGCCGCCCAGAACGTCACGTTCGAGACGCCGAACAGGTAGTACCCCTCGCCGACCGTCAGGATCACCTCGCGGTCGGGAGCGCCGAGCTTCGCCCCGAGCGACGCCCCCAGCCCCCAGCCGCCGGCGCTGCCACCGCTCCGGAAATAGCTGCCGGGCTGGCGGATCGGGAAGTAGGAGCTGGCGTGGCCGGCGTTGGTGCAGGCGTCGTTGACCAGGATGCTGCTCTCGTTCGCCAGCTTGCCCAGCTGGTACGAGAGCCAGACCGGGCTGATCGGACTGGAGGAGGAGACCTTCTGGGCGTTCTCCTCCAGCCGACGTCGCTGGTCCGCCTTCTTCGCCTCGCAGGCGGCCAGCCGCTCGGCGAATCGGGCGCGGTCGGCGGCGGTGACCCGCCCCTCGGCGGCCTCGCGCAGCCCCCGGATGGCAGCGTAGGCGTCGGCCTGATACCGCTGCGAGGCCGGGTACTCGTACGTCACGATCCGGTCCTGGATCGGCTCCTCGCCGATGGTGATGACCGTCGCGTCGCGGTGCGGGCCGGCCGCGCCCTGGACCCACGGGAAGCCGGACTCGATCACGAGCACCACGTCGGCGTCCCTGATAGCCGGCCCGGTCGCCATCAGCGGGTGGTCGCTCGGGAAGTTGGCGGCGTCTGGCCCCTCGCCGTTCTTGACCGGCAGCGCCAGCAGCTCGGCCAGCTCGACCATCGCCCGGAACGTCTTCGGGCTCCGACCGCTCCGCCCGAGGATCACCAGCGGCTTCTCGGCGCGGATCAGCAGGTCCGCGATCTCGCGGGCCTGCGCGGCGGCCAGCCCGATCGGGCGCGGGATACCGAGCTCCTGGACGGTCGGGAAGTCGGCGGTGCGGGCCGGCGCCATCAGCACCTCGCGCGGCAGGCTCAGGTACGACAGGCCCTGTGGCGGGGTCTGGGCCACCTGCAACGCCCGGCTCATGATGAAGCCGGGGCTGTCTTGCAGCTCCAGCTTCCGGTCCCACTTCGCGAACTGCCGCACGATGCCGGCCTGGTCCGGCAGCTCCTGGTACCAGAAGTAGTAGCCGTCGCGAGCGCCGCGCATCGTGCCGGGCAGGGTCGTCGGGGCAGAGCCGGCCGTCACCACGACCGGGTAGTTGCCCCGCATGACGGTGTGGTAGCCCGCGCCGCAGTTCAGGGTGCCGGCGTCCACGTGGACGCCGGTCACGGCCGGCTTGCCACTGGTCATCGTGTAGCCGATGGCCGTATTGAGGTTGACGATCTCGTGGAGCATCGTGATGACGCGTGGCGCCTCGCGGCCGGTCGCGCGGGCCTTCGAGATCGCCTCCTGGTACGGGATCAGGTCCGTGCCCGAAGAGAAGAAGAGGGTGTCCACCCCGTTGGCGACCATCGAAGCGACCAGGATGTCGCTCACTTCGAGCGGAGCGGTCGTCTGATCCTGAGTTGTCTGGGCTGAGTCGAGCGTCTGCAAGGAGTCCCCCTACTGACCGGAGGCCGTGGCCGGCGCCGCGATGGCCGGCTCGGGCACGCCCAGCGCCGCGAGTCGCGCGCGCCAGGCTGGGAGCACGTTCGGGTTGAGGAAGTAGAGCGGCGGCTCGCCTGCGAGGCCGCGCTTCAGGTTCTCCAGCATCGCCAGCGGGCCGGCCTCGGCGCCCTCCTGGCTGAAGCCGGCGTTGTGCGGCGTCAGGATCAGGCGGGTCGGGTCGATCCCCCTCAGCGGGCTGTCGGCGGGCAGCGGCTCGACCTCGAACACGTCGAGGGCCGCGCCGGCGATCCACTCCTCCTGCAAGGCCCGGATCAGGGCCGGCTGATCGACCAGCCCGCCGCGCGCCAGGTTGACGAGGTACGCCGTCTTCTTCATCAGCCGCAGCTGGGGCTCGCCGATCAGGTTGCGCGTCTCGGACGCGAGGAAGGCGTGCAGCGAGACGATGTCTGCCTCGCGCAACACGGTCTCCAGCGGCGCGATCTCGCCGCCAGCTGCCGCCACCAGGGCCGGGTCGGCGTACGGGTCGGCGATCAGGAAGTGCGCGCCCCAGCCCTGGAGCCGGGCCGCCACCGCCGAGCCAGCCCGCCCGAACCCGACCAGCCCGATCGTCCGGCCCATCACCATCGTGCCGGGCGGGCCGCCACTCCAGCCGGCCGTCCGGAGCAACGCCTCCTTGGCGCGGAGCCGCTTGAGCAGCGTCACGATGAACGCGGCGGTCGCCTCGGCCACGCCGAGGTAGTTCTGGGGATGGGCGCCGTACCCGACCGCGAGGCCGAGCTCGGTGCAGGCGTCCACGTCGATGTTGTCCACGCCGAGCAACGGGCTGACCAGGACGCGCGCCTTCGAGGCCGCCGCCAGCACGTCGCGGGTGTACTCCTCGCGCATCGAGGTGACGATGGCGTCAACCTCGCCGAACAGGGCGCCGAGCTGGTCGGCGGGGAACTGGAGCATCACGCCGGGCGTCGTCTTCGGGCCGACGACCAGGTCGTAGCCGGCGTCCGTCAGGAGCCCTTCGAGCCGCTCGAAGTTGGAGGCGTTGCGGGCGAGAAAGACCTTGTACGTCATCGTCTCACCCCGCCCCCACCGGCTGGCGCTCGACCGCCTGGTTGTCGAAAGACGAGAGCACGTCGCGTCCGAACCGCTCGGCGGCCTCGTCGTTCGGGTACCCCGAGAGCACGAAGATGCTGAGGCCGGCCGCCACGTACTCCCGCAGCGTCGCCTTGACCGACTCCGGCGAGCCGACCAGCGCGTGGGTCGCCCCCGGGCGCACCAGCCGCAGCCCCGCCCACAACGCCGGCCCGAGGATGTGCGACTCGACGGCGAACGGGTCGCGCCCCTCCAGCGACGTGAACCGACTCTTGGAGCTGGCGTCCACTTCCTTCATGTGCTCGATCCTCGACTGCACGATCTCGCGGTCGAACGAGTCGAGCATCGACTGGGCGATACCCCAGGCTTCGTCGTCGGTCCGCCCGAGGATCACCTGGAGCCGGATCCCGAAGCGCATCGAGACGGTCTCCCCGCCGGCCGCCGCTTCGTCCCGCATGAGCTGGACGAAACTGCCGACCGCCGCCGGCGTGTCGCCCACCACGAGATGGGTGTGGACGCGCTTCGAGCGGGCCACCTGCCGCGCTGCCGGCGACTGCCCGGAGAAGAACAGCGGAATCTCCGGCTGCTGGAGCGGCTTCGGGAGGCAGTCCTGGCTCCGGTACTGGTAGAACCGGCCGTCGTAGTCGAAGCGGCGCTCGGACCAGAAGCCGCGCACACAGTCGATCGACTCGGCGGTGCGGTCGTAGCGGGTGTCGTGATCGACGGTGTCGGTCACGCCGGGCTCGTTGCGACCGCCGGTGATGATGTTCAGGTCGAGCCGGCCACCGGTCAGGTGGTCGAGGGTGGCCGCCGCGCGAGCCATCATCCACGGGTTCCAGATCCCGGTCAGGATGGCCGGCAGCAGCCTGATCTTCGAGGTCACCGCCCCGAGCGCGGCAGCCGCCGTCCAGGTGTCGATGTACGGCGCGACGTCCACGCCGTAGGTCTGGTTCCGGAAGCTGAACGGGATCAGCACGCCCTCGAATCCTGCTCGCTCGGCGGTCTGGACGGCCGACTTGAGATGCTCGAAATCAGTGGATGGATAGTCAGGGGTGGGCGAGCCCGGCGAACGGGCATCGCCGTCCACGGGCGCGAACCAGTAAAAGCTCGTCTTCATGGCTTCACCAACAACATCACGGTCTGAGGGGATCAGACGACAGTCCGGCCGGCCGGGCATGGCGCCGACCGGGGCAGTGCGGGCATCGTGGAAGCCGGCAGCCGGGAGGTAGCCGTGCATACGAGCCGGCCAGAACGGCTGAACCGACGGATCGGCGAGACCGGACCGCTCACGGGAGGCCAGAAGTGCGAGCCCCATCGCCCCTCAGCTCGTGTGGTTTCTCTGTATGAAACCAGGTATCGAGGATGCCTCATTGTAGTCCGGCCCGGCGGACCTGTCAATTTCTCAGCGCGGCTTCCGGGGCCGCCCTTGTGGGTGATGTCGGCCGCGCGGGGGGAGGGCGTGCCAGTTGACCGGGCCGGTGGGTGGCGCACCGGCTGCCGGATCGGCTCGCTCTGCTTCGAGTCGTGGTTCTTAGCACCCTGCCAGATTGGCACATTGGCAGCGCGAGCACTTCCTACGCAGAGTAGGAAGAACCTACCCGCCAACTCGGCTACATTGCCGGCAACCGGATGGCGATCTGACTCGCTCGCATCGTCCGTACAGACCGCCCGTGGAGGCCCCCGCCATGATCTACGAGCTCCGCACCTACACCCCGATCACGGGCGCCGCTGATCCATATCTCAAACTGTTCCGCGAGATCGGCCTGCAGGTGCGCGGCGACAAGTACGGCCGGCACGTCGGCACCTGGAAGACCGAGTTTGGGACCGTCGAGCAGGTCGTCCACCTCTGGAGCTACGCCGACATGACCGAGCGCGATCTCCTCAAGGACGCCGTCCGCGTTCGGGAGCCGCGCTGGATGGGCGAGTACGTCCCGAGCATCCGGACGCTGATGCACCCGGAGCAGCAGAGCCAGATCTTCCGCCCGATAGACGGCGTGCCGCTGACGCCGCCGCCCGGCGACAACGGCCACGTCTACGAGCTGCGCACCTACCAGCTGAACGCGGCCCAGGCCCCGGTCTGGGCGCGGCGCTTCAAGGAGGTGCTGCCGGTCCGGACGAAGTACTCACCGCTCGTGGCGCTCTGGATATCGGACCTCGGCGACCTGAACCAGGCGTACCACCTCTGGGCGTACGACAGCCTGGACCAGCGGATGGCGGCTCGGGCGGCTGCCGCCGCCGACCCGGAGTGGCAGGCGTTCGAGCTTGAGTCCGCCGAGATGGTGGTGCGGCGCCACTCCTCGATCCTGCTACCGGACCCCTGCTCGCCGCTGCGCTGACCGATCGCCGGCCCGCTCGCCGCCGCCCGCTCAGCGAGGCTCGGCGGCGAGCGCCGCCATCGCGGCGACCATGCCGGCCAGGTTCTTCTCCCACTCCAGATCGCGCGGGTTGGGCAGGTCGATCTCGACGCCCTTGACCCCCACCGCGTCGAGCCAGTCCATGAACTGGCCGGTCAGCCGGTATTCAGTCCAGACCCCGATGTACGGGTAGCCGGTGGCGGCTGCCACCTGCTTCGCGAGTGGTTCGCCGATGCCACCGCCGCCGTCCTTCGCGGTGACCGACTCGATGCCGCTATGGTAGGAGAGCACCGCGTCGATCTTCCGAGACAGGATGAAGTCGCGGATGGCGCGCGTCTCCGGCTCCGAGAACGGACTGCTGCCGCCGGCGCCGGTCCGTGTCCCGGTCGGCCCGTAGCGCCCGCCCGGCCGACCGTACGTGTCAGGAGACCAGTTCGGCGTGTCGAAGTTCCGATTCAGGTCCACGTCGTGGGCGTTCCAGGCGGCATCCGGGCCGCTGCCGGCTGCCAGCCCGTCAGGGTTGGTGGTTGGCACGAAGTAGACGCTGAGGGCCGGCGGGATGGCGTCCGGATGGCTCGCGAAGTGCTGGCGGGCCATCGTCACCAGCCGCTCGGTGTTGCGCTCCCAGCCGCCGTGAATGCTGCCCATCACTGCCAGCCGGACGCCGCCCGAACCGAGGCGAATCGCTCGGATCGGAGCGTCGCGCACGGACCGCCCGATCTCGAACCAGTCCAGCTCGCTGGTCGGCGCGATTGGCGTGGCCCGGGCCGGCCCGAACGGGTTGCTCGGCAGCAGGATGAACGGTGTCGCCGTCGTGAGTCAGTGCGCGGCGGCAGCAGCCTTCTGCGAAAGCTCGATGGCGCGTGGCATCACCCGTTTCGCGAACGTCTCGATCGCCTCGGCCACGTTCTGGCCCGGCGTCACGTGCGGCCGGATGCAGACCTGGGTGACCTCCGGCACCAGGATGCCGGCGATCCGCTCGGCGACGCGCTCGGGGCTGCCGGCCAGCACCAGCCGCGCCACCACCTCGTTCGGCATCAGCTTCGCCGCTTCGGAGGCGGGCGCCTTCTGCTCGGCCAGCGCGTACAGCTCCTGTGGCAAGGTGACGCCACGCTGCTCCAGGAAGCCCCAGTGCGGGTACTCGTTCATCAGGCGCTGGACCGCGCGGCCCTTCATCACCGCGAACGCCGCGTCCTCGTCGTCCGAGATCGAGGCTTCCACGCGGACGCAGGTGTCGAAGGCGCTGAGCGGTCGGCCGGAGGCGTCCAGCCCCTCCTTGATGTTCGCCAGGAACGGACGAAGCTCTTCCTCCTCGACGGTGTTGGCGAGCAGGACACCATCCGCCACCCGCCCGGCCAGCTTCGAGACCTGGGCGCCCTGGGTGGCGAAGTAGATCGGGATCTCGGAGCGCAGCGGCTTGAAGGCGAGCTTGCCGCCCTGCAGCTGCACGACCTTGCCCTCGTGAGTGACGCTCTCGCCGCGCAGCAGCCGTTGGACCACGTCCACGCACTCGCGCAGCGCCGCGACCGGCAGCTTCCAGTCGATGCCGAGCGCCTTGATGGTCGCGCCGCCAGCCCCCAGCCCGAGAATGGCTCGCCCGTTGCTCATCTCGTCCAGCGTGGCGATGGAGACGGCGGTGATGGCCGGGTGGCGGCTGAACGGGTCGGTAACGCCAGTCCCGAGCAGGATCTTCTCGGTCTTCGCGGCGACGGCCGCCAGCCCGAGGTAGCACTCGGGCCGGTAGCGAGCGTCCACGTACCAGAAGTACTTGTAGCCGAGAGCCTCCGACAGCTTGCCGAGGTCGGCCAGCTCGGTCATCGGGTACTCGGCGGACAGGAGTACGCCAAATGCAGGTGGCATGATGATCCTTTCAGAGCAGACGAGACGGGAAAATGCCCTCACCCCCCGACCCCCTCTACTGTCCCTGTGCGCGGGAGAGGGGGTCGGGGGGTGAAGGCACTCTGGCTACTTGCTATTCCGCCAGTGCCCGCAGCTTCGGCAGGACGTCGCGGCCGTATAGCTCGATGAAGCGGACCTGATCGAGGCCCGGGGCGTGGAACACCAGATGGGTGAAGCCCAGGTCGATGTACGGCTTGATCTTCGCCACCTGCTCGTCCGGGTCGTCCGAGACGATCCAGCGGCTGGCCGCCTGCTCGATCGGCATCTCGCGCGAGAGGCGCTCCATCTCTCGCGGGTCTTCGGTCGCCACCTTCTGCTCCGGCGTCAGCGCCAGCGCCGCCCAGAGCCGGGTGTCCTCCAGCGCTCGGGTCTTGTCGGTGTCGTACGACACCTTCATCTCGATCGTCTTCTCGATGCTGCCGTAGTCGCGGCCAGCCTTGTCGGCCGCCTCTTTGACGGCCGGCAGCAGCGTCTCGGTGTACAGATCCCACGCCTTGCCGCTGGTGCAGATGAACCCCTCGGCGACGCGCCCGGCCAGCAGCGCCGCCTGCCGGCCCGCCCCCGCGATGTACAGCGGCATCGTCCCGGTCGGCTTGTCGTACACCGTGGCGTCGCGGGTCTGGTAGTACTCGCCCTGGTACGAGACGTGGTCCTGGGTCCAGAGCTGCCGCATCAGCTCGATCGACTCCCGGAGCCGTCCGAACCGCTCCTTGAAGCCCGGCCACTGGATGTTCAGCACCGCGACCTCGTTCAGCGCCTCGCCGGTCCCGACCCCCAGGAACACCCGCCCGGGCGACAACTGGTCGAGCGTGCCCATCGTCTGGGCGATGATGGCCGGGTGGTAGCGGAAGGTCGGGGTCACCACGCTGGTGCCCAGCTTGACCGACGAGGTCTTCTGCCCGAGCGCGGCCAGCCAGGTGAACGAGTGCGGCGCGTGGCCGTCGGTGTGGTTCCACGGCTGGTAGTGGTCCGACACGACCACGCTGTCGAAGCCGTTGCGCTCGGCGGCGATGCCGAATTCGAGCAAGTCCTTCGGCGCGAACTGCTCCGCCGACGCTTTGTAGCCAAGTGTGAGCATGGCGATCCTTTCCTACTCCCCCTCTACTGTCCCGCGCACAGGGACAGTAGAGGGGGCTGGGGGGTGAGGGCTCTCTGGGTGGTCCGGGCTGGGGGCCTTTAGCGCGGCGTGATCTGGTACCAGAAGATGCTGCCGTAGGTGTATTCGGGGATCGGCTCCCAGGTAGACAGCTCCCGGCGCTTGGCGTAGAACTCGTTCTGGGCGTGGATGAACAGCCAGAGCGCCTGGTCGTTCACGTAGTGGCCCATGTCCTTCAGGATCTTGGACCGCTGGTCAGGATCGACCGCCCGCCGACTCTGCGTCACCAGATCGACCAGCCTCGGGTCTTCCTTCTGTGCCTTCACCTTGTCGAAGCTGTAGACGATCATCGGGCCGGGGTCGGCCGGGGCGGACCAGAAGACCTGGATGATCCCCTCGAAGTTGCCGGCCTTGTAGTCGTCGTTCAGCTTGCCGCCGTCCGTCGGGATCAGCCGCAGCTTGATGCCGACCTCGCCCAGCTGGTTCGCCACCACCTCCGCGATGTCGCGGTCCTTCAGCTGCGAGCCGTTCGAGAGGTTCAGCGTCGTCTCGAAGCCGGAGCCGTAGCCGGCCTCGGTCAGGAGCTGCTTCGCCTTGGCCGGGTCGTATGGGTACGGCTTCAGATCGGGGTCGTAGCCGGGCCAGGCCGCGTTCGCCCACGGCCCGTGCAGCAGGACGCCGTTCCCCTCCAGCACGTTCTTGAGGATCGACTCGCGGTCCACGGCGTAGTTGACCGCCTGCCGGACTTTCGGGTCGTCGAACGGCTTCTTGGTCGTGTTGAAGCAGTACATGATGGTCCTGGCGCCCTTGAGCGACATGACCTGCGTCGGCCCCTGGTCGAGCTCCTTGAGCTGGGTCAGGGCCGGCGACATGATCAACTGGACGCCGCCGGTCTTCAGCTCAGCCACGCGGGTGGCGGGGTCGGTGATCAGGCGGATCGTCAGCTTCTGTGGGAAAGCCGTGCCGCGCCAGTGGTCCGCGAACGCCTCCAGCACCATCCGCTGGCCGCTCACCATCTCGGTCAGCTTGTACGGCCCGGTCCCCACCGGCTTCTGGCCGAAGGCGTCCTTGCCCATGCTCTCGCGGACCTTCTTCGGCACGATGAACAGCTGCGACATGTTCGGGATCAGGTCGGCGGCCGGGCCTTTGGTCTTGATCCGGACCGTCGTCGGGTCCACCAGCTCGACGCCCTCCCAGTCGCGGGTGACGCTGCGCCGCACCGACGCGTCGTCCTGGACCAGGTCCAGCGAGTACTTGACGTCCTCGCCGGTCATCACGTCCCCGTTGTGGAACTTCACACCGGACCGCAGCTTCAGCTCCAGGGTGCGGTCGTCCAGCATCTTCCAGGACTCGGCCAGTCTCGGCTCCACCTTCAGCGTCTCGCCCGCGAACGTCAGCAGCGGGTCGAAGATCATCCGGTTGTTCCAGGTGGCGATCGAGGCCGCCGAGCAGGTCGGCGGGTCGAAGCACTGGGACTCGCCGGTGTGGGCGATCACCCACTCGTTCGGGCCAGCCGGTTTGGCGGATTGCGCGGAGGACGGCGCGGCGGTTGCCGAGACGGCGGCCGGCTTGGCGACCTCGGCGGGCTTCGCGGCCTCGGCCGGCTTGGCTGCTTCCGCCGGCTTCGCGGCGGCCGGTGCCTGGGTCGGGGCAGCAGCGGCCGGCGCCGTCGTCGCGGCCGGGGCCGCGGGCTTCGCCGCCTCGACGGGTTTGGCAGACTCAGCCGGCTTGGCCGGCGCGGCAGGCTGGCCGCAGCCGAACACCATCAACGACCCGGCCGCCACGGTCAGCGACAGGAATCTTCGCCGCGACACTCGCCCGGAGCCCTCAACCCGCTGGTACATCTCCCCACCTCTCACAGCGCCTCGCTCGGCCCGACCGGGTCGAGCACCCTCGAACGCCCGCTCCACATGGGCGAGCCTAGACGGTCAACCTGGAGTCGAGCGCGTCGCGCAGCCCGTCACCCAGGAGGTTCGTGCCCATCACCGTCAGCATGATCGCCACGCCCGGCAGCGCCCCGAGCCACCAGGCCGTGGTCAGGTACTCGCGGCCCTGGCTCAGCATCCCGCCCCAGCTGGGCGTCGGCGGCTGCACGCCGAGGCCCAGGAAGCTCAAGGAGGACTCGGCGACGATCATCGCGGCGAACTGGAAGCTCGTGATCACGACGACCGTCGAGACGAAGTTCGGCGCCAGGTGGCGGAAGATGATCCGCGTGTCCGACGCCCCGAGCGCCGTCGCCGCCAGCACGAACTCCTGCTGCTTCAAGATCAGCGTCTGGCTCCGGACCGTGCGCGCGTAGATCACCCAGGCCCTGATCGAGAGCACGATCAGCAGGTTCGTCAGGCTCGGCTTGAGCAGCGCCATCACCGCGATGGCCAGCAGGAGGTACGGAAAGGCGAGCTGAGCCTCGGCGATCCGCATCACCGTCGCGTCGAGCCAGCCACCCCGGTAGGCGCACACCAGCCCGAGCACCACCCCCACCGACATCGCGATCGTCACGGCGGCCCCGGCGATGCCCAGCGAGGTCTGCGCCGACCAGATGATCCGCGCGTAGACGTCCCGCCCGAGCGGATCCGTCCCGAGCAGGTGGTCGGTGCTGCCGCCCTCCATCCAGGCCGGCGGCCTCGTCTTGTCCGCGAGGTTCTGGCGGCTGTACCCATCCGGCGCCAGCAGCGGCGCCGCGAGCGCGCTGAGCAGCGCCAGCCCCACCAGCAGCATCCCCACCTGGGCCGTCCGGATCTTGCAGAGCCGGCGCAGCGTCACGAAACGCCGGTCGACGTGCTCTCGTCCGACGGGGACTGGCGCGGCCGTCTCGGCAACCGTCGCGCTCAAGGCCGCCCCCCGCTCATCCGCCCCCCGAAGCGCGGACCCTGGGATCGAGCAGCGCACACAGCAGGTCGACGGCCAGGTTGACCGCCACGAAGAGGGCCGTGACGACGACCAGCGCCGCCAGCACGACCGGGTAATCCCGCTGGACGATCGACGTCAGCATCAGCGAGCCGACGCCCGGCCAGTTGAACACCGTCTCCGTCATCACCGCCCCGCCGAGCAGCCCGCCGATCTCCAGCCCCATCACCGTGACGATCGGGATCAGCGCGTTCCGCAGCGCGTGGCGGATCAGGACCGAGCGCTCGGAGAGGCCCTTCGCGCGGGCCGTCCGAACGTAGTCCAGCGAGACGACTTCCAGCATTCCCGAACGGGTCAGGCGCGTGACCAGCGCCACGATGAAGCCGGAGAGCGTGACGCTGGGGAGGATCAACTGGGCGAAGGAGCCGCGCCCCGAGACCGGCAGGATCTGCCAGTGGACCGCGAACACCAGGATCAGGATCAGGCCGAGCCAGAACGTCGGCGCGGTCTGCCCGACCAGCGCCCCGACCGTGGCGGTCCGGTCCCAGACCGAGTTGCGCTTGACCGCCGAGATCACCCCGGCCGGAATGCCGATCAGCATCGCCAGGAACGACGCCGACAGCGTCAGCTCGACGGTGGCCGGCAGCCGCTCGGCGACCATCGCCATCGCCGGCCGCTTCGAGTGGAACGAGCGGCCGAAATCTCCCTGGAGCACCGCGCCCAGGTAGCGCGCGAACTGGACCGGCAGCGGCTGATCCAGCCCGTACGCGTGCTTGAGCGCCGCCCGCTCGGTCTCGTTCGCCTCGGGAGGCAGCATCAGGCCGGTGACGTCGCCGGTCAGCTGCATCAGCGAAAACGCCACCACCATGACCGCGAGCAGCGAGGGGATCGCCTGGAGGACCCGCGTGCCGGCAAAGCTCAGCACGAGACCGCTCCGCTCGGCGGGCGGATCGGGAGAGACGCCGACGGCGTCAGCGGCGAGGACGAGTCAGATCTGATGGCGATGCTCTCCGGCAGTTCACGACGCATGGCGTCTCGGCGCACGCACTACGCGCTCACAACACCGCTGGCGCGTCGGCTCGCCCAATGTAGCACCTTGATTTCGAGGCTTCTTCCTATCGCCTGTAGGAATGCCGGCGCGCGCCCTGGCGCCTTTCTCCTGCGCGGAATCGGAGCGAGAAGGAGGACCGGAGGCCATGCTATCCTCCCCAGACCCCCGGATCGCGCCGAGCACGAGCGAGCACGTCCGTTCGTCGCGATCTCGACGTTAGGAGTCGCATCGGTGATGAGGCCGAGTCAGCCGACGGCAGGCACGCGGGACGACGCTGCCCTGGAGCGGAGGCTCGAAGAGCTCCAGGCGCTCCAGACCATCGCGCACGCCGTCGCCTCGGAGCTGGAGCTGCCGGCCGTGCTCCAGGCCATCGTCACCAAGATCTGTGAGAACTCCTCCTGGGACATCTGCGACATCATCGCCGTCAACGAGCCGGCCGGCCGCACCGAGCTGCTGGCGCGGTTCCCGCCCTCGGACAACGCGGACCTGCCTCGGAGCTGGCCGCTCTCGATGGGCCGGGTGACGATCGGCGTGCTGGAGCGCGGCGCGCCGCTCTGCCTGCGCGACGTCTTCGAAGACACCGACTCGCCGACCTGGCACGAGAGCGCCCGACAGCGTGGCTACCGGGCCGCGCTGGTCGTGCCGCTCCGCTTCAAAGACCCGCCGTCGGCGATCTGGCTGCTGACCCGCGAGCCGCACGAAGCGTCGGAGGCCGAGATCGCCCACGCGGTGGCGATTGCCGATCACGTCTCGGTCGCCTTGCAGAACGCCCGCCTCTACGACCGCCAGCGCGAGGCGACAGCCCGCTTCGAGCGGCTCCTGGACACCCAGACCCGGCTGATCCACCAGGTGCTCGCCGGCGCGACGCTGGACGTGCTCGCCCAGGTCTCGGCGCGGATCCTGGGCAACCCGGTCACCGTCCTGGATCAGCTCTCACACGCCATCGCGCGGTGGCCGGCCGGCGACTCCAGCCAGTCGGCGGACGGTCGCACGCTCGACCACACTCGGGAGGCACGCGCGGATCAGCCCTGGTTGTCTCGCCTGGTGCGCGAGCGCAAGCTGGCGCCGATGGCGACCACCATCGTGGAGCGCGACGCCGTCTCGCCGCCGCTGCCGTGCCGGATCCTGGTCGCGCCGCTGGCGGCCGGCAACCAGGCGCTCGGCTACCTGCTGGTCAGCGAGGAAGACCGGCCGTTCGAGCCGCTGGACGAGGTGATCAGCCAGCAGGTCGGGCTGGCGGCAGCCATCGAGCTGATGCGCCAGAGCTCGGCCTTCGAGGCCGAGAACCGGGTCCGTTCAGACGTCTTGCAGCGACTGTTCAGCGGCGCCTGGACGGACCGGCGCGAGATGGTCCGTCAGGCCTCGCACCTGTCGCTCGACCTCCGCCATCCGAACGGCCTGCTGCTCATCCGGCCGGCCGCCAACGACGCGCCCTCACGTGACGCGCTCGCCCACGAGCGGCTGCTGGCCGGCCTGATCCCGCTCCTGACGCGCCAGAACCCCGGCATCGTCGCGGTGGTGATGGTCGATCTGATCGTGGCACTGGTGCCGATCCGCGACGCCATGCCCGATCTCCAGGCCGAGGCGGCGCGGTTCGCGCGGACGCTGGAGCGCGAGCTGGGCCACCCGCCGCTGATCGTCGTCGGGCCGGTGGCGAGCGGCCCGGACCAGTATCCGAACGCCAAGCGCGAGTGCGACCGAGCGATCCGCGTCTGCGACATCCTCCAGAAGATCGGCGTCGTCACGCTCGCCGAGCTCGGCGCGTACCGGCTGCTCGGCACCCTGGACCGCGACGACGGGATGCAGCGCTTCGTGGACGACCTGCTCGGGCCGCTCCTCGCCTACGAGCAGCGCCGCCACACCGACCTGCTCGGCACCCTGAAAGCGTACTTCGCGAACAACTGCTCGCCGTACCACACCGCCGAGCAGCTGTTCATCCACATCAGCACGCTGCGCTACCGGCTGGAGCGGGTCCGGACGCTGACCAGCTTTGACCTGGACGATCCGGAGACTCGCTTCTCGCTCCAGCTCGCGCTCCGCTGCCACGAGCTGATCGGGCAATCCGCGCGGCGATAGGGGTTACTGCGTAAACAGCGTGCGCTCCAGCCCGGTCAGGCGCTCCGGCCCGGTGTCCGTCACCAGGATCGTGTCGCCGATCGAGATGCCGTGCCCGCGCGTGAACATGTGGAACACCATGCCCGCCTCCAGCACCCAGTCCGAGGTCGGCAGGAACGCGAGCGAGAGATCGGTGGAGCGGCGCGCCCCGGTGAACCCCAGGGTGTGCCCCGTCACGCCGTCGTACGAGGGGCGCATCCTGGCCGCCATGATGGCCTCGCGGCACAACGCGTCCACCTCGTTGGCGCGCGCCCCTGGCTTCATCGCCGCGATCTGGGCGTCCTGGATCGCGATCACGTCGCGGGCCGCCTGCTGCTGACCCGCGGACGCCTTGCCGATGATGGCGCTCCGAATGTTGCGCGAGTTGTAGCCCTTCAGGTGCGGGATCGTCTCGACGAAGATGACCCGCCCGCCGTCGTCACCTGACGCGGGCGGCGCGATCCGGATCAGCGCGACGTGCCCCTCTTCGCCACCCATCTTCAGGACCGTCACATTGGCCGCGATCAGGGCGTCGCGCTCGTTGCCGCCGTTCCAGATCGCCTCGATGGCGGCTAGCGTGGCGGCGTCCGCGATGGCGGCAGCCTGCCGGTGGAGCGCCACCTCCTCTGCCGACTTGCGCGCCCGGATAGCGGGCAGCATCCCGTCCACGTTCACCAGCCGCGCATCCGGCAACAGCCCGAGCAGCGTCTCGTACTGCTGGACGGTCATCGCCAGCCCGTCCTTCTCCAGCCCGATCCGCGCGCTGGCCCAGCCGTTGTCGCGGACCAGCCCGGCCAGCGCCTCCATCGACTCCTGGGTGTCTGGATACGCACGGTAGCTCTGGAGCCAGGACTGCGCGTGCACCTTCGGCTCGTCCAGCGGCCGGACCAGCAGGACCGGGTCACCCTCCAGGGGCACCAGCACCGCCTGATAGCGCGTCGGCGGCGGCGGGTAGCCGGTGAGGTAGGCGACGTGCTCCTGCTGGTCGAGCAACAGGACGCCAACCTCGCGCTTCGCCATCGCCTGCCGGGTGGCGGCCAGCCGACGCTGAAACTCATCCGTAGAAAACGCCGGCTTCGACGCGGCAGCAGCCATAGCTTGCCTCCCGTGAGAACCCCTCATCCCGAACGTGCGCACGTGAGACGATCGTCTGGTGTGGGGGCGCAATAAATTGCGCCCGTACAAGGCCGATCCTTGTACGGGCGCGATTCATCGCGCCCCTCACTCCGCTATCGCGCCCCTCACTTCGCCATCGCGCCCCTCACTCCGCTATCGCGCCCCTCACTCCGCCATCGCGCCCCTCACTCCGCTATCGCGCCCCTCACTCCGCCATCGCGCCCCTCACTCCGCCATCGCGCCCCCGCCCCTCCTAATCGCGCCCCTGGCTCCCCCTGCCCATCGCAATGGGGAGGCGGCTGAGGGTGAGGTCTGATCTAGCTGTTTGCGGCCGTCACGATCTCGGCGAGGTGCTTGCGGTGGTGGCGCGGTCCCGCGTTCGCCATCACCTCCAGCGTCGTGTGCCCGATGGACGCCGCCGGGTGGTCCCACTCCTTGTCAAGGGCACCCTCGGGTGCGTGCTCCAGGAAGTCGAGCAGCGCGCCGACGTTCTTCTTATATTCCGCGATGATGTCGGAGGCCGGCTTGCCCCGACGTGCCGCGACCATCTCCTCGTTCCAGGGGATGACGCTCTTGAGGCCAGTCCACTCGCGGCCTTCCATCACGCAGTGCCACATCTCAAGATTGCGCAGCGGGATCGTGGCGATATGGACGAGAACGTCCTGAGCCGACCAGCCCGGGTTGATGCTCGGCTTCGCGAGCTGCTCGGGGGTGAGCGTCGTCACGACGGCCATCACCTCGTCCTGGGCCGCTCGGATGTCATTGCAGAGTCTCGTCACACGCGCGTCAGTCATGGGGGCCTCCTCCTGGTGTGGCCGCGACGCGCTTGCGCTCGCGGCGGTGCTCGCTGCCGTTCGACGGCGCTCGATCGGGCAGCACGATCAGCGCGTCCAGGACGCGCACGCCCTCGCCTCGCCGAAGGACGACCAGTGGGTTGACGTCTAGCGATTCCACGATGCCGCGATGGTCCACGGCGAAGCTACCCACCGCCTGGATCGCCCCGACCGCCGCGTCGGCGTCCAGGGCCTGGCCCCTCTGCTCGGCGCGCAGCACCCGCCCGAGCCCGCTCCGGTCCAGCAAGTCGCGGGCGTGGGCCTCGGTGAGCGGCGGCAGGGCCAGCGCCACCCGCCCGATCGCCTCGGCGTACGAGCCGCCCGGCCCACAGGCGACCAGCGGCCCGAACTGGGGGTCCGTGTGAACGCCCAGCAGGATCTCCAGGCCGCCCCGGACCATCTCCGAGACGAGGGCACAGAACGGCTCCCCGGGTGGCAGCAGCGGTCTGACCGCGCGCTCCATCTCAGCCCAGCGCGCGGCCAGGTCGTCCTCGTCTCGGACGTTCAGCGCAACCCCGCCGACCGCCGCCTTGTGGGGCAGCGCCGCCGAGAGCACCTTCAGCGCCACCGGGTACCCGATCTCGCGGGCGGTGCTCAGTGCTGCCTCCAGCGATTCGGCCAGCCTCTCACGCGGGCCGACGAGGCCGTACTCCGCGAGCCGCTGCTTGCTCGTCCACTCGTCCAGCGTCGCCACGCCGCCGGCCAGCCGCTCGAAGACCCGGCCCCTCACTGTCAGGCCATCACCCGGCGCGACGATGGCCGAGTGCTCGGCCCGCGCCCGGCCGTGCTCGGCCCACGCTTGCAGCCCCCAGAACGCCCGCTGCACCGTCCGCACGTACGGCACGCCTGACCGCCGCAGGAACCGCTTCCCCCAGGTCGGGATCAGCTGGCTGGAGGCAGCCGCCGTCACGAGCGGCTTGACCGTCTGGGTCCGCAAGCGGGCCACCTGCTCGAACGACGCCTGGTGCGACGGCGACGTCTCATCGGGCAGGCCCAGTGCGAACACGAACAGCGCCACGTCCAGATTCGGGTCGGCGGCGAAGCAGGCGGTCGCCCGGTCGAACAGGTCGGCCTCGGTGCGGACCTGGGCCGTCGTGTCGAGCGGGTTGGCGACCGAGGCGTACGGCGGCAGGATCTGTTGCAGCTCGGTCTCGGTCTCGGGGGTGAGCGTCGGGAGGGGCACGCCAGCAGCGGCGGCGGCGTCGGCGGCCATCAGCCCGGCCCCGCCGGATGCCACCACCACCCCGACCCTCGGCGTCTCGCCACGGCTCGGCGGGAGCTGGCTCAGCAGCACCGCCAGGTCGATCAGCTCGTCGAAGTCCCCTGCCAGCACGATCCCGAAGCGACGGCAGACCGCCTCGAACGCCTCATGCGAGCCGGCCAGCGCGCCGGTGTGCGAGAGCGCCAGCTGCTTGCCCCGATCGGAGCGACCCAGCTTCAGCGCCACGATCGGCTTGCCGGCCGCCAGCGCCCGTCCGGCCAGTGCCAGCAGCTCCTCCGGGCGGCGGACCCCTTCGAGAATGAGGCAGATCACCCGCGTCTCGGGATCGTCTACCGCCCGCTCCAGGTAGTACTCCAGATCCAGGTCGATCTCGTTCCCGAGCGAGACCAGGAAGCTCGCCCCGGCCGACCGCTCCTCCAGCAGCCGCAGCGCCGTGATCATGAAGGCGCCGCTCTGCGAGATCACGGCGATGGGGCCGGGTGGCGGGAGCCGCCGCAGGTGGGTCACCGTCGCCGGGACGCGGTCGCGGACGTTGATGTAGCCCAGCGAGCTCGGGCCGAGCGCCTGCGGGCCGTGAAGATCGCGCCGACGCGCGACCTCGCCACGAAGCTGGCCACTCGCGAGGTCGGACGGGTCGATGCTGCTCAGGATCACCACGCTCTGGACCCCGACCGCGACACAGTCGTCCAGGATGCCCGGCAGGTGCTCCTGGCTCGCCATCACGACCGCCTGGTCCACCGCCCCGCCGATGTGCTTCAGCGACGGCACGGCCGGCTCGCCGAAGACGGTGGAGCGGCGCGCGTTCACGAGGTGAATCGCGCCCCGGTAGCGGTGCTCCCAGAGGTTGCGGAAGATGTTGCGGGCAAAGTAGGTCCGCTCGGACGCCCCGATCAGTGCGATCGAGCGCGGGGCCAGGACCGGATCGGCGCCAGCGCCCGCCGCCGCTCCGGTCTGCCTCCGAGGCGCCCGCCCTGCGGTGGTCACCGCTTCCACTGGTTGTTTCTGATGCCCAGGATCTGCCCGGCCATCGTGTTGCGGTGGATCTCCATCGTGCCGCCGGCGATGCTGGCGCCGCGCACGAAGCGGTACATCCACTCCAGCGGCAAGTCCTGCGAGTAGCCGTACGCGCCGTGGATCTGGATCGCCTTGTCGCAGACCTCCTTGCCGCCCTCGGCCACCGCGATCTTCGCCATCGAGGTGTAGAGCGGGTTCGGAGCGCCACGGTCGGCGGCGTCGGCGGCGCGGTAGAGCAGCAGCCGGGCCGAATCGAGCTTCAGCGCCATGTCCGCGAGCATCCACTGGATGCCCTGGAAGTCGGAAAGCGGCCGATTGAACTGGTACCGGTCCTTTGTGTACTGGACGGCCCGGTCGAACGCCAGCTGCGCGATGCCCAGGTTGCGGGCCGTGCCGCCGATCCGCTCGACGTTGTAGAGGCCGGTCAGCTTGCCGAAGCCGCCCTCCGGGATCAGGATGTTCTCGACCGGAACGCGGCAGTCCTCGAAGATCAGCTCCCACTGCTTGTCGCCGGCCATGTTGACGGTGGGCCGCCCGAGACGGAAGCCCGGCATGCCCTTCTCGACCAGGACGCCGCCGATGCCGGCCGCGCCGGGCTTGTCGAGGTTCATCCGACCGTACACGATAAACAGGTCGGACTCGGCGGCGCCGCTGACGAAGTGCTTGGTGCCGTTGACCACAAAGTGATCGCCGTCGCGGACGGCGGTCGTCTTCATCGCGGTCGCCGCGGATCCCGCCTCCGGCTCGGTGATCGCGATGGCCGGGAAGCTCTCGCCCTGGCAGATCTTCGGGATCACCCGCGACTTCATGGCGTGGTCGCCGAGGTGGGCGATGAAGTCCGCCTGCCCGACGCTGGTGTTCAGCACGATGCCGGCGCCGCGGGGGCAGTGCCGGGCAACCTCCTCGATGACCAGCACCGAGTCCAGCACCGAGAGGCCGCCCCCGCCGTACTCCTGGGGCAGGTTGATCCCGAGCAGCTGCTGCTCGGCCAGGACCAGCATCCGCTCCTTGAACGGCACCGGCTTCTCGGGCGGCGGGAAGGCGTTCGGCTCCAGCTCGCGCCGCGCGAGCTCGCCGATGGTCCGCTTGAGGGCGACCTGATCTTCGGACAGGAGGAAATCCATCTCGCTCCCTCAGCGCGCGGCGGCGGCGCTTCGAGCGCGAACGATGGCGATGACGCGCTCGATCTCGTTGACGGCGATGGTGTGGGGCGTGTCGATGCCGCCGCCGGGGGTCATCAGGAGCAGGTCGGGGGCGGTCGCGGCCGCCATGTGCGCCACCACCTGGCCGGTGCGGTCGGTCGAGGAGGCGCTGCCCGCGAGATACGGCTTGATCCCCTTTTCGCGGCAGTAGACCACCACGTCCATGCAGCCCTGGACGCTTCCGATGGTCGGAGCGTGGATCATCTGGTAGTCGGCGGCGCCGGCATCGGCGAACCGCTTGTGATCCTCGGCGCTGGCGCAGAAGTAGTCCGCGATCAGGCTGCCCTTCATCTGCTTCGCGCGCATCGCCTGCCGAATCTCGACCATCTTGGCGATCTGGCTGTCGCGGTCCGGCATCTCGACGGGCGTGGCCCAGACGATCGGCAGCGGGTCGGCGATCGCCTCAAGCTCGGCCATGTAGGCGATGATCTTGTCAGTGTCGTTGTCGTAGTCGCGGCCGGGGAAGCCGTTCATGTCGAGCTGCACGTCCATGATGAAGCCCGGGGCGTACTTCTGGACGCGCTCCTTCATCCACTCGAGCAGGCCCGGATGATCCTCCCACGCCTTCCGGTTGCGGGTGCTGCGGTGGAACGAGGAGATCCGCCGCATGATGCAGCGATCCAGGCTGTACTCCCAGTCGTTGCTGCTCTGGCCCAGCAGCGGCGGGACCGAGGTCGCCATCGTGGTGCCCCACTCGTCGGCGAGCACTTCGGCCTTGGTCAGCCGGCGGGCAACCGCCACCGCGTCGAGCAGGGCCGCGCTGATCGCCCAGCGGAGCGCCATGTGCATCCGCCCGCCGTTCACCTGGACGGCGTCCAGCTCCTCGGCGAGCGGCCGGAACACGTCCAGCGACCTCCCGATCAGCAGCGGCTTGATGGTCTGCTCGACGATCTGGATCTGCTCGTCGGCGCGGACCGGCGGATCGACGCCGGCGCGGCCAGGGAAGACGCCACTCGACCCGTCGCCGTTCGCCACCGAGCCGTCGTCAAGGAGCAGCTGGAGGCAGATCGCCTCGGGGACCTCGCGGGGCGCCTTGAAGCCGGGCAGGACCGGGTCACCCTCGATGAAGAGACCGTCGATGTGGGCGGCGTACCGTTGCGCGCGCTGGTCGGTGCAGTAGCTGGAGCCCACGCCCCGGCTCGCGATGACGTCCACGATCTGCATGTACTCTTCTCCAGCGAAGTAGGTCGCCGCCAGAATCCGGGCAGCGTGAAGCAGCGTCCAGGGGCGATGGGCAGTCGCGGCCACCCACCATCAGGTGCTCCGGTCCCCACGGTCGCAACCGAGAGCTCGAATGTGTCGCTCGCCCACTCTAGCAGGGGCTTCGGACAGAGCTCTTCCTACGTCACGTAGGAAAAAGGCGCCGGCGGCTGGGGCTGAATCTGGCGCCGGCTGACGACGTCACGGACAGGCCACCCGCGACGGCGCGCACGGAGCGCGCCGCTACGCCCACGCTTCGCTCGACGGCCACGAATCGTCGTCTACAGGGCGCTCGCGGCGCGGCCGCAGACGACGAGAGATCGTGCTGGCGAGCCAGCGAACCGTCTGGACCGCCCCTTCCGCGTGATCGCAGAACGCGTCGAGACAGACCGTCTGCCCGTCGTCGGCGCGGCGCCGCGCGGGGTCAGGTACGTACCAGGAGAACCAGTCCGGGTCGTCGCCAGCGGTCCAGCTCGACATAATCCTCAGCTCTCAGCCTCGACGCTCGCGGGTCTCTCAGCCTGTCGAGGCTGCGTGCGAGCGCAGGCGCCATCGCGCGCTCGACCGAACGGCCAGGCCGAACCAGCATGGTAGTTTCATTAGTCGAAATCGTGTTTCTCTACGGGTGCATCGTACCGACGTGCGTCTCGACTGTCAATCGGTTGGCGCCGCCGCGCCGCCGCGCCGCCTTCAACGGGTCACTTCGACCCACCATCGCCGACGTGGAATTGACCCACCCGGCGTACCAGTACGCCAGACGCTGACTCCCGCCCCGGTTCCCGCCCATGAGACAATCGGCAGCGGTGATCGACGCTCCGAGCGATGAGAAGGGGAGCAGGACCATGCGCGTAGGTGTTGACGGTCGCAAGATCCCACGAGCAGCCGAGTACGGGCCGTTCAAGAGCTTCGACCACGCCCAGCAGATGGGGATGGAAGGGCTCTTCTTCCGGACCGTCCTGGAGATGAGCCCGAAGCTCGACCACGGCGAGATGCGCGAGCTCGAGGCCCACGCCGACAGCCTCGGGATGTACGTCGAGAGCGGGCTGGGCAAGGTGAACCCGTACGCCTCGCCCGAAGCGCCCGAGCTGCGCGCGGCCGGCGACGGCGACATCCTGCTCGGGTTCCGCCGCATGATGGAGGCGTGCCACGCCGGCGGCATCTCCGAAGTGTGGATCGGCACCGCCAACTTCAAGGGCGTCTATCGCGGCAACTTCGCGTACGACCGCTTCCGCACCGACGTGACCTGGGACGAGCAGCTGGAGGCGACCGCCCGGTTCCTCCACAAGCTCGCGCCCATCGCCCGCGACCTCGGCATCCACATGAACATGGAGACGCACGAGGAGATCACCACGTTCGAGGTCGTGCGGCTGGTCGAGGAGATCGGGCCGGACGTGCTGGGCGTCACCTTCGATGTCGCGAACGTGACCCATCGCGGCGAAGACCCCGTCGCGGCGGCCCACCGGGTCGCGCCGTACGTGCGCCAGACCCACCTGAAGGACGTCGTCCACAAGCTCGTGCCGGACGGCGCGATCCGCGAGATGCGGCCGTGCGGGCAGGGCGTCGTCAATTACGAGGCGATCCTGCCGCTGCTGTACCAGCACAACCCGAGCTTGAACCTGACCATCGAGAACGCCTCGAATCACGGCCAGACCTACATGGAGGTGTTCAGCCCGGTCTGGCACGCCTCCCACAAGGATCTGACGCCCGCCGAGCTGGCCGAGTGGTTCCGTCTGACGAGGCTGTACGACACCAAAACCGCCAGCGGCGAGTGGCCGACGCTGGAGAAGTACATCTCCACCCCGTTCGACTACGAGCGCACGGTCTGGTTCATCAAGGAGAGCGCGGCATACTTGCGCTCGGTCTGCGAGCGCCACGGTCTACACACGATGAGCCGAACGAACGTCGAGAGGAGCCTGCCATCACCCTTGTAGTGCCGAGATAGCCTGCCATCACCCTTGTCATCCCGAGGAAGCCGCCCTCCCCTGTCATCCCGAGGGAGCCCCGGCGACCGAGGGATCTCAAGCTGACGGGATTGGAAGCGTGAGATCCCTCCTTCGTCGGGATGACAAGGGGTGCGTCGGGATGACAAGGGGTGCGTCGGGATGACAAGGGGTTGGTCGGTGTGACCGGCGTGCGTCGGGATGACAGGGGATGTTGAAGCTTGTTCGATGGTGCGGAGACAGGATCTTGAAGAAGCACACCCGACGAGGCTCGCCTTCGCGCAGTGCGCGCCTGATTCGTGCAGTGCGGGCCTTTGTATGAAGACGAAACTGACCGGCCGCTTCGTGATTGGCTACGAGGGCGGCGACCACGTGGTGTACCGCGACGGCGAGGTCGTCTACGAGGACGACCGCGTCCTGTTCGTCGGGCACGGCTACCCCAATCCCGTGGACAAGACCATCGACGCGGGTGACGCCGTCGTCGGGCCGGGCTTCGTCGACCTGAACGCCGTCTCGGACATCGACCACGGCATCCTGGACACCTGGCCCGGCCCCGAGCTGATGACCGGCCACATCTGGTCGGAAGAGTACTTCCACCGTCGCCGCCACGAGGTGTTCAGCCCCGACGACGAGCGGTTCCAGCGCCGCTACGCCCTGATCCAGCTGCTGCTGAACGGCATCACCACCGCCATGCCGATCGCCGCCGAGACGTACCGCGAGTGGTGCGAGACGGAGGAGCAGCTCGCGGACGTGGCGAGCATCGCCGGCGAGCTCGGGTTGAGGATGTACCTCGGGCCATCGTACCGATCCGGCATCAACGTGATGAAGGCGGACGGCACCCGAGACGTCGCCTGGGACGAGGCGCGCGGCGAGGAGAACTTCCGCCAGGCCGTCAGCTTCGCCAGGAGCGTTGACGGCGCCTACGACGGCCGGCTGCGCGCCGCTTTCCTGCCCTGCCGCATCGAGACGATGACCCTGGACATCTTGAAGGAGACGAAGCGGCAGGCCGACGCCCTCGGAGCGCCGATCAAGCTGCACGCCGCCCAGGGCCTCCCCGAGCTGGCCCTGATCCAGAAGCGGTACGGCAAGCGCTCCATCGAGCTGCTCGGCGAGATCGGCTTCCTGGGGGCGAACGTCGGTATCCCGCACGTCTTCTTCATCGGCGGCCACAACGGCGTCGAGGCGAGTGGCGCGGACGAGCTGGCCCTGCTCCGAGATTCCGGCACCACCGTCATCCACTGTCCGATTCCGGCTGCTCGACACGCCCGCTCGCTGGACACGTTCGACGGCTATCTGAAGGCTGGCCTCAACATCGCGCTCGGCACCGACATGTACCCGCCGGACATCATCCGCGCGATGGACTACGCCACCCACATGGCGAAGCAGCGCTCCAGAGATCAGACGGCCGGCTCCCACGCCGACATGTACCGCGCGGCCACCCTCGGCGGCGCCAGGATGCTGGGCCGCGACGACCTCGGCCGGCTGGCGGCGGGCTCGAAGGCGGACATCACCGTCGTAGACCTCAGCCAGCTGCGCACCGGCCCCATCGACGACCCGATCCGCACGATGGTGATGAACGCCAACGGCGCCCAGGTCAAAACGGCGATCGTGGACGGCCGCACGGTGGTCGAGGACGGCATGGTACCCGGCGTGGACGTGGCCGCGATGCGCCACCGCGCGCAGGCGTACTTCGAGCGGTACAAGGCGGCCTACTCGGAGTGGGACTACCTCCGCCGCCCCACTGACGTGCTGTTCCCGCCGTCGTTCCGTACCGTGACGAGGTAGAAGTCTTTTCGACACGCCGACGTTCTGGATGCGGATCGTCACCGCACTGTATCTAATGGGCATCAAACTGGGACCGATGCTGGTCCCGTGTGTCTCGGTCCTGCTGCGCCCGCGCCCGAAACTCGGGTGGGCACGATCCGACAGGCCGAACCACCGAAGGAGGGCCCCATGAAGTACGACGTTGTCATTGTCGGCGGGGGCGCGGCCGGATCGGTGTTAGCCAGCCGCCTGGCTGCAAACGCACGTCTTTCCGTGCTCTTGCTCGAAGCGGGGCCAGATTACGCCGATCCGGCCCATATTCCAGACGAGATCAAGTACGGCCACACCCGCTATGCCGAGGGCCAGGACTCGGAGCATAACTGGGCCTTGCGCGGCACCATCACCGACGAGCAAGGCGAGATCCACGTCGCCCAGGGCAAGGTCATCGGCGGAGGGTCGTCTATCAACGGGCAGGCCATGCAACGGGGTTTTGCCGAGGACTACGACTCGTGGGCCGCGTTGGGCAACGACGAGTGGTCGTACGAGAAGGTTCTGCCCTACTTTCGAAGATCGGAACGCGATCTCGACATCACGGACGATTGTCATGGCTCTGACGGCCCCATGCCCGTCAGGCGCCGTCAGACCGGGCCCTGGCCTGACCTCCAGAAGGCGTTCCATACGGCTTGCACGCAGGCGGGATTCGGCACCTCACCGGATACCAATGGCCGACACCCCGCCGGCCTGGGCGTGCCGCCCTCGAACAACCTCGACGGCCTGCGCATGAGCGCGGCGCTGACCCACCTCATGCCGATGCGCCACCGTCTGAACCTGACCGTGCGGGGCAAGGTACACGTCAGCAAGGTCCTCTTCGACGGGACACGGGCCGTTGGTGTGGAGGCCGAAAGCGGCGGCGAGGTGTTCACCGTCGAAGCCGACCGCGTGGTGCTGAGCGCCGGAGCGATCCGCTCGCCGCAGCTGCTCATGCTCTCGGGCATCGGCCCCAGGGACCAGCTGGAGCAAATCGGCATCCCGATCGTGCATGAGAGCCCCGGTGTGGGCCAGAACCTCATGAACCACCTGAGCGCCCAGGTCTCCTTCAAGGTCCAAGACCACATCGAGCTGAAGACCCATGTGGACGCGGTCAATTTCAGCCTCCATTACACCGCCGACGGGTCGAGCGAGACCAATGACATGCTGCTTCGTACCGCCCCCGCCGTCGATCCACGGGCAGAGCGTGTTCCTGGCTTTCGCACCAAAACCCTGTCGAATGACGTGCCCCCGGAGCGGGTGGCTCGCATCACGTGCACGCTCGGGTTGCCCGAGGGCAGGGGCTACGTCCAGTTGGAGTCGGCGGACCCCAAAATCCAGCCGACCTTCAACTACCGGTACCTGCAGCATCCGAATGACGCCCGCCGCGTGCGGGAGGGCCTGCGTCTGGCGCTGCGCCTGCTGGAATCCGACGCGTACAAGGAGGTCGTGGATCGACGCCTGCAGCCCACAGATGACATCCTGGCCGACGACGCCGCGTTCGACCGCTGGATACGCCAGACGGTGGGCACGGCTCGGCACGTCTCCGGCACCTGCAAAATGGGTCCGGACTCCGACCCCCTGGCGGTGGTGGATCAACGCTGCCGCGTGAAGGGCGTCCAGGGGCTGTGGGTGGTGGATGCGTCGGTGGTACCACGCATTCCACGGTCTGGTGGCATTCACGCCACGGTCATCATGGTCGGCGAACGTGTCGCCGAGTGGGTTGCGGCTGGAGGATGATGGCCGATGGTGGACGTGCGTGAGATCGATCTCCTGCTGACCGGCGGCACCGTCGTCACGGTGGACGCCGAGCGCCGCGTGATCCTGAACGGCGCCGTCGCCATCGACAATGGGCGCATCGTGGCGGTCGGGCCGGCCGACGAGCTGGCGCAGCAGTATCAGGCCGCCAAAACCATCGACTGCAACGGCAAGGCGGTCCTGCCGGGCCTGATCGACGCCCACGGCCACGGCGGCCACTCGCTCGTCAAGACCATCGGCGCGGACACCCCGACGTTCTGGATGCGGATCGTTACTCCCGTCTACTTCCACTTCACCACGCCCGAGTACTGGTACGCCGACGGGCTGGTCTCGGCGCTGGAGCGCCTCAAGTTCGGCGTGACGTGCGGCGTCAGCGTGATGGGCTCGATGCCGCGCGCCGACGACCCCCGGATCGGCAGCAACCACGCGAAGGCATACTCGGAGGTCGGCGTCCGCGAGGTCGTCTGCACCGGGCCGAGCGCGCCGCCCTGGCCCCACCCCGTCAGCTCCTGGGACAACGGCGCCCGCGAGCGCCGCGAGGTCACCTTCGACGAGGTCATGGATGGCACCGAAGCGGTCGTCCAGAGCTGGCACCACGGCGCCGACGACCGGATCCGGGTGTTCGTGACGCCGTTCACGATGATTCCCTCGCTGGACCCGTCCAACCCTTCGACGCCCGACGTCGCCACGACGCTGACCGACCACGACCGCTACCAGGCGCGGCGCGTCCGCGAGCTGGCCGCCCGCTACGACACCCGCATCCACACCGACGCCTTCGCCGGCATGGTCCGCCTCGCTGCCCAGGACGAGTGGGCGCTGCTCGGGCCGGACGTCCACGTCCAGCACTTGCGGGGGATCTCGCTCCAGGAAGTGCAGATCCTGGCCGACACTGGCACCCACGCCACCCACGCCGCCAGCTCCAACCAGGCCGGCGGCCGATGCCCCGTACCCGAGCTGATGCACGCCGGCGTCAACGTCGCGATCGCGACCGACGGCACCTCGCCCAAAGTCAGCTTCGACCTGTTCCAGGCGATCCGCCGCGCCCAGACGGTCCAGCAGTTGATGTCCAGAGACATGTTCCTGCTGCCGCCCGGCAAGCTCCTGGAGACGATCACCATCGACGCGGCGAAGGCGCTCGGCTGGGACGACGAGATCGGCTCGCTGGACGTGGGCAAGAAGGCCGACGTGACTGTCGTGAACCTGCGCCAGCCGCACCTGACGCCCGATATCATGGCCGTCCACCGGCTGGTCTACGAAGCGGTCGGCAACGACGTAGAGACGGTCATCGTGGACGGCAAGCTCGTGATGGAGGAGCGCAAGGTGCTCACCGTCGAGGAGGCCGGGGCGCTCGACCTGGGCCAGGAGGAATCGTTGAAGCTGATCGAACGGGCCGGCCTCCAGAGCCACCTGCACGAGCCGGGCTGGGGCAAGCTCAGGATGGAGCGCGACGCGCCGGTGCAGCTACCACGCTGAGACTGGCGGCCACCGCAGAGCCCCGGCGTATTCCAACATCGGCTCGCCGGGGCAAGCGACCAACGTTAGTGTGATCCCCATCACATCCCGTCCTCCGGCCCTCATGCTATCCTGGCGCCGTCGCGCAGCAGGGCAGGGTGGCCGGGGTGGACGTGATGGCGGACGATCCGTACGCGAGGATCGCGGAGCTGGAAGCGGAGGTCGCCGCGCTGCGGCAGCGGGAGACCTGGCTCACCTCGGAACGCGATGAGGCCCGCGAGCAGCAGGCCGCCACCGCTGGGGTGCTCCGTGTCATCGTGTCGTCGGCGACCGCGCTGCAGTCGGTCCTCGACGCGGTCACCGAGCGGGCCATGCGGCTGTGCGGTGCCAGCGGCGCGGGGATCCTCATGGTTGAAGGGGACGCGCTTCGCTACGTCTCGCGCACGGGCACGCTCGTCGGGGTGTTCGTCGCCTCCCCCGAATATGGTGTGCTTGAGCGGCCGATCAGCCGGGACTGGGTGACGGGCCGCGCCGTGTTCGATCAAGCAACGGTCCACGTCGAGGACGTGACCGCCGTACTCGATACCGAGTTCCCGCGTGCGCGGGGGTTCGTACGCCACCATCAGCATCGTACCACGCTCGCCGTGCCGCTGGTTCGAGAGGGCGTCGCTATCGGGGCCATCTTCCTCGCGCGGACAGAGGCCAGTCGTTTCGCCGAGCGCCAGGTTGAGTTGGTCGAGACGTTCGCGGACCAGGCCGTCATCGCCATCGAGAACGCCCGGCTATTCCAGGAGCTGGAGCGGCGCAACGATGAGCTGAGCGAGGCGCTGGAGCAGCAGACCGCGACCAGTGACATCCTGCGGGTCATCGCCGGCTCCCCGACCGACCTGCGGCCCGTGCTCGACGCCGTGGCCGAGAGCGCGGCCGGGCTGTGCGGTGCCGACGATGCTCAGATCTTTCAGGTCGAGGGCGATCTCGTCCGCAAGTGCGCGTCGTACGGGCAGATCCCGGTGACCCTGCCGATCGGCGGTGTCCAGGCCATCCGGCGCGACGACTGGGTCGGGCGGGTCATCCTGGATCGGCGGACCGTCCACCTCCCCGATGTGCTGGCCGAGTCGGATGCCGAGTACGGGCCGGGCAAGGCCCGTGCCCGGCGGACGGGCTGGCGCGCCGTGCTCGCCACCCCGCTGCTGCGGGAGGGGGCGGTGCTCGGCGAGATCCAGATCCGCCGCGTGGAACCCGGACCGTTCACCGACCAGCAGATCAGGCTCCTGGAGACGTTCGCCGATCAAGCCGTGATCGCCATCGAGAACGCGCGGCTGTTCGAACAGCTGGAGCAGCGCAACCAGGAGCTTCAGGCGAGCAACCGCCAGGTGAGCGAAGCCCTGGAGCAACAGACGGCCACGGCCGAGGTGCTGCGGGTCATTGCGTCTTCGCCGACGGACCTTCGCCGGGTGCTCGACGCGCTGGTGCAAAGCGCGGTGCGTCTCTGCCGAGCGGACACCGGGTCCATGCTGCGCGTGGACGGCGATGAGGTCGTGAATCTGGCGACGATGACTCCCGAGTGGGTGGGTGTGAGATACGCTCTGGCCGGAACGGTCACTGAGCGGGTCATGGCCCAGGCCCGCACCGTTCACCTGCACGGCCCGAGGGACGAGCAGGCTGAGCTCTATCCAGGCATCCCGACCGTGACGAGTCACGTTGTGCAGCTCAGCACACCGCTGCTCCGGCAAGGGCAGCCGATCGGGGCACTTGCAATAGCTCGAAACGAGCAGATCCCGTTTTCCGATGATCAGATCCGGCTCCTGGAGACCTTCGCCGACCAGGCCGTGATCGCGATCGAGAACACCCGCCTGTTCGAGGAGCTTCAGGCCGCCAATCAGCAGCTGGGTGAGGCCAATGCCCAACTCGCGGAGGCTAGTCAGCACAAGTCGCAGTTCCTGGCGAACATGAGCCACGAGCTGCGGACCCCGCTGAACGCCATCATCGGCTACTCGGAGATGCTCCAGGAAGAGGCCGAGGATCTTGGCGAAGAGAGCTTCATTCCCGATCTTCAGAAGGTGAACGCCGCCGGCAAGCACCTGCTGGGGCTGATCAACGACATCCTCGACCTCTCGAAGATCGAGGCGGGCCGGATGGACCTGTACCTGGAAGACTTCTCGGTCGGCCAGCTCGTCCAGGACGTTGCGGCTATCGTGCAGCCGCTCGTAGAGAAGAACGACAACACCCTCGTCATCACCTGCCCGCCCGACATCGGCACCATGCACGCGGACCAGACCAAGCTTCGGCAGACGCTGTTCAACCTGTTGTCCAATGCCGCCAAGTTCACCGACCACGGGCGCATCGAGCTGCGAGTGGCCCGGGATGCCCTCACCCCCCCAACCCCCCTCTACTGTCCCTGGCCGCGGGAGAGGGGGGAGCACGAGCACGCCGGTTCCCCCTCTCCCGCGGTTAGGGAGAGGGGGTCAGGGGGTGAGGGCATCTCTTTCGCCGTCGCGGACACCGGCATCGGGATGACCGAGGAGCAGCTGGGCCGGCTCTTCGAGGCGTTCAGTCAGGCCGAAGCGAGCACCAGGAGCAAGTACGGCGGGACCGGCCTGGGGCTGGCGATCAGCCGCCACTTCTGCCGGCTGATGGGCGGCGACCTCGCCGTCGAGAGCGTCTACGGCCAGGGCTCGACGTTCACCGTGCGGCTGCCGTCTCCGATCGACGCGTCGGCGCCAACACCTGAGATGTAGGTGACCGTGGCGCTCGAATAATGGCCCCACGACGCCAGAATCGTCATGATTGTGCTCTGACCCTGACTC
>JAXLXF010000033.1:0-78851 GCA_046328125.1 Chloroflexota bacterium
GTGCAGGCGGCATTCGGCTGCAACTACCAGGGCGACGTGCCACTGGCGGACGTGCTGTACGTGGTGGGCGCGGCCATCGACGTGGCAGCCTCGCAGGGCGAGAAGATCGAAGAGATCCGCCTCTCGGACACGATGGGCTGGGGCAATCCGCTCCAGACGAAGCGGATGATCGGCGCGGTGCGTGACCGGTGGCCGGACGCCTCGATCTCGCTCCACCTGCACGACACTCGGGCCACGGCGATGGCGAACGCGTTCGCGGCGCTGGAGCTCGGCGTCACCGATTTCGACTCGTCGGTCGGCGGGCTGGGCGGCTGCCCGTTCGCCAGCCACAAGGGCTCAGCGGGCAACATCGTCACCGAAGACCTGGCGTTCATGTGCGAGGAGATGGGCATCAAGACCGGCGTCGATCTGGACAAGCTGATCGAGTGCGCGGCGCTGGCCGAGGATGTGGTGGGCCACCCGCTGCCGAGCAAGCTGTTGCGGGGCGGCAGCCTGAACAAAATCCGCGAGGCGGCGAAGCAAGCCGCGCTGGCGTAGGACGGACCGAGGGGAGGAGGAAGCACACGATGGCGATTGACACACCGGTGAAGCAGCTCGAAGGCGTCGAGCTGATGGCGCACCTGTTCCGGCGGGCCGGCTTTGGCGCCACCCGCGACGAGATCGACGCCGCGCTGGCGAAGGGGTACGAGGCGACCGTCGAGGAGCTGCTCCACCCCGAGCAGCAGCCGGACATCGACTTCGACCTGCTCCACCGCTTCTACCCGGACATCAAAGAGGCCCGCGAGATCGACGTCAACCAGGCCAACTGGCTGTACCGGATGATCAACACCGGCCGGCCGCTCCAGGAGAAGATGGCCCTCTTCTGGCACTGCCTGTTCGCGACGGCGTTCAACAAGTCGAACCACGCCCAACAGGTCCAGATCCAGATCGACATGCTGAGAGCGCACTGCCTGGACAACTTCCGCGACATCCTGGTCGAATTGTCCCGAGATCCGGCGATGATCTTCTGGCTGGACAACCAGGAGAACACCAACGAGGTCCACAACGAGAACTACGGCCGCGAGCTGCTGGAGCTGTTCTCGATGGGGATCGGGAACTACACCGAAGAGGACGTCAAGGAGTGCGCTCGGGCGTTCACCGGCTGGAGCATCAAGACGGTGCTGAACACCGGGCCGTTCGGGCGCAACGTCTGGGAGTACCAGTTCAACCCGGACCAGCACGACTACGGCGAGAAGACGTTCCTGGGCGAGACCGGCAATTTCGACGGCGCGGACATCGTCGACATCGTCGTCAAGCAGCCGGCGACGGCGCAGTTCCTGGCGCGGCGGCTGTACCTGTTCTTCGTCTCGGACCGCGAGGACGAAGCGGTCATCGAGGAGCTGGCACGGGTCTACCAGGAGTCCGGTCACGATATCCGGAGCGTGGTACGGTCGCTTCTGCTGTCGGACGCCTTCCGCTCCGAGGCCGCGCTCTACGCCAAGGTGAAGAGCCCGGCCGAGCACGTGGCCGGCTTGATGCGCCTGACCGGCGACTACCGCTTCCCGGACTGGGGCCTCAAGGACGTGGCGCTCGAGTTCCGGTACATGGGCCAGGACTTGATGAACCCGCCCAGCGTCGAGGGCTGGCACACCGGCAAGGAGTGGATCGACACCGGCATCCTGGTGGAGCGGGTCAACTTCGCCGCCGAGCAGGTTGGCGACGTAAACAAGCCAGGCATCCGGCGGATCGTGGAGCGGCTGCGGGCGATGGGTACCCTGTCGCCGGAACAGTTTGTGGACGCCTGCGCGGACCTGGCCGGCCCGGTCCACCTCGCGCCTCGCACGCGGGCGGCGCTGGTCAACCACGCCGCGAAGACCGGCCCGCTGGACCTGACCGCTGGCGGCCGGGCCGCCGAGGAGCGGGTCGGCGAGCTGCTCCAGATGGTGGTCTCGACGCGCGAGTTCCAGTGGGTGTAGCGACGGGTAGGCGGTAGGCGGTAGGCAGTAGGCGGAATCTCCACCGCCTACCGCCTACTGCCTACCGCCTACTGGGAGGAACGATGAGTGTCGCGGTTGCGAGCAGGGTGCGGTACCTGCGCGCTATCGGCCAGCTGTCCCAGAGCGGGCGCGGCTTCAACAATCCGGCTGACGTGGCGGCGGCGGGGGGAGGGCGGCTGTACGTCCTGAGCCGCTCCAATATGGCCCACGCCGAGATGGGCTTTCTGCGCGTCTCGATCTGCACGCTGGACGAGGAGTACATCAGCCAGTTCTGCACCTACGGCTACGACGACGGGCAGATCGTCTGGCCGACGGCCGTCGCGGTGGACCGCAAGAGCGGCAACGTCTACGTCAGCGATCAGAAGCGCCACGACGTCCAGATGTTCGACCGTGACGGCGTCTTCATCCGCAAGTGGGGCGCATTTGGGGCCGGGGACGGCCAGATGAACCGACCATCCGGCCTGGCGGTGGACCGCGAGGGCAACGTGGTGGTGGTGGACAGCCTGAACAACCGGGTTCAGACCTGGGCGCCCAGCGGGCAGCTGCTCGCGACCTGGGGCAGCGCCGGCAGCGATCCCGGCCAGTTCAACCTGCCGTGGGGCGTCAACACGGACGCACAGGGCCGCGTGTACGTGGTGGACTGGCGGAACAGTCGGGTGCAGCAGCTCGACGCGAACGGCAGTCACCTGATGACGTTCGGCGGGCCGGGCACGGACGATGGCTCGCTGGATCGCCCGGCCGACGTGGCAATCGACAGCGTCGGGAATGTCTACGTGACGGACTTCGGACGAGACCGGGTCCAGGTCTACAGTCCAGATGGCAGCCCGCTGACCACACTGCTCGGCGACGCGACGATGACGACCTGGGCCGCCCAGGTGGTGGCCGCCGACCCCGAGATGACGGCCCTCCGCGAGCGCTTCGCCGAGGACGTGGACCGCCAGGAGCGGGTGTTCGAGGGGCCGATCGGCATCGACGTGGACGAGGAGGACCGGATCATCATCGCGGACACCTGCAAGCACCGCCTGCAGGTGTACCAGCGGTCCTGATGGATAAGCGGCCGGCCCTCTCGTGGTGAGGGCCGGCTCTCGCCCTGTCGTCTGCCTACAACTGAGTCAGGTCCGCAACGATCTGCCTCGCCCGGAGCACCGACCAGACGGCGAGATTCGAGAGACCGGCCACAACGTCGTCGTAGTCACAGCGATTGCGCGCCGTGCGCAGACTGGTGAGGTTGTATCCAATGCCGGACCGCAGGGGGTCCGGATCATTCGCATACCGCGCTGCCACGAACTGGTGCGGATTGCCGCGCTGGGGGATCGGGATGCCGTCAGCGTCACGGAGATGGTTGCGAGCCAGAATGAATGCTGCGTAGTACGCCCTGCTGACGGCCGCCCGCTGTTGTGCCTCACGTCCAACGGGAGGACCTGTTCTCGGCATTGCGCAGAGCTCCTCGGCGATGGACAGGTACTCTCCCCAGTCGAAGCTCATCCAGCACTCAGCGCAAATCGACGATCAGCAGCCCCTGGCTGCGGCCGGCGTTAGGGATGCCCCATGCTCGATCGAACTCATTGAGCGCGTCCATAGCGACGTACGGGTCCAGATCGGTCCATGCGCCCAGGAAGAGCTGCTCCGGCTCGCCATATTCAGGATCGACGACGTATTCGAGGCGGAGGCGGGACTCGGGGAGGTACATGGACAGCTGCTCGGCGGCCTCGTTGACGAGCGGGAGGAGGTCGGGCTCAGCCTGAAGGAGGCGCGCCACGTTCTCGGGGTCCATGACCGTGATGCGTGGGTCGAGCGGAGGCGTCGCGGCCGGCCCGTTGGCTGGCATGCTGGTGGCAGCCTCGCGGGCGGGCTCCAGCAGCTCCTCCGGCTCCACCCCGAGCGCATCGGCGACCTTGCGGAGGGTCGTCGGGAACGGCTCATCCCGACCGGTCTCGATGCGGGCAATGGTGACCCGGTTGACGCCGGCACGGTCGGCCAGCTGCTGCTGGGTGAGCGCCTTCCGCTGGCGTACGTCCTTGAGGCGGGTGAGCTTTGCCATGCCGGGATGATACAGCGCCGCTACACCGGGCGCGATGAAGTACAGTCTCCGGATATCAATTGAGACGGCGAGGTACCCCGCGCATGACCGACACGAAGCCCGCACCAGCCCTCACCATCACCGACGTGGTGACGGATGGCCCGATCCCGCCACGCGTGAACAACTCGACCTGGCCCAACGTCTTCCATACCCGCGTCGACGAGATCGTGGCGCGGCGCGGCCCGGCCCCGTGGTCCCAGCGCGTGATCGAGGACGAGCGCAACCTCGTGACGCTGATCGCGACCAATCCCGGCAGCGGCAACCGCCCGCACTGGCACCGCGACTTCGACGAGTGGTGGGTGGTGATGGCCGGGCAACTGGAGTGGGAGTACACCGGCGGCACGGTGGTGAAGGCGAAGACCGGCGACATCGTCTGGGTGCCGCGCGGCACGGTCCACCACATCCGCGCGGTCGGCGACGAGATGACGCTGCGGCTGGCCGTGGCGATGCCGCCGGCGGTCCACGTCTACCACGACTGCGAGCAGTGCGGGTACCACCAGGACGGCCCGGCCGAGTGGGGCGGCTGAGGGCGAGGAGACAGGAGACAGGAGACAGGAGGGGATTCTGACTCCTGATGGTGCTTGCTCGTGACTGAGTACGTCCTGCGCGAGGCGGCGGCGGCCGACGCCCGCACGATTGCCGAGTACCGGAGCCTGATGTTCGAGGCGATGGGCTGGCTGCACCCCGGTGAAGGCCCGGCGCTGGTCGAGGCGATGCAGCGGTACGTCGAGCGGGAGCTGCCGGCCGGCGCCGTCCGGGCCTGGATCGTCGAGGCGGACGGACAGCCGGTGGCTGGCGGGCTGCTCGTACTCCAGGCGACCGCCCCCGCGCCGGGCTTCCTGGCCGAGGAGCCGGTCGGGCTGATTCAGAACATCTGGACCGAGCCATCGCACCGCCGGCGCGGTTTGGCCGGCCAGCTCGTGCGGGCGATGCTGGACTGGTGCCGCGCGAACGGCGTGCACCGGCTGTTCCTGAACGCCACCGAGGACGGGCGCGGCATCTACACGGCGCTCGGCTTCCGCCCGTCCACCACCGCGATGACCCTCACCCTGGACTGAGCGCCGCGTCGAGTAGGAGTTTCACTCTGGTGGGAGTCCCTGCTCGGCGCGCCATTCAGCGCGAAGACGCTCTCCCAGACTACGGTTGCGCTCGATCCGCTCATCGATCTCATCGCTGAGCTCGTCGCAGTATGCGATGGCCGCGTGAATCGCGGATGGCTGTAGCCCATGCCACTCGATGGCGTTCTCAATGGCCGCATTGCGATCGCCCTCGAATTCGAGCACTGTGGGCATAACCTCCCAGACATCCGGCCCCCGATTAGCGCGGCGCGGCGGCCGGTCGGGCCGTCGCGGAAGACGATGCCAGGGTGCCGCTCCATGCGCAGCCCTTCCTCGATGTAGCGCTGCGCGAGCGCAGACCGACTCTCTCCCGTCTCGCGCTCACGTTCGGAGAGCCGCTCCAGGGTGTTCGAGTCGAGGTCGAGTGCTACCGACTTCATCACCATCGTCAGGGGTCCTCGCTGAACTGCCTGCCACGCCGCCACGTGTCGTCCCGGGGCACAGGAGGAGTCATAGCCCGAGACGGACAGGGACGCCACCGTGCTGTCACAGCCACACCGTACCTACGCCTGAGTCAGCGCGCCAGATCGCCGTTCGTGAGCGTGCCGTTGGTCGATTCGCCATCTGGCAGTTCGCTGGCAGCGTCGGCCTCGTCGGCGGCATCGTCCGCCTCCAGCTCGCCCTCGATGCTTTCGGCCAGCGCTGCCATGAGCTTGCGCTGGCTGGACCGCTGCCCGCGAACCTCCCGCACCACCGCGTCGGCGTCTTCGATGATCTGGCGCGCGTCCAGGTAGGCCACGCTCAGCAGGTCGGACGCAGTCTCGGGATCGGAGCGGAGGATCTGCTGGATGTAGCGCAGCGTCAGCAGCAAGGAGCGGTTTTCGCCCCAGACGATCTCCGGCGGGTTCTCGATCGGGAGGATTTCCTCTGAGCCCTCCGACATGGCGCGCCTCCTCTGCCCTCTCGTCACGGCTTCAACGCGGCCCGGGTGATGTGGCCCCGGTTCTGCTCGGCCAGCACGTTCTCGACCTCCTCCAGCGGGAAGACGTCCGAGACGACGCGGTCGAACGGGTAGCGCGCTTGCTGACGGAGCATCAGGTCGAGCGCCCGCTGCAAGTGGGACGCCTCGTAATAGCCGACGCCCAGGATGCTGACGTTGCGCTGGTTCAGGGTTGTGGGAGCGAGATCGAAGCTGGTGCCGGCTACGATGTTGCCGATCTCCACCAGCCGGCCGCCGTTCCCGAGCATCGCCAGCGCCTCGTTCATCGCGCCGATGACGCCGGCCACCTCGACCACCACGTCCGCGCCCCAGCCGTCCGTCAGCTCGCGGACTCGCTCGGCGCGCCGCTCCGGCGTGGTCAGCTCGCGCAGGTCGATCACCTCGTCGGCGCCGAACGCCGCCGCCAGCTCCAGCCGCTCGTCTACGCCGTCCACCACGATCACCTTGCCGGCGCCCAGCTCGCGCGCCGTGGCGGTCGCGTACAGGCCGAGGCCGCCAGCGCCCTGGACTACCACGGTCTCGCCCAGCTCCACGCGGGCCGTGTCCAGCCCGCACATGACCGTGGCGAAGGCGCAGTTGATCCCGGCCACCATCCCGTCCGAGAGCGCGTCCGGCACCTTCAGGACGACGTGGCCGGCCGGCAGGTAGCTGTAGTCACCCCAGGCGCCCTTGAAATAGGGCCAGACGGTGCACGGCGTCGCGACGTGGCGCATCTGGTTCGGGCAGCAGCGGGTCTTGCCGATCAGGCAGGCCCGGCAGCGGCCGCAGGCGAAAGCGTAGCGGAAGATCACCCGGTCGCCGACGGCCAGCGGCGCCCCGGCCGAGTCAGTTGTGACGCCTTCGCCCAGCGCGTGGATCTCGCCGCACTGCTCGTGGCCCAGGTGGCGGGGCAGCGCCCGTCCCATCTTCTTCAAGTCCTGATCGCCGCGCCAGACGTGCAGGTCCGAGCCGCAGACGTTCGCCAGGGTGGTCCGGACGACGATGGCGCCCGGCTCCGGCTCCGGGACCGGGTACTCCTCGATCCGCATCGGCTCGCCGGCCCCATAGAAGGCGACCAGGCGCCCCATCTCCGCCATCATGTCCTCCCGATCGCATGCCCGATCGCCTGCTGTTCGCCGCGCCGGGCCGTGGGTTGACGTTCATGGCTACCATCGTACCGTCGTTGCGGGACAGGCTGCGTGGGCGCCGGCCAAGAATAATCCCTCCTGCTGGCACGGAGCCGTTACTTCTGAAGCAGGCTACGTCGTACAGACGCCCCGGCGAGCGGTGGATCGCCGATGGGGCGGCTGGTGACTCCGCCCTGATGTCGCGCGTGCTGCCGAAACGGTTGACCCGCCGGGCCGATGCTCGATACGGTGTCAGGAGAGGCAGTATGAACGCAGGTCAGATGGTCGGGCTGACTGGCCCACACCCTGCATCTGCTACGGTATCCTGCACCTGATCTCATCCTGGACACGCCATGCTGCGCACGCTCGCGGTCTTGCTGGTGCTCCTCGGCCTGACAGCCGTCACGCCGGTGGTCTGCCTGTGCACGTCCGGCGGCGTGGTGGTCACCTCCGTGCCTCAGGGTGCTGCCGGCGAGCGCGTCCAGCACGTCAGCATCGCACCTAACCGGGCCGCTTTCTTCGAGTCGATGCCGGCAGCGGACGCCGCCAGCGCGGACACGCCGAGCCTGATCGCCACGAGCGCCGCCGCCGCGATTGCGTTGTCGATCGCCACGGTGGCGGGTGTGCTCGTCGGGGAGCTGTGGCGGCTGCCCCGGCCGCTGGTGAGCCGTCTCGTGCCGCCCCTCCTGATATACCCCCTCGGACCGGCCTGGTCGCCGGCGGTGCCGCCTCCTCGCTGACCTCACATCCCCGAACGTACCGTCTTCCGCGCTTCGTTCATGTGAGGTCATCTATGGCATCGTCAGCCGTTTCTCCACGGCCACGACGCTCGCGGCGCAGCCGCCGCGAGGTCATCTCCACGTTGCCCGCCACGCCGGCGCCCGCCGCCACTCCCGACCGCCCAGTCAGCTCTGCACCCGATCCGTTCGTCGTCGTGGCGGGGGCCGCCGGCCTGCTCGTCTCGGCGTATCTCGCGGTAGTGGACGCCCTCGGCGGCAGCACCCTCTGCCTGGCCGGCTCGGACTGCGACGTCGTGCGGGCCAGCAGCTACGGCCACCTGGGCGGGCTGCCACTGGCCGCCCTCGGCACGCTCTACTTCCTGGCGGTCCTGGTGACAGCGTTCCTCCGCGCGAGCTGGCAGCCGAAGCTGCTCCAGGTGCTCGGCGGCGCTGGCCTGGGCGCCGCGCTCGTCTTCGTCGGCATCCAGGCGCTGGTGCTCGACGCCTGGTGCCCGTACTGCATGGTCGCGGATGGCGCGGCGCTGGCGCTCGGCGGCCGGATGCTCTGGCCGCGCCGGATGGGCTGGAGCGGCGTCACCCCTGGTAACGGCGGACCGCTGGTCAGCCTGGCCGGCGCGAGCATGGCGGTCGCCGTACTGTTCGTCGGCTACGGGCTCAACCCGGCCAGCTCATCTGCTGCCAGCGTTGCCACGAACGGTGCGGGAGCCAGGGCATCCGTCGCCGTGAGTGGCGCAACGTCGTCGTCGAGCAGCCCGGAGCGGCTCGCTGCGCTGGCGGACCATCTTCGTGAGAGCGGCGCGGTCTTCTACGGCGCGTACTGGTGCCCACACTGCCAGAACCAGAAGCAGATGTTCGGGGCGGCGGCAGCCAGATTGCCGTACGTGGAGTGCGATCCGCGCGGCGCCAACGCCCAGCCGGGAGCCTGCCAGGCAGCGGGAGTCCAGGCGTACCCGACCTGGGTCATCGGCGGGCAGAAGCTGGAAGGGGAGGTCTCCCTGAGCGACCTGGCGCGGCTGTCCGGATTCCAGAGCCCGTAGTCAGTCGCCCCCACGTGACACCGGGGTGGGTGTGGGCGCCGAGTTGTCTTTGTTCTTGTCATCCGACTTCGGCGTGTTCGAGGAGTTGGACGAGCCGTTGCCGCCCGCGCCCACCCCGTCCGCCAGCACCGACCAGGGGTCTTTGCCCTTCACCATCTCACAGAGGAGGTCGCCGCTGGACGTGGCCGTGCACGCTTCGCCGTCGTGCAGCTGATGGCCGTCGTTCGGGAAGGTGACCGGCCCGGATGAGTTGACGAGGTAGCTGGTCGAATTGCCATCGCCGTCGTGCCCGGTGGCGACGGTCGTGCCGTGCACCAGCGTCACGGTGTCGCCGGCGACGATCTTGTAGTACGAGCCGGGGTCGGTCAGGGTGGCAACGTGGTGGACGGCGCTCCCGAGCACCATCTCCACGATGATGCGGATCACCCCGCCGCCGCCCTGGAGATCCTGGATGCTGATGGTGGTGTCAGCGCCGAGCTCGACCTCGCTGCCGTCGAAGAACGTCACGAGCGCCGCCGCCCGACCGACCGTCGCCACCCGGTCGCCGACGTTCAAGCTCAGCCCAGTCGAGGCCGGCATGACGGCGGTGCCGTCGGCCCGGACCACGCTGGTGGTGCCGCGCAGAACGGTCAAGGTGGCGCCAAATGCGATCTGGCCGAGGGCCAGATCGGCCTGGACGACGACAACCAGTGCAAGTAACAGCGCGAGCAGCACGCGAGCGTGACGGCCAGCAAGCAGCATCCAGCAGCGAGAGCGCACCGGGCCCGATCCTCCCCGTGTCCAGAAGTGGCAGGAATGTGAACAGAAGATGGCGTGGGCGCACGATAGCAGGCCCGCCCGGCAAAGGCCAGCAGCGCGCCGTCAGCCCGTCAAACGCCGACCAATCCGCCAGGAGCCCAAATCCGGCCCGAAAATGGCTTGCTTTTCGTATGTCGAAGCACTATCATCGATATATCGACAACACATCTACGACATCCCGCCTCTGGGGGTCGGCAGGTGCTAAGGAGGCACGATGCGAGGATTTCCATGGTCCTGGCGTCAGGAAGGTGATGCCTGGGAGGCGTTGCTCGGTCCTGGCGGCGGTGGTCCCCGTGGGCCGCGTGGCTGGCGTGGGCCGCGCCGCGAGGAGCGCAGGTTCGGGCCGGGGGGACCGGGCGGGCCTGGCGAGCCGCCGCCACCCCCGCCGCCACCCCCAGGCGGTGGCTGGGGGCCGTTCGGTGGCCCCGGGGATCGCGGCAACCCGTTCGGCGGCAACCCGTTCGGCGGGAGCCCGTTCGGCGGGCCGCCGTTTGGCAATCCGCGTCGCGGTGGGCGCGGGCGGGGTGGCCGCTTCGAGTGGCCGCCGTTTGGACGCGGCCCGAGGGTGCGGCGCGGCGACGTCCGCGCGGCGGCGCTGGTGCTGCTGGCCGAGCAGCCCCGCAACGGCTATCAGATCATCCAGGAGATCGCCGAGCGCAGCGACGGCCTCTGGAAGCCGAGCTCCGGCTCGGTCTACCCGGCCCTCCAGCAGTTGGAAGACGAGGGGCTGGTGGAAGTGGACGTTCAGGATGGACGCCGGACCTTCCGCCTGACCGAGACCGGTCGGACCTACGTCGAGGAGCACAAGGCGGAGCTCGGGGCGCCGTGGGAGGCGATGAAGGCCGAGATGGACGAGTCGTCGGTGGAGCTGTTTCCGCTGGTGGGACAGGTGGGCATGGCGGTGTTCCAGGTGTCACAAGCCGCGACGCCGGCCCAACTGGAGCAGGCGCGCAAGGTGCTGGTCGATGCTCGCCGCGCGCTGTACCAGATCCTGGCGGACGAGGAAGAAGCCACCCAGGTGGACTGATATCTGGGCGAGTAGGCGGTGCCCACTGCCTACTCGTCCAGCGGCAGGTGCACCGTGAACGTCGTACCGACGCCGACGTCGCTCGTGACCTCGATCCGGCCGCCGTGCTGGACCACGATCTGGTGCGCGCCAGCCAGCCCCAGCCCGAATCCTCCCGTCTCGGCGTCCACGTTGCTGCCCCGGTAGAAGCTGGAGAAGATGCTCGGGAGGTCCGCCGCCGGGATGCCGATGCCCTGATCTTGCACCGCGAAGACCGCCCAGTCGCGCCCGTCCAGGGCCACTCGCTCGACGGTCACCGCGATCTCCCCCTCGTCAGGGCTGTACTTGATGGCGTTCGAGATCAGGTTCGCCACGACCCGCCGAATCCGCACGCCATCCCAGCGCCCGACGACCGGCCGTGCTGGCGCGTCGAGCGAGGCACGCCGCCCGCCGAGCTGCTGCTCGTAGGACTGGATCACACTGCCGATCAGCGCCGCCAGGTCGATCGGCTGAGCGTGCATCCGGATCGGCTGGCCGGCCTGGACCTGGGCGACGTCCAGCAGCTCATCGATCTGGCCGACCATCTGATCGGCGGTCGCCTCGATGGCGTCCAGGCTGTCGGTCAGGCCGGCGGACGGCGCCATCTCGGCGCGCTCGACCCGGCGCCGTAAGAGCTGCGCCCGGCCCTTGATGGTGGTCAGCGGATTTCGCAGGTCGTGCGCCACGGTCCCCAGGAAGACGTCACGGACGCGCCGCCCCTCCTGCTCCAGCCAGTGACGCTCTGACTCCGCCTGACGGAGATCGGTCACGTCGTAGGTGACGAAGACCAGCCCGGCCACCTCGGCGTCGTCCGCGGTCAGCCGGAGCGGCGACGCCGTGACCACGACGAAGCGGCAGTCGCGCGGCGAGTGGCAGGGGATCTCCTCACGATGGGAGGGGAGCGCCCCATCCAGGAGCTGCTCGGCGATGGCGAGCCAGTGCTCGCGGTCTGGCCCGGACATCGACTCGATCCAGGAGCGCCCGACCACCGCCGACCCCAGGCAGGCCGTCCCCTCGTTCGCCTGCGCGAACTCGTCCCAGGCCTGGTTGACGTACGCGTAGCAGAGGGCACGATCCACGACGTAGGCGACGTGCGGCAGATCTGCCAGCGCGCGGAAGGCGAGCGGTGGGATCGGCGTCGGCGCGGCGGCGGCCGGCGGTCTGGCGACCGCCGGCCGGGCTGCGATGGCGGCCGCCTCGTCGAGGATCGCGTCGGCTGCCGTGCGCGCCGCATCCTCGGCGGCCGGGGCGACCTGCTGGATCGCGTCCAGGACGGCGGCGTAGACAGCGCTGACGTCAGCCGGACCGGAGCCCGGCACACCATCCAGCGAGGCGGCGGGCGGCGACGTCGGCGCATCGTCCGGGCTGAGGGGAACGTCGCGGCTGGCGCGGACGGCGATGGCCCAGGCGGCGTCCCGCGCCCCGAACGACGGCCGGCCGTAGCGGAGGGTGCCTTCGAGGGCACGCAAGGCGAGGCCAACCGCGCGCTGGATCGACCCAGGGGTGGAGTCGAACGTACGAGGAGCGAGCCGCGCACACGCAAGCTCGCCGATCTCGGCCTCAACGCCGGCGATGGCCGTCCAGGCCGTGCGGTCGAGGTGTCGGGGCACCTGCTGGGCGTCAGGGGTGACGTCGGGCAGGATCTGTCGCTCTGCCAGGGTCAAACCGTATCCCGTTCTCTGCTGACACGCCGCCTTCTCCTAGACGATACCGGACATGACAGAACGGTCGCCCGAATTCTCGACAGTTGTGGGGCGTTTTGCGCGCAATGTGCAACGAGACGCGCAGGGGTCTCTCCCGCTTACACCGCGGCGAACGCGCTACAGCCCGGGGCGTCGGCAGCGCTTCTGGCTTGCTCCAGGAGGAAGTCTGGGAAGCCGCCTCGCGCCTCGGCCTGCCCCAACCCGAACAGCTCCCGGCAGACCGCGCGCTCGTCGTCGGCCACGTTGCGCTCGAAGCCGTCCGGAGCGATCCGGTCGAAGAGGAGGGCGCCGGTGCCGTCCACCTTGGCGTTGAACCACCAGCGGTCGGTGATGACGGTCATCGCGGTGCCCCAGCCGACCACCACGTGATCGCGCGGGGCGGGGGAGCCGGCGGTGAGCGTGCCCCAGAACGAGCGGCCGTCGACCGGCTCCGGCGGCGCGATCTCCAGCGCCTCCAGGATGGTGGGGGCGAGGTCGTGGTGCTGGACCCAGGCGTCTGAGGTGGTCCCGGCCCCGACGCCCCCAGGATGGCGCACGAACGTCGGGATGTCCACGACCTCGGGATCCGACGGGTAGCCGCGCTTGCCGATGTACCCTCGCCGCTCCCAGATCGAGTGACCGTGGTCTGAGGTGACCACCACCAGGGTGTTCTCCAGCATCCCCAGCACCCGCAGCTGCTCCATCAGGTGCCCGAACCAACGGTCGCACATGGTGACGAGGCCGGCATAGTTGGCGCGGGTCCGCTGCACCAGCTCCGGCTCGAGATCCGGGATCTCGGCGTACGGCGAGAGCACCTGATCCTGACCGTCTGAAGCGTCATAGGCGGCGCGGTAGTGCTCCGGCACGAACCAGGGCTCGTGTGGGTCGAACGACTCGACGGTCAGGAAGAAGCGCTCGGCGTCGCGGTTCTGCTCGAGCCAGCGGGCGGCCTCCTGGAACACCTGGGCGTTGAACCAGAGCTCCTCACGGACCCGGTCCCGCATGTTGAGGATGCAGGCGGTGGAGAAGGCGTCCAGGTTCCCGGGCAGGCGAGCCACCCCGCGTGACGCTTTCCGCAGCTCCTGGAAGCGGCGCGGCACGAACTGGTCGAGCTCCTCCTGGGTGGGGCCGGGGCCGCTGCGGGCGGTGTCGGTCTCCTGGCCTCGGATGAAAGTCCACTGGTCGAAGCCGCGCCAGAAGTTCTTGGACGGCTTGAACTGGTGGTACAGATCCGAAATGAGGGCCGTCCGGTATCCCGCCGTCTGGAGGATCTCGGAGAGGGTGTGCTGCTCGTTCGGGATCGGCCCCCAGCCGGGCGCCACCCCCACGAAGTCGCCCTTCAGGTTGCGAAAGTCGCCGTTGTGGAACGGGTACGTTCGCTGGCCGGTGTAGATGGCGCGTCGGGCGCAGAGGGTCGGCAAGGATTCCGGGTAGGCGTTCGCCATGCAGACGGAGTCACGCGCCAGGGCGTCCAGGCTGGGCGTCGCGATCGGCCCGAGGTCCCAGGGAGGCGTCCGCCCGTAGCGCCCCACCGCGTCCTTGCGCAGGGTGTCGAACACGACCAGCACGACGTTCATCGTCACGATGCCCCTCCCATGTCCCTCCCAGTTATGCGGGGATCGTGACCGACACGAGGCCGGGTGTCAAGGCGCAGGCCAACTGCCGGCCCGATCTGCTCGTGCGCTCCTCCCCGTCCCGATCGGCTAGCTCGGGCCGACTCTCGTGCCACAGTAGCCGCAGAACCGGTGCTCTGACTGGATGTCGCGTCCGCACACAGGACAGGGTACGGCAGACGGTCGAGGCTCGTCGCGGGCCGACCTCTGGGCACCCGGAGCGGCGATGGTGTCCCCCTCGCGGTGTCCCAGGATCAGGAGCGCCAGCGCGTCGTCGAGGCCCGGATCGACGTCCAACCAGAGCGACTTGAACCGGCCGCCCGGCCGATCGTCTTCCAGCCGGTCGATCAGATGATGCGACACGCGCCGATACTCGTCTGGCTTCAGGGGCACGATCCTGCCCGGGCAGGCGCGGACGAGGTGGAGATCGGACGGGTCGATCCCGAGCTGACTGAACGTCATGCCGAGCACGAGATAGTGCTCGCCGGCGAGCGCCAGGTGGGCATGGACCTCTGCGTGGGTGATGGCGTTCTCGTCGAACGCGAGGGCAATCCTCACCTGGCGTGGCGACGGCCGCGCGACGCCGACGACGCCGACCCACGAGAAACGGGTGTCGTCGATCCCCGTGCCGGCCCCGCCGACGAGATACTGCTCGCCATATTTGACTGAACGCTCCTGTAGACACTCTTTGTAGTAGTCGTCCGAGCCCTTTTCCGGGATCGGGTAGTGCCCCAGCAGACCGTACTCCCCGGGAAACGGTTCCGTCGGCTCGTCCGAAGGCGGGTCGGGCTGCCACGATCGCTGGTACCCAAAGGGAGACGGAGCGACGTCGGCCGGCCGAACGCGGATAAGATCCTGTGCCACCAGCCTCGGATGTGCGGCGACGGCTTCGCGCAGCTCGTACTCGATGCGATCGAGCTCTTCCTGGCCGATCGGGGCGATCCGCGGCGGGAACCAGCCGTGCAGGACTTGTATCCTGACCTCGCCGCCTTCATCCGGCGGCCACTCGTCGACGATGCCGCCTTCGGTCAGCGCCGGCGGCAGCAGGCGCGCGACGTACTGGCCCGATGCGCCGGGTACGTGCGACCGGTGCTCCAGGACGACATAGAGCGACGAGGCGACGATCCCCAGCCAGCGCAGCTCCACGTCGACCGGCCACCAGGCTCGGGCGGACGAGAACGACGGCGGGCGGGGGACGTCGAGCCGAAGCAGCAGTGCGCGTGCCTCGGGGTGACGAGGCGACGGCTGGTCGAGCCGCTCCCACCATCGACGGATGATGCCGATCGGCCGGAGGAGATACAGGGCGTGCGACGGCTGCCAGTGGTGCGCGAGCCACTCGAGCGGCAGGTCCGGGTCGTTGGCAGTCTCCTCATCCTGGGTCGGATCGAGCAGCGGCAGCAGCGGTCGTAGCTGTCGGTCGAGGAGTGGGTCATCAGCCATCCGCGTGACTCCTTTCTCGGCGACCCGTCAACGGAGGGTGATGGTGGTGTTTGGCAGCAGGGTGCGCAATCGTTCGAGTGCGCGCTCCGTCACACTCGACGACGGCAACGTCAACGTCTCCAGCCAGGTCAGATCCTCGAGTGCGAAGACCCAGATCTCTCGTTCCACGTCGCTCCAGCCATGGCTGAGGTCGAGCTCCAGGCGCCTGAGGGCGGGCATTCGCTTGAACGCCGTGAAGAACGGGATGCGCCGCCAGATACTCCCGTGGATCGTCAGCCGTTCGATAGGACCAATCGCCGGTAACGGGTCGAGCGCGCCGTCGTCGATTGATGCATATGAGAGATCGAGCGTGCGCAGCCAGGTCCAGCCCTGCATCTGTTCGAGGTAGCCCGCATGGGGGTGCAGTTGGAACAGGAATCTCAGCGCGGTTGGCCCTGAACCATCCTTGAGTCGTGCACCTTCCCTCAGGACGGCCAGGAGCTGCGCGGCGGTCTGGGCTTCCCAGCTCTGCTCCCCACGAACCAACGCGACGAGTGTGTCCAGCGCACGAGGACGGATCTGCTCCTCGATCTCCCGAACGCGCACCTCCGCCGCTCGCCTCCCGAGACGGTCTTCCGGTGCGGACGGGTCGATTGTCTGGCGGAAGATCTCGCCGAGGGAGAGGGCCAGGATCGGCGCCTCGGCCGCCAAAGCCCGCAGTCGCTCGGGGTCCGGATGGAACACGACCTCTGAAAGCTGCACGACCAGGATTTCCTCGTTGCGAATGCCGTCGAGATCGTGCGCGTCCAGCGTCCACGCGAACACGGCGTCGGTATCTTCGTCGTAGTACATCGCCAGCATCCAGGCGACCGCCGCGTCGAGATGGACGAGGCCCCTTGGGACGAGGTGCGCCCAGGCGTGCCGCAGGTCCGACTCGATCGGGTCGGACCCGCGCAAACGATGGAAGGTCACACTGCCCAGGCTGCTCTGCGCGTCGACATCCATGACCACCGTGTGCCCTTCACCGCCCGCCCGAGCGAACCAGATATCCAGCGGGTGCGGCTCGTCGGCGAGGACAAGGTGTCGCACCTGCTGGCCTGGCAGCGCGTCAAGGGCCGGGATGAGGTCTTCGGGCAGGGCGCGATCGAGGAGCGCCGGATCGAGGGGCGGCGGGTCATCGGCCGACCGGCCGGCCCCGTCACGTAGTCGCCAGGCACGGACAGCGTCGAGTTGGGCAGCGTAGCGCTCCGGCACGACGATCCGGACGCCGTCGTGGCCATCGACCGCGTAGCTGCGCACTGGCTCTGGCGGGCCGTCCTCGACGCATGTATCCCAGAACGCCTCGCTGGACGTGATGCCATCCAGCGTCTCCGCGCTCACGGCCGCGAAGCGCCACTCCGCCGGCTCGTCGGATCGGCTCAGCCGCCGGGTCAGCTCGGCGAGCGGGTGTGGGTCGGGAGCGTGTCGAGCCGCGTTCGCCCCGGCCTTGTTGGGCAGTGCCCTGGCCCACCACGCGCCTGCCGACGGCAGGCTCCCAATCCACCAGGCACCGCCCGACAAGGCCGGACGAGCCACCTCAATGCGTGTACCTTCGCTCATGCGCACCCCGCTCGCTCACGCCGCCGGCCGGCTGTGCAACGACAGGTCAGCATCGTCAACCTGTCCGTGCGACGGTCTTCCTGCGCACCGCTTGCAGGCTATCCCACTCAACCTCTAGGCAGACCCGCCACGCACTCTCCTCCGGGCCGTAGTGCATCGATGCGGCCGTCTCGGTCAGGAGAGTGTAGTACGCGGCGTTTGGCGCGTAGAGCCGCGTCGCGACGGCTCCACTTCTCGCCTGCAGCGAGCGGTGCACGTACTGGCGCAGTGGCTCTGGCAGCAGATCCGGCGCCCATGAATGTCCATCGAATGTCCAGATCTGGAGATGTCCCGTCGGGTGCCGGCTCCCTACGCTGATAGGGAGAGCCTGCGGCGGGCACCCAGGCTCGACGCCGACTCTTGCCCACGAGAGCACCCCGATGACCCCAAACCAGATCAACCTCGTCCGCACCACCTTTGCGCAGATAGTCCCAATGGCCGACACGGCGGCCAGCCTCTTCTACGCCCGACTGTTCGAGCTCGACCCGTCGCTCCGGCCGCTGTTCACCGCCGACCTGGCGGAGCAGGGCCGTAAGCTGATGCAGACGCTCGCCGTAGCCGTGCACGGCCTGGACGATCTCGAAGCGCTGGCGCCAACCGTACGAGCGCTCGGGCGACGCCACGCGAGCTACGGCGTCCAGGGCCGGCACTACCAGACCGTCGCGCAGGCGCTGCTCGACACGCTGGAGCTGTGTCTCGGCGAGGCGCTCATCCCCAAGGCCCGCGAAGCCTGGGCGGAGGTGTACTGGCTGCTGGTCGCCGTCATGCAGCAGGGCGCGGCCGAATCCGAGCCCGCACCGCGGTTGACCGCGCCGACGGCGCCGGCTGTCCACCACCAATCCTGGGAGGGCGACCGATGACCGCCTCCGCTGTGAGTCCCACGCCTGGCCCTTTCGAGCTCCGCGCCATCCAGACCGAGGATCACGCTGCCGTGCGCGCGTTCCTCGACCGGCTCTCGCCGAGCACCGTCCGGTCTCGCTACCTGCACTCCTCCATGAAGCTGGCCGGGCCGTCCGGTGAGCGCGAGATCACCCGCCTCCTGGCCGACCATGCCGGCAAGCACGTCGTCGTCCTCGCGGTTGACGGCGCGGAGATCCGTGGCATCGGCGAGCTGTTCAACCTGCCCCTCGAACGCGCGGACGTGGGCCTGGTCGTCGAGGACGGCTTTCAGGGGCGAGGCATCGGCCGGGATCTGCTCCAGGCGCTGATCCAGGTCGCCCGCAAGCAGGGCATTCGCGCCTTGACCGGCGACATGGCGTACGGAAACGAGCGAGCAGTCGCGCTGCTCCGTGGGACCGGGCGCCAGCTCCAGCTACGGGTCGGCGGCGGTGGCGTGCAGTTCTCGCTGCTGCTCCAGGCGTGAGAGAGCACGTCCACGCCGGGCACGCGCACAAATAGCCAGCAGCCGCGCTAGCGCCGCCGCCAGGGGCCGATGGTTCGTCGCGGGCGGTCCACCTCCGGCTGCCTCATCGGAAGCCACATGATCGTCGCCCACGGAGGGCGACGGGCACGGAGCAACCGACGACGTCAGATGCTCGGGAGTGCTGGTGATGGTAGTAGAGGCCCTGGTCGTGTGGGCCATCGAGATGTTTGAGGTCGAGGACGGGTCGGCCGAGTGATGGAGCCGATCGTCCCCGGCGAGCAGCACGCCGCGCTCGCTTTCTGGCACAATCATGGTGTCAACTACTCAAGTGGTGGTTGCGAGGCCCCTCACATCGGTACGACGTGGCAGGAGGACCGGCAGTGAGGGTCTTTTCTTGTCGCGCTCCGGAACTGGCTCTGAACGCCGCCGTCCTCGTTAGGCGACGCCCACCTCTCTCCTGGTTGCTGAGCGTCTTACGCCCTGCCGATCGCCGTGTCCGTTTCGGCGTCGATCTTCTCGCGTCGGATGACGATACGGCTCTCTCGCCGGATCGCCTCCTCAAGGAAGATCCCGGCCAATTCCTTCGCCGGGCGGCCGGCATGCGCAGCGAGGCGCTTTAGCTCCTCGTGATCCCCCGGCCGAAGTCCGACCACGATGGCCCCCACAGGACATCACCTCCGCAGTTAAGTTAGATCCCGCCTAGAAGCAGGCGGGATCACACTAACAGCGAGGTCTGCTCCGGTTGGGCAGAAATGGTCAAATACTGACCGGCCCCTTACTTGACCACTTGAGCTCGGCGTCGCGGAGGCGCTCGCGGGCAGTCGTACGGGTTTTCACGCCGAGCGCCTCACAGAGATCCTTCATGGTAGGTCTGCCGCCTGTATCGTCGGCATACGCTTCAACGGCTTCCGCATACCACTCGTGGAACTCCACATCCGTCCAGACGCCTTTTTTGGGTGCGCCTCCGGGGCGCCTCGGCTGATCGTCGGCTCGCGCTCGGGCAGCGATGCGGATCGCCTTGCGCGAGCCGAGCGCCACGTAGAAGCCGTTGTCCTCGCTGGGGAAGTCACTAAACTCGAAGACGGGCTCAATGTGCTGTCCGGCCCGCACAAACTTCAGTATGCCGACGGTAGGCAAGGTCAAGCTACCGCCACCGGACAGGGCGATGGTGGGGGCAGAGTTCGGACCAGGAATCAACCCATCCCTGCCAGAGGCAGGCACCCCGGCCTGTGAGATTTCGATCGGAGACAGGCCCAAATGTGATGCGCTAGCCGGTTGGTTGTGGCGCGCGTCTGAGAGGTGGATGTCCGAGTTGACCACCGCGATGTTTTCCTCGTTCACTTGCTTTCTCTATCTGTTGCGAGGGCTACATCGCCCGGCGGCTCAAGAGTGCTTATGCCCCGCCCTGTCGTCTGCTGGACCGAACCGGAGGAGAGGTTGGCTAGCACGATCAAACTGGGCGCCGACGAGGCTCACGTGGGGAAGACCGCGTCGTTCTGCATCTCGGCTGACGCGCTAGGAGCGCAGGGAGGGTCGTCGCGCTGCCCACTCCATGCCAGAGGACTATCCTCGAATCAGACTTGCTCGTGCTAAGCTGGGCTGTCTCAAAGCCGTCACGGTAGGCGCCATCAAGTGCGGGCTGCGCATTTTGGGGAAGAAGGCGCAGAGAGTAGGTTGGCATCGGCAATAGGCTGGCTACTACGAGCCGCCGGCCGGCCCCGGCTTCGGCTACGAGCTGGACGAGGGCAAGATCAGGCGCCGCATCGAGCTCAGCTGAGGTGCCGCGCAACAACCGGGAGCGGGCTCCGAGACGACATCGGATCAAGGCCCGCGACGCATCAGTTCGCGGCGTGGGTCCAGCGCCGCATTCAGCCCGTCTCCGACCATATTCGCTGCCATGACAGTCACGGTGATCGCCAGTCCCGGGAAGACGGCCGCCCACCAGGCCACGCGAATTAGCGGCTGGGCCAGATTCAGCATGTTGCCCCAACTCACCACCGTCCGGTCTCCGAGCCCCAGGAAGCTCAGACCGGCCTCCACGAGGATGGCCGAGCCGACCTGGAGCGACGTGCTCACGACGACCACTGCCATGCCGTTCGGGAGGACGTGGCGCGCCAGGATGCGCCATTCTGGTACGCCAAGAGCGCGCGCAGCGAGGATGAAGTCGCGGTGTCGGAGCGACAGGATCTGCGCGCGCAGCAGCCGCGCCGTGCCCGGCCAGAACGTCAGCCCGAGCAGCAGCGCGACCACGGCGAGGCTCGGACCGAACAACGCCGCCACGATCAGCACCAGGAAGAAGCGCGGTACCACCTGGACCAGCTCGGCCAGGCGCATCAGCAAGTCGTCGGCAACGCGCCCGAAGTACCCCGCGACACCTCCGACCAGGGTACCGATGACGGCCGACGTCAACGCCGCCAGGAATCCCACCATGATGGAAGGGCGGCTGCCGTGCACCACACCGGCGAACACGTCCCGGCCGAGGTCGTCGGTGCCGAGCCAGTGCTGGAGAGAGGGTGGCTGGAGCGGCGAGCCCGCTCGGCGGAGCGGATCGCCCGGCACCACGAGAGGTGCCAGGAGCGCCAGCAGCACCAGAGTCGCTAGCACGCCCAGGCCGATCACTGCCGGCCGCTGGCGCCGAAAGCGCGTCCAGGGCGTGACCGCGCCACGCCGTCTCGGAACATGAGCCACCGCCAGCGGACCATCTGCAGGAGCGGTTCCCCGGAGCGCCGAGCCCATCACCGGTACCGGACACGCGGATCGAGCACCGAGTACGTCAGATCGGTCAGCAGGTTCACCACGATCACGCTAGCCGACACGACCAGGAAGACCGCCATCAGCAACGGGTAGTCTCGCGAGAGGGTTGCGTCGTAGATCAGCCGGCCCAGGCCCGGCCACGCGAAGATGATCTCGGTCAAGACGGCGCCCGCCAGCAGCGTGCCCACATGCCCCCCGACCACGGTCACTACCGGCAGCAGTGCGTTGCGCAGGGCGTGGCGGTACAGCACGATCCGTGGCGCCAGACCCTTCGCGCGAGCAGTGCGCACATAGTCCTCGCTCAGCACCTCCAGCAGGCCGGCCCGAGTCAGCCGGGTGACCAGCGCCAGTTGAAGCAGCCCGAGCGTGAGAGCCGGCAGGACCAGGTGCCAGAGCACGTCGAGGACATAGCTGAGACCGGTGTAGCTCACCCGAGCCGTGGTCATGCCCTGAACCGGGAACAGGCCGAGCCCGGCCGAGAAGACGATCAGCAGCACCTGACCCAGCCAGAATGCCGGCATCGAGTAGCCGACTAGCGTGCCGGCCGAGATCAGGTGGTCGAGCGGCGTCTCGGCGTTGCGTGCGGAAAGCACGCCAAGCCAGACCCCGAGCAGCGTTGCGATGCCGAGCCCGGACAGCGACAGTAACAGGGTGGCGGGAACTCTGCTGACGATGACCTGGAAGACCGGCTGCCGGTAGGCGAATGAGTAGCCGAAGTCGCCGCGAGCGACGTTGAACAGGTACCGGCCAAGCTGCTCGGGCAGCGGCCGGTCCAGCCCGAAGCGAGCCCGCATCTCCGCGTAGTACGTCGCGTCGCCGGACTGGCCGGCCAGCAGGTAGATCGGGTCGCCTGGCGCCGCGTGGATCAGCACGAAGTTGAACACGACCAGCACCAGCAGCACCGGCACGGCCTGGGCGATGCGCTGGAGGACGTAAATCATTGCGATGGGTCTTGGGTTTCAGGTTGTAGGTGATGGGGACGACGACGGCGGTCGTATATCGCCCATCACCTATGGTCTACCGAGACAGCCAGGCGCGTTCGGCCAGGTTCCCGCTCCAGATGTTAAGGTCGTGGAAGCCTGGGCCGATCGCGCGGATCTGGTCGGACTCGGTGATCCACCAGTACGGCACCTCTTGCACCAGGATGTTCTGGATCTCGGCGTAGAGTGCGGCTCGCTGGGTCCGGTCCACCGTGCTGGCCGCCTGCACGAACAGCGCATCCACACGCGGGTTGGAGTACGCCGCGCCGTTCGCGAACGGGATCGGCTTGATGTTGCTGGTCACGAAGGCCCGGGTCACGCCGATCTCAGGGTCCGGACCGTTGCAGTACGAGCCGTAGCCGATGTCGAAGTCAGCTCGCACATAGGTCGCCTCGTTGGCGGCGTTCACTTCGAGCGGCTGGAGCTGGACGTCGATCCCGACGGCCGCCAGGTTCTCGCGGATCACCTCGCCCTGCTTCGCGAATGAGGTCGGGTGGGGGAAGGTCAGCGAGAACCGGCTTGCACCCGCCTGGGCCGGGTAGCCGGCCTGGTCCAGTAGCTCGCGCGCCTTCGCCGGGTCGAAGGCATATGTCGGCACGTTCGGGTTGTGTGCCCAGGCCAGCGCGCTAGAGATCGGGCTGATCGCCACCCGCCCCTGCCCGAACTTGACCTCGTCCAGGATACGCTGGCGGTCGATGGCGTAGGCGAGCGCCTGCCGCACCCCGACCACGTTGAGCGGCGCCTTGCGCAGGTTGTAGACGAGCGTGTCCTGGCAGTTCGAGCCGCCAGACCCCGCGCTCGTCGAGGCGATAGTCACGCCCGTCATCGCCTTCAAGCGGGCCATGTCCGGACCAGGCACTGAGATCAGGTAATCGACCTCACCGGCCTCGAAGGCGAGCGTGGCGGTCGTCGCCTGCGGGATGATCCTGAACACCAGCTCATCCAGGTACGGCAGGCCGGGCTTGAAGTAGCTCTCGTTCCCGACCAGCCGCACGCGGTCGCCCTTCGCGTACTCGGCGAACTTGAACGGGCCGGTCCCAATCGGCTGGTTGTTGGCCGGGTTGTTCTGGATGTCGGTGCCGGCGTAGACGTGCTTCGGCAGGATCGGGGCCTCGACCACGTCGAGCCGCTGGAGCAGCGGGCCGTACGGCTGGTTGAACCGCATCACCACGGTGTAGTCGTCCGGCGTGTCGATGCCGGCGAGAACGCCTTCCAGTCCGGCTTTCGTCCGGGCGTGGAACTTGAGCAGCACTTCCTCGAACGTGAACTTGACATCCGCCGAGGTGAACGGCTGGCCGTCGTGCCAGGTCACGTTGTGGGCGAGGTTGAACGTGTAGGTCGTGCCGTCCGGCGAGACACTCCAGCTTTCAGCCAGGTCCGGTTGCGGGTTGAACGCCTCGTCCAGCATCAGGAGGCCGTTGTAGATGTTCCCCGTGACGAAGTGGGTGCCGCCGGCGGTCGTGATGCCAGGATTGAACTGACCGGGATCGTTGCCCGCGCCGATCACCAGCGTGCCGCCGGGCCTGGCGAACTGGGCCGCCACCGGGTGCGGCCAGGTCGCGACGAGCACCGAGAGCACCAGGGCCAGCGCGAGCACCACCCGTGACAACGCGGTCACACGCCCGATCATGAGCCGCCTCCTGGGGGCGAAGGTCGGCCCCCACGGTAACAGCCCACGTCGGGGCCGGTAAGTGCAGCGCGCCGATAGCCGACCGTTCGGGGTTGACGGAGCGGCGCTGCCGAGCTATGATGTAACCATGGTTACATCTCCTGGGCGAAACTGGCTGCTCCTCGTCTACACCGTCCCCCGAGAGCCGACCGCTCACCGGGTCGCCGTCTGGCGCAAGCTCAAGCGGCTCGGGGCGATCCTGCTCCACGATGCCGTCTGGGTGCTGCCGCCGACTCCGCGCACCAGCGAGGAGCTGCGCTGGCTCGCTGCCGAGATCCGCGAGCGCGGCGGTGAGGCGATGCTGTGGCAGGCAGCGCTCGATCTCGGAGGCTCTGATGACGAGCTCACATGCCAGTTCCTGGCCCAGATAGACAGCACGTACCGTGAGATCCTGGACGCGCTGGATCAGCCGGAGATTGATCTGGCGTCCCTGTCCAAGAAGTACCAGCAGGCCAGGCGGCAGGACTACTTTCACTCTCCGCTCGGCGAGCAGGTCCGCGCGGCGTTGCTCACGGCAGGAGGGAGGTCAGAGGGATGAGATGGGTGACCTGGGAGAACGTCGGCGTCGACCGGATCGGCTGCGCCTGGCTGATTCGGCACTGCATCGACGCCGAGGCCACGTTCGAGCTCATCGCCGAGGGACAGCCGCCGCCAGAGGATGAAGCGGAGCCGTTCGACATCCCCGGCACCCGCCTGTCCCATCACGAGGGCCGATCGAGCTTCCACACCATCGTACGAGAGTACGGCCTGGACGACCCAATCCTGCACCGCATCGCCCAGATCGTGGACGAGGCCGACGTCACCCAGGAGGTGCTGGTGGAGCCAGCAGCACCAGGGCTCGACTTGATTTGCCGAGGCATTCGTCTCACCAGCCCTGACGATCGGGTCGCCATCGAGCGCGGCCACCTGATCTACGACGCGCTCTACGCCCAGCTCGCGGCTGATCCAACGGTGTAAGCCGTGTGGAAGCCTCGACATGATGGAGAGGACGCGATGGACGCCCCACGAAGCTCGGTAGCGCTCCTGCTGATAGTCGGGCTGCTGGCAATCGGTTGCGGCTCGGGGGCAAGTCTCGCCCAGGGCTCGCCATTCCGGATGGTGCGCGACGTCCCGCTGAGCGGAGGCACGTCACGGTTCGACTACCAGAGCCTCGACAGTCAGGCTCATCGGCTGTATGTCGCCCATCTTGGCGCGGGCATCGTGACCGTCTTCGACACCGAGTCAGGGGTTGTGATCGGAGATGTCGCGCAGGTGCCGGGAGCGCACGGTGTCCTGGTGGTGCCTGAGCTCGGACGGGTCTACGCCTCCGCGACCGATGCGCATCAGGTGGTGGCGATCGACCCGGCCAGCCTCTCAGTCGTGGCCGCCATCCCGGCCGGCCAGTACCCGGATGGCCTCGCGTACGCGCCGGAGCTTGGGAAGCTCTATGTCTCTGACGAGCATGGCAAAGCTGACATTGCGATCGACGTTCGGTCGAACCAGCCGGTGGCGACAATCGCGCTTCGGGGCGAGGCCGGCAACACCCAGTACGATCCAGGCTCGCACCAGATTCTGGTCGCCGTACACAGCGGCCACCTCGCAGCGATCGACCCTGCCACCGACCAGCTCGTCGACCGGTATGAGGTCCCCGACTGTGGGGAGCCGCACGGCCTCGCGCTGGACGAGGCCCACCGGATCGCGTTCATTGCATGTCAGGGGAACGCAAAGCTCGTCGTCATGGACCTGACTACGATGCAAGCCACCGCCACCTTTGACGTCGGCAAAGGCCCCGACGTGCTGGCCTTCGACCCGACGACAGGGCATCTCTACGTCGCCGCCGAGAGCGGGCCACTGGTCGTCTTCATGTCCGATGGCTCGGGCGTGCGTGAGATCGCACGGGATACGGTCGGCCCGAACGCCCACTCGGTGGCGGTCGATCCAGGGACGCACCACATCTACCTGCCGCTCGCCAACGTGGGCGGGCAGCCGCTGCTGCGTGAGCTCGTGCTCGGCGCGCTGTCCGGACTGTGACTCGGGCTCGTGACATGAGGAGGGGAATCGTGAAGTGGGTCACCCGTGAACGTCCAAAGGTCGACCGGATCGCTTGCCCGTGGCTGATCAAGCGGTTCGTCGATCCAACGGCGGAGTTTCTGTACGTGCCTGGGGATGACGTCCTGGCCGTCGCCGAGCGCGAGCAGGCAATCCCGTTCGACGTGCCGGGCGCCGAGCTGGGACACCACGGCGACGCGTGCAGCTTCGACGCGATCGTCCAGAAGTACGGCCTGACCGATCCGGCACTGCTGGAGCTTGCCCGGATCGTGCGCGGCGCCGACACCACGGCGAAGGATCTGACGCCGGAATCGCGGGGCCTGGAGGCTATCGCGACTGGCTTTCATCTGGCGTACCAGGATGACCACACACAGCTTGTCGCCGAGTTGCCGGTCTACGACGCCCTCTACGCCTACTGCAAGCAGCGTGTACGCACGGGAGCGTAATCATGAGCACTGCACCAACCGTCCTGTTCCTCTGTCCCCATAACGCCCTGCGGAGCGTGATCGCCGCTGGCCTCTTCAACCAGCGCGCCGGTGAGCGTGTGCGAGCAGCGTCGGCCGGCACCGAGCCAGACGAGCGCGTGAGCGAGCGCACCATCGTGGTCCTGCGCGAGGTCGGCATCGAGGTGCCGGACGAGAAACCGGGCCGGGTCACTCCTGCCCAGATCGAAGCGGCGATGCGCGTCGTGACCCTTGACTGTCCACTGTCGCCGGAGTTGGCTGCCATTGCCGCCAACAAGATCGAGAACTGGCCGATGCCGGACACGGCCGGTAAGCCGGTCGAAGCCGTCCGCGAGGTGCGCGAGCTGATTCGTGGCCGGGTGGAGCAACTGCTCGGGGAGTTAGGCGCCGCCAGCGGGGGAAACGATGAGCGTCGGTGAGGCGATCCAGCCGTCCGAAGAGCCGGACGCCAGACCCGAGTCTGGCCTCTGGCCGCTCACCGGCTACTTTCTCAAGCTCGGCACCATCGGATTCGGCGGTCCAGCCGCGCTGGTCGGCTACATGCACCGCGACCTCGTCGAGCGGCGCCGCTGGCTCGACGCCGAGACGTATCAACTGGCGCTCGCGCTCGCGCAGATCATGCCCGGGCCGCTCGCCGCCCAGACCGCCATCGCCATCGGCTACTTTCAGGCTGGTGCGCTCGGCGCCACCCTGGTCGGCCTGGCGTTTGTGCTGCCGTCGTTCCTGATGGTGATCGCCCTCTCGGTGGCGTACGTGTCGTTCGGGGGGCTGTGGTGGATGCAGGCCCTGTTCTATGGGATCGGTGCGGCGGTGATCGCCATCATCGCCATTGCGGCGTATAAGCTGGCGCGCTCCACGAATAAACGAGACCCGCTCCTCTGGGGGATCTTCGCGGTCGTGATGGTCGCGACGGCCTGGCTTGAGACAGAGCTGGCTGAGCTGTTCCTCGGGGCGGGGCTGCTGGTGCTGGTACTACGTGCCTGGCCGGGCTGGGCTCGGGGGGTGGCGGTCGGGTTGGTCTGCCTGTCGCTCGGTCTCGCCGCCTGGACCATAGAGGCATGGTCTCGCCAGAGCTCGACGGACGTCGGCAGCGTGCTGGCCCAGATCCTGGTTTTCTTCACCAAAGCCGGCGCGTTCGTGTTCGGCAGTGGCCTGACGATCGTGCCGTTCCTCCAGCAGGGCGTCGTCCGCGAGTTTCACTGGCTGACCGAGCAACAGTTCCTTGACGCGGTCGCCGTTGCGATGATCACGCCCGGTCCGGTCGTGATTACCGTCGCGTTCATCGGCTACCTCGTGGCGGGATTCGCTGGTGCGACGCTGGCGGCAGTCGGGATCTTCCTGCCGGTCTACGTCTTCACCATCGTGCCGGCGCCCTGGTTTCGGCGCCACCGTGAGAACCCCCAGCTCCGCGCGTTCGTCCAGGGGACGACGGCTGCCGCGACGGGGGCCATCACCGGCGCAGTCATCGTGCTGGGGGCACGCTCGATCTTCGATATCCCCACGGGCATCATCGGAGTGGTGACTCTCGGCTTGCTTTGGCGTTTCAAGCTCCAGGAGCCGGTGGTGGTGACGGCGGCCGGCGTCGTCGGACTGATCGTCTGGCCGCTGCTGCGTGGCGTGGGCTGACGATGGCGCGTATCGCGGGGCTCGGACACGACTGATGCGGGAGTATCTCCGAGGGCTGCTCCCCTACTACCGGCAGGTGCTCGGCACGGTCGTGATCGGCTGCGTCTGCGGCCTGATCATGAACACGACGGTCGTGCTGCCGCCGATCCTGCTGGGCCGGGCCATCGACACCGTCCGGGCGTTCGCGGACGGTCTGGCCGAGCCATCGGCGGTTGGGCTGGCGGCGCTGGCCTATCTCGGCGGCGTGCTAGTCATGGAGACGGCACGGGCCATCAAGCGGTGGTGCCTGGAGCGAACCATCCCTCGGATGCGCAGCAACATACAGGCCGACGCATTCCGTGGCGTCCTGGGCTGGCCGATGGCCCGACTCCACACGACGCCGATCGGCGACCTGATGGCCCGCATCGTGGGAGACGCCGAAGTGATTCGGCGGGGCACCGACCAGCTCACCGTTGAGGTGTGGGACACGTTCCTGATGCTGTTCTCGCTGGCGGCTGCCCTCTTCATCTACGACTGGCAGCTCTCGGCCATCGCGCTGCTGCCGTTGCCGCTGGCGGTCGTGCTGACCCACGCCACCGGCCGCTGGATTCGCGAGCGCACGGTCGTCACTCGCGAGGCGAACGCTGCGCTGACGGCGGCACTCCAGGAGGATCTGGTCGGCCTGCGGGTGCTGCGCCTGTTCGGGCGTCGAGAGGCGGCTGTCGAGCGGATAGCGGATCTGTCTCGGCGGCAAGCGGACGCCACTGTTGCCCAGTCCAGGCTGGAGGGGGCACTGCGTCCACTGTACGGCGCGGTCATGAGCGTCGGCGTGGTCTTCGTGATCTGGCAGGGCGGCGAGCGAGTCCTGGACGGCCTTATGACGCTGGGTGCGTTCGTGGCGTACCTGGAGCTGTACGCGCGCTTCGTACAACAGGGCATCCGGCTGTCACAGGTGGCGAATGCTGTCTGGGCAGCAGCGGCGGCCTGGGGACGGATCGCACCGCTGCTCGCCCCGGCCCGGCCCGTGCGCGATGAGCCGCCGTTCGCCTCGTTCCGGCCTGGGCACATCGCCGGGATCGGTGCCACGCCCGTCGCGCCGCCTGAACCTGCGCCAGGACCGGTTGCCGCCCGTCTGGATCACGTCACCTTGCGGTATCCCGGTACGCCGAAGGGTGCCGCTCCGGCCCTGCTCGATGTTAGCCTGGAGCTGCCCGCCGGCAGCTCGATCGGCGTGACCGGTCCGGTCGGGTCGGGCAAGAGCGCGCTGGCTCGTGCGCTTCTGGGTCTGTATCCGCTGGAGCAGGGCCGGGTGCTGGTGGACGCCCAGCCGGTCGAAGCGCGGTCTCGTGCGGAGCTGGCGACTCGGGTGGGCTACCTTCCGCAGGACCCGTTCCTGTTTTCCGGGACGGTCCGTGAGAACGTACTGCTGGACGACTCCGTCACCGAGTCCGGTGATCTGGAGCAGCTTGGAGCGGTCGTCCAGATTGCCGCGCTGACGGCCGACCTGGCGACATTCTCCCATGGCATCGACAGCGAGATCGGCGAGTCGGGCGTGCGAGTCTCCGGCGGCCAGCGACAGCGGATTGCCCTTGCTCGGACGCTCGCGGCGCAACGACGGACGCCCGGCCTCCTCGTGCTCGACGATCCGTTCTCGGCCGTCGACGTCGATACCGAGACGCAGATCGCCGCCGCGCTCCTGGCGACGTTCGGTCCGGCGGCGCTGCCCGAGCATCGCGCGACGGTCGTCCTCTGCTCGCATCGGCTGGCCATGTTTCCGCATCTCGACCGAATCGTCGTGCTCGACGGCGGGCGCGTCGTCGAGCACGGCTCGCACGCCGACCTGATCGCGGAGGACGGCCTGTACGCCAGGATCTACCGCGCTCAGGAGCGGGCTGAGACGGTCACCGTTCCGTCGCCGTCGGACGCCGGTCGAGCGGTTGGATCGCCGTTGTTGGCGTCGGAGCGCACGTCATGACCGTCCACGGAGCCGCGCTTCCGATGCGGCCGGACGTCCTCGCGGCGCCCGATCCTGAACGTATGCCCCTCCGGAGCCTGCTCCCGCTGATGCGACCGTATCGTGGCCTGCTGGTAGGGGCCGTGGCCTGCGTGCTGGCCGGCGCGTTCTTGGAGCTGGTCCCGCCCCTGGTCGTCAAGCAGCTCGTGGACGGCAACCTCGCGCACGGCGAACGCGATGGGCTGTTGATGCTCGGGCTGGTCTACTTCGTGGCGACAGCGGCCCTCCAGGGCACGACCTTTCTGACCACCTATCTGGTCGCGCTGGCGGCGCAGGGGATACTGCACGACCTACGGGTGAAGCTGTTCGCCCACCTCCAGCAGTTGCCGCTCGGCTACTTCGACCGGACGCCGATTGGCGATGCCATCAGTCGCTGCACGGCAGATATCGAGGCGATCAACGTCCTGTTCACCTCTGGCGTGGCCGCGCTGGCAGCGGAGCTCGTGCGTCTGCTGACGATCGCGGCAACCATGGTCGCGCTCAGCGTGCCACTCTCGTGCTTGTCCGCGCTGACGCTCCCGGTCCTGATCGGGGTAACTCGCTTCATCCAGGTACGCGTCCGGGTGGCCGAGCGGGCGACTCGCCACGCTATCGGCGGCCTCAACACCCATCTCCAGGAGTCGCTGGGTGGCGTGGAGGTGATCCAGGCGTTTGGCCGGAACGGCCACTTCGTACGGCGCTTCAGGCGCGTCCTGCGTCGGACCCTCGCCGCCTCCAACGTCTCGTTCGGCTACTCGGCGGTCTACCCGTGTTTGACCAGCGCCCTGGCTGCCGCCGCGACGGCCTGGCTGCTCTGGGCGGGGGCCGGAGGCGTTTTCGAGGCTTGGGGGGTCTCGCTCGGGACGTTGACGGCGTTCGTGCTGCTCTTGCAGCGGTTCTACCGCCCCATCAGCGCACTCGGTGAGCAATGGCAGCAAGTCCAGACCGCGCTGACCGGCACCGAGCGGGTCTTCGCCGTGCTGGCGCTGGCCCCCGAGTCCGCCGTCCAGGGCGTTGACGGAGCAGCGCTCGTGAGCGCGCTCCCTGCCCTCGGGCCAGACGTTCCGACCGGCTCGGCCAATGGCGCCCGTGCCAGTGTTTCAACGCTCCAGCCGCTTCCCACGCCGACTGCGCCAGACAAGCCAGCCCCCTCAGTGGAGCTGCGAGACGTGGTGTTCGGATACCTGCCGGAGCGCCCGGTCCTGCAAGGGGTCTCGTTTTCGGTGCGACCTGGCGAGCACATAGCGGTGGTCGGCAGGACCGGTGCCGGCAAGACCAGCGTGCTCCACGTCCTGGCCGGCCTCTATGCGCCGTGGTCCGGGGCGGTGCGCGTGGCTGACCGCGATCCGCGCCTGCTTGCCGAAGAGGACCGTCGGCGGATCGTCGGCGTGGTGCCGCAGGCTGTGCACCTGTTCACCGGCACGGTGTTCGAGAATCTGACGCTCTACGACCGGAGCGTGCCGCGCGCACTGGTCCACCGGGCTGCCGAGCTGACCCAGGCCGCCGCGTTCATCGAGGCGCTTCCCGATGGCTACGACACGGTGTTGAGCGGCTCGCGCGGTGAGGGGACCCAGCTGTCCGCCGGCCAGCGGCAGTTGTTGGCCCTGACCCGTGCCCTCGTCTGGGAGCCTCGCGTCCTGCTCCTCGACGAGGCGACCGCTGCCATCGACGGCGCCAGCGACGCGGCGTTCAGGGCCGCGCTTCGTCGCGCCATGCGGGAGCGGGGGGACGCGGTGGTCACGGTCGCTCACCGTCTCGCAACGGCGCGCGAGGCCGACCGAGTGCTGGTGCTGGACGCGGGCATCGTGGTGGAAGAAGGCGCACCCGGCGAGCTGATGGTACGTGGCGGCCGATTCGCCTCGCTGGTGGCGCTGGAGGAGGCCGGCCTGGACTGGGAGCACGCGCCGGCGTAGATCCGCGACGCTCCACCAATCGGAACGCATCGTCAGGTCGCATCTAGCATCTTGCAAGCTGAGACCGGTCGGTCTACTATCATCGCCAGTACGTGCCGAAGGCACGTACTGTGCAGCGTGCATCGGGCTCGAAGGTGAGTGATGCAGGAGCTTCCGGTCCTGGTGCGAGACGCCGAGACGGACGGCTGCCGGTGTGACGGCGGGCAGCCGAAGAACTTCGCGCGCCCGTGTCTCCTGCTCCTGCTGGCTGAAGCCCCGGCCCACGGCTACGAGCTGATCGAGCGACTGCGCCCGTTTGGCTTCGACCTGAGCGACCCGGCCACCGTCTACAAGACGCTGCGGCTGCTCGAAACCGAAGGGCACGTGACGTCGGAGTGGGAGCTGTCCGCCCGAGGTCCGGCCCGCCGCGTCTACTCGATCACACCAGACGGACACGAGATCCTGCGGGCCTGGGCCATGACGCTGGACAAGCAGCGCGAGATCGTCGAAGTGTTCCTCGCGCGCGTGTCACACCTGGCTGGTGGTCCCACATCTGCACAGCCGAACGGTCGTCACCCACGACCATCGACCGGGCGACGCGGAGGAGAAGGATGAGAGTAGCGGTCTGTGGCAAGGGCGGCTCGGGCAAGACCACGATCTCGGCTTCGCTCGCGCGGCTGTTCGCGCGGAATGGGCATACCGTTACCGCCCTCGACGGCGACCCGAACCCGAACCTCGCCACTGCGCTCGGCGTGCCGGCCGAGGCCCGTGAGCGGATGCAGCGGGTGCCGCGCGAGGAGATCGTCGAGGAGCGGACCGACGCCGATGGCTACACCGACCTCTACCTGACCCGCCCCTTCGAGACGGTGCTGGACGAATACGGGGTCGTGGCACCGGACGGCGTGGGCGTGCTCTCGATGACGGGATTGCTTGGCGCGGGACGCGGTTGACTCTGCGGCCAACACGCCGCCGTGCGCGGTGTTGTCGGCGAGCTCGGCAAGTTTCGCCCGGACGACGTCACGATTCTCGACACCGAGGCGTCCATCGAGCACATGACGCGCGGGACAGTGCGCACCTCTGACGCCGTGCTGCTGGTGACCGAGCCGTACTTCCGCTCGCTCGAAACCACCGGACGGCTGGCGCCGCTGGCCCGCGAGCTTGGCATCCCGCATATCTGGGCCGTCGCCAACAAGGTCAGAACACCAACCGACGAGGCGGCGATCCGTGAGTATTGCGCTCGCCACAGCATCGAGTTGCTGGCCGTCGTGCCGTTCGACCCGCGCGTCACCGAGGCCGACAACGCCGGTGTCGCCGTGCTAGACCACGCACCGGACGGGCCGGCCATCACAGCGGCGACAGCGCTCGCCCAGGCGCTCGAACAACACCTCAGCCCGCGCAACGGCGGGGGAGGTCAATCGTGACGATCACGGCACCCGCACCTGGGGCGCCGGGCAGCCCGACCTCAACCCGGAGCACTCGCCACGAGGACGCGGCCGGCAACGTGGCCGGCATCAGCCAGGAGCAGTGGGCAGACCTGGCGTCGGCGGCGCTGGGGCCGACCTCGATCACCGGCCCATTCGAGAAGGTCCACGTCTTCTGGCTGGCCGGCATGAGCTGCGACGGCTGCTCGATCGCGGTGGTCGGCGCCACGGCCCCGAGAGTGGAAGACCTGCTGCTCGGCACCCTGCCCGGCCTGCCGATCCTGGCGTTGCACCACACCGCCCTCCAGCTAGAGGCCGGCGACGCCTACATGGCCCCGATGCGCCGCGCGGTGGACGGCACCCTCAATGCGCCGTACGTCGTGGTGTACGAAGGCTCGATCGCGGACGAGCGGCTGGCGGCCGAGACCGGTGGGTACTGGTCAGCGATCGGCGAAGACCCGGACCCCGTGACTGGCGAGATGAAGAGCGTGCCGTCCGCCGAGTGGATGCGTCGGCTGGCGCCCGGCGCGGCGGCGGTCATCGCCATCGGCACCTGCGCCACCTGGGGCGGCATTCCGGCCGCGTACGGCAACGTGACCGGCGCGATGAGCGTGATGGACTTTCTGGGCGCGGAGTATCGCTCGGTGCTCGGACTGCCGGTGGTCAACATCCCTGGCTGCTCGCCGGTCGGCGACAACTTCACCGAGACGGTCGCGGCGGTGCTGGGGCTGCTCCAGGGTGTCGGCCCGGTCCCCGAGTTTGACGAGCTGGGGCGGCCGGCCTGGCTGTTCGGCGAGACGGTCCACCGCAACTGCAACCGGGCCGGCTACTACGAGGAAGGGTCGTTCGCGCACCAGCCCGGCGACAAGGAGTGCCTGGTCGAGATCGGCTGCTGGGGGCCGGTCGTCCAGTGCAACATCACCAGTCGCGGCGCCATCAACCACGTCGGCGGCTGCATGAATGTCGGCGCGGCCTGCATCGGCTGCACGATGCCCGGCTTCCCGGACAAATTCGCGCCCTTCTACAAGGCGCCGCCCGGTTCGATGGTTTCCAGCACCGTCTCGCGGCTAACGGGCTCGTTCATTCGGCCGCTCCGCCGTATCAGCCAGCGCGACCGCAACCGCGAGACCCGCTGGGACGAGTCCGGCACGGTGCCTGGTGCCTGGGGCGCTCCGGCGAGCACCACGTTCGTCGACCGTGGGATCGACTTCTTCTACAACCGCCTGCGCCGCCGTGGTTCGAGCGGCAGGGCCAGCCGGTCTGAGTAGAGACGGGAGGCGACCACACCATGAGTATCGTCGCACTATGGTGGCTCACGTTGGGGATCGCTCTGGTCGTGATCCTGGTCGTCGCGGTGCTGCTGATCGCCATCGTCGTGGCAGCGAACCGGATCGACAAGCATGTCGAGGCGATCTGGGGCGCTGGCAAGCAGATCGCGACCAACACCGTCCAAATCTGGCAGCTCCAGAAGACGAACGCGACGGCCACGGCGATCCTGGACGTGGCCCAGACCATCGCGGCCGGCGCCGGCTCGATCGACGGACGGTTGGAGCGCTTGCCAGCTGCGCTCGCTGGCCCGGCCACACCATCTGACAGGGCCATCCCATGATCGCCTTCCTGACCTGGGTCACGGTGGTCTACGCGCTGGTACTCGTCGTCGTGCTGGCGGTCAGCCTGATCGCGATCCTCTACTACCTCTGGAGCATCGGCACTACGCTCGGCAAGATCCGCGCGGGCCTGGGCGTCGTCCGCGACCAGACGGCGCCGCTCGGGGGCCATATCGAGGCGATCAACGGCGCACTTGGCACCGTCGCTGGCGATCTGAGTGCCGCCCGCGACGACCTGCTGACCGTGGATGGGGCGCTCGCCCAGGTCATGGGGGAGACGACGCTGCCTGAGAGTCAGGTTGCCTGAGAGGACGCCATGACCACTGAAGGCGCCATCATCCTGATCTGGTCGGTCACGCTGGTGATCGCCCTGGTAGCAACCGTCATCGCGGTGCTGATGATCGTGCGGATCGTGCAGTCAGCCCGCGAGATCGACCGCCTGCTCAAAGCCGCGCTGCCAGCAGCGGGCGGCATCGCCACTAACACCGCCGCCATCCGCGAGCTCGACGCGGTCGTGGCGGCGGCCGGCCCACTCCTGGACGGCTCCGCCGCGATCCGCCGCGCATCGGCCGGCATCCTCGACAAGGTCGGCCGGGTCGGGCGGCTGCTGAGCGGCGCTGGAGGCACAGCATGAGCGACGGCCAGGAGATCCTGCTCACCGCCTTGAGCTGCCTCGCGCTGCTGGTCCTGCTGGTGGCGCTGACAGCTGCACTCTTCCGCATCCACGACTCGCTGGAGCGAATCAACGTCCACGCCGGCAAGATCCTCTGGGGCGTGCGCGCCATCGAGCGTGAGACGGACCCCCTGCGCGACGGCCTCCCCCAGCTCCGCGCCACGCTGACCGGCGTGGTTGAGGGCGCCGGCGTGATCGCCCAGCGCCTCGAATCGGCAGATCGGCACCTCGGGATCGCGGCGGACGCGCTGGCCGGTCCCCGAGGCTCGGAACAGCCAGGCTAGGAGTCGGGACAGCATGTGCTTCAAGAACCTGCCGATCGAGTTCGACGAGCAGGGCCGTGCGCGGCTCAGGACGGACGTCGCCGACCCGTACACGTACCGCTCTACCACCGCCGTCGCCGACCAGCAAGAGCGGGTCCGCGAGCTGCTGGCCCGCAACGGCCACATCAAGGACGTCAGCATCGACCCGGTCACCCGCGTCGCGGGGGCGCTCGCGTTCCATGCCGTGGTTGACCTTGATGCCCGCAAGGTCGAGGACGCCCACGCCGTCGCCACCCTCTTCCGAGGCTACGAGATCATCCTCCGGGGCCGTGACCCGCGTGACGCGATCTTCATCTCCAGCCGGGCGTGCGGTGTCTGCGGCGGCGTCCACTCCAACGCCGCCGTCGAGGCGATCGAGATGGCGTTCGGGGTAGCGCCGCCGCCGCTCGGGACCGTCATGCGGAACCTCGGCCAGTCCGCCGAGTTCCTGTACGACCACCCGCTCCACCTGTTCCTGCTGGCGGGGCCGGACTTCTCCGAGGCAGTGATCAAGTCGAGCGAACCGAGGATCTGGGCGGAGGCGGAGCAGGCGCTCGCGCCGCATGCCGACGTGCACGGCTACCGCACCATCGCCGAGATGATGCACGACCTCAACCCGCTGACCGGCAAGCTATACCTTGAGGCGCTGGAAATCACTCGCCGCGCCCGTGAGGCGACCGTGCTGGCCTGGGGCAAGTACCCGCACCCCCAGACCATCGTGCCGGGCGGCATCAGCACCACCGTCACCCTCCAGACCCTCAACGAATACCAGACCCGCCTCTTCGAGTTGCTGGACCATGCGAAGAAGATGGCGCTCCTCTGGGATGACCTGTTCAGCTTCATGTACGAGGCCGAGCCGCGCTACAAAGACGTTGGGCGGCGGCCGAAGAACATGATCGACCTGGGGATCTGGGACCATCACGAGGCGTACGACGCGACCTACGCAAACGCGGCGGCCTGGGGTGAGCGGCGCTGGGCGACGCCCGGTGTGATCCTGGACGATCGCGGGCTGGTCACCACCGATCTGCACCTGATCAACGCCGGCCTCGAAGAGTTCGTCGAGCACTCCTACTATGAGAACTGGGACGACGCCTCGCCGCGCTTCCGCACCGATCCGCTCGGCAACCCGCTGAGCCCGTACCACCCCTGGAACAAGGACACGCGCCCGAAGCCGACCGGCCGGAGCTGGCGGGAGAAGTACACCTGGGACACGGCACCTCGCTGGGACCGCCAGGTGGTGGAGGCTGGCGCCTACGCGCGGATCTGGATCACGACCGTCGCCAACAAGCTGCCACCTAACCCGTTCATGCAGACCGATGGACGGACGCTGCGGATGGACCTGCCGCGCGGCCGATTGCCGGCGATGACGCTCGAATGGACCGCGCCCGACGAGATGAACGCCATCGAGCGCAACCGGGCGCGGGCGTTCTCTCAGCCGTATACCGCGCTCGTCGCACTCTCGAACCTGTACGCGGCGTTCGACCTGCTCAAGCGTGGCGAGAGCCGCGTCAGCGAGCCGTACGTGGTGCCAAAGGATGAGCGGATCGGGGTCGGGTTCTGGGGCGCGGGGCGTGGCTACCTGGCACACCACCTGACGATGGACAACGGTGTGCTGACGAACTACCAGATTTGTACGCCGTCCACCCTGAACGCCTCGCCGAGAGACCCGTGGGGCCATCCGGGGCCGTACGAGGAGGCGGTGCTGAACACGCCGATCCTGGAGGAGTTTGGCTCACCGGACGAGTACAAGGGCATCGACATCCTCCGCACGATCCGCAGCTTCGATCCGTGTATGCCGTGCACCACGCACGTTTACGCGGGCCAGCAGACGATTGTGCGGGAAGTCAACACCTGCGCCTGCATCATCGAAGACCAGGAGCCGGCGGGTGTCCACTAAGCACGATGCGGTCGTCTCGGCCACGGCGCCAGCAGCCGGCCTGCTGGCCTGGCCGGTCCAGCCGGAGGGGCCAGACTCCGGCACGACTGGGGCGCTGCGTGCACGGCCCGGCGTCGGCCGGGTGCTGGTCGGTGGCGTCGGCTACACCAACCTGCGCGACCGCTCGATTGGGCCGCTGCTGATCGAGCGGTTTCAGGATCGTGTGTGGCCGGCCGACGTGGTGGTCGAGGACGTCAGCTACGGCCCGATCGACGTGCTGTTCAAACTCCAGGCCGAGCAGCCTGGATTCAGGCTCGGTATCTTCGTTAGTGCGGTCGCGCGGGGACGGCCGCCCGGAACCGTCGACAGATACGTCTGGCAGGCGCCGACCCCCTCGGTGGACGAGCTCCAGGAGCGAATCTCCGAGGCCGTGACCGGCGTGGTCAGCCTGGAGAACCTGCTTCTGATCCTGGCCCACTTCGGGGCGTTGCCGACGCGCATGGTGGTGATCGAGGTCGAGCCCGAGGCTGAGGAAAGCTGGGGGCCGGACCTGAGCGATGCGGCCCGCCTTGCGCTCGACCGAGTCGAGGCACTGATACTGGAGGCGTTGGCGGCGAGCTCGACGGCAGGAGGGGACGATGGCTGAGGATGGTGCTGCCGCGCTGGAGGCCCTCTTCTGGCGGGACGAGATCCTCCAGGCGCTCTACTGGCTCCAGGGCGAGAATCTGGCCGATGCCGTTGATGCCGAGCGAATGGCGGATCTGCTGGTCGCTGACCTGGCAATCGTGAAGAGCGAGCTGGGGAGGCTGACCGAGGGCGGCTACCTCGACGTGCTACCCGGTCTGACGCCCGGTTCCGCCCCACGCTTTCGGCTGACTGAGATCGGCCGTATCGAAGGCGCTCGCAGCTTCCAGGACGAGTTCGGCGGCCTGACCAGACAGGCTCACGGCGAATGCGGCCCCGGCTGCTGGTGCAACGACCCACGTCGGATCGGCGAGCCGTGCCCGGCCAGCGAGCCGCCTCGGGAGCCACCCAGGCCGGAACAACCCAGCCCCGGACCGGGCCGTGTCCGCGTCTGAGCTGCCGAACGCCCTTGAACTGGCTGTGCAGCGACTGGACGAGATGGTCGAGTCGTTCGAGCAAGAGCCCGAGCCCAGGGTCCGCGAGCGCGCCATCACCCTGCTGCAAGCCGTCGACGCGGTGCATCGTCCTGGGATGGAACGTCTGGCGGCGTATCTCAATGCAGCCGGGCCGGGCCTGCGTGAACGAGCGCTCGCAGATCCGGCCGTCCGTCTCCTGTTCGAGCTGTATGAGCTTCTGCCAGTCGAACCTGCGCCATCGCCCGGCTTCGTGCCACTGTCCGAGATCCGTGTGAAGCGGGCGTCCGGGAGCCGTCCGTGAGCGGCGATCTCGCCGGTGGGCGAATGCTGGTGGTCGGTGTCGGGAACCTCCTGCGGCGTGATGACGGCTTTGGGATCGTGGTAGCCCAGCGGCTCGAGGCGCTCGACGACCTGCCGCCTGGCGTGCGCGTCACCGAGACCGGCATTGCCGGCGTCGGGTTGGTGCAAGATTTGATGGACGGCTACGACGCGCTAGTAATCGTGGATGCGGTCAGCCGAGGTGGCGCACCGGGGACGCTCTATCTCCTCGAGCCGGGCGTTCCGGACATCAGGGCCTGGACCGATGAAGAGCGGCGGGCGTTTCTCGCCGACCTGCATCAGGTCGAGCCCTCGAAAGCGCTCGGGTTGGCTGCCGCGCTGGGAGTGTTGCCGCCAACGGTGCGCATCCTCGGCTGCGAGCCAGCCGAGTGCGACGACGCTGAGATCGGCCTGACGCCGGCGGTCGCCCACACGGCCGACCTGGCGGTCGAGCGGGTGCGGCGCCTCCTGGACGAGTTGAAGGAACCGGCAACGGTCTCTGCCGCCGTGACGAGCACCTCAAAGGATCGCTGAAACGATGTGTCAGGCTATTCCGCGCCCTGTCCTGGAAGTGACACACGAGCGTGCGCGTGTCGTGGTCGATGGCGCCGAGCTGTGGGTTGACCGCAGGGCCGTTGCAGAGCTCGCCGTCGGCGACTACGTCGTCGTCTACGCCGGGGCGGCTTTGGAGAAGATGCCGGAGGACGAGGCGCTGGAGATGATCCGCTTCTACGAGGAGTTTGAGAGCATGCTCGCCGAGGGCAGCGAGCGCCTGTTCGGCGCCAATGTTCCTTAGTGGTGTTGGCCACATTTGGCAACGCGAACGTTCAGTACTTCTACCGTGACTGGTACGAGCCGAAGGACGGCTACTACGAGCCATCCGACATTCTCGCCGGGCTTCTATTGGACTCACTCATCCGTTCTCGCCGTGCCGGGCTACACGTCGACGTCGTAGCGATGGGTCTGACGGACCGCCAGCCGCTCCGGGCCGCGCGCTCGGACTGCGACCGCCTCTTCGAGCCAGCGGCGTGGGCCGTTCAGACGTTCCGAGAGGTAGGTCACGTACGCCTGCCGGTGCTCGGCCAGGGTGGGAAAGAGCGTTTCGTCCCCGAGCCAGGCATCCGGTAGGTCGGCCACCACCTGATGGAGCACGTCGTCGGTCAGCAGCGGGCGGAGTCGGGCATGGGCGTCTTCCAGATCGCCGGCCACGCCGAGCAGCACGTGGTCCTTGATCTGGGGGAAAGCAGTCTGTATCCGGTCGCACCATCCCTCCCAGCGATGGTGCAGATAGAGGGCTGCGCCGTGGTCGATCAGCCACAACTGCCCCTGCCAGAGCAACAGGTTGGTGTTGCGGGCCGTCCGGTCTACGTTCGTAGTGAAGGCGTCCAGCCAGACGATGCTGGCTGCAAGCTCCGGATCGACCTCGTCGTGGTCAGCGGCCGGGTCGAACGCCAGCGCGCCTGCGAGGTACGCCAGCCCGAAGTTCTCACCGATGCTGCCGCGCAAGATGTCCTGGATCTCTGGGTCGGGCTCCGCGTTGCCGAAGCCGTCCTCTAGCGTGACGATGGCCGGCGTCGGGACCGGCAGCCCTAGCACACGCGCCAGCCCGGCCACCAGCGCTTCTGCCACCAGCGCTTTCGCTCCCTGTCCCGCCCCCTGAAATTTCACGACGAAGACGCCACCGGGCGTCTGGGTGTCCTCCCGCACCGTCTCTACGACGGCCGGCAGCGAGCCCCCCTCACGCAGCGGCACCACATACCGCACTCCGCTCAATCTCTCCAACGTCATGCCGTGATTATGGCGTGTGTAGCTGTCGTATAACGCTGCGGGAAGACCGAGCGAGGGGAAGCCTCCCGTCTCCATCTACGACAGCCTCATTGGAGATCGAATCCATAGCTTGAGAATCACAGGAGAAATATGCGGATAGTAAACTGTGGGCACTCACCATTCCCGCAGGTCAAGGATCACGTCCTGCTCGGCCAGTCCGCCGACCTGGAGACAGCCGACGCCCGCCTACGGCCGCTCCTGACCGACGACGTGCTGCGGCAGGTCGTGGCGGACGTGCCGGATGCCTGGCTCGGGGACGAGCCGCTCTTCCCGACGTTGCGCGAGCATCGACAGGCGTACGTGACCTATCTCTCGGAGCGCCTCAACGGCCCGCGCCGCTGGCTCGACGAAGCGGTCGCGGCGCGAGCGCGCGGCCCCGAGCGGCTCGCGGTCCGCCAGACCCACCGCTACGACGTGGACCCGTAGCCCGCCGTGGACGAGCCCCGGCGCTCGCGGCGCCCGAGCCTGCGGATGCGCTGGCGGACCGGCGACGGCCGGCCTCCCGCTCCGCGCCGGATCAGCTCGCCGAGGTGACGAGCGACTCCAACTGCTCGCGCGTCCGGCCGAAGACCGCTTCGAGGTGGTCGATGCGCTGCCCGTCCCGCGACACGTCCGCCTCCGGCTCCTCGTCGCGCAGGGCGCGCGCCAGGTGCTCGAACCGAATCGCCCCGACCATCGCCGCGCAGCCGGCGACGGAGTGCAGCTCCTGTTCGAGCGCTGGCCGGTCGCCCCGGGCAATCGCCGTGCGCATCGCCGCGAAGCGTGGCGTGACGTCGGCGAAGAAATCGTGCACCACGTCGGCGACGAACGCGGCGCCGTCCTCAGCGCCAAGCTCTCGCAACGACTCCAGAGCCCGTCCGTCTACCAGTGCTTCCTCGCGCGCGGCCTCCTCCCGGAGCCCCTCTGGTGACCAGGCAGCATCGCGGTTTGCCTCGGCGATCCAGCGCGTGAGCACGCCGGCGACGCTCTGCAGCACGACCGGCTTGCTGAGATAGTCGTCCATGCCGGCCGCGATGCACCGTTCGCGGGCGCCGGCGATGGCCACAGCCGTCACGGCGATCACTGGCACGTGGCGGCGCACGCCTGCCGCTTGCTGGGCCAGCTCGTCCGCACGGATCGCCCGAGCCGCGTCGTACCCGTCCATCTCCGGCATCAAGCAGTCCATGAGCACCGCCGCGTACCGTTCGCGGCGGGTCGCTTCGACCGCTTCACGACCGTTCGTCGCCAGGTGAACGCGATACCCGAGGCGACGGACCATCGTCCGCAGGATCGTTCGGTTGAGCATGTCGTCGTCGACGACCAGGATCAACGGACCGTCGTCCGCGGCGGGCGCGCCCGTGTCCGGAGCCACGCCCCGCGAGGGCGGCAGCGGTAATGCGCATGACTCGAGCATGATTGGATCCTCGGTTGGTGCTGACAACCCCAGCGTCTGGAGCGCCCGTCGCCGGTTGCGTGAGCGTCGTCCTAGATGCAACGGAGCGATCCTCCATCTGAGGGATGGCGAAATCGGACGTCCGTACCCGGCCCGCATGGGCACGGGCCGCCGCGTCGGCCGGCTCGGCCAGGATCTGTCCAGGTCCGGTTCAGGGGCCGCACAGCGTCACGTCGAGACGGCGGGATGCGTTCGACCGGGTGTGGCGTGCTTGTTGCCATCAGATACCCTGCGGGTAAGACCACGGCAAGGACTGTTGATGCCAGGACGGGACGGTCAGTCGTTCGCCAGATTGTCGAGCCGCGCATGGTGAGCGTGCAGCCGATTCGGGTTCTCGTCGTAGACGACTCGATCCTCACGCGGCGGGTGATCTCCGCCGCCCTCGCGGCCACCCCGGACGTCGAGGTGGTCGGGACGGCGAGCAGCGGGGCGGAATGCCTCACCGCCGTCGAACAGCTCCGCCCCGACGTGGTGACGCTCGACGTCGAGATGCCGGGCATGGACGGCTTGCAGGTGCTCCGCCAGATCATGGCGCGCCACCCGACCCCGGTCGTCATGGTGTCGTACCTCACCACGACCGGCTCGAACGTGGCCGTCCGCGCCATGCTGGCCGGCGCCGTAGACGTGGTGGCGAAGCCGGGCGGCCCGATCGTGCGGGACCTGGCCGGCTTGCGGGAGGAGCTGGTCCGCAAAGTCCGCGCGGCCGCGCGCTCGCGCCCACGGCCGGCCCGGACGGCGCCATTGCCGCCCATCGCACCGCGTCCGGCCACGCCACCGCCCACCGTGCCACGTCCGGCCGCTCCTGGCCCGGTGCGGCCTGTCTCGCCGCCGGGCGGCCTGCTCGCGGGTGGCCGTCCTGGCGCCGGCGAGCAGTTCTCGCGGCTCGTCGTGATCGGCGCCTCGACGGGCGGGCCGCAGGCGCTCGAAGTGGTGGCGCAGGGCCTGGTTGCCGACGACTCGACAGCCTACCTGATCGTCCAGCACATGCCGTTTGGCATGACCTCCGTGCTGGCGGACCTGCTGGACTCGTGCTCGGCGCTGACCGTGCGGGAAGCGAGTGACGGCGACCGGCTCGAGGCGGGCACCGCGCTGCTCGCGCCGGGCGACTTTCACCTGCGCCTCGGTCCGGGCGGGATGGTCCAGTTAGACCAGGGTGCGAAGGTGCACTACGTCCGGCCGTCCGTGGACGTGGCGCTGCTCTCTGCCGCCGAGCTGTATGGCAGCCAGACCGTCGCCGTCGTGCTGACCGGCATCGGGTCAGACGGGGCGGACGGCGCCGCCGCCGTCCACGCCGCCGGTGGTGTGGTGATCGCCGAGCACGAATCGACCTGCGTGGTCTGGGGGATGCCCAAAGCAGTCGCCGAGCGTGGCGTGGCGCACGAGATCGTCCCCCTGCCAGACGTCGCCGGCACGATCGCCCGGCACCTCTCCGCGAGCGGTCGCGCGCGACGACGCGACCGCTCCTGAAGGGCGCCCCCCAACAGCGGCAATCGCCGGTCTCAAATTCTCGGGCAAGCCGGTTTGTCCTGGGCATCCCGGTACGAATGTCTCGTGCACGACATCGCCCCGACGCCGTTCTCACGAATACGGGGCCGTGCTACGCGGTGGCTCGGCGGCTCAAGCCGTGGAGATCCAGTGCACACGGTGAGCTGAACTGGTGCCGCGCTCCTGGACATGCAGGAGACGGTGGAGGGTGATTCGTGCGACTCAGTATTCGTCTCAAGCTCTTTGCCGGCTTCGGGGCCGTGCTCCTACTCTTGTGCGCCGTTGGCGGCGTCGGGTTCTGGTCGCTACGCCATGCCAAGGCGGAGATCGACCAGCTCGCAGACGTCGAGTTAGCCGGCGCGGTGGCCGTGCTGAACGTGCGGGACGCCTTCCGCACCATGCAGCGGGACGACCGACAGGCGATCGTCGTGCACGGCGCGGACGCCAACACCAAGGTTCAGCTCAGCTTCCAGGAGGCCAACCGCGCCTTCCAGGACAACGTGGCGAAGCTGGACACCCTCCTGGTAACCCCGGAGGGCAAGGCCGTGCTGGCGGACATCAAGGCGGCATACGCGGCCTGGCTGCCACTCGTGCAGAAGGTTCTGGACCGCGCCGCTCTGGACGACGACCAGGCCGCCATCGACGCACTCCAGGATCCAGCCGTCAGGGGGCCGTCAGACCGGATCAACGCCGGCATCGACAAGCTGGTCGGACTGAAGACCTCCCGCACGGCCGCGGTCGTGCAGGAGTCTGAGACAAACGGCACGATCGCGACCTGGCTGGTGCTCTCGGCCATTGTCACTGGTGTCGTCGTCGGGCTGGGGCTCGCGTTCTACGTCTCGCAGTCGATCGCGACGGGTGTGCGGAGCGTTCAGGTCACCCTGACCTCGCTCACGGACCGCTGCGCCTCCGGGCTCGTGGACGGGCTCGGCGCGCTGGCGAACAACGACCTGACGGTGAAGGTGACCCCGGTCACGCCGCCGATCGAGAAGTACGGCACGGACGAGATCGGCGAGACCGCCCGCGTCACCAACCTGATGCGCGACAAGCTGATCGCCACCATCGAGGGGTACGAGCAGGCCCGGGCTGGCTTGCAGGATCTGATCGGCCAGGTGCAGGACGCCGCCAGCGTGGTGTCTGGCACGTCTGGGCAGCTCGGCCGGGCGGCCAACGAGACGAGCGGCGCCGTGCAGCAGGTGGCACTGGCGGTCCAGCACCTGTCCGAAGGGTCGTCGCAGGCGGCCGTGGCGTCCCAGTCCGCCGACCAGACCATCAGCCAGTTCACCGTCACCATCGGCGAGATCGCGCGGGGGGCATCGGACCAGGCGAGCAAGGTGACCAGCGTGTCCGGTACCGCGACCGAGATGGCGGCCGGTGTCGAAGAGGTCGCGAGCACCGCGCAGAGCGTGGCGATGGCCTCCCAGCAGACGAAGAGCTCCGCCGAGGCCGGCGCGCGGGCGGTCCGCGAGACCGTGGACCAGATGAGTGAGATCAAGCATGTCGTCGCGACGGCGGCCGGCAAGGTCGAAGAGCTCGGCAAGCTGGGCGAGCGGATCGGCGCGGTGGTCGAGACGATCGACGACATCGCGGAGCAGACGAACCTGCTGGCGCTGAACGCGGCCATCGAGGCGGCCCGGGCTGGCGAGCACGGGCGCGGGTTCGCGGTGGTGGCGGACGAGGTCCGCAAGCTGGCCGAGCGCAGCCAGCGCGAGACCCGGGCGATCTCGGACCTGATCCGCGAGGTGCAGTCTGGGACGCGGGACGCCGTCGGGGCGATGTCGCAGGGCTCCGTGAAAGTCGAGCAGGGCTCGGCGAAGGCGGACGAGGCCGGCTCGGCGCTCTCCGAGATCTTGCACGCCGTGGACGTGACGGTCAGCCAGGTCATGCAGATCGCGACCGCGGCCCAGGAGATGGCAAGCGGCGCGCAGAACGTCGTGGAGGCGATGAGCGACATCAGCGCCGTGGTCGAGGAGAGCTCCGCGGCGACGGAGGAGATGGCGGCCCAGGCCGGCGAGATGGCCTCGTCGATCGCCTCGATCTCGTCCGTCTCGGTGCAGAACAGCGCCTCCACCGAGGAAGTCTCGGCTTCGGCCGAGCAGATGAGCGCCCAGGTGGAAGACGTGAGCAAGCAGGCGCAGGAGCTGGCGGCGACCGCCGAGCAGCTCAAGAGCCTGGTGGCGCGCTTCCGCCTGGACGAAAGCGTGAACGTGGTCGCCGCGCCGCGGCGCGGGGAGGCTCGCACCGCCCCGCGCCCGAGGGTCAGTGGCCTGCGCGCGGTCTGACCTTCGACCGAGACCGGCTGGGCGGGGAGGACGAATTGTCCTCCCCGCCCCGCGCGTCACCGTTCACCCTTACGTGCGCGATCTGAGACGAGATCGTGTCGGCTACCTGGAGGGGCATGTGCGCGCAGGAATAGGGTTCAAGATGCTGGCGACTGTCGGGGTCGTCGTCCTCGGCCTGATCGTCGTCGGCTTCATCGGCTGGCAGAACACCGTCGAATTCGCGGCTGACGCGGACGACATCTACCAGGACGGCGTGGTGATGTCGATCGAGCTGGCGAAGGTGCAGCGCGGCCTCTACGAGCTGCGTCTGGGCGGGTCCGGGCAGGCGTATGCCACGGCGGACGCCGAGAAGCGCGTCAAGATTCGGCAGGCCGACGACGACTGGCTGAAGCAGGTCGACGACAACATGAACGCCCTGATCGCGGCGTCCACGAGCCCGCGCGAGGCCGCGCTCATCAAGACCTGGCGGGAGGCATATCCCCAGTTCCTGGCGGCCCGCCAGCGCACGATGGCCCTGGTGGACAGTGGGAAAGATGCCGAGGCGACGGCACTGCGCACCGGTGAGACGGCGCAGCAGCTCCAGAAGAGCATGAAGGTCATCACGGACCTGCTCGAAGTCCAGGAGAGCGAAAGCGTCGCCGTGAACCAGGAGCTCCATGCCGCGGCTGAGCGCTCCGCGCTGGTACTGGTCTCGGCCATCCTGGTGGCGCTCGCCATCGGCATCGGGCACGCGCTCTACCTGATCCGCAGCATCATGCAAGGCGTGCGTCAGGTCACCGTGGCAGCGCACGGGCTGGCCGCGGGCGACCTCGACCAGGACGTGCAGGTGCACTCGAAGGACGAGCTCGGCGAGATGGCCAGGGCCGTCCGCGTGATGATCGACCACCAGCGCGAGATGGCCGCCGCCGCCCAGGCCATCGCGGCCGGCGACCTGACCGTCTCCGTCCAGCCGGCCTCCGAGCGGGACATCCTGGGCATCGCCTTCGTGGAGATGCTGGACGGGCTGCGCGGCTCGATTGGTCGCGTGGGCTCGGCCGCCAACGGGCTCGCTCAGACCTCGCGGCAGCTCGGCGACGTGGCAGAGCAGGTCACCGACGTGGTCCAGCAGGTCGCCATCGGCATCCAACAGATCGCCGTCAACGCCGAGGCGGAGGCGCATGCCGCGCGCGAGAGCCGCGACGCCATGGCACAGTTGAACGAGGCCATCGACCAGGTGTCCCAGGGCGCGCTCGAGCAGACCCGCTCCGTCTCCGGGGTCTCCGCGACGACCCAGCAGATGGCGATCGGCGTCGAGCAGATCGCCGCGAACGCCAAGGCGCTGGCCCACGCCTCGCAGCAGACCCGCACCTCCGCCGAGCAGGGCGCCACCGCCGTGCAGCGCACCGTCGCCGGCATGGCCGAGATCCAGGTCGTCGTCTCGGAAGCGTCCGCCAAGATCGAGGAGCTCGGCCAGCTCGGCGAGAAGATCGGGGCGGTGGTCGAGACGATCGACGACATCGCCGAGCAGACCAACCTGCTGGCGCTGAACGCGGCCATCGAGGCGGCCCGGGCTGGCGAGCACGGGCGGGGCTTCGCGGTGGTGGCCGACGAGGTCCGGAAACTGGCCGAGCGCAGCCAGCGCGAGACGAAGGCGATCGGCCAGCTGATCTCCGACATTCAGCTCGGCACGCGAGATGCCGTGAACGCGATGGTCAAGGGCACGGCGAAGGTGGACGAAGGCTCTGCCGAGGCGGACCAGGCCGGCCAGGCGTTGAGCGCGATCCTGGCCGAGATCCAATCGACGGTCCAGCAGGTGGAGGAGATCGCGACGGCAGTTGACGGCATGGCCGCCCAGAGCCGCAACGTCAGCGAGACGATGACCGTCGTCACGGCGACCGCCGAGGAGACGACGGCGACGTCCGAGGCGATGGCGACCGCCGCCGTCGAAGTGGGCCGCTCGATCCAGGCGATCACGGCCGGCTCGGCCCAGAACAGCGCGGCGACCGAGGAGATCTCGGCGTCCGCCGAGGAGATGAACGCCCAGATCGAGGAGATGTCCGGCCAGTCCCAGACCCTGGCCCAGACCGCCGAGCAGCTCAAGGAGCTGGTCGCCCGCTTCCGTCTCGAAGCTGGCGTCGAGCTGGCTCCCATCGCCGCCCCGTCCACGACGAGGCGGCATGGCGAGAGCCCGGCGCCGTCACTGCGCCGCGTGGGCTGAGGGAGCCGCCTCCGTCCACGCCCTGACGCACACGCTCCGTCACCTACCAGCTGGTCGGCCTGCTCGCGGGCCGACCAGCTCTTTGCGTCTGAGTCCGCGTCGCGTGCGAACCCGCATCGCGAGAGCAGTGACGTGGGTGTGCGCGTGCCGCGCCGGCCGTGGCGCTCGCGTCAGGTCGGCACTGGCGGCAGGTACGGGATCAGGCCGCGCCGAGCCGCCTCTTCCTGCACCTCCCGCGGCATGTCGCGAGCATCGACGATGAACCCGTTGACCGAGATCATCCAGGCCATGGGGTTGCGGTCGAGCTTGCTCGGCCGGTACCAGGACGGGTCCATCTGGTGCATCTTGAACAGGCGCCGGATCTCGGCGGACTTCGCGGCGCCGGTGCCCGCGCTGACGCCGAACAGCTTGCAGAGGTCGGCCATCCGCATGTGCGGCGTCTGCGACGAGTCAGAGAGGAAGTTGACCCAGCCGATCGCATACGCGATCCCGCAGGCCCAGCTCTCGATCCGCCCGACTGCGCCGAGGCATCAGCCACTCCTTTCGCCCAACCAGACTGCTTGAGTATGCGCCCGCCGACCAGCGCGTTCAAGCCCGAGCCCACGTGCTCGGCGCCCCAGAAGAGGCCAGCCCATCCCAGATCCCCGGCACGCCGCTTCAGGGCGTACGACCACCTTCGCGACGTATGCGTGCCCCACACGCCCACTCCTACGCATATGCAGAGGTGGTATGATCATCTGGTTGAGCCAACATGGAGCGGCGAAGTTGTGACGATTCCCATGAGCTCCGTCGCCGGTGATCTCGGGCGGAGCTTCGCGGTCGAAGTTTCCGACCGGCCCTCGGTTGCCGAGATCTGGGTTTCGACCGCCACGAACGGCGTCCACCTCTGGCTGCTCGCGCGGGAGATCGACGCTGCCGAGGAGCGCAGCCTCTATCGCAGCCTCGAAGCCCTGGACCGGCGATTCGGCGACATCGCCTTCGAGCTCCACATCTTGAAGCCGGCCAGCTACTCCATCCCGCTGCACGACGTCCTGCCGCCAGACGCCGAGAAGATCTTCCCGCGCGCTGTCTGAGCGTGGACCAGCGGACCGGCGAGCATCTCGACATCGCGGCGCGGAACCAGAAGCTCGTTCGTGATCTGCTCGCGCTGGCTGCCCCGGGTGCGCTCCAACCGCCACCCTACGAGTGGATCGCCGTCATTGCGTTCTACTCGGCACTGCACTATGTAGACGCGTATCTGTGGGAGATCCTGCAACGGGAGACACGGAGCCACCCGCGGCGCGCCGCCTGGGTGCGGCAGGATCGCGGACTGAATCCCTGCACTGGCGAATACCATCGTCTCTGGAACGCCGGTGGCAGCGCTCGCTACGACCGAGGCTTCAGCGTCCCGGCCTCCGAAGCCGACGAGTTGGTGAACGTAGACCTCGCGACCGTCGAGCGCGTGGTGCGAGCCGCCCTCTGAGCCACCCGCCATTCCGAAGTCGCGGCATGAGGCTTCGCGGCGCGCGGGTGCTCGGTACGGTCAGTCGCCCAGCGCTGCCACCCCCCTCGCCTCCCGCACGCCGTCGCACCCACCCTGGGAACCACAGCGCTCTGAGCCCGAAGATCAAGCGTTACTCCCCCTCTCCCGCGGCAGGGAGAGGGGGTTGGGGGGTGAGGGCCATTCCGGGCTAGGCTATCCCCGATAGAGGAGGGGATCATGGCCGACGACACGCTCGCCCGCCGCCTGGCCCGCTTCGCGATGGCCCTGCGCTACGAGGACCTGCCGCCAGCCGTCGTGGACAAGGCCAAGGCGTGCATCCAGCACTGCATCGGCGTCGGGCTGGCCGGGCACGGCAGCGGCGCCGTCCAGGTCGCCAAGGCCGCCATCCTCGCCGAGGAAGCCGCCAGCGGCATGGGGGCTGCGGGCCGCGCCAGCAACGGCGCCACCATCCTCGTCACCGGCGAGCAGGCCACCCCCTACGGCGCCGCCTTCGTCAACAGCTCCTTGATGCACGCCAAGCTCCAGGAGGACGCCTACCACACCGGCAGCCACCCCGGCGTCGTCATCGTGCCGGCCGCCCTCGCCGTCGCCGAGACCCGCGGCAAGAGCGGGCGCGACCTCATCACCGCCGTCGCGGCCGGCTACGAGATCCAGGCCGCCATGACCGCCGACTTCATCCCCCGCAGCAACGAGCAGGGCTTCCGCTCCAGCCCCACCTATGGGCCGTTCGGCGCCGCCATCGCGGCGGGTCATCTGCTCGGCCTCACTGAGGAGCAGGCCACCCACGCCATCGGCTACGCCGCCACGTTCGCGGCCGGCACCTTCGAGGGCGGCGACGGCACCAACATCATGGTCTTGCAGGTCTCGCAGGCCGCGCGGAGCGGCCTCCTCGCGGCCTGCCTGGCCGAGCAGAACGCCCGCGCCTCGGACACCTCCCTCGAAGGGCCAATCGGCTTCTACTACGCCTTCACCGGCGGCACCGAGGGCATCCAGACGCTTGCCGACCACCTCGGCTCGCGCTGGGAGATCATGGACGTCACGCTCAAGCGGTACCCCACCTCGATGTTCAACCAGCCGCCGATCCACGTCATCCTCGCCCTCACCGAGCAGCACGATCTCCAGCCCGACCAGATATCCTCCATCCTGGTCGAGATGAACGACTTCGAGACGACCTACCCCAGCCCGAAGTTCGCCGGCAGCGGCTACTCGCGCCGCCGAGGCACCGGCGCGACCGGCTTCGTGGTGGCCGCCGCCTGCGTCAATCGCGGCTTCTCGATCCCGCCGGACCGTCCAGCTGGCTGGGCCTCGCCCGTCGAGGGGATCGACCGCCTGCCCACCCACGCCGCCTCGCTGGAGCTGTGGGAGCGCGTCACCGTGGTCGGCTCATCCGAGATCCCGCCGCTGGCCCCGCGGGTGACCGTCACCATGAAGGACGGCGCCACCCACACCATGCAGGCGACCGGCGACGAGCTCAAGCTGAGCCTCGCCCAGGACCGGGCCGTCGTCCGCGCCCTCATTCCCGAGATCCCCGGCGGCGCCCGCCAGGCCGAGCGGCTGATCGCGGCCGTCGAGCACCTGGAGGACGCCCCGTCCGTCACCGAGCTGATCGCGGCGGCCAGCTGATGGCAGCCAGTCACGGCCACGCCGCCAACCCCAGCCCCGAGCGGTGGTCCCCGCATGGCCCCGCCGACGAGGTCGCGCCCGGCCTCTGGCGCCTCCCGATGCCGATCCCCGGCCACACTCTCGGCGGCGTCTGCGCCTACCTCGTCCGCGACCACGACGGCTACGCCCTCTTCGACTCCGGCATGGACATCCCCGTCTGCGTCGAGGCGCTGGACCGGCACCTGGCGGCGCTCGGGGTGCCCGCCTCGGCGATCCACACCGTCGTCGCCACCCACTGCCACCCCGATCACCTGGGGCAGGCCGCTCGCTTCCGCAAGACGAGCGGAGCTACGGTCTGGCTCCACCCGCTGGACGCCGCCCTCGTCAACCCCGCCCACCCGACCGGCGACGCCGACCTGGACGCCCTGACCGTCTGGCTCACCCGCCACGGCTTCCCACCCGACGAGGCCGACACTGCCCGCGACGCCGTCCACGCCCAGAACGCGCGCAGCGAGCTGATGGAGCCAGACCACCTGCTGGAGGACGGCCAGACGTTCGCCGTCGGGCCGTACCGCTTCGAGGCTGTCTGGACGCCCGGCCACACCCCCGGTCACGTCTGCCTCTACGAGACCACCCGGCGCCTCGTCCTGACCGGCGATCACCTCTTCGCGCGCGCCGCCCCGAACGTGCGGCTGATGTCCTACTCGCCGCCCGACACGATGGGCCGCTACCTGGCGTCATTGGAGCGGGTCGCGGCGCTCGGCGCCGAGAGGGCGCTGCCGGCCCACGGCGAGCCGTTCGCCCGCGTCGCCGAGCGCGCCGCGGAGGTGATCCGCCACCAGACCGACCGCCGAGAGCGCCTCCGGGGCATGATGAGAGACCGTCCCCAGACGGCCTACGAGCTGGCCCAGATCGTCTGGGGGCCGGGCGCCCGCACCACCTGGGACACCTTCCACGGCAGATTGCGCCGCAACGCCGCCCTGACCCTGGCCGCCCACCTGGAGCAACTGGCGCTCGACGGCCAGGTTGCGTGCGTCGAGGACGGCCCCGTCGCCGGCTACGCCAGCCGCCCCTAACCCCCGCGCAGCCCCAGGCGCTCCAGGCGCGGCAGCACCTCCTGCGCCAGGTACGGCAGCTCCCCCAGGTAGTCCACGAAGTTGAGGGCCAGCCCGTCGAAGCCGACCCCGTGCAGCCGCGCCAGCTCGGCCGCCACCGTGTCCGGGTCGCCGACGGTGCAGTAGGCTCCGCGCGCCAGCACCTGCCGCTCCACGATCCCCTCGCCGTTACGCCGCGCCACGGCCTCCGGGTCGGTGCGGGTGCCGGTGTCCTTCGCCAGGATGTTCACGACGTTGCCAATCGCCGCGCGGTCGGCGTGCTCGACCAGATACCGCATGTACTCGTCGGCCTCACGTCGCGTCGGGCGGCAGATGACCCCGACCGGCGTCCAGACCTGGACCTCTCGGCCGCCCTCACGCGCCAGCCGCCTGGTCTCCGCGACCCGCTCGGCGCTCTCCTCGGGCAGCTTGACGCCGTCGAAATGGAGGTCAGAGTGCCGGATCGCGAACGCCCGCCCGGCCGGCGAGATGCCGGCGTTCATCACCAGTGGCGTCTGGTTGCCGTACGGCCCCGGCGCCCCTTCCACCCCCCGCAACTGGAAGTAGGCGCCGTCGTAGTCGAAGCGCCCGCCGTCAGCAGCGGTCGCCCAGATCCGCCTGACGATCTCCCACCACTCCTCGCCCATCGCGTAGCGGTCGTCGTGCTCCAGCATCGAGATGCCGAACATCTGGAACTCGTCTTCAATGGCGCCGCACACCAGATTGAGCACCAGCCGCCCCCGCCCGATCTGGTCGGCGGTCGCCATCTGCTTGGCGGCAATGACCGGGTGCATGAGCGAGACGTGGACGGTGCAGAAGAGGTTGAGGCGCTTCGTGGCGGCCAGCAGCCCGCAGGCCCAGGCGATCGACTCAAAGCTCTGGCTGTTGACACGCGCCTCGCCGGCGTACCCCTTCCAGCGGGCGATCGGGATCATCGCCTCAATCCCGACCTCGTCGGCCAGCTGCGCGAGCTGGAGGTTGTGCTCCCAGCTGGCATCCCACCGATTCGGGATCGTGGCGTACGTTCGACCGCTGTAGCAGTTGGCGCCGAACACGCCCAGCTTGAGACGGTTCCCCTGCACCAGCGCCTCGTTACGTGGCGGCATCGGCGCTGCTCCCCTTCCAGACTGCGCGGCTGGCCCCCCGACCCGTCCGCTCGCCAAGATTGTAGTCGCTGGTGTAGCGTCTGCTTACGAGCGACCCGCCATCCTCCCCTCTCCCTCGCAAGGGGGAGGGGCCGGGGGAGGGGGCTGCCTTCACTGGAAGGGACGAACGATGCGCGTAGTCGAGCTGACGGAGATCACCGGGCCGGAGGCGGTACGCCTCGGCGAGCGCCCGGAGCCAGAGGGTGACGGCGTCCTGGTCGCCGTCAAGGCGGTCGGGCTGAGCTTCCCGGACCTGCTGCGGAGCCGGGGACAGTACCAGGACTCGGCGAAGCCGCCGTACGTGCTGGGGCAGGAGTTTGCCGGCGAGGTGCTCTCGGCGCCGGCTGGCTCGGGCTTCAAGGCCGGTGACCGCGTGGCCGGCATGAGCGGCGGCATCGGGTCGGCCTCCGAGCGGTTGATCGCCCAGCCGGACATGCTGATCCCGCTGCCGGACAGCCTGACCTTCGAGCAGGGCGCCGGCGTCCTCTTCAACTACCAGACCGCCATCGTGGCGCTGGAGATCCGGGGGCGGATCAAGCCCGGCGAGGTCGTGCTGGCCCACGGCGCGGCCGGCGGGACCGGTACGGCGGTCATCCAGGTGGCGAAGGCGAACGGCGCCCGTGTGATCGCGGTAGTGTCTTCAGACGAGAAGGCGCAGACGGCCCGCGACGCTGGTGCAGACGAGGTGGTCCGCTCGGACGGCCCCTGGAAGGACCAGGCGCTGGAGCTGACCGGCGGGAACGGCGTGGACATCGCCTTCGACCCGGTCGGCGGGGACCGCATGCTGGACACGATTCGCGCACTGGCCTACGGCGGCCGGTGGGTCATCATCGGGTTCACCGGCGGCAGCATCCCCCAGGTGCCCGCCAACCGGCTGCTGCTGAAGAACGTGGAGCTGGTCGGCTCGTACCTGGGCGGCTACACCAAGCAGGTGCCGGACGGCCACGCCCGCCTGATCGCACGGGTCAAGGAGCTGCTGGCGGCTGGCGCCATCAATCCCGTCGTCGGCGCCGCCTTCCCGATGGAGCAGGCCAGCGCCGCTCTCCTGGAGATGAGCGACCGCCGGGCGCGCGGCAAGGTGGTGCTGACCATCAACTGACGGCCTACTGACCGAAAGGCGCGCCCGGCTGACGAGAGTCAGGCCGGGCGCAGATAGACCACGAGATCACGCCAAACTTCGTCGCCACGCTCCTCGACGAGCGCTCGCAGGGCACGAATCTGCCCGCCGAAGTCCTCTTGGCGGATCGACTGATTCTTCACGAAGATGATCCCGGCGTGCGACCGGCCTTCCATACCCCATGCCCTGAGAAGGTCAGCGATGGTCGCCTCGTCGTACGTAACCAACGTGCGCCCTTCGGCGGCGGCAGCTTCCAGGATTTCCTCGTCCTCCTTGTGGCGATACTCGCCTCCATGCCACTCTTCCATGGTGAACGAGTCGATTCCGCTCGCGCGAAGCGGGCGCGAGACCCGCTGCGAGAACTGCGCATCAAGGAGCAGGAGCATCAGCAGTGCTCAGATCGACGGTGAAGACTTCAAGATTCGGGATGCGATTCGGAAGATCGTCGAAACCGCGATAGTGCTCCTGAATCGCGGCCTCGATCTCCTCGGGGAAGGCACTGAGATACTTTTGCACCGCTTTGATGATGGACTCAGGCACGCTATAGTGCTCGGCCACCTTCTCCGTGTCACCCTCATAGTCGCGGAGCAAGAGCTCGACCCAGAAGACGCGCAGCCGCGTCCCGACCACGAATGGCTCCAAGCCCCGCCCGAAGTCCTTGAACTCGACACATGGGAACGCAGCGACCCGTAATGCAATCTCCAGGAGTCGCGCTGCCATTTCGTCGCGGGACCGCCCCTCGCGCTGGGCGAGGCGGTCGAGCTGCTCGATCTGCCGATCCTTCAACCGCAGGCTCACAACCTTGCTCTCGCTCATGGCTCCTCCAGGGTGGTCACAGAACGGTCCGCGCTGGCCCTGCTGACAGTGTAATCGCCCGGCGCCCGGACGCAGCAGAGGGGCCACCGGCAGCACCGGCGGCCCCTCCTGACTCCTGACTCCTGACTCCTGACTCCTATCTCCTGACTCCTGTCTCCTCGCCTACGACTTCCAGTAGTACGTCGCCGGGCGCGAGATGTTCGGCGGCCACGACAGGTTGATGTTCGCGTAGGCGCTCGGGACGTTCCCCAGGTTCGTCTTGGCGATCTGGATGCCCTCCACCGCGCCGGACTGGCCCACCACGCCAATCGTCCACTGCGCGTCGATGGCGATCTTCCAGATCTCCTTGCCCATCCGGACCTGCTCCTCCGGCGGCTGCCCGAACGCCTGCTTCCACATCTCCATCGCCTGCTTCATCGGGCCGGGCGGCTCCTTGCCCTGCGCCCCGTTCGACTGGAACCAGCGCCCGGCCTCCGGCATGAACCAGCTGTTGCTGTCGATCGGGAAGATCCAGCCAGACAGGCTGTACAGCGTGTCCGTGCCTTCCGTGCCGAACGCCATGATCTGGTTCTCGCCGGCGTTGCCGCGCTTGATCCCCAGACCGCGCTCCATCTCGTTCACCCGCAGGTCCACGCCGATCTTCTTCCACTGGTCACGGATCATCTCGGCGATGCGGGTGTACTGGATGAACTGGCCGCCCAGCGTCGTGATCTCGATGCTGAGCTTGCCCTTGCCGTCGAGGCGCTGGCGGTACCCCTCGGCATCCTTCTGGGTCAGCCCGACCTTGTCCAGCAGCTCGTTCGCCTGCTTCAGGTCGTAGGTGCACCACTTGGTGCGCCACTCCGGCCCGGGGTTGTACTTGTTCGACTCGGCCGGGGCGATCGAGCCGGGGATGCCGACGCCCAGGAACAGCGCCTCGTTGATCTGGTCGCGCTCGATGCCCAACGACAGGGCGTGGCGGAAGTCGGCGTTGTTGAACAGCTTGCCGATCTCCGGGTCCACCTCGTAGTGCAGGTTGAAGTGCATCGCGAAGTCCGACCCGGACGCCGCCGGATTGATCGAGACCTTGTAGTTGCCCTTCTGCTGGTTCTCCAGGAAGACCGGCAGCTTGCCGATGTCCATATGACGGGCCTGGAGGTCGAACTCGCCGGCGATGGCCCGGAGGTTGACCACTTCCAGGTTTTCGCCAAGCGTGAACTGAACTTTGTCGATGTACGGCAACTGGTTGCCGTCGGCGTCCACCCAGATGCTGTACGGGTTCCGCTCCAGCGTCCAGTTCGGCAGGTTGGCCGGCGTGACCGTCTTCCAGGGCGAGACCACCGGCAGGTCCGGATTCAACGCCCAGTTCGCCTTGAACTTGAACAGGCTGACCCAGTTGTCGAACTTCGCATCGGCGACCAGCTTGTCCAACTGCTCTTTCGGCGTGTACTTCGGGAGGAACTGCTTCAGGTAGTGGGCCGGCATGTAGGCGCCCATGCCGTTGAGCCCGTTCGTGGCCTGCCCGGAGATCGAGAGGCTGAACGCCAGCGTCTCTGGCAGGAGGTAGTTCGGGTCCGGGAACTTGAAGCGGACCGTGAAGTCGTCCACCTTCTCCAGGGTGCCCGGCTTGCCGTTGATCGCCATCGCGCTGGTGGGGGCCGGCACGACCTCCTTGTTCTGGTAGACGTCCTCGAACCAGAACATGAAGTCGGCGGCGGTGAACGGCTGGCCGTCAGACCACTTCATGCCCTTGCGCAGGCTGAGCGTGGTGACCCGGCCGCCCTCGGTGACCTCGTACCCCTTCACGATGTTCGGGACGATCTTGCTGCCAGTCGGGTCCACGTACAGCAGGAAGTCCGGGCCGGCGGCGGCTCGGATGCCGTTCAGGTAGTCGGCCGGGCCGGTAAATCCTCGACGCCAGACCCCGCCGTACTTCCCGATCTCGTGGACCGGCTTCAGCACGAGCGGATCTTGCGGCACCCGCTGCTCGACGGGCGGCAGCTTGCCGGCCTTGACCAGATCGGCCAGCATCGGCGCTTCCTTGAAGCTCTTCGGGAACTGGGCCGGGTCGGTGATGACGGTCGGCCCTTCGATCTTGCCGACGAGGTTGCGCCCGATTCGCTCCTCAGGTTTGGCGGCAGCAGCTGCCGGCTTCGCAGCTTCGGCGGGTTTGGCAGCTTCGGTCGGCTTGGCGGCAGCGGCCGGAGCGGTGGTCGCGGCGGGCGCGGCGACGGCCGGGACCGCTGGTTTGGCCGCTTCGGCCGGCTTCGCGGCTTCGGTGGGCTTCGCGGCAGCGCTCTCGGCGGGCTTCGCCGGCGCTGAGGTCGCGGCCGGTGCACTCGGGGCCTGCGGCGCACAGGCTGCCAGTAGTCCCACCCCGAGCGTCCCCACGAACCCCTTCAACAGACCTCGCCGCGAGATTGCCCCCATGCGATCGACAACAATCCCCATCAGCGGGAGTCCTTTCTCCCCAGGCAACCCGCTCGACACAAAGAGGGTCACCGGCTACCACCCCATGGTAGCCGGTGACCCTCTCGAAACGTTACGGCTGACGGATGTCGCGCTACGCCAGCCTCAGTTTATGAAGTAGGCCGGCCTCAGCTCTTGAAGTAGAACTGGACTGGCCGGGCGATGCTCGGCGGCCAGGTCAGGTTGATGTTGGCGTAGGCAGACGGGGTGTTCCCCACGTTGTTCTTGGCGATCATGATGCCCATGACCGCGCCGGCCTGCCCGACCCCGCCGATGTACCAGCCATCTTCGAGGTGGGTCCGCCAGATCTCCTTGCCGGTCTCGATGCGCTGCTTCTCGTCCTGACCGTACGCGGCCTTGGTCAGCTCCATGCACTTCTTCATGGCTGGCGGCGGCTCCTTGCCGGCTGAGCCGCCGGACTGGAACCACTTGCCATACTCGGGGCTCCACCAGCTGTTGCCGTCCACCGGGATGATCCAGCCGGAGTTGGCGTACAGCGTGTCGGTGCCGTCGTTGGACCAGGCGATCATCTGGGTCTCGTTGCCGTTGCCGCGCCGGATCGCCAGGGTCCGCTCGCGCTCGTTGATCAGCAGGTCGATGCCGATCTTCTTGTACTGCTCGCGGACCATCTCCGAGATCCGAGTGAACTGGACGAACTGGCCGCCGAGCGTGGTCAGGTCCAGGCTGAGCTTGCCCTTGCCGTCCAGCCGCTGGCGGTACCCCTCGGCGTCCTTCTTGGTGAGCCCGATCTTGTCCAGCAGCTCGTTCGCCTGCTTGACGTCCAGGGTGGACCACTTCTGGCGCCACTCCGGGCCGGGGCTGTACTTGTTCGACTCGGCCGGCGCGCCTGAGCCCGGCGTCCCGACGCCCAGGAAGAACGTCTCGTTGATCTGGTCGCGGTCGATCGCCAACGCCAGCGCATGGCGAAAGTCGATGTTGGCGAGCCACTTCCCGATCTCGGGATCGGCCTCGTAGTGCATGTTGATAAAGATGCCGTAGTCCGAGCCGGTCAGCATCGGGTTGATCGAGACCTTGTAGTTGCCCTTCTGCTGGTTCTCGATGAAGACCGGCAGCTTGCCGATGTCCATGTGGCGGGCCTGGTAGTCGTACTCGCCGGCGATGCCGCGCAGGTTGATGACTTCCAGGTTCTCGCCCAGGCTCAGCTGGATCTTGTCGATGTACGGCAGCTGGTTACCGTCCGTGTCCACCCAGATGCTGAACGGGTTCCGCTCGAACGTCTGGATTGGTGTGGTGACCGGCTGCACCAGCTTCCACGGCGAGACGACCGGCAACTCGGGGTTCTTGGACCAGTCAGAGCGCAGCTTGAAGAGGCTGACCCAGTTGTCCACCCCGGCGTCGGCAACCTTCTTATCCAGCGCCGCCTTGTCGGTGTACTTCGGGAGGAAGTCCTTGAGATAGTGCTTCGGCGAGTAGCCACCCCAGCCGTTCAGGCCCTGCGTCGCCTGGCCGCTGACCGAGGTGCTGACCGAGAGCAGCTCCGGCAGCAGGAAGTACGGATCCTGGAACTTGAACTGGACGGTGTACTCGTCCACCTTCTCGATGACGCCCTGCTTGCCGTTGACCGCCATCGTCGAGAGGCCGGCCGGGTTGATCTCCTTGTTCAGGTAGATATCCTCATACCAGAACACGAAGTCGTCCGCGTTGAACGGCTGGCCATCAGACCACTTCATGCCGCGCCGTAGCATGATCTTGGTGACCTTGCCGCCGTCCAGCACCTCGTACCCTTTGGCGATGTTCGGGACGATGGTGTTGCCGGTCGGATCGACGTAGAGGATGAAGTCAGGGCCACCGGCGGCTCGAATGCCGTTCAGCGAGTCGCCGGGGCCGGTGAACCCGCGCCGCCACGTCCCGCCGTACTTGCCGATCTCGTGGGTCGGCTTGAGCACCAGCGGATCTTGCGAGACGCGCTGCTCGACGGGCGGCAGTTTGCCGGCCTTGACCAGCTCCGCCAACGCCGGCGCTTCCTTGAAGCTCTTGGGGAACTGGGCCGGGTCGGTGATGACGGTTGGCCCTTCGATCTTGCCGATCAGGTTGCGCCCGATCTTCTCGTCCGGCTTGGCAGCGGCAGCACCCGCTGCCGGCTTCGCAGCCTCGGCAGGCTTCGCGGCTTCGGCCGGCTTCGCGGCAGCGGCCGGAGCGGCGGTCGGCGCGGCAGCGGCCGGGGCGGCTGGCTTGGCAGCTTCAGTTGGTTTGGCGGCCTCCGCTGGCTTCGCGGCTTCCGCCGGCTTGGCCGGCGCGGCGGTCGGCGCCGCTGGCGCTGCCGGCGCGCAGGCCGCCAGCAGGCTCACGCCCACCACCCCCACGGTGCCTGTCAAGAACGCTCGTCGTGAGATCCCAGGCGACGTCGCCATCTGTCCCATCCTCCTGCGCGGCACCCATGCCGCCTCTCAGCCACTGTCGGCGCTCAGTCTACACGACTGCCCGCCGCGGTCGTGGGTTTCACCCCACAGCTACCATCTCGGCGTCGCTACGCGACGCTCGCCCCGACGCCCCCAGCCTCCCCGTCACAGGGCCGGCCCAGTCGCCGTTACCTCCTTACGCGCGGTTCCGTCTGTGTTCTCAGCGGCTGGCCCCGACCGGCGTGGCCGGCAGATCGACCCGCGTCGCCTGCAGCTGGGCCTGGATCGCGAGGCGCGTCGCCAGGAAGCTCCTGGCCTGGGGGATCGCCGTCTCGGTCCGATTACGGATGTCGTGGAGCAACTGCGGTCCGAACGGCAGGCTCATCCCAGCGCAGTCCACATAACGGGTCTCTTTCTGGTTCGCCAGGAGCAGGTGCTCCCCGCCCGGCCGGCCGGCCACGTCGCAGTACTTGCGCAGCTCGATGTAGCCGTCCGTCCCCAGGATGAACAGACGGCCGTCTCCCCAGGTATTGAGCGCGTCCGGGGTGTACCAGTCCACGCGGATGATCCCGATGCCGCCGTCCCCGCGCAGCGTGACGTCGCCATAGTCTTCCAGCTCGGGATGCTGGGGGTTGGCGAAGTTGCCGACTTGCGACGCCACAACGGTGGCGGTGCTGGAGTTGGTGAAGAAGAGGAACTGCTCGATCTGGTGCGAGGCGATGTCGGTCAGGATGCCGCCATACCGATCGCGCTTGAAGAACCAGGGCGGGCGGGTGGCGACGGCGGCGCGGTGCGGCCCGAAGCCGGTCGTCTGGACGACTCGCCCGATGGCCCCGGCCTGCACCAGCTCGCCGGCATGGACCGTGGACGGCGTCGAGAAATGCTCGCTGAAGTAGACGGCCCAGATCCGCCCGGTCTCGCGCTGGGTCTTCTCCAGGTCTGCCAGCTGCTCCAGGCTGGTGGCGGCCGGCTTGTCGGCCAGGGCGTCCTTGCCGTGGCGCATCGCCTGGATCGCGACGCCAGCCCGCTCGCTGGCGATGGCGGCGGTCGCGATCAGGTGGATGCTCGGGTCTTCGAAGATCTCCTCGGCGGACCGCGCCAGCTTCGCCCGCGGGTACTTCGCCCCAAACTCGGCCGCCAGCTCCGGCTCGACGGCGTAGTAGCTGACGAGCTCCGCGCCGGCCTCGAGGAGCATCTTGCACTGGCCGTAGATGTGGTTGTGGTTGAGGCCGACCGCCGCGAACCTGATGGGCTGCTCTGCCATGATGCTCCCACGATCCAGACTCGTTCCGGAGCCTAGCACTCCGTCCCGTGCCTGTCAAAAGCATCCCACATGGTGGGCGTGGGTCAGAGTTTTGTGCCGGGCTAGACCCGGGGGCGCGATGACTTGAGGGGCGCAATAAATTGCGCCCGTACCAGGGAGGCTGCCTTGTACGGGCGCGATTCATCGCGCCCCCAAATAGATTCATCGCGCCCCCAAATAGATTCATCGCGCCCCCAAATATCTGATGCACACCCCCGCATGGTTGCCGAGGATGCGCCGGTCAGCCGGTCGTCGCCACCCCGAACAGCTTGCCGATGCCGTACGTCACCGCCGCTGCCGCCGCCCCGATCAGCAGCATCCGCCCCCCGCCGAACAGGGCCGGCCGGCCGCTCAGCCGGGCCGCGAACCCGCCGACGACGAACAGCGCCAGCCCGCAGACCACCAGCGCGACGGTGAGCGCCGTGACGCCGCGCAACAGCACGAACGGCAGCAGTGGGATCAGCGCCCCGACCGCGAACGCCCCAAACGAGCTGGTCGCGGCGCCCATCGGGGCGCCGAGCTCGTCCGGGTCCAGGCCCAGCTCCTGACGGGACATCAAGTCCAGCGCCAGCTCGGGGTCTTCCATCACCTCGCCGGCGATGCGCTGGGCATCCTCTGGCGGCACCCCCTGCGCGCGGAGGATCACCTCGATCTCCTGGCGCTCGGCCTCCGGCTCCTCGGCGATCTCGCGGCGCTCCATGTCGATGGCGGCCTCGAACACCTCGCGCTGGACTCGCATCGAGACGTACTCGCCGGCCGCCATCGAGCAGGCGCCAGCGACCAGGCCGGCGATCCCGGCCAGGATCACCACCTGCCCGCCCAGGTCCGCGCCGGCCATGCCCAATACCAGGCTGAAGTTCGAGACCAGCCCGTCGTTGACCCCGAACACGGCCGCCCGCAGCGAGCCGCTCCGCCCCGACGAGCCGTGATGGCGCCGGATCGCTTCCAGCTCGCGGCGGGCCTGGGCCACGTCGGCGCGATGATCGCGGACTGGCCCTCCCGAACGGGGCGGCAGCGGCTCACGATGGCTGCGCAGGGCCGCGTCCGTCCCGCCCGGCGTCGAGCGGCCGGCCTCCGCGCCGGTCATGCCGGCCGCGTGGGCATGCGGGGCCGCGCCGGCCGGCGGTCGCACGCTCGAGCCGCCCGGTCCGGGCCGTTGTGCTTCATCTTCCACGGTCATGCTCCTTGACGATCGTGTCCTGGCGATCTCGCGGGGCCGCCGAGACGGGTGCTACTGTGGGGTCAGGCGTTGGACGGACTCGGCGTTCGCGTCTACCTCTGCGCGCTCCATCCAGAGCTGGTGATACCGCCCGGCCAGCCACTCGGGGAACTGGTCGGCGTAGTGCGGACTGGCCGGGTTGCCAGAGTTACCGGCCGTGTTGACGCCGAGCGTCTGGCCGCCGGGGCTCAGGTCGGCCAGGAAGCGGTAGTGCGGACCGCCCGTCGTCCAGAAGCGGTCACGGATGGCGTGGCTATTCTGGTTCAGCACGCCGTTGCTGCCGGGGCAGGGGCGCGGGCCAACGTCGAACAGCTCCCCGAAGACGGGCCGCCCCACCGAGAGGGCGTGGGTCAGCTTCAGCGGGTGGAGCTCGCCCCAGGTCCAATGCCGCCAGTCGTCGCCCAGATGCTCCCGCAGCCAGCCGATGGCGTCGGTCATCGCGGCGTGGGCCTCAGCCCTCACTATGGGGGGCGCGATAAATCGCGCCCGTACAGCGTCATTGCCCGTAGGGGCGCGATTTATCGCGCCCGCGTCTGCCGCGCCATCCGCAAACCAGCCGAAGTCGCCCTCCACCAGCAGGTCGCGTGCGATGGAGCCGGCCGCGCCGGCCATCGACGGCAGCAGGTGCTTCGGGAAGCGCGCGGCGGCCACTCGCTCGCACCAGCGCCACCAGAAGACGCTGAACAGCGAGCCGGCCACGCTCCCGACCGTGAAGCGGGCATCCCAGCGCTTGAGCAGCCGGGCCGCCCGAGCCAGGTCCGGATCGTCGGGGCCGTCCACCAGCAGGTCGGCCAGCGGCCCTTTCAGCTCGGCGGCCCGCTCGGAGTAGACGTCGTTGTGCATCGTCCCCATGTCGGCCAGGGTGAAGGGCGGGCGAATCGGCACGCTCGCGGGCACCTCTCGGTCCGGCTGCGAGACGTCGCCGAGCAGCGCCCGCATCCGCCTCCCACGGTAGCCGTCCCCGTACGAGCCGTAGAGCGGCAGATCGCTCCCGTGCGGATGGGGGCGCTGGTTCGAGGAGCCGATCCAGCCACGCGCGGGGTCCGTCTCGGACGGCAGCTGGTCGAACGGGATCGGCTCCTGCCAGGAGTCATCCGGGCTGGCCGGCGAGCGGAAGCCGCGCGCGACCCGGCCCCGCTGTGGGAAGCGAATCCGCATCTGGTACCCGATGTGGCCGGCCGTGTCCGCGAAGCCGGGGTTCTGGCCGGAGAACTGCCAGGCTCGGTGCGTCTCCCGAGCCTCGGCGCAGCTCTGAGCCCGTGCAAGCTCCAGACCACCGGTGATGCAGTCGCGCGGGTCCAGCCCGCCCCAGCGCAGCGCAATCGGCGGATCGCCGCCCGGCTCGATGCTGGAGATCAGGTGGTTGACGATCGGGCCGCGCGGGCTGCTCCGGACGGTCAGGCGGACCGGCTCGGCGCCGCGCACCTGGATCACCTCTTCGCGGCTGTCGAGGCGCGCCCAGCCGTCGCCGTCGCGGACCTCATCGGGAGTAGCGGGGTTTGGCTCCTCTGCGTACAGGTCGCGGTTGGAGGAGACGTTGTTGGTCAGGCCCCAGGCGACGCCGCGCGTCCGCCCGTTGTGGATCAGCGGCACGCCCACGTCGGTGATCCCGATGACGTCCACGGCCCCACCGGCGAAGTGGACCTCGTAGCGGGTTGACGGCTGGTAGTAGGGGACGTGGCCGTCGCTCGCCAGCAGCGGGGCGCCGCTCGCCGAGAGCTGCGCGCCGACGGCCCACTGGTTGCTGCCCTGTGGCTGGCCGGTGCCGTCCGGGGAGAGGCCCGAAGACCCAGCGTCAGCGGGTGCAATGGATGGGGGCGCAATGAATTGCGCCCCTACCAGATCATTCGCTGTAGGGGCGCAATTCATTGCGCCCGTGTGGCTCGTCATTGCGCCCGTGCGGCTCGTCCACGGCGGCAGGATCGTCTCCTCCGGCGCCTCCACGGTCAGGAAGCGGGCCGCAAGCTCCGGAGGCAGCAGCCGCTCGGCCGCCTCCCCGACGACGATGTTCTCGATCCGGCCGCTGAACTGCCACAACGAGGCCCGCGCGATGGTCACAGTGTCCACCGCGCGCCAGGGAGCCGGCGTGATCCCCAGCACGTCAAACTCGATAGGGAGCCTGTCCCCGAACGCCTCGATGGCGGCGTTGATGCCCGCCGCGTACGCCTCCAGCAACTGGCGGGTCTCGGGCGGGTGCTCGGCGTGCTCGGCATCGGCGATCCGGTCGAAGCGGAGGGTCCGCGCCATCGTGTCGTTCGCCAGCCCGGCCGCCCCCAGCACCTCGGCCAGCGTGCCGTACGCCCAGCGCCGGCGGTACTCCAGCTGCCAGAGCCGATCCTGCGCCACCACGAACCCCAGGCCCACGTAGGCGTCGGCTTCGGACTGGGCGAAGACGTGGGCGATGCCGTGTCGGTCGCGGACGATCTCCACCGGCTGGCTGACCGAAGCCGTGAGCGTCCCATCCGTGCGCGGGAGCCGCGCCGTGAGCTCGCGGCGGATCAGGCGGCGCAGCGCAACCGGTGTGAGGCCGCGATCGGCAGCCACGTCCGCGAGCGAGCGATCGCTCTGGAGCGCCGACACCACGAACGCCCGTCGCTCTTGCGCGCCCCTCGCCCGGCCGCCCCGAACGGCCCCGCCCACCGCCTCACGCTCTGCAATCGCCACCGCTGGCCTCCTCGTCCGCTCCGCTGGAGGCGCCACGCGCCACCATCGTCCAGGGTACCCCCGACACAACCCGCGAGTACAGCGGTGGAGGCTACCCGCTGAGGCGCCAGGCTCAGTGGCACGCTTCTTGCCCACAGGGGCGACCGTGCAAAACTCAGAACTGATGGCGGCCCCCAGCCCGTCCGACGCGGCCGACATGCCCGGCTTCGCCGACGACGAGCCGGCTCAACAGCCGGGCTCCATCGACGTGTACGCGCAGATCCTCGGGACGTACTTTACGAATCGAGAAGAGAAGGCGCTGTACCGCGCGTCGCTGCTGAGCCGGCAGTTCATCGAGGAAGGGCTCGGCCCGGAAGAGATCATCGCGATCCACGCCGAGGCCGTCGAAATCGCCTCCAGCGGGCTCTCGTACCGAGAGAAGGCCCGCGCCGCCACCGACGCCCTCCAGTTCTTGCTGGAGATGATGATCGCGTACGGCGTCCAGTATCGAGCCTACCTGGATCTGCGGCTGCGCGAGCGCGACCGCGAGACCGAGGCCCGCCTGGAGCTGGAACGGCAGCGCGTCGCGGACGCCGAGCAGTCAGAGCGTGAGAAGCAGGACATCCTCGCCACCATCTCGCACGAGCTCCGGACGCCGATCACCGCCGCGCTCGGGAACGTGGACCTGGCGCGGCGGAGCCTCGAACGGCAACAGGTCGAGCGGCTCCCAGCGCGGCTCGGCGCCGCTCGCGAGGCGCTCGGCAGACTCGCGCGGCTCACCGACGAGCTGATCGGCGCCAGCAAGGACGGCCTGCCGGCGATGGTCATGCGGCCCATCGACGCCGGGCAGGTGCTGCGGAAGGCGGTCGCCTGGGCGAAGACGATGGCCGACGAGAAAGGGATCTCACTGGTCAGCGTAGACCCCGGCGGGTGCGGCGCGGTCGCGGACGCCGATGCACTCCTGACGATCTTCAGCAACCTGCTCACAAACGCGATCCGCTACACCCCGGAAGGGGGGCGCGTCGAGGCGCGCTGCGGCGTGGACGACGTGGGCGTCTGGTTCCGGATCGTCGACACGGGCATCGGGATGGCGCCAGCGACGCGCGCGCGGATCTTCGAGAAGTTCTATCGCGCCCCGGACGCCAAAGTCGCCGAGCCGCGCGGCCTCGGCCTGGGCCTCTCGATCGCGCAGCGGCTCATCGCGGTACACCGGGGCAACCTGTCGGTTGAGAGTGCGCCCGGCGAGGGCAGCACGTTTGAGGTGCGCCTCCCGCGCGACGTCGCCGCGTCGGACGAGGACACAGGAGGGAGCGATGAGTAGCAGGTCCGAACGAGACCGCCTGTCCGACCAGATCGAGCAACAGCGCCAGACCATCAGCGAGCTGCAGACGCCGGTCATCCAGGTCTGGGACGGCATCCTGGCGCTGCCGATCGTGGGCAGTCTGGACACGGCCCGCACCCAGGAGATGAACGAGGCGCTGCTCCAGAAGATCGTGGACACCGGCTCGGAGATCGTCATCCTGGACATCACGGCGGTCCCGGTCGTGGACACCGCCATCGCCAAACACCTGCTAGAGACCGTCGCGGCGGCCCGGCTGCTGGGCGCCGAGGTGCTGATGGTCGGGCTCTCGACGCGGACGGCGATCACGCTGGTGCATCTCGGGGTCGATCTCTCTGGCGTCATCACCCGCACGACGATGGCGAAGGGCCTGGAGCTGGCGTTTGGGCGGCTCGGTCTGGAGGTCGTCTCGCGTCGAGGCGCTGCCCGCCCGCTCGCCGACTCGCACGTCGACGGAGAGGCCAGCTAGTGGCTCGTGCACCCGTCTTGCGCATCGGGCACACGCTGGTCGTGACGGTCTTGGAGGACCTGCACGACCGCGACGCCATGACGCTGCAAACCGATTTGCTCGGACACCTGGAGCGGACTGGCGCCACCGGCGTCCTGCTCGATCTGTCGGTGGTCGAGATCGTGGACTCGTTCCTGGGACGGATGCTGAACGACATCGCGGTCGGCGTCCGGTTGCTCGGCGCCCAGATGGTGGTGGTCGGCATCCAGCCGGCCGTGGCGATCACCCTGGTGGAGCTCGGTCTGGAGCTGAAGGGCGTTCGGACCGCCGTGAACGCGGACCGTGGCCTGGCACTCCTGGAGCGGCTGGTCGGGGCGTCCAGGGTCGCGGATCGGGCGCCACGGTATGCTCCGAGCCGCGACGGATCGCGAGGCAATCATGCCCATCGCTGAGGCCACGGTCGCCATCGACGGCGAGGATGGGATCGTCGCCTCGCGTCAGCGTGCCCGCGAGGTGGCGCGACAGCTTGGCTTCGGCGTGGTGGACCAGAGCCGGATCGCGACGGCGGTCTCGGAGCTGGCGCGGAACGTGGTCTCCTACGCGACGGACGGTCATGGCGCGGTCGCCATCCGCGAGCTGGGCGGCAGCGGCAGGGTTGGCATCGAGATCGTGGTGGCGGACGAAGGCCCCGGCATCGTGGACGTGGGGCAGGCGCTCCGCGACGGTTTCACCTCTGGCGGCGGGATGGGGATGGGGCTGCCGGGGACGCGTCGGCTGATGGACGAGATGGTGATCGAGAGCGCTCCCGGCCGGGGCACGACGGTCACGATCCGCAAATGGCGCCGTTGACGTGGAAGAGTGGCGGTTCGCGGTCCGCACCCGGCTGGACGCGGATCAGGCCCGCCGCGAGGGACGCCGGTTGGCGGCCGCGCTCGGCTTCAGCCGCGCGGACGCCGAGCAGATCGCGCTGGCCGTCTCAGAGCTGGCGATGAACCTGCATCGATACGCGGTTGACGGTGAGCTGGTGCTCCGGCCCGTCGCCGACGCGGCGCGCCAGGGCCTGGAGATCGAAAGTCGGGATGCCGGCCCGGGCATCGCCGATCCGATCCTGGCGCTCCAGGACGGCTGCACGACGGGCGGGGGTCTCGGCTCCGGCCTCCCCGCCGCCAGACGGCAGATGGACGATTTCGAGCTGGTGACGCACCCATCCGGCACCAGGATTGTCGCGAGAAAGTGGCTGACGCACCCCTCGTCATCGGCATAGCCAGCCGGCCGCATCCTGCCGAGGTGGTGAACGGCGATACCTACGCCGTCCACTGGTCTGGCCGCGTCTGCCGCGTCGCCGTGATCGACGGGCTGGGGCACGGCGTGGAGGCGGCGAAGGCGTCCGCGTGCGCCGTCGAGACGCTGGACGCGCATCCCTCGGCGGATCCGGTCGAGGCGATCCGTCGCTGCCACACGGCGCTGGCCGGCACACGCGGGGCCGCCATCTCGATCGCGCGCCTGGACGTCGCCAGCGGCGAGCTGGTGTACGCCGGCATCGGCAACGTGGAAGGGCACTTGTGGAAGGGTGGCCGTCACGAGCGCCTGATCTGCTATCGCGGGATCGTCGGCTCGGCGATGCGGACGGTCCGGCCGTTCACGGTCTCGCTCGGCGAGTGGTGGGCGTTCCTGCTGCACTCGGACGGGATCAGCGCCCGCGCCGACCTGCTAGCGCTGGGCCTCCCCGAGCCGTGGGCGCCGGAGGCGCTGGCCCAGGCGATCCTGGAGCGGTTCGGCCGCCCGCACGACGACGCCCTGGCCCTGGTGGCGCTGCCCCGCCACTGAGCCCCTGGAGTGCTACCATCCGATCGCCATGAGCGACGATCTGCGCTATTCAATGGTCATCGAATGGTCAAACGAAGATCGGGTGTTCATCGTGAGCTTGCCCGAGTGGGGCGATCTCGTTCACACCCATGGAGCGTCCTACGAGGAAGCGCTCCAACAGGGCAAGGATCTCATCGAAGGGCTGATTACCACTCGGCAGGCCAGCGGCGAGTCACTTCCAACCCCCCGTGTGTTCGCCAGCGCCTGACGCTTCAGGATGCAGATAGGAACGAGTCACCGATGGCAGACCTACGTGAGCTCGAACCGACAGACTCTCAGACCGATGGCTTCACGGAAATGGCCGATACGGTCATGGAGGCCATCCGCGAGTTCCATGCGCGCGGTGGACTTGACGACGTGTTTGGCCGTCTGCCAGATGAGACGGCGCCGCCGGACTACGAGCCTGAACCGACTGCGTAGACCGGCTCAGCGGGGCGGCAGGCTGAAGCGGGCCAGGACCGGGTCGTGGTCGCTGGCGCCGCTCGCGAAGCCGGCGTTGCCGTGCACCACGTCTACCAGCTGCACCGCGCCCAGCAGGCTCAGGCTGACCAGGATGTGGTCGATCGCCTCGGACTGGCCCCCGAAGACGTAGCTGTACCGCTCGGGCTCGGGGAGCCGCTCCAGCAGGTCGGTCAACGGGCGCACGGCGTCATCCCCGCGGGAAGCCCTGGTTAGCGCCAGCAGCGCCGCCGAGCCTGGCGTGTCGTTCAGGTCGCCCAGCACGATCGTCTTCGCCGTCGGGTTGGCCGCCAGTGCGCTCTCCACGAACGCGCGCACGAGCTGCGCCTGGGCCACCCGGCGTGCTTCGCTAGGCCGAGCCGGTGGCTGGATCCGCCCGAACAGCGGGCCGTCACCCCGTTTCGAGCCGAAGTGGCAGCCCACCACGATCAGACGGTGCCCGTTGAACGTCAGCTCGGCGGCCAGCGGCTTCCGACTCTCCTGCCAGGCCGGATCGGCGGGCGCGACGCGGCCTGGGCTGAGCGACAGCGTCGGGCCGAGCCCGTCCCCAGGATCGGGCACGACCGCGACCGGCGTCACCGCGTCTCCGCCCGGCCGGTCCACGAACGCCAGCCCGCGATCCGTCCGGAACAGCATCCCGACCCTGATGTTCCCGCCCGGCTCGCCGCCGTCCTGGTTATTCTCCGGCGCGATCTCGCGGAAGGCGTACTCCGGGCCGCCGGCCGCCCGGATCGCCTCCGTCAGCGCCCGCGCCGTTCTGCCCGCCGTCACCACGCCGTCGTCGCCAGCGCCCGAATCGTCCTGGAGCTCCTGGAGTACCACCAGATCCGGCCCGCCAAGCCCCTGCACGATCGTCTCGGCGAGCCGGGCCAGCCGGGCCGGCCGCTCGCGGGCGCTCAGGTTCTCGACGTTGAACGTCGCCACCGAGAGCACGCCACGGTCTGCCGTCCCGTCTGGCGCGACCCTCTCTGGCGCAGTGCCGGCAGGGACCAGCGACGGTAGCTCGCTCACCCGCACCCGGTAGCCGCCGAACGCGTACTCCACCACACCCACCGTCCGGCCCGGCAAGCGGTCGCCGACGCTGGCGGGCGGCGTCCGCACCGCCCCGTCCGCCAGCAGGATGCGCGGCGGAGCCTCGCCCAGTGCGGACGGCGCCAGCAGCCCGCCGGTGACCGTCCGCCGCGTCACGCTGTCGCCGTTGGCCGGCAGGACCGGCAGCTCGCCCATCCCACTCCGCCGCCCGACCACCACCGCGTCGTCGAGCTGGACCCGCATCCCCTCCAGACTCTCGAAGAAGTCGAGCGCGCTCTGGTCCGGCCGGAACGGCAGCCCGGCTTCGAGGTCTCCTTCCACGCCCTCGGCGAGCAGGCGCGTCGGGACCACCAACCCACCCGGCCCGAGCACGACCGGCGCCGGCGGCGGCTGCTCGTGACTCATGACAGCCACGCCGGTCACCGCGATCTCGGTGGTGGACAGCCCTGCCTCGTCGCCGCCCGCCCGAAACTCGCGGACCTGCCCTGAGACGCGGACACTGTCGCCCACCAGGACGGTCGGCGTCTCGCCGGTGAACGCGAAGACGGCATCCGAGGTCTCTGGGCGGCCGTCGCCATCGGCGTCCTGGAGGTAGAACCCGTTGGAGCGCAACGCGGTCACCACGCCCGGCACATCCTGCACCATCTGCCCGACGAGCGGCGAGACGTGCCCCGCGCCCTGGATCTCGAAGGTGCGCGCGCCGGCCGCTCCGTCGCCCTGCGCCCTCGGGCCGGCCCCGGCCAGCACCAGCACGAGCGGCAGCAGCCAGAACTGAAACACGATCCGCAATGCAGCCGCCCTCTGTTGCGTCGATTGGCGTAGTATGCCTACCGTGGAGCAGGCGCCAAACCCAAACGCCCCGACTGCACGGCAGGGCATCCCCCGCATGCCCGAGCGACGGCATTTCGCCGACCGCCTCACGGCCCGAAGCGTACGCCACACCGGTCAGAACACCGTCATCATGCCCTGGGTCGACGTCCTGGCGGATGTCGAGGCGATCCGAGCGGGCCTGGCCATCCGGGATGGCAACACGTTCACCATCAATGGTCGCACCTATGTCCTGGAGCCGGGCGGTCGACTCTTCCCGCGCGAAGGTGAGGGAATGTATCGTCTGAGCCGGGGAGAGTATCGTGCATTGGCGCCGTACAATGATCCAGGGTTGCGCATGAATCCCGAGCAGATGCTCGATCGCGAACAGGTTGCAGAGGTAGATCGAGAGGTCGCGCGGCGTCTCAAGCAAGAGATTGACGAGTGGCGAGGACGGCGATGATCTGGCAGGATTTGTTGCTCGACCGGTGGGTTGACGAGGCGGAGCTGCGAGCCGCGGCGGCAACTGCCTTCCTCGCGCCCATCTCGGCCGTGACAGTCACAGACGACGCCGAGCAACTCGCCGCGACGACGCCATCTGCGCGGGTCATCCTCGAGCGTGTTCGACAGTATCGCGATTTTCCACTCCAGATCCTCGTCGCCATCTGCGATGACGAGCTTGTACAGCGCCTCGACGGATTCGACGGAGTGCTCCGCGTGGCACGCGAGTTGGCGGGGCACCTTCACACCACCGTCTTGTTTGCCGAGGGGCCACTCACACCGTCAGAGTGGGTACGCGTTCGTCCGACCGGCGATGTAGACGTCGTCTCACTCGACGTAGACGAGACGAGAGATGTGGACTCATTCTTCGTGGTCGCGCAGCGCGAGCTTCCGGTCACGCAGCAGAGCGAGCGATCCAAGAGGACGCGATTGACGGCTCGATCGCCGTCATCCCTCGACGATTCCGTTCCAGCAGACGTGTAGCGCGGTCCCGGCTATGATGCCGGGGCCGCGTGCCACGTTCTCCGCGCACGTGCCAGTGGTGCCCATCACGGAAGGGAGCCTCTCGTGCTGTACGAAGGCATCGACATGGTCGTCCTGCCCGTCTCGGACCTGGCCTCCGCCAGTGCCACGTTCGAGCGCCTCGGCCTCGTCGTCACGCCAGAGCAAGTGAACCCGAACAGCCGCTTCGCGATCCGCAAGATTCCGATTGGCGGGCCGGACAACCTGTTCTGTATCGAGATCCTGAGCATCGCCACCCCGGCCGACGCCGCGACGCCGAACGGCCAGCGGCTGCTCGCGCGGGCCGACAAGGGCCTCTCCCAGCTCATGCTGCGCGTCTCGGACCTGGACGCCGCCCTGGCTGAGCTGGCCGAGCGGGGCGTCCAGCCGCAGGCCCGGGTGGAAGGCGTCTTCGACGGCGACAAGCAGTATGGCGTGGCACTGCTCCAGCCGATGGCAGACGCCGCCGCCGGCCTGGGGCTGATCCAGTACACCAGGAGCCAGCAGCAGCGGTACGACGGCTACGCCGCGCTCGGGCAGCACGCCACGCCGCTCAAACGACTCGACCACGTGGCGGCCGTCGCGCCGGACCTCGAAACCTCCTGCCGCTTCTGGGACGATGTGCTCGGCGTGCCGACTGTTGGCGAGGTGATCTCGCCCACCACCGTCGTGCGACAGCTCCGGATCGGCGATGCCATGTTCGAGCTGCTCGGGCCGGCCACCCCGGACAGCCCGATCCGCCAGCGCCCACCCGGCCTGAACAGCATGTTCTCGGTGGAGGTGCCGGACCTGGACGCCACCATCGCCCACGCCCAGGCGGCCGGCTTCGAGGTGGCGGACCGACGGGTCGGCACCCTGCCCGGCACCATCGTCGCTACTATCCCCGGCGCCCAGACCAACGGCCTGAACGTCCAGTTGTTGCAATACACCCAGTGAGTGGAGAGCCGAGAGTGAGAGTGGGCGATCCGTCACCCTCTCACTCTCGGCTCTCCACTCACTGGACGTAAGGAGATCCCATGACCGCCTCCACCGAGCGCATCGACCCATCCCGGACCGCCCTGATCGCCTACGACGTCTGCAAGCGCATCCTCACGCCGGCCGACCCGGCCGCACGCGAGCGGATGCGCCCGCACCTCGAATCGTGGGCCGTCCTGATCAACGCCTGCCGCGAGCTGTCGATCCCGATCGTCTACACCACGCCCGTCAGCCGCGCGGACGGCGCCGACGTGGTGATGCTGCCGACCGACCTCTCTGCCGAGACCGGCACCCCGCCCCTCACCAACTGCGTCGAAGGGTCGGATGACGCCAGCTTCCCGGACTCGATCGCACCGCAACCCCAGGACTACGTCTTCCTGAAGCGACGCCCGAGCGCGTTCTACGGCACCGGCGTCGCGGAGCTGCTGCACATGCTCCGGAAGGACACCATCATCATCGGCGGCGGCGGCTCGAATCGTGGCGTCGAGACGAGCGTCCGCGAAGCGTTCAACATGGACATCATGGCCGTGGTGGTACGCGAGGTCTGCTACGGGGGCAACAAAGAGGCCCACGAGTGGGCGATGAACGTGTCGATGAAGATGTTCAGCCGGATCCGCACGCTGGAGCAGACGCTGGCGATGCTGCGCGGCTGACGAGGAGCCAGGAGCCAGGAGCCAGGAGCCAGGAGCCAGGAGCCAGGAGCCAGGAGCGATATGGACAGGATGACCGGGATGGTCCTTCCATCCCGGTCATCCTGTCAAAAGACGAGGCCCCCGCTCGACGAGAGCGGGGGCCTGGTGTGTCTGGCGTTACGAGAGCGGCGCTACGACGGGCTACGCTCTGGGGCGGCTGGAGCGGCCGGGGCTGGCGCTGCTGCCGGTGCAGACGCCGCGGCAGGCGCGGGCGCGGCGGCGGGTGCTGCCTGCGTCCGGCCGTCGGCGGGGCGGGGCTGCTGCTGCTGAGCGCGTTCGGCTGCCGCCTGCGCCGCGCGAGAGCGCGCCAGGACGGCGAACATCGCCCGACCTTCCATCATCGGCCCCTGCTCGACGATGGCGATGTCGGTCAGGGACTTGACGATCCGGTCGATCTGGCCGCGTGCGATCTCCGGGTGCGCGGCCTCGCGCCCTCGGAACCGGACGAGTAGCCTGACCTTGTGGCCCTCCTCGATGAAGCGCCTGGCCGAGCGAGCCCGGACGTCGACGTCATGGTCGTCCGTGCCAGGTCGCAGCCGAAGCTCCTTCAGCTCGGTCGCGTGCTGGTGCTTTTTGGCCTCGCGCTCTTTCTTCGTCTGCTCGTACTTGAACCGGCCATAGTCCAGGAGCTTGCAGACGGGCGGCATCGCGTTGGCTGCGACCTCGACCAGATCGAGGTCTCGCTGGCGGGCCATCTCCAGCGCTTGATTGGTCGGCACGACACCAAGCTGCGACCCATCTTCGTCGATGAGCCGGACTTCAGGAACGCGAATCGCGCGATTGATGCGCGGGCCGGCCGGCGGCCGTTGTGGCATGTTGCGGGGCTGGATGCTACAGGCCCTCCTCTAATGAGCTACCTTCTATTGTAGGCAAAACCGGGTGTGAAGCAAGGGGTTCTCGCACGGTTCTTAACGAGCTCTCATCTCCTGTAGTGTCAGATCGTACCGCTCTTCGGACAGGCGGACCCCCCACAACGTTTCCGGTGCTTTCGTCTCGGTCTTCCGGAAACCGGCCGTCACGTACAGATGAGCGGCGGCATCCAGCCCGGTGACGGTCCAGAGGTAGACCGACTGGTAGCCGGCCGCCCGGCAGAAGTCGAGTGCTTCCTGCACCAACTGCCGCCCCAGCCCCTGGCCGCGCGCGCTCGGGTGGAGCAGGAACCAGCGCAATTGCGCCGCCCGGCCCTCGCGCCCCAGGATCGCGATCGAGCCGACCGGCTGCCCGGCACGCTCGGCGATCCAGAGGCGGTCCTGGCCCGGACGGAACAGACGCCCAAACTCGGCCATCGTCTCGGCCACATACGCCTCGAAGCCGTGGTCGAAGCCGTACTCCTCGGCGTAGAGGACGCCGTGCAGCCCGATGACCTGGCCCATGTCGCCCGGTCGGAGATCGTGCCGGACCGTGATGCTGGTGTGCGCGTTCGTCGTCATGTCCTCGCTCCCAGGAGCTGCCTCCTCAGCCACAGTCGTCCAAGTCCGCGTCACTCGGCACCGCGAGCGTGAGCGAGCGGACCCTGACATTGAAGGTCCGCTCGCTCACGCTCGCGGTGCAGAGAGCCCAATTCCAGATCGTAACGCGCCATCCTGAACCCCTGTCCCGCCTCAGGCCCATCACGGCACGAGCCAGGCGAGCAGCCAGTACGTCACCATGCCGCCGAGGATGCAGGCCCACATCTTGCCGGTTCGCCGCGCCGCGACGGCCGCTGCCGCCACCGCGACCAGACGGAGCGGCTCGGCGGCCACCTGCCCGCTCAGCCCGACCACGACCAGGCCGGTCAGCAGCGCCACCGGCACGAATCCGAGCGCCCGCTCCCAGACCGGCGGCAGCGCGACGTCGTGCAGCACCAGCCCGGCGATCCGCAAGGCGTACACCCCGGCCCCCATGCCCAGCACCAGCCAGATCACTCCCGGCCCCCTCGCTCCCGGGTCGCCCAGGCCCCCATCGCGCAGCCCACAACTCCCGCCCCAAGGACAGCTACCCCACCTGGCGCCACCCGCGACACCAGCCATGCCGTCACTCCGGCCGAGACTGCCACCAGCAGCAGCGGCCGGCTCCGCACCAGCGGCACCAGCACCGCCAGGAACGAGAGTGGGGCCACCAGGTCGATCCCGAAGGCGCGCGGGTTGGCGAGGGTGGCGCCCAGCCCGGCCCCGAGCAGCGTCCCGAGGTTCCAGCCGGTGTACATGCTGGCGCCGGTCCCCAGCAGCACCGCCAGCCGCAACGGACCGACGCCGAGGCTCACGCCGTACGCGCCGTCCGTCAGCAGCCAGGCCGCCGCCACCCGCTGGACCCAGGACAGCCGCAACTGCCGGCCGATCGCCAGCCCGAGCAGCAGGAGCTGCGCGTTCAGCGCCATCACCGTCCCGATCGTCAGCACCAGCGAGGCGCCGGCGGCCAGCAGCGAGACCGCCCCGATCTGCCCGGCCGCTGAGAACACCACCAGGCTCATCACCTGCGTCTCGACGATGCCGAGGCCAGCGCTACGGGCGGCCACCCCGTAGGCGATCCCGGCGGGATCGCCCCCGACCAGAGCGGGAGCAGCGCCAGATAGCCGCGCCAGAACGCCGCCAGGGCGTCGGAGCGTGCCGTGGTCGCCGGCGGCGCTGCGAGGTCAGCCGGCGAGCCCGGCCCTGGACAGGGGTGAGACGGGATGAGTCGGCCACCTTGCTATCCTACGCAGGGTACGAGCGGATGTCATCGTCATCGGAGTCGAACTCGCCGGCGCCGGCGTCACGCCGACGTCGCGGCACGCCTGGCCACGTCGGGACGCGGCGGGGCGCAGCGCAGGCCGTGCGCGAGCGGGCCGGCCGCTCCCAGCTCTGGGTCGAGGCCGAGGCGGACCTTGGGACCGGCTACCTCCAGCGCGTCGAAGCAGGCCGGGTGGCCCAGCCCTGGCCGAGGCACCGTCGAGAAGATCCTGGACGCGCTTGGCGCGCGCTACACCGAGCGCAGAGACGTCCTGGAGCTGTTCGGCTACGTCGTCTCGACGCCGCTGCCGACGCCGGCCGAGACCGAATGGGCCAGAGAGAGCTGCCAGCACGAGCTCCACGACGTGCCGTTCCCGGCCTACGTGCTGGACTGCCTGCCCCGGCTGATCGCCTGGAGCGGTTCGTGCCGTGCTTGCTCGGCAGGGGGCACTCCGGGACGGTGCTGGAGCGCCTGGCCGGCCGCTCGATGCTGGCGCCCTGGTTCGATCCGGCCTCGCCGTTCGGGGCGCTGGTCGCCGAGCCGGACGTCTTCCTGCCGCTGCTCATTCGTGCCATGCGCTACGAGATCGAGCGCTACCGCAACGAGCCGTGGCTTGCCGAGATGCTGGCCCAGATGCAGGCCGAGCTTCCGCGCTTCCGGCAGGAGTGGAGCCGGGCCGAGCAGGAGCCGCCCCCGATCAGCGCCGCCCGCGTGCTGGTGCCGGTCAAACTGAACGTGCCCGGCGTCGGGCTGCTCCAGTTCCGGCTGGTGTCGGAGCCGCTGGTCCGCGACACCCGTTTCCGCCTGATCTACTACGTCCCGGCCGACCCGGCCACCATGCGCCAGTGCGCGGCCTGGGCCTCCGAGACGTAGGCGGAACGTCAGCCGCGCTGGCTGCTACGCTTCATCCCGATGAACGCCACGTCAGCTCACGTCGAGACGCTGTTGTTCGCGCAGCATGGCTGGGCCGACAACAACCGGGCCATGCAGCGGTTCGGCGAGGCGCTCGCGCTGCCGGCCGCGCAGGTGATCGCCCCCAATCTCGGGTTCGTGCGCACCTGGATTCGGATCGAGCCGTTGATCGAGATCGTCGAGCGTGAAGCCGAGCGCGCCATCGCCGAGCATCCCCAGGCCCGGATCCGGGTGGTCGGGCACTCGATGGGCGGGCTGATCTGGATCGAGCTGCTGACACGCCATCCGGAGTGGCTGGTCCGGACCGACCGCCTGGCGCTGATCGGCTGCCCGGTCGGCGGGGCCGAGCTGGCGGCCATTCTGGACCCGCTCGGGTTGACCATCGGCCGCGATCTCCGGGTGGACCGACGCGCCAAGGCCGAGGCGATTGCCGCCATCGTGCCGACGCTGACCGTCGTCGGGGATCTCCTCGGCGCGCACGACGGCACCGTCTCGCACGAGTCGGCCAGGCTCGTGAACGCGCGCTTCGTGCTGACGCCGTCCGCCACCCACGCTACCCTGCGCCACAGCCCGTGGGTGACGCGGCTGGTGCGGGCGTTCTTCGCGGAGCCGTCCCCGCCGGAGACGGACGTCTCGGAGCTGACCGCGCGAGTGCAGGCGATCCCCGGCATCCGCCCGGCCGAGCCTCAGCTGATGCGGCTGGCACGCGTCGCCGTGATGCTGGCGGACGGCCCGACGGTCCGCACGTTCAACATCATGGGCGGCGTGGAGCTGGTCTTCGTGGCGCACGGGGAGGGCGGCTGCGTCTACGCCGGCGCCGTGCCCTGGTCGAGCCGGTCCGCCCTACGGCATCTGCTCGGCGAGCTCAGGACGCGGCACCCGTCCGTCCTCCCGGAGCACTGACCGCCCGCCGCCCCGCCTCCAACCGCCAGCGTCCGCCG
>JAXLXF010000034.1:0-76726 GCA_046328125.1 Chloroflexota bacterium
CGCCCCAGGCGTTTGGCTCAGCACAAAGCTCTGGCGCACACCCTGACACGATGTTCCTCTTGTCAAGAGTGCGATTCCAGACGATAATGAGCCGCCACTGAAGTCAGGGTCAGCAGGTCGAGGACACAGCTTGCTACACGGGCCTGCAAAGCGATGGTCACGGACCGTCGTCACATTGCTGTTGCTGACGGCGGTGCTGCTGACGCCACCGTCCAGGTCTCTGGCCCAGGCGGACCCGTGCCCCGAGCCGAACGACACGCCAGCCAACGCCTGTGACCTCACGCCGGGCGCCCCAGTCCGGGGCATCCTCGACCGCCTGGAAGACGTGGACGCCTACCGCGTACAGGTGCCGACCGACAGTATCATTCAACTCGACCTGATCGACCTCTCGACGGACGTTGACCTCTTTCTCGCGAACGCGAACAACGTCGTAATCAACCAGTCAACCCTTGAAGGAGCGTCGCCAGAACGTCTTGCTCAGCTGGTTCAGCGAGGAACATTCTACGCCTATGTCAGCACCGACCCTTCACGTGCGAGCGGCACGACGAGTCCCTACACGCTTGAGCTCAAGATCAACAGCGTGGCCACACCCACACCAGGAATGAATCGACCGATCCCAACTGCGACGGCGATCCAGTCTGATGGCAATGTGCTCCTGTCCGACAACTTCGACGATCCCGTTTCGGGCCTCCTATCCGGAGACAATCATGATCCGGCTCATATGAACTTCGGTTACACCGATGGTGAGTTTCTCATCAAAACGATAGATCCTGACTGGAATGGCGCGGCTATCTACACACTCTCTGGAGTCCCAGTAGATGTGACGGTCTCCGTGGATGTTCGGGTTACTGGAGAAGCAGATGATCAGTACGTCTTTCTGAGTTGTCGATCCAAGGATTTTGGCACGACCTCGTATCGCTTCAGTCTCGCGCCGCAGTCAGGCGTATACGGACTCGTCCACTTTCTGAATGGCAATCTTCTCTCTCCGCGCACAGCGTGGAGAGAGTGGCCAAGTATTCACCGGAATGGTCAGACCAACCACTTGGACTTAGTGTGCCGAGGCAATACGTTAGAGGGATCGATCAATCGCTCAAATGTTTTCGGATGGATTGCCTTTCCGATGTCGGAAGGCGACATCGCGCTCGGCGTAGGAGTGCGGCCGGGGCGCAAGGGTACCGCTGAGGCGCGCTTCGACAATCTGGTCGTGCGGCGGCCGTAGCGCGTCTCGGATAGCGAGGAGGCCCGGCAGTTGCTGCCGAGCCTCCCGTATCGGCTGAGCCGGTCGTCAGCGGCCGAGCGCCGCGTCCAGCTTCGCCGAGGTCTTGCCCGCGTACGCCACGGCGTCCTGGTACTGCACGACCCCGTCCGCGCCGCCGGCGATCGTCACGATGATCATGTTCTCCTTGATGAAGCCGACGACGTACGACACGACGCCGTTGTCCCGCTTCACCAGGCTGAACGTGCCGCCGTCATTCGGCCCGGCACTGGTCGGCGAGTACCCCACCCGGTTCACCCAGTAGTCTCGCTGAAGTCGCAGCGCATCGCCGGCGCCCAGCCCGGAGTCCAGCCGGATCACGCTCTGAATCACGAACACCGGACCGCTCGCCACGTTCGCCGGCGTCGCATCGCGCGCCAGGCTGCGGATGTGGCGCGGGCCGACACCGTCTACCACGTCGTCGGACGTCCTGGACTGGTCGATCACGAAGCCCGGCGGCAGGTCAGCGGGCACCAGCGCGATGCTGCTCGGCTCCACCGCCGCCAGCGCAACGCTCGCACCATTCCAGCCCGCCGCTCCGGAGACCACCAGCGAAACCATCGTCAGCGCCACCGCCGCCGCGCGAGCCTGTCGAGCTACCGATCCAACCACCCTGTCGAACATGCGCTCCTCCCCCTACGTCAGACCCGTGTCCCGGGCCGTCGCTCGCTCAGGATCGGGGTGGGCAGGGTCTACGGACGCCAGACGGTCCGGCTGCCCCGCCCCCCACGCCATCCCCATGACGACGAGTACGGCACGCACGTTCCCGATCTGCGCGAAATGTCACCTGGCGAACAGTTTTGCCAGTCGTGCGGCCACTCGGTCCGTACGCTGCCAGCCGCGCAGCTCGGAGCGCCTTCCTGACCCGCGCGGCACGCCGTCCGGCTCACTGGCACGAGGGCTGCGCGGACTCCGGACTGGCAGATGTGGAGGAAGTACGGATGAAGCCACCACCGTTCATATTCGCGGCGATCTTGCTCGTGGTCTTTCTGATCTTTGTCGCGGCGATTCTCTTCTCGAACTGGTTCACGCCCGGGCCGCACCTGACGGGGAACCCGGCCACGCCGTAGCACGTCCAGCTGTCCGGAGTATCGTGCCGAACGACAGACGCCCCGCCCAGTGTGTTTGGGACGGGACGCCATGTGCAGGGCACGCGGATCAGGCTGGGAACGTCTCGACCTCGATGGCCGGGAACGCCACGGCCAGCACCATCGGGACGGTGCCGGTGTTGACGAAGCCGTGCGGAATGCCAGCTGGCCCGAGCAGCGTCGCGCCGGCCGAGATGTCCATCACCTCGTCGCCGAGGACGGCCTTCCCCTCGCCTTCGAGCACCATCATCGCCTCCTCCACCCGATGCCAGTGCGGCGGCGTGGTCGTGCCTGGCTGAATGGTGACGAGGCGTGTGGTGATCGCTCCGGCGCCGGTCGCCTTCTCGCAGATGGTGACGCGCGTGACGCCCGGCGCCGGGCTGTCGGGGCGGCCGTCCTTGTGCCAGATCAAGCCCATGATGATCCTCCCCCTCAGTAGCTGAGCCTGGCCGCGATGGTAGCAGTGCCTCGTCGGGGCTTGAAAGCCCCGCCTACCATCACGATGTCGCGCTGCGACGCCGGATGCACGCTCCCCATCGCGGAGCGACGGTGCGACGGTGGACGTGAGCCTCAGCCCACGGATGTGCAGCCTGCCCGCGGACGTCAAAGCGCCCTCACCGAGATGGCTCGGCGAAGGCGCTTTGCGTTGAGTGACGCTGGCACGCGCGGAGGGACTCGAACCCCCAACCTGCGGATTTGGAGGCCGCTGCTCTGCCAATTGAGCTACGCGCGTCTAAGACGCGTGTGAACGTGCCTGCGGCTGATTATTCCACGTCGGCGTCCGCGCCGACAACCGTGCGCTTGGGGTGGCGCCGTCCAGCGTGGGTCACTGGCGCACCCTCAGCATCGACGTACGTCCAGCACGCGAGGACGCGCTACATCATTGACGGCGCACCAGGTGCGCCGTAGCATGGGAAGGTACGAACTGTTACGTACAGTCGTGATTTCGCCGCCGGATCGTCGAGTTTGTCCAGGGGAGGCGCTCGATGTCAGGTCTACGGTTCGGACTCCGTTCGCTCGGCGCGTGGGCAGCGCCGAGCCAGTCTTTCCAGGTCCGTCTCGTGCTGGTGCTCGTCCAGCTCTCCGCGATGCTTCTGTCGCCGCTGCCCGCCGCAAAACCGGCTAGTGCGGTCGGGCTCGGGTTCGCGCTGGGCATCGGCAGCGGCCAGTTCGACGTCGGCGGGTCTGTCGAGGTGGACAGCGCGGGCAACGTCTACGTGGCCGGATCGTTCCAGGGCACGGTCGATTTCGATCGGACAGCGGTCCGAAACGACGATGTACTGACCAGCAAGCTCGACCAGTTCTCTCAGCCCTCAAACGATGCTTTCGTGGCGAAGTACAGTCCTGCTGGCTCGCTGATTTGGGTCAGGTCGTTCGGCGGCCCTGGGGACGACTATGCGGGCGGAATCGTGCTGGACAGCACCGGCAACATCTACGTGACCGGCAGCTTTCGGGACACCGCCGACTTCGACCCCAGCTCCAACGCGTTCAACCTGACGAGCAACGGGAACACCGACGCATTCGTCATGAAGCTCGACCCGAGCGGCTCGCTGGCCTGGGCGCGCGCGGCAGGCGGTCCCTTCGACGACTACGCATCCGCGCTCGTGATCGGTACGGTCAACTCGAGCACCCAGGTCTTCGTGACCGGCGCGTTCCGCGAGGGAGCGGCGGTTGATTTCGACCGAACGGCCGTCTCTGCCGGCGACACGCTCACCAGCCTGGGCTATTACGATGGGTTCTTGCTCAACCTGACCGCCGCTACCGGCGCCTTTACCTGGGTCCGACAGATGGGCGGCACGGGGCTCCAGAGTCCCACGGACATTTCGCTCGGCGTCAGCGGAGTGTACGTCACCGGTTATTTCACGGAGACGACGTTCAGCGGCGGCCAGACGATCAACAGCGCAGGCGGCATCGACGCGTTCGTCGCCCTGTTCAGCCCGTCCGGGACGCTGTTCTGGGCGAAAGCGGTGGGCGGACCGGGTACTGACCGAGCCTTCTCGATCGCCGCCGACACCTTCGGGCACGTCTACGTCACCGGCGTCTTCGAGGGCACCGCCGACTTCGATCCAGGCGCGGGGATACACAACGTCACCGTGTCGAACGAGTCCGCGTACATTCTGCAGCTGGACGCCCTCACGAACGGAACGTTTGTCTCGGTGAAGGTGTTCTCGGCCAGCACCAGCTCCGGGGTCGTGCAGGGAAACTCGATCAGGCTGGACCGGTCGAACACCGGCGCGTTGTACTTGGCGGGCTACTTCGGTGGGACCGTGGACTTCGACCCCGGGACGGGCACGACGAGCGTTACGTCCAGCGGAGGCACGGACACGTTCTTGGTGAAGCTGAATCCGGACGGGAGCTTCGTCTACGTCCGGACGTTTGGCTCCAACAACTCCAACATCGTCCCGAATGGAAGCGGCCTGCTGGCGCCGGGCAACGGCAGTGTCTACCTGGCTGGCAACATGTACGGCACGGCCCCGGTGGACTTCGACCCTGGCCCCGGCACAGCCAACATCACCAGCGCCGGCAGCCAGGATATCATCCTGGTCCGCCTCGTCGAGGACGCGCCAACCAACACGATCCCGTCCGGCACCCACCTCGTGGCGCAAGGCTCCAGCGGGACGTTCTCGGCCGGCACCTTCAACAAGATCAGCGTCTCGGCCCCGGACGCCGGCAACAATCTCCGCGTGTTGGTGGCCGGCGTCAGCAACGGCGCGATCACCCTGGCGACGACGGCCGGGCTGACGTTCCAGGCGGGCGACGGCAGCAACGACGTGACGATGACGTTCACGGGGACGCAGGCGGCGGTCAACGCGGCGCTCGACGGGCTGCGCTACACCCCCAGCCCGAGCTACACCGGACCGGCCGGCATTCAGATCCGGTCCGGGATCGCGAGCGGGCCAACCGGCAGCGTGCAGAACACGTTCAGCATGGTTTCCATCACGGTCGAGGCCGGCACCTGCTCGCCCCGCCCCCGGGTGCAGCTGCAATCAACCGTGACAGGCGGTCACCTGCAGGTGACGGTGACGTCCACGCCGCAGACGGGCGGACCAAATCCGTTCGCAGGGATCATCTTTGGGACGATCCAGAACGGCGCCGTGTCGCTGAACGGGCAGCCGATGGCGAACGGGCAGGCGGTGCCGTTCGCCGCCAACACGAGTCAAGCGGTGTTCACCGTGCAGCGCCCGACGGCGGGCCAGGCGGTGACGGTGCCGTTTACCGTGGTGGACATCTGCGGCCCGTGGCAGACGTTCGTGGGAGCTGGCGCTGCCGTTGGTGGTTTCTGACGTCTGACGCCGGCGAGGCTGACGGCCGGACCTCGGTCCGGCCGCTCGTCAGCGCGTCTCGCGATGGGCGGTGTGCTTCCGGCAGCGCGGGCAGTACTTCTGCAGCTCGAGCCGATCCGGGTCGTTCCGCCGGTTCTTCTCGGTGTGGTACCTGCGCTCCTTGCAATCGGGGCAGGCCAGGGTTACCAGGAGCCTGTCGGCCTTCTTCGCCATTGACGTACTTCCTCAGCTGAGTGCAGTCAGCGGTGCGAGCCGCCTGAGACGGCCCGCACCGCTTCGAGCACTTGTGTGCGCGTTACTCGTTGATCTTGGTGACGACGCCGGCGCCGACGGTGCGGCCACCCTCGCGGATCGCGAACCGGAGGCCGTCCTCGACCGCCACCGGCGTGATCAGCTCGATCTGCATCTGGATGTTGTCGCCCGGCATCACCATCTCGACGCCCTCGGGCAGCCCGATCGAGCCCGTCACGTCCGTCGTCCGCACGTAGAACTGCGGGCGGTACCCGTTGAAGAACGGCGTGTGGCGGCCGCCCTCCTCCTTCGACAGCACATACACCTCGGCCGCGAACTTCGTGTGCGGCTTGATCGAGCCCGGCTTCGCCAGCACCTGGCCCCGCTCGACCTCGTCGCGATCCACGCCACGCAGCAGGCAGCCGACGTTGTCGCCGGCCAGCCCCGAGTCGAGCGTCTTCTGGAACATCTCGACGCCGGTGACCACCGTGGACCGCGTCTCGCCGAACCCGATGATCTCGATGGTGTCCGAGGTCTTCACCTGCCCGCGCTCGATCCGTCCCGTCACCACCGTGCCGCGGCCCTTGATCCCGAACACGTCCTCGATCGGCATCAGGAACGGCCGGTCCACCGGCCGCTCCGGGGTCGGGATGTACGAGTCCACCGCGTCCATCAGCTCGCGGATCGAGGCGTACTCCGGCGCGTCCGGGTCCTGCGAGGCCGACTCCAGCGCCTTCACGGCCGCCCCGCGGATGACCGGGATGTCGTCGCCGGGGAAGCCGTACTTCGACAGCAGCTCCCGAACCTCCATCTCGACCAACTCGAGCAGCTCCTCGTCCTCCATCAGGTCCACCTTGTTCAGGTAGACCACCATCGCCGGCACTTCCACCTGCCGAGCGAGCAGGATGTGCTCTCGCGTCTGCGGCATCGGGCCGTCAGGCGCGGACACCACCAGGATCGCCCCGTCCATCTGGGCCGCCCCGGTGATCATGTTCTTGATGTAGTCCGCGTGGCCCGGGCAGTCCACGTGGGCGTAGTGCCGCTTCTCGGTCTCGTACTCCACGTGCGCGATCGCGATCGTGATCCCGCGAGCCCGCTCCTCGGGGGCGTTGTCGATCTGGTCGAACGACCGGAACTTGGCCGCCCCCCGCATCGCCAGCACCTTCGTGATCGCCGCCGTCAGCGTCGTCTTCCCGTGGTCGACGTGCCCGATCGTGCCCACGTTCACGTGCGGCTTGTTGCGCTCAAACCTCTGCTTCGCCATGGTCGTTCATCACCCTTGCACTGCTCGATCCGCGCTACCGAGACCTCGGATCGGCACTCCGCGAGACGGGGCACGTCTCAACTACGACGTCGGCACGCTCGCCAGCTTCCGCGCGGCGTCACGCGGCACACGCCATTCTCGAGCGCGAAGCGTCCTGACACGGAGAGGGACCGCCGAGCGGTCCCTCGTTCGTGGAGCCCACAATCGGATTTGAACCGATGACCTCGTTCTTACCAAGAACGCGCTCTGCCGACTGAGCTATGTGGGCGAATGACCGATCAGTGCCGCCGTCTGAGAGAAGCGCTACCTACGAGTCGCCGCGCTGGTGGTGGGAACAGGATTCGAACCTGTGAAGGCCGTCAGGCCGCCGATTTTACAGACCGGTGCGATTGTCCACTCCGCCATCCCACCCTGGCGCCGCCCATGACTCGGAAAACGGGCCTGCCGTCACCCCGAGCCGAATGTGAAGTGTACCGAGCCGTCAGGAGTGCCCGCAAGCCCTGCGCTGGCCGCGATCACTGGCCGGCGATCCGCGCGTTCACCAGCTGCGCGAAGCTCAGAATCGCCTGGTCGGTGTTGCCTTCGTCCACCGAGAGGCCGTAGGTGTACACCACGCTGACCGCGTTGTAGTTGCGGAAGACCAGCCGCTTGTGGACGTAGATGTCGCCGTCAAGGTTGCAGGTCCGCTCGCAGGCGGACTGCCCCACGCTCTCGTCGCCGACGCCGTCCGCGCCCTTCAGCTCGAACCTGTCCCCGACCCGGCGGTCGGCAGCCTCCGGAATCTTCTGATTGAGCGCCACCTGCTCCTGGAAGACCTGCTTCGCGCTGTCCACGTCCTTGGCGACGAAGACGTAGTTGTCGATGGTGACCGGCCCCTCGTACCACTTCGAGCCGGTGCCGCCCCGCTCGAAGCGAGACTCGTACCAGACGCCCCGATTGTCCTTGCCCTCTTTCGGCTTCTGCGCCTCGGCCCGCTTCCCGACCTCGTCCACCCGCAGCGCGATCTCCTTTGGGGGAGCCGTCACGAAGCGCGGATCGGCCGGGCCGGGCGTGCCCTCGGTGGTCGGCGCCTGGCCGACCTTCTCCGGAGCGTTCATGGCCGCTTCGGGGATGCGCCCCTGCACCTGCTGGATGTACCAGCGCATGATGTCCTGCGGGTTCACCTTGTCCACGCCGTACAGGTAGAGCACGTGCACCACCACGCCCCAGCGGATCACGGCGCGATGGTGCAGGTTGATCTCGTCCTTGACGTTGCAGTCCATGCAGGCGCTGAGGCCAGCGGCCTGGTTGCCGATGCCGGGCAGCGGCAGCGGGAACGTGCCGCCACGGGCGTAGTACGCCTCGGGGAACTTCGGATTCTTGTCGGCCTGCTCCTTGAAGATTGCGCGGGCCGTCTCGTAGTCCTGCGTCACGTAGACCGTGCTGTGGACGGTCCACGGCCCCGTCAAGGCGTCCGGGCTCTCGATGTTGCGCTCCCACTGGAGGTGGACCCAGGAGGATCGATTGTCGCTGCCCTCCTGGTCGAGCACGCGGGTCGCCTGCTTGCCGGCCTCGTCGTCGGTGACGGCGAGATCGCGCGGGTTGATGCCGTCCGCCGAGGCTGGAGCAGCTGGTCGCATCGTCGGCAGGAGCAGCGCGGCGACCGCCAGCAGGCTCAACAGCCAGGTCAGTCGCCGTCCGAATCGCGTCGATCCCATGGTCATATCTCCCCGAGATTCCGGCACAGCTTGCGCGTATTGTCTACAACGAGGGACGAGTGACGCGGTCGTGACGACACGGTCACGACGCGGCGACGACTCGCGAACGGCGGTCGTCACGTCCCACCAGGGCCGGAAATTCTGGTCGAATCGGGGCCAGTAAGGGGTTGACACGGGCCGTTGGTGTGGTATGCTCTCCCTCAGTGAAAGGAGGTGATGCCACATGAGTAGTCACAGTCGTGGGGGCATCCTGGGAGGTACCTCCTCCTAGCCCAATCACCTGGGGGATGCTGACCAAGATGCCCCCGCGAGCCAGTCGAACTGGCATCGAGCCCGCCCACCAGGCGGGCTCATTTTTGTGTTCAGCTCCTGCCCTGAGCCGACGCGTTTTGCAGCCGCTCCGAGCGGTTCGCTATGGTCACCGGAGATGGTGGCGTCCGGGGCCGGGCGCCACGCCGTGACGGCGCCGACGCTCCGAGGACGGGCGTCGGGCCGGGACCGAGCGATTCGTCTCCTGGGTTGATGCTGGCCGCGCGCGTCGTCGGCGCCATCATGCTCGGGAAGGCGGCCAGTGGCGGAGGAGAGACAGGTCCGGATGTCCGAAGAGCAGAAGCAGGAGCGAAAGAGCATTCTGGTCGTCGTCGCGCACCCTGACGACGCCGAGTTCATGGCGGCGGGCACGATCGGCAAGTGGGGGCAGGAGGGCCACGAGATCAACTACGTGCTCTGCACGGCCGGCGACAAGGGCTCGTCCGACCGGAGCATGTCCCCGTCGAAGCTGGCCGAGATCCGGCGGGCCGAGCAGCGTGAGGCGTGCAACCGCCTCGGGGTGAAGGAGCTGGTGTTCCTGAACTACGAGGACGGCGTGCTTCAGAACACGCTCGGGCTGCGCCGGGACATCGTCCGGGAGATCCGCCGTTTCAGGCCGGACGTGGTCCTCTGCCAGGATCCAACATCGCGCTGGTCGGCGCAGGGGTACATCAACCATCCCGATCACCGCGCCGCCGGCGACGCCACGCTCGACTCGGTTTACCCGTCCGCGCGCGACGCGATGGTCTTTCCCGAGCTGCTCTGCGAGGGCTTCGAGCCGCACAAGGTGCTCGAAGTGTACGTCGGCGGGACCAACGTGCCTGACGTGTTCGTGGACATCGAGAGCTCGATCCACCTGAAGATCGCGGCGCTCAAAGCGCACGTCAGCCAGGTCGGCGACGGCCCACGGCCGGACCGCCCGGGCTGGGACCTGGAGACGGTGATCCGCGAGCGGGCCGGCCAGGTCGGACAGGCCCAGGGGCTCAAGTACGCCGAGTCGTACAAGTACTTCCGGATGCGCTGACCCCACCTCGTCTAGCGCCGATCCGCCGGCGCCAGTCTGGCGACACAAGACACCCGGAGACGCCTCGCTCGGCCGATGGCGTCCCGGGTGTCGTTCGTTCAGACGACGGTGTACAGTACGTCCCGCCGATGCCCACAGGGGCGATGCACGCTTCGCGGGCCAGGTGGCTACTACATCAATGACCGTGTGCCCGATTCGTCGCGACACGCGCGCGGATGTTGCCGTCAAAAATGCGCCAAATCGCATCATAATGAGCTGTGATGCCGGAGCGGTAATCGAATGAGGATGCGCAGATGATCCCGTCCGCGCTTGGTGGGCTCGGCCGCGCTTTCGGACTCGGACATGGCACAGACGCCGTGCCACCAGCGGCCCGCTCCGCACGCGAGGCGATATTCGCCGACCTCCGAGATGGTCTGTTCGTGCTCGGCTCTGGCGACCGCGTCGTCGAGCTGAATCGCACCGCCGAGCGCCTACTCGGTCGCACCTCGACGGACGTCGTCGGCAAACTGGCGACCGAGGTCTTCGACGGCGAGCTGCGCACGCTTCACGATGCGCTCGCGGCGAACGGCGAGAGCGGCGAGGTCGAGCTCGGCGACGCCTCCTCACGGCGCGTCTACGAGGTCCGGCTGATCCCGCTCGCCAACCGGGACGGCACGATGCTCGGGCGCGTCCTCATCCTGCGAGACGTCACGACCTACCGCCGCGCCGAGACGCTGTTGCATGCCCGCTTCCTGGCGGACGCGAGCGCCGTCCTGGCGTCCTCGCTCGACTACGAGGCGACCCTCCAGCAGGTCGCGCGGCTCGCCATCCCGGCGCTCGGCGACTGGTGCACCGTCTACATGCTCTCGGAGGACAGCCAGATCCGGCGCGTCGCGGTCGCCTACACGGACGGTGAGAAGGCGGAGCTGGCCCAGGCGCTGCGGCGCTACCCGCCCAGCCCGGTCTCGCCTCGCAGCAGCGTGGCCGAGGCGATGCGAACGCGCACGTCGATTCTGACGCCGAGCATCCCCGACACTTACGTCTCGAACATCGCCCAGGACGCCGAGCACCTCGAGATCATGCGGCGGCTGGACTTCCGCTGTTCGATGACGGTGCCGCTCGAAGCGCGCGGCGACGTGCTCGGCGCGCTCGCCTTCTTCTCCAGCGATCCGGACCGTCGCTACGACGCCGCCGACCTGGCGCTGGCCGAAGACCTGGCGCGGCGAGCCGGCCTCGCGGTGGACAATGCCAGGCTGTATCGCGAGTCACAGCGCGCGATCCGCGCCCGCGACGAGTTCCTCTCCGTCGCGGCCCACGAGCTGAAGACGCCGATGACCAGCATGCTCGGGTTCTCGCAGATGCTGCTGCGCTACATGGCGCCCGACCAGCAGATCGACGATGGGCTCGTCCAGCGCGCGCTTCAGGCCATCGAACAGCAGTCCGAGCGGCTCAGCCGGCTGGTCTCGCGGCTGCTGGACATCGCACGGATCGAGGGGGGGCGGCTCAACGTCGAGCCGACGGACGTGGAGGTCGTCTCGCTCGTCAATCACGTCGTCGAGACGACGCTGGCGGCCTCGCCGGGGCACCGGATCGACGTGCGGGCGCCGGACCAGCTGCACGCCTCGCTCGATCCATTGCGCTTCGAGCAGGTCGTGACCAACCTGCTGGACAACGCCGTCAAGTTCAGCCCCTCGGGCGCCCCCGTGACCGTCGATCTGAGCCTGACCTCGCTGGACATGGTGCAGCTGACCGTCGCCGACCGTGGCCCCGGCATCCCTCAGGAAGACCGCGGCCGGATCTTCGAGCGCTTCTACCAGGCCCAGACCGGCAATCTCAGCTCCGGCATGGGGCTCGGCCTGTACATCTGCCGCCAGATCGTCGAGCAGCACGGCGGCTCGATCGCCGTCGAGCTGCCACCGGAAGGCGGCACCCGCTTCGTGGTCGTGGTGCCGGTCGGTGGCCCCGGCCCGAGCACCGCCGCCGCCGATTCCTAAGCCGCCGCCAGCCACGCGTATAATCGGCCAGCACAATTTCACGGCGACGAGGCCAGCGCATGGCGATTCTCGTGACCGGGGCAGCCGGCTACATCGGACGTTTTCTCGTCAACGAGCTGATTCAGCAGGGCCACGACGTGGTCGCGGCCGACCTCCAGGCAGCGCCGGCGGGCCTGCCGCCCGAGCTTCCGGCCAGCGTCACGCTCCAGCTGGGCGACGTGACGGACAAAGCCGCGATGCTCGCCATCGCCCAGCAGCAGCCGCTCACCGCTGTCATCCACCTGGCCGGGCTGGTCACGATGGCGTGCGAGCGCAACCCCGAAGCCGCGATGCGGGTCAACCTGGGCGGCCTCCACACCATGCTGGAGATCGCACGCGAGACCGGCACGCCACGGTTCGTGCACGCCAGCACGATCTCCGTCTACGGCCCGAACGTCGAGCAGCCGATGGTGGAGGGCGTCACGCCAGCCGAGCCGCTGACGTGGTACGGCCAGTCCAAGATCATGGGCGAGCAGCTCGGGCTCTACTACCAGCGCCGCTGGGGCCTCGACTTCCGAGCGGCGCGGATGGCGGCCATCGTCGGGCCGTCGCGGGTGGCGGTCGGCTCGGCCACGATGTACACCTCGCTGATCCTGGAGCGAGCCGCCCTGGACGAGCCGTACGAGATCGACGTGGACCCGGAGGCCGGCACGCCCATCCTGTACGCGCGCGACTGCGCCCGTGGGCTGGCCGCGCTAGCGACCGCCCCGTCCGCTCCTAGAAGGATCTACCACCTCTCGACCGGCCTGGTGACCGCCAACGAGCTGGTCGAGATGGCCCGCGAGCGCAACCCGGAGGCGCCGCTCACCTTCAACACCGACCCGCTGCTCGGCCCGGTCTCCAAGATCTCGGCAAAATGGGATCTCTCGATCGCGGCGGCCGAAGAGGATCTCGGCTGGAAGCCGGCCTTCACTGTCCAGACGATGGCCGACGACCTGATGGCGACCGCCCGCGCCCAGAAGAGAGCGCGATAGGTCGGGGAGCAGAACATGAAGATCACCGACGTCCGCGTCGACCGTCTCCAGGTGCGCGGCTCGCTCCTCCGGGTGTTCACCGACGAGGGGATCGTCGGCTTGAGCGAAGTGTCCGGGATGCCGGGCATGCGCGGCTTCATCGAGGAGGGGCTCAAGCCCATCATCGTGGGGAAAGACCCGCGCCTCGTGGTCCGTCTCTGGGACCAGATGTTCTACGGCACCACCCGCTCCGGCCCGAAGGGCATCCAGACGACCGCGATCGGCGCGATAGACATCGCCTGCTGGGACATCGCCGGCAAGGCGGCCGGGATGCCAGTCTCCGACCTCCTGGGCGGCCCGGTTCGGACCACCATCCCGGTCTACCTCAGCCTCGGGATGGGCTGGGAGAAGCAGCCAGAGGACATGCTGGAGCTGGTACAGGCCGGCTACGCCAGGGGTTTTCGAGCATTCAAGATCCGGATGGACTGGAACGCTGACCGCCAGGACGCGAACCCGGCCAAAGACCTGGAAATGTTCCGCCTCTGCCGCGAATTCCTGCCGCCAGAGGTGCCGCTCAGCTTCGACGCCAACAACGGCTACTCGGTCAGCACCGCGATCCGGCAGGGTCACAAGTTCGAGGAGCTGGGGATCGCCCATTTCGAGGAGCCGCTGCCCCAGTACGACTACCTCGGGCTGCGGCAGGTGGCGGATGCGCTCGAAGTGCCGGTCTCGTCCGGCGAGCAGGAGCACACCCGCTGGCAGTTCCGCGATCTGATCCAGATCGGCAATCCGGACATCCTCCAGCCGGACATCGTGATGGCCGGCGGCATCACCGAGAGCCGCCGCATCTACGACATGGCGACCGCCTTCAACAAGCCGACGATGCCGCACTGCCCATCGGCGGGGCTCTCCAGCGCCGCCAGCCTGCACCTGTACTCGACGTACGTCAATGCCACCCGCCCGCACGAGTATCAGGTCTGGGATCCGCGCGTGCTGGACTTGTACAAGAACCCGATCCTGCCGAAGGACGGCTTCGTGACGCTGCCGACCGGCCCTGGCCTGGGGCTGGAGCTGGACGAGGCGGCGTTCGAGCGGATGAAGGCGTGACCGTCCAGAGCCGGGAGCTGACCGCCGATCCGCCCCTGCCGCCGCCCCATCGGCTGCTGGAGGTGGCGATCCGGGACTACGCCCTCGACTTCCCCGAGGAGCGCGACCCGGCCGTCGAGTCGGCCCAGTTCCCGGACATGGTCAGCATCTACCGGATGCTGGTCAGCGGCCCGTTCCCGCCCACCCAGAGCGACTTCGCGGACGAGGTCGCGCGGCGGGTGCTGACCAACCTGCCGGGCCTGCGCAAGACGGCGGTCTGGGCGCGGGCCTGCCGGACCTACCCCTCGTTCGTCCGCCAGCACCACGCCGTGCTGACCCTCAGAGAGCACTTCCCGGTCGTCTCGTGGGACCGCTGGCTCGACCAGCTCCAGGGCGTGGACATGTTGGTGGTGGACGAGCGCGGCCTCGCGGCGGGCGTCGCGCTCTCGACCGAGACGACCAGGGCTCGTGACTGGTCGGCGGTCAAGGACGTGCGCCACGCCCGCCCGGCCATCCCGATCTTCGAGGACTTCGTCCAGGCGCGGAAGTACTGGTCCGGCGACTTCTGGCTCCACGATCCGCAGACGCTGGTGGACGGCGTCAAGGGGAAGCTCCAGGAGAACATCACCCGCACGCTGGCGGCGCTGGAGGTGGACGCTGGCGATGTCTACCGGGTCGCCGAGCGCCGCCCGAAGTGCTCGCGCCAGGACTTCGAGGCCGGCGTGCGGGGCGCCATCGCCTACATCAGGCAGCGGTTCCTGAGCGGCGCCCTCGGCTGAGCGCGCCCGTCCGAAGCACCGCCCGCCAGCCAGACCCCGCCAGCCAGGAAACGGCGACGGCTTCGAGCAGGATGGCGACCGTCTCCGGCAGCATGACGTAGTGGGACGAGTCGAAGCCGAGCGCCGCCGTGCTGACCACGAAGGTGACCGCCGCCCAGCAGAGCAGCATCGCTTCGGGACCGGGGGCGGCCTTCTTCCGCGCCGCCCGCCAGCTGCCCGTACCCGCTATCACGACGCCCAGTGCCGCCAGCAGGCCGTCCAGCGGCAGCCCGGTCAAGGCGCGCACCGCCCCGTACTCGTAGAACGTCCGCTGCGCCATGCGTGCCGCCCGGACGCGGAGATCGGGCGGGATCGCGAGCCGCGGCGTTCCCTGGGCCTGCTGCTCCATCTCGTCCAGCCGGTGCTCGAACAGCAGCGTCGTTCGGACGAGCGGGTTCGGGTAGAGCAGCGGGTTCACGAGCACGAACGTCAGGATCGCCGCCAGCCCGGCGTCGATCCAGGGGCCGGGGCCGCGCAGCCGGCGCGCCTGCCAGGACTCCAGCCCCGTTCGGGCCAGCGCGTACACCGCCAGCCCCGCCGCCAAGAGGGCGCCGCTCAGCTTCGTGGCCGTCGCCAGCCCGACGGCGAGCCCCAGCCCGACCGACCACCGCTCCCTGTCCGCGCCTTTCTGTCGAGCTGCGACCACCCGCGTCGCGAGCACGAAGCCGAGCAGCGTGAAGAAGACCAGAATTGACTCGGCCAGGGCGCGGGTCCAGAGGGCGGTCAGCAGGGGGCAGGCCAGCGCCAGCAGGACGGCTGTCGCTCCGGCGACCGGTCCCCCCAGGCTGCGTCCGACCACGTACAGCAGCAGCACCGCCCCGAGCGCGAAGGCGAACATCACCCGGCGGGCCGCGTCCAGCAGCGAGCGGCTCGGGATGTTGCCGGCCTGGACGTTGTAGCGGCGGCTCCGGTCGGCGTCGTACCGCCCGTTCAGGTCGTCTGGATGCCAGCCCTGGAGCCAGAGCCCGAGCCCGATGACGTACCGTGCGACCGGCGGGTGGGTCAAGACGACGTAGTTCGGCGCCCACTCCGGCCCGAACAGGTCGCCGTCCACGAAGGTGATCCAGAAGTAGCGGCTCGTGGCGATCCAGCGACTCTCGTCCACCGAGAACGGCTGCCGAAGGGCCGCGCCGCGCAACACCACGAACGAGGCCCCCGCCAGGGCAGCCACCAGGGCGAGCTCGGCGAGCAACTGGGCCTGACGTTTCCGGCACACAACGTCAATTCTCTGACATTTCGCGCGTTCGGTTGCGAATGACGGGAGCCAGCCGGCCCGGCTCAGAATCGAAGCAGGGCTGCCGGCTACAGCAGCTGGATCTGGGTGCCGGCCCACCTCGCGCCGAACGTCGGGGCGATCCTGGTGCTGTTCGGCCTGGTCGGATTGCTGGCCCGCCAGCTCGACCGCGCGGGGCTGCTCGGCGCGATCGGCTTCGTGGCGGCGTTCGTCGGGACGGCGTCGTTCGTGATGGGCACGATGATCGAGGCGTTCATTATCCCGTTCATGGGCCAGATGTTCCCCGGCGTCGAGGACGGGCCGCCGCCTCCGGGCATCGGCGAGGCGTTCCTGACCATCGTGGCTATGGCTTGATCAGGATGCCCTGGCCTGTGGGCAGGCAGAGCACGGAGGCTCCGACCGAGGCGGCGAAGTCGTCGGCGGTCTGGCGCTGGGGGGTTCGGAAGAGCCCGCCGTAGTCGTCGAGAATGACGATGCCGCCGGCCAGCAGCTTCGGCCAGAAGTGCTCCAGGGCGGCGCGCTCGGGGAGAGCGATGTTCATGTCGATCGACAGGTAGGCCACCTTCGGGATCTCGACGCTCGACAGGGTCTCTGGCACCCTTCCTCGTACGAGGTGCGCTCGCGGGTAGGGCGCGAAGTTGGCGCGGGCGAGCTCGTAGCAGTCGGAGTAGTGGCTGGCGTTGACGCGCTGGACGTGCTCGCGCTCGACGGGATCTGCCTGGTCGAGTGGGACACCCTGGTAGGTGTCGAACAGCCAGAAGTCGCGGTCGAGGGCGTTGAAGTCGAGGTAGTCGCACACCGCGAGGCTGTAGAGTCCGGTGTTGACGCCGCACTCGACGAAGTCGCCGTCCAGCTGGGCCGCGTGCTGGGCGGCCCAGCAGAGGACGTGGACGCGCCACTCGACGTGGATGTCCTCGGTGCTGCCGGGCGAGCGGAGGATGTGGTGGCCCGAGTCCATGCCGCGATGGTAGGCCGTCATGAACCGCTCGTCGTCCATGAACGGCGCGGCCTTGTTCCAGATGGCGAGTGAGTCGGCGTGGTAGGTGGCGTCGGCGAGGTAGCGGACGTGAATCTGGAGGTCGTGGTCGAGGCGGCGCGAGAGATCGCGCTCGGCGGCGAGCTGGGCTTCGAGCGCGCGGACGCGGGTGTCGAGCTCGCCGGCGCGGGCCCAGGCGGCGGCGTTGCTGTCGAGCAGGCGTTGGGTGTCGGGCGAGGTCGAGGCTTCCATGGCGGGTCGTGATGATACCAGGGGCGGTGGGGCTTCCGGCAGCATCCTGTTCGGCGTCGGCCACATGCTGCTTGGCATCGCCACCTACCGCGCTCGCGCGCTGGCGATGCTCACGCTGGAGCAGATCGGCTCGATCTTCCTCGGTATGGACGCGCTCTGGGCGGTCGGGCCGGTGATGCTCGGAGTGCCCTCACCCCCCTGCCCCCTCTCCCTACCGTGGGAGAGGGGGAGATGAATCCTGCTCCCCTCTACTGTCCCGCGCACCAGCGACAGTAGAGGGGCTGGGGGTGAGGGCACTCCGGCAGTCCGATCAGCGCAGGCCGCTGCCGCCCCGTGGCCGGCCAGTGCCACTGCTCCCTGACCCACCCGTGCCGCTCCCGCCAGTACCACTGCCACCGGTACCGCTGCTGCCAGTGCCACTGCCACCGGTGGTCGGCGGCACCACGGGAGAATTGTTCGGCGGCGCCGAGCTGCCGACCGATGCCTGCGCGACCGCGCCCATGCTGAGCGGGACCACCATTGTCTGGTCCGCGTTCCCCTGCGACGAGAGCGCCTGCGTCGTGCGGAGGCGCCAGGTGAGCTGGAGAGCCGGCTGATCTGTCGGGAGCAGAAAGGTGATCCAACCGCGCGCCGCCCGGTTCACCGAGACCGGCCCGGTCTGGATGACCGGCGTGCGACCGCCGACCGGCGTCCAGTTTCGGCCGTCGAACGTGTTGACCGCGAAGTCGGTCAGCGCGATCGTCACCTCGGTCGGGCCGTTGACGTCGATCTGCACCTCGACCGACAGATACTCCAATCCAGTCGGCGGCGCTACTGCCGTGGCGCCCGGCAGCCACGGACGGTCCAGGCCGGTGACATTGAGCGTGACGACCGTGTCGCCTTGAATCGGCGAGCCGCTGGAGCCGCCGTTGACCTCGGAGCCGGGCACGTTGCCGCTACCGGTGCCCAGACCACCGCCGCCCGGCGGCAGGCCCGGCAGATCCTTGCCAGGCACTTTCACTGGCTGCGTCGTGAACCCGGCGGGGCCTACTGCCATGTCTGGCGAGGTCTGCATCCTGTTGGCGACCAGCTTGGCGACGTTCTCCAGCAGGGCCAGGTCCGCCGGGCCGGCGGAGTTGGTGACCGCGACTTCGCCAGTGATCGCCAGCACGCGGAATACGATCAGCGCACTGTTCGCGCCGTCCGGCGCCAGGCCAGAGGCGCGGAACGTCACGTCGCCGACGCCAGAATCACGGTTGACGGTCCAGCCCATGTACTGCACCAGCTGGTTGACGCGGTCGTCGAGGTTCGTCTGGGCGCCGGCGATCGAGCCGGCCATCGACACGTCCACGATCACGCGCTTCGTCTTGTCCTGCGTCACGAACGACCGCCGCAACGCGACCATCTGGTTCAGGTCGCCGCCGGTCGGCTCCGACAGCTCCTCAATGTAGCCTGGAGGCAGGTTCGCCGCTGTCGGCACGTAGTCTGAAGCCTCGGCGGCCATCACGCTGGCGAGCGCGCGCGGCACCACCGGCGCCGTCAGCCCGCTAGCAGCCAGCCCCAGGACGAGCGCCACCAGGATGGCCGCGGCCCGCGGCAGCCAGCGCCCACCGCCGCGCAGTCGCCCCCCGCTCCGGCGCTGGCGTCCGCCGACCAGATGCTGGCACCCGGCGTCTCGTGACGTCCGTGTGGAAAGCATGCTCCCTCCGAATCGGCAGCCCGCGCCGGCGAGCGGTGGCGTCTCGCGTGACATCCTCGTCGCCCGCGCCTGCACATCTCGGGCCGTCCATCTTCTGGAACGTTTCCAGAATCTGGCTGTGACGGACAATCGGGCTAAATCACTCGTTCCGTAGCGCCATTTTGATGCCCGACGCTCTCCGGCGGAGACGGTGGGTCGTCGGCGCCGTCGAATCGTTCGCGGCGGCACGTTTCGGCTGAGAACCTGACGACGATCTGATCGATTGTGTGCTGGCGGTAACGCCGTTCTCACGCCCGATGTGTGACGATAGCGCTGGCAGGAGAACTGACCGGAACCGACAGAGAGGACAGGGACGTGCGAAGCGTCAGTCAGACCCCAATCGCCCAGCCTCAGGAGATTCACAGCTTCCCGGACGACCTCGAAGCGATCGTGGCGAATATCGAGTGCCGCCTGATGGACGAGCTCAGCCCCCGACAGTTCGAGCTGGTGCAGCACCTCGTCGAGGCGAACCGGCTACTCGTCGAGGCGGAGCTGACGCTGGGCCGCGAGCTCCTGGCCTCCACACCCGAGCGGAAGAGCGCCTGAACGGTCCCGCGCAGACTCCTGCCATGAGGAGCACAAGAGCAGAGGCGGGCGCCCCAGTCGGGGCACCCGCCTCTCTTCTTGTCTTTGTCCCGATTCTTTCCCCTCCCCGTCGCCCTTCCCCCTCTCCATTGCGATGGAGAGGGGGTCAGGGGGTGGGGCCTCCCCTACGCCGTCACCGTCACCGGGTGCGATACCACCGCGCAGTACAGGTAGCCCAGCGAGTTCCAGTTCACCGCGTCAGGCTGGGTGTTGCCGTGCTCGTCGGTGCCACGGGTCATGATCTCGTAGGAGCCCGGCTTCGGGTCCCAGCGCATCTCCCAGCGGACCCAGGCCAGCGGCTGGTTCGGGTCCAGCAGCGTCGCCTCCGACCAGCTGGCGCCGCCGTCGAGGCTGTACTCGACCTTCGCCATCCGTCCGTACGGCGACCACGCGAATCCGCGAATCGTCTGCGGACCAGCCTTGAGCTCCGCTTCCCACGGCACCGCCACCACACTCTTGACCGGCTGGAACGTCAGCGCCGGATCGTCCGGATAGTCCGGCCCGTGCAGCGCGTAGCTGGTGGTGTTCCACTTCACCTTGATCGGCTGCTTCGAGACGACGATCCGCCCGACCCACTTGATGCTGTTCGTGCCGATCCAGCCCGGCACGATGGCCCGGACCGGGTAGCCGTTGTCCGGCGGGAGCGGGTCGCCGTTCATCGAATAGGCCAGCATCGTCTCGGGCCGCCGCGCGATGTCGATCGGCATCGGGCGCGCGACGTGCTGCTCGTCCAGCCCTTCCGGCATCACGTCCACCGCGTCCGGGCTGACGTCGGCGAGGTCGAGCACCTGGGACAGCGAGACGCCGGTCCATTCGGCGTTGCTGATGGCGCCCTGCCCCCACGGCAGCTGGGCTGGATCGACGGGCTTGCCGAGCACCCGCTCGAACTGGCTCCGGGAGTTGCCGGCGCACTCCAGCCAGTTGATCTGGGAGCGTGACGGCAGCCGCTTCAGATCGGCCAGCGACAGCGAGATCGGCTTGCCGACAGCGTCGCCCTCGACGTGGAGCCGGTACTCCTCCGGGTCGATGTCCGGGGCCTGGTTCTGGCTGCGCACGAAGTGGAGATCGCGCGGGGTGATCCAGCCAGAGACCTGATCCAGCCTGCTTTCATAGTTCGGCGGATCGGCAGACACGACGACACGACGTTCCATAGTCGACGTCCCCTCCTTGTGGCACGCTCGCCTGCACGACCTGACCAGCCGGAGTGTGGGGCACCTGGCCGAGGGTCGTGCAGGCGACGATTCTGGAGCGCGAGCTTACGGATAGATAGGCGACCGCTCCAGGCCGGTCGTCTCCGGGAACCCGAACATGATGTTGATATTCTGGAGCGCGACGCCGGCCTGACCTTTCATCAGGTTGTCGATCGAGCCGACCATCACCAGGCGCTCGTTCTCGGCGTCCACCACGATGCTCACGTCGCAGAGGTTGCTGCCGGCGACCGTCTTCGGGCCGGGTGTCAGCCCTTGCGGGAGCACCCGGACGAACGGCTCGTCGGCGAAGCGCTTCTCGTAGACGGCCTGGATCGTGCTGGCATCGACGCCTGGCCGCAGCTGCGCGTACGAGGTCACGATGATCCCACGCGTCAGCGGCACGAGATGCGGCACGAAGGTGATCCCGACCTTCTCGCCGGCCACCTCTTCCAGCGCGGCCACCGTCTCGTAGACGTGCTGGTGCGATGCCACCCGGTACGGCGTGACGCTCTCGTTCCGCTCCGGGAAGTGGTTGGTCGCGGACGGCTTCTTGCCCGCCCCCGAGATGCCGGTCTTCCCGTCCGAGACGATCGAGCGCGGCTCGATCAGGCGGGCCTCGATTGCCGGCAGCAGCGAGAGGATCATCGCCACCGCGAAGCAGCCGGGATTGCCAACGACGCTCGCCTCGCGGATGCGCGCCCGGTTCAGCTCCGGGATGCCGTAGACGGACCGGTCGAACAGGTCTGGCGCCAGGTGCGGCTTGCCGGCGATGTTCGGATGGGCCTTGGCGTACCACTCGTAGAGCGCCGGCGTCTCGAAGCGAAAGTCGCCGCTGTAGTCGAGGACGCGCAGCCCCTTCCCCACCAGATCGTCCGCGTAGCTCATCCCGACCCGGTCTGGCGTCGAGAAGATCACCAGATCTGCGTCCTGCCCGACGCGCTCGGGCTTCGCCTCCTCCACGACGGTGTCGCAGAAGCCGCGCAGGTGCGGGTAGAAGCTGCTGAGAGGCTTGCCGACGTCCGAGACGGCCAGGAGCGAGGTCAGCCTGATCTCGGGATGCCTGAGCAGCAGCTCCACCATCCCGACACCACCGTACCCCGTCGCCCCGACCAGTTGTGCTCGGATCACGTTTCACCTCCCGAGTACCGGGAAGTGTAGCCGATGCGGAAGCGGACGGAGACGACCCACGTTCAGAAACTGCCCCATTCCTGGCATCATGTCGTGCGGCGGCCGCCGACCAGGCTGCGCCGTGACTGTCCATGCTTTGTCGATAGTCTGCCACACAGGTCGGCTGGCGGGCGCCGATTGCGAGGTGCAGCATGCGGGTTCTCGTGGCCGGGGCGAGCGGCGCCCTGGGCAAGCCAACCGTGCGCGAGCTGCTCGCGGCGGGACACCAGGTCGTAGGGCTGGCGCGCGACGACGCTGCCGCCGCCGTCGTCCGCGAGCTGGGCGCCGAGGTCGCGCGCGGCGATCTCCTCGATTCGGCCGCCGTCCTGGCCGCTGCCGACGGCGCCGAAGCGATCGTCAACCTCTCCGGCGCGCTGCCGGTCGGGTCGGAGACGAAGCGCTCGGCCTGGGGCCGGCTCGAAGCGGTCTGGCGCCAGGGCACCCAGAGCCTGCTCGACGCCGCCAGCGCGGTTGACGTGCAGGTCTACCTCCAGGCGAGCCTCGGCCTGCTGTACGGCGACCGTGGCGACGCCTGGGTCACGGAGGAGACACCGCTGGCCCGCGAGAGCCTGATGGCAGCAGCGCTCGACGCCGACCGCCTCGTCCAGAAAGCAGGTCAGGACGGCCTCCCGACGGTCACCCTGCGCCTGGGGATGATCTACGGCCGGGATGCCTGGCACACCCGGATCCTGGCTCAGCAGGCGCGCCAGAAGACGCTCGCAGTGGTCGGCGACGGCGGCGCGTACTGGAGCCTGGTGCACGTGGACGACGCCGCCCGAGCCATCGCTCGTGCCGTGGACGACGCGGCAGAGGGCGCGGTCTACAACGTCTCGGACGATCGCCCGATGAAGATGCTGGAGCTGCTGAGCCTCATCGCGAAGCTGACCGGCGCGCCGCAGCCGACCAAAGTGCCGGCGATGATCGCGCGGGCGCTGGTCGGCGGCGACATCATCACCTTGCTGACCACCTCGGTACGGCTCTCCAACCGGGCCATCGTCCAGGATCTGGAGCTCGAGCTCGCCTTCCCGACTGCCGAGGACGGGCTGAAGGTGGTTCTCGGCGAGCCCCTCCCCGACCCTGCCTGAAGCAGAGGTCGTCTACCGTTGGGCGGTCGGCTCCAGCTCCGGGAAGCTCGCGCGGTGGGTGGCGGTCAACTGCACCAGCTGCTCCGGGTGTGATCCGAGGTACTGACCCACCACCTCGCCCGGCTCGGTCAACCCGATCAGCTTGCCGAGGTAGCGCTGCACCTCATCAAGCTCCGGGCGCGCGAACCGCGACGGCCCGGCGTAGCGCGTCTCCATCAACGTCGCCATCGCCTCGTCGAGCAGGTAGGAGGCGTACGGCAGGCCGCGTCGCTCCTCCAGCGGCAGCCAGAGGCGCTGGCCGGAGCCCTGCTCCTGGAGCCAGAAGCCGCTCGCGCGCAGCGTCCGACCGTCGGCCTCGGTCCAGGTTCGAGATTGTGGCATGGCGTGCCACATCTCGTGAACCAGCACGCGCCGGATCTCGGCCGGCGGCACCTTCGCGGCGTTGACGCGAATGCGCCCGGACGACACGTCGAAAAAGGCGTACGTCGTCATCGCGGCCTGCGCCCGCGTCGAGGGGAATGCGTCGCCCAGCGCGCGGATCGCCCCACGAGGGTCCGTCTGGTACTGGTCGAGCAGGGCATCGCGGCGGGCCGGGTTCTGGTCGAACAGGGAGTAGACCAGGAATTCGAACGGGCTCAGGAAATCGACGCGGCCGGCACTGGCAACCGGCTTCTGCTGGTAGCACGCATCGGCCCCCAGGTCGGCGGCCTGTTGCTGCACCACCTTGACCGCGTCGGCCAACACCGCCTGGCGGTCAAACTCGGTGGACTTGAACGTAAACGGATCTTGCAGGTCGGCCGCGAGCGACGCTGGAGCCACTGGCCGCGAGCTCGCCTGCTCGGGCTCGGGGTCGCACGACAGCGTCGCCGCCGACACCACGGGAGCCATCATCCCAGACGCCATCAGCAGACACAGCGAGAGCGCACTTCCCGCCACGAGAGCACGCCCCACCAGACGAGAGCGTAGCCGGCACAGCATGTCTATCTCCGACGCATTGAATCCTCAGCATCGGGACAGAAGACGCAAAAACCGTACCGGCGGCCCTCGCCTTGCTGCACCGCTCCCAGCACGTACCCCGTCGCGTAGCGACGGTGCGATGGTGGCCGTGGGGCCGGCGCGCAGCGATCAGCCCAGCCGGTGACCCGCCGACCGGTCCTGCTCGATCCGCAGCACCCAGTACGCCAGCACTTCGGCGAGCGTCGCGCCCAGCTCCCGTACGAACTCGATCTTGGAGCCGCGCGGCCGCGAGCCAGGCCGCCAGATCGAGACGCCGACCACGACCGCCAGCGAGCAGTCGTCCTCCGCGGCCACGTCCAGAAGGTCCGGGCGCGTGCCCCAACAGCCGAGACGTGGGTTCAGCTCACCCGTACCCGGCTGCTTCGGGTCGTAGAAATCGACCGCCGTCTCGGTCAGCTTGCTGCAGAGGAACGACCAGAGCGTCGAGCAGCGGGCCGGGGCCGCGCCGAGATCGCGCAAGGTCAGCGGCTCGTCGTCCAGCGTCACCATCAGCTGCACGAGATCGGTCTCGGGCTCGCCGGGCACGTCTGCGATGACCGGCGAGATCCGGATGTGAAAGACGCGCGAGCCGACGCGCAGACGGCTGTCCACCGCCGGCTCCGTGAGATCGGGGAGTGGGAACGACCACTCAGCACTGGTAGGCACGAGTCTGCTTCCTGCCAGAAACGGTCACGCGTCCATCGACGCGCCAGGGCGACGCACGACCTTGCCGCCCGAGAGAACCCAGGAGATCCTGGACGTGTCCTGCATCACGGCGATGTCTGACAGCGGGTCGCCGTTGACGACGACGACGTCCGCGAGCTTCCCCACTTCGAGGGTGCCGATCTGGTCCGCCAGCGCGCTCGCCTCCGAGGCCACCCGCGTCGCCGATTCGAGCGCCTCCTTCGGCGAGAAGCCGCACTCGACCATGAGCTGGAGCTCGTACGCGTTTTCGCCGGGCTTGTTGAACGGCGTCCCGCAGTCGGTCCCGAACGCGACCTTGACGCCGGCGTCGTGGGCCATCCGCGCGCTGCGACGGTGCCAGTCGCCGACCTCTTCGGCCTTGCGGACGGCGTGCGGCGCGATCCCGCCGGCCACGCCGTGCGAGACGATCCGCGCGCTCGCGATGATGGTCGGGATCAGGTAGGTGCCATGCTCCACCATCATTGAGACGGCCTCCTCGTCCAGCATCGTGCCGTGCTCGATCGAGTCGATGCCCGCCTTGATGCCTTCCTTGACGCCGACCGCGCCGTGACAGTGGCCCGTCACGCGCTTGCCGAGCTGGTGGGCCTGCCCGATGGCGGCTCGCAGCTCTTCGGGCGTCCACTGGAGCGCGCCGACGTCCGAGCCGTCGGTCATCACGCCGCCGGTCACCAGCAGCTTGATCAGGTCCACGTGCATCTTGACCCACTCGCGGACGGTGCGGCGCGCCTCATCTGGCCCGTTGACGATCCCTTCGCGCGCGACGGAGACCTCCGGTCGGTAGTAGCTGTCGCCGTGGCCGCCCGGCACCGTCAGCGACATACCGGCCGCCAGCACGCGCGGCCCGACCGCCAGCCCCTCGGCGAACGCCTGCCTGATCGCGACGTTGCTGAAGGCTGGCGCGCTCAGGTCGCGGACCGTCGTGAAGCCGGCCTGGAGCATCTTCTGAGCGTTCGCGGCGCCGCGGAGCGCTTGCAACGGCAGCAGGTCTTTGAGGCGGGCCAGCTCGGAGTTGGCCGCTCCCGACGAGGTCAGGTGCACGTGGCAGTCGATCAGGCCGGGCATCACCAGGCCGCCGTCGGCGTCGATCCGCGTCGCGTCGGCCGGCAGCGTCGCGCCCGGCGCCTGGACCTCGACGATGCGACCATCGCGGACCACCACGGTGGCGGCACGCGGATCGGAGCCGGTCCCATCCCAGACCTTGCCGCCGACGATCGCCAGATCGGACACGTTCTCCTCCAGTGTGACCGAGCGACGCCTCACGACGCGCCGCCCTCGGTCGCCAGCTCTCGTATCGAGATCGGGGATTGACCGCTTATGTCGGTCAACAGCCCTCGTTCGATGATATCAAGCGGTCGCCGGAGCCGGCCCAATCCGCGACGAGCGCCTCGGGGGAGAGATGCCGAGCGAGAGGCCAGCTGCCACGAACCCGAACACCGCCGCCAGCATGAACGCGAGCGTGTAGTCGCCGAACAGGTCGCGCGCCACGCCGCCGCCGTACGAGGAGACCGCGCCGCCGATCATGTGGACGAACGTGATCCAGCCGAAGATGCTCGGCAGGTTGGCCCGGCCGAAGCGGTCGGCGGTCAGGGCCACGGTCGGCGGCACCGTCGCGATGTAGTCCAGCCCGAAGATCACCGAGAAGACGATCAGGCCAGCCTCGCTCGACACCGACGGCAGCAGGACCAGCGAGGCCGCCCGCAGCGCGTAGTAGATCGCGAGCAGCCGACGCGGGTTGAACCGGTCCGTCAGGTAGCCCGAGCAGATGGTCCCGACGACGTTGAACCCGCCGATCAGCGCCAGCGCGCCGGCCGCCACGCCCTCCGCGAAGCCGTGTTCGACGGCGTGCGGGATCAGGTGCGTCCCGATCAGCCCGTTGGTCGTCAGGCCGCAGACGAAGAAGCTGCCAGCGAGCAGCCAGAAATCGCGCGTCCGCATCACCTCCGAGACCGGCACGACCTGCTGGATGGTCGCGGTCGCAGCGCTCGACGCCGGCTCGGCGCCGTACGCTTGCAGCCCGACCTCGCTCGGCCCGTCTCGTACGACGAGCAGCACCAGCGGCACCAGCGCCAGCAGCACCGCCGCCCCGAGCACGATGGCGGCCCGCCAGCCAGACGCCAGCGACACGTTCATGAAGACCGGCACCCAGATCAGCGCACCCGCCGACCAGCCCGCGCCGAGGATGCCGACGACCAGCCCGCGCCGCTGCACGAACCAGCGGTTCGCCACCGCCGCGCCGACCGGGATCGCGAGCATGCCGATGGCCAGGCCGACCAGGATGCCCCAGACCAGGGTCAGCTGCACGATGGTGTGGAGCCAGACCAGCGACCCGGCGGCGAGCGCGGCCAGCACCAGCGCCCCGGCCACCACGTTGCGGGTGCCGAATCGGAGGATCAGCCGGCCGCTGACCGGACCGCCCAGGCCGTACGTCAAGATCCCGAGTGCGACGGCGAACGAGACGGCCGAGCGGCTCCACTCGAATTCGGCTTCGAGCGATTTGATGATCAGGCCGGGGATCGCCTGGACGCCGGCCGCCGTCACCAGGACCGCGAACATCATCCCGACGACGACCCAGCCGTAATGGATCCCGAACCGCGCAGCGGCTTTCGCGAGCATACGTCTCCTTCGGCCGGACTCAGGCTGGCTCCGCCGCGAACATCGGCGAGGCCGTCACCAGATGATACGGCGACGGCCAGGACGCTGAAAGGCTGGATGGCCATGCGGCGCGCCGACGACGGGCTCACCGAGAATGCGTCGGCAGCGGTGTTAGCCAATCTTGGTCAGGCGATAGACTCCCGTAATCGTGCCATTCCCATCAGCCGTGAAGAGCTGGATCGCCCCTCGCTCAGCCGGTTTGATGCCGATGACTCGCGCACCATTCGGGAAGACGCCGCCCACGGCGACGTCCGCTACCGCGATGAAGCCGCCCCCGGGCAGACGTTCGACTGCCATGTAGTGCGCATCATGACGGCCGGAGGCGTTGTCCCAGATGACCTCAGCGCCGCCGCAGGCATTGACCTCGATGCGGGCCGGGAGCTCGGGGGCAAGGTAGACGCCGGCCATGTCATAAGTCGGAGCGGACGAGTTGTAGCAGTAGGGGGCGTTGGCAGGCTCGGCGTGAGCCAGACCGAGCCCCGCGAGAGCTACGACCACGCCGATCGCGACGCCGAAGCACAGTGCTCGTCTCATGGGTCACCTCTCATACGCAGCCGCCGTGATGATCCGACCTGGAGCTCCGCTCCTCCTCAGTCTTGACAAGGTTTGACGACTCGGCGGCCAGGATGCTGGACGCCCGGGTCACCGGGAATCTCGGCGCGTCTGGCCGTCGAGCGATGGCGACCGCCCGGCAAGCGCAGGCACGCTGATGCTTCCGCCCGTAGACTACTGCGCGTGGATTGACCGGCAGGTTGCCCACGGGGAACGCTGAGTTACCGAGCGTTCGGCTCGAATCAGGACTGATTCAAGGTCGCCGTGCCAGGTGGCTGTGGAGGCAGCGCGCTCAGTTGCGTCGGCGGCGCGACCGCACGAACACCACCAGGATCACGATGACCACCACGGCGACGGCGACGATCAGCACCGAGTCAATACTGGTGACCGGTGTGACGTCCAGGCGGCTCGAGCTCTGAGCCGTCGTAGCGGTCGGGCGCAACACGATGTCGTTGACGTGCCCCGTGGCAGCCGCGACAGCGCCGTTCGCCGAGGCGCTCATGGTGACCTCCCCTCGACGAGCCCGCGTTCGACGTTTCGCGGGCGGTTCCAGGTGATGACGAAGAGCAGCAGTAGCGCGTACTCGACGTAGGCATGGTAGCCGGCCAACGCGCCGTAGAGGGAGCGCCCCTGCCAGAAGTCCGCCCAGAGCAGACCGAACGTCAGTGCCGCCACCGCGAGCATCAGGAGCGTAAGCCGCCGACCGTGCGGCAGGCCCGCTCCGGCCAACGCCCGATCCACCCGCGCCGCCTCGACCGTCCCAACCGCCGGGAAGAACCGACACCAGACGTAGTAGTGCATCAGCTGGAGCAGCGCGAACACCGCCAGCAGCCGCCCGCCCAGCAGTGAATCGGCGCCGGGCGGCGTCAGGCCGCGCACGAAGGTCGCCACGTCGCCGACGACGGCGGCGGCAGGCGTTGGGTCGCCAGCGTCGAGGCTCACAGATCCGCCATCCCCGAACAGCCCGAGCAGGATCGCGGCCGGCAGCGCGACCGCCCAGGTCAGATGCAGCAGACGAAACGCCTTCACGGTCCGGGTGTTAGCGGCTCGCGCGGTCCACTCCCAGAGGAAGACCAGCGGCAGGACGTTGTGGAGGTGAGTGATCGCGACGAAGTGCTGGTCCGGGTTCGCCAGCGAGAGCGCCAGCGCCATCACGATGACCACCAGCCCGGCCGCGAGCATCGGCCACGACGTCACCCGCATCGTCAGCACGATCCCGAGCAGCGCGTACCCGGCCCCGATCTCCAGCGGCCGGGCGAGCGCCCCGATCGGCAGCACCCGAATCAGCACGATGGCGGTCAGCCCAGTCAGCACGGCCTCGGCTAGCCGTCCCTCGAACAGCCCACCAAACCGCCCGACCACGTAGCGAAGCTCGAAGTAGTTGTGCGCCACCCCGAACAGCAACAGCCCGAACACCGCCGTCGCGAGGGGGAGCGTCAGCGCCAGCGCCAGCGCGCCGGCCGTGACCGCCGCTAGCTCCGCGCAGTGCCGCCAGCAGACGAGCGCCCCATTGTACGGCTCAGTCTGCCTCTTCGGGGGCCGTGGACTGAAGTCCACGGCTGGTGCTCCGGTTTGACGCTCGCTCGCTACCATCGTCGGGTGCTCTACCTCAGCGCGCTGCTCTTGACCCTCGCGATCGAGGCGCCTATCGTGGCGTACGGCCTGGCCCGATGGTATCGGGTCCGGACGGCGCTCGGCATCGTGCTCGGACTGGTCGCAAGCCTGGTGACGCATCCGGTCGTCTGGTTCGTGCTGCCGCCACTCCTGGTGCCGTGGGTCGGCATCTTCGGGTACCTGCTGGGGGCCGAGGCGTTTGCCTGGCTGGTCGAGGCTGCCGTCTTCTGGCTCGCGTTGCGACGCGACTGGCCGGGCCTGCTGCTGGTCAGCCTGTGTGCCAACCTCGCCTCGTTTACGGTCGGCGCGGTGCTCCAGATGCTCGGCGTGTGGTGACCGTGGCCCCTTCTGGGACGACGCGCTTCCTGGTACACTTCCCGCGTATGCGCGTTCGTGCGGCGTTCGAGCCCGAGTCCAGGCGCAGGCTCTCCTGCCTGACCGCCGGCCGACCGCGCGTCCTCTCCGTTCGATTGTAAGACACCCCGCGAGCGCGCACCGTTGAGGGCTGGCCGGTCAGGCCAGCCCTTTCTGTTTCTTCAATCACGTGATCCAACCCCTCATTCATCGGAGGCTCCCTATGAAGCGCGACGTCATCAGCATCGCGGACCTGACCACCCCAGAGATCGTCGCTCTGCTCGACGTGGCCGCCCGCGTCAAAGCCGAGCACAAGGCCGGGCAGGTCAACACGTCGCTGGCCGGAAAGGCACTGGCGCTGTTGTTCCTCAAGCCGTCGTTGCGGACCCGCCTGTCGTTCGAGATGGCGATGGAGCAGCTCGGCGGCACCTCCCGCTTCCTCGGCCCGAACGAGGTCGGGCTTGGGACGCGCGAGTCGGTCCCGGACGTGGCCCGCACCATCGGGCTGTACGTGGACGCCGTGGCCGTCCGCGTCTTCGCCCACTCGGTCGCGAAGGAGCTGGCCCAGCACTGCCCGGTGTCCGTCATCAGCGGCCTCTCGGACGACGAGCACCCCTGCCAGATCCTGGCCGACCTGTTGACCCTGAAGGAGCGGTTTGGCGCTCTGAAGGGGCTGACGGTGGCGTACGTCGGCGACAGCAACAACGTCGCCAACTCGGTCCTGCTGGCGATGCCGCGCCTCGGCGTCAACGTCTGCGTCGCGTCACCCGTCGAGTACGAGCCGCTCCCGGAGATCCTGGAGCAGGCCCACGCCGACGCTCGCGAGGCCGGCACCTGGATCGAGGTCTGCCGCGATCCGGCCGTCGCGGTCGCCAACGCCGACGCGGTCTACGCCGACTCCTGGTACAGCATGGGCCAGGAGCACGAGGCGACCAAACGCCGCCCGATCTTCAAGCCGTACCAGATCAACCAGGAGCTGATGAGCCACACCCGGCCGGGCACCCTGGTGATGCACTGCCTGCCAGCCCATCGCGGCGACGAGATCACCGACGAGGTGTTGGACGGCCCGTCCTCTATCGTGTTCCACCAGGCCGAGAATCGGCTTCACGCCCAGAAGGCGCTGCTGCTCGGTCTGCTGGGGACGCCGGGCCTGGAGTCGTGGACGTAGCATCCGTCGAGTCGATGTGACCCGTCGCCAGTTCTGAGTCGGGCGCGAGCGGCAGCGTGACCGTGAACGTGCTGCCGACGCCCGGCTCGCTGCTGGCCCGGACCATCCCGCCGTGCGACTCGGCGACCCGCCGCACGATCGAGAGCCCGAGGCCGGTCCCGCCGGTCGCCCGGCCACGGGCCGGATCGACGCGGTAGAACCGGTCGAAGACGTGCGGCAGGTGCTCGGCGGCGATCCCGATGCCGTCGTCCGAGACGGCCAGCCGCGCCAGACCGGCCCCGATCGGGCGCACGTCCACCGTGACGTGCCCGCCGGCCGGGCTGTAGCGGATCGCGTTCTCGACCAGATTGGCGATCAGCTGCTGGAGCCGATCCGGGTTGCCCAGGACGGTCACCGGCGCCACGTCGCGCAGGCGGACCTCATGGTCCGGAGCGATCTGCGCCAGCCGGTCCACCACCACCGCCGCCAGCGCGTCGAGCCGGACCGGCTCGACGGCGCCACGCTCGGCCTGCTCCTCGCGCGTCAGGTAGAGCAGGTCGGCCACCAGCCGGCTCATCCGCTCGGCCTCCTCCTGCGCCTCGACGGCCACCTCCTGGCGCGTGTCGGCGTCGAGGTCACGCGCCAACAGGTCCAGGTCGGTGCGGATCACCGTCAGCGGGTTTCGGAGCTCGTGCGACGTGTCCGCCAGCAGCTGCCGCTGCCCGTCGAGCAGCCCCCGGATCCGCTCGACCATGCCGTTGAACGAGCTGGCCAGCCGGCGGACCTCGGCGGTGCCTTCGGGCCGCACCACCATCGAGATGTCGCCGGTCGCCGCGATCTGCTCGGCCGTGCCGGCTATCGATTCGAGCGGCTCCAGCGCCCGGCTGACCACCTGCCAGGTCGCCACGATGCAGGCCAGTAGCACCAGCGACCCACCCACGATCAGCGGGCGCAACAGGTCACGCAGCGCTCGGTCGATCGGCTGCAACGACTCGCCGACCCGCACCACGGCCAGCGTCCGCCCGCCCTCCACGATCGGGTGCGTGTAGACCCGCACGCGCTGACCGTCCGCGGTCGTCAGCGATTCGAGCGCGGACTCGCCGTTCGCGAGCGCGCCGACCACCGTTGCCGAGCGAGGGAACCCGGTCCTCGGCAGTCCCGGCGAGGCGGCGACCTGTCGCCCGTTGCGGTCCAGCACCTCCACCAGCAGGCCCGGCGTCGAGAACGGATTGAGCTCGGTCAACGTCGGGTCCAGGCTCGGTAGAAAGCTGCCGTCGTCGCCAGTCTGGGCTCGCACGGCCGTTTCGAGCACGTCCGCCCGCGCGACCAGCAAGTCGTCAGCTTCGGCGCGCAGGCTTCGCTCGAACGACTCGACGACCAGCGCGCCGAGCAGTGCCAGGCCGGCCGCCAGGATCGCAGCCTGGAGCAGCGCCAGCACCGCCTTGAGCGTCACGTCGTCGGCTCCCGCAGGGCGTAGCCGACTCCGCGCACCGTCTGGATGAGACGAGGGCCACCGTTCGATTCCAGCCGGTCCCGCAGGTAGCTGATGTTGACGTCGATCACGTTCGAGGCGCCCAGGAAGGAGCTCTCCCAGACCGCGCGGAAGATCTGCTCGCGGGTCAACACCTGACGCGGATGTCGGAGGAAGTACTCCAGCAGCGCGAAGCCCCGCGCCGTCAGCTCGATGGGCTGGCCGGCTCGGGTCACCTCGTGCGAGCGCACGTCCATCTCGACGTCGGCGAACGTCAGCTTCTCGACCTCGGGCGGGCGCGTGCGACGGAGCAGTGCCTCGATCCGGGCCAGCAGCTCCTCGAAGGCGAACGGCTTGACGAGGTAGTCGTCAGCGCCGCTGCGCAGCCCGGCCACGCGGTCCGCTACGGCGTCACGCGCGGTCAGCATCAGGATCGGGAACGGCCCGACCTCGCGGAGTCGTCGCGCGACCTCCAGGCCGTCCATCTCCGGCAACATCACGTCCAGGATCACCAGCGCCGGCGGTCGGCTCTCGACCAGCTCCAACGCCGCCGCGCCCGATGGGGCGAGGTCCACCGCGAACCCCTCGAAGCTCAGCCGCCGGCCCACCGCCGACAGCACGCGCGGGTCGTCGTCTACCAGCAGCAGGCGCTCTCCACTCACACGCGGTCCCAATCTACCGAAACTGTAGCAAGCGACAGACTCGGGGATGCACGTTCGTCGCTTTTGCCACGCCCCTTCCCGAACCGGCGCGAGGGCGTCAATCAGGAGTGTAGCGCTCGGGCCGGAGGGGGTCGATCCGGCTTCACGATCCCCTCATGATCTTCTTATGCCCAGTTAATACCGTTTCGGGCTCCGGCGTCGAACAATAGATGGTGAGACAGACGGTGACACCTCGTTGCACCCGGACCGCCTCATGCTAGAGCGGCACTGAGCTTCGATTCTGGTGCAGTCTCCTGGAGAGCCCAACCATGTCCAACACTGTAAAGTCCGTTCTCCTCCTGGCGACCCTCACCGGTCTGCTGGTGGCGATCGGCCGGGTCCTCGGCGGGAACGCCGGGATGATCCTCGCGTTCGGCCTGGCCGTCGTGATGAATTTTGCGTCCTACTGGTTCTCGGACAAGATCGCGCTGACGATGGCCGGCGCGCACGAGGTGTCGGAGGCCGAGGCGCCACAGCTGTACAGCATCGTGAGCGAGCTGGCGTACCGGGCCGGCCTGCCGATGCCGCGCGTCGCCGTCGTCGAGACCGACTCGCCGAACGCCTTCGCGACGGGCCGCGACCCGGAGCACGCCGTGGTGGCCGTCACGACCGGCATCCTGCGGATCCTGAATCGCGACGAGCTGCTGGCGGTCCTCGGCCACGAGCTGGGGCACGTCAAGAACCGCGACATCCTGATCAGCTCGGTCGCCGCGACCATCGCGGGGGCGATCACGATGCTGGCGCAGATGCTCCACTTCGCGGCGTTGTTCGGTGGCCTGGGCGGCCGGAACAGCGACGGCGAGGGCACCAGCCCGATCGCCGCGCTCGCGACCATCATCCTGGCGCCGATCGCGGCCCTGCTGATCCAGATGGCGATCTCGCGCTCGCGTGAGTACGGCGCCGACGACACCGGCGCACAGATCGTGGGCGACCCGCTGGCGCTGGCCTCGGCGCTCGAAAAGCTGGACGCCTGGTCGAAGCGCATCCCGCTGGACGTCAACCCGGCCGCCTCGCACCTGTTCATCGTCAACCCGCTCAACGGCCGTCTCCTGGCCGGCCTCTTCTCGACCCACCCGCCGATCCCCGACCGTATCGCACGGCTGCGCAAGATGGCCGGGTACCCCTCCTGACCCAGCGCCGCGAGCCACGGCTCGTGCGCTGAACCCCACGACGGCGAACAGCCAGGGCCTCCGTGCCCTGGCTGTTTGTCGTCCAGCATCGGTGTGCACAATTCGCCGGGGCACACGTGGCATCGTGCAGACTGGGTCCGCACCGACTGCCGGGCCGTATACTTGGCGCGGCCATGCTGGCCCCTCCTTATGCCTGAGATCGCCGTCGTCGTCGTCAACTGGAATGGCGCTCACCTGCTGCGGACCTGCCTCGGCTCGCTCCGCCGGCAGACGTTCGCCGACTTCGAGACGATCCTGGTGGACAACGGCTCGACGGACGACTCGCTCCGGCTGGTGGCGGACGAGTTTCCCGAGGTCCGCGTGGTGGCCCTGAACGAGAACCTGGGGCTCGGCGGCGGCACCAACGCCGGCATCGCCGCCACCGACGCGCCGGTTGTCGCCACCCTCAACAACGACACCGAGGCCGACCCACGCTGGCTCGCCGAGCTCCACGCGGCGCTCCAGGCCCACCCGGAGGCAGGATCGGCGGCCTCCAAGCTGATGCTGTTCGACCGCCGCGACGTGATCCACTCGGCGGGCGACTTCTACGGGCTGGACGGCATCCCCGGCAGCCGGGGCGTCTGGCAGCACGACGACGGCTCGTACGAGCGGCAGGAGCTGGTGTTCGGGGCGTGCGCGGGCGCGGCGGCGTACCGTCGCACGATGCTGGAGGACGTCGGCTCGTTCGAGGACTCGTTCTTCATGTACTGCGAGGACGTGGATCTGGCGTTCCGGAGCCAGCTTGGCGGCTACCGCTGCGTCTACGTCCCGACCGCCGTGGTGTACCACATGCTCAGCGCGACCGGCGGCGGCCCGCTCGCCAGCTACTACTGCGGGCGCAACTTCCTGCGGGTGATCGCGCGGGACATGCCGGGGCCGCTGCTGCGGCGGGTCTGGCCGCGCATCGTGCGGGCGCAGCTCGCCATCACCGCCGAGTCGATCTGGCACGCCCGCGAGCCGGCCGCGCGGGCGAAGCTGCGCGGCCAGATCGCCGGCTTGCTGGAGCTGCCGAGGCTGCTCGGCGAGCGCCGCGCGATCCAGCAGCGCCGCCGGGTCCCGATCCGCTACCTCCACTCGATCATGGCGGCGCCGTGACGCCGACGAAAAGCCCCACCCCCCAGCCCCCTCCCCATTGCGATGGAGAGGGGGAGACGGTGGCGGGTGCGACGGAGGAGGGCGCGATGAATCGCGCCCCCCCATCGCGCCCTCCCACGACATCGCGCCCTCCCACGACATCGCGCCCCCCGACATCGCGCCCCCACGACATCGCGCCCTCCCACGACATCGCACCCTCCCACGACATCGCACCCTCCACGACGTCGCGCCCTCCGACTGCCCTGCGCCCGCCTCCCCGCTCCCGCGCACGGGGGATCGCACGGGGTCGCGGGGTGGAGCTTTCCCGGTCACCCTCTCCGTCGTGGTGGTCAGCTACAACCGCCGCGATCTCGTCAGTCGGTGCATCGACTCCCTGCTCGCGGAGCACGTCGAGGGGGGCGTCGAGGTGATCGTCGTGGACAACGCTTCCAGCGACGGCACCCCGGCCGCCATCGCCGAGCGGTATCCGGACGTGCGCTCGATCGTCAGCCCCGAGAACCTGGGATATGGCGGCGGCTGCAACCTCGGGCTGGAGGTCGCCAGCGGGCGGTACCTGCTGGTGCTCAACCAGGACATCGTCGTGCGGCCGGGCGCGCTGGCGGAGCTGGTCCGGTTCGCGGACGCCCATCCTGACGCCGGTGTGGTCGGGGCGCGGCTGGAGTACGAGGACGGGCGCTTCCAGCACTCGGCGTTCCGGTTCCCGGACTGGAAGCAGGCGTTCTTCGGCTTCTTCGACAGCCTGGTGCCGCTCGACAGCGAGGTCAACGGCCGGTATCCCGTCTCCTGGTCGGAGCTCGCGTTCGCCGCCGAGCACCTGCTGGGAGCATGCCTGCTGTTCCGCCGCGCGGCGCTCCAACAAGTGGGGATGTTTGACCCGGCCTTCTTCATGTACTACGAGGAGACCGATCTCTGTGCCCGACTGGTCAAAGCCGGCTGGCGCAACTACTACCTGCCAACTGCGCGGGTGATGCACGTCGGCGCCGCCAGCACGTCCGCTGCCAGCGAGCAGATGTCGGTGCAGTTCCACCGCAGCCAGGCGATCTTCTACCGCCGCCACCGTGGCCCCGGCGGCTACGCGGTCCTGAAACTCATTGTCTGGGCGGGGATCGCGTACCGATTGGCGAGGAGCACGCGGGCAGTGCTCCGAGGCCGGATCACCCCTGCCCTGTTCCGCGAGCGGCTGGCCGGATACTGGAGGATCTTGTGGTTCTAGCTGGCGAGAATCGAGCGGCCACTGGCGCGGACGGACAGTCGGACCGGTCAGCCGTCGATTCAGATCTCCTCGACGTCTCGGTGGTGATCGTCAACTACAAGGTCCGCGACCTCCTGCGCGACTGTCTCCGCTCGCTGGAGCACGACCTCGGCAAGCTGCGCGGCGAGGTCTGGGTGGTGGACAACGCCTCCGGCGACGGCTCGGTCGAGATGGTCCGCGCCGAGTTTCCGTGGGTCCGGCTGATCGCCAGCTCCTGGAACCGAGGGTACGGCGCCGCCAACAACCTGGCGATCCGGCAGGCGCACGCGCGCTACGTCCTGGTCCTCAACCCTGACACCGTCCTGCCGCCGAACGCCATCGTGGACACCATCGCGGAGCTGGAGGCTCACCCGGACATCGGCGCGCTCGGCCCGAAGCTGGTGCTGGCGGACGGTAGCCTGGACCGGGCCTGCCGCCGCTCGTTCCCATCGCCGGAGGTGGCGTTCTACCGGCTGTTCGGGCTGGCGCGCCTCTTCCCGAACAACCCGCGCTTCGCGAAGTACAACCTGCTGAACGTGGACATCGACACCCCCATCGACGTGGACTCGGTCGTCGGGGCGTTCATGCTGGTCCGCCGCGAGGTGATCGACCGGGTCGGCATGTTCGACGAGGCGTTCCGGATGTACGGCGAAGACCTGGACTGGGCATACCGTATCAAGGAGGCCGGCTGGCGAGTTCGGTACCACCCGGCCGTGACGGTGCTCCACTACAAGGGCCAGAGCAGCCGCCAGCGGCCGGTCTCGTCTATCAAGTCGTTCTACGACGCGATGCGCGTGTTTTACGACAAGCATTACGCGAAACAGCACTCCGCGCCGTTCAACGCGCTGATCCACCTGGGCATCAGCACCTACGAGCGAGTCGTGCTGCTCCGAAATCGGTTCAAGCCGCGCTCCTGACCCCGGCTGGTCTGTCTCACAGCCCCAGACCGATACCGCTCCGGATGAGATCGCTCGCGCCGGAGCGTTTCAGCCCACGTCACGTCGGGATCTGCACAGTTCGACCTGGCGAGCATCTGGGTTCTTACCGTGGCGTCGTGTTCGCTGCTCGCGCACGGGTGCGGACAACCAGGCCGATCGCCAGACCGAGCAATGACGTGAGCACGGCGAAGGGCAGTGCGATGGCGAGCCCCATGAACCCGTATTCGAAGATCGACTGAGCACCTCTCGGCCCCATATGAAGGAGCGATCTCGCGAGGTCCACTGTGAAAAACATCATGTAGTCCGAGTGGGCGAAGTACAGCGAGGCCACACCGCGCGAGCCCGCGACATACTGCATGGCACCCACGAAACATCCGGCGATTTCAATCACTCCACCCACCATGAGCCAGAGATTGCCCAGCATCGAGAGGGGCTCGTGCACCAGCGTTCGCCTCTGTAGCCACGACCAGGCGAGTGCAAGCACGATAACGATAGTCGTCACCGTGGGAAAGGTAGACCATGCTAGATCGCCGACAAACCCGGGTGCGTTGAACAAGACTCCCGTCTCCGCGATTATGGCTCCGGGGTGAAAGACGTTCGTCTTCGTCCACCGCTCGTTCGCTTGAAGGACGAGCCACACCGCCAATATCCCAACGATCGCCCCGATCGCTGCAGCTTCGAGCCAGATGCCTCGCCACCATCGGACACCAACCGCGTCCACAGGCCGCTCCGGCAGGATCGCCGTCGTGCCGTGACCCCCTCCGGCATCCGTTTGCGTCGGGAGGGTCGGCATGGAGCGCGTGAACGGTCGGGTTGCTGCCTCGACCGTTGGGGCTGACGCCGCTGGCACCATCTCCGCTGAGTCTGGCGACGCGGAGGGCGCTGGCATCGAGCTCGACGGGAGCGGCTCGACGATGGCGGCCGCCCCGATCACCGACCCGGGGTCGGACGATGCGAGCCGAGGCAGCGTGTCGTTGACACGGCCCGTGGCCGACGTTGTAAGCGCCCGTCGCAGGACCGCAATGAACGCACCACCGGTTGCGAACCGATGCTCGGGATTCTTCGCCATGATTGCCAGCAGGGCGGCCTCCGCCGCGTCCGGAAGGTCGGGGTTGAGGCTCCGGGGTGGCGGAAGTGGCTTGTCAATGTGCGCTCGCAAGAGCGCAATCGGAGTCTCGCCTAAGAACGGCGCACGTCCCGTCAGCATCTCATACGCGACGACGCCCAGACTGTACCGGTCGCTGGCGGGTCCAGCACGTTGGCCATCCGCCTGCTCTGGCGACATGTACATCGGCGTGCCGACGACCAGTCCGGCCTGACTCATGACCGTCGATGACTCTACGATGAGTGCAATGCCGAAATCGCTGAGCAGCACCCGGTCGTCTTCCCCCATCAGCACGTTCGACGGCTTGATGTCGCGATGGACGATGCCGCGCCCGTGCGCGTAGTCGAGCGCTGCCGCCAACGGTTCGAGCACCTTGAGAGCCGCTTCGACTGACCAGGGTCCACGCCGCAGCCGTGCCGCCAAGGTGCCACCACTCACGAAGGGGCTGATCATGTAGGTCCAACCGTCCTGCTCCCCGAAGTCGTAAATCGGCAGGATGTTCGGATGATCGAGTCGCGAGACCGCCTGTGCCTCGCGCGCGAAGCGCTCCAGGTATTCGGGGTCTGTTCCATAGCGCGGCGACAGGAACTTGACGGCGATGTACCGCTTGAGGCGAACGTCGTAGGCCCGCCAGACCTCGGCCATCCCGCCAGCGCCCGCCCGCGAGACGAGACGATAGGGGCCAAAATCAAGTCCTTCGGTCAACTCCATCTCGCACCCACCCCATGAGACCCCGGTCTGGCTTCTGCGCGCCGCCCAACATGTGCCCAGGCATCGCGGCGAGCACCCCTCGACATCGCACGGCGTCATTCGCAACGATCTGCAGCCTCTCGAGTCGCTGCTGTGAGCCGAGAAGCCCTCTGCCGCCCTCCACTCCCAAATGCCGACGTAGCGCACTATTCTCGCAGGTCGGACGAAGCATACTGAGACGTGTAGAAGACGTGTAGATCAGGGCGCCAGCCAGCGGGCGGCGTTCGTCAGGCTGTTGAACGTGAGGTGTGGCGTCTCCTCGGGGCGGGCGTGGAGCTGGTGGCTGAACGGCCCGCGCCGAATCCGCACGGCCAGCATCCCGAGCCGCCTGGACGGCTCGACATCCAGATCCAGGCGGTCGCCGAGCATCGCGACGCGCTCCGGCTCCAGTTCGAGATGATCCAGGGCCATCCGAAAGATCCGCTCGTCCGGCTTCGAGACGCCGATCTCCTCGGAGAGCAGCAGGTGGTTGAAGTGGACGTGCAGGCCGGCGCCTTCGAGCAGGCCGCGCGCGTGCAAGCCCTGGTTCGCCACCATCACCAGCCGATACCGCGTCGCCAGCCGTGCCAGGGCGGCTCCCGCGTACGCGAGCGGGCGATCGTGGTTGCCGACCGTCCGCCAGACCCCGGCCACGGCGGCCGGGTCCACGCCGAGCGTCTCGAACGCGTGCGCCGTGATGCGCGGCGCGCGGGCCAGCATCGCCGCCCGGATCGCCCGCGAGAATTCGGGTCCAGTGATCTGAACGCCGTTCTTCTTCAGATGGCGCACCGCCGCCGCGCGCCAGCGTGCCCAGGTCAGCCCCTCGTCCACCACGACGCTGCCCATGTCGATACAGACGGCTGCCAGCTGCGAGCGATCTGCCAGGACGGGGTGCGTCATGCTAGCCGCTCGATGCCGCCGCCGGCCGGCAGCCGCACAATGCCTGGTGTGGGCAGGTGGGCGGTCAGCAGCACGTGGCCCTCGCGGCGCGCCCGCTCGAAGATCGTGCGGCGGGTCTCGGCCGACATCTCCGGCAGCACGTCGAACAGCGGCGACCACTCCGGATGCTCGATCTGGGCCGGGTGGTGGAACATGTCGCCGGTGTAGACCGCCATCTCGGAGCCAGCCGTCAGCGCCACGCACAGGTGGCCGGGCGTGTGGCCCGGCGCCGCGATCAGACGGACGCCCGGCGCGACCTCGACCTCGCTCTCGGCCAGCTCCAGCCGATTGTGCTCCACCAGCGGCGGCAGCACGTCGTCCAGGAACGGCGGACGGTCGGCGAGGTCGGGGTTCATCCAATACTCCCACTCGCCGCGCCACAGCCAGTAGCTCGCCCGTGGGAAGGTGGGCACCCAGCGGTCGCCAGTCTGGATACTGGCCCCGCCGGCGTGGTCCCAGTGGGCGTGGCTGATCACGACGGTGTCAATCTGCTCCGGGGAGACCCCTAACGACGCCAGCGACTGGAGGATCCGGCCGCAATGCTGGCCGCGCTCCTCGGCGAGCTTCGCGCCACCGCCGGTGTCGAGCAGGATGCGCCGGTCGCCAGAGCGGATCAGGACGCAGTTCAGCCCGGCCTGCACCATGCCGTGCTCGTCCATGTTGGCGACCGGGCGCCAGTCGGCCTCGTCTACGCGCCCGAAAATGCGGTGTGGATCGAGGGCCAGCCCCCCGTCTGACACCACGGTCAGCTCCAGCGAACCCACGTGCATCGTCGTCACGCGCAGCCTCCCCGGCCAGTCTCGGCAGGCGATTATAGGCATCTGCGCCAGCCGTGACCGTGCCGGAGTGGAACCGGAGTGCTAACTCGGGTACAGGTTGTCGGCCAGGGTCCAGCCGGTCCCGGTGGACGAGCTGGTCACTCTGAACCAGTCCTCGCCGGTGCCCGGATCGAACGGCCCGTCCACCACGGTGAAGATGTGCCCGTTGCTCACGCACGCAAGGCTCGCTGCCTCGCGCGAGGGCCGGCTGCGCACGTCCAGGCAGCCGCTCGGCACCAGCGTCCAGACCTCGGCAGTCGCGTAGATGAACCGCCTGTTCGAGCAGTCCACTGCCTGCGCGCTGCTGAGCATCGAGACCCGGCCGCCGCCGATCCAGCCGTTACCGGCGTCCGTCTTCACCTTGACCCAGCCGCTCTCGACAGCCACGACCGGCCAATTCGAGCCGCACGGGGCGTTGAACATGGCGGGTGCATCCGCCGACGGCGCGACCCGGATCGACGCCCCGAACGGCTTGACGACGGTGGCCCGCTGGGCCGCTCCCTGGACGTCGGGCGTGCTCGGCTGGCTGGAGCCCTGAAGGTCGGTGGTGCTCCTGTCGGGGGTCGTCTCGGCCAGCACGTCGGTCATCAGGACGACGGCAGCCACGGTTCCCACGATCAGCGCCTCGAGCAGACTTCGCACCACGCCCTCCCTCACCGAACGGCGGAGCACCTCCCATTGGTGAGCTCTCGACATCGCCTCGGTTCGTACGTGGTGAGTAGACCACGTTCCCAGGGAGGGCGCTGTCCTCGGTCAAACAGCGGAAACGTCCCCCTGGGCACACCCGCACGCCCGTCGAACGCTACGCGCTCCCAGCGGCAACGCGCCGGGCGGCCCGCTCGATCCGCGTCAACGCCTCGTCCACGTCCTCCAGCGTGTGCATCGCCGAGAGGCCGGAGTGCCAGAGCGAGTGGAAGTAGACGCCTTCGGCCTGGGCCGCCGAGGTGAAACGGTCGGCCAGCGCCTTGTCGTAGCGCATCGAGTCGCGGTAGCTGCGCGGCTCAGCTTCCAGACCGTAGTTCAGGCAGAACCGGTTGCCAATCGCCTGCAACTGGATCGGCAGGCCGGCTCGCGCGAAGATGTCGCGCAGGCCAGGGTACAGCCGATCCTGGAGCTGCCCGAAGTGCTCCCAGAAGCTGGCCTGCTCCGCCAGCTTCAGAAAGGCGTTGGCGGCCAGGATCGGGAGCGGGTGAGCGTTGAACGTGCCGCTGTGGACCGCCCCGCCGAGCGGCGAGACCGCCCCCATCACCTCGCGCGAGCCGGCGAACGCGCTCAGCGCCAGCCCGCCGCCGATCGCCTTCCCGAGCGTGCAGAGGTCCGGCGTCACCCCCAGATAGCCCTGGGCGCAGCTCGGGCCGGTCCGGAACCCCGACAGGATCTCGTCGAAGATCAGGACGATGCCCAGTTCACGCGTCACGCTCCGCAGCGTCTGGAGAAACTCGGGCGTCGGCAGGATGCCGCCCGAGTTGAAGTTGATCGGCTCCAGGATTACTGCCGCGATCTCGGAGGCCCTGGCCCGCAGCGTCCGCTCCAGGATCTCCGGCTCGTTGAACGGCAGGACCGTCACGTACCCCTGGAGGCCACCGGGGATGCCGCCGCTCTCGGGCACCGTCGCCGGCTGCTCGAACGGGCCGGCCTGCTCGGGGCTCGGCCAGGTGCTGTACCCCAGGTAATCGTGGTAGCCGTGGAAGTGCCCCTCGAACTTGACGACCACGTCGCGCCCCGTGAACATGCGGGCCGTCCGGATCGCGTGCCAGGTCGTCTCGGTGCCGGAGGTCGTGAAGCGCACCAGCTCGGCGCACGGCACCATCTCGGTCAGGCGCCGGGCAACGTCGCCCTGCTCCTCCAGCTCGAAGGAGCACATGATCCCGCGCGCCAGCCCGTCCTCGACGGCCGCCACCACGTCCGGGTGGCCGTGACCGAGCAGGCTCGCGCCGAACGAGGTGCAGAAGTCGATGTACTCGTTGCCGTCCACGTCCCAGATCCGCGAGCCCTTCGCCCGCGCCGCCACGAACGGCCGCCCCAGGCCCCGGTGGATGCGCGCCGCCGCCGTGACGCCGCCCGGCAGCACCCGCTTCGCCTCCTCGAAATAGAGCTCGGAGCGGGTCACTTCGCGGGTCTGCTGCACCATCTGAACACTCACCGTCCCTAGATTGTCGCTGCGCCGTCGACGTGGGACCGGTCAGCGCATCGCGCCCGGCCGGCCCACCCGCGCGATGCTACGGGATCGCGCTGCCGGCATTCAACAGTGCCCTCTCCTTCGGGAATGTCCCGACCCTTCTTTCCGTTACATCTGGTACACTATTCATCGGCGCGGCTCACGGGCCGCGCCCCTGCATGCCACACGAGGTGCAGAGCCGTCCCGACCTCAACGGGCGGCGACAAGGAGGGCGAGATGGCCGAGAAGAATAAGAACCAGACAGCCCAGGAGCGCGCTCGCCTCCGCGAGCTGATCGGCGCGCAGGCGTCGAACCGCTTCTGTGCCGCGCAGAGCTGCCCGACGAAGGATCAGCCGATCCTGAAGAAGGACCTGTATCCGATCGTCATGGCGTATCCGAAGCGCACCGTCTACTACCACCGGGCCTGCACCACGACGTTCTGAGTCGGGTTAGACAGAGACACCAGACGCCCGACCTCGTCACGAGGTCGGGCGTCTTTGTGTGCCGGGCTCTGGACGTGCCGGAAACGCGCTGCCCCTCGTCAGACGTCAAGCTCCGACCCGAGCTTGTAGCCGAAGCCGCGCACCGTCACAATGGGTGGCGCCTGCTCCCCGAACGGCTCCAGCTTGGCGCGCAGCCGCCTGATGTGGACGTCCACCGCGCGGCTCTCGCCGAGCGACTCGTAGCCCCAGAGCACGCTGGCGAGCTCGTCGCGGCTGAACACGCGCTCTGGCTCGGTGGCCAGGGCTGTCAGCAGCCGATTCTCGGTCGGCGTCAGGTGGACCGGGCGGCCAGCGACCGTCACCGTTCGCCGGCGGCGGTCGATGGTCAGCTCGCCGATCTCGATCGGGTGCTCGGCGTCGCCGTTTCGTCCACCGCCGGACGCGGACGGCTCGCGGCGGGGGGTCCAGGACGCGGCCGGGGCCAGCAGCGAGGTCGGCGGGGGTCCGATCTCGCGCGGGGCGCGCCGCAGCACCGCCTGGACCCGCGCCACCAGCTCGAAGGTGTCGAACGGCTTGGCGATGAAGTCGTCGGCTCCCAATCTCAGGCTGAGGATGCGGTCGCTCTCACGGCGCGAGCCGCTCAACATGATGACCGGCGCCGCCCACTGCGAGAGCAGCCGCGCGCACAGCATCAAGCCGTCGGCGTCGGGCAGCATGATGTCGAGGATCACGAGATCGGGCCGGACCCGCTCGACGGCAGCCTCCGCCTCGGCGCCCGTCGAGGCGGACGTGACGGCGTATCCCTCCATCTCCAGGATCTCGGCGACCATGCCAGAGATGGACGGATCGTCGTCGACCAGGAGAATGGTCTGCCGAGTCGCGGACGGCGCATCGTCATTGCGAACGCGTGACGAATCCATGTGTATCATGTGGCATCTCGTTCCCGGCGAAGTCTGCGCTTTGTAACCTGATGGCAGCACATCCTGTGCCACGACTCACGATCTCCTGGCGGCATGGGAACTGCGCAGACTGGCGGTACGTCGTCTACGATGGTGGTCAGCTCTGTCGGCGCCCCTGGAGGCCCGACGTTCCAGACGGAGGCGAGAGATCGTGGACCCGCTGTTGCTCGGCACGGCCAGCGCCTTCGGCCTCGCGGCGGCAACTGGCCTCAACTCGACGCTGCCACTGCTGCTGGTCGGGCTGGCCGCCCGACTCGGGCTGATCTCGCTCGCCGCGCCGTACGACGCGATCGCATCGCCGGTCGCGCTGATCGGCCTCGGCATCCTGGCCGTCGTCGAGGTCGCCGCCGACAAGATCCCCGGCTTCGACACGGTCCTCCACGTCGTGCAGGGGCCAGTCACCCTGGCGGCCGGCGCGATCTTGTTCGCCAGCCAGCAGTCCGTGGTTCAGGACGTCTCGCCGGGCCTCGCGATCCTGATCGGCCTGCTCACTGCCGGCGGCGTCCACTCGCTGCGGGCGCTGGCCCGGCCGGTCGTCAACGTCGCAACGCTGGGCGTGGGCGGGCCGGTGCTGTCGTCGTTCGAGGATGTGGGAGCCGCCGGGCTGACGGTGCTGGCGCTGCTCTTTCCGCTGGCGGCGGTCGTCGTGGCGCTGCTGGTGACCCTCTTCGCGGCACGAGCCGTCGTGCGGCGGTTCAGCGGGCGGCGCCTGCCGGCCAGGGCGTCGTGAACCTCGGTCAGCCCTGGCGCGGACCGACCACCCGTGCGGCCTCTTTCGCCTCCAGCCGCCGCCGCGCCCACGACCCAAATATCGGATAGGAGAAGTCGCGGCCGGCGGCGACCACCAGCCCGCCGTAGACGCCGAGCGCGATGGTCCCGAAGTACCAGGCGATCTCGAACGGCAGCAGGACGAGCATCGCCGTCAGGATCTGGCCGAACGAGAGCCAGCCGAGTGCGTAGTCGCCCATCCAGAGCACCAGCACCAGAATCCAGCCGCCGGCCATCCCCAGGTTCGCCAGCAGCACCGCCAGCTGATAGGCGCCAGCTTGCTCGGCGTGGTACTCCACCACCGGCGAGCGTCGGCTGCGCAGCCAGATCACCAGGTTGATCGCGAGGCCGAGCAGGAAGCCGACCCCGACGATGACCCCGAAACCGATGCTCAGGTGCGCGACCGCCGCCACCCGCTGATCGACCTGACGCATCACGACGTGGCCGGCCGTGCGCACGCGGCCCGGCGGCCGAGCCGGCGACAGCGGGCGGCCCGGGACAGCCGGGTATCGCGCTGGCGGCCAACTGGTGCGCTCTGGGATCGACACGGGGCGCTCGCTCCGGGTAGGGGTTTGGTGTTGACGCGTGTCTTCTCGCAGAAGTGTACGGAGCACATCGGCGTCAGGCGGCAGCGTTTCGACCGGCCCGATCCGCCGGCCGTGAGCACCGCGCCCCGCCTCGCGCTCGCACGTTGACTCTGTCGAGCAGGCGCAACTCTCGAGAACGCATGGATCGAGCCACGTCACCATCGACAGCCGCCACCGTCACGCCAGCCGGGCCGCGCTGCATCGCGCACTGCGACGCCGACCGCTTCTACTTCGCGGTCGAGGCGATCGAGCGGCCGGAGCTGGCCGTGGACCCTCGGCCCATCGTGATCGGGCACGATCCGCGCACCGCGCCGCGCTCGATCGTCACCACCGCGAACGACGCCGCGCGTGCCCTCGGCATCAACAGCGGGATGAGCGCCGCCATCGCCCTGCGGATGGCCCCGACCGCCCTGTTCGTGCCGCCCCGCCACGAGCTGTACCGCGCGTACTCGGACCGGCTGATGACGCAACTGCGCGAGGCCAGCCCGGTCGTGGAGACGCTCTCGATCGACGAGGCGTGGCTCGACTGGTCCGCCGTTGGCTTCGACGAGGCGCAGGCAGTGGCGCTGCGAATCCGCGTCCTGGAGAGCACCGGCCTGTCGATCTCGATCGGCGTCGCCACCTCGAAGCTGGTGGCGAAGATGGCGACCGAGGCCGCCAAGCCCGGCGGCGTGCGGGTGGTGCGCCCCGGCGAGGAGGCGGCGTTCCTGGCGCCCCAGGAGGTCCGCGCGTTGTTCGGGGTCGGCCCGCGCACCGCCGAGCGGCTGCTCGAAAACGGCATCACCACCATCGGCGACATCGCCCGCCAGCGGCGCGAGCGGCTGGTCGAGCTGTTCGGCCCGAGCCACGGCGGCGGCCTCTGGGAGCGCGCCCACGGCCGGGACGACTCGCCGCTGGAGCCGGACCGGGCCGCTCGCTCGTATTCCGCCGAGCACACCTTCCCGTTCGACACCCTGGACCGCCGCCAGCTCTGGCGCGAGCTGCGGTCTCAGGCCGCCGAGGTCGCGGCTCGCCTCCAGGCCGAGGGGTTGCACGCTGGCGAGGTCGCCATCAAGCTGCGCTACGCCAGCTTCGAGACGCTGACACGGCAGACTCGCCTCTCGCTCCCAACGGCCTCCCAGGACGAGATCGCGCTGGCGGCCGCGAGCTTGATGCGCCGGCACTGGGACCGCGCCCGGGCCATCCGCCTGATCGGCGTGCGGGCCGGGCGTTTGATGTCGTCGGAGCGCCCGGTTCAGCTGCCGCTGCCACTCACGACGGTGTAGAGGTCGGCGATCTGGCTGGCCTCCCGGATCACGCGCTCGCGCAGCTCGGCCGGCGCCAGCACCTCCATCCGCGGCCCGAACCCGAGCACGTAGCTGCACGCCTCGGCCTCGGTCTGGAGGACGAGCCGGGCAGTCCGCCAACCATCAACGTCGGGCTCTGCCAGGTGCTCCACCTGGGCGTACGAGCCGGGAATCCAGAGCCGGCGGGCGGCGTCCGCCTGTACCCGCACCGCGATCGGGTAGCGCGGCAGTCGCGCCACCAGCTCGGCGGACGACTGCGACCAGAACGCCGCCAGGTCGAACGAGGGCGGGCGATCCGCCGGCTCGTCGGTCAGCTCCACGGCCGCGACACGTGAGACTCGGTACGTGCGCGGCTCCCCCTCGACCGCCGCCACGAGATACCAGAGCCGCCCCTTCGCCACCAGCCCGAGCGGATCGACCACGCGCTCGACCGTCTCGCCGTCGTTGCGGCGGTAGGTCAGCCGCACCTTGCGCTCCAGCCAGACCGCTTCCTGGAGAGCCGCCAGGGCCGGCACCGACTCTTCGGACTGGCGCCAGCCGGCCCCGTCCACGTGGATGCGCTGACGCATCCGCTCGGCGCTGCCCCGCGCGACGGACGGCAGCGCGGCCAGCAGCTTCACCAGCGCCCCGTCCGACGCTCGCTCCAGGCCGAGGTCCGCCAGCAAGCTCGCGGGCGCCGCCAGGAACAGCGCCCGCGCTTCACGCTCGCTGAGGCCCGCCACCTCGGTCCGGTACGAGTCCGGCAGCACCCAGCCGCCGCCCGCGCCACGCTCAGCGTAGACCGGGACGCCAGCCGCGCTGAGCGCCTCCATGTCGCGGTGGACGGTGCGCGGCGAGACCTCCAGACGACGCGCCAATGTTGAGGCCGTCATCCGTCGGTGCGATTGCAGCAGCAACAGGATCGAGAGCAGGCGGTCGGCGCGCAACGGCAGACCTCGACGCGAGATTCCGAGAAGCGATCGATGCCTCAATCGTACTGTCTGAATATGACAGAGGGTGACATCTTTCGGACGGTATCGTGGACAAAGAACATCGGCCGGGGCGGCGCGGTGCGCGTGGCTATCTGGCCGGCCCGGAACAGGGAGGACAGTTCGTGACAGCTTCCAAGCGGCCCGCGACACCAGAGCGAGATCGGCCGGTCATGCCGGACGGCTACGGCGTACCCGAGACCGACGACGGCCTGATGGAGTGGGCCTGGGCGGTCGAGCGGCTCAGGCAGGCGAAGAACTACTGGTTCGGCACGAGCCGCCCGGACGGTCGTCCCCACGCCATGCCGGCCTGGGCCGCCTGGGTGGACGGGGCACTCTACTTCGACGGCAGCCCCGAGACCCGGCGCGGGCGGAACCTGGCGGCCAATCCGTCCATCGTGATCCACCTGGAGAGCGGCGACGAGGTCGTCATCGTCGAAGGCGAGGCCGTCCTGACCGGCAAGCCGGACCGCCAGCTGGCCGAGCGGCTTGCCGCCGAGCTGGCCCGCAAGTACGGCCCGACCTACGAGCCGAGCCCGGACACCTGGGACGAGGGCGGCCTCTGGGTGCTCCGACCGAAAGTCGCCTTCGGCTGGACCTCCTTCCCGAAGGAAGTCACCCGCTGGCGCTTCTGAGGCCGAGACCAACAGCCCCTCTACTGTCCCGCGCACGGGGGACAGTAGGGGGACTTTCGTCAGCCGCGCCAGACGCTCCAGGCCAGCACCGCCCAGCCGGCCAGGAACGCGACCCCGCCCAGCGGCGTGATCGCCCCGAGCCAGGTGATCCCGGTCAGCGTCAGGGCGTACAGGCTGCCGCTGAACAGCAGCGTCCCGGCCACGAACAGCCAGCCGGCCAGTTCGGCCGGGCCTGCCGACTTCTGCGCCACCAGATATGCCACGACCAGCAGCGCCAGCGCGTGGTACATCTGGTAGCGCGCCGCCGTCTCCCAGACGGCGAGCCGATCCGGCGGTACCACGTCCTTCAGAGCGTGCGCCCCGAACGCGCCAGCCGCCACGGCGAGGAAGGCCGAGACGGCGCCAATTCCGAGAAAGTGTCGTTCCATGTCGGAGATTATGGGGTCTGCCAGCGGAAGCCGGTGAACGCGTAGTCCAGCATCGCGACGCTGTCCACCGTCGGGTCGGCGCTCTTGAGCGAGACGACGAACACCCGGTGACCGTCCCGCACCGCCGAGCCGACCAGGCAGCGCCCCGCGTTGTCGGTGAAGCCGGGCTTCACGCCGTCAGCGCCAGCGTAGACCGGCAGCAGCTTGTTCAGGTTCCAGAGGTCGAACCCGTCCGCGTTGTAGTGGCGGGCACTGGCGATGGCAAAGAAGCGCGGGTTCTGGTAGCCGTAGCGCGCCAGCGTCGCCAGATCGTAGGCGCTGGAGAAGTGGCCGTCCGCGTCGAGGCCGTGCGGATTCTTGAACTGGGTGTCTTGCAGGCCGAGCGACTGGGCCTTTGCGTTCATCATGTCCACGAAGCGAGCCTCAGATCCCGCGATCCGCTTCGCGATGGCGATGGCCGCGTCGTTGCCGCTCGACAGCATCAGCCCGTAGAGCAGCGTCTCCATCGAGACCGTCTGGCCCGGCATCAGCCCCATCACCGTGCTCTCGGTCGTGTTGTACAGCTGGTTGCTGTCCACGTCCACCGTGAAGCGGTCGTCCAGGCGGCCGTTCTCCAGCGCCACGATCGCGGTCATGATCTTGGTGGTGCTCGCCTGCGGCAGCCGAGTGTGCGCGCCCTTCGAGTAGAGCACGGCGCCCGACTCGCCGTCCAGGATCACGGCGCCCTCGGCGGACGGCAGCGGCGGCCAGGCGTCCACCGTCCGCTCCGGCACGCGCTTGCCGGACGCCGTGTCAACCTGTCCGCCCTTCGCCAGCTCGAACTCGTACTTGGGCGGCCCGGACGGCCCGAAGTCGGTCAGGCTGGCCCAGACCGTCATCGGCAGATGGCCCTCGCCCTGGCCCGGGTCGAACAGGCGCGAGCGCCCCTGCTCGACCTGCTCCACCAGCTCGAATGTGCTGAACTGGGCTGCCGACCCGACCCGCGCCGCCTGCGGCCCGGGACCGTCGTACAGGTCGGCGACGCGGAAGTTCTGGACCCAGTTGCGGACCGGCGCCGGCGGTTTGACGGTCGCGGCAGCCACCGGCGCGGCAGTCGGGCTGGGAGCGGCGGCCGGCGTGGTCCCGAGCGAGGTGAACGGCGAGCTCGCACCTGAGGAGCCGCCCAGGATCGGCGCCGGCGACGGAGCTGCCGCTACGACCACCGTCGTCGTGGTCTCGTCCCAGCGCGCTCCCAGGTTCGTCAGCGTCATCGCGCCGAGCAGACCGAGCACTGCCAGGTGGTGGGTCACACGCATCGTCTATCGCTCTCCGGTCGGCGTGCGGCGGGCCAAGACGGTTCGACGTCGCGTCACTCCGACCGAGCCGCGGAGCGAGTATACCAACCGTTCCCGACAACCAGGGCGTCAGAAGGCGCGCCAGTCTTACATCCAGATCACAGCAGCCACCGGCCACGAGAACTGGCGACGACGGATTCCCACTGTTGGGCGTCACGCGCAATCGAGATGGACGAGCGTCACCCCGCCGGTCGGCCCTTCTGACGACCAGCAGTACAATTCAGGCTGGCGCCACGCTGATGGCGCACACCTGCGAGGCCCGGAGCGAGGCGCCGCGTGCTGCTCTGCGAGCTGGTGCTCGTCAACTTCCGGAACTACGTGCGCCTGGCGCTGACGCCCGGCGATCCGATCACCGTGCTCGTCGGCGACAACGGCCAGGGCAAGAGCAACGTCCTGGAGGCGATCTACCTGCTCGCCACGACGCGCTCGCCGCGCACCAGCAACGACCGCGAGCTGGTGCACTGGCGCGCCCGCCGCGACCTGATCCCGTTCGCCCGGCTCGAAGCGCGCATCCATCGCGACGACACCGAGCTGCATGTCGAGATCCTGATCAAGGCCGAGAGCGACCCCGCCACGCTCGGCGAAAGCGCGGACGGCGTCGAGACCACTGTGCCGACGATTCGGCCGGTCACCAAGCAGGTCAAGGTGAACGGCCTGCCCACCCGCGCCGTCGAGCTGATCGGCCAGGTCAACGTCGTGCTGTTCACGCCGGACGACGTCGGGCTGGTGGCCGGCTCGCCGTCGGTCCGCCGCCGCTACCTGGACATCACGGTGTCCCAGGTCAACCGCCACTATTTGCGGGCGCTCCAGCGGTTCAACCGCGTCCTGGCCCAGCGGAACACCCTCCTCCGCCAGGTCCGCGAGCGACGCCAGCCGCGCGACCAGCTGGACTACTGGAACGAGGAGCTGGTGCGTCTTGGCGCGTACATCGTGGCGCGGCGCGTCGAGACGGTGGCGGCGATGAACCAGGACATGGCGCCACTGTACCGCGAGCTCGGCGGCAGCCAGCACGACCTCGCGGCTTGCTACCAGCCGACGAGCCACGATCCGGCCGTCATCGGCCTGGAGACCGGCGCCATCGCCGAGGCGTACGCGGCCAGGGTGCGCGACGGCCTCGGGCGCGAGATCGAGGCTGGCGTCTCGCTCGTCGGGCCGCACCGCGACGACTTCACCTTCATGGTGGACGGGGTCAACCTCCACGACTACGGCTCGCGCGGGCAGCAGCGGCTGGCGGTGCTGGCGCTCAAGCTGGCCGAAGCCCAGTTCATGCGGAAGCAGACGGAGGAGCAGCCGATCCTGCTCCTGGACGACATCCTCTCGGAGCTCGACCCGGTCAGGCGCGGCTTCGTGCTGGCGCAGGCTGGACGCGCCGGCCAGACGCTCATCACCACCACGGACCTGAACGACTTCGGGTCGGACCTGCTGTCGCGCGCTCGCATCGTCAGGGTGGAGCGCGGCACGCTCACGCCACAGGAGCACGACAGCACGGTTCACGAAGGCCCACCCAACGGCACGGCGTACGCGCCACCCACAACCGTGCGCCGGGTCGCCGAGCAGCCTTTCGAGTCGTCGGCAAACACGGGGTAACGGGCGCTCGTCTTAGGTATACTGTGCGCGGGTCCAGGGTTCCGGCGCGGAGACCGTCGGCCCGCGAAGGAGGCTGATCATGAACTTCCTTGGTATGGGACCGATGGAGCTCATGGTGATCCTGGTCCTGGCCCTGATCGTGTTCGGGCCGGGGAAGCTGCCGGAGATCGCCGGGCAGGTCGGTCGAGTGGTGCGCGATTTTCGGCGCATGACGGGCGACCTTTCGAGCGAGTTCAACCGCACGCTGAGCCTGGAGATCGAGGAGCGGCGCGCCGCCGAGGCGCCGGCCCCGCCCGCGCCCCCCGAGACCTACGCCGCGCCGAGCACCGCCCCGGCCGAGTACGCCGCGCCGGCCGTCGAGCCAGCCGAGGCCCCGCCGGTCATCGCACCGCCGGTCGCCGTCGCCAGCTCCGCGCCCGAGACGCCCGCCGAGCCGGTCCCAGTCGCGAGCAAGCGTCGCACGATCGACACGGAGATCGTGCCGCCGTATTGAGAGGCAGCCTGGGGCGATCTCGCCGAGTCGCCCCGGATCGGGGCGCCGGGCGCTTTACCGCCCTCCGGGCCGGGTGTACAATACCTCTCGCGTCGCCCTGACTGTGGCGGGTCGCTCAGACGCACCGCTCGCGGCCTCAGGCGTCCCCAAGGAGAGCACCGTGATCGAGGTCTTCGTCGAGAGCATCCGCGTGAACATGACGAACTACAAGCGCGTGGTCATGCTCAAGGAGAAGACCTCGCAGCGCTACCTCCCGATCTGGATCGGGCATTTCGAGGCGGACGCCATCGCGATCCCGATGCAGAACGTGCCGGTCTCGCGGCCTCTGACCCACGACCTGCTCGGCTCGGTCATCACGTCGCTTGGCGGCAAGGTGACCCAGGTCGTCATCAACGAGCTGTCGGAAGAGACGTTCTTCGCGAAGCTGATCATCGACGACAACGGTCGCCACGTCGAGGTTGACTCGCGGCCGAGCGACGCCATCGCGCTGGCGATCCGCACCAAAGTGCCGATCTTCGTCGAGGACGCCGTCCTGGAGCAGGCCGGCATGGTGTTCGAGAGCGAAGGCGAGGGCGAAGAGACGCCGACGGAGCAGCGCGCCGCGCCCGCCGAAGTGATCGACGAGTCGAAGCTCGGCGTCTTCAAGGACTTCATCGAGACGCTGGATCTCGGCGACCTCGGGCGCGGCGGCGGCGGCGAGCAGCCCGAGCGCACGTAAGCGACGGCGAGTCGGGCCGTGGACGGGAGAGTCCGCAGCCGCCGTTGCAGTGTCGTGAGGCGACGGGGGCAGGTGGCTCTCCGTCAGGTGGTGCGCCCGAACAGGCGGCCAATCCGCGTGCGCCAGGAGGCGCCCTCGGGCGACGGCTGACGCTCCGCCTGTGGCACAGCCCCGGCTGCAAGACGCGCGGCAATCGCCTGCTCCAGCCGCTCCCGGTCGACCAGGAACTGGTCGAGCCGGCTGCGCATCCCGCGCGCCTCGACCTCCAGCGCCGTGATCCGCCACTCCAGGATCCGGTTGTTGTGCCGCAGCTCGAAGAGGCGGCGCCGGATCGTCGAGTAGCGCCCCTCCTGGCCCATCAGCCGGCTTCGGGCGACCTCGTAGGCCGCTTGCACGGACGCGTCGTCGTTCGGGTCGATGCCGTCCGCTTCGGCCTCGCGCAGCGCCAGCGAGATGCCATGCATCAGCACCAGCAGGCGGGCGTGCTCGGACCACTCGGCGTCCCAGCCGCGCAGCTCGACGACGCGGTCGGCGGCGGCCAGCGCTGACGGGGAGACGTCGAGCTCCATCTGCACCACGCGCGCGCCGGCGAACAGATGGTCGTACATGCCGCGACTCTTGCGCGGGCGGTCCCCGTCAGACATCGGCAGGTCGTCGTGCTCCGGCAGCGGCACGACCGCCCCGCCAAGCGACCGTAGCTCCCGCTTCAGCCGCTCCTCCGCGCGGCGACACTCCACGATCTCGGCTCGAATCGCCATATGGCGGTCGGCCAGGCTGACCCAGAACGCCTCACGCTCGGCGCCCGCCTGCGTCAGCACAAACGTCACGTGCCGCGTCAGCGGGTAGAGCGCCTCCACCAGCAGCAGATCCTCGCGGGCCTCGTGGAGCGCGGCCAGCAGCTCCGGCGACGCGGAGCCTGTCAGCCTGGGCAGGGCTGCGCCTTCGGCCAGAAACGTCGCACCACGCTCGAACAGCCGCCCGAGCGCCATCGACGGCGTTGGCCAGACCGGGTCGGCCGCCGCGATGGCCGTCTCGAAGATCTCGTTCAGCATCGAGAGCTGGAGCCGCTCGCCAGACATCGGCGTCACGGTCGGCCTGGAGCGGGGTGACGGCGGCTGGAGGCAGGCCGAGGCCATGTGAGCTCAGCCACGCGCACCCTCGGCGGACGCGGCCGGCTCCGGCTGGGCCGATGCCGGGTCAGGCGTCGGGGTGGTCGGGGGAACGGGCGCCGGCGCGACCTCTGGCGCGGGCGGCGGCTCGGGAACCGCGCCAAGCGTCTCGAGCGCCAGGTGGAACGGCAGCGCGGCGCCCGGCGGCAGGTCGCGGCTCACCAGCAACAACAGGTTGCCGTGGACGCTGAGGTAGGGCCGCGCCTTCCAGTAGCGCGCCAGCCAGAGCGCCCACTCTTTGAGGTCTTCCAGGGTGTCGAAGACGAGCAGCAGGTGCGGGTCGAGCGCGCCGGGGCTGCGGAAGGTGAACGCCTGCCGGTGCGAGCGCGGCTGCGGCGCGTTGGCCGGCCAGCGCGCCTGCTCGACGTGGGTGATGTCGAGGCCGGCCATGTGGAGCGCGTCGAGGGCGTCGTCGGCGTCCCAGCGCGCAAAGCCAGGGTCGTACAGTTCAGGATCGACGGTCATAATGGGAGTAACTCTACCAAGACCTGACCACCCGCGACGGCGTCACCCACCGCGCAGTGGACCGCCGAGACGACGCCATCTCGCGAAGCCGTCACGGCGTTCTCGATCTTCATCGCCTCGACCACCACCAGCTGCTGTCGCGCGACGACCGTGTCGCCCACGGCCACCGCCACCCGCACCACTCGGCCCGGCATCGGCGCCTGGAGCACCTCAGAACCGCCAGCGGCGTGCCGAGTCCGCACAGCGTTCGGGTCTGGCGGCGGCGCCCGGCGCACGCGCCACGTGTGGCCGTCAACCTGGACCGCGACCCCGTCCGATCCGCGAACGACCAGATAGCGGCTCGGCGTGTCGGACCATGCACCGTCCGCACTTGCCGTTCTCACCACCACGTTGACGGCGTTCGCGGCCAGCGGATCGCCGATCGCCGCGAGATATCGCGTGTCGCGGATCGTGATGCGCCAGGTGTGGCCGCCCTCGCGGTCGGCGACGACCGTCACCGGGGACGGCTCATCGCCGACCAGCCAGAATGATGTGACGCCCTGGCCCGCGATGCGCCAATCAGGGACGGTGACAGCGTGTGAGGCGCCCGCGTCAGCTTCATCCGCCGCGAGGCACAGCGCGACCGCCGCCGCCAACGCGTCGTCAGGGACCGCTGCCGATCGCACGCCGGTTGTCCGCCAGACGTCCAGGAAATCGGTCGTCACACCACCCTCGCGAAACAGCGGGTGGTCCAGGATCCAGCCGAGCAGCTCCCGGTTGGTGGGCAGGCCGTCCACGACCAGCGCGTCGAGCCCGGCTCGCGCCCGGGCGATGGCCTCAGCGCGGTCGTCGCCGTACGCGATGAGCTTCCCGATCATGGTGTCGTAAAAGGGCGGCACCACGTCACCACCGACGTAGCCCAGGTCGTGGCGCAGCCCGACGCCGGGCGCCAGCTGAAGGCAGCGCAGGCGGCCGGGGGTGGGCAGGTCGTTCCGCGACGGGTCCTCGGCGTACAAGCGGACCTCGACGGCGTGGCCGCGCAGGTGGACATCCTCCTGGCGCCACGGGAGCGGCTCGCCGGCCGCGATCTCGAGCTGGACCTTGACCAAATCGAGTCGCGTGACCGCCTCGGTGACCGGGTGCTCGACCTGGAGTCGCGCGTTCATCTCGATGAACCAGAACTGGCCGTCCTCGCCGAGCAGAAACTCGCAGGTGCCGGCATTCGTGTAGCCGGCCGCCCTGGCGATCCTGACCGCCGCGTCCCCCAGAGCGGCCCGAAGCTCGGACGACAGACCCGGCGCCGGGCTCTCCTCGACCACCTTCTGGTGGCGGCGCTGCACCGAGCAGTCACGCTCTCCCAGGTGAATGACCCCGCCGTGATTGTCGCCCAGCACCTGCACTTCGACGTGCCGCGCTTGCACGATCAGCCGCTCCAGGATCAGTGTGTCGTCGCCGAACGCGGCCAGCGCCTCGCGGCGTGCGGCTGCCAGCGCCTCCGGCAGCTCGGCCCGCGACGCAGCGGCCCGCATCCCGCGCCCGCCGCCGCCGGCCGCCGCCTTCACCAGCAGCGGAAAGCCGACTCGCTCAGCTTCGGCTGTCAGCGCCGCGTCCGACTGCTCCGGCCCGTCGTACCCTGGCACTACCGGCACGCCACAGGAGACCGCCAGCCGCCGCGCCGCGGCCTTGTCGCCGGCCAGCTCCATCGCGGACGGCGGCGGGCCGACGAACGTCAGGCCGGCCGCCGCGCACGCCTCCGCGAACGCCGCGCTCTCCGAGAGGAAGCCGTAGCCGGGATGGATCGCCTGGGCGCCGGTCGCGCGGGCGACGTTCAGGATGCGCGGGATCGACAGGTAGCTCTCGCTCGCCCGACCGGGGCCGATCGGGTGCGCCTCGTCGGCCATCCGGACGTGCAGGGCGTCGCGGTCAGCCACGGAGTAGACCGCGATCGAGCGAATCCCCAGATCCGCGCAGGCCCGAATCACGCGGACCGCGATCTCGCCCCGATTCGCGATCAGCAGCCGCTCGAACGGTGGACGTTGGCCGGTCGGCACGTGCTTCCTCCCGCCGCAAGCGTACACCGGCCGACCCGCTGGGAGCGCGGCCATCCTGGCCGCAGCGGAAGACGACTTCGGCAAGACGAAGCGGCCAGGATGGCCGCGCTCCCAGCGACGGTCCGGAGCATCTCTCCTGGCTCGGCACGAGGGCGTAGCACACAAAAAGACCGCCGGCACCGTCTGGCGCCGGCGGCTCCTATCGCAAGCGATGCGCTCGCGCGGCTCGGGGTGGAGGTGCACCGCGTCCAGTCGATCCCCGAAATCAGCTGGACGCGGCTGGCTAACGAGCGGTGAGTGGCGACACCGGCTCGCGGTAGACGGACCCGCCGCACCCGCAGCAGCGGAGCATCCCGCGATCGATCCGGAGTTGACTGCCACACCCGTGCCGGTGCACGACTCTGCCGTCCACGATCTGTCCGACCAGCCGGCCGCACATCATGCACGAGAGGTCTGCCTGAACGACGCCCTGCCGACGATACGCGGACGTCCGGTTCTCGATCGATGCGACTGCCATCTTCGTCCTCCGCTTCGCGATCCGGCGCCCCGCGATCCGCTGGTGTCGTCCGGGCTCTCACCATCCTACGTACGATCCCCGCGCGGCGCTGTCACGCGATGGACGCCGGAAATGTGCTCCCGGCGACATTTCGTCGAGCGAGCGTCACCGATATCGAGACAGTGGCCGCTCCTCTACGCAATCGGTCAGCAAATGGGAGCACTGATGCACAATCGACATACCGAGCGTCTGGAAACGCGATCACCAGGCTGATGAGCGCTCCACTCGCTACAATCGGGCGCAGTCGGGAGGATCAGATGCCTGACGCCACACGCGTCCTCATCGCCGGTGAATCGTGGGTCAGCACCACCACGCACACCAAAGGGTTCGACAGCTTCACGACCTCCACGTACGCCGAAGGCGCGGACGACCTTCGCGCGGCGCTCGCGGCCGGCGGCTTCGCGGTGGACTTCCTGCCGAACCACCTCGCGCCGACTCGCTTCCCGTCGTCCGCCGAGGATCTGGCCGCGTACGGCTGCGTCATCCTCAGCGACATCGGCACCAACACGCTCCTGCTGGCGCCGGCGACCTGGGAGCGCGGCGAGCGGACCGCCAACCGCCTGGAGCTGCTGCGCGCGTACGTCCACGACGGCGGCGGCCTGATCATGGTGGGCGGGTACCTCACGTTCCAGGGCATCGAAGGGAAAGGCCGCTGGGCTGGCTCGCCGGTCGAAGACGTGCTGCCGGTCACCCTCCAGTCCGTGGACGACCGCGTCGAGCGCCCGGACGGCGTCGAGCCGCGCGTCGTGGCCGCCCACCCGATAGTGGGCGGGCTGGTGGATCGCTGGCCGCTGGTGCTCGGCTACAACCGCGTGACGGCCCGGCCGGAATCCCAGGTGCTCGCGCAAGTCGGCGACGACGTGCTGCTGGCCTGTCGCGAGGTCGGGCAGGGACGCACGGTCGCCTACACGACGGACTGTGGACCGCACTGGTGCCCGCCGCCGTTCGTCGCCTGGCCGGGCTACCAGACGCTCTGGCAGCAGATGGTGGGCTGGGCTGGCCGCCGCTGACGCGCACCCGGCAACGTGCGGAGCCGGCATGGCCTCCCCCGGACTCGCTGCCTTTCAAGCGTGGCGCGCCTGGGCTGGCTGGCAGTACACTTCTTCGTGGTCGTGCTAGGTGGGGAGTTGGCGGTGCCCTGTAACCGGAAACCCGCCTTATGCCGGGCTGAATCCCCACCCCAGGTTTGTTCGTCCGCCGGTCAGGCTAACGTTGCGCAGTGTTGATGGGCTGGTCCTACGCGGCGGCGACCTGCGAACCCCGCCAGGTCGGGAACGAAGCAACGGTAAGTGGAGCTCGCCGGGTGCCGTAGGGCTACCGGGCCGGAGCAAGCGGACGTTGGGTCGCGGTTGGCGGCAGATCGAAGGTGGGTGCACGACTGACTCATGGACGCCATGAGCGGCGAGGGCGAATCGACCCTCGCCGCTCGCGTGTCGCCGGCCGGCGTCGAGCCCGTGCGTGATCGCACCCCCGGCGAGCCAGCCGTCGAGCGGCCACAGGAGATCCGGGCCGTCCGTCGCCACGGCTTCAGCAAGCCGACCTCGCCGGCCGCCCTCCTGCGCGAGCTCGGCCTGCGGCCTCGCAAGACCCTCTCCCAGTCGTTTCTGACCGACAATGGCGTCGTGCGTCAGATCGTCGCCGCCGCCGATGTCGGCCCAGAGGACGACGTCCTGGAGGTCGGGCCAGGGCTCGGCATTCTCACCCAGGAGCTGGCGGCGCGCGCCCGGCGCGTCGTCGCCTTCGAGCTGGACCGCGAGCTGGCCGCCGCGCTGCCCCGCCTCCTGCCCGAGAACGTCGAGATCGTCCAGGGCGACGCGCTCGAACTGGAACCGGCCAGCCATTTCAGCGGCCCGTACAAGCTCGCGGCGAACCTGCCGTACCAGATCACCTCGCCGTTCCTCTTCCGCTACCTGAGTTTGAACCCAGGCCCGAGCGTCCTGGTGGTTATGGTCCAGCGCGAGGTCGCCGAGCGGATTGCCGCCCGGCCCGGCGAGCTCTCGTACCTCGCCGTCGCCGTCCAGTCGGCGGCGGCGCCGAGGATCGTCAGGCTGGTGCCGCCCGGCGCGTTTCATCCGCGCCCCAACGTCGAGTCAGCCGTCGTCAAACTGGAGCCGCTGGCCGAGCCGCTGGTCCCGCCAGAACAACGCACCATCTTCCTGGACGTGGTCCGGGCCGGCTTCGGCCAGCCGCGAAAACAGCTGCTCAACTCGCTGCACCAGGGGCTTGGCGAATGGGCTGCCACGCGCCGAGAGGGCTGGTCTCGCGACGAGGTCCGTCAGCTGCTGGTCCGGTCCGGCATCGACGCCGAGCGCCGACCGCAGGCACTGACCCTGGACGACTGGCGGCTGCTGTTCGAGACGTTCGCGGCCGTCCGCCAGGAGCGGAGCAGCCGTACGTGAGCGACGCTACCCACGCGGGGGCTGGTCCGACGCTGACCGTCCCGGCCTACGCCAAGATCAACCTGACCCTCGAAGTGCTCGGCCGCCGCGACGACGGCTTCCACGAGATCGCCTCGATCGTCCAGCTCGTCTCGCTGGCCGACGAGCTCGCGTACACGCCGGCCGCCGACTTCCAGATCGCGATGAGCCCGCCGCTCGTGACCGCCGAAGAGAACCTCGTGCGCCGAGCCGCCGAGCTGCTCGCGGAGGCCGCCGGTCAGCAGCCGCGCGGCCATCTCTCGATCGTCAAGCGCATCCCGCTGGCGGCTGGCCTGGGCGGCGGCAGCAGCGACGCCGCCGCCGCGCTCGGGCTGCTGAACCATGCCTGGGGCAAACCGCTCGCGTACCATCAGCTCGCTCGGCTTGCTCCAACGCTCGGCTCGGACGTGTCGCTCTTCCTCGCCGAGCGCGGCACCACCATCATGCGGGGGCGTGGCGAGCACGTCGAGTCGACATTCAGGGCTCGTCCGCTCTGGGTGGTGCTGTTCTGCCCTGGCGGCGCCCCCGCCGACAAGACGCGCGCCCTCTACCGCGCCCTCCGGCCGGCCGATTTCTCGCACGGCCTGAAGACCCTGAACTTCAGCCCCTCCCGTCTCGCTGGGCAGACCTCCCTCGACGCATCGCTGGTGAACGCGTTCGACCGCGCGGCCAATCAGGTCTACCCTGGCTTCGCCGAGCTGCGCGCACGCCTGGTAGACGCGATCGGACAGCCCGTCCACCTGACCGGCGCCGGTCCGTCCCTCTTCGCGCTCTGTGAGGACCGCCGCGCCGCCGACCGCGCCGCCGGTCAGGCCAGCCAGCTCGACCTGCCGACGTTCGTCGCCCGGACGGTCGCGACGCGCCCGCCGATCCGCGAGTCACGGCCGCCCGCCGACCACGCCTGACGGTCAGTTGATGCCGCCCGAGCAGTCCTGAGCCGCCCTCGTGCCGGCCTCGGCACACGCTCCGGACGTCACACCGGCGAATCGTCTACCGCTCACGAGACCAGATGCTCCCGCACCCCGCCGATTGCGCGGCGGACGATCCGGCCGCGCCCAGATCGCTCTGCTATCCTGCCAATCGAGCGGCACAGTGCGAGCCGCGATAGCCCGATGTCTGGAGGGTGTGTGCGCGATCCGGTCCGGATCTGGGACGCTGCACTGGGAGAGCTTCGCCTGGGCATGAGCCAGGCCAACTACGAGTCGTACCTGGCCGGGACCACCGCGACCGCCTTCGATGACGACGAGTTGACCGTCGCCGTCAGCAACCCGTTGGTGCGCGAAACCCTGGAGCAGCGGTTCCGCCAGCACATCCTCCGCGCCCTCTACGACGTGGTTGGGAAGCCGTGCCGGGTCAACCTGACCTCCGGCGCCGGCCGGGCCACCGCGAGCGCCGACGATTACGGCATGTTCGCCCTCGCCGAGGCTCAGCACGGCGCGTCCGCGCGGGGCGGCTCGCGCCGCAACGGTCGCGGCACGATGACTGTCCCGCCGCCAACACCCGGCTGGGAAGGCTCGCCGCTCAACGCCCGCTACACGTTCGACCACTTCGTGGTCGGCAGCTCGAATCGGCTCGGGCACGCGGCATCACAGGCCGTCGCGGATGCGCCGGGCCAGGCGTACAACCCGCTCTTCCTGTACGGCGGCGTCGGATTGGGTAAGACTCACCTATTGCACGCCATCGGCCACGAAGTGGTCAAGCGCGGCATGAGCGTGGTGTACGTGTCGTCCGAGACGTTCACGAACGACCTGATCGACGCGATTCGAGAGCATCGGACCGACGACTTTCGTGCACGGTATCGTCGCGCGAACATCCTGATGATCGACGACATTCAGTTCATCGCGAACAAGGAGCGGACGCAGGAAGAGTTCTTCCACACGTTCAACGCCATTCACGAAGGCGGCGGCCAGATCATTCTGACGAGCGATCGTACGCCAAAAGCGATCCCGACGTTGGAAGACCGCTTGCGCTCTCGGTTCGAGATGGGGTTGATCGCCGATATCCAGGCCCCCGACCTGGAGACGCGAATCGCGATTCTTCGCTCGAAGGTGAACGGTCGTGCGCCGATTCCTGGCGACGTTCTGGACTTGATCGCTCAGAAAGTGCACAACAATATTCGCGAGCTCGAGGGCTCGTTGAACCGCGTGACGGCGTACGCGATGCTCCACGGTCGGCCGGTCAGCGTCGAGCTGGCGGCGGAAGCGCTGGAGGATCTGGTGGCCCCCGCCTCGGTGACCCGCGAGCCGCCCGCGATCCTGGACGCTGTGGCGCGCCACTTTGGCGTCACGGTGGAGGATCTCCGGAGCAAGGCCCGGCACAAGGAGATCGTGACGCCACGTCACCTCGCCATGTACCTGTTACGCGAAGACGCCCGGCTCTCCTACCCACAGATCGGCCAGCTGCTCGGCGGGCGCGACCACTCGAGCGTCTTGCATGCCTGCGACAAAATCGGACTCGACGTCGAGCGGAACGGCCGCAGCATCGACGATGCACGCTCGGTCCGGAATCTGCTACGCTAGTGTGATCGTATGCGTCGTGTCGATGCGGAGGCGGCAAATCCCGCCGTCTACGGTGGCCGACCCATCCGACCGCGGGCGGTACCCGCCAGCGACAGATTCCAGCGCCTCAGCGTAGCATCTTCCCGCGGAGCACCTGAGCCGCTCGTGCGGCGTTACCGATCCGATCCATAGATCTTAACGTGGTGTTTATGTTAAGGGTGGATGTATTCAGTGCATCACTACGAGCTCGGCGCTATAATGCCGCGCGTACGTCATTTGACGTACTTCTCGATTTGGCTCGGTGGACATGGGCAGACAGCAGTGTGGTCATGGCTCGTGTGAATCAGCCGTCCGTCGTTGGGGACGATTGAGGCGGTGCGACCGTGACATATAGTTCTGTAGGAGGATGCCCGGAATTTGGCATCACCCGGTTGCCGGGGCTAGTAGGAGAAGTAGCAAGATGGACCGCACATCGATGGTCGAAGCGAACCAGGGCGCCTCGACGATGGTCGACGAATCGACTGACCCTCGGGCCGGTGGCATGAACAAGCGTGGTCCGCGCAAGATCGCCCGCCCAGACGATCTCGCCGCCGCCATCAAGCGTGTGATGAACGTCCGCGGCCTCTCAACGCGCGAGGTCGTCCGGCGCGTACCAAGGCGCCACGTCGGCACCGTCTATCGGCTGCTGGCCGGCCGCACTACGGATCCGTGGGCGAGCACGGTCGTGTCGCTGTGCAGCGCGCTCGACGCCGACCCGGACGAGCTGCTTGGCGTTGAGGACGCGCTCGAGATTCTCGATCCCGAGTTGCGCAACACGCTCTCCGACGTCCAGCGCCTGGCTGAAGAGGATCGCTGGCTCGCTCTAGACATGTTGCGATCGGTGCTCGCACGACGGCTGCATGGCCTGCGCGGTCCCAAGACCTCCGGCGTCGCCATCGACGAGGCTGATGCTGACACCTCGGACGAATCCTAACACTATCTGAACGAGGTTTCCGGCCCGGTCGACGCGGGGAGACGCGCGACCGGGTCGATGTATTCATGATACATCTGTCACCACGCCACGTTCGTATCCAATGCGCACGTGTCGGCAATATCTTCGCCCGACCGGCCCTCATTCCGACGGGTTGTGCCGTGCTCGATGCGGTGCTTCGTCCATCTCGGCGGTACAATCTCCAGGACGATGCCGAGATCTCCGCTCGACCAGCCGGCCCTCTTTGAGAGCCCGCCACCGGAGCGCCAGCCGCTGGCAGCCCGGATGCGGCCGCGCAGCCTGGACGACGTCGTTGGGCAGCAGAAGCTGCTCTCGGCGCGTCAGCCGCTTCGCCGGGCCGTCGAGTCTGGCCGCGCCGGCTCGCTGGTGCTGTGGGGGCCGCCCGGCTCCGGCAAGACCACCCTGGCCCGGCTGATCGCCGCCGCGGCCGGCGCCGCGGTCGATCAGCTCAGCGCGGTCACGGACGGCGTCGGCGACCTGAAGCAGGCGATCGCTCGGGCGCGGGCGCGCACCGGATCGACCATCTTGATCGTGGACGAGATCCACCGCTGGTCGAAATCGCAGCAGGCCGCGTTGCTGCCCCACGTCGAGGACGGCCTGGTCAGCCTGATCGGCGTCACGAGCGAGAACCCGTACTTCGACATCATCGCGCCGCTCCGTTCGCGGCTGCGCATCTTCCACCTGGAGCCGCTGGACCGCGACGATCTCCTGACGATCCTCCGTCGCGCTCTGACCGACGAGGAGTATGGCCTCGGCGCTCTGGGTCTGGACGTCGCCGACGAGGCGCTCGACCTGCTGGCAACCCTCTCCGGCGGCGACGCGCGGACCGCCCTCAACGCGCTCGAAGCCGCCGCCGAGGCCGCCCGTGGCGCCGGCCTGCCGCGCGTCGAGCCGGACACCGTGGTCGAGGCGATGCAGACGCGCCAGGTCCGCTACGACCGCCAGGCGGACGACCACTATCAGACGATCTCGGCGTTCATCAAGAGCGTGCGCGGCTCCGACCCGGACGCCGCGATCTTCTGGCTCGCCAAGATGGTGGTGGCCGGCGAAGACCCGCGCTTCATCACCCGCCGGCTGGTGATCCTCGCATCCGAGGACATCGGCAACGCCGATCCGATCGCGCTGGTGGTTGCGCAGTCGGCGGCCCAGGCGGCCGAGCTGGTCGGCTGGCCGGAGGCGGAGCTGATCCTCAGTCAGGCGACGCTCTATCTCGCGATGGCGCCCAAGTCGAACGCGGCGCTCAAGGCGCTGGCTGCTGCCAAGAGTGCCATTGCGGACGGCGCGTCCACCGAGGTACCGCTCCACCTGCGCAACGCCTCATTCGCAGGCGCTCGCGGCATGGGCTATGGACGTGGCTATCTGTACGCGCACGATTTCCCTGGACACTGGGTACGCCAGCAGTTCTTGCCGGACGGCGTGGAAGGCCCGTTCTACGTCCCGTCCGACCAGGGCTACGAGCAGAAGCACCAGGCGCGGTTGGACGCGCGTCGCCAGCCTCCCGCGAGCTCAGACGCGCCCCCTGAGGCCACGTCCGACTCCTGACGCACTTTCGCCCCGCTCTCCTACGGCCCGTCGTACAGCTCCAGCAGCTCCTCTAGCACGACTTCGGGAGCTATTGCCTCCAACGACGCCGAGCGCAGCACCCGCACAACCGGCCCGAGCGGCTTCCAGAGGACCGGATCGCTCGGGCCGAACAGGGTGAGGGTCGGAATTCCGAGTAAACCAGCCAGATGAGACAGTCCAGAGTCGTTCCCAACGAAGCCACCCGCATGGCTCATGATGGCGGCCACGTGTAGCAGCGGCTGGTCAATCAGGGTCAAGGAACCTGTCGGCATGCCTACGTGGTCGTCACGGTTTCGCATGATCGCCAGCGCGTCGGCGTCGGCCGGGCCGGCCAGGATCACCGTCTTGATCCCGTATTGGCTCGCCAGTCGGTCCATGACCCAGGCGTAGCTCGCCGCCGGCCAGTTCTTCGCCGCCGAGCCGCTGCCAGGATGGATCACCACGAAGGGGCAGCCGGTCAGGCCGGCGGCATCGAGCTCCGCGCGCGCCAGCGCCTCGACCTCGGGAGGGAACACGAATCGGGGAAGCCAGAACCGCACGTCGTCACGGATCTCGGCTGGGAGCTTTGGACTGCCCGCCGACGCGATGCCGAGCGGCTCCAGCGACTGAAGCAAGTGCCTCGCGACGTGGACCGGCTGCTCGATTGGTAGCCTGGATGGCGCGACAACGATCTGCCTCGCCCCACGACGCTCCAGCGACTGCCGCAGCACGCCGTCCGGGTCGCGGCCCCAGGCGACCGCCACGTCCAATCCCGCGAAGTGGTCGTCGTCGGCTGGCGGCGACGGCATGAACAGCCGTGTCACTCGCGCGTCGTCAAACGAGAGCCAGCGGTCGATGACGCCACCCGCCTGCACCAGGGGCAGCGCCGTCGCGTTCCCCGCGATCTCGATGGTCGCGACAGGATACGCTCGCCGCAACGCCATCAGGGCCGGTAGTGTCACCAGCGTGTCGCCGATGGCCCCAGGCCGGAGCACCAGCACGCGGCGGACGTCAGCGGACACGAGCTATCCGGGTCCAACGGGGGCAGGCCAGGGCGTCACACCTGAACCATGTCACGGGCAATCGGCCTGTCCGAGGGAGTGCGGCCCGCGCTCAGTTGCGCGAGAACGGCCCGATCGACGGCCCGTCGATGGCCCGACCGAACAGCCGCGCGTTCTCGATCTCGCGGCGCAACAGGTTGCGAGCCTGCTGGAGACGCTCCACCGCCGAGTCGGTCTCCAGGAACGACTGTCGCTCGCGAGTCGGCAGCCCGAGCGTGGCGGCAGCCAAATATGAGAGCCGATCCACGTCGGTCACCAGCTCGCCACGGTCCGGCAACCGCCCCGCGCCGCGCACCTCGCGCAGGTAGTGGAGCAGGCGATCCGCCACGTCGCCCACCAGCTCGTCTGGTGGCGGCTCCCCGCTCGGCTCCATCACCACCACCCGGCCGATCAGGTACGGCTCGCGTTGGATCACCTCGACCAGCCTGAAGCGCGACGTCCCGAACGTCATCAGGTTCATCCGACCGTCCGGCATCCGCTCGACCTCGGAGATGCGCGCCACGGTCCCGATCTCGAACGGCTCGGCCGGCCCGCCCACCTCGACGCCCTCCCGGATCAGGCAGACCCCGAACAGGTTGTCGGTCACGACGCAGCTGCCGATCATCAGCTTGTACCGCTCCTCGAAGATGTGGAGCGGCAGCGGTAGCGATGGGAACAGCACCGTGTTCAGCGGGAACAGCGGGAGCTCGCGCGCCTCGTCGGTCACCTGTCTCCTCGAATGGTCATGGCCGCCCTTGCCTGTACGTCCGTACCGTTGATCGTCGCTCATCAGGCGCCGCGCGTCAAATCGGGTGGTGAGCGAAGCTCTGGAGGTGCGCGACTGGTTGTCTGCACCGCGAGCGTGAGCGAGCGGACTGAATAGTGCGGAGGCCCGCTCGCGCACGCGCGCGGTGCAGACACCCCCCACGCCCTACACGTGGGAACGGCGGGAGTCATCCTGGGACTGTGGCGAGCGCCAGGGTCGGCGCCCGCCAGACCCACTCAGTCAGGCGTAGCCGTCTCCGGGGTCTCGCCCGGCTTCAGGCGCCACGGCTTGTCGCGGCAGCCCGGGCGGTCGTACTTGTGGTACTCACCCTTCGTGTTGATCGCGAGACGGATCGTCAGCTCGTTGCCGACCGGCTCGATGTGGTGGTTGTGCAGGCGCGGCGCGATCACGAAGTCGCCGGTCTTCGCATGGATCGGGCCATCGTTCCCCTCGATCCACCAGTCGATCTCGCCCTTCAGCACGATCCACCACTCGTCGTGATGGTGGTAGTGCGTGTCGGTCGGATGGCCCGGGGCGTTCGCGATGAAGAACGCCTGCATGTCCTCGTTGATCATCATCGTCTCGGACCACGGCGGCTCGCCGTGATTCGCGATGATCTCGTCCAGTCGGGCGGTAAGACGCCCCACGTCCAGCAGCGGGACTCGTACTGCCATCTCGTTCGCCTCCCAGTACGGCTCGGCGCGGCCGGCGTCGGCAGCGCCTCTGCTGGCGATTGTACGCCGGCCAGCCCGGGAGCGCGGCCCGGGCTAGATCCGGCTGAGGGCGCGCGGGTCCAGCAGGTCGCGGACCTGATCCCCGAACCGGCCGACCGCCAGCACCACCAGGCTGAGCGACAGCCCCGGCATCGTCGAGATCCACCAGGCATTGTTCAGCTGCGCCCGACCGTTCGCGATGGTCGCCCCCCAGCTCGGCTGGTCTGATGGCGTACCAAGCCCCAGGAAGCTCAGCGACGCCTCCGCGATGATGACCAGCCCGACCTCGACGGTCGCTACCACCACCAGCGGCCCGATGGTCGCCGGGACGATGTGCAGCCCGAGCAGCCGAGCGTCGCTCGCTCCGAGCGCCTGCGCCGCGTGGATGAACTCGCGCTCACGGGTGGCGAGCGTCGCGGCCCGGGTCACCCGCGCGAACACCACCCAGCGCGTCAGCGAGAGGGTCAGGATGACGTTGGCGATGCTCGGGCCGAGCACCGCCGCGATCAGGATGGCGAGCAGGATCGAGGGAAACGCCAGCTGGATGTCCGCGAGGCGCATCGCGATCGTGTCGATCCAGCCGCCATAGTAGCCAGCCAGCACCCCCACAATCAGCCCGACCACTCCGGCCACCAGGACCGTCGTCAGGCCGACCAGCAGCGAGATCCTGGCGCCCTGCAGCACCTGAGCCAACAAATCCCGGCCTACCTGATCCGTCCCGAGCAGTGTCGTGGAGCCGTCCGCCAGCACCTCCAGCGGCGGCTTCAGGCGCAGGCTCGTCCGAACCGAGACCGAGTCGTACGGCCAGACGACCGGGCCGACGATGGCGACGGCCAGGAACAGCAGCAACGGCGCCGCCCCGAGCAGCAGGCGGCTTTGAAGCCGCCGCCGGCGAGCCAGCGCTCGCTCGGCAGCCGGACGGTGCATGCCTGCCGCCACTGATTGCGCGCTCATTGCAGCCGGATCCGGGGATCGAGCGCGCCGTAGCTCAGGTCCACCAGGAAGTTGATGGCCACGAACGTCGCCGTGATGTAGAGGATCGCCGCCTGAACCAGCGGGTAGTCCCGGTTCGTGATAGCGTCCACCAGCAGCAGCCCGACGCCGGGCCAGGCGAACACCGTCTCGGTGATGACCGCGCCGCCGAGCAGCTGGCCGATCTGGAGCCCGGCCACCGTCACCACGGGAATCAGCATGTTACGCATCACGTGACGCCACATCACCGTCTGGGACGGCAGCCCCTTGGCGCGCGCCGTCCTGACGTAGTCCTCGTCCAGCACGTCCAGCAGGCCGCTTCGGACCAGCCGCGTCAGGACGCCGACCAGCGGCAGCGCCACCGTCAAACTCGGCAAGATCAGACTCGACCAGCCCGCGTCGCCGGCGCTCGGCAGCAGCCGCAGGTTTCGGGCGAACACCAGGATGAACATGATCCCGGTCCAGAAGCCCGGCATCGACTGGCCGAGCAGCGAGACCGTCGAGACGACCCCGTCCAGCAGGCTGCCCGGCCGCAGCGCCGCCGCGATCCCGAGCGGGAAGCTCATGAGGATGGCCAGCAGGATCGCGGTCAGCGCCAGCTTGCCGGTCACCGGCAGCCGTTCGGCCACCAGGGCGGTCGCCGGCTGGGACATCCGCAACGATTCCCCCAGGTCGAGTTGTAGCGTCTGGATCATGTACGTCGCGTACTGAACTAGCAGCGGCCGGTTCAATCCGAGCTTCTCCCGCAGCACCTCGACGTCGGCCGCCGTGGCGCTCGACCCGAGCATCATCTGGGCCGGATCGCCGGGGACGGCGCGGACGGCCACAAACACGACCGTCAGCGCGCCCCACAGCACGAACACCGAGAAGATCAGCCGCCGCGCGATGTAGTTGGTCACTGGTGGTATTAGCGCTTGGAGAGCGTGTTGTAGAACGACAGGAAGGCGCTCGGCGTCGGCACGAAGCCTTCGACGGTCTTGCGGTAGCCGAACGTCGCCAGCAGGTCGAATGGGAAGATGCCGACCGCGTCGTCCCAGATAATCTTCTGGGCCTGGGCGTACAGCTCTTTCCGCTTGTTCTGGTCGCTGGCGGCGGCCGCGTCGTCCAACAGCTTGTCCAGCTCCGGGTTCTTGTAGCCGTTCCGGTTCGCCCGCGAGTGGTACAGCCGCCCGAGCGTAAAGTCGGCGTCGCCGGTGGTGACGGCGTTGGTCTGGAAGTCCATGTCCCAGTTCAGCTTGATCAGGTTGTCGAGCCAGGTGGCCCGCTCCTGCTCGTCCGACTTCACCTTGACCCCGATAGCGGCCCAGTACGCGATGAACGCCTGGGTCAGCTCGCGGTCCTGCGGGGCGGTGCCGGTGTACCAGATGAAGCTCGTCTCGAAGCCGTTTGGCTTACCAGCCTCGGCCAGGAGCTGCTTCGCCTTCGCCACGTCGTACTTGTACGGCGTCTGGGCAGCGTACCCGAACACGGTCGGCGGAATCGGCGCGGTCGCGCGCTGCCCGATCCCCGTCAGCAGGTCTTTTGCCAGGGTGTCGATGTCCAGCGCGTAGATCATCGCCTGCCGAATCCGCTTATCCGAGAAGACGTCGCGGCTGGAGTTCATCCAGGTGAAGTAGTACTCGTGCGACGGCGTCGTCTCGACCTTGAGGTCGGCGTTCTTCTTGAGGCCGTCGAGCTGGTCGCCGGGGATGCGCCAGGTGAAGTCGATCTCGCCAGTCTCCAGCGCGGTCATCCGAGCCGCCACTTCCGGGATGTACTTGAAGACGATCGCCTTCGCAGCCGGCGGCCCGCCCCAGTACTGGTCGTTCGCCTCGATTCTGAGGTCGGCGTCCGCGCGCCAGGATGCGTACTTGAACGGCCCGGTCCCGACCGGGGCGTTGAAGAAGCCATCCGTGTTGATTTTGGCGGCCGGCCCGACCGTCAGCAGCGTTGCACTGGCCGGAATCGTCCCGACCGGCTGCTTCGTCTTCAGGCGGAGCGTCATCGGGTCCGTCGCTTCGACGGTCTCAACGGAGGCGAACAGCGGCGCGAGCGGCCCCTTCTGGGCCACGATCCGCTCCAACGACGCCTTCACGTCGTTCGCGGTGAAGTCCGAGCCGTCGTGGAACTTGACGCCCGGGCGCAGCTTGAACACCCAGGTCGTCGGGTCGGGCGCCTCCCAGGAGACGGCAAGGCGCGGCGCCAGGTTGCCGGAGGCCGCGTCCCGCCCGACTAGCGTGTCCAGGACGTGCTGCATCGCGGTGTGGGTGACGCCGTCCACCGACTGCTGGCCCTGTGGGTCGAGCGTGGTCAGCTTGGCGTGCAGCCCGATCTTCAGCTCGCCAGCCGGCGTCCGCGAGACCGGCTTGGCGTCGGCGACCGGCTTGGCGGCCGGCGACTGTGCTCCGGCCGCCGGCGACGGGCTGGCCGATGGAGACGCACTGGTGGCTGGCGAAGGTGCTGCCGCCGGGGAGGCGGCTGGCGCGGCCGGCTTGGGCGCTTCGGCCGGCTTCGATTCGGCGGGCTTGGACTCGGCCGGCTTGGCCGGCGCGGCCGGCGACGAGCACGCCGCCAGGATCGCGACGTTCGCGACCGCCAGCACCGATCCGCGCAGGAACTGTCGGCGATTCAGGGTCATAACAACATCCTCCTCGTCGTCTTCGAGTAGCCTTGGTTGCTCCTCCGATAGGTGGCCAGCCGCGGCCGCAAGGGTGCCAGAGGTCGGCCGGCGCCCCACCGACCGCCCCCCCAGTTTACGCGTTGCCGGCGGCTCCGCCGCTGGCCGCGCTGCGTTCTCGAATCTTCTGATTGACCGTGTCCCCGAGGTAGGCGCCCTGGCGCACCATCGTCTCCTGGAGCCAGGGCACCGGCACGTTGCGTGGCTCGACGCCCTCGGCCACCGCCAGCGCCGCCGCCGTGCCAGCCGCCTGCCCCATCGCGAAGGCCGGCGGCATCACCCGGATCGCCCCCAGCGCCTCGTGTGACGCCGAGACGCAGCGCCCTGCTACCAGCAGCCGGTCGGCTTTGGTCGGGACCAGGCAGCCGTACGGGATCTGGTAGACGTTCGCGCAGGTGAACGCCTCTTTGTTCATGGTGCCACCGGATCCGGTCGGGCTGTGGATGTCGATCGGGTAGCCGCACAGCGCGATCACGTCGTCGAACTCGCGCCCGGAGGCCAGGTCGTCGGCGGTCAGGGTGTACTCGCCGACGATCCGCCGCGTCTCGCGGACGCCGATCATCGCGGCGGTGTCCAGCAGCATCGCGTTCTCGAAGCCGGGGCACTGCTCGCGGAAGAACTTCATCAGGAACATCACCTGACGCCGCCCCTCGATCTCGGCCTTCGTGAGATCCTTGACGTCTGTGCCGTCGAGCTGGTGCAGCCGCGTCGTGTTGACCCGCCAGATGCCCGGGTGCGGCGTCCGGTACACCCCGATCGCCTCGCGTGGGATCGGGAACTCGCCACGCTCGCGGGCCGCCATCACCAGGGACTGGAACGGGCGGTACTCGTTCTTCTCGTTGACGTAGGCGATCACCTTCGCGTCGTCCACGTTGCCGACGCGGAAGAACAGCGTCATCGGCTGGGTCAGCCCGTCCTCGGCGCGGCCCTGATGGTACGGCACGCCGGCTCGCACCGCGATGTCGGCGTCCGCCGAGCAGTCCACGGTCACTTTGGCGCGGATCGCCTCCAGGCCGGACTTGCTGGCGACCAGCACGCCGGCCACAGCCGAAGCCTGCCCTGAGCTCGCCGAAGGGTCCTCCACCAGTGTGTCCACCACGAACGTGTGCAGCCGCAGATCGACGCCGGCCTCCAGGCACATCTCGGCAGCCACCAGCTTGACGTACTCCGGGTCGAACGGCGTCACCCGGTGGTGGCCGTAGGTGATGAAGCCGGCGTACTCGCTGCCGCCCTCGACGCTGCGCGGATGGATCGCCCCGCCGAGCGCCTCGGCCCGCTCGACCAGCTCCTCGAAGACGCCCTTGATCAACTGAATCTTGCCGTCCTGGCTGTACGAGGTCATGAACGGCCCGACCAGCCCGGCCGTGGCGTTGCCGCCCAGGAACCCGAACCGCTCCACCAGGACCGTCTTCGCCCCGTTCCGGCCGGCCGCCACGGCAGCGGCGATCCCGGCCGGTCCGCCGCCGACCACCAGGACGTCGGCCTCGGCGGCGACGGGCACGTCTTTCGAGTAGCTGATACGCTCGGCGTCGGTCACGTTCCGATTCCCCCTCGTTCGTCGAGCGGGCTCCAGTCGCACCCGCACGAGCGGCGCCGGACCATCTGGGTCGGCAATACTCGTGGCGACTCGACCGAGCGCCCCTCGATCAGGCTGACGATCATCTGGCCCGCCGCGACGCCCATCTCGAAGCGGGGCGGGCTGACACAGGTGAGCGGTGGCTCGACCAGCGGCGACCACTCCAGGTTGTCGTAGGCGATGATGGCGAACTGGCCTGGCACCTCGACGCCGCGCTCGCGCAGGCCCCGAATGACGGCGACCGCCAGCGGATCGCGCGTCGTCACCGCCGCCGTCATCCCGCGCTCTAACATCGTGCTGACGGCCTGGCGGACCCGCTCCGGCTCGGCCTGCCCCACGTCGAGCGCCAGCACCGACTCCTCGCCCATGCCGGCCTCGGCGCTGCTCCGGCGGTACGCCTCGACCTTGTCGCGAGTCGGCTCGAACGACAGATCCTCGGCGATCAGCGCGATCCGACGGTGCCCGTGCTCGCGCAGGTGCCTGAGCGCCTCCTCCAGGCCACGGACCTCGTCGGCGCTCACCAGCGGCACGTCCACGCCGAAGTCGCGCCGCCCGACGTGGACGATGGCAGCACCCTGCCGGAACGCGTTCGCCACGGCGCCCCGGTCGGTCTGCGTCCCGATGATGACCATGCCGTCCACCCGCCCGCTGACGATCGGCTCGGTGAGGTCGTGGCTGTCCACCAGGCGGGTAGGCGCGAACAGCAGCAGGTCGTACTGGGCCGCCTCCAGCGCGCTGCGCAGCCCCCCGAGAATCAGGTCGTAGAACGAGTCGCTCTGCATCTTGCTGGAGCCGTAGCGGACCAGCCCGACGGTGGTGGTCCGCCGCCCCGCCAGCGCCCGGGCGGCGTAGTTCGGCCGGTAGCCCGTCTCGCGTACAATTCTGAGAACGCGGTCGCGGGTGGTCGGGTTGACGCGCGGGCTGAGGCGGATCGCGAGCGAAACGGTGTTACGCGAAACCCCCGCGAGGCGAGCGACGTCCTCGAGGGTTCTGGCACGCGGTGACGGCGACGTCGTGTCACTATGAACGCTCATAGTGCCTCCAGAATAGCACGCTCGACCGAGTACGGCAACCGGCTCGCGGCGTCCCCATCCGATGTGCGAGGCGCACGCCCCCAGCCAGTTGTGCGTCACTCAACAACGAGAAACGTGCCGCGCTTCCCGATTTCAGAGCTCGATTTTGAAATCGTGCCCACAAGCGGGGTGCAGATGGCGAACATCGTGCCTGGCCTGAGAATCTGGTGCTGCTTTCAGGCTCGTCGTCACCCGGTCGTTCGATCTGGACCCACGTAAGCGCCCCGTTCGCGCAGGGTCTGCCGCAGCCAGTCTGTGGGGACGCGGCGCGGCGGGACGCCCTCCTGGATCGCGAGGGCGGCAGCCGTGCCGGCGGCCTCGCCCATCGCGAAGGAGGGCGGCATCACCCGAATCCCGCCCAGTGCCTCGTGCGTCGCCGAAACGCAGCGCCCCGCGACGAGCAGCTGCTCCACGCCCAATGGCACCAGGCAACGGTACGGAATCTGGTACGCGTTGGCCGTCTCGCCACGGTTGGAGATGCCGCCGCCGGCACCTTTCGGATCGTGGATGTCGATGGGGTACGCGCAGTAGGCGATGGTGTCCTCGAAGCTGCGCCCCTCGATGAGATCGTCGAGGGTCAAGGTGTACTCGCCCTCGATCCGGCGCGTCTCGCGCACTCCGATCTGGGCCGCCGTGTCGATCAGGATGCAGTTCGCGAAGCCGGGCACGTACTTGCGCAGGAACGCGTAGATCTCCAGCACTTGCCGCCGGCCCTCGATCTCGGCACGCGTCAGATCGGCCACCTTCGTGCCATCCACACCCAGCACGCGGCTCACGTTGACGCGCCAGACGCCGTCCTGCGGGCTTTCGTACATGCTCAGGCGCTCGCGCGGGATGGTGTAGTCGCCGTTCGCCTGGGCCGCCTTGATGCAGGAGCTGAACGCCATCCGGCCTTCGATCTCTTCCGGGTGCTCGCGGAAGTAGGCGTCAACCGGCCCGCGCTCCACGTTCCCGACGCGGAAGAACATCGTGGCCGGCTGCACCAGTCCGTCAGATTCACGCCCCTGCTTGAATGGCGCCCCCGCCCGTGCCGCCACGTCCGCATCCGCCGAACAATCGACGGTGGTGGTAGCGCGGATCGCCTGGAGCCCTTCCTTGCTGTGCACGACCACGCCTCGCACGGCCCGATCCTCCACGATCGGCTCCACGAACGCGGTGTGCAGCATCAGACGGACGCCGGCCTCGAGGCAAAGCTCCGCGCTGACCAGCTTCATCGACTCCGGGTCGAACGGCGTGACGCCGATGTGGCCGTGCTTCATGTAGGCCGACCGCGACACCGAGGACGGCACCTTGGACGGGTGGATGGCGCCGCCGCTCGCCTCCATCCGCCTGACGAGCTCGTCGAAGATGCCACGCACCAGCTGAGTCTTGCCGTCCGCGCTGTACGACGTCATGAACGGGCCGACCAGGCTGGCAGTCGCATTGCCCCCGAGGAAGCCGTACCGCTCGATCAGGATGGTCGAGGCGCCGCTCCGAGCGCTGGCCACCGCCGCCCCGATCCCGGCCGGTCCGCCGCCGACGACCAGGACGTCGATCTCGGCGACGATGGGTACTTCGCGGCTAAACGTCAACGTCTCGGGCATGATTGCTCCAACAGCACGGCAGACGTCCCGTTCGCCGGGTGGGGCACCACCCCGTTCGAGCCGCCCGGGTGGCCCTGCGTCCCGACCATCTCCAGCAGCAAGTCCAGGAACGCCTGGGCGATCCCGCCCGGCGGCCCGACGTCGTTGCGGCGGATCACGACCATCCGGCGGTGGACTGGCCCGGCGTCCACGATCGGGACCGAGGCCAGCTGCCCGAGCTCCAGCTCGCGCGCCACCGCGACGGTCGGCAGCAGCGCCACGCCGAGCCCCTCTTCGAGCATCTTTTTCGCCGCCTCGAAGTTGTCGAGCTCCATAATCATCCGGGGTGGGACACCGGCGCCGACGAACAGGGCCTGGGTCAGCTCGTAGTAGCTGGAGGCCCGATCGAAGACGACCAGTCCCTCGGCGACCACGTCGGCCAGGCGGGCTGAGCCGCGCCGCGCAAACGGGTGAGACGGATGGGTGACGAGCGTCAACTCGTCGTCGTACAGCGGGATCACGTCCACGTCGTCGTGGCGCAGCTCGCGCACGATCGCCAGCTCGACGGACTCCGCCAGCACCAGCTCCAGCACCTGCTCCGAGTGGCCGGTCCGGACCGTCAGCTCGACTCTGGGGTGCTCGGTTCGAAACCGCTTCAGCACCTTCGGCAGCACGTAGCTGCTCACCGAGCCGGTCGCCCCGAGCACCAGCTTGCCGGCCCGCCCACTCGCCAGGTCCGCCACCGACGCCCGGCCGTCCGCCAGCGCCAGCAGCGCCCGCTCGGCGTGGGGCAGGAAGGCGCGCCCGGCGTCGGTCAGGCGCACGCCTCGACCGGACCGCGCGAACAGCACCTCGCCGAGCTCGCGCTCCAACCCGTGCAGGCGCGCTGTCA
>JAXLXF010000035.1:0-75053 GCA_046328125.1 Chloroflexota bacterium
CGAGCCAGGATGCTGGGTGCATTGGAGGCGTCGGCGCTTCCTGACCCCTGACGATATCGAATTGCGGGAGACGGCGGGCGGGCTACACTCTGCCGATGTCAGTGTCAGAGCCGCGCTCCGAGACGTCGGTTGAGCCGGGGGCAGCTCGCGAGCCGCTGGCCGCGGCCGACGACGTGGCCGACGAGGGGGCCGGCCTGGGCGTCCTCGTCCTGCTGACCCTCGCCATGTTCGGCACCGCCACCTGCGTCACGATGCTCGGGCCGCTGCTCGTCGATCTCAGCCGCGACCTCGACGTCTCGCTCGGGCAGGCCGGCCTGCTCGCCGCCGCGATGGCCGTCTCCTGGGCCGTCGCGGCGCCGTTCGCGGGCCTGCTCTCGGACCGGTTCGGGCGCCGTCCGCTGATCGTCATCGCGCTGAGCGGCCTGGGCGCCGTCACCCTCGGGGCCGGGCTGGCACCCAATTACGCCACACTGTTCGTGATGCGCATCCTAGCCGGGCTGTTCGGCGGCTTTGGGCCGGCCGTGGTCATCGCGGCGGCCGGCGACCTCTTCCCGTCCCACAAGCGCGGCATGGCGATGGGCTGGACGAACCTCGGCTTCAGCATGGCGGCCATCGTCGGGGTGCCGAGCATCGGCGCGATCGGCGGCAGCCTGGGCTGGCGCTGGGCGTTTGCCGCCACCGGCCTGATGGTGTTGCTGCTCGGCGGGCTGATCCGGCTCGCCTTCCCGCCGCCCAGGGTCGAGCACGCGGCGCATCACGAGCAGATCTCGTACCTGGCCGTGCTGAAGCTGCCCGGACTCTGGAGTATCCTCGGCGCCAACCTGTTCGAGCGGGCGCTGTTCAACCTGTCGGTGCTTTACCTGCCCTCGTTCCTGATGCTCAGCTACGGCCTGGACGCCGTTGCCGTCGCGCCGATGCTGGTGCTGATGGCGATTGGCAGCATCGTCGGGACGATGGGCGGCGGCTGGCTCGGGGACCGGCTCCCAAAGGGGGCGATCTTCGTGGTCGCCCAGCTGACGGCCGGCGCCATCGCTCTGGCGCTCTTTACCCAGACCCCTGGTCTCTGGATCTCGTCGGCTGGCGGCGCGCTGTTCAGCCTGGTGAACGCCAGCAGCCGGCCGGCCCTGCTGGCGCTCAGCGCCGAGCTGTCATCGCGGCATCGGGGCGCCGTCCTCGGCGTCTTCTCTGTGACCAACCAGGGCGGAATCGTGCTCGGGGCGAGCGTGGGCGGGCTGGCGATCGGGTTTGGCGGGTACGGCACGTTGGCCGTCACGATGACGGCGGACGCGCTGGTGGCGTCCGCGCTGGCGGTACCGCTGCTTCGGCGGCGCCCCCCGGAATCCGTGGGTTGAAACCCACGGATCGCTCTGTCTTATCGCCTGTTCGCGCCGATTATCTAAGAGAGTCGGCGGCTGGGGGTACCACTCTTTCGTAACGATCGAGGCAGCATCCTGGACCGTTCGAGGAGTGGCCGCGAGCGCCACGCTCGCGCCGTCGTCAGAACGCCGATGAACGAAACGTCATCCCGGGGACAGAACGGGCCGACCCTCGGTGCGATGCTCGAAAGAGAGAAGACGCGCGGGGCAACGGACGACATGATCGAGGTAGCGCGAGGCCGAACCGACCAGTTGACCGTCATGCGGCGGCGGTCGCCACACGCTCGCCGCTGGCAGTCGCTGGTGGCCGCGCTCCTGGCGCTCCTCGCAGTCGAAGGGCAGCCGGCGGCAGCCGCCTCTACCATGCCCGGACCGTCGAAGCTGGCCGAACAGTGGACCACCATCACGAGCCGCACGCTGACCCCATTCGTGCCAGCGACAACGGTCGCGGCCAACGGCGTCTCCGCCCAGGCCGGCGCAGCCATCCCGGCCACGCGGCCGGACTTGAGCGTCTCCTTCGCCCACCTGGACGAGGCCCAGGCCGGCCAGCGGTTCACCTACACCGTCCAGCTGCGCAACGATGGCGGTCCCGCTGGTACAGCCATCGTGAACACGGTGCTGCCACCCCAGATTTCGAACGTGCGGGTAACGGCGCCTGGCTTCGTCTGCACACGTCACTTCGCCGCCAGCGGCCCGCAGGCCGGCACGCTCGTCTCGTGCACCCGCAACGACTTCGACAGCGGCGGCGCGGCTGACGTGGTGGTCGAGGCGAACGCGCCGAGCGCGGCCGGCCCGGTCCGCCTCGTGGCGACCGCCGACCCGCGTGATGACGTCATGGAGCTCGACGAGTCGAACAACGAGGCCAACGCGACGGTCCAGGTGCGCTGACGAGCAGACGAGTCGGGAGTCAGGGGGCGCAATGAATTGCGCCCGTACAAGGCAGCGCCCCCTGGTACGGGCGCAATTTATTGCGCCCCCTGACCCGCCCCTCGCGCCTCGTCTGCTCGCGGCTCGTCTGCTCGCGGCTCGTCTGCTCGCGGCTCGTCTGCTCGCGGCTCGTCTGCTCGCGGCTCGTCTGCTCGCGGCTCGTCTGCTCGCGGCTCGTCTGCTCGTTATCGAACGCCCCAGACCCGGACCGTGCCGTCCGACGACCCCGAGACCACCAGCTGGCCGTCCGACGACATCACCACGCCGTTGACGGCGCTGGTGTGGCCCGTCAGCGTGCGCACCAGCCCGCCGTCCCCAGCCCGCCAGAGCCGCACCGTGCGGTCCCAGCTCGCGGAGACCAGCAGCTGGCCGTTCTGTGAGAACGCCACGCTCTCCACCACGTCGTCGTGGCCCTGAAGCGTCCGAATCGGCGAGCCATCTGGCAGGCGCCAGAGCCGGATCGTCTTGTCGGTGGAGGCCGAGGCCAGCGTCTGGCCGTCAGCGGAGATGGCCAGCCCGTTGACCCAGTCCGTGTGGCCGTTCAGCACCTTCGGCGGTGACCGATCGCCCGTCTGGAACAGGCGGATCGGCTTGTCGGCGGTGCCGGTCGCCAGGATGCCGCCCTGTGGCGCGACCGCCAGCGCGGAGACGCCCCACTCGTGCTCGGTCAGGGTGCGGGTGTTGGCGCCGTCCGAGACACGCCAGAACCGCACCGTCTTGTCCGCCGAGCCGCTGAAGACGGTCTGGCCGTTGTCCCCGAAACGGACCACCCGCACCCAGTCCGTGTGGCCGTTCATCGTCCGCACCACCGAGCCGTCCGCCACCTTCCAGAGCCGGACCGACTTGTCGTCCGAGCCGGAGGCGAGCAGCTGGCCGTCCGGCGAGAACGCGACGCCATAGACGGAGTCGGTGTGGCCGGTCAACGTCCGAATCGGGCTGAGGTCGCTGGCCTTCAGCAACAGGATCGCGCCGCTGTCCAGGCCCGCCGCGACGGTCTGGCCGTCTGGCGAGATCGCCACGCCGCGCACCAGGCTGGAGAGTGTCTCGATGGCGCCGGCCGGCGCGCCGTCCTGGAGCCGCCAGAAGCGGACCGTGCCGTCCCGCGAGGCCGTCGCGACGACGCCGTGCTCCTTCGAGACGGTCGCCGCCATCACCAGATTGGTGTGGCCCTGGAGCGTCCGAATCATGGTCCCGTCCGTGGTGCGCCAGAGCCGGGCCGTGTTGTCCCCGGCCGAGATCAGCGCCTGGCCGTCCGGTGCGAACGCCACGTCCAGCACCCAGCCGCTGTGGCCGGTCAGCGTCCGGACCAGGCCGCCGTCGGCAGTGCGCCAGATGCGGACGGTGTTGTCCTGGGCGCCGGTCGCCACGCTCTGACCGTCCGGCGCGAACGTGACGGAGGTGACCTCGTCCTCGTGGCCGCGAAGCGTCGCCTGGAGCGCGCCGTCAACGGCCCCCCAGACGCGGGCCGTCTTGTCCGCCGAGCCGGTCACGATCTTCTGGCCGTCCGGCGAGAATGCCACGTCGCGGACGGCCTCGGTGTGGCCCGTCAGCGTCCGCACCGCCGAGCCGTCCGCGCGGTTCCAGATCCGGGCCGTCTTGTCAGCAGATCCCGTCAGCAGCCACTGGTACGTCGGGCTGTACATGACGCTCAGGACCGGGCCGTCGTGGCCGGTGAGGGAGCGGATCGGGGCGCCGTCCGCGACCGACCAGACCCGCACGGTGCCGTCGTTGACGGCCGCGGCCACCTCCTGGCCGTCCGGCGAGAACGCGGCGTCCCAGACGAACGCGCCGGTCTCCAGGAAGCGGACCTCGGCGTGGCTGGCGCCGTCGTACAGGTAGACACCGTACGAGGAGGCGACGGCCAGCAGTTTCCCCTCCGGCCCGTAGACGAGGCGGCCGGCCGTGCCCTTGCCCCACCGCGCGATCTCCTTCACGCGCTCGGCGCTGGCCGGCGAGATGGCGAAGCGGGCCAGCCGGTCACGCGCCTCGGGCCGGTTCGCGTCGATCTCGGCGGCGCGCGCCAGGGCGGTCCGGGCCTGGGCCGCGTCAGAGTCGAACAGGCGGTCCGCCTTCGCGATCAACAGGCCGTACAGCCGCCCCTTCGCGTCGGCATCGTCCGGGGTGAGCTGGAGCAACTGCTCGTACGCCGAGATCGCGGCCTCGTCGTCGCGGCCGGCGCTCGCCTCAGCCTGCTTCTTGAGGCCGGCCACCTTCGCCTTGCGCTGGCCGTCCAGGGCCTGGGGATCGTTCGGGCGCAGCTTCAGCGCCTCGCCAAAGGCGGCGGCGGCGTTCTCGGCGTCGCCTTTCTGGAGCAGCGCTTGCCCCTGCCCGATCTGGGCCTGGAACAGCAGGTCGTCGAGGCCGGGGGTGGACGGGTTGGCGCGCTTCGCCTCGGTCAGCAGGGTGACGGCGCGCGGGAAGTCGCCGGCGGCCATCGCGGCACGGGCGGCGTCGAGGGGCGAGCCGGGCGATGGGTTGGCCGCGATGGTCGCCTGGGGCGCGCTCGTGGCTGGGGCGGTCACGGCGGGTGCGACGGTGGCCGGGGCGCCGGTGGCCTGTGCAATGGCGGTCGGCGTGGGCGTCACCTGGCCGCCGCGCCACTGGAACAGCCCGTATCCGCCCAGGACGACCAGCACCAGGACCGTCGCCACGGTCGCCAGGATCGGGAGGCCGCGCTTGCGTCGCGCGCTGCCGTCTGGCCCACCAGCGCCCGCACCCGGGGCGCCGGGGATGGCGGGGCGGCCGGGTAGTCCGGTGGCGCTGGCGGTTGGCAGCGCCACCTCGGTGCGCGGTTGGTCCGGCGTCTGGATCTGGGGGGTGGTCAGGGATGACGGCGAAGGAAGCGGGGACGGTCGCGGGGATGGGGCGGCTGGTTGTGGGGACGGCGTGGCGGGGAAGGGGCGCGGCGTGACGTCTTCGTCGAGCCGGGCCACGCGCGTGATCGCCTCGACGTCCGTCCGCGTCGCCATCATCGTCGGCGCGTCCTCGTCGGCGTCCTCGTCGGCGGTCGGGCCAGCTTCGAGCGCGTCCACGAAGCTGCGCGCGTTCGGGTAGCGGTCGGCCGGGTTCTTGGCGAGCTGCCGCAGCAGGACGCGCTCCATCGACGGGGGCAGGTCGGCGCGGTCTGCGCGCGGCGAGGGGGGAGCCGTGTGGACGTGCGCGAACGCGACCGCCGTGGTGTTCGCCCCTCGGAACGGGACGTGCCCGGTCAGCATCTCGTACGCCACGATCCCGAGCGAGTACAGGTCGGCGCTGGCCCCGACCTCGCCGCCCATCACCACTTCCGGCGCGATGTACTCCGGCGTCCCGACGATCAGCCCCTCGCGGGTCAGCTGCTGGGAGCTCTCGACGGCTCTCGCGATCCCGAAGTCCAGCAGGGTGACGTGGTCGTCCGCCCCGACGATGATGTTGGACGGCTTGACGTCGCGGTGGACGACGCCGCGCTGGTGAGCGAAGTCGAGCGCCTGGGCGAGCGGGCGCAGCAGGTCGATGGCGCGCTGGAACGAGAGCGGGCGGTCGGCGTGGATCACCTCGCGCAGGGAGCGGCCCTGGACGAGCTCCATCACGATGTAGTGGTAGCCGTCCTGCTCGCCGACGTCGTAGATCAGGACGACGTTCGGGTGGCGCAGGCCAGCGGCGATCAGGGCCTCGCGCTTGAACCGCGCAACGAAGCTCTCGTCAGCAGCCAGGTGCGGCGGCAGCACCTTGATCGCGCGATCCTGCTGCAGCTCGCGGTGGCGGGCACGATAGACCTCACCCATCCCCCCTTTCCCGAGGGGCTCCAGAAGGTCGTACGGTCCAATGCTGCGCGCGTTCGGTCGATCCAACGCCTCTACCCGCCGTGGACCTCTGCCGCCACGATCATACACCACTGCCGGGCCGCCTCCTGGCCGACGACGAGCCTGCCTCATCCGCTCCCCGCGTCCGCCGTCACCATCGTGACGGCGGCCCGCAGCTCGGCCAGGGTCACGGGCTTGGCGACCACCAGATCGACTCCGTCCGGCCGCTCCCCGACCTCGTTCATCAGGTCGCCCAGGCCGGTCAGCATGATGACCGGCGTCTTCGAGCCGCGCCGCTGGAGCTCCGCCGCGAGCTGGTCGCCGCCCATCTCCGGCATGGCGCGGTCGGTGATGACCAGGTCGAAGCTGTCCGGCGCGTACTGCGCCAGCGCCTCGTGGCCGTTGCCGGCAGCATCGACGGTGTGGCCGTCCACCCGCAGGTAGCTGGTGAGGATCTGACGCAGGCCGGCCTCGTCCTCGGCCAGCAGCACCCGCAGCCCGCGCACGCGCTGTGGCGTCTTCGGCGGCTGAGCGGGCACTTCGGGGGTGTCGGGCAGGGCCGGGAAGCGCATCGTAAACGTCGTGCCCTGGCCGGGCTCGCTCGTGACGGCGATCTCGCCGTGGTGCTGCTCCACGATGCCCTGCACCATCGCCAGCCCCAGGCCGGTCCCCCGGTCGCCCTTGGTGGTGTAGAACGGGTCGAAGATCCGGTCGCGCACCTCGGGCGGCATCCCGGTGCCGGTGTCGGTCACCTCCACCACCACGGTCGCGTCGTCCAGGCGGGTCCGGATCGCCAGGGTGCCGCCGTCCGGCATCGCGTCCACGGCGTTCAGGATCAGGTTCGCCAGCGCCTCGCGCAGCTCGCCGGCCTGCCCGCCGATCCGTGGCACCTGGCCGAGCTCGGCGGTGACGTGAATGGTGATGCCGGCCGCCTGCGCCTGGCCTCGCCAGCGCGGCTGCGACAGCGAGATCGCCTGGGCCACGACGTCGTTGATCTGGACGGGCGGCAGCTCGCTGCTGGACTTCGTCGGGCGCGAGAATTCGCGGAGCCGCCCCACGACGTGGGAGGCGTCCTGGGCCGCCGAGTGGATCAGCTGCAAGTGGGCACGGCGCTTGTGCTCGTCGTCGACGGCGTCCACGTCCGACAGCAGCAGCTCGGTGAAACCGATGATCATCGACAGCGCGTTGTTGAAATCATGCGCGATGCCGCTCGCCAGTTGCCCGAGCGCGCGCAGCCGCTCCTGGCGCAGCATCACCTCCTGCGTGTGCTGCACGTCCGCCAGCGCCTGCTCCAGCCGCTGGTTCACCTGCTGGAGCTCCTCGGCCATCCGGACCCGGCCGCTGACGTCGCGGATGGCGGCGGTGTACACCTGCTTGCCCCGCACGATCGCCGGCGTCACGGTCGCATCGACGGGGACGCGCCGGCCGTCCGTGCGGATGGCGGTCAGCGGGGCGACTTCGCCGAGCCGCCAGCCGGCGATGCCGGTCTCCGCGAGCCGCCGCTCGTAGTCGGGATCGGGCGCCACCAGCGGCTCCAGGATGAAGCGGCTGGACTCCGCGCCGAGCGCGTCGCTGGCGGCACAGCCGAACAACTGCTCGGCGGCGCGGTTGAACATGATGACGCGCTGCTGGCCGTCCACCGTGACGATGGCGTCCGCCGCCGAGGTGAAGATCCGCGCGAGGGCCGCCTCCAGCTCGTGGCGAGCGGCCAGGGCCGGATCGTTGTCCTGCGCGGCGACGCCGGCCCGGTCCGCCCCCCCGTTCGTGGCGGCGGAGGTATGCTCGACGGCCTGCTCCAGCACGTCCGGGGCAGTCTGAGACGTGGCGGACTGGCCTGAAGCGGAGGAGGCAGGACGCTCACTAGCAGCGCCCCGCGGCAGGTGCGGGGCACGTCCTCCCAGGTGTCCGCTCATGCTCGACACCTTTCAGCAATTCTCGCACCAACGCTGGTGCCACTCGCACGGACACGCCGGACGCGCATCGTCGGCTCCTCCACGTCAGCTGCGCCTTGCTGGTAGCGTGGCCCGGCCTATACTCAGCCGGCAAGCCTCCGGGCAGACAGGCGACTTCAGACAGGATAAACAGGATCGTCAACACCAGGCGAGATTCTGGTGCATCCTGCGCAGCCTGTCCGATGACGAGACGATAGGAGGGTATCGTGGCGAGACGGTTCGGGGCTGAGGGGTATCAGTTCGAGATCGTCGAGGGCTGGCCCCAGGTTGACGTCAACGGCGTCGCGGCGACGGTCGCGTGCGACTCGAAGGGGCTGGTCTACGTCGGCATTCGCGACATTCCGCCCGGCGGCGGCTTCGGCAACATCCTGCCGGGCAAGGGCCACGTCCTGGTGCTGAATCCGGACGGCTCGGTCAACAAGATCTGGGACACGGCGTTCTCGTCGCCGCACGCGGTCTGGATCGGGCCGGACGATGAGGTATTCGTGGCCGACACTGGCCTCCACACCATCACCAAGCACACCACGTCCGGCGAGCTCCTGATGACGCTCGGGACGCCTGGCCAGGCGGGCGCGCCCGGGATGCCGTTCAACATGCCCACCGGGGCGGTCCAGGCCCCGAACGGTGACATCGTGGTCTCGGACGGATACGGCCAGAACTGGATGCACAAGTTCTCCCCAAAGGGCGAGCACATCCTCTCCTGGGGCGGCGGCGACCCGGTCTTTATCCAGCTGTTCCACGCGCGAGGTGGCGGTGGCGGCCCGATCACCGGGACCGCTTCGACAAAGCCCGGCGAGTTCAACCTGCCGCACGACGTGCACGTGACGCCGGACGGCACGGTGTACGTGATGGACCGCGAGAACCGCCGCTGGCAGGTGTTCGACCTGGACGGCACGTACCTCTCGCAGGTGAACGACGTGAACAACCCGTGCGACCTGGCGGTGGACGCGGCCGGCATCTTCCACATCGTGGGGGGCGGAGGCGTCAGCAGCTGGACCTCTGACGGGAAGAAGCTGAGCGAGTGGGGCGAGAAGGGCTCGGAGCCGGGCCAGTTCTTGAACGGCCCGCACGGCTGCTGGATCGACCCTGAGGGGAGCCTCTACATCGGCGAGGTGGGCGGGAACAACCGCCTCCAGAAGTTCCGCCGGGTGTAATTCCGCCGAGGGCGCAATGAATTGCGCCCCTACCGGGTCTGAATCTGTAGGGGCGCAATTCATTGCGCCCGCCCGGGGGTGAGGGCAAGAAGAAGCCCCGCCCCCCAGCGACGGCCTTCCGTGCGGACCGACTCTGGTCCGCGCGGCCCCCGGCCCATCGGCATGGGCGAGAGGCGATGCCGTTCGTCCTCCCCCTCTCCATCGCGATGGAGAGGGGGCTGGGGGGTGGGGCTTTGTCAGAGGGGGCTCTGGGTGGGGCTCTGTCCTACGGGGCCGGCGGCGAGCTCACCAGTGCCTTCAGGTTGACCTCCGCGACCATGTCGTCCGAGACCCTGACCAGCGGCCCGATGCTCGGCGGGGTGATCCCGAACGAGGTCATCTTGAGGGTGGTGCGGGCCAGGCCGGTCATCTCGTCCGGCGTCATGTTGGCGGTGGTGTCGTAGGTGGTCGGCTGGGTGACGCCCTTCACCGTCTGATCGCCCGCCAGCTGGAACGCCGTGTCGCCGGCCGCCAGCGGCACGCCCAGGCCCGGCGCGCTGGTGATCTTGAACTCCGCGAACGGGAACTTGTCCGTCTGCAACAGCGTCTGCGCCCGGGTGTCGCTCAGCGGCGACTCGCAGTGGAACGTGCGCTGATCCACGACCACCTTCGAGAGGTCGGGGGCGATCGAGCCGTCAGGGTTGAGCACGATCTCGCCGGTCACGTCCTTGGTGGCGCAGGCGGCCGGCTTGGCCGGCTGCCCAAGCGTGCTCACGGACAAGATGTACTTCGCCTGGTTCTCGCCGGGCACCAGCGCCAGGTGAACCAGGCCGTCCGGCGATTCGGCGCGAACGGTGACCGCGCTCGGGGCTGTCGGAGCAGCTGATGCGACGGTAGCCGATCCACCCGAGAACGGGAGCAGCAGGCTGGCCGCGACGGCTGCCGCGAGGATCGCGCGGCTTCGGGTGATGCGAGAGCCGGATGTGCCGATGGAAGGCAGATACTGCCGCATGTGCGCTCTCCCTGGTGGGTCTGGGCTCGGGGGTGTCATGCCGCCCCAACGAGACAGGGCGGGATCTGCACGCGACGCGTTGGGTGTGTGGGGTGTGTCCGCGCGCGCCGAGCAAGGTCACAGAGAACAGCCTACCCGGCTCCGCGGCGCGATTCGGTGCTCCTGACGACAGGAAAACTGTTAGCTTGCGAGCTCAGGCGAATCTCCCTCACCTCCCAGCGAGACCGTGGGCTGAAGCCCACGTCTACATTCAACTGTCGCTCTGCGACAGGATGGCGCGCTTCGGCGTCGCAGCGCGACGCCATGACTGTAGGCGGGGCTTTCAAGCCCCGCCGAGGCTACAATCGGACATGCTGAAGGTCCACTCTCAACCGACGTTGCGGTCGCCGGTGCTGTTGTGCGCGCTCTCGGGCTGGCCCGACGCCGGGCAGGCCGCCAGCGGCGCCATCGAGTATCTGATCATGAAGTGGGCGCCGCGCCGGTTCGCGGAGCTCGATTCGAGCCGGGCGTACGTCCAGACCAACAACCGCCCCCGCAGCAAGCTGACCCGCGGCGGACAACGTCGCCTGATCTGGCCGACATTCGCCTGCTACGCACTGCCGGTGCCACAGGCCCCCCGCGATCTGGTGCTGTTGCTCGGCCCGGAGCCGGACCTGAGATGGCGCACCTGCGCGAACGCGATCGTGGACCTGGCCCAGCAGCTGGGCAGCGATCTGGTGGTGGGTCTCGGGGCCTACCTCGCCTCGACGCCGCACGGCGGGCCGGTCGTGCTGTCTGGCCGAGGCACCCGTCCGGAGCTGCGGCGGGCGCTGTCGGCGCTTGGCTTGCAGGACGGCAAGTACGAGGGGCCGACCGGCTTCCTGACCGTCCTCCAGGAAGCGACGGTCGAGCGCGGCATGGCCTCGGCCTCGATCTGGGCGGCGGCCCCGGTCTACTTGCGGGACCTCTCCAATCCGAAGCTCTCGGCAGCGCTGCTGGAGATCGTGGAGAAGGTGCTGCGCGTCGATCTCGGGCTGACGGAGCTGGAAGTAGCGGGCCGCGATCTCGAGCGGCGCATCGACGACGAGCTGGCGCGCCGGCCAGACCTCGAGCGGTTCGTCCGCCGGCTGGCAACAGACACCAATTTCGACCCCGACGACGAGCCGGAGGCCGAGGATCTGCTCGACGATCTGGAGCAGTACCTGCAGCGCCTCCGCGACGACGAGGAGGACGAGTAGCTGCCCAAAACTGAGACGACGCGCAGCGCGCACCATATGTCATGTTGAGAGTAACGGGGCAACCCGCCGTTGGACTCGTTTCCTGTCACGTCCATCGGCGGGTGCGCGGCCCAGATCGAACGACCTGGCCCTGAGAGTGCGTCATGGTGTCAGCTATCGGAAGGCGTCTGGCCCGCCGCCAACAAACGTGCGCCAGTCACCGCAGCCGTCGTGGAGCACGACCGGGTTGACGGTGGCTCCGCCGGACGGGACGAGGCGCTGGATCGTAAACGAGACCGAGGTCGTGCCGGCCGGCGGCGTAAACGTGAAGCCGGTCGTTTGACCGGTTGGCCCACCTGTTGGCGTGGTGACGGCCACGCGGGCATTGTCGAACGATCGACCCTGCGCGCCAAACTGAATCGAGCTGATGGTGCCGCAGCCGGGTCTGGCGGTGACGGTCGCCAGCAGCGTCGGGCCACTCGGCTGGACGCCCGGCAGGCGAGTGACGGTCACCCCGGCATTCACCTGCGCGAACGTCGCGGTGACGGTCTTCGCGGCGGTCATCGTGACCGTGCAGCTGGTCCCGGACGACGTGTCGCAGCCAGTCCAGCCTGCGAAGCTCGTGCCGGCGGCTGGTGCCGCCGTCAGGGTCACCGACGTGCCAGGAGCAAGCGTCATGCTGCAGGTGGCGCCGCAGGCGATGCCGGCCGGAGTGCTGGTGACGGTGCCGGTGCCGGATCCGGCCCTGGTGACGGTCAGGATCGGGTTGGCGGTGAACGTCGCGGTCACCGACTTCGCGGCAGACATGGTGACGGTGCAGGACGTGCCGTTCGAGGAGTCACAGCCGGCCCAGCTCGTGAACGTCGAGCCGGCTGCCGGGCTGGCCGCGAGCGTGACCTGGGTACTGGCGGTGTAGCTCTCGGAGCAGTCCGTGCCGCAAGAGATGCCGGCCGGATTGCTGGTGACCGTGCCACTGCCGGTGCCGTTCTTGACGAGCGTCAGCAGGAATGTTGACGGGGGCGCCACGTCGAACGTGGCCGTGACCGTCTTGGCGACATCCATCGTGACGATGCACGTACCGGTAAGGTTCGTACAGGCGCCGCTCCAGCCCGAGAACACGGAACCCGACGCGGGGGTGGCCGTGAGGGTGACCTGCGTGCCGCTGGCAAAGCTGAACGTGCAGGTAGCGCCGCAATCGATGCCGGTGGGGCTGCTGGTGACCGTTCCACTTCCCGTCCCATTGCGAGTCACCGTGAGGTTCTTTGGCGTGTCCGCGATCACCAGGGTGTAGTCGCGTGTCACCGGGCTCGTCGTCTGTGCGTTTGCGTCGGCTACCCGTATGGTGAACGTCGCTGTCGCGGCGACGGTCGGCGTCCCGGAGATCGCGCCGGTGGTGCCATTGAGCGTCAGGCCCGTGGGCAGCGTGCCCGTGCTTACCGTCCAGGAATACGGGGCAATTCCCCCTGTCGCCTGAAGTGACTTCGAGTATGTGACGCCGACGGTTCCATCAGGTAGGGGTGACAGCGTGCTGATGAACAACGGAGCAACTGTTGCCGTCGAATCTGAGATGGAGTTGTTTCCCCAGTTCGGGTCGGCGGTCTGACTGGACGCCTGAACCGTGTTCGTCAAGCTCGCGGCTGCCCCTCCATCGACGGCGACGTTCATCGCTATGGATACGGACGCGCCCGCGGCCAGATCACCCGCGCGGCTACAGGAGATCTCCTGGCCCGTGTGTGAGCACGCCCACCCTTCGCCGGTAGCATTGACGTAGGTGAGACCCGCGGGCAGCGTGTCGCGCACCTGCAGCGGACCAACAGCGATTGCAGATCCATTGTTCTTCACCGTCAGCGTATAGCTGCCACCCTGTCCCCGGATGAACGAGCCAGCATGGGCGGACTGCGCTTCGATATCAGCCATGGCCGTGAAATTGGTTGCCCGGTAGATCCAAGAGTCGCCGAGCGAGACGTTGTTGGCACTCGGCGTGTTGTTCTGCCAGCCCTGGCCGCCGAAGAGGCGCACGGTACGACTCGACTCATCCCATACAGCCGCGAAGCTCGTGCGTGGAGCCGGGTGGGAGCCGCCGGCACTCAGTCTAGACCAGGCCCGCGCGGCGAAGCTGTAACTCCAGACCTCGTCCTTGTACGCCCAGCATTGGTAGCAGTAGTTCTGATACCCATACGTGCCACCGTCGATGACGAGCATCTGGTGACCCGTACGATCCCAGACTGCACTCTGTCCCTCGCGACCATCCGGGACCGTGCCGGTGCTGGTGAGCTTCGTCCACACGCCGGCCGATGGGGAGAACGCCCAGAGCTCGTTGTAGTACGTGTTGTTGTTGAGGCCGCCGGGGTTGTAGACGCCTCCGAACACGAACAGGAGCTGGTCGTCCTCGCTCCACGCCAGCGAGACGTTGGAACGCTGGCTTGGGATGGTTCCGCCAGCCGTCAGGGCGATCCAGGCGTTCTGGGTCGGGTCGTAGGCGCGGACGTCGTCCGTCAGGCCCTTGCCCAGGTACACCAGCAGTCGCGCGCCGCCACGATCCCAGACCGCGCCCATGAGCGCCTGCGCCGGCGCCGAGCCGGATGGCGTCAACTGGTCCCAGCGACGCGTCGCCGGCGTGTAGCTCCAGAGCTGCCAACCGGCCGGCGCACTGTTCGAACCGAACACCAGCATCCGGTGGTTGGTCGCATCCCAGACGGCCTTCGCCGAGGACAACCGGACCGGGGCGGGCGTCGACGGCAGTTGCTGCTCCCAGAGGTTCGTCGTCCGGTCGTACCGCCACAACTGATTTGAGACGCCACCGAAGACGAACAACTGCTGATGCTCGTCATCCCAGGCGGTCGCATGTCCTGAGCGTCCGGCCGGCACCGTGCCGGGCGACACTGATTGCCCCCAAGCGTTTGGAGACGGGAGAGATGGAGCGCTGGATACCGGCGCAGCCTGCGCTGCTCCCGCGGCGTAGACCCACAGATCGCTCAGCGTGACATTGCTGCCGCTTGGTGTGTTGTTCGGCCAACCCTGGCCGCCGAAGAGGCGGAGAGTCCGAGACGACTCGTCCCAGACTGCCGCGAAATTGATGCGTGAAGCGGGGTGCGTGCCACCGGCGCTGAGCTTCGTCCAACCGCGTGCCACGAAGCTGTAGCTCCAGACCTCGTCCTTGTACGCCCAGCATTGGTAGCAGTAGTTCTGATACCCATACGTGCCACCGTCGACGAGGAGCATTTGACGCCCTGCGCGATCCCAGACCGCGCTCTGCCCCTCACGGCCATCCGGGACCGTGCCGGTGCTCGCCACCTCCGTCCACGCGCCGGCCGACGGCGAGAACGCCCAGAGCTCGTTGTAGTACGTGTTGTTGTTGAGGCCGCCGGGGTTGTAGACGCCTCCGAACACGAACAGGAGCTGGTCGTCCTCGCTCCACGCCAGCGAGACGTTGGAGCGCTGACTCGGGATCGTGCCGCCGGCCGTCAGGACGGACCAGGCGTTCTGGGTCGGGTCGTAGGCACGGACGTCGTCGGTCAGGCCCTTGCCCAGGTACACCAGCATCCGCGCGCTGCCGCGATCCCAGACGGCGCCGGCCAGCGCCTGAGCGGGAGCCGAGCCGGACGGGGTCAGTTGGTCCCAACGGCGCGTGGAGGGCGTGAAGCTCCAGAGCTGCCAGCCAGCCGGGGCGCTGTTCAAGCCGAAGACCAATATGCGGTGATTGGCCGCGTCCCAGACGGCTTTCGCTGACGAGAGCCGGACCGGAGCCGGCGTGGACGGCAGCTGCTGCTCCCACAGGTTCGTCGTCCGGTCATATCGCCACAATTCGTTGGTGTTGTTCCCGCCGAACACGAACAACTGCTGGTGCTCGCCGTCCCAGGCGGTCGCATGTCCTGCCCGTGCCTGTGGTGACGTATTACACGGAGTCACAGATGCCCAGGTGTTGGCGGTAGGCAGCGTCGGAATGACGCACGGCGTGCCCTTCTTGACGGTCAACACACCATTCGGAGAGTACCGAATGGCGCCGCTCTGGTCGGCAACATCAAGGCCCAGTTGGATCTGCTGGTCTGGCAGCGACGACACGTCCCAATCGAAGGTGTACGGAGATCCGGTGAACTGGTGAACGACGTGCCATTCGCCGTTGTACAGGGCTGTCATGTTTACATGGTCGATCGGCAGGCGCGAGGTGATCTGGGCTGACAGCTGCACGACGCCGTTGATAGTTGCACCTGCGGACGGCGTCGTGTATTGGGCGGTGACTGCGTGCCGGTTCTGCCAGGCATCGCCGAGGGCCTTGAGCGCGTCATCGACCCAGATGACGGCCTGATCGTTGGACAATGGCTCGCTGTGGTTGTTGAACAGGAGGTTGATGCCGTCAGAGATGCATTGCGGGCTGGTCGCCTTTCCAATCGATCCGAGCTGCTGGTCGGCGTGGATAGTGACCGGCGCGTCATCCCACTTCGCGGTGCCGTATGCCACCGTCACCGTCCCGTCCCATGGCCACTGACAGGGGTACATACGCAGCGGTAGCTCTAGCCCGTTCACCAGATAGTCAGCCGTCGATTCAATCGACGTCACGTCGAAGGATCGTCCGGCGTCTGGCAGCGAGGGGACGATGCTCTCAGCCAGACTTCGGTCGTCGTTGGCCAGCTGGAGGTCGCGCATGACGGCGTCGCCGAAGAACCACTGCAGTCCGCCATTCCAGGCGAAGCACCAGAAGGAGCCGGTGAACGAGCTGCAGCCATCGCGCACGGCGTTGGCCATCGGGCTCCCGCCCACCGGGCTCTCCAACAATACGATGGCATGGACGTGGTCTCGGAGGGCGCTGAGCGGCGAAAGGCGAGCTGCCCACCGCGTCGCCACGACCCCGCCCAGGCTGTACCCAACAAGGTCGATCTGGGCCTTGGGGTCGCTCGTGACAAGGTCGGCGATCAGCCAGTCGAGCGTCGCGACCTGGATGTCAACGGATTGTTGGGTGTCGCCGACGGTGTAGACGGGCGTCGCCATGATCGAGGAGAGGTGATCCAGCGTAGCCGATCCCGACGGGCACCCGCCGTTCCAGCCTTCGCAATATCGGCCGCCCGCGGCGTGCTGCGCCGCAGCCCCGTAACTGAAGAAGACGAAGCCGGCCCAGCCGCCGTTGGGAGGGGCTGCAGTCTCATAATTCAGAAATGCTGCGAAACGCTCGCGGTTCGGAGAAGCGGCATCCGATGATGTGTGGATGCCGTCGATGAAGACGATGTAGCGGTGTGGAAGATCGTCCGCAAGGGCCAATCTGGTCGCGGCGGGACGTCCCACGATGTCGATGAGAACGAGCAGTGTTACCAGCGTGACCAGTCTGGCCAGCCAGACCCTAGACCACTGTTGGCCAGGGTTCACTGGCTCACCCCGCGAGCGCACAGAAAGCAGAGCCTGCTGATCTGTACATGAGAAGAGATGGATTGTGGGAAAAGAGCCACAGTGCCCTCGTGATCCTGGAGCCGCCGCGACACGACTACGTCGCAGCTACACGATCAACGTATCGAGCAGACTACGGGCAAGGATACTCGAAGCATCGCAAGACTGCAAGACCGATCACCAGAATGCAACCGTGACGACCGACGGTTCGCGCCACAGGTTTCCGGCTGCTAGGCTCGGGAACAACCCGATGGCGCCGGAGCATGGTGTGATTGGGGTACTCTGTCCGCGTGGCACTCAGGGAGGACACACATGAGCTGGCTTCATGACTTCAGCTTCGGGCCGGTGACGCGGATCGTGTTCGGCGTTGGCAAGGCGAAAGAGGCCGGGTCGATCGCCAAAGGGCTCAACGGGACCGCCGCCCTGGTCATGACCGACGGCGTCCTGCACCGCCTCGGGCTGACCCAGACCATCGAGGCATCGCTGAAAGAGGCTGGCGTCCGCGTCGAGGTGTTCCCCGGCGTGGTCACCGAGCCGACCCTCGCCTCGGTCGAGGCGGCCGTCGCGATGTACAAGGAGCGCGACTGCGACATCATCGTCGCGGTGGGCGGCGGCTCGTCGATGGACAGCGCCAAGGCCGTCTCTCTGCTGGTCGGCAACGGCGGGACGTTCCAGGAGTACACTCAGCGCCGCACCGGCGCGAACTGGGCGCCCGCGAAGGTCGCCTCAAAGAAGGGGCCGGACGTCATCACCGTCCCGACCACGGCCGGCACCGGCGCTGAGGCGACCGCCGGCTGCGGCGTCTTCGATCCGGAGAGCGGCATCAAGCTGTGGGCTGGGGGGCCGCACGTCCGCCCGACCGTCGCCCTCTGCGACCCGGCCCTGACCACCTCGATGCCGCCGAAGGTGACCGCCGACACGGGATTTGACGCGCTCTCACAGGGCATCGAGGGCGTCCTGACCCTGCCGGTCAACCCGTACGCCGACACCCTCCTGATGAAGGCGATCGAAGCGATCGGCCAGAACCTGAGCAAGGCGTTCGCGAACGGCCAGAACATGGAGGCCCGCGCCGCGATGCTCGGCGCCGCCACGATGGTCGGCACCTCGTTCGGGTTCACCGGCCTGATCCACGTCCACACCTTCGCCGAGGTGCTGGGCGACCTGACCCACCTGCCGCACGGGCGGCTGATCGGGCTGATGCTGCCGCACGTGCTGGAGTGGGTGGCCCCGGCCTGCCCGGAGAAGCTGACCGCCATCGCGCGGGCGCTCGGCGAGAACGTGGACGGCCTCTCGCTGACCCAGGGCGCCGACCGCTGCCTGGCCGCGATCCATCGCCTGCGCGACGAGACCGAGGTGAACGAGCCGCTCAGCTCGCACGGGATGAGCGAGGAGGCGGTTCAGACCTGCGCCGAGCGGGTCTTCGCACAGCACGCGCCGCGCTCGAACGCCGGGCCGCGCTCGTTCCGGAGCCTGGACGAGGTGGTGGCGCTGCTGCGGCGGGCGTACTAGCTCCGGCTCGTCGAAGCTTGTCGGCAGCTGGCGGCGGGAGCTCTCGCCACCAGCTGCCGGGAAGTCTGCACAGGAGATGGAGGCGCGAACGATGGCTGACTATCTACCGCCCGCCTGGGATTGGGTGCGCGAGCAAGTCGAGGCGTACGAAGGCTCGGGTGGGAAAGCGGGCACGACCCTCCGCGACACCGGCCTGCCGGTGATCATCGTGACCTACGTCGGGAGGAAGACGGGCGCCAATCGCAAGGCGCCGCTGATGCGGGTCGTCACCGAGGACGGCAAGTATGTGCTCGTCGCGTCCAAGGGCGGCGCGCCCGAGAATCCGACCTGGTACTACAGCCTGCGCGAACAGCCGGAAGTCACGATCCAGGATCACGAGCGAATCTTCAAGGCTCGCATCTACGAAGTGACCGACCCCGACGAGCGAGCCCGGCTCTGGGACGTCTCCGTGCAAGCGTACCCGCCGTACGCGGAGTACCAGCAGAAGACGAGCCGTCAGATCCCGATGTTCGTGGCCGAGCCCGTGTAGCGCGCGGGGCCGCTCAACCGCTTCATCTTGCGTTCATCTTCGCCCGATATGCATGATTTAGTCGTTCCGCCCGTCTTCTGTCAGGGCGTACACTTCGCCGCGCTCAGCTGTCCGCGACGCCAGCTCGCCGATGGGAGACCCGTATCCGGACGTCAACGTCGTGGCCCGCGCGCCCGTTCGCGTTCACCAGACGAGCGCTAGCAAGGGCGCCGCGGACCTGGCGCACCCGCCTGCGGACCCACGCCCGAGCGGCGCTCGCCCTGGAAGTGGCGGCGGTTTCTGCCATCCTGGTGGTGGCGCTCGGGCTGCGGCTGTGGGGCCTGGGCTGGAGCCTGCCCTGGCCGCTCCACCCGGACGAGCGCACGCCCGTCGAGCAGGCCCGGCGGATGGTCGAGACGGGCGACCTCAACCCACGGTACTTCTTGAACCCGACCGTGTTTGCATACTTGCTTGCCGGCGAGCTCCGGGTCATCGGCCCGCTCGGGTCGCTGGCCGGGCCGCTGGCGTCCGACGTTCCTGGCTCGGCGCATCTGCTGGCGCGCCTGAACAGCGCGCTCATCGGGACGGCCAGCGTCGGCTTGCTGTACTCGATCGGCGCGCTGGTGGTTGGGCGCGGGGTGGGCCTCCTGGCGGCGCTCTTCCTGGCGTTCAGCTTCGTTCACGTCCGAGCCTCGCACTACGGCGTCAACGACGTGGCGGCGGTCGGCGTGCTGCTGGTCTCGCTGCTGTTCGCCGTCCGCCTGCTGAAGCAGCCGACGTTGCGCTGGTACGTCCTCGCCGGTCTGGTCGGCGGTCTCGCCACTTCCACCAAATACAGCATGGGACTCTTCTTCGCCCCAATTGTCGTGGCGCATCTGCTGGCCCAGCGCGAGCCGGGGCAGCGACCCTGGAGCCGCGCGGCCCTCGTCGCGCTCGGGCTGGCCGGCGTCGCGAGTCTGGCCGGCTACCTGATCGGCACGCCGTACACGCTGCTGGACGCCCGGCGCTTCTGGCCGGACTTCCTGGAGCAGTACGGCTACGGCCAGGGTCGCTGGCTGGGGCAGCCGGCCGATCCGGTCCCCTGGCTGTACCTGACCGGTCTGGCCCAGGGGTTCGGGGCGTTGCCGCTGGCGTTGGCCGGGCTCGGCCTCGTCACGGCGTTCTGGCGCCCCTCAACCGAAGGTCGTGGCCCAAGCAGGGCCGTGTTCGCCGTGCTGCTCGCCTTTCCGCTCGCCTACCTGGCGTTCCTGCTGCCGAAGGGCATCTTCTTTCCGCGCCTGACCATCCCACTGGTCCCGTTCTGCGCCCTCCTGGCCGCGTTCGGCACCGTTCAGCTCGTCCAGGTGCTGCCGAAGCTCGGCGTCGTCGGTCGGCCGGGCCTGGTGGCGGCCGTGCTGGTGGCGGCGCTCGCGCAGCCGGCCCTCAACGACGTTCGCCACAATCGCCTGCTGCTCCAGACCAACACGCGGGTGCTGGCGACGGAGTGGGCACTGGCGAACCTGCCGCCCGGCAGCCGCGTCAAGGCCGAGTTCCGCTCGATCGTGGAGCAATCGACAGAGGGGACGCCGTATCCGCCGAACGCCCCGGACCTGGACGTCGAGTACTTCGAGGGACGGCCCCAGTTCGACGACACGGCCAACTACGCCCGCCGCGGGGTCCGGTACTTCGTGACCAGCAGCCACGCCTACGAGCGTCTGTTGCTCGACCCGCCGCTGAAGAGCCAGCGCGAGACCGGCGAGCGCTACCTGGACCTGCACCGTGACCTGGATCGGGAGGCGAAGCTCGTGGCGCGGTTCGCCCCGGGCTACGGCGGCAAGAGCGTGCCGTACAGCCAGGACGAGATCTTCTCGCCGTTCTGGAACCTGGATCAGTACGAGCGGCCCGGCCCGACGATTCAGATCTACGCGCTGGACCGCCCCCGGGCCGCTGACGACGACCGGCGAGCCCGATAACGCTCGCGCCGATCCAGGCGGCCCAGGTCTTCCGCGCTTACACGCCGGCTCCAGCGTACATCGGCAGCGAGCCGTCTTCGAGCAGCCGTTGCTGGACCGCGCTCTCAGCCCGGAACAGCATCGCGCCGTCCAGCGCGTCGTCGCCGTCGATCCAGCCGTCCAGCAGCGGGGTCAGCCGGGCGCCGTTCTCCATCACCGACACGTTCCGCCGATCCAGCACGATCAGCGCCCGGCCGTTGCTGCCCTCGGCGGCCAGCGTTCTGGTCGAAACCCGCAACGTCCGCGTCGGTACGCCGCTGGCCGCCAGGACGTATTGGAGCGCCTCCAGCGCGTTCCCGCCAGCTCCCAGGCTCAGCCCCGCCAGCCGGTCGTCCAGCAGCACGACCTCGTCGTATCGCCGCTCGTCGAAGACGGCGCGCGGCACCCGCAGCAGGCCGTTCGCCGTGCGCTCCTCCACCGTCGTCTCGGCGTAGTAGCCCCGCAGACCTCCGAGCGGCACCAGCACCATCCCGCCCAGCATCATGCCCAGGGCGAGGCGCGGCAAGCTGCCCTGCCCGGTGACGATCGGGGCCAGCGCCCCAACCGCCACGCCGATCGCGACCATCCCGCTCACGGCGACCGGCATCAGGTACCGGCCGCTCCAGATCGGGTTCGGCTCCGTGCTCACGTACGGCAGGATCATCAGGCAGGAGATCGCCACCAGCGGCAGCACCGGTCGGCCGCGCAGCAGCAGCACCAGCCCGCCGAGCACCGCCAGCGCCACGAACGGCCAGGCCAGCGGATCGGAGAAGGCGTCCTCGGCAGGCGGACGGCTGGTCAACTGGCCGGCCAGCATCCGCCAGATCGCCATCAGCGCCACCCCAACCGAATCCAGGTACACCTCGCCACTCGGGCCGGCGCCTGCGCTCGCCCCCGCCTCGATGCCAGGCCAGTGCGCCGGCAGCGCCATCCCCCACAGCCGGCCCTCCGAGATCGCCGCCATCAGCACGCCCGCGTACGTCCCAGCAAACCCGACCAGTGCCAGCACCGACCAGTGACCGAGCAGCAGCGAGCGCCCGCGCCACCAGACCGCCAGCAGCAGGCCCGGCAGCACCGCCAGCACCAGCGTCGAGGTCTGCAACGCCAGCCCGAACAGCGCGCCCGCCACCAGCAGCCAACGTCCGTTCGGGCCGTTCAGCGCCCGCTCGACGGCGAACAGCAGCGCCGTCACCAGCAGCGGCGTAAAGCTCTCAGCGCGGGCGACGTGGCTCGTCACCACGACGTGCGCGGCCGACGTCGCCAGCAGCCCGGCGGCAATCGCCCCTGCCAGGCGCGGCATCACGAACGTCTCTTCGATCCGCCGGCGGCCCAGCGGGCGGCACAGCTCCCGGGTCAGCACGTAGACCAGCGGCACCGTCAGCGCCGCCTGAATCGCGGTGATCAGCCGCGGCAGGTACGGGCTCGGGCCGACCACCGCGAACGTCAGCGCGAACAGCAGCTCGTGGATGGCCCCGATCGACGAGCCCGACGCAGCCGCCGTCCCCGGCGCCAGCCAGGCGCCGGCCTGGGCACGAGCGAATGCATGCACGACCGCGTCCGTCTCGTCCGCGCCGGCCGGCACGGTCCACAGATGCGGCAGCCGAACCCCCAGCGCGACGACCCAGATCGCCGCGAGTGCGAGCACCTCGAGCCAGCCAGTGCGAAACCGCGCCAACAGCAGCTCGCGCACGGCCTCAGCGGTTGACGGGCGCACAGCACCCAGCTCGATGCCCGGCGACGGTCCGACCGGGCGGGGCAGACGGTAGTGATCGGCGGCCACCTATCCCTCCACGACGTGCCAGGCCGCGTGATCCTCGGCGCCGCGCTCGGGGCTCGTCTCGAGCCCCGCTCGCAGCCGTCCGGGGACCGTCGTCGGGAGCGCTTGCGCAGCCTCCGACGACCCTGGCGTGTACCCAGACGGGCGGATGCGGCGTCCGGCTCGCCCATGTCACGCCCCTGCGATGCCCGGCAACGCGACCGTGACAGCACTCGACGTAGTACGAGTAGAGAGGGGCGAGGGGCGAGGGGCGAGTTGCGAGTGAGTGTGGCTACTGACGACCTACGCTTCCTCGCCGCTCGCCGCTCGCCCCTCGCCCCTCGCCCCTCGCCCCTCGCCGCTCGCCCCTCTCTACTCGTTACTCGCCGTGCTACCATGCCGGCTGCCGGCCGGGCGCCGTCAGGCAGCCGGCCTGGGACCTTGGGAGGATCACCCCCGTGATGAGAATCAACACCGCCAAACAGAAGATGCTCCGAGGCGAGGTGTCATACGGCTACGCCATCGGCCTGGGCTCGATCGTCGCCGCCGAGGCGATGGCGAACTGCGGCATCGACCACATCCTGCTCGACCGCCAGCACGGATCGTGGGGCGAGGACTCCACCATCGCCGCGCTGATCGCGATGCACGGCGGCACCGCCATCCCGATGGCGCGCGTCTCCCGCAACGACTACACCATGATCGGCCGGCTGCTGGACGAGGGCTGCATGGGCATCATCGTGCCGATGGTCCACACCCCCGAGGACGCCAAGGCCGCCGCCGACGCCTGTCGCCTGCCCCCCACCGGCACCCGTTCCTGGGGCTGGGGCCGTGCCGCGCTGTTCGGCGCCGACTACCCGGACACCGTCAACGACCAGATCTTCGTGGCCGTCCAGATCGAGAGCCGGCAGGCCGTCGAGAACGTCGAGGCGATCATGGCGACCCCGGGCGTGGACGGCTGCTGGACCGGCCCTGGCGACATGGCGCTCTCGATGGGCGTCGATCCAAGGCGGGCCGGCGAGAGCGACGAGCACGCCCGCGCCCTCGAAAAGATCGTCCAGGCGTGCCGCAACACCGGCAAGATCCCTGGCATCGCGGCGGGCGGCATCGAGGACGGCAAGCGCCGCGCCGCCCAGGGCTTCCAGTACATCATCTGCGGCAGCGACAGCGGCTTCATGATGGCGGGCGCCCGGGCCGGTCTCCAGGCGCTCGGCGTCTCCTGACCCGCCCCTACCTCACCATCTCGGGGTGTGCGTCAGTTTCTTGGGGCGCGATGAATCGCGCCTGTACAAGGCGCCACCCCCTGGTACGGGCGCGATTCATCGCGCCCCAGGTGTTTGGCTCAGCACAAGACTCTGACGCACACCCGCCATCTCGGCGAGACTTGACGAAACCGTCGCGCACCGATACCCTGCCCGTGTGTCTGCGACAGCATCACGCGAGAAGGTTGTCGAGCGGCTCGTCGCCTGGATCTGGGAGCAGCAAGCCCTCGTCGGGGCGCTCCCCGCCGACGACGGCCGCCAGTATCAGGTCGTCTTCCGTGGGCGAGGGTGGGGTGAGCGCAGCCCAGACTTTCAGGGCGCCATCCTCGCCCGCGACGACGGGCTTCTGTTGCGTGGCGACGTCGAGATTCACGTCCGCGCCTCGGACTGGAAGCGGCACGGCCACGGTCGTAACCCGGCCTACAACCAGACGGTGTGCCAGGTCGTGCTGTGGCAGGACGAGCCCCTCCCGATCCGCCGCCAGGACGGCACGACCATCCCCACCATCGAGATCGTCACCTGCCTGGCCGCGCCGCTCGCCGAGCTCGAGCAGCGCGCCGCCCGCCAGCTCACCGCCCTGCCGATGCTGGCGGACCACCCCACACTGCCACCGGCTCGTACCGGTCGGCCGGCTGCTACGCCGTTACGCGCTCCCGCCGTCCACTGCGTCCAGACCCCGGCCGACCTCGCGACGCTCCTCGACGATGCCGGCGTTGCCCGCTTCCTGGAGCACGCCGCCACCTTCGAGAGCGATCTTGCCTGCCAGCCGCCGGACGAGGTGCTGTACCGGGGCGCCCTCCGCGCGATGGGGTACACCGCCAACACTAGCGGCTTCGAGCAGCTGGGGCAGGCGCTGCCGCTCGCGACGCTGCGTGCCGTCGCCGCCCAGGCGTGGAGCTCGACGCCCCGTGAGGATTGGGATAGCTCTGATGGCACTGCCCGTATCTTGCACGTCCAGGCCGCCCTGCTCGGCGTGGCCGGCCTGCTGCCCGGCCAGCGCGGCCTCAGTGCAGACGACGGCTGGCCGGAGCATCTCGAAGCGGCCTGGGCGCGCATCGAGAGCGACCTCGCGACACCGCTTCCGCCCGGGACCTGGAAGAGCTGGCGCGTTCGCCCCGAGAACGTGCCGGTCCGTCGCATCGCGGGCCTGAGCCAGCTGCTGACTTCCTGGAGGACCGGTGACCCGCTCGACGGCCTCCTCGACGATCTGGCTGCCGCCGAGCAGGCCGCCAATCCGGCGCTGCTGGCAGCCCGCTGGCAGGCTCGCGCCGACGACGACGCGTACTGGGCCAGCCATCACGACTTCGGGAAACCGTTGCCGGCCCCGCAGCCGTGGCTCGTGGGGGCCGGCCGCGCCGCCGAGATCGTCGTCAACGTGCTGCTGCCGTTCGGCTACGCGCTCGGGCAGGCGACCTCGGACACGGCCCTTTCGGAGCGCGCCCTCGCGATCTACCGCCGCTACCCGTCCGGCCCTCCGAACCGGGTGGTCCGCGAGATGGCGTTCCAGGTCGGTGGGGCGGACGGCCCGCGTCTCGCGCGGGGCGCCTGTCGGCAGCAGGGCCTGATCCACCTGTACCGCCACTGGTGTGACACGCGGGACTGTGCCAGTTGCGCGGCCCGCGCCACCGCCGAGGCCGGCGCCGCTGTCGGTTAGCATCGCACCCACCGGACAGAGCATCGGCACGGTTCCCCTCTGGCGAAGCGGCCAGGAACGCCGCGCCCGGCGCCCCCGACCCACCTCCGGTCCAGCCGCGAGTGCCACGCAGCGGGTATCATGCGTGCCTGCCAGCGGCCGACGACGTACCGATGAACGCCCCATGGACGGATGCTGACGCGTTGTTCCGTACCCAGTCTTCACGAGGTATTCATCAGATTTTCAGATTCAGGTCTGTCATGACGGTGTACAGTCAAGCCGCTTGCAGCACAAACCAGTCACTGGTGACCGGAACGTGCAGTGCGGCGCCCTCCATCATGTCCACGCCAGATCGATTCCATGACGCGCTGCCAGGCCGTGCTGCCGCACGCCCCTGGCTTCTTCGGCGTCCGGTCTCGTGGCACCCCCGGAGCAGCGTCGACACCTCAGCCCGACACGGCGTCGCCAGACGCCACGGAGGACTCATGGACCATCTCGCATTCACGCGCTTCGGAAGAGCTCTCCTGCTGAGCATTACTCTGGTCACTGCCACCACGTTCCTCTCGACCGCGGTGTTGCACGTGCCCGGCACCGGCCCGACCATCGCCGAGGCGTCCGTTGCCCAGGAGAAGGACAAGGATCGTCCCAAGGGCAAGAACGAGGGCAACGACGACGACGCCGACCACCGCACGTCCGGTCAGGTGCTGGAGATCAACACCCTCAAGGACCCGCCGGAGCTGGTGCTCGCGAGCGTGGATGGCCTGACCACCGTCCGCGTGCTCAAGACGGACGAGATCGCGATCAACGGCGTGCGCCTCGGCGACTACATCGAGGTGATCGGCGAGAAGATCGACGAGACGCTTTGGGAGGCCACCGAGCTGAGCGTGAGCGAGCACTACAAGGGCGACGACGGGGACAAGAAGAAGAAGAAGTAGCCCCTCCGGTCCCCAGCGGGCCGTGCACTGTCCAGAACGCCCGCGCTACCTGTCCAAAGAGACAGGCCAGCGCGGGCGTTCCTCGTCGGTATCATCGAGTGAGGACAGCACGCGGGACTGGCCGCGACGTACCGCTCGCCAGCGCCCGCCTTCGGAGGCTCGACCGTGGTAGTGACGGATGCCGATCTGGTCCGCGCGGGATCGCTCGAAGAGCTCACACAGAAGGGCTGCCTCGTCGTCGGGGTGGGCGGCCACACCGTCGCCGTCTTCTGGCACGAGGGCCGCGCCTGGGCCGTAGACAACCGCTGCCCGCACATGGGGTTCCCGCTCAGCCGGGGGACCGTCTGCGAGGGCTTGCTCACCTGTCACTGGCACAACGCGCGCTTCGACCTCGCCTCCGGCGGCACCCTCGATCCGTTCGCCGACGACGTCCGCGCCTTCCGGACCGTCGTCCAGGACGGCCAGGTGCTCGTGGACGTCAGCCCCGAAACTGGCGATCGCGCGGCCCACTGGCGCAAGCGGCTGGAAGAGGGGCTCGAAGACGACCTCTCGCTGGTGATCGCCAAAGCCGTGCTGGCGCTGCTCCAGGGCGGGACCGACCCACGCGAGATCGTGAGAATCGGCGCGCGCCACGGCGCACGCTACCGCGCCCGAGGCTGGAGCCAGGGGCTGACCATCCTGACTGCGATGGCCCACGTCCTGCCCGTCCTCCACCCCGACGAGCGCCCGCTCGCGCTGTATCACGGCCTGGTCCGCGTGGCCGAGGACTGCGCCGGCCAGCCGCCCCGCTTCGACCTGGAGCCGCTGCCTACCGCCAACCTGCCACTGGATCGGCTCGAAGCGTGGTTCCGTCAGGCTGTCAACGTCCGCGACTCGGACGGCGCCGAGCGCACCCTCCGGACCGCCATCGCCGGCGGCGCCGAGCCCCGCGCCCTGGCGGACCTGCTGTTCGCCGCCGCCACCGACCACTACTATCTGGATGCCGGGCACGTCCTGGACTTTGTCAACAAGGCGTGCGAGCTGCTGGACCTGCTCGGCTGGGAGGAGGCGCCCGCGATCCTGCCGAGCCTGGTGGACGGCCTCTGCCGGGCGCAGCGCAGCGAGGAGCAGAAGGCGTGGCGCTACCCCGTCGATCTGACGGCGCTGCTGGAGCCGGCCTTCAGGGAGCTGCCGTCGCTGATCGGGGAGGCGGTCGCGAGCGCGGCGGACGGCGCCCAGCTGGACGACGCCCAGTTCGACGGCCTGGTTCGGGCCATCCTCGGCGACGAGCCCGGTGAGGCGGTCGCGGCGCTTCTCGACGCCCTCCGTCGTGGCGTCGCGCTGGCCGAGCTCGGGCAGGCCGTCGCGCACGCCTCCAGCCTGCGGATCGCCCGCTTCCCGACCTCCAACGAATTCGGGGACTGGGACACCGTCCACAACACGTTCAGCTCCTGCAACGCGCTGCACCAGGCGTTGCTGCGCGCGCCCTCCGCCGAGCTGGCGCGCGGGCTGTTCCACGCCGCGATGCGGATCTACCTGGACCGGTTCCTGAACGTGCCGCCGGCGCGGCTGCCAGACGAGCAGCCCCGTGCCACTGCTGCTGCCGGCCCCAGCCCGGCCAACGGCTCGAACGCCAACACCAACGGCGCAGCCACCATCGCCGACGCCACGGCAGGCGCCGGCCCGGCCGCCCTGCTCGACCTCCTGGACCGCGAGCAGCAGGTCGCCCCCGCCGCACGGCTCGTGGACGGGCACCTCGCCGCCGGCCAGGCCTGCCCCGACGAAGGAGGGGATGCCGCCCTCATCGAGATGCTAGGACGGGCCGTCCTCCGCGAGGACGCCGACTTCCACGACTACCAGGAGCTGGAAGGCGGCTGGCGGCAGTACGTGGCGCTTCGAGACACCCGTCCCCAGGCGGCGCGGCGGGCACTGGTCGCCATGATCCGCTACGAGGCGGCCCACTGCCCGACCTCCCGCGCGATGCGCCAGACCTACCAGATCGCGCTCCGGCTCCAGCGCGGTGACGCGCTCTACCAGGAGGAGGCGTAGGTTACCTCACCCCCGTCGGCGTACACTTGACGGCGAGGTGCCGCCCCATGGTCACATGTACAGAAGCGCCCGTCATCCTCGAATCCGGCGACTGCATGACGCGCGAGGAGTTTCATCGCCGGTACCTCGCCCGCCCGGACATCAAGAAGGCCGAGCTGGTCGAGGGAGTCGTCTTCGTCGGTGGGCGCGTGCGGGCTTCGCATGGGGAAGCGAACGCGTTCATCGCGGCCTGGCTGGGCAGTTTTGCCATGCATGCGCCAGATGTCCACGTCGGGCTGCACGCCACGGTGATCCTCGACGAGCGCAACGAGGTTCAGCCGGACGTACTGGCGTGGCGCCCAGCGCCGGGCGATGCTCACCTGACCGAGGACGGCTTTCTTCACGGGCCGCTTTCGCTCGTAGTGGAGGTGGCCGCCAGCTCGGTCTCGTACGACCTGCACCAGAAGAAGGAGGCGTACCGCCGAAACGGCGTTCGCGAGTACGTCGTCTGGCGGGTGCTGGACCGCGCCATCGACTGGTTCCGTCTCCAGGACGGTGAGTACGTCCTGATCCCGCCAGACGGGGACGGCGTCGTCGAGAGCGAGCAGTTCCCCGGCCTGCGCCTGCACGTCCAGAGCCTGCTGGCCGGCGACATGGCGGCGGTCATCGCCCGGCTGGGCAGCGGCGCCTGATCGCGCACGAGCGATCGCGCAAGAGCGGCCGCGTACGAGCGATCGCGCACGAGCGACCGTGGGTTGAAACCCACGCCTACAATCAGCTGTCGCTCTGCGACAGGATGGCGTGCTTCGGCGTCGCAGCGCGACGCCATGATTGTAGGCGGGGCTTTCAAGCCCCGACGAGGAAACGGCGGCCAATCGTGCCGTTGCTGGCCCCCGACGAGGCCGTCGCCGGCCCGATCGTGCCGTTCCCGGCACCGAACGGTCGGGCAGCATCCACCGTCAGGGCCGGGCTACCATGCCTGTAACAGTCCCATGACGCAGCTGCGAATACCGCTGTCCTGGGAGGCATCCGGCGGGGGCTGTGGTACACTTCGCCAAACATCCAGAGGTACGGTCTCATCATTCCAGATAACCCAAACTGGCACCGTTCCAAAGGATGGTGCCCCTTCTACAGGGAGCGCTGGGCTATCGGCCAGGAGCCGGATGGTCAGGGCGGGCGGCTGCTCTACCAGATCATCTGCCTCCAGAACACGCCGCCCGAGACCGAGGCCGAGCAGGCAGACTGCATGAAGGCCCGCTCGGCGTGCTGGCGCAACCAGCCACAGCGCAAGTCGTCGTCCCGCAAGAAGGAGAAGGCAACGACCAGCACGGCCTGAGCCCCGGGCCTGACCGCTTGTTGCCGGGCGAGCCTGACATCCCGTGTCTCCGCTGACCATCGCGTTCCTCGGCGACACCATCCTGGGCGACCAGCTCCAGCACGTGGTGCGACGGCACGGCTACGTCCATGTGCTCGGGGGGATCGCCCCGTTGCTGGCCCGCGCGGATTTCACCGTCGTCAACCACGAGGGCGCCCTGGTAGACGAACGTGGCGGCCCGCCGGAGTCGCCCCACCGCACTCAATACTGGATGCGCGCCGACCGCGACTCCGCCGCCGCCCTCGCGAAGCATGGCGTCCGAGTCGCAAGTCTCGGCAACAACCACGTCCTGGATCACGGGCTGGACGGGCTGGCTTCCACCATTGAGGCGCTCGAAGATGCCGGGATCCAGTATTGCGGGGCCGGTCTCACCGAGGCCGAAGCCCGCCGGCCGGCTGTCGTCGCGGCCGGCGGCGTGCGCGTCGGGTTCGTCTCCTGCATCCAACCGTACGAGATGTACGCCTCCTGGCTCTACGCCGACTCAGCGCGCGGCGGCTGCAACCTCCTGCGTGAGAATGCCCTCCGAGACGATCTGGACCGTCTCGCACCGCTCGCGGACATCCGGATCGTGCTGGTGCACTGGGGCCGCAACTACCGCCCGCTCGCGCGCTCCCAGCGCCGTTGGGCGCCGGAGCTCGTGGCGGCCGGCGCGGACCTCGTGATCGGTCACCACCCGCACGTCGTGCATCCCGTGGACCTGCTGGACGGCGTCCCGGTCCTCTACAGCCTTGGGAACGGCCCGTTCGGGATGACCGGCCGCTTCGAGAGCCACGGGCGGCTGCCATACGGGCTGGTGGCACTGGTCGAGATCGAGCCGCCGGGCCAGATCGCTGCCCTGGAGCTACACGCCATCGACGTCGCCAACACCCGCGTGTCCCTCCGCCCAACGCCGCTCCCGTCTGAGACCGCGCTCCCGTTCCTGCGCTCGCTGACCTCGCCGGAGCACCGCTGGTACGTGCGCGGCGCCGCCCTCCGCATCGACCTTCCCCCGCTAGCGGGGCTCCTGGGGGCCGATCAGCTTCGCCATCCGAATCCAGGCCAGGGTGTTGTCCAGCAGCGGCCCGTGCCCGAGCGGCACGCCCGCCCCGCTGCTCCCGAACGAGACCACGTTCTTACCGCTCAGGACGTGCCAATCGACCTCGCGGGGCGGCGCGATGACGGCATCGGCGGGGGTGACCACCGCGTCCTCCGAGTCCGCCAACGTCAGCAGGTTCACGCCTTGCGACCGCAGCCGCTCGGCCTGCCGGGTCACCGCCGCCCGGTGGCGCGGATCGCTGCCACGCCGGATCAGCTCCTGGACGCTCTCGCCGCTCGGCAGCAGCACCCCGAACCCGAGCGCGCTCAAGAGGTCGCCTTCCAGGCCCAGGTCTGTCCCGAACAGCGGCGCGGCCAGGGTGATCAATGTGGCGATCCGGCCCTGCCAGCGCTCCGGCTCGCCGAACAGCAGCGCACCAGACGCCTCGAACAGCGCCACCCCGCCCAGGCTGTACCCGATCAGGTGGTAGCGGGTGTCGTCCGGCAGCACCGAGCGGTACCAACGTAGCCCCCGCCCGACGTGCGCCGTCACGTCCGAAATGACCGCTTCGCAGTGGATCGAGTCGTACGGAATCGGCCGCCAGCCCTCCACGTCCTGGACCGAGCTGTAGCTGACCTCCAGGAAATCGCCGACCTCGTACCCCTGGGTGGTGGTCAGGTAGCGCAGAAAACCGCCAAAACGGTCCAGCGCCTCACCACTGCGGCTGAGCATCCCGGCCGCCAGCACGATCTTGTTCCGGCCGCGCGTGTTCAGCCGCCGCCCGGTCTGCCAGTCGTCCACCCAGTCATTCATCGACCGGATTATAGAAACTCAGCGCGCCGCGCCCGGCCCTGCCAGCAGCGTCGCGTGCCGCCGATACCCGATCCGCGTGTACGCCGCCAGCGCCGGGATGTTGCTCTCCCGCACGTCCAGCACCACATCCTGGGCGCCATCCGCCATCAACTGCCGCGTCAGCGCAGCCGTCACCGCCCCGGCCAGCCCCCGACCACGCCAGGCCGGGTCCACCAGCACGCCCTGAACGACGGACAGCCCATCGCGCGGCGGTCCCAGCACGTGCTCCGCCACCGCCACCAGCCGCTCGCCATCCCGAATGCCGACGTACCGATACCCCATCCGCAACCGGCTCGCCTGGAACCGAGACTCCGGCCAGATCGCGTAGAGCGCCGCCAGCGCGCCCGCGTCCCGCTGGTCGAGCGACACCACCTCTTCGGCCTGGGGCGGCATCCGCAGCTCGCCCGGGGTCACGTGCATCCGCACGATCGGCTCCAGCCACTCGAAGCGATAGCGCGCCGTCAGCAGCCGCTCGGCTGGCGGCAGGATCCGCACGAACGCCCGACTCGGCAGCGCCACGCTCCGCAGCATCCGCTCCAGCGCCGAAACGTCGCCGAACGCCTGGACGCCGCCGCCCCAGCCCGGGTGGTCGAACACCCACAGCCCGGCCTCCACCCCGTCCCGGAGCGCGGTGCGAGCAGCTGCGTCGGACGCGCCCGTCAGGCTGTCCCGCTCCGGGCTCGGCTCGCCGTCCACCCAGAGCCGGACGTACGGCCACTCTCGTGCCCCAAGGGTGCAGAGCGGCCAGGCCCAGAGTGGCACGTCGCGGCTCAGGTACGCTCGTGCCGCTGCCGCGTTGGCGAGGAGCCTCACTGCTTTCGCCCTCTCTGCCCCAGTTCGCCAGGATACCACGTGACAGGAACGAATCTGCCGCCTCCGAGTCGCATGTCAAGGGGTTGCGATTCTGTACACTCCGTCGGTCGCCGGCCTCGCCCGCTCGGCCCCGCGTTCGGTACCCTCATGCCCCATGACGACAGACAATCAGCAGCCACCCCCGCGTGCCGTCATCTTCGATCTTGGCGGCACCCTCGTGGACTGGCCGGATTGGGAGGAGGACGCACCACGGCGCTGGGCGCTCTCCTGGGACGCGCTGACCGCCGCGCTGCCCCACGCCACCTGGCCGCATCGAGACGAGTACGTCGCCGCCATGCGTGCCGCCGAGCTGGCCCACTGGAGTCGCGTGGACGACGAGCACTGGAGCGGCCCCGCCTCGGGGGTGCTGCGCGACGGCTTTCACCGCCTCGGGCGCCACGTCCACGAAGCGGAGCTCACCGCCGCCCTGGACGGCTACGCCCGCGCCGTGGACGGCTGGGCGCTTCTGGAGCCCGGCGCCCGCGAGACGCTCCAGCTGCTGCGAGAGCGCGGCTATCGTCTCGGGCTGCTCTCCAACACCTGGTGGGCCGCCGATTGGCACAATGCGGATCTGGCCACGCATGGCCTCGCCGAGTACCTGGACGAGCTGGTCTACACCTCGGACCAGCCCCACTCCAAGCCCCACCCGTCCGTCTTCCAGGCCGTCGCCGGCCTGCTGGACGTCGATCCCGCCGCCTGCGTCATGATCGGCGACCGCCTCCTGGACGACGTCGGCGGGGCGCTCGGGGTCGGGATGCGCGCGGTCTGGAAAGAGAACACGAAGCCGTGGCCGCGCCCAGACGGCATCACCCCGACGGCCACCGTCTGCCACCTCGCCGAGCTGCCGCCGCTCGTCCAGTCCTGGGGCGGCCGGTAGCGAGGAGCCAGGAGTCAGGAGCTAGGAGTCAGGAGATTCCGCGTCTACTGGCTCCTGGCTCCTGGCTCCTGACTCCTCAACTCGTTCGCCGCGTCCTGCTCCATCTGCGCCAGCTTGCGGACCCGGCGGCGGAAGTGCTCCTCCGTCGAGAACTGGGCGCCAAGGTACGTCTTCAGCAGGTCCAGCGCCAGCTGGTCTCCGACGATCTGCGCGCCCAGGCAAAACACGTTGGCGTCGTCGTGCTCCACGCACTGGTGCGCCGAGTAGACGTCGTGGCAGAGCGCCGCCCGGATGCCTGGCAGCTTGTTCGCCGCCATCGCCGCCCCAATGCCCGTCCCGCAGACCATGATCCCGCGGTCAGCCTGGCCGGATCGGACCGGGTCGCAGACACTGCGCGCCACGTCCGGGAAGTCGACCGGCTGGCCGTCGTGCGTGCCCACGTCCTCGACCTCGTGGCCCCAGGACCGCAAGGCGTCCACCACCCGCCCTTTCAGCGGGAACCCGGCGTGATCGGCGCCGACGATGATGCGCATGCTTCTCCCTCGCCGGCCGGCGCGTGCAAGCAATCTGCAAGACTTTCTGGCAGATCCGACCGGCGCGAGCCATCGAATAGTATCAAGGTACGGGTACGCTCGCATGCGGGCCTGCATCTTGCGAGTGCGGGCCTGCGTCTTGCGAGACGGACCGGCGACGAATGTCGCGCAGAGGTATCGGAGTGTCGTCGAAGTCGGGGGGGCTGGCAGTCCGGGCAATCGTCCTGGCGCTGGCCGTCGTGCTCGCGCTCGGAGACGGTGGTCTCGTGCCAGCGCCTCACACCAGCGTGGCGGCTCCCCTCAGCGCCCCAGACAACTCCCTGCTCCTGCAGCCGTTCCTCACCGGGCTGAGCGGCCCGGTCCTCCTCACCAACGCCGGCGACGGCTCCGGGCGACTGTTCATCGTCGAGTCGGGGGGGAAGATCAAAATCGTCAAGAACGGCGTCGTCAATCAGACACCGTTCCTGGATGTCTCCTCCATCATCGTGGCCGGCGGCGAGCAGGGCCTGCTCGGACTCGCGTTTCATCCCCAGTTCGCGAGCAACGGCAGGTTCTTCGTCTTCTACACGGCCAAGCCGCCGCCGAATCAGCCCGCGGACCCGCCGCCGGACGTCGGCAGCAACACGCTGGCTGAGTACCACGCCACCCCTGGCTCGGACGTGGCGGACTCTACGCCCACCCGTGTCCTGCTCAGCCTGTACGATCGCTTCCCGAACCACAACGGCGGCATGCTCGCCTTCGGCCCAGACCATTATCTCTACGTCGGGACCGGCGACGAGGGCTCCGGCGGCGGCCCTGACAACCACTCCCAGGATCTGAATTCGCTGTTTGGCAAGCTGCTGCGGCTCGACGTGGACACTCCCGGCACGCCGCAGCCGCCCGGCGCGTTCTACTCGATCCCGCGTGACAACCCGTTCTTCGACGATACCAACCCACCCCCCAACATCCGCCAGGAGATCTTCGCGCTCGGATTCCGCAACCCCTGGCGCTGGAGCTTCGACCGCCAGACCGGCGACCTCTGGATCGGGGACGTCGGCCAGAGCGCCTGGGAAGAGGTCGATTTCCTGCCGTACGTCGCGCACAATCCCCCAGCCCGCAACCTCGGCTGGAACATTCGCGAGGGCGCCCATTGCTATCCACCCGGTACCCCGAGCTGCCCCACCTCCGGCCTGGTTGACCCGGTCCTGGAGTACCCGCACCCGCCCGGCACGCCCCCGCAAGACTGCGCGGTGACCGGCGGCTACCGGTACCGGGGCACGAAGCCCGAGAACGCGGAGCTCCGGGGCATCTACTTCTACGCCGACTTCTGTACAGGGCGGATCTGGAAGGGCGTCCAGTCTGGCAGCACCTGGAGAAGCATCGAAGCGCTCGACACGGACCTCAACATCAGCGCATTTGGCGAAGACGAGAGCGGCGAGTTGTACGTCGTCGGTTTCGGCGGCCAGATCATGCGTCTGGCGCAGGGGACGTTCACCACCTGCTCCCAGGCCGGGCGTCCGCGCGTCGCGGTCCAGACGGTGGCGTCCGGACCAGGGCGGCTGACCGTCAACGTCGGCGTCACCGACAACGCCAACACCCCCAACAACGAGCTCAAGAGCATCGCGTTCACCCGGATCGCCAACGCCGCCGTCACGATCGGCACCCAGGTTGACAAACGCACGCCGTTCAGCGTCCCGTTCCCGGCTGGCGCTCGCTCCACGAGCTTCACCGTCAAGCGAGACGCGCCGGGGCCGATCCACGTCGATCTGAGCATCACCGACGCCTGCGGCCCCTGGACGACGTTCGTGGGCGCTGGCGCCAGCCTCCCCTAGGACTGTTCCAGCCGTTCGAGCAGGCGCGCGGCGTGCCGCACGGGCACCAGAGGCGACCCCTCGCGCATACTTCAGCCGCCGCGTCTCGCGGTGCTGTCGTTGTCCGGGGGAAACTGTGAAATCAGCAATCGTTCGGCGGGACAGGGCGCCGTCCCGCTCTGTCATGATCTGGCCGCGCACTGCCAGCGCGCAGCTCGTGCTGGCACTTGTCCTGCTCGTAAGCAGCATCGGTGGCGGGATCGGGCCGAGCAGCCCGGCCAGCGCCGCCGGCACGCCGCTCCGCCAGGTGGACTGGAACGTCGTCCTCGCGAACGATCCGGCCGTCACCATCGACCCGACGGCGTTCCAGCCCGGGGTGCGCATCGGGCCGTACGTCCAGGTGACGCAGCCCGGCTCGCGCACCATGACCGTCGAGGGGTACGCCACCCTGGACGACGTCCTCTACGCCGACCTGGACGGAGACGGCGCCGAGGAGGCCGTGATCCCGCTCTCTTCTGGCGGCACCGGCGGCCTGATCGGCTTCCTGCTCTTCCGAGAGGCCACGCCCGCGCCGAAGCTGACCATCGCCCAGGACGGCTACAAGCTCGGGTTCGAGGTCGATCGCAACCGGCTGGTCATCTCGCAGCCGAACTACGTCGGGTTCGAGCCGAACTGCTGCCCCAGCTCCACCACTCGCACCGTCAACAAGCTCGACGGCGACCAGCTCGTCGTCATCGCCAGCGAGACGTTCCCGAACGACGTCCAGGAGCCGACCGTCTGGGCCTTCTACCAGGCGCTCTCGGAGAAGCGGTACGCCGACGCCTACGACTTCTTGAGCCCGTCGTTTCAGGCCAGCAACCCGTTCGACCGCTGGAAGGCCGGATACGCCACCACCCAGAGCATCGAGGTGGAGACCGCACAGGGCGTCACCCCGAACGAGGTCGCGATCGTCCTGACGGCGGTGGACGCGCGCCAGGGTGGCGGGACGGTGACCCGGAAGTTCAAGGGCGCCTGGACGCTGGAATGGAGCGCCGACAAGAAGCGCTGGCTGCTGGACAAGGCCCGCATCGAGCCAGCCTGACGGGTAGGCGGTAGGCGGTAGGCGGTAGGCAGACGTGATTCCGTCCTCTGCCTACCGCCTACCGCTTACTTCGGGGGCGCCTGGATCAGCTCCAGCCGCACGTCGTCCGGGGCCTTGATGAAGGCGATCTGGCCGCCGTTCGCCATCTTGATCGGGCCTTCCAGCTTCGTCGCGCCCAGCCCTTCGAGGCGGGCGATCTCGGCCTCGATGTCGTCCGTATCCAGGCCGAAATGCTCCAGGCCGTGATGCGGGTTGGCGTCGCCCGGCCCGAGCGTCTCGCCGGAGCGGGCGCCCGAGATGTTGACATTCAGACCGCCCTCGCTCACGCAGCGCACGAACCGGTCCCCGAAGACGCGGGTCTCGTCGCCGACGATCTTGAAGTTGAACGCCTTGACGTACCAATCGGCGGTCTTCTTCGGATCGGGCGACTTCAGGTGGATGTGGTTGATCTTGAATGGCACGATCGCTCTCCCAGTGGCGTGGTGGGCTCACCCCGGGTCAGCCGGCGTCTCTGACCGCCGGTCCGCCGAGGCCACGCCTGCCCGGAACGGTAGGTGATAGGGGACGAGGCGTCAAGCCACCGCCACTCACAGGGTGCCCGTCAGCTATCTGCATCGTGACCTGGCCGTGGGGTTGAAACCCGGTTGAAATCCACGTCTACAGTCAGAGCGTCGCTCTGCGATCCAGGTGAGGTCGATGCCCGGCCATCCACTCCTCCGGCTCGGCACCCCGTCGCGTAGCGACGGTACGATGGTAGACGTGGACTTCAGTCCACGGCTCGTACGGTGTGCAAGATCCGGCAGGGCACCCCGGCATCCAGGCCATGACGAGCTGGTCGCTGTGACGCGAGTCACAGACCGGCTGCCAGGCGAGCGATAGACTCCTTGGGCGATGATGACCGGCAATCCGTCCAGGAGGGGGGCGATGCGCGAGCGAATCACGCGGCGCCAGATGCTGACAGGTGGTCTCGCGCTGGCCGGCTTCGGGCTCGTCGCGGGCTGCGGTATGCGCATCTCGGGGCTCTCGTCGCCGAAGGTCGCTCGAATCGGCATCCTCAACTTCAACCCGCCCGGCAGGGACGGCACGACCATAGACGACTTCATCGGCGGGCTCCACGATCTCGGCTGGATCAAAAGGCAGAATCTCACGATCGAGATCCGCTACGGTGACAGCACCTACGAGCGGCTCGCAGGGCTGGCCGCCGAACTGGTGGCTCTCAAGCTCGACCTGATCTTCACGGGAATCGCGAGCGCCGTCGCACTCCTCACGAAAGCGACCAGCACGATCCCGATCGTCTTTGGCGGGATCGGCGACTCGACTGGTGGTGGATCGGTCCAGAGCCTCGCCCATCCGGGCAAGAACGCCACCGGCACGGTCAGCCTGGTCGAAGGTCTGGCTCAGAAGCAGCTCGAGCTGCTCAAAGAATGTGTCCCTACCCTGTCGAGCGTGGCCGCGCTCCGACATCCGTCCGTAGCCGGTCAGCAGTGGCGAGACATCCAGGACGCAGCTGCTCAGTTCGGTCTCGTCTTCCACGAATGGAGCGCACCAGACGTCCCCGGCATCGAGGCGGCCTTTGCCTCTCAAGGAGCGACCGGTCGATGGACTGGTCGTCATTTCGGGAGCCAGCCTGTTCGTGGAGCGCGAGCGGATCGTCCGTCTGGGCGTGCAGCACCGGCTACCGACCATGTGCCCCTTCACGGAGTACGCAGACGCTGGCGGGCTCCTGGCTTACGCCGCGAATTCGCCCGATCTCTGGCGGCGGGCCGCTACCCACGCCGACAAGATCCTCAGAGGCGCCAACCCCGGCGAGTTGCCCGTCGAGCGGCCGACCAAGATCGACTTCGTGGTCAACCTGAAGACTGCCCAGGCAATCGGCCTGACGATTCCACAATCGACGCTGAGCCAGGCGACGCGCGTCATCCAGTAGCACCCCCCGTCCTGGCCTCTCTCTGTGTGCGGTGTACGGCTTTTGCACACCATCCGCTGCCGAATCCGCCATCTGACCGATGGCGCCTTTTCCGGTGCTGCCGTTGAAATCTGCAGAGAGACCAGCCGGGCTGGCGGCTTTCTAACCCATCTCATGGTTCCTGGAGGAGACCGTGCCGCAGATTGACGCCGCCACGGACGGCAACGTCGCCGAGGCAACTCAGGTTTCGGCAACCCCGGACGGCGTCAGCACGCACGCCCGGTCGATAGTCGAGCACGCACGCGGCGTCATGGCGACCGCCGAGGAGCTGCAGTCGCTCGTCGCACGGTTCCGCTTCGAGCACCCGGCCGAGGCCGCACACGCAGCCGAGGCATCAACGGACATCGCCGTCACGCCACGCCGACCACGGACGACCGCCCCTGACGGAGAAGCGAGGAGCGAGTAGCGAGTGGGGAGCGGATCTCTCGCCCCTCGCCACTCGCTACTTGCTACTCACCCCTCGTTACTCGCTTCTCGCTTCCCGGGGTACACTGCGTCAGCAGCATCCCTGTGACGTACCGTCCGGTCGCCCCGGCCGGCGAGGAGCGAGTAACGATGACGACGACGACCAGGCCCACCGTGACCACCGATCTCCTGGGACTCCCCTACACCTCGCGGCGCAGTCCCGTGATGGCGGTCAACGGGGTCGTCGCGACGAGCCAGCCGCTCGCCGCGCAAGCCGGTCTCTCGATGCTCCAGCAGGGCGGCAGCGCGGTGGACGCGGCTATCGCCACCGGCATCGCCCTGACCGTCGTCGAGCCGACCTCCAACGGCATCGGCGGGGACGTCTTCTCACTCGTCTGGGACGGCGGCAAGCTGCACGGCATCAACGGCTCCGGTCGCGCACCAGCCGCCACCACCGCCGCCGCCATCCGCGCGGACGGCTACAGCACGATGCCGACTCGCGGCTGGTGGCCGGTGACCGTGCCGGGCGCTCCAGCAGCCTGGGCGGACCTGCACGCGAAGTTCGGGAAGCTGCCGTTCGAGAAGCTGTTCGAGCCGGCCATCGCCTACGCCCGCCGAGGCTACTTCGTCTCGCCGGTCATCAGCCGCCTCTGGGCGAGCGCCGCCGACAACACGTACGGGTCGCTGCCCGGCGAGGTCTTCGAGCCGTGGCGCGCCACGTTTATGCCGGGCGGTCGGCCGCCGGCAGCTGGCGAGCGCTGGAGCAGCGAGGGCCACGCCTCGACCCTGGAGAAGATCGCCGCCAGCGGCTCGCGCGAATTCTACGAGGGCAGCCTCGCCCGTGAGATCGCGGCGTTCGCGGCCCGCACCGGCGGCCCGATGACGGTGGCCGACCTCGCCTCCCACACCAGCACCTGGGTCGAGCCGATCCGCACCACCTACCGTGGCTACGAGGTCGCCGAGATCCCGCCGAACGGCCAGGGCATCGCCACGCTGATCGGCCTGAACATCGTGGAGGGCTTCGACATCCCGTCGATGGCGCGCGACTCGGTCGAGGCGTACCACCTTCAGCTGGAGGCGCTCAAGCTGAGCCTGACCGATGCGATGGCGTATGTCGCGGACATGGACCACGTCGAGGTGCCTGTCACCGGCCTGCTGGACAAGGAGTACGCCTCGCAGCGGCAAGCCTTGATCGGCAAGCAGGCGATCCGCCCCACGGCCGGCAAGCCAAAGACCGGCGGCACCATCTACCTGTGCGCCGCCGACGCAGACGGCATGATGGTGAGCTACATCCAGTCCAACTACCAGGGGTTCGGCTCCGGCGTGGTGGTGCCGGGCACCGGTATCTCGCTCCACAACCGGGGCTACGGCTTCAACCTGGAAGACGGCCACCCGAATCAAGTCGCCCCGCGCAAGCGCCCGTTCCACACCATCATCCCCGGCTTCCTGCTCCGCGAGGGCCAGGCGGTCGGGCCGTTCGGCGTGATGGGCGGCTTCATGCAGGCGCAGGGTCACATGCAGATGGTGATCAACACCGTGGACTACGGCATGAACCCGCAGGCCTCGCTGGACGCGCCGCGCTGGCGCTGGGACGGCGACATGTCCGTGGTGATCGAGCCGACCGCCGATCCTGCCATCGCGGATGGCCTCCGCGCACGCGGCCACGACGTCACGGTCGCCCAGGACGGCGGCTTCGGGCGTGGCCAGATCATCTGGAAGCTGCCGGGCGGCGGCTACGTCGCCGGCAGCGACAAGCGCGCCGATGGCTGCGCGGTGGCGTACTAACCGAGCAGACGAGTGCCGAGCAGATCGGCGGACGAGTACGTGGTGACGGACCGCTCCCGACTCGTCTGCTAACGTCTCATCTGCTCGTGAGAAGGGGGTCACAATGATCGAGAACACGATTCTGAAGAAGAATCGGCAGGGCCTCAAGGCGCTGGTGCTGGCGCTGACCTGGCCGTCCGTCGAGGCCATCGAGCTGGCAGCGAGAGTCGGCTTTGACGCCGTCAACCTGGACGGCGAGCACGGGGCGTTCACCTCTGACACCGTCGAGCAGATCGTGCGGGTGGCGCACGGCTACGGCATGTCCGTCACGGCGCGCGTGCCCAGCTCCGATCCGTGGCAGATCAACCTCTGGCTGGATCGTGGGTTGCAGGGCATCCTCGGGCCGCACATCGAGACCGGCGCGCAGGCCCAGGCCCTCGCCGACGCCTGCCTCTTCCCGCCAGACGGAAAGCGCTCCTGGGGCGGCGGTCGCGGCACCCTCTACAACGAGGACCACGAGCTCAACGCCCGCCACGGCGGCAAGCTCGCGTTCGCCCAGTGGGCCAACGCCAACATGATCGTCAGCGCCCAGATGGAGTCCAAGCTGGCGTACGACAACCTGGACGAGATCCTGGCGGTCAAGGGCCTGACCTACCTGGCTGGCGGCCCGAACGACTTCGCGGCCTCGCTCGGCTTCCCCGGCCAGCCGGACCACCCGGAGCGGCAGCGCCTGACCGCCGACGCCGAGGCTCGTGCCCGCAAGGCCGGCAAGAAGGCCGGCGGCGACATGTCGGTGACGTTCTCGCTCCAGGAGCTCCTCCTGAGCGCCGGCCGCGAGTTCGTGGAGCGGCACAAGAACGACAAGGCCGAGTAACGAGACGGGGAAGCCCCACCCCCAACCCCTCCCCACTGCGGTGGAGAGGGGCGGACACTGACCTGCTCCCCCTCTCCATCGCAATGGGGAGGGGGCTGGGGGTGGGGCTTCCGATCGGCTCAGTTGTCGTTGTCGTTGCCGGTCTTCGTCGGCGTGGGCGTCTTGGTGAACAGCTGCTGCCGTACCAGGATCTCGATCTTCTTACACGGGATCGTCGAGTCCACGTAGAACGTGTACTCGTGACGTCCGGGCCAGGTCAGCTGGACCGACCATTCCCAGACGTAGCCGAGCTGGCCGGGCCGCTCACGGATAAACGTCGCCTTCTCGGTTCCGGCGACCCGTCCGTAGGTGTGCGGGCGAGATGACGTGACCACGATGATCAGCTCGTTGGGGGCGCGCGGCGATTCTGGCACGTAGGTGATCTGCTCGTCGCCCCAGCATGGATCGCTCACGCCGGTGTACGGCTGCGGCGAGGGAGATGCTGGCGCGGCCGGCGGCGCCGGTGCTGTCGGCGGCACCGGGGGCGGCACGGCTGTCGTCGGCGTTGGCGTCTCAACCGGCGGCGGGATCATGCTCGGGTCGAGCGTGGACGTCGGCGTCGGGGTGCCGTCCACCTGATAGATGCCCGGCGCCAGATCCACGCTCCCCGCCTGCGCACCTGGCACGCCCGGCAGACCGGCGAGCGGCGCCCAGAGACTCGGCACTCCCGAGACCCAGGCCAGCGCCAGCAGCAATGTCAGCCGCGTGAGCATCGGCAGGCGGGACCGCACCTGACGGACCCAGGACAGCCGCCGCCAGCGCGTCGGATTCGTCATCATTGGCGCCCATCATACGCGATCTTGCCCACGAGATAGTCACAACGTGGCTGACATCTTCCGTTCAACTGCTGGAGTGCGGCCATAGTGGGCCAGAGCGGGCACTCGGCGCGTGGTCGCTACACGTTCAGGCGGTAGAAGCGCGCCGCCGTCCCTCGGAACAGGTCCGCCTTCTCCGCGTCGCTCAGGCCACGGGTCAGCACCTTGCAAGCGTTCCAGTACGCCGCGTACGGGTACGCTCCCTTGTCCACCGGGAAGTTGCTCTCGAACATGCAGCGGGCAGTCCCGAACAGCTCGACGCAGGTCTCCACGTACGGGCGGAAGACAGCCGCCAGCGCCTCTGATGACGGCGGCGTCGGCTGCTCGTGGAAGCGGTTGCCGTACCGTCCCATCCCCATGCCGCCGAGCTTGACGTGGACGTTCTGGCACCCGGCCAGCTCCCGCATCGAGGCGGACCACGTGGCGAAGATCTCGTCGCGGCGGCCGGCGTACGGCCCCACGCCGAGCGGCGCCCCGATGTGGTTCAGCACGATCTGCGTCTCGGGGAACGCGCGCGCCACGGCGGTCAGCTCCGGCAGCTGCGGATGGTATAGCCAGGCGTCGTACGAGAGGCCAAGCGGCGCCAGCTGCGCGAAGCCCGCTCGGTAGGCCGGGTTCTCCAGCATGTGCTCCGATGTCGTGGACGAGACCGGGACCGACGCGTCCCAGGCCACCGCGTGCCTGATCCCCCGAAATCGGCCGCCCGCCACCCGGATGTGCGCCTCCAGCACCTCGCGGACCGCCTCCCCGAGCGTCAGATCGGCTGTCCCGACGATCCCCGCGCAAATCTGGGTCGGGCCGTAGTTGCCGCTGGCGCTCATCGCCGCGATGCCGTTCACGAACTCGGTCTCGCCGACCGGCGCCATCGCCTCTGGCCCAGACGCCCGGTGCATCGACCAGCACTGCAAGAAGACCGTCGCGATGATGGTGTGGCCGCTGTTCAGGTCGGCCAGCAGCTCGTCCAGGAGGTACCGCGTGTCCCAGTCCGGGACGTCCCAGAGGTGATGGTGCGGATCGACGATGGGCAGCTCCGGCTCGAGGATCTCCTCCTGCCAGCGGTCCAGCCACGCCTGCTGGATCGGCGGGTCCATCCGGTGCCGAATCGCCGGTGCCTCTGATGCACTCATCATGTCTCCCACGCGCGATTGCTCCCCCTCTCCTGTCCCGTGGCAGGGACAGGAGAGGGGCTGGGGGGTGAGGGCTACTCGCTCAGGCGTCGAAGATCTTGCGGGCCTCACGCAGCCGCTCGATGTGCGCGTCCGCCCCGACCAGCCCGCCGCCAGACGTCCCCACCGAGATGTGGCTCGCGCCCAGCCGCTTCCAGGTCTGGTAGGTGGCGCGCCAATCGTCGGGCGTGCCCGTGCCGGCGCTGATCCGCGCCTCGATCCCGAACGAGGACGGCTCGCGCCCGTACTCGCGCAGCCAGCCGTGGACCTTCTCCACCGTCTCGTCCCAGCTGTTGGTACCCGGGATGAACCCGAGCGGCATGTAGCCGTCCGCGATCCTGGTGGCCCGCTTGATCGCCGCCTCGGCGTTCGCCCCGATCCAGATCGGGATCGGACGCTGGACCGGCAGCGGGCAGATCGCGGCGGTGTTGATCGTGTGGAACTGCCCCTGGTACGTCAACGACGGCTCGCACCAGAGCTTCCGCATCAGGTCGACCTGCTCCTCGAACCGACGCGCCCGGTTCTTGAAGTCCATCCCGAGCCCCTCGAACTCGACCTGATTCCAGCCGATCCCCACGCCCAGGCGGAACCGCCCGTTCGTCATCAAATCCAGCTCGGCGGCCTGCTTCGCGACCAGCACGGCCTGGCGCTGCGGCAGGATGATCACGTTCGGCATGAACCCGAGCTTCGGGCAGAGCGCCGCCAGGTACCCGAACAATACCATCGGCTCGTGGATCACCGTGTCGTGGCGGTACGGGCGGTTCCAGCCAGGGTAGCCGGCCGGGTCGGCGCCGAGGACGTGGTCCGCCGTGACCAGATGCTCGAACCCGAGATCCTGCGCCGCCTCGGCGTAGGCGCGCACGCCGCCCAGGTCTGCCCCGACCTCGTACTGCGGAAAGACGACCCCAATCTGCATCGACGGCTCCTTCAGCGATCGCACGCTCTGGGGAGCAAGGATAGCCCAGGGGGCAGGTCAAGGGGAGGGCTGGCTCAGGCGATCAGCTGGCGGCCCTTCTCCAACAGCCGCCGTAACGCCTCCGCCGAGAGGGGCCGCGAGAACAGGTACCCCTGGCCTCGATCCAGGTCAGCCTGCCGCAGCTTCGCCAGTTGCTCGTCTGTCTCCACGCCCTCGGCCGAAACCTCCAGCCCGAGCGCGTGCGCCATCGAGGCGATGGCCCGCACCACGTCCACCGAGATCTCGTCCAGCGGGCCGAGGAACGACGAGTCCAGCTTCAACGACCGTACCGGCAGCCGCCGCAACGAGCTCAGCGAGGCGCACCCCGTTCCGAAGTCGTCGATAGCCACCCGCACGCCCATCGCGCGCAGCGCCTCCAGCTTGGCGAGCGTCTCTCGTGAGTCGTCCATCAGCACGCTCTCGATCACGTCCAACCGCAGACAGCTCGGGTCGAGGCCGGACAACGCCAACGCCTGCTCCACCCGCCGGACCAGATCCGGCTGCTGGAACTGCCGCGCCGAGAGATTCACGGTCACCGCCAGCGGCGGGTACGACGGGTACGTACGCTGCCAGGAGCGCGCCTGCCGACACGCCTCCTCCAGCACCCACTGCCCCATCGGCAAGATCAGCCCCGTCTCCTCGGCCAGCGGCAGCACCTCCATCGGCATGACCAGCCCACGGGTCGGGTGCTGCCAGCGCAACAGCGCCTCCGCGCCCACCACCTCGCCGTTCGCCAGGTTCACGATCGGCTGGTAGACCAGTCGCAGCTGCTCGCCGTCGATGGCCGCGCGCAGATCGCTCTCCAGGCTCGCCCGCGCGAGCCAGGCGGCGTGCATCGAGTGGTCGAACACCAGCGCGCGCCCCTTGCCGGCGCTCTTCGCCCGGTACATCGCCGCGTCCGCGAACCGCAGCAGGTCTGGCGGCTGGACCTCGCCGTACGTCCCGAACGCGATCCCGATGCTGGACCCGACGTACAGGTCGCGGCCCTCGAAATGGAACGGCGTCTCCAGCCGCTCCAGGATCCTGGCCGCTACCAGCTCGGCGTCGGCCACGTGCGGGATGTGCTCCAGCAGCACCGTGAACTCGTCGCCGCCCAGCCGCGCCACCGTGTCGCCCGGCCGCACGCACGACTTCAGCCGCTGGCCGAACGCCACCAGCAACTGGTCGCCGACCAGATGGCCCAGAGAGTCGTTCACCGACTTGAAGCCGTCCAGATCCAGGAACATCACCGCGACGCCCAGGTTGTTCCGCTTCGCCCCGGCCAGCGCGTGCTCGATGCTGTACATGAACAGCACCCGGTTCGGCAGGCCCGTCAGCGGGTCGAAGAACGCCTGCCGCGCCAGCTGGTCCTCGAACGCCTTCCGCTCCGTCACGTCCCGCGAGTTGACCACGATCCCGCCGATCGTCGGATGGCTCAGCAGGTTCGAGCCGATCGCCTCCAGGTAGCGCCAGGCGCCGTCACGGTGCAGGCAGCGAAAGTCCACCGACGCCTGCGCGGACGGGTCCGTGCTGCACGCCGCGAACGTCGCCGCCACCCGGTCCGCGTCCTCCGGGTGAACGAGGTCATACAGGCTGGTGTTGACCAGCGTCTCCGGCGGATACCCCAGCACCCGCTCCACGGACGGGCTGTGCCAGAGGATCGTCCCGTCCGGCCCGAGGATCGTCATCAGGTCCGAGCTGTTCTGCACCAGCGAGCGGAACCGGTCCTCGCTCTGGCGGAGCGCCTCCTCGGCCTGCTTCCGCGAGCTGATGTCTCGCGCGATGATGACGCGGTGCGCGTGGCTCCCGACCCGCAACGAGGTCACGCCGATCTCGACGTCCACCCGGCTGCCGTCGTGGTGCAGCATCGCCGTCTCGTGGTGGCTCACGACGTGGCTCTCGGCAAGCTGCCCGCGCAGGCGGTCGGCGAGTGAGATCCGCTCTTCCGGCGCCACCAGGTGGAACAGCGACGGCAGCGCCAGCAGCTCGTCGATCGAGTAGCCGACGATCTGGCAGAAGGCGTCGTTGACGTAGAGCGGGCGCTCGCCGTCCACGATCACCAGCCCCTCGCCCACCTCGCGCTGGGCTTCGAGCAGACCCTGGAACAGCTCCGTCCGGCGACGGAGCACGTCCTCGAGCCGCTCACCAGGGAGCGCGCCGAGGATCTCTCCAGAATCGCCGCGAGCCATCGTCATATCGCCGCCAGGCCTTTCGGTTGTCCCTCGTGTGAGCGCTGGCGCCGCTCCACCGTCGGAGCGTCACACGCTGCTCACACACAACCGCTCCACGGCCATCGTGTGTTCGCTACCCGGTGCAGGTGGCTGGCGGTCGGCGCCCATTCTAGCCGAACCCAGTTCGACCGCACACCGAAAGAGCCGACCTGTGATACTGCCGATCCATCACCCGTACGGTGTTGCATATAACGTCATCTGACGAGCCGGGGTGATGGGCGAACGTCGCCCCACGACGTGCCCGTGAGCGTCGTACACACGAAGACGGTCGGGCTACATCGTCTACCACGGACACCACCGGGGCGCTCGGAAGCGCTTCCAAGGTGCAGCGCTGCCAAAGAATCGTAGGCGAGGGACATTCGGTAAACCGTTCACGTGTCCTGTCGCGTTCGTGCTTCATCAGGTCGATCCCCGTCAGGCGTGCGTTAGATTTCGGACTGTCAACAGTTTGCACTCCCTCGTCTGGCTCCTCGGCGCCGTTAGGCTCCGTAGACCTGCCTCAGATCGCGGGCTCTCGGCAACGGCACGCCTGAGGCGACATGAGGGGAGGACGAATCGTCCCCATGACGATCAAACAGTCCACGTTCAGCGTGCTTATCGGCGCCGTGTTCCTGGCGCTGTCGCTCGTGCTAGGTGGCGCGGTCTACTACGCCCACCGCGCCAACGACCGGCAGATCGCGGCGTTCGCCCGCCAGGTCGAATCCAAACAGCTCGGCCTCGATCTGGCAGCCGCGTCCGACTTCCTGACCGACGAGGCCCGCAAGTACGTCGTCACCGCCGATGCCAGCCATTACCAGGCGTACTGGAACGAGATCGAGGTTGCCAAGCGGCGCGATCGCGTGCTCGCCCGGCTCGGCGAGCTGGACACGCCGCAGGCGGAGCTCGACCTCATCGCGCTGGCGAAGAAGAGCTCGGATGCGCTCGTGAGCACGGAGACCCGCGCGATGCGGCTCGTCCTCGAAGCGACAGCCGTGCCCGAATCCCGGATGCACCCGGCCATCGCGGCCTTCAAGCTGAGCGACGCCGACCGTTCCAAGTCCCCGGAGGAGAAGCTCGCGACAGCGCGCACGATCATGTTCGACGCGAAGTACGACAAGGACAAGGCTCTCATCATGGGGCCGATCGCAGAGTTCCAACAGCGGATGAATGCCCGCCTCGAAGGAGCCTCTCAGGCGGCTGACGGCGAGACGCGCTCCGTGTTGCTCGTCCTAGCCGTCATCGCCGTGGCACTCCCGGTCGGGATCGGATGCGTCCTCTCGATCGTCCACGTCATGATGGGTGCGCCGGTCGTACGGTACGTCCGAGACCTGCACAACCGTGACCAGGACGACGCGACGTTTGCCCTGGTGCCGGGTGGGACGGCCGAGCTGCGAGGGCTCGCGCGAGCGTTCAACGAGCAGCTCGACGAGAACTGCCGCAGACTCGCCGACAACCAGCGCATGGTCGCGGGGCTCACCAGCCTCGTCCAGCAGCTGACCGAGACCGCCGAAAGCCTGGATACGGCCAGCGTTCGTCTGTCAGAGCGTGGCAGTCAGACCGGAGCCGCCGTTCAGCAGGTGACGACTGCCGTACAGCAGGTGGCACACGGCGCGAGCGACCAGGCCGACACGGCGCAGCAGACCGGCCAGGCAGTCGAGCAGCTGCTTGACGCCATCGAGCAGGTCGCTCACGGCGCCCAGGAGCAGGCGCGCTCGGTCGGCAGCGCGTCCGCGAGCACCGAGCAGATGGCGCACGACGTCGAGCAGGTCGCGGCGAACGCCCAGGCTGTCGTCGCCGCGTCTCACCGGACCAAGTCGTCTGCGGACCAGGGGGCACGGGCGGTCCAGCAGACCGTCGAGGGCATGGCCGAGATCGAAGCCGTCGTCTCGCAGGCCAGCATGAAAGTCGAGGAGCTCGGCCGGCTGGGCGAGAAGATCGGCGCGGTGGTCGAGACGATCGACGACATCGCGGAGCAGACCAACCTGCTGGCGCTGAACGCCGCCATCGAGGCCGCGCGAGCCGGCGAGCACGGGCGGGGCTTCGCGGTCGTCGCGGACGAGGTCCGCAAGCTGGCCGAGCGGAGCCAGCGCGAGACGCGAGCGATCACCGAGTTGATTGGCGGGGTCCAGGCCGGTACTCGCGACGCGGTGCGTGCGATGGAGCATGGCGCTCAGAAGGTGCAGGCCGGCTCGGCGCAGGCCAGCGAGGCCGGCCAGGCGTTGACGGCGATCCTGGCCGCGGTTCACGAGACGGTGGAGCAGGTCGAGGAGATCGCCACGGCCGCCCAGGCGATGGCGGTCCGCGCCCGCGACGTCAGTGCCGCGATGGGCAGCATCTCGGCAGTCGTCGAAGAGGCAACGGCAACCGCTGAAGAGATGACGGCGCAGGCCAGCCAGGTCGGTCAGTCGATCCAGAGTATCGCCGGGAGGGCGGTGCAGAGCTCGGCGGCGGCGGAGGAGCTCTCGGCGTCGGCAGAGGAGATGGCGGCGCAGATCGGCGAGATGGCGGACCAGGCCGAGCAGCTCGCGGCCACCGCGGGGCAGCTCATGGTGCTGGTCGATAGAGTCGGCGGCGCCGAGATGGCTCGTGGCGCAGACCAGCAGCCCTCGCCAGACCGCCCGGAAGCGCCGAGCGCACCAGCGCGCCGCCAAGCCGCCTGACCCGGCAACGTCCATCTGACCGGCGCCGCACGAGCGGACGGCCTGCGTTGACAGGTCGTCCGCTCTTTCGCCGCTCGGCACCAGGGGCGCGTCAGCCAGGGCCGGCCGCGCCCGCCAGCTCAGCTGTCGGCGCTCGCCTCGGCTGTCGTCGAGGCCAGCGCCGGCCGTCGTGCTCGGCGCGGGCGTTGCGGCGGTGACGCCGGAGCCTCCGCTGGTGAGGGCGACGGCGTCGTCATGTCGCTGTCGGCAACGACGTCGCGAGCCGGCGCCCGCCGCGTCTGGCGTGGTTTCACCGCCGTCACCTCAGCATCCGCCGGTGGTGGTCCGTCAACCCCGCTCTCACCGGCTGGTCGAGCAAGCACCGACGTGCTAACGGTGCGACGGCGCGACGGTCGAGGCGGCGAATCTGGTGCCTCCGGCGCCATTGGGGCCGTCACTTCGCTCGCCATCGGCTCCGGCGTAGCTGCCGCCGCCACGATGCGCCGTCGCGTGGCGCGAGCCGGATCGACCGGCATACCCTCCGTTGGCGCGATGACCGGTGCTGGCGACGTTTCGACCGGCCCGGGCGGCCGATCCGTGGTCGCTGATCCAGCCGATCCTGCTGTCCGCCGCGACCGCCGTGGTGCGGCGTTCGGGGCAGGAGGCGCCTCGACGACAGCGATCGACGGCGTGGGCGTCGCCGGCGTCGTGCGACGGCCTCGCCGTACCGGGCTGGCCGGCGCAGTCACCTCGCCAGCCGGTGTGGTAGTCGCGGATGCCGCCGCGACCGGTGGCGCCGGAGGTGTCTCGGCCTGCGCTGTCCCGACCGGAGTTGGCGCTGTCTGAACCGTCGAGTCCGTGGCCGACTCGCCATGCACGGCGCCCGCCCGCCGTGTCCGTCGCGCGGGCGTACTCGCCGCCGGCTCGGCAGCCGGCGGCACGGACGGCCCAGCCGGCTCGCGCTCGACGGCCTCCCGCCGACGCCGTGTCGGTCGTGCCGCCGGCTGGGGAGATGGCGTCTCGGCGGCCGGCGCCATCGGCATTGGGGCCGCCTCAACTGGCTGCGCGGGGCTCGGTGTTGTCGCGGCAGGAGCCGTCTCGGTCGTGGCAGTGACGCCGTCCGCTCCTGCTGGTGTCCGCCGCGTCCGGCGAGCCCGAGCCGTCGCCGCCGCTGCTGGCGTGGACGGCTGGGACGGTGCAACCGGCTCACGCGGCGCCTCGGTGGCGGTATCCCCGCGTTCAGCCGACGCCGACGCCGTCCCCTCGACGGGCGCGGCGCTCACCTGCTCTGGCGGAGCCGCCTCTGACACGACGACGCGCCGCCGGGTCCGTCGCCGAGGCGGCGCGGACGCAGGCTCGGCTGTGGTGGGCATCGGCGGCTCGTCCACCGGCGCGAACGTCCGCCCCGGCACGACCCGAATCGGCTGGCGCGGCGGCCGAACAGTCTCGCCGGGTGCGCTCGCCGCGACCTCGCCCGGAGGCACGTCGCCAGGGCTCGACCCATCGGGGACGCCCCCGGGGACACCGGGCAACGCTTCGGCCGGCGGGCGGAGCCCTGGCTCACCAGCGTCGCCCAGCGGCACGCCGCCATACTCGCCAGCCTGACGCTCCTCGTCCGCCATCCGCCGCGCGGCGTCCGCGATGGCCGCGTCGCCCGGTAGAGGACGGCCCTGGCCTCGCCGCGAGCGCCGTCGATTGTTGCCCCGCCGCGAGCGCGACGACCCGCCTCGCTCGCGCTGCTCGCCAACCGCTCGCAGCGCCTCGGCCAGCACCTCCTCGGCGTGGGCACGATCGACCTCGGGCGCGGCGGCTGCCGCTTCGCCCTCGGACGTCGTGTCGTCGCCGCCCGTGTCGCCCAGCAGCTGCTCCACCAGCGCCGCGAACCGGTCGATCTCGTACTGCGTCGCCGGCTCGTCCGCGCCCGGCTCGACGGCCGGCCCCATCTCCATCGTCGTGGACGGCGGTGCTATCCGCCGGTCCTCGCCATCGGGCCGGCCTCGGACCCGTCGTCGTCGCCGCCGGCCGCGCTGGCCGTCCTCGGCGCCGGCGGCTGTCCCACCCGCTGCGCCAGCCGCGGCGGCTGGATCCTGGGCCGGGAACGCCGTGCGCGCCGACGGCAATGGCCGGCGCCGGCGGCCCGGCGCTCCTGGCCGCTCGCCGACGCGCTCGGCTGGCCGTTCGCCGCTCCGCGCGTTCAGCAGCCGCCCGATCAGGCGCGGCCCTGGCACCAGCATCCCGTTCGCGCGGACGTACCGCACGATCTTGTCGAAGTAGCTGCCTCTGAGTGTCGAGGTGTCGCCCACCACGATCAGCATCGTCCGCGCCCGCGAGAGCGCCACGTTGATCCGCTGCATCAGGCGCAAGAACCCGATGTCGCGGCGGCGGTTGCTGCGCACCAGCGAGACCAGGATGATGTCCTTCTCACGACCCTCGAACGCATCGACCGTGTCGATCTCCAGGTGGCGCAACGCCGCCCGGTCGAGTGTCTTGGCGTTCGTGGCACCACCCGCGCCGTTCTGGCGCTGGTTGTTGCGGTGAATCAGCAGCCGGCGCAGCAACGCCGTCTGCTCGGCGTACGCCGAGATCACTCCGACCTCAACCTCGCGCTGCGACGTGTTCAGGATGTGCCGTGCAATGGTTGCGACGAGCCGCGCCTCCGGCACGTTCACCAATGACGCCCCACGCCCGCGCGCCTCACGGAGGCCGTGCAGTCCTCTGGTGTCCACCCAGGTCACGGCGGCCGGGAAGAGCGGCACGTCCGCCACTCGGCGGGGGGCGCGCCGGCCAGAGCGCAGCTTCCCCTCGTAGAAGACTTCCGAGATCAGCCCGGCGATGACCGGGTGCATCCGGTTCTGCTCGTCCAGGAAGACCGTGGCGGCCTCGGGGAAGCGGCGGTCCCGCAGCCAGGCGAACAGGCTCTTGCCGATCGCCGAGGTGTTCCCCACCGCCGGCTCCAGCCGCAGCTGCTCCTCAGCCTCGGAGAGCACCGGCTGCAGCTGGAGATGGTCGCCCACCAGGATGAAGCGGCGGCCTCGCACCAGCGGGATCAGCGAGTCCAGGATCGAGGCTCGGTTCGCCTCGTCAAGCACCGCGTAGTCATACGTCCGTCCGCCAGCCTCCACCTGGAGCGCCAGCGCGTCCACCGTCGTGAAGACCACGTTGTAGGCGCCCAGATCCTCGCCGGGCGGCACGAAGTGGGGGCGGGCCTGGGGATGGACGCGGTCGAACAGGCCGACGCGGGCGATCGCGAGGCCGGGCACCGTGTCCAGGTACGGCAGCGTCTTCAAGAGCAGGTTGTCCACGCCGTGGTTGGAGTGCGAGCAGACCAGCACCGTCACGTTCTGGTCGCGCGTCACCAGCTGCCCGAGCACTTCGGCCAGCGTCGTGGACTTTCCCGTTCCCGGGGGGCCTTGCACCATCAGCGCCTGCCCCTCTTCGAGGCCGAGCGCCAGCGAGACGGCCCGCACCTGGCTCTTGTTCTGGGCCACCAGTCGGTTGACGAAGGCGGCCGGGCGGCGGCGCTGGGGCGGCGGCAGCGAGGCCGGCGAGGCGACGAGCTTGACGGCGTTCGCGAGGCCGCCGGTCGGGTTGTCCAGCTCCTCCAGGATCGCCCGCTTCTGGGCCAGGATCTGGGTCTGCGGCCGGGGCCGCACGATGCCCTCAGACGGCGGATCGGCGCCACGGACGTCCACGTCCATCACACCCTCGGCCGGGTCGATCCTGACCAGCCGCGCCGACGAGATCACCCGTCCCCTGGTGTCCACCAGATCCAGCCACTCGCCCTCGTCAAACGCCGCGACGGCGGACGCCTCGACGCCGGACAGGCGGTACGGGTCAGACTCACTCTGGCTGCCGATGCGTGGCGTAGCGACGGCGTACGGGGTGGCGAGCCGTTCGGCGCGAGCCGAGTCGTCGCGGGCCTCCGCTTCGAGCGCCTCGCGCAGCGGGTCCACGAAGCTGGTCCAGCGGCGGTCCAGCAGCCGCTCGAACGAGGCGACCAGTCCGGCACTCGGGTTCTCGCCCTCGACGTCGGTCGGCAGCTCGATCCGGTCCGGCCGCAGCTCCATCCCGATGGCGCTCCGCTGGCGGCGCGGGTCACGGTCCTCCTGTCCGACTGGCCGGGCCTTGTCCACCACCAGCCGTCCGTCTTCGAACGTGCACTCCAGGGCCAGCCCGATGGCCGGAATCCAGAGTGAGAGCGGATCGCCGGCGGCCCAGCGCTCGGGCGTCGTCCAGAGCAGGAACACGTCCGCGCCGGTGTGCTCGCGGAGGCGGCGGAAGCGGACCTCGATCGGTCCGGAGATCAGGCCGGCGACGTCGTTCGTCTCACCGTAGATCTTCATCCAGGCCGTCAGGGTGCTGCGAACGGCGGGCGACAGGAACAGGCAGAGCGCTTCGAGACGCCGCAGCTGCCAGCGGGAGTTGATGAAGGGCCGTCGTCGTCCACGACGAGGAAATGGCATACGTTTCCCTACACACTGGGATGATGAGCGCGCCGCCCGGCGGCCCCGAGCAAGCGGAGAACCGAGAGATACCTGGGAGTGCCTGGGCCGGACAGTCGAGAGCGCCAGGATGGACGTCCCGAAGCGGGTGACCAGGCGTCTTCTGGCTCCGGTGCGCGATCCGAACGACCGCGCGACGGCGGGTTGAGGTCGAGGCTCCGTCCGGCACGTGCTGCGTCGGCAAGAGCGGGGTCGCGTCGAAGGCTGGGTGGCCTCGTCGCGTGACGCGAGCGGGAGGGCGATGACCGTGCGCCGGCCTCAATCGTCGAAGCGTACGGCGGCGTGCCCCTGCCTCACTGTATACACGGAACGGCCGTTCGCTGGCAATACCCCCGGCCCTGACAGACCGGGCCGTGGACTGATGAGGGTTGACGAATTAATGTGGTAGAAGGCCGACATAGCGGAGGAGGTCGGGGGAGCCGTCCTTGAAACGAGCGAGGAAGGCGAGGACGCGTGCGCGGAGGGCCGGGAGGTCGTCGGCGAGGCGATGGAGGTGGAGGACGTCCTGCTTGAGCCAGCGCCAGAGCTTCTCGATGGGGTTGAGCCAGGGGGAGTAGGTGGGGAGCGGGACGAGCTGGATGGGGAGGTTGAGTCGTTTGGCGGTGGGGCTGGGCTCGGCGGACCAGGAGCGGGGTCGGAAGAAGGGGAAGGGGGACTCCTGGGGCTCGAGGGCGGCGAGGAGGTCGGGATGGAAATGGACCGGCCAGTTGTCGAGGACGATGTAGAGGCGCTGTCCCGGGTAAGCTGCGACCAGGGCCTTGAAGAAGCGGAGCAGGGCCGGGACACCGATGCGGGTGGCCTGGTGGGCGATGACCCGGCCGGTGGCGGCATCGAGGGCGCCGACGACCCGGGTCGTGGTGTTACTCCGGGTGGAGCGCTCGGCGCGCGGGTCGGCCGTGCCGGCCGGGGCGTAGCCAGACGCCAGCGAGGGCTGGCGGTAGTAAGTGACCTCGTCGAGATAGAGGAGGACCGCCGTCTCCAGGGCGGCCGCGACGCGCGCCCGGATGGCCCGCAGGTGCGCCACCTTCTCCTGGTAGGCTGGGTCCGGGCTGCGGAGGTGGTCGCGCGCCCGCTTCCAGCGGAGCCCGTACGCCCGGAGCGTCCGCCAGATCCCCGACCGGCTCGCGCCGGCGAACCGGGCTACCACCGCCCCCAGTCCCACCAGCGTCCAGCGGCTCCGGTCGTGCCCGTGCTGGCGCGGGTCGCTCCCCAGCGCCGCGAGCACCTCGGCCCGATGCGCCTCCCGCTCGTCAGGCCGCTGGGGGGGAAAGCCGGGGCCTGCGGCCCCGGCCCGACCGGATCGTCAGCACCGCCAGCCCGTGCTCCTCGTACCGGTCCAGCCACCGATACACCGTGTCCGCCGCGCGACGCCGCAGCAGCCCGTGCTCCGCCACCCGCAGCCCCGACGACCGATCCGCCACCTTCAGCAGCGCCGCCGCCCGCTCACGCGCGTACGCCTTCGGGTGGTGCTTCACCGCCTCCTCCAGCGTGACCCGCTCCGCCTCCGTCAACGCCAACCGTCGCGTCATACCCCCACCCCGCGCTCATTCCAACTGACCACGGTTTACCATACTATTTCGTCAACCTTCATAAGTCCACGGCCCGTGTTGGCCGCGCTGGGCCGTCGCCTTATGGCGCCATCTCCGACTCTGGCAGAAAGTGGGCCTGGGCCACCCGCCGTCCCAGCGGTGGCCGCGTGCTGTCCTCGGGGACGCTGGCGTCGGCAGGGATGAGCGGCAGTGTCAGCAACTGGTACGCTCGCCGCCGGCCGTCCACGATGCTCGCCTTGCCCCGGTCGAACAAGGTCAGCGTCACCTGGGTCTTGCGCGAGATCGGCAGGTCGCGGAAGTCGCCCCAGAAATCAGCTCGTCCGGTGCCGTTCGCGACGATAGCGTCCATCCGAGCCATGACGCCGACAGCGCCGTCGGCGCGCAGGTCGGTCACGCCACACGGGAAGGTCTGGCACGCGGACGGCTCCCCGAAGTACTGGAACAGCGCCAGATACGCCGTGTCCGGCGTCAGGTTCGCGACCCGCAGCGCCGGCCGCACCGCCTCGTCGGTGATGCAGAGCGCGGCCTGCCCCGAGATGCCGGACTGGTCCACCTGGACGACCGGCGCGTCGTAACACCCTGGCGCTGTCGTCAGCGGCCCGCGGGCAACCTCGCCGGCCTCGCGCGCCATCGAGCCGGCTGCGAACACGGCGCCCAGCATGAGCACCCCTGATGCGACGACGATGACGAGGATCTCCCCAACATACCGTCTCATGGTCGAGCGACCCGCCCCTCTCCCACCCCTGCCACGCGCGGACGTGGCGCGGCTCACCTCCGTCACGGGGAGGCGCGACCATCGTACGGGCGGCGTGGCGCTCTGCCATCCGTGCTGCCCCGTACCTTTGGCGCATCTGCCCCTGACGCGCACCGCTCGGGATGGCGCCGCCAGCCACCACAGGCCGCAACGCCATCCCGTCCCCGAGTGGGAGGATATGACCTGACGATGTCCAATGCGGTGACTCAGATCACAGCGCAGAGGTCAGAGACTGTGCTCCGAGGCCAGGTGGCGCAATTCGGACGTCCGCTCGCGGGCCGCCCGGAGGGCATCGGTGGGCCGCGGCTCCCAGGTCGCGTCCACGGGCGCAGGTGGCGGCATGAGTCCGTCCACCACCCAGCGCGCCTGCAACGCCGCCCCGAGCGCAGCAGCCTCGGAGACAGCCGGCCGCTGGACCGGCAGCTCGAAGATGTCCGCGCACAGCTGTCCCCAGCCGTCCGACGCCGCCCCGCCGCCCACCAGCGTGATGGTGGCCGGCTCCACGCCGGTCCTCCTCAGCACGTCCAGCCCGTACCCCAGCCCGAACGTGACTCCTTCCAGGACGGCCCGCACCAGCTCGTCCGGCCCGTGGCCCACCCGCAGCCCCGCGAACAGGCCGGCCGCCCTGGGGAGGCTCGGGGTCCGCTCGCCGGCCAGGTGCGGCAGGAACTGTGGGCCGGCGCCCGGCTCGGTCGCGCGCAGCGCCCGCTCGACGCCGGCACGATCCAGCCCGAACAGCTCGCGCACCCACTCGGTGGCGACGGTGCAGCCGAGGGTGCAGATCAGCGGCAGCCAGCCCGTGGTCGAATCACAGAACGCCGCCGCCTCGCCCTGAGGATCGACGGCCGGCCCCGAGCTAAACGCGAACGCCGTCCCGGACGTGCCGAGGCTGACCACGACCGGCCCGGAGTGCGTCGCGCCCACGCCGATCGCCGCGCAGGCGTTGTCGCCGCCGCCCGCGCTGACCGGCACCCCGGCCGAGCTGGCCGGCAGCCCGAGCGCCTCCGCTGCCTCGGCCCGCAGCGTCCCGATCTGGGAGAGTGAGGGCACGATCGGCGGCAGCGTCCGCTGCCAGTCGCGGTCGCCGTCCAGCAGGGTCAACACCTCCGGCTGGTACGTCCTGTCTCGCACGTCGACGTACCCCGTGCCCGACGCGTCGCCCGGCTCGGTGGCGAACTCGCCGGTCAGCCAGAGATTCAGGTAATCGTGGGGCAGGCAGATCCGGGCCGTCTTCGCGTACGCCTCGCCCTCGGAGCGGTGGAACCAGGAGATCTTCGGCGCGGTGTAGCCGGGCAGGTATGCGTACCCGATCAGCCGTAGCACCTCGTCCAGCCCGCCGAGCTTCCTGGTCAGCCAGCTACAGTCCGGCCCGGTCGTGGTGTCGTTCCAGAGCTTGGCCGGCCGGATCGGGCGGTCGGCACGATCCAGGCAGACCATCCCGTGCTGCTGGCCGGACACCCCGATCCCGGCCACCTCGAACGCGCCAGGCTCGATCCCCTCGAACGCCTGCCGGGTGGCCGTCTGAAGCGCCGCGATCCACCAGTCCGGGTGCTGCTCGCGAGTGCCGTCGTCGCGGGCAATCAGGTCGTGAGGGGCGCGACCGAGCGCCAGCGGCACGAGCGTGTCGGCGTCCACCAGGAGCGCCTTGGTGGACTGGGTGCCGCAATCGATCCCGAGAAACGCTCGACGCGCCATCGTGGCGACCTCCGCCGGCCAGCTCTCGATCCACTACGCGCTGGATCGGTGGCCTGCGAGAAGGGTAGCCGGCGCGCCCCTTGTCCGGCGACGGCTAGATGTCGTGCTCGGCCTCGTACGCCGCATCGTCATCCTCGTCGATTATGCGTAGGACGCCGAGGCGGTCGGAAAGTGTGCGCGCATCGTCCAGGATTCGCGAGCCGGCCACCAATCCCTGCGTCTGGTATCCAGCCTTGCGGAGCAGCGCTGCTCGCTGACCCGCGCGACGCACGTCATGCTCATCCACCAGCCAGGAGACCTCGACAACCAGAAACTCGGGGCGTGATGACTCGCCGCCTCGCACGATGAAGTCGGTGTTTTCGATGCGCCGCGCATCTGGTCGGGGGAGACGCCCTGCCGCCACCTCACCATCGAGGAATGCGACCATCTCGTCGAAGCTGAGCGCCACCGGATTGGGAATGAGGTCTCTGAACGTCGATATCCTCGCCCGATATCGATCCTCCATTTCCCGTCCCTTCAGCTTGCCCAGGTCGGTGTTCGTCTGCTGGGATTGAACCCTCAGCAGGCCCAGGTCGTCGTTCGTCCGTCGCAGTTGGCCTTCCAGACGGTCGAATCGCTCAGTCGTCTCAGTGCGAAACGTACCGAGATCAGTCTCGACATGACCCAGGCGCCCCTCGACGCCCTCGAGGCGGGTCTCGACGCCACCCAGTCGGGCCTCGACTCGGTCGAAGCGCTCCCCGGTCTGCGCGAAGCCAGCACGAACCTCGTCGCGCGTTGCGTGCTGCTCCCCGTCGAGGCCAGACAGACGCTCCCGGATAGCCTGATTCGCGTCCGCCAGCTCCTGAGCGATCCGGGGTAGCTCAAACAGCTCCGGCGGGAGGATCATCTCGCGGAGTCGTTGGCGCCACTCCGGCCGCTCGTAAAGCAGCCGGAGCAAGTCTTCGAAATCATCGACCGTGAATGGCATCGGTGCCTCGCCCTGCTGCTCTACTGTACCACCTGGATCGGGCGGCTTCAGTCGCGCTGGCCGAAGTCCGGCGCGCGGGTCGGGCGGGGCGTCGGGCGCTCGGTTGACGGAGGAGGCACGTAGGCGGGCACGGTCCTGGTCGGAGCGTCGCCGTCGGCGCGACCGTTCCCACCATCGTCGTTGCCGAGCAGTCCACGGGTGATGTCGACCGGCAGCGGGAACACGATGGTTGCACGGCGGTCGTTCGAGATCTGGGCCAGCGTCTGGAGATAGCGCAGCTGGAGGCCGCCCTGCTCGGAGCTGATGATCCGGGCCGCCTCAGACAGGCGCTCGGCGGCGGCAAACTCGCCCGAGGCGTGGATCAGCTTCGCCCGCTTCTCGCGCTCGGCTTCGGCCTGGCGGGCCATCGCGCGCTGCATCGTCTCCGGCAGCTCGACGTCGCGCACTTCCACCGAGGTCACCTTGATGCCCCACGCCTCGGTCTGATCGTCGATCAGCCGTTGCAGCTCGGCGTTGATCTCGTCGCGGCTGGAGAGCAGCGTGTCCAGGTCGGACTGGCCCAGGATGCTGCGGAGCGTCGTCTGGCACATCAACGAGGTCGCGCGGCGGTAATCCACCACCGAGACGATGGCTCGCGTCGGCTCGACCACCCGGAAGTACGCGACCGCGTTTACCTTGACGGTGACGTTGTCTCGGGTGATCGCCTCCTGGGCCGGCACGTCCAGGGTGATGACGCGCAGATCCACCTTGACCATCCGCTCGATCCTCGGGATCAGCAGGATCAGACCCGGCCCGCGCGCCCCGACCAGCCGCCCGAGCCGGAACACGACGCCCCGCTCGTACTCCTGCACCACCTTGACGGCGGACATGAAGAACCAGATGGCGACGACGGCGAGGAAGAACAACGGGCCGAGCAGCCCGATGAGCGCCTGGATCAAGGTGGGCATCAGTCATCCCCTTCCGCCGGCCGCTCGGGCCTCAGCGTTTCAGCCCGTGACCCGTCCCAGGATCATACCTCGCCCGACTCGCCTCCTTCGCCGATCACAACCATCTCCGAGCCAGCCACCACCTCACATTCGGCAGGGCTTTGCGGATCGACGCCACCGTCGCCAAGATGAGCGTCGACGTCCTCAATCTGTCGAAACAGATCTTCGAGGATCTCCTGGCGCTCCATGCCATCTCGGAGATAGAGCGGGACGAGAGGAGAGGACTGCCAGGGGTCACGAAGTACGCGTGGCGGCACTTCGCATTCAAGAGCATGCAGTCGGCTGAAGAGGCTAAGACCGGGAACCCACTTGTTGCCCTGGATGGCACTGATGATCAGCCAGAACGGCGTCTCTCGCACTGTCGCCCAACGATCAAAACTCAGACAGAGAAACACTCCGGCATCGCGAAGACGAAGATAGTGGCCGTACCACCCTCCTCCACCGGCTGCGCGAAGTCCATTCTTGTTCGCCAAACCTCGACTGACGCAGAGTGCAGAAAGGTCGTTGAGAAGCTGGACGAGTTGTGTGAGACGTCGGGGTGTCGGAGCCGCAAGCTCTCCCGGTTCGAGTGGCATGAAGGAATCGGCATCCATCCGGTCGCAAAGGCCCAGGAGTTGATCGATTTCGGCTGCGGTCTGGAGCTGACCGGCGGCGGATGCGCGACTCATCATTTCCGTTAGCAGCGATCGCCAACTGATCAAGCCGAGCGCATGATCAGAGCCCTGGCGAGCCCAATGCATCTCGTCGCTGGGAGCCGACTGTTCGCGGAAATCCAGCTTGGCGAGTTGGCAACGTCGCAGGAGCTCGGGCCAGAGTGTTGCAAATCGCAGCGAGGGCGCGACGACCAGCAAGACACTCGGCCTCCCCGGCAGTAGGCGTTGCAGGTACGTGACAGGTTGATGCTCTGTGAGACCGGCCCAGAACTTTGCTTCGATAACGACCCTTGGCGCACCGGCCTCGTCGAACCCCACGAGATCGGGGATGCTCTTATCGTCGCCAGCGACTTGTGAGCGAAAGATCAGTGAGGACGGGATGTCCTGGACGAGCAACGAACAGGCGTATGTCAGCGCGGCGCACGCATTCGGTGATTTCGCGAGAAGGTAGCGAAGCCCTTCGGTCGCAATGTTCTCCGGGTGAGCGCCGAATGTCAGCGCAAGGTCGCCGAACAACGTCGAACGTGACACGCTCTTGTTCCGTCACTCACCAAGGCTGAGTCTCAATTGCGCAGATATCAAGGTGCTTCGCTAACGCTTTCATGATCCGATGGATATCATCGCGTTTCAGTGCTTGGCGATAGAAATCAGCGGGACTTACGAAGCGCATGAGATCGCCCCCACTGCTCGATCGCTCGCCGTGACCCACGTCGTGGTTCCCGCGCTCACGCCGGTCCGATGCCGGGGTGCATTTCATGCTGGCAGTATCGCATGACCGACGAGACTCTTGCCGACTCGCGGATTGCGGTCAGCGTGGCGCGAACCCGAACCGCCGTTTCTGGCTCCGGATCAGGATGCTCTGCAAGATCCCGAACGAGGTCAGGAACGTCAGCATCGAGCTGCCGCCGAAGCTGACCAGCGGCAACGGCACCCCGGTCACTGGCAGGATCGTCAGGTTGGCGCCCAGGTTCACGAACGCCTGAAACAGCACCACCCAGCCGATCCCGAACGCCACCACCCGCGCGAAGCCGTCTGGCGCTTTGTCTACCACCCGCATGATCCGGAACAGCAGCAGCATCAGGAGCGCGAACAGCACCATCGCGCCCACGAACCCCATCTCCTCCGCCAGCACCGAGAAGATGAAGTCGCTCTGCTTGACCCGCAGGTAGTCCAGCTGCGTCTGAGTGCCCTGAAGCCAGCCCTGCCCAAACATCCCGCCAGATCCGATGCTGATCCGAGCCTGGAGGATGTTGTACCCCTCGCCGAACGGGTCGTTCTCGGGGTTTGCCACCGTCGCCACGAACGTCTCGATGCGGGCGCGCTGGTAATCCTTCATGAGCAGCCAGCCGCCGGGCGCCGCCAACGCCGCGATCAGCACGATGATCCCGATGTGCAGCGGTCGGGCGCCGGCCATCACGATCAGCCCGAACCAGAGGAACACGAACAGCAGCGCCGTCCCGAGGTTCGGCTCCAGGTACACCAGCACCAGCGGCGGGACCAGCAAGAACGCCGAGGCAATCGTCCGGCGGAAGGAGAGCGGCCCCTCACGGTCGGTCAGGAAGCGGGACAGGGCCAGGATCAGCGCGATCTTGGTGACTTCGGACGCCTGAAGGTCGAACAGGCCCAGCCGGATCCAGCGGCGCGCTCCGTACTCCACGTCGCCGCTCCCAAAGAGCAGCACCGCGATCAGCAGCAGGATCGCCCCGAGGTACGCCACGTACGCCAGCGAGCGGTACACCCGGTAGTTGATTGAGGCGGCCAGCACCATCGTAACGAGGCCAGCTGCCGCGTACGCGCCCTGCCGCGTCGCCCACGAGGTCGGCGGCAGATAGTGGTCGCACGATGGCGAGCAGGTGGCGCTGTGAATCATCATCAGGCCATACGTCACCAGTCCCGCGATGGTGAGCAGGAGCAGGTAATCGATCTGCCGCCAGAACCGGGCACGAATCATCGGGGTAGACTCTACCAGCCCGGGCCGCCCCACCGTCCACGGATCTCCGAGCCGATACAACGATGGTCTACTGCCTGCTTCAGCCCCGGCCGCTCAACGACTGGGAGCGCGACATGCTGGCACGGTTGCTCGCGGTGCCGTTCCCCGGTGTCGAGGAGCTCCGGCAGCAGTGCCCGCACCTGCTCGTGTCCGAGGAGTACGGGGAAGGCGACCCGACTGTCATCTTCATCGCCGCTCGGGAGCAGGCACCGCCCGTCACGGTGCGCTACCGTGTACCCGTTGAGGGTCGTGCCTACGAAGCCAATGGCACGCCGGTTGAGGTGCTGCTGCATGTCGTAGATGGCTACCTCTGGGAGCTCGAATACGTCCGCTATGATGTCGCCCCGCCCCAGCCGATACTCGGGCCTGAGCAGTTCACGATCTCCGTCGCCACGTACTGATCCCTGCCCAGGGCGTGCAACGTCAGGCGGCTACGCCACCGCCGTCGCGAAGCCGGCCAGCGGATGCCGCTCGCCCGTCTCTTCGCCGAAGCTGCGCTGCTCCTCCAGCGTCAGCCCGCACGACGCCACGAACGCCGCCACGTGCTCACTGGCCGGCGGCGTCGTGTCCAGCGCAAACGTCCCGAACGGCTCGGCCACCACGCGCAGGATCGCCCGACCGTACCGCCACGTCGGCGACCGATCCTCGAGCAGCTCCGGCGAGAAGTAGTCGAAGGCGACCGCGCTGCCGTGCGCCGTGCTGGCGATCCGCTTCAGCGTGCTCTCCACGGACGGCCGGTCCAGGTACATCGTGACGCTCTCCCAGAGGAAGAAGCTCGGCTTGCGCGGGTCGAAGCCGGCCGCCTGGAGCTTCTCGTACCAGTCCTCCCGCCCGAAGTCCGCCGCCACGAACGTCACTCGGCTGGCGTCGATGCCGGCCTTCGCCAGCATCGCCCGCTTGAACGCCTGCCCCCGTGGCGCATCCACCTCGAAGCACCGCACGTGACTCCTCGCCGCCGGCAGCCGGTACGAGCGCGTGTCCAACCCCGCCCCCAGAATCACCAGCTGCTCGATCTCCGGCAGGTGCCTCGCCAGCGCCGTGTCGAAGAACGTCGTGCGCGCGGCCGGTTGCTCGTTCATCGACGGCACGCCCGGATACGGGTAGCGAAACAGCTTCGGCAGGTAGCCCGTCAGGCGGTACACCAGCAGCGTCGGCGCCGCCAGCAGCCACAAGCCCGGTTGTGAGACGTTCGGCAGCACCCGCACCAGGCGCACACACGCGTCGTCGCGCCGCTGACGAACCCGATGCATCATCCAACGCGGATACACCGACGCCAGCATCGTCGTCGTGCCAGGTGCGCGCCGACTGTAGAGCACCAGCTTGCCGACCCACAGCACGTACCCGACCATCAAGGCTGGAAGCCAGAGTACATGGGCGCCCCAGAACAGCCAGCACCCGATGCCGCTGCCGCCGGACGCAACACGCTGTCGCGGACTCATCCTGCTCTCCTTGCCGTGTCGCGCCGGGGATGGTAGACGATGGTGCCGGGAGTATCATCCCCGGGCGACCGCTCACGTCCAGCGTGCGCCGGCCGCCCGTTCGACACGCCGACCCGCACCGGAGGCCAGCCCCGACGATGCCTGCACCGCCACGCTCGGCCCAGCAGCGCAAGCAGGACACACTGCATCGGCTCCAGCAGGATGTGGACCTCTGGGTCGCCACCGCCGACCCGTCCGGCGGCAGCCCGTACCTGATCCCGCTCTCCTACCTCTGGGACGGCACAACCTTGCTCGTCGCGACGCCGGCAGCCAGCGTGACCGGTCGGAACCTCCAGGCGACCCGCGTCGTCCGCCTCGGCCTCGGCCCGACCCGCGACGTCGTGCTCGTCGAGGGCGCCGTCGAGACGCTCACGCCGGCCGAGCTGCCGCCGGGCGTCGGGGATGCGTTCGCGCAGCGGACCGGCTTCGACCCGCGCCAGGAGAGCAGCCCCTACCTCTACTTCCGGATCACCCCGCGTCGCATCCAGGCCTGGCGCGAAGCGAACGAGCTGGCGGGCCGCGATCTGATGCGCGACGGCCGCTGGCTCGTCCCAGAGTGACACGCTGCCCTGGGATACCCCCAGGGCAGCGTGTCTTCGCTCCGTTTCAGGCCGCCAGGTCTGTCTGTGCGTTACGGCATCAGATGGTCTCAGGTGCCGCCGCCCTGAGCGTGCCAGGATACTCGTGAATCATGGGCGTCTCCCCCGATGGTGGACGGTGCGCGGTGCCCGCCGTCCACCGTCACGGTTGTGGTTCGAGCGCAGGGGCCGCGCCTGCGCGCTACGCGGCTCCGCCCTCGACCGGGCGGCCCGCCTCGCGCCAGCCCTTCAGGCCGCCGTCGAGGTGCGCGACGTCCGTGTAGCCCATGCTCGTCAGGAGGTCGGCGGCCAGCGCCGAGCGCCCGCCCGAGGCACAGTGCAGGATCACGCGGCGGGACGGCTCCAGCTCCGCTCGGTGATACGGGCCGGACGGGTCGGCGCAGAATTCGAGCATCCCGCGCGGTACGTGGAGCGCGCCGGCGATGATGCCGGCCTGTGTGCGCTCCTCCGACTCGCGCAGGTCCACCAGGAGCGCCCGCCCGCTCCCGATCTCGGCGGCCACCTGCTCGGGCGTCAAACCTTCCACCCGCTGCCGCGCGTCGGCCACCATCTGCGCGGCAGTCCTGGTCAGCGAACCACTCATACTCGCTCTCCCCGTTGTGCGTGGATTGGAGCGCCAGGCGACGCTCACACCTTCAGCGTACGGTCGGGGACAGGCCAGCAGGATGCGGGAAACTACGGTATTTCCTGGTCCCTCTACGGTATTCCTTCGGCGGCCCGGTTCGACGACGCCCGAGCGCCGCGCGGGGCGTCAGCCGCCGAGGACGCCTGACTGGCCGGCCCGGTGGATCGCCTCGGCCCGCGAGCGGCAGCTGAGCTTCGCCAGGATGTTGCCGACGTGCATCTCGACCGTGCGCGGGCTCAGCACGAGCACCTGGGCGATCTCGCGGTCGGTTTGGCCCAGCGCGACGTGGCGCAGCACTTCCAGCTCGCGGCGAGACAATCCCCCGTCGTCGGGGCTCGTGGCGTTCCGTCGCCTCGATCGTCGCTCAGGTGGCGCGCCGAGCGACATGAGCTCGTGCTCGGCCTGCGCTGCGAGCGGCCGGGCGCCCAGCTTCCGCGCCAGTCGGTAGGCGTCGGTCAGGTGCTCGACGGCCCGATCGCGCTGGCCGGCCGTGGCGACGACGATGCCGAGGCGGACCTGGGTCTGAGCCAGGTCGAACGGCAGCGGGGCATCGCGCAGCAACGCGAGCGCCCGCTCGAACTGCTCGGCCGATGACTCCACGTCGCCGTCGAGGAGGATGGTCTCCCCAAGCGCGTGCGCCAGTCCGGCCAGGGCCTCCACGCTCGCGGCGTCGGCCGCGATCCGCGAGAGCGCGCTCGCACAGGCGCGAGCCTCCGCTTCCGCCCCACGCTCGGCGAAGAAGGTCGTCGCCCAGCGGAGCGGCGAGATGGCGTAGTGGCGCTCCTCGGTGCGCTCCCAGCGGTCGAGCAGCGCCCGGCAGTACGCAGCCGCCGCGTCCTCCTTGCCGTCCAGGTGCTCGACGAAGGCGCAGCTCCACTGGTCGAGGATCTCCATCGCGGCCAGGTCGATCACCCGCGCGAGCGTCGCCGACTGACGCAGGAGCGGCCGCGCGCGGCGCCCATCGCCACGGAACGCGTACACCGATCCCAGCATGCCCGCCGCGACGGTCCGTGCGTGCGCGGAAGTGTCCTGTGCAGCCAGCACCGACCGGCTGACCTCGACCGTCCGGTCCCACTCGCCGATCTGCCGCAGCACGGCGGTCATGCAGGCCAGGCAGAGCTGGGAGGTCGTCAGCTCGCCGTTCGTACGGCAGAAGTCGCTGGCCGCGAGGTACGTCTCGCGGGCCTGGCCATACTGGCCGGCGTGCTCCAGGCCATCGGCGAGACGCTGATACACTTCGGCGGCCGGCCCGACGAGATTGTGCTGGAGCGCCAGCGACAGGCCGTCTCGCATCAGCTCCAGGCCAGCCTCATACTGGCCCAGTCTGGCCCGCGCGTTCCCCTCGTGGCCCAACGCCCGAGCTTTCAGATCCAACCGGCCGGCCCGATCGGCCTCACGGTGGACGGTTTCGAGCAGCCGCAGCGACTCGCTGAAGCTGGCGGCCGAGCGCAGGTGCGCGGCAACCACCAGGCGCTCGGCCGCTGCCTCGCCCGGCAGCCCGCTGGCGGCAAACGCCTCGGCAGCAGCCAGACGGGACGCCAGCGCCGGCTCCCAGGCGCCCTGCATCTCGTACACCGTCGCCAGACGCCGCTCCACGCTGGCCGCCCGGCTCAGCTCGCCGAGCGCGTGCCAGCCGTCGGCGGCGGCGCGCCACGCGCTGACCGCTTCGGCCAGCTCGCCGATCAGCTCGGCACACGCGCCCAGGCGCTCCAGCAGCTCCAGCCGCTCGGGCGTGGTGTCGTCGGTCCAGAGCGCCAGTGCCCGGCTGGCTGCGCGGGCGGCGTCCCGATAGGCGTGGATCTCGCAGGCGGCCTCAACGGCGGCGATCCAGGCTCGCCGGGCCTGGATCGGCTCCTGGGCCGCGCTCCAGTGCTCGGCAATCGGTCCCGGTGGAGCATGGCGCGCCTCGAGCCGTTCGGCGATGGCTCGGTGGAGGGTCCGCCGGCGGCCCCAGGGGATGTCGCCGTAGATCGTCTCGCGGAACAGGGCATGTCGAAACGAGCCGTGAGCGGGGTCGGTCTCGACGAGGATCTGGCGCTCGAACAGCTCGTCCAGGCCGACGGCCCCGCCCGCCAGATCGACGACCGGTGCGAGCCGGAGATATCGACCAGCCACGGCTGCGATCTGCAACGCCGCGTGCGCAGCGGGGGACAGCTCCCGGGTCCGCAGCAGCACGGCGTCCCGCACGCCCTCCGGGATCGGCAGAGGATCGCGCCGGTCGAGGTCCAGGCCGTCGACGGTCATCCGCAGCCGCCCGCTCGCCACGAGCGCTGCGGACAGCTCCTCGACGAAGAACGGCATGCCCTGAGCGCGCTCGTGCACCAGCGCCACGAGCGCGTCGCTGGGAGTGTGGCCGAGCACGCGGGCGGCGAGGCGGGCGGTCCCGCCCCGATCGAGCGGCTCAACCGTCAACTCGTGCGCTCGACCGGCACGGCGCAGCTCCAGTCGCAGGCGACGGACCGGATGATCGCGCGGGAGCGCGTCGCTCCGGTACGCGCCGATCAGCAAGATCGGGAGTGACTCGACCCAGGCCGCGGCCGCGCTCAGCAGGTCGATGGTCGCGTCGTCGGCCCAGTGCAGGTCGTCGAGAAAGATGCTGGCGGGCCGGTGGCTCGCGATCCGCTCGACGGCCCGCCGAACCGCCTCGAACAGCGTCAACCGGTCACTCGACGCCGGCGGCCGGCCCAGCTCGGGGAGGAGCACGCTCAGATGGGCCGAGAGCGGACCGGGCTCCTGGAAGCCATCGGGAACGATCCGCAGAAATGCCCGCAGGACCGCGACGATCGGCTCATACGGCGCCGAGCTCGCCGATGATGGGGCGCCGACATACGGCACGAGGTCGCTTTCGGCCAGCGCCGCCTCGACCAGCGCGGTCTTCCCGACCCCGGCCTCGCCGGCGACGAGCAGCAAACTCCCGCGACCGCGACGAGCTGCCTCGACCGCCCCATCGAGGACTGCCCGCCCCTCCTCACGCCCGACCAGAGCCTCGCGTGCGCGCATACGGTAGTGTAGGTGCCGGCATCCAGCCGGGGCGAAGACGAGCAGGACGGGAGGCTCGTGGGTTGAACCCACGGACCCCAGCCGCAACCAGCTTACTCCAGCTCCAGCCGCTGCCACCCTGAGAGCGCCCGGTCCACCCGCCGCGCAAACGCCGCCGCGAACGGCATCGCCAGCGCGTTCAAGAAGATCGTCGGCACCAGCACGTTCACGAAGCGCATCGCGCCCGGGAAGTCCCAGCCCAGCACCCGCAGCACCAGCACCATCACCCCAAAGTAGGCCGTCGTCGTCAGCACCGCCGTCCCGAACAGCAGCGCCAGACCGCCGCGCGCCAGCGTCCCACCGCCCAGCGCCGTCCCCGCGCCGATGGCCCCCAGCAGCATCGTGTGCAGCCCGAACGGCGTCCCGGACATCAGATCCAGCGCCAGCCCACCCACCAGGCCGCCGAGGAGCCCGTCCGGGACCCCGCGCACCAGGCTCCAGACCGTCACCAGCACCAGCACCAGGTTCAGCCGCCCGCCCCCGACCGCGTCCATCCGGTACCCCACCGTGGACTCGGCGAGCGCCGCCGCCACCAGGATCACCGCGTACACCGGCAGTGCGAACATCACTCGCTACTCGCTACTATCGCGTCTCGCCCGACGAGACCAGCACGTACAGCCGCTCCAACCGCTTCATGTCCGCGGACGGCTCGATGACGGCCTCCTGCAAGACGTCCACGTCCTTCCGCCGGACCTGGACGATCTGCCCGATCACCAGCCCCTCCGGCATCAGCCCACCGAAGTCGGAGGTCACCACCGTCTCGCCCGTCTGCAGCGACTCCTCCTGCGGGATACGCTGCATGATCAGGCCGCCTTCCGGCCGCCCCTTGATGATCCCCGTCACCCTGGACTCCGAATTCTGGACCCGGCCGCTGATCGAGGAGCTGGTGTCCGTGATCAGCAGCACCTTCGAGGACGTCTGGCTCACCCGGCTGACTCGGCCCACCACGCCGCGCCAGGTGATAATCGTCATCCCTTCCTTGACGCCGTCGTCGCTGCCACGGTCCAACGTGATCGCCTGCACGAATGGCGACGGGTCACGCGCGATCACCCGCACCGGCATCAGCTCGCCGGTTCCGGCCCGCTGCTTCAAGCCGAGCAGGTTGCGCAGGTCGCGGTTCTCCACTTCCAGCTCGCGGAGCCGCGCGATCTCGGACTGGAGGCGGTCGATCTCCTCACGATACTGGTCGTTCTGGCGGGAGAGCTCTGCCATCCGGCGCATCACCGTCGTCACGTCCTCGACCTGCGTCGCCACCGACGACACGCTGCCCTGGAGCGGCTCCAGCAGCTTCGAGCCGAACGCCTCCACCTCGCGGGCTGGCCCCGGGGCCAGCATCACCGCACCCACCGCCGCCAGCAGCAGCAGCACCACGATCCACGAGCGATTCCGCCGCCGCACCGGCGCTACCCGCGCCATCAGACCCTCACCCGGAAGGTGTAAGAGAGAAGCATGCCAACGTTATGCCAGGGTCAGCGGCGCGGCGGCATCCGCCGGGCCTGGCTCTCCGCGAACGCCTTCCGCATCCCGTCCAGGTCGCCCAGCACCTTGCCCGTGCCGCGCACCACGCAGCCCATCGGATCGTCAGCCACCATCACCGGCATCCGCGTCCGCTCGATCAGCTGCTCCACCAGGCCCGGCAGCTGCGAGCCGCCGCCCGCCAGCACGATCCCACGCACCATCAGGTCCGCCACCAGCTCCGGTGGCGTCTCCTCGATCGTGTCCGTCACCGCGTCCAGCACCGCGTTCACCGAGCCGGCGATCGCCTCGCGGAGCTCCTCCACCGGCACCGACACTTCGGTCGCCAGCCCCGTTTTGAGGTCGCGGCCACGCACGCTCACTGGCTCGCCGCTCGCCATCGCGATCTTGGCCTCCTCGGCCATCCGCTCGCCGATCAGCAAGTTGTACCGCTGGCGCATGTGGGTGATGATGTCCTGGTCCATCTCGTCGCCGGCGGTCCGAATCCAGCGGCTTGCGACGATCCCGCCCAGCGAGATCACCGCGACCTCCGTCGTGCCGCCGCCGATGTCCACGATCATCGAGCCAGCCGCATCCTGGACCGGCAGCCCGCACCCGATCGCCGCTGCCATCGGCTCCTCGATCAGGAACACTTCCCTGGCACCGGCGTTGATCGTGGCGTCGTGGACCGCGCGCCGCTCGACCTCGGTCACGCCAGACGAGATCCCGATCACGACTCGCGGGCGCGGGATGATAGCATACTGCTCGTGGACCCGCTCGATGAAGTAGCGGAGCATCTGCTCCGTCACGTCGAAGTCCGAGATCACGCCGTCTCGGAGCGGACGGACCGCCACGATGTTCGCCGGCGTCCGCCCCACCATCTGCTTCGCCTGCGCGCCGACCGCCAGCACCCGCTTCGTCTTCGGGTTCATCGCAACCACGCTCGGCTCGTTGACGGCGATGCCCTTGCCCCTGACCAGCACCAGCGTGTTGGCCGTGCCCAGGTCGATGCCGATGTCGCGCGAGAACAGGCCGAGCAGGGCGTTCAGCGGGTTCCAGGCCATCGAGACGCCCTACCTGCCGCGACCGTCTCGCCCAAACCCCAGACCACGCTCCTTCAGGCTCACGAACCCCGGCTGCCCCGTCCCGATGACCAGATGGTCGAGGACCGCCACGTCGAGCAGGGTGCCGGCTTCGACAACCTGTTTCGTCAGCTCGATGTCCTCGGGGGAGGGAGTCGGATCGCCGCTCGGGTGGTTGTGCACCAGCACCAGCGCGGCACAGTTCTGGCGGATCGCCTCTCGGAAGAGCTCGCCGACGCGGACGACAGCCGTGTTCAGGCTGCCACGATAGACGTCGTGCGAGCCAAGGACGTGATTCTTGGTGTTGAGCAACAGGACGCGAAGATGCTCCTGACCGAGTGCGCTCATCTCGGCCCTGACGAGGTTGGCGATGTCTTGCGGCGAGCGGATCTGTGGCCGCTCGCCCGGGTTGAGGCTGACCAGCCGCCGTCCGATCTCGAAGGCCGCTTGCACTTCGATCGCCTTCACCTCGCCCACGCCATCGTACCGACACAGCTCCGGGATGCTCGCGGCGCCAAGCCCGCCCAGCCCGGCAAAGTCGGCCAGCAGCCGGTTTGCAAGGTCGAGGACGTTGCCGGACCGCCCGCCGGTCCGCAAGATGATGGCCAGCAGCTCGGCGTTCGAGAGTGCGCCCGCGCCGGCGTGTCTCAGCCGCTCGCGTGGCCGCACCGACTCGGGGAGGTCTTTCAACCCAAGGCGATATTCGGCCAGGCGTGGCGCGGTGATCTCTCCACTCCCATGGCGGGTCACGACCGACCCGAAATCGCGGCCAGTATAGCACCCCCTTCCGGGCGCCCGGCGGCCCCGGACCGCTCGTCTGGGCCGCGTCGAGCGGTCCTCCGGAAAGGTCCGCGTGGCGCGACCGGAAAGGCGCGCCTGGCGCCACGCGTGGCACGATGAGTGAGGGCAGAGTATGAGTCTCCGGATCGTCTTCATGGGCTCGCCGGCCTTCGCCGTGCCAGCGTTGGACGGGCTGTGTGCTGCCGGCCACGAGGTCGCACTGGTGCTCGCCCAGCCGGACCGTCCCGCCGGTCGCGGCCGCCAGCCGACCCCGCCGCCCGTCGCCGCGTTCGCCCGCGAGCGCGGCTTGCCGTTGTTCCAGCCGCCCAGCCTGAAGCCCCCGGAGGCGTTCGCCGTCGTCCGCGAGGTGGCCCCGGACGTCATCGTCGTGGCGGCGTACGGCCTGATCCTGCGCCGCGAGGTGCTGGATCTGCCGCCGCTCGGCTGCCTGAACGTGCACGCTTCGTTGCTGCCCCGCCATCGCGGCGCCTCCCCGATCTCGGCCGCCATTCTGGCCGGCGACGACGAGACCGGCGTCTGCCTGATGCGGATGGAGGTGGGGCTGGACACTGGCCCGGTCCTGGCCCGCCGCGCCACGCCCATCGGCCCCACCGACGACACCCCCACCCTGACCGACCGACTGGCCCAGCTCGGGCGTGACGTGCTGGTGGAGACGCTGCCGCGCTGGGCGGCCGGCGAGATCGAGGCTGTCCCCCAGGACGACGCCCTCGCCACCTACGCCCCGAAGATCGCCCGCGAGGACGCCCGCCTGGACTGGTCGCTGCCTGCCACTGATCTGGACCGCCGCGTCCGCGCCTACCGAGGCTGGCCGGACGCCTTCACGAGTTGGCAGGGCAAGCAGCTCAAGATCCTGGCCGCCCGGCCCGGGGAAGCCCCACCCCCCGACCCCCTCCCCATTGCGATGGAGAGGGGGAGACAGGCGGCTGAAGCCCCTCTCCCGCGCACGGGGGAGGGGTTGGGGAGGGGGCTTCCTCCCGGCCGCGTCGTGCTCGTCTCAGATGGCGGCGTGCAGCGGCCCGCCGTCACGACCGGCGACGGCTTCCTCTTGCTGGACACCGTCGCCCTGGAGGGGAAGCGCCCGTCCGACGCCCTCGACTTCGTGCGCGGCTACCGGGCGTTCGTCGGCAGCGACCTCGGGAGCTGACGCGGGCCGCGGCTGGGGCCACGAAGCGGTCTCACGCTATCCTCTGGCCCGTGAGACCGTACCTGCCGTTCCTGGTCATCTCGATTGGTGGCATCCTGGGCGCTAACACGCGCTACCTCGTGACGCTGTACGTCGCCGAGCGCCTGGGGACCGCGTTTCCGTACGGCACCTTCGTCATCAACGTCACCGGCAGTCTGGTCATCGGCTTCTTCCTGACGCTGGTCACCGAGCGGTTCACCGTCGATCCGTTGTGGCGGCTCTTCTTCGCGACCGGCTTCCTGGGCGCCTACACCACCTTCTCCAGTTACACCTACGAAGCGGCGCAGCTCGCGCGAGACGGCTCCTACGGGCTGGCGCTGCTGTACCTGTTCGGGAGCGTGCTGGTTGGGATGATCGGCGTGTTCGCGGGGATCCTCGCAGCGGAGCGGTTCTAGGCTATCCTGGGCGCAGGATCGACAGCAGGGCTGAGGGCGGGATGGCACAGACAGCAGTCTCACCGACAGAGACCGGTGGCGGCGACGACGGGCCGCCCCGTGAACAGCTACGCGAGACGCGCGCCAGCTGGCTCCCGGAGGGGCTGACGCCGTTCCGGATGCCGGCCTACCGCTACCTGTTCGTCGGCACCATGCTGACAATGACCGGCAACTTCATGCAGCAGGTCGCGCAGGGCTGGCTCATCTACGACCTGACCAGCTCGCCGACCTGGCTCGGGATTGTCTCGTTCGCCCGAGGCATCCCGATGCTGATCCTGGCCCTGGCGGCCGGCGTGCTGGTGGACCGCTTCGACCGCCGCCTGATGCTCATCATGGCCCAGGGGCTCACCGCGTTGACGGCGGTGGTTCTCGCGCTGCTCATCGCGACCGGCCTGATCCAGCCCTGGCACGTCGCGATCACCGCGTTCGTCTCCGGCTGCCTGTTCGTCATCATCATCCCGTGCCGGCAGGCGCTCCTCTCCTCCACGGTCGAGCGGTCACAGCTGGGGCCGGCCATCGCGCTGATGTCGACCGGCCAGAACTCCGGCCGGATCGTCGGGCCGGCCCTGGCCGGCGTGCTGATCGCCGTCGTCGGCGTGGCGATGTCGTTCACGGTCCAGGCGCTCGGCTTCGTGCTGGCGCTGCTGTGCGCCTCGATGCTCGCGCCCAGGCCGGTCGCCAGGGCCGCGCGCCAGGTCTCCGCCTTCCAGAGCCTGATGGAGGGTATCCGCTACGTCTGGGACGACTCGACGGTGCTGGCGCTGACCTCGCTCCAGGCGATCCCGGCCTTCCTGATCATGCCGTACACCCAGCTGCTGCCGATCTTCGCGCGCGACATCTTGCACACCGGACCGGACGGGCTGGGCACGCTGATGATGTCGAACGGGATCGGGTCGGTGATCGGCTCGGTCGTCATCGTGCTGCTGCCGTTCCGGCGCCAGGGGCTGTTTCTGCTGACCTCGCTCGCGAGCTTCGGACTGTTGCTAGCCGTCTTCGCCAACAGCACCTGGCTGCCGCTCTCGACCGGGATCATGGGTCTGCTCGGGATGGCGCAGGCGATCTATCTGGCCTCGAACAACACGCTGGTGCAGGTCGCCACCCCAGACGAGCTCAGAGGCCGGGTGATGAGCGTCTACATGATGACCTGGGGGCTGATGCCGCTCGGGTCGCTGCCGCAAGGGCTGCTGGCGGACTGGTTCGGCGCGCCCTACGTCGCGACGGGCACGGGTCTGCTAGCGTGCGGGGTGGTGATCCTGTTCGCGGCCCGCTTCCCGCACATCCGCCGCCTCTGACGATCCTCGCCGCCGTCATTCACGCGATGCGTCCAGAATTCGCGGCCAGTCCGCTCGACGCGGCAGCACCTGAAAGTCGTGGACGAGCAGGCGTGCGACGTCCGCAAGCCCTGTTGTCGTCAAGCACCGGACGACGTTTTCGAGCGGAGTGACGAGCCTTTCGAGAGCCTCGCGCGGTGTTCTAGCGGGCAAAGGGCCGCAGCATGTCGAGCGCGACGATCGCCATGCCCAGCGGATGGCGTGGGTTGTCGTAGATCTCGTCGTACTCGCCGGCATCGAGACGGCGCAGAAACTCCTCGCCCGAGATGCCGAACAACTCGCGCGCCTGGGCATCGAAGAGCGCTCGCCCCTCTTCGGGCGTGACGACATGCACCGCCGGGAGCTCGTCTGTCGGGGCGATGTCTTCTTCTGGTGTGATGGCCATGACGCTGCCTCGTTGTGGCGGGCTACCGA
>JAXLXF010000036.1:0-73559 GCA_046328125.1 Chloroflexota bacterium
GCCACTACGGCGCCGCCGAGGACTCGCAGGCCCGCCTCGTGCGCGCCCTGACCTGGGTCCGCGCCAGCCCGCTCGACAACGGCTACGCCCGCCCGATCGAGAACATGATCACCGTGATCGACCTGAACGCGATGAAGGTGGTCAGGATCGAGGACGGCGAGGTCGTGCCACTCCCGCCGACTGACGCCAACTACACTGAGGAGGCGGTCGGCACGGTCCGCGCGGACCTGAGACCGATCCAGATCACTCAGCCGGACGGCCCCAGCTTCACCATCACGGGCAACGAGATCGCCTGGCAGAAGTGGCGGCTGCGGGCTGGGTTCAACGCCCGCGAGGGTCTCGTGATCTACGGCGTGACCTACCAGGACGGCGACCGCGAACGTTCCATCCTGGAGCGCGCCTCGGTCTGCGACATGGTGGTGCCGTACGGCGATCCGCGCCCCCACTACAACAAGCGCAACGCCTTCGACGTGGGCGAGTACGGCCTGGGGGTGTTCGCGAACTCGCTGGCGCTCGGCTGCGACTGCCTCGGCGAGATCTTCTACTTCGACGCCTGCCTCAACGACAGCAAGGGCAACCCGGTCCCAATCCAGAACGCGATCTGCCTCCACGAGGAAGACGTCGGCGTGCTCTGGAAGCACCTGGACATCCGCACGGGAGCGGTCGAAGTGCGGCGCTCGCGGCGGCTGGTCGTCTCGTTCATCGCCACCGTCGGCAACTACGAGTACGGCTTCTACTGGTACTTCTACCAGGACGGCACGATTCAGCTGGAGATCAAGATGACCGGCGTCGTTTCGAACGGCGCACTGCCGGTCGGCGAGCCGGCGCCGCAATGGGGCACCCTGGTCGCCCCCGGCGTCTACGCCCCGATCCACCAGCACTTCTTCAACGCCCGCCTGGACGTGGCGGTGGACGGCCCGGCCAACCGCGTCGAGGAGGTCCACACCGTCGCGGACCCCGCCGGCCCCGAGAACCCCCTCAAGAACGGCTTCCACGAGGTGACCACGCCGCTCACCTGTGAGAGCGAGGCCCAGCGCGTCATCGACCCGCTCTCGGCGCGCTACTGGCGGATCGTCAACTCAGACGCCGTCAACGCCTTCGGCCGACCGACGGCCTACAAGCTGATGCCCGGCGACAACACCCTGCCGTTCGCCGCCCCGGACTCGCCGATCGTGCAGCGGGCGGCGTTCATGGGCAAGCACGTCTGGGTCACCCAGTACGACCCGACCGAGCGCTACGCCACCGGCGACTATCCGAACCAGCACCCGGGCGGCGCGGGGCTGCCGTCGTACGTGGCCCAGGACCGCCCGCTCGACAACCAGGAGCTGGTAGTCTGGTACACGTTCGGCGCGCACCACGTGGTCCGCCCGGAGGACTGGCCGGTCATGCCGGTCACGTCCATCGGGTTCATGCTGCGCCCGGCCGGCTTCTTCGACCGCAGCCCGGCCCTGGACGTGCCCCGGCCCGTCTCAGCCCACTGCGCCGCCGAGCACGGCATGAACGGCACCTCCTGCCATTGACCGCCATGGCCTGAACGTACCCCCGACTCCGAGGGGCGCAATGAATTGCGCCCGTACTAGGAAAGCCTGGTACGGGCGCAATTCATTGCGCCCCCTGACGTCGCGACGCGCCAGGGCGGCGAACCGGCGCCTACGTCAGGTCGTACTTGATCCCGACGTGGCTCGCGACCCACTGCAGGTCGTCCAGGGTGAACTGCTCCAGCGGGATGCCGTTCTTCTGGTGTTCGACCGCCTTCGCGTTCTCGATCGAGCCGGGCGCGTAGACCGCGTCAAAGCCCTTCTTCGGCGGCGACGCCTCCAGCCGCTTGCGGGTCTCGCGGGCGTCCTTCGTGAACGCTTCAAGATCGGTGAACTGGCCCACGTCGTACGCCTGGAACCAGTGGCCCGTCGTGCCGGGGATGCGCTTGCCGTCCGGCTGGAGCCGGTCGGTGTCCGGCGGACTGCCGCCCAGGAACGACGTGATCATCGACATCACGACGGCCATGCCGGCGCCCTTGTAGCCGGCCACCGCCGTGATCGAGCCGCCGTGCGACCGTGCGATGGCATCGTTGGTCGGCTCACCGTCCTTGTCCAGCGCCCAGCCCTCCGGCAGCGGCTCGCCCCGCCGGCGGTAGATGTCGAGGCGGTTCGCTGCCACCACGCTGAGCGCCATGTCCAGGAACACCGGCTGGTACTCCGAGGCCGGCATGATGTTGTTCGGATCCACCACGCGGGTCGGGACCGCCCAGGACGGCGGGTTGTTGCCGATGAGCCCGACCTTGCCGCCGAACGGCGCGATGCCGGCCGAAGCGTTCGTGATCGCGAACCCGACCATGTTGTGGCGCACGGCCATGCTCGACCAGTAGCCAGAGTGGCCGTAATGGTTGCTGCTGCGCACGAACGCGTTGCCGACCGAGTACTCCTTCGCCAGCTCGATCGCCTTGCGCATCCCGAACGCCGCCGCCACGTGCCCCTGGGCGTTGTCGGCGTCGATGATCGCGGCGGTCTTGGGGCCGCCAACCACCCGCATGTTCGGCTTCGCGTTGAACCGGCCCGATGTGATCTCGGTGATGTATCCGCGCAGGTTCTTCAAGCCGTGGGTCGTGGTGCCGTGCCCGTCCGCATCGACGATCGCGGTACCGGCGTCGGTCGCGTGCTCGTGCGACATCCCGGCCGCTTCGTACGCCCTGATCGCGAATTCGACGCACTTCTCCCACGGCACGACAGCCGCGACTCGTACTGGTTCAGCCATTGGTTGTCCTGCCCTTCTCCTCAGACGAGGTTGTATTCGACGCCGAGAAACTCCGCGACCCACTCCAGGTCGTCGAGCGTGAACTGCTCCAGCGGCACGCCCTCGGAGTTGTGGCGCTTCGCCTTCTCGTTCTCGATGTCGCCCGGCGCGTAGGTCCGCTCGACGCCGGCCTTCGGCGGCGAGGTCCGGATCCGCGTGGCGTTCGAGCGAACCGCCGCGCAGAACGCCTCGACGTCCGTGAACTGGCCGATGTCGATGGCCTGGAAGAAGTGCCCGGTCGTCCCCGAGAGCGGCCGGCCGGTCTGCGGGTCGCGCTTCTGGTCGTCGAACATCGAGCCGGCCAGGAACGAGGTCATCATCCCGAGCACCACGGCCAGCCCGGCCCCCTTGTACCCCTGCATCGGGGCCAGCGTGCCGCCGTCCCGAACGTCGTGCGGATTGGTGGTCGGCATACCGTCCTTGTCGAACGCCCAGCCCTCGGGGATCGGCTCGCCGCGCCGACGGTAGATGTCCAGACGGTTGCCGGCCACCACGCTCAGCGCCATGTCGATGAAAACCGGCTCGTACATCGAGGCCGGCCCCTTCGTATTCGGGTCGGACACTTTGGACGGCACCGCCCAGGACGGCGGGTTGTTGCCGACGACCGCTTGCTTGCCGCCGTACAGCGCCATCGTGGGGCCAGCGTTGGTGAACGAAAAGCCGGCCATGTTGTGGCGGACCGGCACGCTCGACCAGAACCCGGAGTGGCCGTAGTGGTTGCTGTTGCGCACCACCACCGTCCCCGTCCCGTACTCCTTCGCCAGCTCGATCGCCTTGCGTACGCCCTGGTACGCTGCCACGTGCCCCAACGAGCAGTCGGCGTCCAGCACCGCCGACGCGTGCTTGCCGCCGACCTGGCGGATGTTCGGCGTCGGGTTAGCCCGACCTTCTTTCAGGTTGGTGACGTACATCCTGAGGTTCTTCAGGCCGTGCGTCGTGGTGCCGTGGCCATCCGCGTCAACAATCGCCTCGGCAGCGTCGCGCGCCTGGTCAGGTGGGACGCCACACGCCTCGTACGCTTGCTGGGCGAAATTGACCAGCCGCTCCCATTCCACGACGGCCGCTACTCGTACCGGCTCCGCCATCGGTAAGCTCCTCCCAAGGTCTCTGGTCGCGCTCTGCGCGAGGGTGACCGTCATGGCCGGCGTCGGGTGTGCCACCACAGGTCGCCCCGGCCGGGCGCAACGTCGAGTCCGGCCGACTGCCCTTCGACGGTAGGCCGGTGGAGCGTGCCGCGTCAAGCCGACCATGCCCACACGGTGTGCGTCAGCCTTTGGGGGTAGCCACACACGTGGGGCGCGATGAAGCTGGCCTGGGAGCGAGTCACAAGTGACCTGCGGGGTAGCCCCACACAAGGCAGCGCGCCCCACAAGGAAAGGAATCGCGCCCCACACAAGGCAGCGCGCCCCACAAGGAGCTGAGCCATACCCATGCTCATAAGCGACCCTGGGATGATGACGGTGGGACGACGCGGTATCCTCACCGCGAGCGTGAGCGAGCCGGACCTTCGAGCGCCGGGGTCCGGCTCGCTCACGCTCGCGGTGAGGACGTGCGCTGCCTTCGCCGTCCCGACCAGATTCAGCAGAACGGCGAAGCAAACTGAGACGGGAGCGATGCTATGGCGAAGCTGATGGTGCGTGGCGGGCGGGTGGTCGATCCGAAGAACGGCCTCGACGCCGTGGCTGACCTCGTCTTCGAGGACGGGCGCATCGCCGAAGTCGGCCGCGAGCTTTCCCCGCCCAAGGGCGCCCAGGTCATCGATGCCACCGGCTACGTCGTGATGCCCGGCCTGGTGGACAGCCACACCCACGTCGGCGGCCACGACTGGCCCGGTCACGCCATGATGGCCCGCGTCGGCGTCACCACCGCTCTCAACCTCTCCGGCGAGGTCGGAGACGTGATGGACGGCATCCAGGCGATGGGCGCCGGCCTGACCATCGCCTCGCTCGACTCCCCGGTTCCCGGCCGCGAGCTGTCCGGCCCGACCCCAACCAGCACCGAGATCGGCCACGTCCTCGACAGCTCGCTGGACAACGGCGCCATCGGGGTCAAGGTGCTGGGTGGCCACTACCCGTACACCCCGGACGCCACCGCCGAGATCTTCCGCGCCGCCCGCGAGCGCACCGCGTACGCCGCCTTCCACTGCGGCTCCACCGAGGCTGGCAGCAACCTGCACGGCCTCCGAGAGTCGGCGAAGCTGGCCGACGGCGGCCCCCTCCACGTCGCCCACGTCAACTCGTACTGTCGCGGCATGGTGCTCGACGCGATCGACGAGGCCCGCGAGGCAATCGACCTTCTGGTCGCCAACCCGAACCTTCGCTCGGAGTCGTATCTGGCCCGCCTGAACGGCACCTCGGCGCGCTGCGTGGACGGCGTGCCGGCCAGCGGCACCGCCCGCAACTGCCTCATCATGGGCGGCTACGAGGTCAGCGAGAATGGCCTCGAACAGGCGATGCTGGACGGCTTCTGCCTGGTGCTGGACGCCAGCGCCGACGAGAACACGCTGCTCACCGGCGAGGCCGCCCGCGACCTGTACCGCGAGATGGGCACCAACGTCGGCATCTCGTTCCCGGTCAACGACCCGACCAGCCAGTTCATCCTGGCGACCGCCCGCCGCCCGGACAGTCGTTTCGCGGTGGACGCCCTCTCGACGGACGGCGGCGGCATCCCCCGCAACCTGACCATAGACCACGGCCTCGCCATCGTGGCGCTGGGCGGCCTCTCCCTCAGCACGTTCGTTCAGAAGGCGTGCCTCACGCCCGCCCGGATGATCGGGCTGGAGCGCAAGGGGCATCTCTCGGTGGGCGCGGACGCCGACTGCGCCATCGTGGATCTGGCCCGACGCACCGTGAAGACGACCATCGCCGGCGGCAAGCCGATCTGCGTGGACGGCGTCGTGCTCGGGAGCGGCGGCACGGTCGTCACCACGGCCCGCGGCGAGCGAGCGGTCCGGCGCACTGGCCTGCCGGTCGAGGTGATCGACCTGGCCCGGTCCGGCTTCTACGCGCCGGAGCTGCTCGCAGCGGTTTGAGCGAACGCTTCACCCACGTCGCCCGAGATCGTCACCCACGCCAAGCCCCGGACTCGAACACAAAAACACCCCCTCTCCATCGCAATGGGGAGGGGGCTGGGGGTGGGGCTTCCCCTACCGGTGCCAGATATGCTGGCAGTTCGGGTCCACGTCGTCGTCGTTGTCGTTCGAGTTGTCGTCGCCCTCTTGGCGATCCTTCTGGCACGAGATGTAGAAGGCGTCGTACTCCTGCTCGTTCCGCTTCTGCGCTTCCTGGACGAAGATGTAGTCGCCGACCAGCAGGTCGCCGCAGTACAGACGGTCGATCCGGCTGTGCGGGTCGCGCGGACCCTGGAACAGCTTGGCGTCGCCGTCCACCGTGTGGATCGTGATCTCTTTCGGGTTGGCGTCGCAGTTCAGCGCGACGACCTGGCCCTCCAGCTCAAAGTTATCACGAGCGAGCGTGTTGGTCGGCGTACGCGGCTGGTCGTCGTCCTTGGACTGCTGGTCCTTCTCTTCCTTCTGCTCGTCGCGGGTCTTGATCCGGTTGCCGCGCGAGTCCTCGTCCGAGTCCCGATTCTTGTTCTTGCGATCCTGGTCCTTGTCGTTCTTGTCGCGCACGATGACGAGCGACGACGACGGCGAGTCGGCGTAGACCGACGGCACGGCAGATCCAACGTTGAAGGTACCGCTCACCAGTGGCGACGTCGCCAGCGCGATCAGAACGACGACGACGAGCGCCCGAGCCACTCCCATGAAACCCACTCCCGCAGAGATCGTGCGGCGGACGCCACCGTCACGCGAGCGTGCCAGAGCATCCGTCCGACTCGGCTGAGTCGCCGCCAGTGTACCCGAAACGCCCAACTCGCGGACGCGCCGGTCGGCCAGCTGGCTTCCCCAATCCGTCACGTCGAGCAGACCTGATGACGGCCCTGCTAACCGTAACGGCCAGAGTGCGCGGCGGTTGCCCGCGTCGATGCCACCTTGGGGCGGCGCTTCGTCAGGAGCCAGCCGCCTGCGCCCGCTCGTCCACGATCTTCGACAATCTCGCCACCTCGTCGAACGTCTGCGGGTCGCCGGGCGGGATCGACTGCGACACCGTGTAGATGGTGCCGCCGCGCCGCCACGAGATCCAGATCCGGCCCTCGTTCTGGCCGACGCCGACCTGGGCGATCGTCTCGTCGCCGAGCGTGACCGGCGAATCGACCTCGCGCCACTGGGGCGGATTGTGCGGCTCGTTCGGCTCGTAGATCTCGCGGAGATCCTTGTGCGCGCCGTCGCCGTCCTTGTAGTAGCCCACGATCACCGCGAACGGCGGCGGGAATCCGCTCCCGATCCAGCGCGCGTAGACGCCCTGCCACCCGAGGCGGAGCGCCCGCTCCCGCGCGGCGGTCAGGCTCGGGTAGTCCGAGATGTAGTAGTGGAGCGTGTCGAAGGCCAGGTCGCCGCGCTGGACCCGGTCCTCGGGGCGGCCGGCGTCCTCGGCCCGCAACAAGACTGGCGTCGTCCGGCGCTTCAGCTCCTCGGCCGAGAGCACTCCCTCGTAGGTGGACGGGCCAGCGGGCAGCGGCCCGATGCCAGCCGGCGGATGCAGCGCCGCGTCGATCGCCTCTTGCGGCACCGACGAGCCGTCGCGGGCGTTGAGCGCCACGTCCGGCGTCACACCCACCTCGTCGACCGGCACTTCCTTCTTGCCGGTGAACACCTCGCGGATCGCCACCATCATGCCGGCCCCGAGCGGCAACTGCACGATGTTGCCGGTGTTCAACGCTCCGGCCGACTTCCGGCCCATCACGATGCCCCGGCCGTACTCCTGGATCGCCGACGCGAACGCCTCCGAGGCGGATGCCGAGTTGCCGTCGATCAGCACGACGAGCGGACGCTGAACTCGGAACAGGTGGCCGTCCGTCGCCTGCTCGTACCGTCCACGCATCCGGTCGCGCTCCACCAGGACCGGGCCGGCGTCCATGAACCGTCCGAGCACCTGGGTCAGGCTGGCGCCGCCGCCATTGCCGCGCAGGTCTACGATCCAGCCCTTGCCGCCAGCTTGCTCGCACTGCTCCAGGTAGTAGTCCCAGTCCTCGCCGATCGTGCGGCCGGTCGGCCCGACGATGAAGGCGACCGGGAAGGTCGAGAGGCGGAAGACGCAGACGCCGTCCGACAGCAGGCGCATCGTCAGCGGCGGCTCGGTGAACTTGGCGCGCGTCAGCTTCACGTCGAACGTCGAACCGTCAGCGTCGGTGGCAGCCGCAGGGATCTGACCGGGCGCACGCACTGGCAGGTCCGCGCCGGAGCGGCGTCGGAGCGACAACGACACTTGCTGTCCCTCTTCGCCGCGCAGCAGGTCGGACACCGTGCGCAAGTCCAGGCCGCGCACATCGCGCCCGTCGATCGCCTCGAGCTCGTCACCCTCCTTTACGCCGGCCTTGTCGGCGGGCGCTCCCGGGATCACCGAGCTGATGCGGAACGGCGCCGACTGTCCCTGGATCAGGATGCCGAGGCCCACCCGTCCCTGGTCGCTGGTCAGGCTAGCACGGAAGCGCGCGTAGGTGTCCGGCGTCAGGAACACGGTGTGCTGCTCGCCGACGCTCTGGGTCATCAGGTCGGACGCGACCATCGCGACGCGCCGAGTGTCCACGCCGCTGCCGGCCTGGGCGAGCAGCGCCCGGTACTGCGCCAGGAATGCTTGAAGATCGCCGGCGCGGTCGCCGGTGAGACCTGGCGCGTCGATGCCGGTCGGCAGCTTGCGCTGTTCGGTCAGCGCGCGGCGCGCCCCCTCCCAGGCTGCTCGGAGCAGATCACGCGAGTCGAGCGGTCGGAAGAAGCGGTCCTGAATCGAGTTGTAGACGGCGGTGATCAGCGCGATCTCGCCGTCCAGGTCGGTCTGGTTGGCGACTGCCGCCGCGTTCGGCGCAGCGGCGGATGGTCCGCCTGACGCCCTGGCGGCGCTACCGTCGCCGCCTTGCCCGGCCGGCTGCGTCTGACCCGTGATCGAGGGCGCCGCGGCGGTCGCGGCCGCTTGAGGCGCCGTTCCCACGTTCGTTCGCGGCTTCGTGGCGTCGCCTGGCTGCCCGTTCGCGGTCCACCCGCTGCCGCTGGCAGTTCGCTCCACCTGGCCTTCCAGCGCGGCGAGCTCCCCACGGATCGGCGCGAACACTGCAGCCGGCGCGAACGCCGACAACACCAACAGCAGGAACAAGAACGCGCCGGCCAGGAGCGCTCGGCCACGCAGGTTAGCCATCAGGCCGTGAGGCCGAGCTGGGCGGTTCATCGAGTCGAATCCTCCGGGCGCCGAGAGGATACTGCCCGCGCTCGCCGCCCACGCGTCATGATACGACGGTCGGGACTCTGGACTCCCGCATTCTGCGCGAACGATCTCCCATATCGCGTCGGCCACGCCGTGGTGCGTGGCCGACGCGATCCGTCAACGAGCGTCAGGAGCCTGCCGCCTGCGCCCGCTCGTCCATGATCTTCGCCAGCCGCGCCACTTCGTCGAACGGCTGCGCCTCGCCCGGCATGAACGACTGCGCGACGGTGTACACCGTGCCGCCGCGCCGCCAGGCGATCCAGATCCGCCCGTCGTTCTGGCCCGTGCCGACCTGGGCCAGCGTCTCGTCGCCGAGCATCACCGGCGAGTCCACGTCCTTCCACGCCTTCGGGTTCTGGGGCTCGCCCGGCTCGTAGATCTCGCGGAGATCCTTGTGTGCGCCGTCCCCGTCCTTGTAGAAGCTGACCGTCGCCGTGAATTTGGGCGGGAAGTCCGCGCCGATCCAGCGGGCGTAGATGCCCTGCCACCCGAGGCGGAGCGCCCGCTCCCGCGCGGCCTTCAGGCTCGGGTAGTCGCTCTCGTAGTAGAGCAGCGTGTCGAACGCCATCTCGCCACGGTTCACGCGGTCGGCCGGCTGGGCGGCGTCCTCGGCCTTGAGCAGGACCGGGGTGGCGCGCTGCTTCAGCTCGGCGGCGCTCAAGACGCCCTCGAACGGGTTCGGCCCGGGCTGGAGCGGTCCGATCCCGGCCGGCGGGCTCAGGACGGCCGCGATCGCCTCCGGCGGCACCGCGAACGGATCGCGGCTCGGCTGGAGCTCGACGTCCGGCGTCACGCCGACCTCGTCCACGACAGTCTCTTTGATACCGGTGGTCACCTGGCGAATCGCCACGCCCATGCCCGCGTCGAGCGGCAGCCGCACGATGGTCGTGGTGTTCAGCGCGCCGGCCGACTTCTGCCCGAGCACGACCGCCCGCTTGTGCTCCTGGACCGCCGAGGCGAACACCTCAGACGCCGAGGCCGAGTTGCCGTCGATCAGCACGGCCAGCGGGTGCTGCACCCGGAACAGGTGGCCGTCCGTCGCCTGCTCGTAGCGGCCGCCCAGGCGGTCCTTCTCGACCATGATCGGGCCGGCGTCCATGAACTTGCCGAGCGTCTCGCCGATGGCGTTGCCACCGGGATTGCCCCGCAGATCGACGATCCAGCCTTTCACACCGGCCTTCTCGCACTGCTCCAGGTCGTACTCCAGCTCCTCGCCAATCGTCCGGCCCGTCGGCCCGACGACGAACGAGACGGGGAAGCTGGTCAGGCGCAGCAAGCAGACGCCCTCCGGGAGCACGCGCATCGTCAGCGGCGCGTCCTTGTACCGTCCGCGCACCACCGTAATGTCGAGCGTCTGGCCGTTCTCACCGCCACGGCGAATCCGCAGCTTGACCGGCTGGCCCTCCTGCCCGCGCAACATCTCCAGCAGCTCAGCAGACTGTCGGCCCTTCATGTCGTGGTCGTCAACGGCCTCGATCGAGTCGCCTTCCTGGAGGCCGGCCTTCTCAGCCGGGCTCGCCGGAATCACCGCGCCGATGGTGAACGGCCCGACGCTTCCCTGGATCGCCACGCCCAGCCCGACCCGGTCGCCATCGCTGGTCAGCTGCGCCACGTACCGCGCGAAGTCCTCGGGCGGCAGGAAGTAGGTGTGCTGCTCGTCGAGGCTCTGGGTCATCACCGCCGATGCCGCCATCGCCAGGCGGTTGGCGTTGATGTTCGGTCCGACCGCGGCCACCAGCGCTCGCCACTGCGTCGAGAACGCGGCCAGGTCGCCGGCACGGTCGCCGGTCAGCTCCGGCGCCGCGATGTCGTTCGGCAGGGCGCGAGCGCTCGCGAGCGCTCGGCGGGCGCCTTCCCAGGCCGCCTCCAGCAGGTCGCGCGAGTCCAGCGGCCGGAAGAAGCGGTCCATCAGCGAGTTGAAGACCGCCGAGATCAACTCCAGGCCCGGCCCCGGATCGCTCTGGTTCGCCACCGAGCGCGCCGAAACAGGATCGGCGTTGACGGCGAGCAGGTCGGAGGGCGAGTCGGCCACCAGCGGCACGGACGCCGCCGGGCGGTCCACGACGGAGGCCGGGATCCACGTCGGCTGACGGTCGAGCGGACGCCTCGCCTGCGCGGCGGCCAGCGACGGCGCCGAAGCGGCGACGATCAGCAGTGCGGCCATCACGAGGCCGACCAGGCCCGAGCGGCTGAAGAGACCGGGTCGCGAGGCAGACGAGCCAGAGCGACGGTTCATCGAGTCATACCCTCCGGGCGCCGAGAGTAGGGGTCGGACGATCGTCGCCCATCTCTGATGATACGGCCTCTGTGCACGAACCGCTCCCTTTGTCAGCGCCCTGGCTGTCAATGTCCGGTCACGCGGCCCTGGGCGGGTGTGCGTCAGTTTCTTGGGGCGCGATGAATCGCGCCCGTACCAGGGGGTGGCGCCTTGTACGGGCGCGATTCATCGCGCCCCAGGCGTCTGGCTCAGCACAAAGCTCTGACGCATACCCGGTCGGGGCGGGCTCCTGTCTCCCGGGCGCCCGCCTGCCGTATACTCCGCCCTATCCCGAGGGTCGGGGTTGGTCGGTGCTGTCTATCGTCGTTCCCATCTACAACGAAGTCGAGAACATCCCAGAGCTCCACGAGGAGCTTCAGGGTGTCCTGGTGCAGCTTGGGCGTCCGTACGAGATCCTGTACGTGGACGACGGCAGCAAGGACGGCAGCTTCGGCCTGCTGAAGAGCCTGTCCGAGCAGCACCCGGAAGTCGTGGTGATCCAGTTCCGGCGCAATTTCGGGCAGACGGCGGCGCTGGCGGCCGGCCTGGAAGCATCGCGCGGGGACATCGTCATCTTCATGGACGGCGATCTCCAGAACGACCCGGCCGAGATCCCGCGCCTGCTCCAGACGATGGACGAGGGTGACTTCGACGTCGTCAGTGGCTGGCGCAAGAACCGCCAGGACGCCGAGATCAGCCGCAAGCTGCCCTCGCGGATGGCGAACTGGCTGATCTCGAAGGTCAGCGGCGTCGAGCTGCACGACTACGGCTGCACGCTCAAGGCGTACCGCCGCGAGGTGATCAAGAACGTCCGCCTGTACGGCGAGATGCACCGATTCATTCCGGCCTACGCGGCCTGGTCGGGCGCCACCGTCACCGAGCTGCCGGTCAACCACCGGGCACGAAAGTACGGCAAGTCGAAGTACGGGATCAACCGCACCATCAAGGTGCTGTTGGATCTGATGACACTCAAGTTCCTGAGCAGCTACTCCACCAAGCCGATCCAGCTGTTCGGCGGGCTCGGGGCCGTCTGCTTCGGCCTGGGCTTCCTCTCGACGCTGCTGCTGCTCTACTCGCGGTTCTTCGAGGACGTGCGCATCAACCGCAACCCGGTCGCGCTGATCGCCGTCTTCCTCTTCCTGGCCGGATTGCTGTTCATCACCCAGGGCCTGCTCGCCGAGCTGGTGACCCGCACGTACTTCGAGTCCCAGGGCAAATCGACGTACGTCGTCAGGACGATGCTCGGGAAAGGGCTGGTCGGCCGCAAGCCGATCGGAAATCCGAGCGGCAGCAAGACACGCTCCACCCGCTATCTCCGCTACGGTGGGCGCCCGGCGCGTCGCGCGCGCGAGAGTGACCGGCCACTGGCCGGTGTCGGCGGCGCCGGCCGGGGCAGCTAGTCTCGCGCCGTGTCGACCGAACGCACGGCGGGCCAGCGCAGCCCAGGTGCGCGTGCCTGGGCCGTCGTCGCGGCGCACCCTGACGCCGTCGCGCTGTCCATCGTCGTGCTGGCCGCGGCAACGATGCGGGTGGCGTTCGCCTTCCGGGTGCCGGTCTTCCTGCTCCGAGACAGCATTAGCTACTTCCTGCCGGCCTGGGATCTGCTCTACGGGTACGGCTTCGACCTCTCGATCCGCCGCACGCCCGTCTACCCCCTGTTCATCTCGGGCGCGCTGGGGCTGTTCGGCGAGGATCTGCTGGCAGTGGCGTTCGCCCAGCACCTGCTCGGGATCGCCAGCGCGGTCCTGGTCTACCTCCTGGGGCGGATGACGCTCGGCCGGGCGGCCGGACTGCTCGCCGCGCTCGTGACGGCGCTCAACGGCGCCCTGGTCATCGCCGAGCACTACCTGATGCCCGAGGTGGCGCTGATCTTCCTGCTGCTGCTGACGTTCGTGGTATTCGTCGGCGCGCTCAGGAGCGGACGGAGAGCCGGATTCGCGGCGTCTGGCGTGCTGCTCGGCCTCTCGCTGCTCTGCAAGCCGGTCGCCGAGGTGCTGATCCCAGTCCTGCCGTTCGTGGTGGCCGTCAGCTACGCCTCGATCCGGCGGGCGATCCTGCCCTCGCTCACGATCGGGGCCGGCGTGCTGGTGGTGGTGGTGCCGTGGATGGTCCGCAACCAGCTCGTCCACGACAGCGCCACGACGGCCGGCGCGCTCGGCCAGACGCTGCTGGCCCGCACCGCCAAGCACGACACCGGCTTCAAGTGGTACGACGACCAGGACGCCGACACCTACGAGCGGCGCGAGGGGATCGCCCGGCAGCTCGTCCAGAACGGGATCAAACAGCGGCTCTCGGACGGCGTCATCTACCGCCGCGTCCAGGACCGCTTCGGCATGACCGACGCCGAAGTCAACCAGTTCATGCGCGTCCTGGCGACGGACGTGATCCTGGACAACCCGCTCTACTACCTGCGCGGCAACGTCCGCTTTACCTGGCAGCTGCTGGCCGGCGAGCCAGAGAAGCTGAGCACCGACTGGAAGACCCAGAACGCTCGCCTCAGCCGCGACGAGTGGGACGACCGCGTGGAGCACCTGCTCAGCCGCGCCAGCACCGCCCAGCGCAACGAGCTCGACGAGGCCAGCACGGTCGTCTCACTCGTGCAGCCGCCGGCCTGGGATCCGCTGATGCCGATCCTGTTCGGCCTCGGGACGCTGCTGTTCGCGATCCGAGCCACCATGCGGCCGGCGCTCCTCTTCAGCCTGGCGGTGCTGGCGCTGCTGGCGACCTGCGCCGCCCTCGACGGGCCGGTCGTTCGCTACCGCTACCCGGCCGACCCGCTGATGGCGCTGGTGGCGGCCGGCGCGGTGACCTGGACCGCCGAGCTGTCGCTGCGACTGCTCCGGCGGGCGGGCGCTCCGCGGACCGCGCCCACTCCGAGCGCGCCCCTGTCCAGTCCGTCCTCTCCGCTGGTGGCGCCCGCACCTGGCCGGGCGCCTCGGGGGGCGTAGCGCGATGAGCCTGCTGCGAGGACTGCTGACGACTATCCGCCGCCACCCGGACGCCGTCGCGCTGACCGTCGTCGGCGTGGTGGCAGCGCTGCTGCGGCTGGCGTTCCTGTACCGCGTGCCGGTGATCCTGACCGGCGACAGCCAGTCCCACTTCCTGCCAGGGTACGACCTCGCCTTCGGCTACGACTTCGAGCCCGAGCTGCGCCGACCGCCCGGCTACGCCCTGTTCGCGGCCGGCTCGATCCTCCTGTTCGGGGAGGAGCTACGGGCGCTGGTGTTCGTCCAGCAGGCGCTCGGCGTGGTCGCGGCGCTGCTGACCTACCTGCTCGGCCGGCTGACGCTCGGGCCGGTCGGCGGGCGGATCGCCGGTCTGGCCGGCGGGCTGCTGGTGGCCCTCAACGGCGCACTGATCCTGTCCGGCCAGAGCATCATGACCGAGACGCTGTTCACGGCCCTCTTCCTGGGGGCGCTGCTCGGCCTGGTGCTGGCTGCCCGGAGCGGCCACTGGGGCTGGGCGCTCGCTGCCGGCCTCCTGCTCGGCGCGGCGGCGCTGACGCGGCCGGTGGCGCAGGCGCTGGTGGTGCTGGCGCCGCTCGCCTTCCTGCTCTCCACCCGCAAGCCGTGGCCGATCCTGCGCGGCTCGGCGCTGGTCGGGATCGGATTCGGGCTGGTGATGGCGCCCTGGATGCTCCGCAACCTGTCCGAGCACGGCACCCTCTCGGCAGCTGGCGGCCTGGGCCGCAGCCTGATCGCCCGCACGATCAAGTACGACGAGGGGTACTTCGACGCCGCCCAGCCGGCTGCCGACGATGACCTCCAGGCTCAGGTCCGGCAGTTCATCAGAGGCAAGCGCAACACGATTCGGAACAGCCGCTCGGTCCGTTCGACGCAGGCCGGCCTGATGAGTCAGTTCGGGCTCTCGCAGGCCGAGTCCGACCGCCTGATGCGGCAGGTTGCGCAAGCGGAGATCGCGAAGCGGCCCGGCTACTACGCCGTGGGCAGTCTCGGGATGGCCTGGCAGATCGTCCTCGGCAAGGAGAAGGAGGACACCTACTCCGACCGCTGGGTGATGCGCCGCGACAAGGACTGGGTCGAGCAGTGGGAGTCGCGGGTGGATCACCTGCTCGCGCCGAGCACCGCCGCCGAGCAGCAGAGCGTCGAGACTGCCGAGTGGCTGACCGAGCTGTTCCAGCCGTCCAGCTTCGGCCCGATCCTGCCGGCGCTGGCCGGGCTGGGGCTCCTCCTGTCGATTGTGGCGGCGCGGCCGGCCCTGATCCCCGGTCTCGCCGGGCTCGGCATCCTGCTGGCCTCGGCGGCGCTGGACGGCCCGGTCCCCCGCTACCGCTACCCGCTCGACCCGCTGATCGCCCTCTTCACAGCCGCTGCCGTCGTGCTTGCCGGCCAGCTGGCGCTCGCCGCGCTCCGCCGAGCACGTGGCGCCCACTCGACTCGTGCGGAGCCGCCGCGCGAGCATCGGATCGGCGCGGCGCCAGTCGCGGAAGCGAGCCGATGACCCGGGCGCCCGCCGTCCCGCCCTGCGAGCCAGCCCGGTGAGCGCCCTCATGCGCGCCGTCCGCCGCCATCCTGACGCCGCCTGCGTCATGCTGGTGCTGACGGTGGCGGTCGCCGTCAAGCTCGGCTTCGCGCTGCGGATCGCGCCGTTCATCGCCAAGGACAGCCAGGCGTACTTCCTGCCGGCGTTCGACCTCGTGCACGGCGGCCAGTTCGAGCTGGGACTGCGCCGCACGCCCGCCTATCCGCTCTTCCTGGCCGGCGCCCTGCTGCTGGTCGGCGACGACCTGCGCGGCATCGTCCTGCTCCAGCACCTGCTCGGCGTCGGGACGGCCGGGCTGGCGTATCTGTTGGGCCGGATGGCTGCCGGCGGCAGTGTCGTGTCCGCCCGCGCGGTTGGGCTGGCAGCCGGGCTGCTGACCGCCATCTCGGCCCCGCTCGTCACGTACGAGCACTACCTGTTGACCGAGACGCTGTTCGCGTTCGCCGTGACCGCCATGCTGGTCGCGCTGGTCTGGGCCAGCCGCCGCGAGCGCCTGCTGCCCTGGCTGGTCGGCGGGCTGCTGGTCGGCCTGGCCGCGATGGTCAAGCCGGTCGCCCAGGCGTTTCTGCCGCTGGCGGTCCTCACCGCCTATTTTGCCGTCGCGTCCTGGCGGCCAGCCTTCACGCTGGGTACGTTCGGCGCCGCGAGCTGGCCTGCTCCCACACGGCGTGCCGTCGTCGCCGTCGCGCTGGTCGTCGCGGGGTACGCGCTCGCCGTCGCGCCCTGGTCGATCCGCAATCAGCTTGCCTACAACCTCTCGTCGCCGAGCACGTTTGGCCGCACCCTCGTCGCGCGGACGGCCTCCTACGACCGAGGCTTCGTCTTCAACGACCCCGGCCAGCCCGAGTCTGACCCGCGCATGGCCCGAGCGGCCAGGATCGTCCAGCAGGGCGCCGACCGGGGCGAATCGGATGGGACAATTGCCTCGCGGCTGCGCCAGGAGCTCGACCTCGACCCGATCGAGGTGAACGCCGTGATGCGCGACCTCGCGGTCAAAGCGATCCTCCGCCAGCCGCTCTACTTCGTGACCGGCTCGGTCCAGTTCGCGGTCCGGATCTTCAACGGCATCGAGATCCGGCTGCGCGACCACGAGGCCGAGCGCAAGGACGTCGAGTGGAGCGACAGGACGCGAGCGCTGCTCGCCAACCAGCGCTCGGAGGACGACGCCCGCGCCGCCAACAACCTGCTGAAGCTCTGGCAGCCAGCCCTCTGGGCGCCGCTGCCGCTGGTGCTGTTCGCGCTCGGGATCGCGACGTCATGCCTGGCGTCCTGGCGGCCGGGCCTGCTGCTCGGCGCGACGGTGGTCGTCCTGTGCCTCGCGAGCGCCGCGCTCAACGGCCCCCAGGAGCGGTACCGCTACCCGGCCGATCCTGCCATCGCCGTGCTGATGGCCGGCGGTATCGCAGCACTGGCCACTGTCGGGTGGGGATGGTCCCGTCGGTTCGCCAATCGTTCAGATCGAAGGTGGTCACCGTCTTCCAACCCATCGTTACCAGTTCGCGCTCGGACGGCCTCGGAATGACCAGCGGCCGTACTCCAAGTCCGGGCGTGTAGATATGCGCCGCCTTTCCTGTGTGAGACGTCACCCTGACCTCGCCGCGTTGCTGCTGGTACTGCTCGTCGCGGCGCTCTTACGCGGCGTCTTCCTGTTCCGCGCGCCGGTCTTCGCGACCGGCGACAGCGAGGGGTATCTGGCGCCTGGATTCGCGCTCGCCAACGGCCTCGACTTCGACCTCTCAGCGTCGAAGCGTACCCCTGGCTACCCGTGGTCGATCGCCTTCTCGATCGTGGCCGGAGGCGAGGACTTGCGCTCGCTGGTCTTCTTCCAGCACGCGCTCGGGGTGGTGACGGCCGGCCTGACCTTCGCGCTCGGCCGGCTCTGCTTTACGCCGGCCCGCGTCGGACGGATCGTCGGCAGCGTGGCCGGATTGCTGGTTGGGCTGAACGGCGCGCTCGTCATCTCCGAGCACACCGTCATGACCGAGGCGTTGTTCGTGCCGCTGGTGGCCGGCTCGCTGACCGCGCTGGTCGCCGCGCTGCGCACCCGTCGGCTGGCACTCTATGCGCTGGCCGGGCTGCTGCTCGGCTTCGCCACCCTGACTCGGCCAGTCGCCCAGGTGCTGCTGCCCGTCATCCCGGTGGCCGTCGTGCTGGTCGGCGGCTCCTGGCGTCAGCTGCTGCTCAGGTCTGCTGTGGCGCTCGCCGCGTGCGGGCTGGTGCTCGCCCCGCAGATGATCCACTCCTCGCTGGAGCAGGACAGCGCGTCAGTGGGCAGCCTCGGCCAGAGCCTGCTCGGCCGGACCGCTCGCCACGACCGTGGCGCCTGGACGTTCTACGATCCTGCCCTCCACGCCGACGAGCCAGAGGACCGTGTCCGCGCCCGCAAGATCCTCCAGCAGGCCGCCGACAGCGGATCGTCAGGCAAGGCGGTCCACACCCGCCTGCGCCGCGAGCTCGGCCTCTCCCCGGCCGAGGCCGACCGCCTGATGCGCAACCTGGCCGTCGAGGCGATCCTCAGGCGGCCCGACTACTACGTCGCCGGCACGCTCCAGCGGTTCGTGCGGATGGCGGACGGCTCGGTGGAGCGGCTACGCGACGCCCGCAACACGACCGACACCGCCCGTCCGCGCTGGGAGGATGAGCCGAGCAAGCACCTGCTGGTCCCGGCCACCCCCGCCGAGGACCGGGCCCAGACGGTCGCCTCCGGGCTGGTCTCGATCTGGCAGACGGGCTACGTCGGGCCGGTCCTGCCGCTGCTGGCCCTACTCAGCACGCTGGTGGCGCTCTGGCGCCAGCCGTGGCGGCCGGCCGTCGCCCTCGGCATGTCGGCGTTCGCGCTGCTGTTCCTCAGCGCGGCGCTCGTCGGCAACGTCTCGCGCTACCGCTACCCGACCGACCCACTGATGGCCGTCCTCGCCGTCGGGGCGCTGGCCTGGATCGTCGGGCTGGTTCGCTCGCGAGCGCGCCGGACTGCGCCCGCCGACGCCGAGCCACGCAGCCAGGTCACGGCCTTGTCAGTCGCGAGACCCTCGCTCCGAGACGGCTGAGGCTACTCGCGCGGCGTGTCCCGGGGCGCCCGGCTCCGCCGGACGTTCACCACGTCGGCGAGCATCCCGATGGCGACGCACTGGAACGCCGCGAACAGCAGCAGCATCGCCGTGTTGTCGAACACCTTGTGGAACCCGAACCAGCCGGTCCCGAGCACGACCGCTGCCAGCAGGAACAGCCCGATCGCCAGCGGCATGAACACCTTGAGCGGCCGGAAGATCAGCGTCAGCCGGACCACCAGCATGAAGAAGTTCCAGGTATCCTGGATCGGGCGAATCTTCGACTTGCCGGTCCGGGCGTAGTAGTCGATCTCGACGAACTCGACGAGGTAGCCGCTGTTCAGCGCCGCCAGCGTGATCGTCGTCGTGAACGAGAACTTCGACGGCAGCAGGTCGAAGAACTCAATGGCGAGCGCGCGGCGGAACAGGCGCAGCCCGGAGTTGAGGTCCGGGATCTTGACGCCGGTCAGGTAGCTCGCGAGCAGGGTCAGCGCCTTCTTGGCCGGCCGCCGGATCAGCGGGATCGCGGCGTTCCGGCTGGTTCGCGCGCCGACCACCATCTCGGCGTCGCCCAGCAGCTCGGCGAGGCGCGGGATGTCCTGGGCCGGGTAGCTGCCGTCCGCGTCGATGATCGCGATCCGGTCGTACTTGGCGTGACGGATGCCGGTCTTCAGCGCCTCGCCGTAGCCGCGATTCTGGCGGTGCTGCACCACCCGCACGCCGGTCGTGCGGGCCTGGTCGGCGGTCTTGTCCCGCGAGCCGTCGTCCACGACCAGGATCTCGAAGTCGTACTCGAAGGACTCCATCGCGTCGCGGACCTGCCCGACGACCGGGACGATGCCACGCTCCTCGTTGTAGGCCGGGATCACGATGGTGAGCGCGTGCGCGACCGGATCTTCGTCCAGCTGGCGCGTGAGGAGGGCCGTGCGGATGCCCTGATCGACAACAGTCATCGGTTTCGACGCTTCCCCTGACGGAGTCTGCACTCGATCAGACGTCAACTTGCGCGAGTGCGACAATCGGCGCCGTCGCCGCGCCAGCGTATGGTAACAGATGTCGCCCAGATGAAGCCTTTCGCCCGTCAGGTTGACGCTGCTGCGTGCGCGGCGATACGGTTCCCGCCACCTATGACGGCAAACACGGCGCGCCGCGGCCACGGCTTCTGGCTCGACCTCGCGCTGCTGGTGGGCGTGCTCGCGGTCGCCATGTTCGCGCGAGTCCGCTTCCTGGCGGCCGGCCCACCGACGTTCGTCACCCCTGACAGCGACGACTACCTCTGGCCAGGGTACGCGCTGGCCTCCGGCCTCGGCTTCGAGCCGGAGCTGCGCCGCACGCCGCTCTACCCGATCTTCATCGCGGCGGTGCTGGCCTCCGGCGGCGATCTCGCGAGCATCGCGACCGTCCAGCATGGCCTCGGCGTGCTGACCACAGCTTTGACGTTCGGACTCGGGCGGGTCGCGTTCGGCGGGCTCGCCGGGCGGATCGCCGGTCTCGTCGCCGGGCTGATGGTGGCGCTCTCCGGCCCGCTCATCGTCTACGAGCACTACCTGATGTCCGAGGCGGTCTTCACCCTGGTGCTGACGCTGGCCCTGCTGGTGCTCGCGGTGGCGCTGCGCTCGCCCAGGCGTGGCTGGCTGGTGGCGGCGGGCGGCGCGATGGCCCTGGCGGCGCTCACCCGCCCGATCGGGCAAGCCGCCACGCCGGTCGCCGTCGGGCTACCGTTGCTGCTGGCGTTGCCATCCTGGCGGCTCGGCGTCCAGCGCGCCGCCACCGCCGCCGTCGGGCTGGCACTGGTGCTGGCGCCCTGGACGATCCGAAACCTCCTGGTTCACGGCACGACCGGCGCCGAGGGCGCGCTCGGGCAGGCGCTGATCGGGCGGACCGTCCGCCACGACAAAGGCTACCTGTACGACGACCCGGCCCACCCCGATCCCGATCCGACGCGGGCCGCCGCCCGGCGCATCGTCCAGCAAGAGGCCGACGGCGGCGAGCCGTCGGGCGGTACGATCACCGCCCGTGTCCGCGACGAGCTCGGGCTGACCCAGGCCCAGACGAGCAACCTCCTGCGCGACCTCGCGCTCGCCGAGATCGCCGAGCGGCCCTCTCACTACCTCCAGACGACCGGCGAGATGGCCTGGGAGCTGTTCCAGGGCCGGAACGAGCGGCTGCTCGGCAACTGGCGGGCACGCACGACCCGCAACTGGGACAAGAAGTGGGAGCCGCGCATCGTGGCCCTGCTCGACCCAGACCGCCCGGCCGAGGGCGACGCCTACGAGCGCGCCGACGCGGTCACCAGCTTCTTCCAGCCGTGGCGCTGGCGCTCCCCCATCTCCTGGCTGTTCGGGGTCGGGCTGGCGGCGTCGCTGGTCGTGCCGCGCTGGCGCCCTGCCCTCGGCCCAGCCGCGGTGGCGCTCGTCATGGTCGTGCTGGCCGCCGCTCTGGACGGCCTGGTCTGGCGGTTCCGCTACCCGGCCGATCCTGCCATCGCGGTGGTGGCCGCTGGCGGGCTGGCGGCGCCCGTCGCGCTGGCCTGGGCGGCATTTTCGAGGTATCGTCTCGCTCGCGGCCGACGTCCGGACAGTGTCGAGCCCGCCGACGAAGGGGAGGAATCACGACATGCCGGCTCGGCTGAACGTGGCGCTGATCGGCGCCGGGCTGATGGGGTCGTTTCACGCTGAGACGCTCGCGCACCGCCTGCCAGGAGCGCGGCTGGCGGTGATCGCGGACGCCGACGAAGCGAAGGCGCGCGCGCTGATCGAGCAGCTTGGGCTGGACGACACCCGCTACGAGCGCGACGCCCAGGCGGCCTGCGACGATCCGGCGATTCAGGCGGTCGCGATCGCGACGCCGGCCCGCTTCCACGCCGACCTGATCGTGATGGCCGCGAAGGCGGGCAAGCCGGCCTTCACCGAGAAGCCGCTCTCGCACACCATCGAAGAGGCCGACCGCGCTATCCAGGCCGTCGCGGACGCCGGCACCTTCTTGCAGGTCGGGTTCCAGCGCCGTTTCGACCGTGGTTTCCGTCGAGCCAGACAGGCGGTGGACGACGGCACGCTCGGCGAGGTCCACCTGCTCCGCTCGATCACCCGCGACCCGGCCGTCCCGCGCCCGGAAGGCCCGATCCCGTGGGCGATCTTCCTCGAGACGATGATCCACGACTTCGACGTGCTGCGCTGGCTCTCCGCCTCGGAGCCGGTCGAGGTCTCGGCGATGGTCGGCTCGCTGGCCTGGGGCGAGGATCGCCAGACCGGCCTGGTGGACACGGCGGTCTGCACGGTCAGGTTCGCGAACGGCGCCCTCGCCACCGCCGACGTCAGCTTCAACGGCGCGTTCGGCTACGACGTGCGGGCCGAGGTGTTCGGGACCGGCGGCATGATGGCGGTCGGCGACGGCCGCGAGGACAACGCCTCGCTCTACACGGCAACTGGGGTCAGCCGGCCGCACAGCGCCTGGTTCAAGCCGATGTTCGGCGAGGCGTACACCGCCGAGCTGGCGCACTTCGTGGAGTGCGCACGGACCGGCTCGCAGCCGGCTGTGACCGGCGCGGACGGCCGCGAATCACTCCGGATGGCCCTGTCCGCCATCGAGTCCGCGAAGACCGGCCGCTCCGTCTCGCTCTAAACCCATGCCGATCTGGGAACCCGCGGTGAGCGAGATTTCAGCGCGATAACCGCGCCTGTACCAGGGGCGCTGCTGGCGCACGGGCGCGATTTATCGCGCCCTCCTGAACCGCACTCCTCTCCAGGTATGAAGATCCCACCGTGGCATTGGTTTAGGCCCGGACCGAAGCCCCACTTTCGCCCTCTCCCCATTGCGATGGAGAGGGGAGACGTCCAAGCCTGCTCCTCCTCTCCATCGCAATGGGGACAGTAGGGGGCAGGGGGGTGGGGTCTTCCAGGGCTACTCCGGCAGGCCGCGCACCATGCCCGCCGCGACGGTGTGGTTCGTCGCGGCGTCCGCCAGCACGAACGAGCCAGACGCTCGGACCTTGTCGTACGGGTCCAGCGCGATCGGCTGTTGCGTCTCGACCACCACCCGCGCGATGTCGTTCGGTCCAAGCGCGGCGTCTGGCTCAGCCGCCCGCCATTCGACGGACCCGAGGTCGAGCACCGACTCGATCCGCCGGATCCGGGCCTGCACCCAGCGCGTGCCATGCCGGAGCCAGAGCTTCCGCTGGGGCGCCAGCGGCGACGAGTCGAGCCAGGCCAGGTCGGCCTCGAACTGGCGGGCCTGGGCCGGCTGGGTTAGAACGTCGTCCGCCACCAGCCAGTCGCCGCGCGAGATGTCCAGCTCGCGGTCCAGGCGCACCACCACCGATTGGCCCGGCTGCCCCACCTGGAGCGGTCCGTCATGCGTGCCGACCGAGAGGACCGTCGCCGTCAGCTCGCTCGGGAGCACCCGGACGCGCTGGCCCGGCGTCAGCACGCCGCTGCTGATCCGGCCCGCGTAGCCGCGCGCGCCGCCCTCGTTCGGCTCGAACCCGCGCAGCACCAGCTGGACCGCGAACCGGAGCGGCGCGCGCCCGATCTGGTTGTCCTCCAGACCGCTCGGCACTTGCTCCAGCCACTCCAGCAAGGACGGCCCGGGGTACCACGGCGTGCGGGCACTCCGCTCCACGACGTTGTCGCCGTGGAGCGCCGAGACCGGGATCGCGGTCACGTCCGCCAGACCGAGGCGGCTCGCCATCGCGCGGTACGACGCGACGATCGTGTCGAACACCGAGACCGAGAAGTCGAGCTGGTCGAGCTTGTTGACCGCGACGGCGATGTGCTGGATCCCGAGCATCTTCGCCAGCGCCGAGTGGCGGCGCGTCTGCGGCAGCAATTCGCCGTTCACCACGCGGGTGGCGTCGATCAGGATGACGGCGGCGTCGGCGGTGCTGGCGCCGGTCACCATGTTCCGGGTGTACTGCTCGTGACCGGGCGTGTCCGCGATGATGAACTTCCGCCGACCGGTGGCGAAGTACCGGTACGCCACGTCGATGGTGATGCCCTGCTCGCGCTCCGCTTCCAGGCCGTCAGTCACCAGCGACAGATCCAGCTCGGTGCGGCCAGCCGCGCGCCGTTCGCCGGCCCGCGCCAGCGCCGACAACTGGTCGGAGAGGATGCTCTTGGTGTCGTAGAGCAGCCGCCCGATCAGCGTGCTCTTGCCATCGTCCACGCTGCCGGCGGTGATGAAGCGAAGGACGCCGCGGTCCTCGACGAGCGCCTCAGGAAGTAACCCGTTCGTGGTGGCGGTTGGCACTAGAAGTAGCCCTCGCGCTTGCGGCGCTCCATCGACGCCTCGGAGGTCTGGTCGTCCATCCGCGTGGCGCCGCGTTCGGTGATCTCCTCGACCGCCGTCTCCTGGATGATCGCGTCCACGGTAGCGGCGCTGCTCGCGACCGGGCAGGTGCAGCTGATGTCGCCGACCGTCCGGAACCGGACGGTCAGATTCTCGACGGGCTCATCCGCGCGTGGGGGCGTGATCGGCGTCACCGGCACCAGCAGTCCGCGCCGACGCACCACATCCCGCTGATGCGCAAAGTACAGGTCGGGCAGCGGCAGTCTCTCGCGCTTGATGTACTGCCAGACGTCCAGCTCGGTCCAGTTCGAGATCGGGAAGACGCGCAAGTGCTCGCCGGGATGGACTCTGGCGTTGAACAGATCCCACAGCTCGGGGCGCTGGTTCTTCGGGTCCCACTGGCCGAAGCTGTCGCGGAACGAGAAGATCCGCTCCTTGGCGCGGGCCTTCTCCTCGTCGCGGCGGGCGCCGCCGATCATCGCGTCGAAGCCAAACTCCTCGATCGCCTCCAGCAGCGTGACCGTCTGAGCCGCGTTCCGCGAGTCGAGCTCGCCGCGCAGCCGCACGGTGCCTCGGGCTATCGAGTCCTCGACCGACCGGACGATCAGCTTCTCGCCAAGAGCCGCCGCGCGAGCGTCGCGGAACTCCAGCACCTCGGGGAAGTTGTGGCCGGTGTCGATGTGGAGCAGCGGGAACGGGAACGGCCCCGGTCGGAACGCCTTCTCAGCCAGCCGCAGCACCACGCAGCTGTCTTTGCCGCCCGAGAACAGCAGGGCCGGCTTCGCGCACTGCGCCGCGACTTCACGGAGAATGTAGATCGCTTCGGCTTCGAGCCACTCCAGATGATCGAGACGAGTGGCGGGTGCGATGTCGACGAGTGTGCTCATGGCCCCTGCTGTACGATCCTGCTGAGGTAGGTCAGCCCGGACCGTCGAACGATCCATAGGCTGTACCCTTATACCATGATCGGATTCTCCCACAATTCCAAAAGGCCGGGCAAGCCGCGCCGAATCCGTGACCGACACGGGACGATCCGCCGCCGGCCGTGCGCCGGGCGCGTCGTTTCCTTACACTACTGGTCCGATCAGCCTTCTGACTATCGCTGAGTGACGTCGGCACGCCACAGCATCGCGGCCGACCGTATCCGACCGGGCAACAGCGGCCCGCCGAAGCAGGAGCAGCCAGTTGAGCAAAGGCTTCACCCTCTGGTTTACGGGCCTGTCTGGCGCCGGCAAATCGACCATCTCGCAATCGATCGCGCGCCACCTCCGCGAGCGCGGGCTGCGCGTCGAATTGCTGGACGGCGACGTGGTGCGGACGAACCTCTCGAAAGGTCTCGGGTTCTCGAAGGAGGACCGCGACGAAAACATCCGGCGGATCGGCTTCGTCTGCGAGCTCCTGAGCCGCAACGGGGTCGTCGCCATCGCGGCGGCGATCTCGCCGTACCGCGCGATCCGCGACGAGGTCCGCTCGAAGACGGCCCACTTCGTCGAGGTGTACGTCGAGTGCCCGCTGGAGACCCTGGTCGAGCGCGACGTCAAGGGGCTGTACAAGAAGGCGCTTGCCGGCGAGATCTCCAACTTCACTGGCGTCTCCGATCCGTACGAGCCGCCCGTGAATCCAGAGATCGTGGTCAGGACGAGCGAGCAGGCCCCTGACGAGAGCGTCGCCGCCATCCTGACGCAGCTCGAAGCGCTCGGCTACGTGCCGGCCACCGTCGGCGCGGCCAACGGCCGGCACGGCTGAGGGAGACGAGCACGACGATGCCGCGCAACGTTCTGTTCTTGATGGTCGATTGCATGCGCGCGGACACCCTCTGGGACCGCGAGCGCTACCCGTACGTCCCCAACCTCGACGCCCTGAAGACCCGCTCCACCAGCTTCACCGAGATGATCACCGCCGCCACCACGACCACGCCGTCCGTGGCGACGCTCCTGACCGGCCGCTATCCCGCCGAGCACGGCATCCGCTCGCTGCTCGGGTACAAGCTCCAGCCTGACGTCAAGACCCTGCCCGAGATCCTCCGCGAGCACGGCTACCACACCGTCGCCGAGGTGACCGGTCCGCTCTTCCCGCTGACCGGGCTGGATCGGGGCTATGACCTCTACCACCGACGCGAGCGGCACTGGTACCTTGACACTGGCTGGGGCAGCAAGATCGTGGCGACGCTGGCCGGGAACCGCCTCAAAGAGCCGTGGTTCATGTTCCTGCACCTCTGGGAGCTCCACTGGCCTCGCAAGGCGAAGGGCCAGTTCGCGAGCGCGAAGTACGGCAAGCAGCTGTACCAGCGCTCGGTGGCGTACCTGGACAGCCAGCTCCCGCGCATCCTCGGCGCCGTGGACCCGGACAACACCATCGTGGTGATGACCGGCGACCACGGCGAGGGCATCGCGGGGGCCATCGACGATCCGCGCCGCTGGGTCCAGCTGGCCGTGAGCGCCGGCTACAAGCTGACCAAAGGTCTTCCCCCGGATACCAAGAAGCGGATCCTTTCCCTGGGCAAGAAGGCCGTGCTCCAGGAGAAGAACCAGCAGGAGGTCGCCGGGCACGCCCAGCTCTGCGTCTACGACTACCTGATCCGGGTGCCGTTCGTGTTCAGCGCGCCGGGCATCGCTCCAGTCGGCAAGACGGTTGACACCCAGGTGCGCCACATCGACATCGCGCCGACGATCCTGGACGCGGTCGGCATCGACCCGGCCCCGTATGGGCTCCAGCCGTCGCTGCTGCCGATGATGCGCGGCGAGGACACCGCCGACCGCCCGGCGATGACCGAGGCGATGCAGACGATGCTGCACGACTCGGTGAACCGGCTGATCGGGCTGCGGACTGGCAAGTACAAGTACATCTCCGCCCCGGACAACCCATCGGTGGAGCAAGAGGTGTACGACCTCGAAGCCGATCCGAAGGAGCGGCACAACCTGGCGGCGAGCCGGCCCGATCTGCTCTCGGATCTCCGCGAGCAGCTTTCCGGCATCCAGAATGGGGCCACCTCGACGGCGATCCGGATGTCAGCCGAGGAAGAGCACGTTCTCAAAGCCCGCCTGGAAGCACTGGGGTACGTCGAGTAGCCAGCACGTCGGGGCGGGGTCAGCGGCCCGGCAGCTCGTACACGGTGACGGTCGGGCCGGGCCGCTCGTAGCGGTCCAGCCCCCAGTACGGCGAGTATAGGTCTTCCAGGTCGAACGGGATCGGCTGGCCGTCTCGCCCCGGCCCGAACCGGGCCACCACCCGCCCCTGCTGCGCCAGAGCCTCGTAGAACTGGAGCTGCGGGGAGTCCGGCCCGCCGACGCCGAATCGGTCCTGCTGGAAGCTGGAGATCATCACGAAGCGCGTCGTGCCACGCAGCGGCGCCAGCGGGTCGGCCCGCTTCAACTGGTTCACGTCCAGCAGGTCGGTGTCGAGCTGCCAGGACGGGCCGCCGTAGGCGCGCGGACGGCGGTCGCGAATCGTGTACTCCTCCAGGGCCATCTTCGCGCCCTTCGGAACGTTCTCGACGGCCCAGCGCGCCGCCAGCACGCGGGTGTCCTCCTGCGCGATCAGCAAATTGTGCCGGACCGTGTCCACCGTGGGCTGGATCAGCGCCACGACCGTCGCGATGACGGCGGCCGCCATCCCGAGCGTCTGACCCCGCGTCCGCGCCAGCCGCCAGATCTCCCAGACGCCGACACCGGCGAACAGGCAGACGAACGGCACGACCGGCAGCGCGAACCGCACGAAGAACAGCTCCGAGCGCGACATGAACGCCAGGTACGCCAGCGGAAAGCTCAGCAGGACGAGGGCGCCTCGGCGTGCGTCCGGCTGACGGAGCCGTGCCACGATCCCGAACACTCCCAGCACCAACATCGGCCAGCCGAGGCCGGCCACGAGCGCCTGCGCGTACGCCACGCCCGGCGGCAGCTTCGCTTGCCCCTCCCACGGCTCGTCCACGAAGCTGGACTGGGTGCGAAAGTCGGCCAGCCACTTCGGGAAGTCGAGCACCGTGTACGGCGTACCAGCCAGGTACATTGAGAACGCCACGACACCGGCCAGCACCAGCGGAGCCAGCGACCGACGCCAGTCTCGATAGGAGGCGCTCGACCAGACCGCGAGGCCGTGCGCCACCACCAGGGGTACCACGAACAGGCCGGCGTTGTACTTCGTGGAGGTGGCGAGGCCGCCGAACAGTCCCGCCAGAAGGTACGACGACAGCCTGGGATCTCGCCAGATCCGCAGCGCGTACCCGACCGACAGCGCGAGCAGAAGCACCGGCAGCACGTCGTTCGTCGCGTAGTGCGAGTCGCGGACGTGGATGAACGCCAGCGCCAGAAACAGCCCCCCGACGATGGCAGCCCAGGCCGGAACGACCGGCCGGGCCGCCCACGCCAGCGCCAGGACGGTCAGCGCGCCGAAGATCGCCACCGTGACCCGCGCGACGAACGCCACGCCGCTCGGGGGACGGAATAGACCGTCGGCGGTCGCGGCCTGCTCGTCGGCTTTCGATGCCTGGAACCCGAGCAGCCGGTACTCGGCCAGGAACAGGTAGGTCTGGAGCGACGGATTGCGGAAGTACTTCGGGTTGAGGGTGTCCTGCCCGATCAGGTCCATCGCCTTCCAGCTGTAGTGGCCCTCGTCCGGGTGGAACTGCCACGGCAGCTGCCAGTCGATCCCCCAGAGCCGCACCGCCAGCCCGAGCGCGACGATGGCGAGCAAGGCCAGCCGCCGAACGCGCTGGTCGGCGAGATGGTCCGTGTCGAGGTCGCCCGGCTCGCACCGCTCGGTTCGAACGGAGCTATCCGAGCTCGGCGCATCAATGGACGCGGCGGCCCCTGAATCGGCCACCGTCACGGCGCGCGCTCGACGGTCAGGCTGCGCAGGACGATGCTGCTCTCGCCCTGGCCCGGCCCCGCCGTCACGGGCAGCGCCTGACGGGTGCGAGCATCGGTCACCCGCACGGTCAGCGCGTACTGGCCGGGCGGCACCCGGGCCGGGAGGGTCAGTCGGTGCAGGTCGCCGGGCTGGCCGTTCTCGTCTGGGCCATCACCGCCGACTGGCCGCTCGTCCTGGACCACGACTCGTCCGTCGGCGCCCATGATGGCGACCAGCGCCCGATCCTGAGCCGTCCCCGGCCCGCGCCAGCGCAGCCCGACCGTCACCTCTTCGCCGGAGCGGACGGCGCCGCTGCCCGGGGCAGTCGCCGCGCGTAGCAGCATCAGCCGTCCGCCCAGCTCCGCGCCGATCTCGCCGGTCGCCGGTGCGTGCGGCCCACGGTATACCCGCGCGTACTCGATGCCGTTGACGCGCACGGCGTACTCGGGCGGGCCGCCGTTCAGGAAGGGCGTGAGCACGTCGGCGTCTGCGCCGCGCTGGAGGGTGTTGACGTACGGCACGACGTAGTCGGCCATTCGGACGTGCTCCAGCGGGATCGCACTGCCCTGGAGCTGCGCCTGCAGCACGCGGTGATACGAGGTTGCCACAGTCGGCTCGCCGAGCGGGCGCGGCTGGGCGTCGATCCAGGCCCCGACCTGATCCAGCCCCTCGCCCCAGCCGACCAGGATCAGGCGCTCGGCCACCGCGCCGCCGCCGAGCAACGGGTTGTAATAGGAGAGCGGGTAGCGGAAGAACCAGAGCAGCGTGCCCGCCTGGAGCAGTATCGCCAGCGCCGGTACCAGCAGCACACCTTGCCCGAAGATGGTCGGTACTGCCGACGCGTTCGAACCGCGCCGCCCGAGCACCTGGGCCAGCGTCCACAGCCCGAGCCCGGCCAGCAGCCCGAGCATCGGGAAGACCGGCAGCAGGTAGCGGTCGAACTTCTTCGGCCCGATCGTCATCATCGCCATGAACCCGAGACTGTACAGCGCCAGCAGCAGGACCGTCTGGCGTTGGGAAGACGCCAGGCGCCGCCACAGCACGACCGCCAGCACCATGCCAACCAGCGTCGCCGGTGCGAGCCGGAAGAGCAGCGCCAGCGGGTAGAACAGCAGGCCGGGATCGTCGGTCAGCTGGCCGGCGAAGTAGTTGTCGTGCTCCCCGCCGCCCACTCGCTCGGTGAACTGGGCCATTTTCAGGACCGTGCCGACCGGATCGACCCGCATCGCCGGCCAGAGCGCCATCGCCACCGCCCCGCCGAGCAACCCCCAGACCAGCAGGATGACGGCTATGCGCGGCAGCGCGTGGATGCGCCGGCCCGCCAGCAGCCAGCTGATGCCCGCGACCAGCGGCACGAACCCGATCAGGTACACCGACGGCGCCTTGGTCAAGAACGCCAGTCCGAACGCCACGCCGGAGAGCGCCAGGTACGGCCAGCCGCCGCCGGCCGTGAAGAAGACCAGCGCGCTCAGCGCCGCGATCGCCGAGTAGGTCGTCAGCCCAGAATCCAGGTGCGTGACGCGAGCATGGGCGACCAGGAAGGGCTCGAACGCCAGCAGCAGCCCGCCGACGACGGCCGGCCCGGCCCCCAGCAGGCGCCAGCCGAGCAGCGTCACCGCCACCACCCCGAGCGCCGCCACCACCGCGAACGGCTTTCGTGAGGCGATCAGCGCCTCGTAGTAGCCGTCACGGCGAGTCGCGTCGTCCTTGCCCTCCAGGAACGAGAAGTGTCGCGCGCGCTCCTGGCCCAGCCCGACCAGCGCCGTCCACATCGTGGTCACGCCCGGGTGCCCAATGATGAACGTCTCCTCGTAGTCGCGCTGGCCGATGTACGCCCAGAAGTCGGACGCCCGCTGCACCCAGCGCGACTCGTCGATGGTGACGTAGGTGTCGATGGCGGCGAGCCTGATGCCGGCCGCCAGCGCGAAGATCGCCAGCCCGATAGCTGCCAGGCGCCACGCGGCAGTCAATCGACCCACGCTGGTCGCGGCGTCTGGCCGTGCCAGCCCCGCGCGGGCGGTCTCGACGAGCGACGCCCCGCTCACGGCGTCCGTCCTCGGCGCGGCCCGGGGTGGATGTGCACGTACTCGATGCCGTTGATCCAGACCGTGTAGACGGGCGGGTTGGCGGCCAGGAACCGCTCCAACGACGTGCCCCAGCGGTGCATCTGGATCCGCCGCCCGTAGGTCACGATGTAGTCGGCGTCGTCCGGCACGCCCTCGCGCAGCGGCTCGCCGTCCACGGCCACCAATCCGGCCAGAATGTCCCAGGAGTGTGCCGAGACCCGTAGCTCGCTCGCATTCGGCTGGGCGGCCAGCCACTTCGCGGCCTGATCCAGCCCCTCGCCGTTGCCGACCATCACCGCGCGCTGAGCCACCGCGCCGCCGCCGAGCAGCGGGTTGTAGTACGACAGCGGGTACGGATACGTCGACGCCAGTGGATATATCAGCAGTGCCGCGAGCGCGACCCCGGCCGCCGCCAGCACGGACGCGCGACGCACGTGCTGCAGCAGCAGCCACCAGCCGACGCTTGCCACGATCACCAGCGCGGGTACGCTCGGCAGCAGGTACCGGTCGAACTTCTTGGCGCCCACGGTCATCATCAGGCCGAAGCCGAGCGCGAACAGCAGCAGCCAGCCGGCCCGCGCTCGCGTCTCGGCAGGCGCGCGCCAGACCAATGCCGCCACCAGCGCCAGTCCGAGCGTCGCGAACGGGCTCAGCCGAAAGAGCGTCGAGACCGGGTAGTAGAACGGCCCGGGGTCGGCGCCGGCCTGTCCCAGGAAGAAGCTGCCGACCTCGTCCGGCTGGCCGCCGGTCTCGCGAGTGAACGCCACGATCCGGGACAGCACCTCGACCGGGCCGAGCACCCAGATGGCCGGCCAGAGCAGCGCGAACGTCGCGACCGCGACGATGCTCCAGACAAGGAGATCGACGGTGAGACCCCTCACCCCCCGCCCTTCGCCTGCCTTCAGCAGCGTCGAGCCGACCGCCACCAGCGGCGCGAACCCCACCAGGAACAGGGCCGGCGTCTTCGAGAGGAGCGCCAGCCCCGTCGAGAGGCCGGCCAGCACCACGAACCAGGCGCCGCCGCCCGCCGTCCAGCGCACCAGCATCGCCAGCATCGCCAGCGTGGTGAACGTCACCAGCGGCCCGTCCACGTGTACCAGCTGCTGGTTCGCCACCAGGAACGGCTCGGTCGCCAGCGCCGCGCCGGCCAGCACTGCCGGCCCCGCTCCGAAGAGCCGCCAGACCAGCAACGCCGACCCGGCCACGCCGAGCGCCCCCAGTACCGCGAACCCGACCCGCGCCTGGGCCAGGCCATCCAGGTAGCCCGGCACCTGCGCCACGTACCGCAGCCCGTGGACCCGGTCGGCGAACCGGAGCGCGCCATCCGTGCCCTGGCTCAGCATCCCGATCCACATCGTGGTCACGCCCGGATGGCCGTTCTGGTACGTCCTCCCAAGCTGGCCGTTCACCAGCCCGAACGTGAACCCGCCGGTTCGGCGCATCCAGCTGTCCTCGTCTGAGGTCGGGAACAGGTCGAGCGCGATGAGACGAGGTGTGAGTGCGACCAGGAAGACGCCCACGGCGAGCAGGGTCAGACGGGCGGCGAGCGACGTACTCCCGATCCGCGCCCAGCCGTCCACCGCCGACGTGCCCCCTCTCGGCGCGACCTCCACGCCGGCCGCGCTCACCGCGTTGCCCCCGACGACGAAGTCAGCAATCCCGTGGCGTAGGTGCGCAGCCGTCGGAGGCGCGGCTTCACCTGCTCCCGCCACCCCGCGAACACCGCCGACGAGGCCGGCGTGTCGTCATCGTCGGCATCCAGGTCCGGGTTGGGCGCTGGCCCGGCCTCGGCGATGGCGGCGGCCTGGATCTCGTCCTGCGCCAGCAGGTGTGGCCCACGGTAGACGCGCGCGTAATCCACCCCGTTGATGGTGACGACCAGCTCTGGCGTCCTTCGGTTCAGGTACTCGTCCAGCACGCGTGGGCTGTGCCCGATCTGCGTCTGGAAGCGGTAGAGGACCACGTAGTCGGCATTGGAGGGCACCCGGTCGCGCAGCGACTCGCCAGAGCTCACGATCAGCGCCTGGAGGATGTCGAACGAGTCTGATATCACCCAGAGATCCGGGGCGTTCGGGCGGGCGTTCAGCCAGCGCGCCACCTGATCCAGCCCCTCGCCGTTCCCGACCATCACGGTCCGCACGGCGGCTGGCCCGCCGCCGAGCAGCGGGTTGTAGTAGGACAGGAAGTACGGGTAGGTCGCCAGGGCCGGCCAGAGCGCCAGCAGCGCCACCACGATTCCAGCCGCCGCCGGCCACGCCCCGACGCGCGGCGTCACCAGCGCCGTCGCGATCGGCGTGCTGTCCGCGCCGAGCCACGCCCGCAGCCAGCGGTAGCCGGCCGCCAGCCCGACCGCCGCCAGCACCCCCAGCGCCGGGAACATCGGCAAGACGTACCGGTCCAGCTTCTTCGCCCCGAGCGTCATCATCAGCAAGAACCCGAGGCAGTAGCCGGCCAGCGTCAGCACCAGCAGCCGGTGTCCGGCCGACATTCGGCGCCAGCGGAGTGGTACCAGCACCACTCCGGCCAGCGTCAGCGGCGCGATGCGAAACATCAGCGCCACCGGATAGAAGAACGGCCCGGGATCGGCCGTCTGGCGGCCCCAGAAGAAGGTGCCCTGCTCGTGCGGCTGGCCGCCCGTCTCACGGGTGAACTCGGCCACCCGCCCGAAGATCTCGAACGGCCCCCAGACCCAGATCGCCGGCCAGAGCGCCATCACCGTCACGGCGAACACGATGCCCCAGACCGCGAGATCGACGACGAGGCGGCAAAGTGCCACGCCACGTCCGCTGGCATCCTGAACGAGATCGGCGAGACCGAGCAGCCGCGCCAGCCGGGGCGTTCGCTGCACGAGCAGCAGGCCCACCCCCAGCGCCGGCACGAACGGCACCAGGAACAGTGCCGGCACTTTCGAGAGCAGCGCCAGCCCGGCCAGCACGCCGGACGCCACGATCCAGCCTCGCCTGCCCACCTGTCCCTGCCCTTTGGCCTCATCGACTCGGGTCCAGCCGGCCAGCGCCGCCAGCACCGACGCCACCATGCAGCCGCTCAGCAGCGCGTCCATGTGCACCAGCTGCGAGATCGCCAGGTAGAACGGCTCCAACCCGACCACCAGCCCGGTCAGCAGCCCGGCCAGCGGTCCGGCCAGCCGCCAGGCAAGCCCGGCAATAAGGGTGACGAGCAGCGCCGTCGCCAGCGCGAACCCCGGCCGGGCGTCCACCAGCGCGTTCCAGAAGCCGTCCACCTTCCCGACCAGCCGCTGATTGTGGACGCGGTCGGCGTACTGGACCATCCGCTCCGGCCCGAGCGTCAGCATCGCGATCCACATCGTGGTCACGCCGGGGTGGCCGTTCTGATAGGTACGGCCCGGCTGCCCGTTCAACAGCCCGTAGGTGAACCCGCCGGCCCGCCGCATCCAGTTGTCCTCGTCGGCGGTGATGACGACGTCGTGCGCGACCATTCGCGCCACGAACGCCAGCAGGAAGATCGCCGCGAGGGCCGCCACCCGCGCCCCCAGAGCCGTTCGGGCCGACCCACCGAGGGACGGCCGGATCGCCGCTAGCGTGTCAGACGGAGCGGTCGAACGCTCGGGCGCCTCGATCGATACCATGCCGAGCTGCCTCGCGATCGGTCTCGTCCGTCGCTACTTCGCATCGACGCTATCGACGACGACGCGCGACGGGAAGCGGCGCGATTCGGGTGCGAGCCGCTCGGGGAACGCCGTGATCTCCAGCCACTCCCCATTCGGCCGCCTGACCCCGACCAGCAGGTTGTACTCCGCGATGGCGTTCGGCAGCACGATCCGGTGCGCGTCGATGGCGATCTCGTTCGGGCGCATCGCGGACGTCTTCCCGTCCGGCCCGCCGATCGGGATCGCTTGCTCCGCGACCACCACGTTCTTCGCGTCGAGCATCTGAACCACCGCGACGAGGTCTTCGGTCGGCGGCTTCAGCACGATCCAGCGGATCGACTCCTCAATCGTGTCGCCGGGATTGAGGTCGTCCGACTTCAGGTACGGCCGCTCGTCTGACTTCAAGAACGCCCGCTCCAGCCTGACCTGCCCGCCGAACTCGGTGCCGGCGGCGTTGCGGCGGGGCGGCGGCGGCACCGCGTACAGCCGCGCGTACTCGATGCCGTTGATCTTGACGACCATCTCACTGCGCTTGCCGCGCGTGACGGCCCGCAGCCGGTTCGCGAGGTCGCGCTGGACCGCGTTCACGTACAGCACGATGTAGTCGGCCATCGCGGCGTCGTACTGCTTGTCGGAGAGCACGGTCCCCTTGAACTGGGCGCTCATGACGCGCGGGTAGAAGCCGGCCACCGTCAGCCGCTCCGAGTCCGGCTTCTTGTTCAGGTAGTCGGTCACGATGTCCAGCCCTTCGCCCCAGCCGACCACGAACGCCCGCCGCGCCGCTGGCCCGCCGCCGAGCAGCGGGTTGTAGTAGGCCAGGTAGTACGGGAAGACGTACGCCGCCAGCACGGCCTGAGACAGCCCGAGCACCAGCAGCAGCGCCGGCAGCACCTTAACACCGTAGCCGCGCGGAATCTGACGCAGCAGCAGCCAGAACCCCACGCCGGCCATGACGTCGATGGTGGGGAAGATCGGCAGCAGGTAGCGGTCGAACTTCTTCGGCGCGGAGGCCATCATCAGGATGAACAGCACGACGAACGTGAACAGCAGCGCGAGCCGCGCCCCCCAGCCGGCCGGCGCCCGCCGCCCGAAGGGCAGCAGCCCCGGCACCAGCAGCACCCATCCGAGCAGCGTCGCCGGCGTCAGTCGGAACACCAGTGCCACCAGATAGTAGAGCGGCCCCGGATCGCCGACCGGCTGGTTCATGAAGAAGTTCTCGTGGTCCGAGCCGCCGACCGTCTCGGTGTAGTCGATCATCTGGGAGAGCGTCCCGAGCGGGTCTGACCGGAACGAGGGCCAGAGCGCCATCGCCACGATCAGCGCCAACACGCCCCAGACCGCACCGTCCCGCAGCAGCCGTAGCCAGGCTGCCCGGTCCGCCAGTTGCCTTCGCGCCACCATCGCGCCCAGGGCGATGACCGGCAGGAACAGCGGCAGGAACGCCGACGGCGCCTTGCTCAAGAACGCTAATCCTGCCGCCACGCCAGACAGCGCCAGGAACCAGAACGCCCCGCCGGCCCAGAAGTAGATCAGCGCCGAGAAGATGCAGACGGTCATCCAGACCGTGACGTTGCTGTCCACGTGCGCCACGACCGAGTGCGCCAGAAAGAACGGCTCCAGCGCCAGCAGCACCCCCGCGATCAGCGCGACGCCAGCCCCGAACAGCCGCCAGGTCAGCAGCGCGATCCCGGCCACGCCGAGCGCCGTCATCACGGCGAACGTCCGCCGCGCCAGGTGGAGCGTATCCAGATAGTTTGGCGCCTTCTCCAGCCCGTCCGGCCTGACGTATTCCACCAGGGCGAGCGCCCGCTCCGGCCCCATCCCGATCAGCGACTCCCACATCGTCATCACGCCGGGGTGGCCGCTCTGGTAGGTGCCGGCCGGGTCGCCAGTCGTCAGCGCCTTCGTGAACAGGGCGGTACGCCCCATCCAGTTGCCTTCGTCGGTGGTCAGGTAGCCGGTCAGGTTGATCGCGCGCGGGTACAGTGCCAGCAGAAACAGCGCGACCGCCGACACGAACATCAGCGTCCGCACCCGTGCGCCGCTCCGGGCCTCGGACTTCGCGGCCGGGGCCACGCCGACACCCACGACCGCCCCCACCCGCTCAAACGTGCGCAGGCTCATCGACCGGCTCCGCGCAGCTTCCAGACCTCGACGCGGGTGTAGTTGACGTGGCGGAACGATGCGATCAAGTCGGCCTGCTCTTCCATCGCGCGTGGGTTGGTCCGAATCACGTCTGATTTCGCCTTCGAATCGAGGATGACGTACTGTGGCCCGATCTCGTTGAGGAACTGCGCCCAGGAGACGTTCCGCTCGCGACGGACGCGCTCCCAGACGTAGAAATCGACGAAATCGAGGTAGTACGGCTGGCGCGAGAGCCCGATCCAGAACAGCGGCGGCGCCACCACCCGCGAGCCAGCCGGCACCACGCCCTGGATCTCGTTGCTGAGCACCGAATAGTCCCGCTCCTGCAAGTCGGACGCGGCCTGGACGACATCGCGGAAGTTGTCCTCGAAGCCCATCACGCCGATCGCCATCAGCACCACCAGCACCGATGCCAGGAACCGTGCACCCTGGAGCCTGTGGCCGACGTCCGCGATGGCCGCCCCGACCAGCAACAGCAGCATCGGGAAGAACAGGATCATGTAAAACTCGGTCTTGCTGCTCACCAGCACGACGAAGACCACTAGCGAGGCGAGCCAGCCGACGAGGACCGGATCGAGCTTGCGAAGCCGCCACATCCTGACGAACCCGGCTACCACGCCGACGCCCAGCAGGACCGCCTCGACCCACCGGTGATCCAGGTACTGAGTCCAGCGCCCCAGCTCGGCGTCGATAGGCCCGGCGCCCCGCGTCGCGATCACCGGCGGGCGCTTGTCCATCCCGATCCAGTACTTGAACGCTTCCATGAAGTGCATCGGGTCTGGCGCAATCCGGGCGCCGATGTAGTAGACGGCGCCGATCGCCAGCCCTGCGACGTACAGCCAGGCGTCACCCTTGAAGACGGCCCGCCAGCCGTACCGCGACACGTAGCACAGCCCGATCATCGGCATGAACGCCAGCGTGTTCGGGTGGACGTCGAACGAGAGCCCCAGACAGAGCCCGGCCAGCAGGTGCCAGGGACGGCCGCCTTCGTCGAGGCCGCGCAGGGCACAGTACAGCCCGGCCATCACCAGCGTCGCGACCACGATGTCTGGCCGGATGATGTGGGACGAGACGAGCCACGGCTGAGACACCGCCAGGAACAGCACCGCGGTATAGCCCGCTGCCGGCCCATAGAGGCGGCGGCCGGCCAGGAACGTCATCACCAGCAGCAGACCGCCCCAGAGCAATGAGACGAGTCGGCCCTGATACAGGCCCAGCCCGAACGCGCGAAACGACAACCCGACGGTCAGACCTTGCAGCCCACCCTTGTAGAGCGGGTCGTGCTGGAAGACCGGGTCGAGCGTCTGCGCGGACGGATCGACGCCGCTGGAGACCCAGAACGCGTTTGCCTCGCGTCCTTCGTCGCCGTTCACGGCCGGCCAGGCGACCAGGAACGGCAGGTTCGCCAGTACGTAGATGACGATAGCGCCGACGAGAAGCCAGTCGCTTCGGGCTGCCGCCCGCTTGGCTGCCGGCGGCCAGTGGGCAGTGGCCAACGAGAGCTTCTCCCAGGGATAACGACGCCCGGCATCGGCACGGCGGGCCGGGGCGAAGTCTACCCGCCCCGCGCCGCTTGACACAAGGAAGTCCGGTTCCTGACCGCTCGTCCGAGCGTCACCGCCAGATCGACAGGGGAATAGGAGAAGCCCACGGCGCGCCGGACCGTAGAATACGGGCGCATGACCGAGCCCCGTGAGCCCCGCGTGACTGGCGACCTGAGCGTCCTCGACGCCTGGCGGCTGCTCGCCAGGCCGGTTCCGACTCACCGGGCGGCCGGGTACGTGGGCCTCTGCGCCGTCATCCTGCTACTCAACTTGAGCGCCATCGCGGCCATCGTCGCCACGACCGTCGCCGATCCAACGGTCGCGTCCGCAGCCGGGCTCCTCCTCACGACCGTCATCCCCGGCCTGCTGCTCGCGTTCGCCATCGTGCCCACTCAGGACGTAGACGCCGTCGAGTGGGCGGTGCTGGCGTTTGGGCTGGGCATCCTCACCGCAATCGTGGGCGGCGTACTCGCCGAGATGCTGCCGATGCGCCTGACCCCCCTGAGCGTCGTCGGCTGGTCGGCATTGGTGAGCCTGACGTTCAGCGCGTTCGCGTTCGGTCGCGGCATGAGCTGGCGCCCTCCGGCCCGCGTGACGCGGTCGGAGCTGGTCGGCGTGGCGCTGGTGCTCGTCTTCGCCGCTGCCCTCCGCCTGTCCGGACTCGGCTACTCCGAGTTTCAGGGCGACGAGACCGAGGTGATCCTGCGCGCCACCGGCGTCGTCCAGAGCCTGCCGGACGCCCTCTACTACCACGGGAAAGGCCCGGGCGAGATCGTCGTGGTCGCGCTCGGGTACGGCCTGGTCGGCGCGCTGAGCGAGGGGACCGCCCGTCTCACGTTCGCGCTCGCGGGCGTTGGCGGCGTGGTCGCGTTCTCCCTGGTGGCTCGGCGCCTGCTCGGAAGTGCTGGCGGGCTGGCGGCTGGCCTGCTGCTGGCCGTCAACGGCTACTTTCTGGCCTTCTCTCGCATCACCCAGTACCAGAGCCTGGTGCTGGTGCTCGGCATGCTCGGCCTCTGGTGCGCCGTGCGCTGGAGTCAGGGCGGCAGCGCGATCTGGCCGGTCCTCGCCGGGGCGTTCGTCGCGACGGCCGCCCTGGCCCACTACGACGCCCTCTGGCTGCTCCCGCCGATTGGACTCGTCGTCCTCTGGCGCACCGGCCTGCGCGGCCTGACCGAGCGGTCCGTCCTCCTCCCCTGGCTCCAGGGTGCCCTGGCCGGCATCGTGATCCTGGCCCTCTTCTTCGTGCCGTACCTGGACAGCCCCCTCTTCGCCCTCGCCACCGACCGCATCGGCGACCGCGTCGGGGCTGGCTTCCCGCGCAACAATCTCCAGGCTATCGTCGCCTCTGGCGAGCTGTACCTCGGCACGGCGTACCCACTGATCCTGGCCGGCCTCATCCTCCTCGGCGGCCTGGCGCTGCTCGCCCGCCGACCGTCTGCCTCGTCTCTGCCTGTCTGGCTGCTCGGCCTGGTCTGGGCCGTCGTACCGCTCCTCTTCTACGCCTTCGTGGCACGCAAGCCCGGCACCCACATCCACGTCGCCACGGCCGGGCTGGCGCTGCTGGCCGGGGCCGGCTTCGCGGTGCTCTGGGGCACTGCTTCTCCCCCTCTCCCGCGGTTAGGGAGAGGGGGCTGGGGGGTGAGGGCACTCCTCGCCACGCTCCTCATCGCCAGCCTCGCCCTCGTGATCGCCTATCTCGTCCCGGTCTACCTCCAGTCCACCGCCGAGGTCGTCCGCGAGAACCGCGTCGCCTCGCTGCCGCTGGCGTGGCGCCCGCCCGGCGGCCTGCCCACCAAGGAGCGCTTCGGGTTCCCCTACCAGGCCGGCTGGAAAGCGATCGGCACGCTCTTCGCGGACGGCACGCTCCAGGGCAGCTACGACTCGAACGAGCAGCCGCAAGTCACGTACTGGTACACCCGTGGCTCCTGGCGATGCAGTGCCGATCCGCGCTACTACCTGATCGCCGAGAACGTCCAGGATGAGATCGAGACACCGCGCCGGACCATCGACCGCGAGTACCACCCGGTCGGCACCGTGACCGTGGCCGGCGAGCCGAAGCTGCGCGTCTTCGAGCGCGGACCGGCCTCCGGCGCCCGCCCGACCACCTGGCGAGTGGAAGACCTGACTCTCTCCTTCGACCGCCAGGTCAGCGCCCCGACGTTCGATCCGGGCGTCTGGGCGCGCGGCGTGGTGGCCCGCGAATCGACCCCGCTGACCGTCCGCTTCGGCGGTGACGTCGATCTGCTCGGCTACCAGCTGTACGCCGAGCGCCCCCAGCCGGGCGGCGTCGTCCGCGCCGACCTCTTCTGGCTGCCGCGCGTGACCGCCGACCGCCAGCACCGGATCGACGTGCAGCTGGGCCGCGATCCGCGCATCGGGGACGGGGGCGGCCCAGCCTGCGACAAGACCGGCGACGACCAGAGCTGGGTCGCGGGACGGACGTTCGTGCAGCGGGTCAGCATCCCCATCGCGGCCAGCGCCCCGACCGGCCAGATTCCGCTGCTGGTCAGCGTCAGCCGACTCGGCGCGGGTGGCGGGCCGCTCAGCCCGACTGGCGGATCGGCCAGCGGATCGGCCGGTGGCGATTCCCTGGTCGAGATCGGCCAGGTCGAGGTGCGCGGCGCTCGAGGTGCGCGGTGACGGCAGTCCAGGTCACTGGTGATGGCACCCGGCCACCTGCCCTCAGCCCGTCGGTCGAGGCGATCCTCGTCGGCGCGCTGGGCACACTCGCGTCGCTCCTCTTTCGAGGCTTCGAGGGCGGACGCTGGTCCGACATCCCGATCTTCAGGTCGTTCGTCGATCCGCGCCTCTATCTCAACGACCCGTTCATCCAGACCCTCCACGAGGGCACGCCGGCTGCCTACACCTACCGTTTCATCGCGGCGGTCGTCGGGGCGCTGCCCTGGCTGCCGCTGAACGGCGCGCTGTTCCTGCTGTTCGTGCCGGCCAGCATCGCCAGCCTCGCGCTGGCCTACCGGATCGTCCGGCTGCTGGTCGGCGACCGGATCAGCGCGATCCTCTTCCTGGCGCTGTACGTCTCAGGCTTCCGCCTGCTGACCGTCGGCAGCCCGATCCTCCACTCGGCCGAGCTCACCCCGGCCTTCCTGGCCCTGCCCCTCCAGCTCGGCGCGCTCTACGCCTTCCTGCGCGAGCGTCACGCTCTGACCGGCGTCGTGGCCGGGCTGGCGGTCGTCGTTCACGCCCCGACGAGCTCGTACGTGGGGCTGGCGATCGGGCTGGCCTACCTGATTCGGGTCCGCCACTACGGCGTCAAGAACGTCGCGCTCGCCGGCCTGCTGATGCTCCTCTGCAGCGCACCAACCGTGATCGGCGCGGCGCTCCAGCACGCCGAGCCGCTCCCTGGCTGGGCGCTCCAGCTCGCGCGCATCGAGCTCGCCACCGACCTCTCGGTCGCCGTCAACTGGACCCGGGGCGGCTTCCTGCTCTACAACGCCGTCGGCGGCCTGCTGCTGGTCGCCGGCCTCGTCTACGCCCCCGCCGACGACCGCCGGCGCACGGTCCTGGCACTCTTCGGCGCTGTCGTCGTCATGTGCGCGGTCGCGTTCCTCTTCATCGACGTCAGCCTGCGCGGCGCGATCAGCACCCTCGTCGCCCGCCTCCAGCTGCCGCGCGCGGCCTGGGTCGTGGACGTGCTGGGCCTCGTCTACCTCGCGGACCTCCTGCGCCGAGCCTGGGCCGTGCGCCTGGCGCCGCGCCCGCTCATCGCGATTCTGGTCGGCGCGCTGCTCGTCTCCCCGAGCGATTTCGCGCCGCTGGAGCCGATCTGGCTGGTCGCGGGGCCGCTGTTCCTCATAGCGCTGCCGCTCCTGGACCGCCTGCCCGCAAACCGCCGGCGCCCCGCCGAGGTGGGCCTCACCGCCGTCGCCGTCGTGGCCGTCCTCGCAGCCGCTGGCGGCCGCCTCGCCACTCGCCGCGTCTGGCAGCTCGACCTGGACGACGGCCTGCACGCGGCGGCGATGATCGCCGCGCTCGGTCTGGGCTGGCTGCTCGCGACGCTCGGCCGGCGCTGGACCACCGGCCGTGTCGCGCTCGCCTGCGGGCTGACCGTGGCCCTGGTCGGCGCGTTCGTCGTGCGCGGCTCGACGGACTGGCTGTACCAGTTGCGGCATCGTGGCGGGCTCGCCTCGGCGGCGGCGTTTCAGGAGTGGGCGCGCACCCAGACCCCGGTTGACAGCGTCTTCCTGATACTGCCCAGCGAGCCGAACAACGACGATTTCTACAGCAACGCGGACCGGGCGCTGTTCCTTGTCCGCGAGCGCGCCAACCAGGCCGTCTACTTCCCGTCCCAGAATCAGGAGTTTCGTGCCAGGGTCGAAGCGCTCGGGGTCAGCGACGTGCTGCGCTACCGCGAGGAGCTCGACCAGGCGTACCGCCGCCTGACCGAAGAGCGGGTCCGCGAGCTCGCAGCTCGCTTCAAGGTCACTCACTTCGTGCCGGCCCGCGCCGGCGACTACTCGTTCCCGGTCGTCTACCGCGAGGGCGGCTGGACGGTCTACGACGTCAGGGAGACAGGAGACAGCATACAGGAGACAGGAGGGGCTGAGACTCCTCCTGTCTCCTGTATGCTGTCTCCTGTCTCCTCCCGGACGTACACCTTCCAGCCCAGCTCGTAGCTCTTCTCCAGCCGGTAGCCCAGCTCCGGCAGGCGTCGCACGAAATCGTCCAGCTTGCCCAGCCGGCGCGGCCAGGTCACGATCGCGGATGGCTGATACCGTTGGACATACTCCGTCGCGAGCGCTGCCGTCAGCGAGCCGGCGTCGATGCGGGTGCCGGACGTGTCCACCAGATACGGGATCACCTTGCGCCGAGCCTCGAACGCGGCGTTCGGGTTGTCGGCCAGCACCCAGCCGTTCTCCGGCGTCCGCGAGCGGATGATCTGGGCGATCTCCTGGTCGCCGTCACGTCCTCGACGGAGCGCCGCGACCTTTGGCTCCTCGCGGATCAGGTACTGGCCCGCGCGGTAGAGCTGCTGGACGGTCATCCCGTACGCGACCAGCCCCACCCCGCCGACGAGCGCCGCCAGCACCGGCGCGGACAGGAACATCGTCATGCGTCGGCCATCAGGTGCAACGAACGCCTGCACGGCGCTGCTGGCCGCCGTGACGGCGCAGGCGGCGCCCACGGCAGCCAGCAGCACCAGCGGCGGCAAGAGGTAGACGATGTGCTTGTCCGAGAGATCGCCATACACCGCGAACAGCCCGAGCACCGCCGCCGCCCAGGCCAGCAGCGCCAGAGTCTGGATCGGCCGCCAGAGCAGCGCCAGCGGCAGCCCGGCCACGATCAGCACCGGCAGGCCGAACTGCTCCGCCCGCAGCACGTTGCGCGTGAGGATCAGGTTCTGGACGGCGTCCGCGCCGAGACGATGGCCCGCCCCGCCACGATAGGCGCCCAGGTTGTCCCAGACCTCGCTCGGTCCGAGCAGCCCGACGGTGACGGCGCACAGCACCACCACAACCAGCCCGTAGACGAACACGTCCGCCAGCGTCCGCCGCCAGCTGTGAGCCAGCCACGCGCGAAGCGACAGACTGTCCGGCGCCACCAGCAGCCAGCCGAGCGGCGCGCCGACGTGGAGCACCATCGGTTTGACCAGCAGGGCCAGCGCGCACATTGCTGCCGAGAGCACCAGCATTCGACGGTCCTTCGACTGCCGGTACGCCAGCAGGCTCCCGAGCGCCAGCAGGGCCGGCGCGATCGTCGGCACCTCGGCGAGCGCGAGTCGGGAGTCGGCCAGGTAGGTCGGGCTGAGCGTCAGGATCGCGACGGCGGCCAGCCCCGCCACCGGCCCCGCGATGGCGCGCGCCGTCCACCAGGCGCCGACCAGCCCCACCAGCGAGCACGCCACCACCCCAGACCGGGCGGCGGCCAGCGTCTGCCCGAACAGCAGATAGAACGGGTACAGCAGGTCGAGCAGCAGCGGCCCCTGCGACGCGAAGATGTCGCGGAACGGGCGATAGCCAGCGGCCATCAGCAGCAGCTGCTCGGAGCGGATGCCCTCGTCGAACGAGCCCGTGTAGGCGTCCAGGTTCTGGACCCGCTGGCCCAGCGCCATCCCGACCACGACCAGCATGACCACGATCTCGACGAGGAAGCGTACACGCGTGCCGCGCGTCGGAGTCAGCGATGAGGCGAACGCGACGTCAGCCATGTCGTCGGTGAGTGTGGCTGAACGCTCAGGAGTATCGCCACGCCCGGCCACAATCCGGCGACACCACCGCCTTCGACGTGCAAGAAAAAGAGGATCCGACGCTCGATCGGATCCTCTGGTGAGCCTACGATCTAATGTCGTTGAACGACTAGTTGTCGGGATCGTTGTCCGGCTGGTTGCTCAGGTCGCCACCGCCGCCCAACGGATCATCGGTCAACTCGTCTTCCAGCTCGCGCAGTGTCCACATGTGCCCCGCTCCTTCCGCGCTCGCGCGCGTCAATGATCGAAGTGCCTAGGACCCCGAACGGATCATTCCCACCCTGCGGAGCCCCTGCGAAGAAGCATAGCCGCTGGAAACTGGGTCGTCAAGAACGGGATGCCCACTGCCCACAGCCCCACCCAAGCCCCTCGCTCCACGTGCGTGTACCATGGCCGAACAGCGCCGCGCGGAGCGGGTGCAGCCCTCATGTCGATGGAGCGTGACATGCGCGACAACCCAACGCGATTCCCAGTCTACCCATTGGCGGTAATCGCTCTTACCATGACATTGGCTCTGGTTGGACAACCGGCCCCAACCGGCCAGGCTTCGACCATGTCCCAAAGCGCTACACCCACCCCGGTGACGCCTGCCTTCGCTCCCTCGCGGCCCGATAGCCCAAAGGCGAAGCCAACGCTGCCAAAGCCAGCCGGTCTCACCAGGAGCGTGTACGTGAACGAGCTGACCGGCGGCGGACCATTTCCGGGCGGCGTTTGTCCGACGCAGCGCGCCAGGGGCGAGTCGGTTGGCGAAGGCTACCGGTTGAGCGTGCGCGGCAACTGCCAGTCTGAGTTTGCAACCGCCGACCTCGCCGTGCCCGCCCAGGGAGTGTATGTCTGGGATGGCGACGTTGCGATCGAGCTCAAGATCGAGGCTGGTTTCGACCGAGGGGGGATCGCGCTTTTCGGACGCTACGCCGACCGCAAGGCGATCGTCGCTCAACTCGACTTTCATTCCGGCGAAATCTCCCTCCTGAAGCGTGAAAGTGGAAACAACACAACTTTGTCAGTCCGAAGCGATCTCAGCACACTCATGGATGCAACCACCTGGCAGCGACTCGCGCTGCGATTCCTGGGCGGCGAGGTCTGGGTGCTGCTCAACGATCGGGCCGTCCTCTACGCTTCAGATGTCATGGACCAGGATGGCGCGGTCGCGCTCCAGGTTGCACGCTCGGGAGGCCTCGAGGACGACGACGAAGTGGCAGTCGTGTTCCGTCATCTGGAGCTCTCGGCCGTCGATGGGACTGCCCCCGAACGGCAGCCCGCGCACGTCGAGTGATGTCCGCCAACAAGATGTGCGCGCACGGCGGCTCGCCGAAAGTCGATGGTCGAGTCCCGGCCACCGTCAGGCCGTGGGCTGCGCACGCACCGAATGTCGACTACACTCCAGGTGATGCGACCAGTTCTCCTTCACGGAGCCGCGGAGCGCCACACGAGCCCTCGGTCACGTCTGCGTTCAGCTAACCGCTCGACGCCTCCCTTGCAGTCCGTGACGATGGCGATCGCGGTTCTCGCCCTGACCATCGTCGCATTCAGCATTCGCGTCGGCGGTTTGTGGGGCTGGGATGGCACGCTGACGGTCGACGAGGCCAGGCTGGCGTTGGCCGCACGGGGTGTCCTGGCGACGGGATTGCCCCAGATGCCCTCCGGCTGGATGTACACGCGCGGCCTGCTCGCCACCTACCTGACCGCGCCGTCGTTCGCACTCCTGGGTGAGAGCGACTTCTCGGCCCGACTGCCGGCCGTCGTCGCCGGCGCCTGCTTGATCCCGGTGGCCTACCTGCTCGGACGAGAAGTGGCCGGCCGAGCCGGCGGGCTGTTCGTGGCAGCCTTCCTGACGGGCCACCCGTCACTCGTCGTCTGGTCGCGCCAGGCCTGGTTCTACGCCGTCTATCTGCTCGTACTGGCGCTGGCAGTGTTGTTCATCGTGCGCGCTCACCGCACCAACACCCGCCGAGACCAGCTGCTCGCCGCCGTGCTGGTCGGACTCTGTCCGTTCGCGCACGAGGTCGGCATCTTTCTGGTGCTGCCCCTCGCCGTCCAGGTCGGTCTGAAGCTGCGCACCAGGGGCTTCGAGCGACGCTGCGTGCTGGACGCGGTTGTGGCTCTGGCTATCGTCGGACTGGCTGGGCTCACGCAATGGCTGCTGGTGACCCACCTGCGCGCCTCCAGCCTCGTCGGCGCCTACGGCGAGATCGGGGAGTACTTCAGCCCATCAGCGGAATGGCCTCGCATCCGGTTCTACCTCCGCATGCTCCTGGATGGCCCGGGCATTCTGCTCGCCCTCGCCCTGATCGGCGTGCCGCTCGCCGTCCGCCTGCGCCGCGCCGACACCCTGATCCTCTGGCTGACCGCCCTCCCCGTCCTGGTCCACGCGGCCTTCTTCATCCCGCGCGGTCCTCAGGAGCGGTACGGGCTGGCGCTGGTGCTGGTCGTGGGGCTGCTCGGGGCGCAGGGGGCCGTCCTTCTCGCCGAGCTCGTGGCCGCGCGCTGGCGGCCTCAGGCGCACGGCGGCATCATCGCCGCGATCCTGATCGTCACCCTGCTGGCGCACCAGGACGTGCGTCGGGCAGTGGACCGGGCCGCGCTCTCGCCGAAGGAGGGCTCCTGGCTGCGACAGACGCGCGAGCTGGGCATCGGACCGTCTGACCTCGTCATGACGGACATCCCGACCACGGTGGAGTGGTACGTGGGCGGCCTGGACTTCTGGATCTCGAGCAAGGACTACGAGAAATACGTCAGCCGGGACGGCGACGTTCGACGCGACGTCCACAGCGGCGCCGTGCTCGTGCGCAATCGTGCCGACTTCGACCGACTGGTGGCCCGGCCGCACGCCGGACAGAAGATCTGGCTGATCGCGTCTGGACGGAGCTACCAGTGGGGTGAGCTGGTGGACGACGAGCTCAAGGCGTACCTGGACCGTTTAGCTATGCAACGGGTAACTCCTGGCGACAATTTCCGAATTCTGGCACTTGATGCGCGGTCGGCCCCTTGACAACGGCGTCACAAGACTGTAGGCTCGCGGTGTCGTGGAATCGCGGTGGCCGATTTCGTCGCCACCAGCACCCCCCGGTCCATCCCGAGCAGATCGAGGTCGCCGCGCCCTCGCTGGCTGGTCGGGAATCGCGTCGGGCGTTCGGACGAGGGGAAGCGGAGGTGTGGAAGGACACGTCTTCTGGGGATTCTTTCGGTAAGAAGACCTCGCAACTACGGTCCCCTCGTGTGATAGGCGCGGCAAGTGTGAAGCCTCTTGGAGGATTTTGGATGCGCAAGCTTGCATCTCTGGTCGGTGCGGCGCTGATTGCAACAGCGGCGTATGTGACTCCGGCGAGTGCCCAGGCGGGTAGCGCCAGTGGGTCGTGCGGCCCGTCGGCTGACAATCTCGGCCACACCGACGTCAACAGCTGGCAGGAGAACAAGTCCGGCGACACGGTGCCGGCGCTGTTCTTCGAGATGAACTACTCGGGCGTGTCGGCCCCGACGACCATCGGGATCATCATCCGCTACAACGGCGAGCTCGAGAGCCAGTCGTCAGTTGGCTCGTTCACCGCCGACGGCTCTGGCGGTCGGTTCACCGGCCGGCTGGTCTCGCCTGGCGTCACCGTCCAGGACGGCTACGTCGTCGCCGTGAGTCCGGACGTTCAGGGCTTCGCCAACAGCATCGACGCCGGCATTCGCGGTCGTTCGGATGGTGCTTCCGGCGGTCAGGGCGGCGCCAACTCGAGCGGCAACAAGGCGAACAGCGGCGTGCGCGGCGACAAGCAGAACAGCCCGACCCAGGGCGGTCTCCTGCCTGGCGAGTACGTCTTCTACGTCTACACCGGCTCCATCGGCGACGTCTACAACGTGAAGGACGGCACGGTTGCCCGCAACGCGTTCATCGCGGACGAGAAGGGCTTCCTCGGCTGGTTCTCCTGCGGCGTCTCCACCCGCAACGGCACTGGCCCAGGCTGATCTCAGCAGGGTCATCGCCCGCAAGCTCGAAGCGGCCCGTCCAGATTGGACGGGCCGCTTCTTTGTGTCAGGAGTTTTGCCCGACCAGCCGGCGGAACGCCTCGCGGTACCGCTCCGAGGTCTTCTGGACCACCAACGGCGCGAGCGGCGGCGGCGGCGGCTGCTTGTCCCAGCTCGTCGCGTCCAGGTGGTCCCGAACCGGCTGCTTGTCGAGCGAGGGCGGATTGGCGCCCGGGCGGTAGCCGTCCAGCGGCCAGAACCGCGACGAATCGGGCGTCAGCGACTCGTCGATCTGGACGACCTCGCCGTTCAGCAGCCCGAACTCGAACTTGGTGTCTGCCACCACGATGCCGCGCTCCAGCGCGTACGCGTGCGCGGCCTCGTACAGCGCGATGCTCTTCGCCTCCAGCGTGTGCGCCAGCTCGGCGCCGAGCCTGTTCGCCAGCTCGGCGCGCGTCAACGGCTGATCGTGACCGGACGCCTCCTTGGTAGTCGGCGTGAAGCGTGGCTCTGGCAGCCGGCTCGCCTCGACGAGACCCGGCGCGACTGGCTCGCCAGCCAGCGTGCCGGCGCGCCGGTACTCGGCCCACCCTGAGCCAGCCAGGTAGCCGCGCACCACACACTCCACGTCCAGGCGCTGGCACTTGCGGACCAGCATCGCCCGCCCGGCCAGGCGGTCCAGATGCGGCCACAGCGCCCACGGCCAGTCCTCTGGATCGTCGCTCAGCAGGTGGTTCGGCACGATCCCGCCCAGCTTCTCGAACCAGAACGCCGACAGCGTCGAGAGCACGATCCCCTTGCCCGGAATCGGCTCCTGCATCACCACGTCAAACGCCGAGAGGCGGTCCGTGGCGACGATCAACAGCTGGTCGCCGAGGTCGTAGATCTCTCGCACCTTGCCCCGCGCCAGCAGCGGCAGCTCGGTCAGCAGCAGCTCCGACAGCGGCGGCGGCGCGTCGGCGCCATCCAGGAATGGGTGACGATACATCAGCTCACACCCCAGGGCATCACAGAGTCATCACACATGGCCCGCGAAAACGCAACCGAGAGCGACCATCCGATGCACGCACGGTGCCACAAGACGGTCAGGCGTGCAGTCCCAGCCGCTCGAACGGGACGCCAATCCCCTGCAAGTGGTGCGTGATGTCGAAGCAGGCATCGAGCTGCTCGGGCGTCAGACGGTCGGTCACGCGCCGGTCGGTCGCCAGGACGTTGCGGAGGCTGTCTTCGCCGGCCCAGACTCGCTTCGCCGCCGCCTGCACGATCAGGTACGCCTCGTTGCGGACCATCCCGGACTGCACCAGCGCCAGCAGCACCCGCTCCGAGAAGATCAGACCGCGCGTCATCTCCAGATTCGCCAGCATGCGGTCTGGGAACACGTCCAGCCCGTTCACGATCCGTGTGAACAACTGCAGCATGTAGTCCAGCGCGATGGTCGCGTCAGGCAGGATGATCCGTTCGGCGGACGAGTGGCTGATGTCGCGCTCGTGCCAGAGCGCCACGTTCTCCAGCGCCGGCAGCGCCGCCGCCCGCACGATCCTGGCCAGGCCGCAGATCCGCTCCGTCAGCTCCGGGTTCCGCTTGTGCGGCATCGAGGAGGAGCCCTGCTGGCCCGCCGAGAACGGCTCGGCCGCCTCGAACACCTCGGTGCGCTGGAGGTGACGCAGCTCGGTCGCCATCATCTCCAGCGTCGCGGCCACCACCGCCAGCGCCGTGACGTACGCCGCGTGGCGGTCCCGCAGCAGGATCTGGGTCGAGCTCGGCTCGACGGCCAGCCCGAGCCGCTCGCAGACGATCTCCTCGACGCGGGCCGGCACGTTCGCGTGCGTCCCGACTGCGCCGGAGATCTGACCCACGGCGATCTCGCGCCGCGCAGCCTCCAGGCGCTCGCGGTTCCGCCGCAGCATCGCCACCCAGACCGTCAGCTTGTGCCCGAACGTGGTCGGCTCGGCGTGGATGCCGTGCGAGCGCCCGATGGTCAGGGTGTCGCGGTGCTCGACGGCCAGCTTGCCGACGGCGGCGTCGAGCTTCGCCACGTCGTCCAGCAGGAGATCGGTCGCGGCCACCAGCTGCAGCGAGGTCGCGGTGTCCCAGACGTCGTTCGAGGTCAGGCCGAAGTGGATGTACCGCCCGGCCTCCCCTGCCGACTCGGCCATGCTCCGCACGAACGCGATCACGTCGTGGCGGGTTTCGGCGAAGATCTCCTCGATCCGCTTCAGGTCGAAGGTGGCCGCCCTGATCGCCGGCAGCGCGTCCTCGGGCACCACCCCGAGCTCGCTCCACGCTTCGCAGACCGCCACCTCGACGCGGCGCCAGTACTCGTACTTCTGCTCGTCGGCCCAGATGCGGGCCATCTCGGGGTTGGAGTAACGGGGAATCACCGGCTCACCAGCTCCAGGGTACGGGGATCATTCCCGGGAGGACGAGCCCGTAGCCCGCCCGCGAGGACCGCTGGACGGCGAGGCGAGCAAGCTGCTCGCCTCCGCACGTTATGTCCAGACGAAGTCTACTCCCACTCGATGGTCCCCGGCGGCTTCGAGGTGATATCAAGCGTGACTCGATTGACGCCGGGCACCTCGTTGACGATCCGGTTCGAGATCCGGCCGAGCACGTCGTACGGCACGCGCGCCCAGTCGGCGGTCATGCCGTCATCCGAGGTGACCATCCGCAGCGCGACCATGTTGCCGTAGGTGCGGAAGTCGCCCATCACGCCAACGGTCCGGAGCGGCGTCAGCACGGCGAAGCTCTGCCACATCTCGCGGTACAGGTTCGCGCGCTTGATCTCGTCCATCACGATCCAGTCGGCGCCACGGACCATCTCCAGGCGCTCCTCGGTCACCTCGCCGAGGATCCGGATCGCCAGGCCAGGGCCAGGGAACGGCTGCCGCCAGACCATGTCCTCCGGCAGCCCGAGCGCCAGCCCGACCTCGCGGACCTCGTCCTTGAACAGGTAACGGAGCGGCTCGACCAGCTTGAACGGCAGGTCTTTCGGCAGGCCGCCCACGTTGTGGTGGGTCTTGATCTTCGCCGCCGCCTTCGTCTCGGGCGCCGTGCTCTCGATCACGTCAGGATACAGGGTGCCCTGCGCCAGAAAGTCGATGGTCCCGAGACTTCGCGCTTCTTCGCTAAAGACTCGGATGAACTCGCCCCCGATGATCTTTCGCTTCTCTTCGGGATCGATCACGCCGTTCAATCGGCCCAGGAAGCGGTCGGCGGCGTCCACGGCCCGCAGGTTGAAATGCAGGTGCTCGCCGAACATCGCCACAGTCCGCTGCGGCTCCTCGCGCCGCATCAGCCCGTTGTCCACGAACACGCAGGTCAGCTGGTCGCCGACCGCCTCGTGGATCAGCGACGCCGCGACCGCCGAGTCCACACCGCCCGAGAGCGCGCAGATCACCTTGCCCGCGCCGACCTGGCCGCGAATGTCGGCGACCGCCCGCTCGATGTAGTTGCCGGAAGTCCAGGTCGGGGCGCAGCCGCACACCTGATACAGAAAGTTCTTGATGATCTCGCGGCCGAGCGGCGTGTGCACGACCTCGGGATGGAACTGGATGCCGATCCGCCCCTGGCGGTCGGCCATCGCCGCGCAATCCGAGTTGTCGCTACGGGCGATCGCCTCGAACCCGGCCGGCGGCTCGGTCACCTTGTCGCCGTGGCTCATCCAGACGCCGAAGCTCGACGGCAGCCCGTCGAAGATCCGGTCCGACTCCGAGGTCCGGTACAGGCTGGCCGGGCCGTACTCCCGCTTCGAGCTGGGCGCCACCGTGCCGCCGAGCTGATGGGCCAGCAGCTGCATCCCGTAGCAAATGCCCAGGATCGGCAGCCCGCTCTGGAGCACGAAGTCGGGGACGACCGGGGCGCCGTCGTCGTAGACGCTGGCCGGGCCGCCGCTCAGGATGAAGCCTTTGGGATTGAGCGCCGCCACTCGCTCCGGCGTCACGTCGTGTGGCAGCAGCTCACAGTAGACGCGGGCCTCGCGGACCCGCCGCGCGATCAACTGGCTGTACTGGGAGCCAAAGTCGAGGATCGCGACGGCGTCGCGGGCCGTGTTCTGCTCCGGCTGGGCGATCTCTGACGCGTGCGCACCGTCCGGCCCCATCGCCTCGACTTCGGCGATCTCCAGGTAGGTGCTGACCTCGACGTCGCCCGAGACGGAGACGCGCGGTGATCCCTCCTCGCTCACGTCGCCTCCGGTCACTTCGCCCCCGCGAGCTGCCACAGCTTGCCCTCGGTCTTGATCGACGGCGCGATCACCATCTCGACCTCGTGCATCTCGGAGATGGTGCCGGCGCCGCAGACGCCCATGCAGGTGCGCAGTGCGCCGACGAGGTTCTGGGTGCCGTCCGTGCGGGAGGTCGGGCCGAACAGGATCTGATCCAGTGTGCCGTTAACGCCGACCTTGATCCGAGTGCCGCGCGGCAGCGCGCCGTGCGGCGTCGCCATGCCCCAGTGGTTGCCCAGGCCCGGCGCCTCGGCCGTCTGCGCGAACGGCGAGCCGAGCATGACCGCGTCCGCGCCGCTTGCGATCGCCTTGCAGACGTCGCCGCCGGTCCGCATGCCGCCGTCCGTGACGATCGCGACGTAGCGGCCGGTCTCGCGGTAGTACAGGTCGCGCGCCTCGCTGCAGTCGATGGTCGCCGTCACCTGCGGCACGCCGACCCCGAGAACCTCGCGGCTGGTGCAGGCCGAGCCCGGCCCGACGCCGATCAACAGGCCGGCCACGCCGGTCTGCATCAGCTCGAGCGCCGCCGAGAACGACACGCAGTTCCCGGCCACCACCGGGATCGGCAGCTCCTTGCACAGCCGAGCCAGATCCAGGCTCTCGCCCCGCGTCCGGTACCGGACCGTGCTGACCGTGGACTGCACGACGAAGATGTCCGCGCCGGCCTCGGCCGCCACTCGCCCAAAGCGAGCCGCGTTCGCCGGCGTGGACGAGACGGCCGCCAGCACGCCGCCGGCCTTGATCTCGCGGACGCGCGCCGCGACGAGGTCGTCGTGCATCGGCGCGCGGTACAGCTCCTGGATCAGTCGTGTGGATTCGACCGCCGACGCCGAGGCGATCTGCGCGAGCTTCTCGGCCGGCTTCTCGTACCGCGTCTGGAGCCCTTCGAGGTTCAGCACGGCGAGGCCGCCCACCTTCCCGAGCGCGATGGCGAAGCCGGGATCGACGACGCCGTCCATCGCCGAGGCCAGGATCGGTAATGCGAGGCGGTGCGGGCCGAGCTGCCAGGACAGGTCGGTAAGCTCAGGATCGACCGTGAGCGAGCCTGGCACCAGCGCCACGTCGTCGAAGCCGTAGGCGTGACGGAGGCGACGGCCGGCTCCGCGTGGGAGGTCGAATGTAGCGGCGACGTTGGCGGAAAGGTCCGCGGGCAGGCTGCCGGTCAGCTGAGTTGCCATCTGCTCCTCCGAGGCGAACGCGAAGAACGGACGACCGACTGCGCAGCGATGCGCAACGGCCGCCCCTGCACAGGGACGGCCGTGAAGATCGACGCGGCGGGAGACAGAATCCCCGCACCTAAACAGAAGCCCCGGGGGCCGGAGCCCACGGGGCGGCAGTCAGGGCGCAACACAACCGTGGTCCGGTTGCGCTGCCTCCTCGGGTGGGGAATCTGGCTCGGCACAGTCCTCCCTGCACGACCGCCGCGTTGATCCGTCTCGCTGGATGTTGCTATGTACTGTACGGATGGTCAGTGTGCGAGTCAAGCGGCCGGCGGGCGATTGTGACGTCACAATCTTCATGCAGGCGGGAAGTCTACGGATGACGCGCTCGGCGTACTCGCGAGGCCGAGCGAGCGTCGTGGCTCGTCGTTGCCAGAACCGACGAGCCCCCGACGACGTGAGGTCGTCGGGGGCTCGTGACGCGCCACTGAGCGCGACTCGGGGGACACCAGCCGCGCTCACGGCCTGGGCGGCTGGTCGCCGCCCAGGCCGAGGAAGCGATGTCTAGAAGGGAACCTGCTGGAGCGCCTCCTCCGCGCGTCGCTTCGCCTGGTTCGCCTCCCGGTAGTGCGTCATGCAGAGGATGCGGCTGTGCTTGCGCCGGCCGAACACCGCCAGCTGTGCGGGCGCCCAGTTGGTGCCGTCCTTGAAGCGGGTCTCGGTGAGCGGCTCGCCGCACTCCTCGCAGTAGAGCGAGTCGAGGTCGCCTCCGCCGGTCGCCGGCCCGCCGTTGCCCCCGCCATTCCCACCGACCACGTGCATCCCGTTGGCACCGGCCGCGCCGTAGCTCCCATTGGCGCCGTTCGGGCCGCCGTAGCCGGCGCCGTTCGCCGGCTGGCCGCCGCCCCCGAGCCCAGCTGGCGGCTCCTTCTTCCAGAGGTACAGCCCCACGCCGACCAGCGAGGCGCACTTCTTGAGCGCGTCGGTCGCGGCGCCCTTCAGGTCGAACCCGATGTCCAGCGGCGTCCCGGACGACCGCGAGCGCTTCACCTTCTGACTGCCGAACTGCTGACGGGTCACCGTCCGGTCCCCGACCGACACGGTCAATTCGCCGAGCGCCCAGCACTCGTCGGCCTCGGCGTGGATGCCGTGCTCGACGATCCGGAAGCTCCAGGCCATGAACCCAAGCTCGTCATTCAAGCGCGAGGTCACCTGCTCGCCGGTCACGTACTCCAGCTCGACGCCGCCGCGCAGATCGCGGAACGTCACGTCGAACGGTGTCGCGAGACGCTGATAGAGCGCCGCCTCGCCCGCGTCCACCATCAGCCCCCCGGCCGTCCGATCGGCCGCCGCGTCGATCTCGTCGTCCGCACGCTCGACCTGATCCTCGACCACGACATCCTCGTCAGATGGCGCCACGTCGTGTGCCTTACCGCGAGCTCGCTTCTCCATCTCGACTCTCCCGATTCCCCCGCCGAGGTGCCCGGCAGGCTCCCACCAGTCACTCGAACACGAACGGATGTTCTACACTAGTGTACCACGTCGCACCAGATCGGGCAACATTCCCACCAGATATGTGCGCACCAGCCGTGCCATCAACGGACGCGCCGGGCGACCTCCACCTGCGCCGACCCGCGACACACAGACCTGCCTCGCATGGTTGCAACACAACTTACCTGTGACGCGAAGCTCATCCTCCCGTGCGCGCCCTGACCGGTGATCCAACGTGCCTGCTCGGACGCCAGGGACAGGATGACGTCGGCCACGTCATCCGGCCGGCCCACGCGCCGGAGCGAGATGCTCGCCGCCAACGCGGCCTCCAGCTCGGGCCTGACCTCCGGGTGTGCGTCAGGTCTTCGGGGGCGCGATGAATCGCGCCCGTACCAGGGACGCTGCCTTGTACGGGCGCAATTCATTGCGCCCCTCAAGTCATCGCGCCCCGATTCATCGCGCCCCCGGATCTGGATGGGCACGAGACTCTGACGCACACCCCTGACCTCCGCCCCGGTTGCCGAACTGTGGCCCTGCCCATAGAATTGTGGCTGGAAGGCGTTCCACACGCGGGATTGGTGTAATGGCAGCACAGTAGCCTTCCAAGCTATTAGCAGGGGTTCGAGTCCCCTATCCCGCTCCGACAACGCCCCGCCCACCAGATGGGCGGGGCGTTTTGCGTTCTCGGCGAACGTGAACGCGCCGCTACCGCCCGTCCGCAAGCGTCCTCGGCCGACGCCTGTTGGTTTGCAGACACCGCTTCTGGCGTCGAGACGATAGATGGCGGACCGCCAGGCCCCTACACTCGCTGTTGTCAGCAGGACGGCGCGAGGTCTGAGATCGGTGGAGCGTCGGCGCACACCGTCGATGCCTTCGCATCATCCCCGATCGACCGTCTGGCGTCATTGGAGAGAACACGATGGAAAGCAATCGGATGGAGCTCGGTCTTCCAGAGAAGCTCGAGATGCAGCGGCACCCATCAGGCATCGAGATCACGCGGCGATGGTTCACCTGGGGAACGATCTTCCTGACGGGGTTCGCGATCGTCTGGGACGGCTTCCTCCTGATGTGGTACTCCATCGCCCTGGCCGGCCACGCCAACCTGCTTTTTGTCCTGTTTCCGCTGATTCACGTCGGCGCCGGCATCTGCATTACCTACTCCGCCCTGACCGGCTGGGTCAACTCGACGCGCATTCGCGTAGAGCAAGGCCAGATCACCGTCCGACACGGACCTCTGCCCTGGTACGGCAACAAGTCCCTCGACGGCTCGACGCTGAAGCAGCTCTACTCGAAGGAGAAGGTCACGACCGGCCGCAACTCCACGACCGTCACCTACGACGTTCACGCCCTCACCTCCGACGGCCGGGACGTCAAGCTGGTGAGTGGCCTCGAGAGCAGCGAGCAGGCGCTCTACATCGAGCAGGAGATCGAGCGCCACTTCCACATCGAGAATGCTCCCGTCCGGGGAGAGATCGCGGCCTGAGCAAGTCCATCGCGGCCACGACAGACCGCAACACCGGCCCGGTCACGACGATGCCCCGCCGATCAGATCGGCGGGGCGTCTTTCATGGCCGTCATCCGGTCCCTTCCCTTTGGAAATCGGCCTGGTGGAAGACGCACGCCATCACGTGGGCCGCGCATCGTAGCCTTGACGCTGCTGGCGAAGGTCTCTGAGCGTCCGGCGCGACGGCCTGGCACACCGAAGGCCGCGTCCGTGATTTCGGCGCACCTGGCAAGGACAACAACTGGGGCAGCGCCTGGCAGCCAGGCTCGTCGTCACCAGGCTCACGCCCTCATGCGGCTGCACTTTGGCAAACACGCGCCGATAGATCGATCGTCACCCTTTCTGACGGATTTCCGCGATGCTTCGAGGTCGGCTCGGGCGGCACAATTCGCCCGAGCCCGACCACATACGCGCAGGAGAATCCTACGCGCCAGCGGCGAGTGCCTCTCAGGTGTCGGGTCGGAGGGTGAACGTGCGCGAGCCGTCGGCAATTCTCAAGAGCCTGATGTCCACCGAGCGGGCCGCCTCGTCGAAGGCTCCCGGCCCCGACGTCATCCCGATGCACACCGGCGACCCGGACTTCCCGACGCCGGCGTTCATCGCTCAGGCGCTCAACGACGCCGTCGAGCGCGGCTACACCCACTACGGCGCGTTCCAGGGCGATCCTGAGCTGCGCGCCGTCATCGCTGAGCAGCTGACGAAGCGGTCCGGCACGGCCTTCACCGCCGCCGACGTCCTGGTCACCACCGGCGGCAGCGGCGCCGTCTACAGCGCCATGTTCGCCTACCTGAACCCGGGCGATCAGGTGCTGATCCCGGACCCCAACTTCTCGCAGTACGCCGACGTCGCCACGATGATCGGCGCCGAGGCGACGTACGTTCAGCAGACCTCGGACTTCCACCTGGATCTGGATCGCCTGAAGGCCGCCGCCACGCCGCGGGCGAAGATGATCATCCTCTGCAACCCGTGTAACCCGACCGGCGTCGTGCTGCACCGCGCCGAGATCGAGGAGCTGATCGCCTGGTGCGTCGAGCGCGATCTCTGGATCCTCGCCGACGAGGCGTACGACTACCTGATCTACGACGGGCGGAAGCACGTCTCGGTTCTCGACTTCCCGGGCGTCGAAGACCGCATCCTGTTCTGCCAGACGTTCTCCAAGACGTTCGCCATGACCGGCTGGCGCCTCGGCTATCTGGCTGGCAAGAACGGCGTCGCCACCAACGGCCTGGCCGTCCACCGCACCACCGCCAACGCCGCCAACACCGCCGTCCAGCGAGCCGGGCTGGTCGCCCTCACCACCCCGACGGATGCGCCAGACCAGATGCTCGCCGAGTACGCCTACCGTCGCGAGATGCTGGACGAGATCCTCAGCCGGGCGGACGGGCTCTCCTGGCGCAAGCCCGAGGGGACGTTCTACGCCTTCGTCAAGTACGCGGCGGACCTGTCGGCCCGCGAGATGGCGGCGTTCTTGATGGATCGGGGCGTGGCGGTCCGCAGCGGCACCGAGTTCGGGCCGGCCGGCGAAGGACATGTCCGCCTCAGCTTCGCCACCAGCCGCGAGAACATCCGCGAGGGCGCCCGCCGGCTGGCCGTCGCGGCCGCCGAGGCGAGCACGCTCCGCCCGAAGGTGGCCTCCAGGTAACCGCCGCGTTTGCCGCGTTCGTGCGCCGGCTGGTACACTTGTCGAGCCGCGACAGCCGTCGCGGCTTCCTCGTGTCCTCACGAGGTCTCATCAGGGACAAGGATGGCCGTCATGTACGCAATCCTCGAGACGGGTGGAAAGCAGTACAAGGTCCAGCCAGGTGACGTCATCGAGGTGGAGCGGCTCGACGGCGAGGTTGGAGCACAGATCGAGCTCGGGCGGGTGTTGATGCTCGCCGACGACGACGCCGCGCCGACCTGGGGCACGCCCGCCATTGAGGGCGCGAAGGTCCTGGGCGAGGTTGTCGAGCAGGGCAAGGGCGAGAAGCTCATCATCTTCAAGTACAAGCCGAAGGTGCGCTACCGCCGGAAGACCGGGCACCGCCAGACTGTTACACGAGTGCGGGTCGGAGACATCGTCGGGCCGGAGAAGTAGACATGGCACATAAGAAGGGTATGGGCAGCACCCGCAACGGCCGCGACAGCGCCGGCCAGCGGCTCGGCGTCAAGCGGAGCGACGGGCAGGTTGTCCTGGCCGGCACGATCATCGTGCGGCAGCGCGGCACCAAGATTCAGCCGGGCAACAACGTCGGCGTCGGCCGCGATCACACGCTGTTCGCGCTGGTCGACGGCACGGTCCGCTTCGAGCACGCCACCAAGGACCGCAAGAAGGCGAGCGTCTACGCCGAAGCCGCCAGCTAACGCCGGCCCGGCAGACGCACGAACCCCATTGCTCACTGCGACACGGACCAGCCGTGCCGCGCGAAGGAGCACGCACACATGCGCGACAACACCCACCCCCACTACGAAGCGGCCACGATCACCTGCGCCTGCGGGAACAAGATCGAGACGCGGTCCACGCGGCAGAACCTCCGCATCGACGTCTGCTCGCGCTGCCACCCGTTCTTCACCGGCGAGCAGCGCCTGATGGACACCGGCGGCCAGGTCGAGCGGTTCCGCCGCCGCGCCCAGCGCGCGACGCAGGCCGCGCAGCAGTAGCCGCGCCGCGTCGAGCCTCGACGCACTGAGGGCCGGCGACGGGCGGAGGAGCGATGGCGAACGACAGCTCCTCGATCCCGCGCCGGCCTTCGCGCATCTCTCCCACCACCTACGGCGGCCAGGCCGTCCTCGAAGGGGTGATGATGCGCGGCCGCCGTTGGGCGTCCGTCGCCGTCCGTGCCCCGAACCGCCAGATCGTCGTCCGCTCCGAGCGACTCCCTGTCCACCTCTACGCCGGCTGGATCAGCAAGACGCCGTTCCTGCGCGGCCTGACCGTCCTCTGGGACTCGCTCGGGCTCGGGATGAAGGCGCTGATGTTCTCGGCGGAGGTCGCCGAGCAGGACGAGACGCCGCCTGAATCAGCCAGCACTCCGGCTGGCGAGAACGACGCCACCGACGGTACCCCCGCGGCACAGCTGGGATCATCTGCGTCGTCCCAGTCCAACACGTTCGGCCAGACCCTCCAGTGGACCTCGGTCGCCTTCGCGCTGCTGGTCGGCATCGGCGTCTTCTTCCTGCTCCCCCTCGGCGCTGCCGCCCTGCTGGAGATTGCCGTCCCGAACACGCTCGTCATCCACCTCTTCGAGGGCGTCGTCCGGCTCGTGCTGCTGGTCGGCTACGTCTGGGCCATCGGCTTCGTGCCCGAGATCCGGCGCGTCTTCGCGTATCACGGCGCCGAGCACATGACGATTCACGCCTTCGAGGCCGGCGAGCCGCTCGACCAGGCGCACATCGGCAAGTACTCGCCGGCCCACCCGCGCTGCGGCACCGCGTTCCTGCTGCTGGTGGTCGCCATCTCGATCGTGCTGTTCGCCCTGATCCCGACCGACAGCTGGTGGGTCCGGATCGTCTCGCGGATCGTCACCATCCCGCTGATCGCCGGCATCGCCTACGAAGTGCTGAAGCTCGGCGGCGCTCACACCGAGCACCCGCTGGTGCGCCTGATCGTGGTGCCGGGCCTCGCGCTCCAGGCGCTCACCACCCGCTACCCCGAGCCAGACATGATCGAGGTTGCCGTCGCCTCGTTCGAGACGATGCTGAAGCTGGAGACCGAGAGCGCCCCGGCCAGCCCCGGCCAGCCAGACGCGCCGACCTCAGCGCCGCCCCTCAGCTAGCGCCGGCGCTTCGCGAGCTCCGCCCAGACGTCGTCTGGCGTCAGGCCGCTCTCGGCCAGCAGCACGTAGCTGTGGAACCAGAGGTCGGCCATCTCGGAGATCAACGCCTCGCGGTTGCGGGTCACCCCGGCGATGACGACCTCCGTCGCCTCCTCGCCGACCTTCTGCGCCATCCGCTCGACGCCCCGCTCGGCCAGCCGCGCGATGTACGAGCCCTCCGGCCGCTCCGAGAGGCGCTGCCGGATCGTTGCGAACAGCTCGGCGGCCTGCTCAGGCGACGGCGGCGGCCCGTCCGACTCCTGCACCGACGTGAAGAAGCAGCTGACCGCGTTCGTGTGGCAGGTCGGGCCGGCCGGATCTGCCAGCACCAGGATCGTGTCGCCGTCGCAGTCCACCCGCAGCGCCCGCAGCTTCAGGACGTTGCCCGAAGACTCGCCCTTGCGCCAGAGCCGCCCACGGCTCCGACTCCAGAACCAGACCTCGCCATCCGCCAGCGTCTTCTCGTACGCCTCGCGGTTCATGTAGCCCAGCATCAGCACCTGGGCCGTGGTGGCGTCCTGGACGACGGCCGGGATCAGCTCGTGGCGGTCGAACGCGACGGCGACAGTCGGGGTGGTCTCGGGTGCTTCGCTCACGCGGCATCCTCGTCTTGCGGCAGGACCGGGCGGATCGGCAGCCCACGCTCGATCAAGCGCGCCTTGACGTCCGAGATCCGCAGCGTCCCGTAGTGGAAGATGCTGGCCGCCAGCGCGGCGTCGGCCCGGCCGTCGAGCAGCACGTCCGCCATGTGGTCTGCCGAGCCGGCCCCGCCGCTCGCCACCACCGGCACCGTGACCGCGTCCGACACGAGGCGCGTCAGCCGGATCTCGTAGCCGTCCTTCGTGCCGTCCGCGTCGATGCTGTTCACGACGATCTCGCCAGCCCCCAGCTCGACGCCCCGCTGCGCCCACTCGATGGCGTCCATCCCGGTCCGGCGCCGACCGCCGTGGGTCACGATCTCGTAGTACGTCCCGTTCCAGAGCACGTCCATCGAGAGCACGATCGCCTGCGCTCCGAACCACTCGGACGCCTCGCGGATCACCTCCGGCCGCGCGACCGCCGCGCTGTTCAGCGAGACCTTGTCCGCGCCCGCTCGCAGCATGTCCTGGACGTCCTGGGCCGTCCTGATCCCCCCGCCGACCGTCAGCGGAATGAAGACCGCGTCAGCCGTCCGCCGCACCACGTCGATGATCGTCTCGCGGCCCTCAGCGGAGGCCGTGATGTCGTAGAACACCAGCTCGTCAGCGCCCTCGCTGTTGTACAGCTCGGCCAGCTCGACCGGGTCGCCAGCGTCACGCAGCTGCTCAAACGTCACACCCTTGACCACACGGCCCTTGTTCACGTCCAGGCAGGGGATGATCCGACGCGTCAACACGAGCTCACTCCCCCTGCGTTCTGGCCCGTCGTGACGGCCCGGATCGCTTCTCCCAGATCGACGTTGCCGGTGTAGATCGCCTTGCCGACGATGACGCCGACCGTGCCCGTGGCCGCCAGATCGAGCACGTCCTGGAGCGCCCCGACCCCGCCAGACGCGATCACCGCGATCTCGGGGACGGCCTCAGCCATCCGGCGCATCGCCTCGACGTTCGGGCCGATCAGCATGCCGTCGCGGCCGATGTCGGTGTAGACGATCGTGCGGGCGCCCTTTTGAGCCATCGTCCGCGCGAGATCTACCGCGCCCACGTCCGAGACGTCCACCCAGCCGCGCACCGCCACTCGGCCGTCCTTCGCGTCGATGCCGATCCCGATCCGCGCGCCGAACCGGGCCAGCGCCTCGTCCACGAAGCTCGGGTCTTCGATCGCCTTCGTCCCGACGATCGCGCGATCCACGCCAGCCGCCAGCGCCGCCTCGATGTCCGCGATGGTCCGCATCCCGCCGCCCAGCTGGACCGGTACTCCCACCGCCTTGACGATCTCGGCCACCACCGCGAGCTGCCTCGGGCCGCCCTCCTTGGCACCGTCCAGGTCCACGACGTGGATGCGCGACGCGCCGGCCGCCTCCCAGCGTTTCGCCATCCCGGGCGGATCGTCGCCGTAGACGGTCGATTGCGCAAAATCGCCCTGCACCAGGCGGACGCAGCGGCCGCCTTGCAGGTCGATGGCCGGGATGACCTCAAACACGCGCGACAGCCGACACCGCCTCGGCCTCGGTCTCCGCCGAAGCGCGCTCGGCGCACAGGCGCGCGAAGTTGCGGTAGATCCGCAGCCCGATCCCCGAGCTCTTTTCGGGGTGGAACTGGGTCGCGAACACGTTGCCGCGCGCCACGATCGACGCGAAGCTCACGCCGTACTCGGTCTCACCAACCGTAATCGCAGGATCGGATGGCGCGACGTAGTACGAGTGCACGAAGTAGAAGTAGGTCTCGTCCGGAATGCCGTCGAGCAGCGGGTGGTGCTGCACGATCTTGACCGTGTTCCAGCCGATCTGCGGCACCTTCTGGCCGCCGGGCAGCCGCTTCACCGTCCCGGGCAGCAGCCCGAGGCAGGTGACGCCCGGCCCCTCCTCGCTCGACTCGAAGATCACCTGCTCGCCGAGGCAGACGCCCAGGAACGGCCGGCCGGACGCGACGTACTCGCGGAGCGGCTCGACGAGTCCCAGCTCGGTCAGGTTCTTCATCGCGTCCACCGCAGAGCCCTGACCGGGCACCACCAGTCCGTCGGCGCGCGCGATGACCGCCGGATCGTCGGTGACGACCGGTCGGCTCCCAACCGCTTCCAGCGCCTTCGCCACGCTCCGGAGGTTCCCGGCACGGTAGTCGAGGATCGCGATCATGCCCGGTCGGCCTCCAGATGTGCACTCGGCGCGGAATTCTACCAGACCAGTGGACGCCTCAGGGCCGTCGTGCCGCAAGCCCAGCCGCGTCGGGGCTTGAAAGCCCCGCCTACACTCATGGCGTCGCGCTGCGACGCTGAAGCACGCCACCCTGTCGCAGAGCGACAACTGATGGTAGGCGTGGACTTCAGTCCACGGTCTCGCGACCTTCATGCGGTCCCTCACTGCCGATGCCTCAACACCTCGCCGTGCGACCGATCACCCCGAACGGGCTACCGTGCTGACTCGCCCGGGGCATCACTCGCCACCCGTCCGTCGCGTTCCCGCTAACAGGGGGTCGTGTGCGCGTCGAGCGCTCGTCGCTCCAAGTCGCTTCCCAGCTGCCGGAGGTTCCCGTGAGCCCGATCGAGACCGCGCCACGCCCGACCAGCTTCACCGCCCAGCACCTGGCGACGCTCGACATGCCGTTCGGTGCTGCGTCAGACACTCCCCGCCCGAACGCGAAGGACGGGCGTCTCGCGCGCTGGCTCGGAGTGCTCCTCAACATGCTCGGGGTGCTGCTGGCAGTCGGCGTGCTGACGGCGGCAGTGTCGGCGCTTCGCAGCATCGTCGCCAGCGGCGACTGGATGTACTCGGATGGCGCCCTGCTCTACTTCGTGATGCAGATCAGCGCCGGCACGTCCCCGTACGGCGACTACGCGGTGTCGCCCTACATGGCCAGCCCGTACTGGCCGCTCTACCTGGCGGCAGCCGGCGCGCTCACCCGCCTCTTTTCCCTCGGAGCCGAAGGGGCGCTCTACCTGATGCGCGGCCTGACGGTCGCCAGCACCGTCATGACGGCGGCCGCCATCGCCCGGCTGGTCGCGCTCGGGGGTGGCCGCCGAGTTGCCGGGGTCGGCGCGGCCGGGCTCTTCCTGATCTCCTACGTCGTCCATCCGTGGGCGTACGCGGCTCGACCGGACCTGCCGGGGCTCGGCCTCGTGCTCGTCGGGCTGGCGGTCCTGCTCGGCTCGCGGGGCGTCACTGGCGCACTCGTCGCCGGCCTGCTGATGGCGGCCGGCTTCGCCTGTAAGCAGACGTTCGTCGTCGGGATCGCGCTCGCCTCGCTGACCCTGCTCTGGCGACGCGAATGGCTGCGACTGATCGCGCTGGTCGGCGCCTGGGTGGCGTTCGTGTTCGGGACGCTCGTCGCGACCGAGCTCTGGAGCGGCGGCATGTTCCTGGCCGACACCGTCTCCAACAACCTGCTGCCGTTCCGTCTCCAGACCATGCTCGACCATGTCACGGTGTACCTGCAGCTGTCGCTCCCGATCCTGGCGCTCGCCGCCCTCGGCTGGCGCGGAACCGGTCGCCCGTCGTCGGCGCGCGGCCCACTCACGCTGTACCTGCTGATGGCCGCCGCGGTCGGTCTCACCACCATCGCGCGCGCCGGCTCCTACTACAACCACCTGATCGAGACCACCGCCATCCTGTCGGTCTTCGCCGGATTCGGCCTCGAACGGTGCCTGACGGCCCTGGACGGCTTCAAAGCCGGTCGGCCCGTCACCCGTCAGTTGTCCCGCTCGGCCGTCCTCTCGGTGGCGGCGCTCGGCGTGGCCGTGATGTGCTCCGGCGTGCCGCTGCTGGCGCTCGGCTTCAAGGCGCTCAACCCGCCCGACCGCGATGCGTTGATCGCCGCCCTCCGCGAGGCGCCCGGCCCGGTCCTCACCGAGAAGGACGCGCTGGCCGTGATGCTGGCCGGCAAGGAGCCGATTGCCGGCGATCCGCTCGGGGCCGGCCTGCTGGCGGCCCAGGGTCGCTGGGACCCGACCGAGCTCAACGAGATGATCCGGAACGGCGGGTTCGCGATGATCGCGGTCGATCATCGTATCGACGAGCGGGCGGCGTTCGACGAGTTCCAGTGGTGGCCGGCCGGCACCCGCGAGGCGATGCAGGCGCGCTATCGCCTGGACCGTCGCCTGGAAGACCTGTACCTCTACGTCCCAGATCCTGCCTCCGCGAGCCAGGAGTCGCCCCGTGCTGCGCGCTAACGTCGGTCCCGCCGCTACGGTCAATCCGTCCTCGACTGCCCTCGCCCCGTCCGCTGCCGTCAGCCGCCCGGCCGCTGGCGCCGTCCTCGCGGAGTGGGGCTGGCCGATCGCGTTCGCGTTCACCCTCGCATTCCTGATCGAGATCCCGCATCGCCTCGCCGCCACCCAGGCCACGGACGGCATCTTCTTCGTCGGGACGCTCTGGTCGCCGCACGACGTCGCCCAGTACGTCTCGGCAATGCGCCAGGGCGCGGCGAGCTCGGGCTGGCTCATCTACGACCGCTTCAGCCAGGAGCCGCACGCCGCCGTCCTGATGTACCCGCTGTACGTGGCGTTCGGGAAGCTGGCCGCGCTCACTCACACGAGCGTGGACGGCACCTACCAGTTGCTGACCACGCTCGCGCGCGTCTTCCTCTGCCTGGCAGCCTACTTCTTCACCGGCATCGTGCTGAAGACGCTCGGCGCTCGCCGGCTGGCCCTCGCGCTCATCACCCTGGCGACCGGCCTGGCCTCGGTCATTGCCCTGGTGCGGACGGTGACTGGCCTGCCGCTCCCGATGACCGCCCGCGAGCTCAACGACCCGGAGCTGGGCACCTTCCTGACCTTCTTCGCGGCGCCGCACCTGACGATCGGGCTCGGCCTGCTGCTCGTGGCGGCGCGCCTCTACGCCGAGAGCTGGGAGTCGTCGCTCGGCAGCGGGTGCAGTCTGGCGCTGGTCGCCGCGGTGACCGGCCTGGGTCTGACGAACCCATTCTCGCTCGTGCCGTTGTGCATCGTCGTCGGCGCCCACGCCCTGCTGATCACCGTCCAGAAGGAGCGCATCCAGTGGTCCGGTTGGCAGGCCGTCACGACCATCGCGGCGACCGCCGTCCCGTTCCTCATCGCGAACTACGTCTCGTTCCAGGTCGATCCTTTCTGGGGCGCCACCTACGGTCGCCAGAATCAGACGCTGACGCCGCCCCCGATCGACGTGCTGCCGGCCCTCGGCCTGCTCATTCCGCTTGCCGTCGTCGGCGCCTGGAGACTGCCGCGTCCGCTTACGTCCGGCCCGCTGCTGGTGCTCGTCTGGATCGGGCTGGCCGCCATCCTGATGTACACCCCGACCGGCGTCCAGCGCCGGTTTGGCCTGGGGCTCCACCCAATGTTGGCGCTCCTCGCCGCGCCGGCTCTGATGGCATTCTGGCAGTTTCTGGGCCACCTGAGGCCGCCGGCCCGTCTCCTCCGACCGTTCGCACTGGTCGGGCTGGGACAGGCGTTGTTCGGCTCCACGGTCTACCTGTACGTGGTCGCCTTCTCGATCGCGCTTGCCCCTGGCGAGTACCTGGCCGGCCCCGGCGCCGACCGCGCACCGTACCAGCAGGCGAGCGTCCGTGCTGTCGGAGACTGGCTCGCGCGGACCGGCCGCCCCGCCGATCTGGTGCTCGCCAGCACGGTCACCGGCAACTATCTCGGCGGCGTCTATCCTGGCCGCGTCTACGTCGGGCACTGGGTCGCCACCCTGGACTACGAGACGAAGAAGAAGCAGGCCGAGTGGTTCTTCGCCGCCCCGGTCGACGATGCCCGCCGCGAGCTCCTCGCCAGGGCCGGAGTTACCTACGTCGTGGTCGGCCCGCACGAGCGGCTGCTCGGCGCTTCGGAGCCCACCGACCCGCTGCTGACGCCAGTCTTCCACACCGACGGCGCCACGGTCTACCGCGTCCAACGCTGACCACCTCGTCATGGCACGAGGACGCTGCCTTGTACGGGCGCGATTCATCGCGCCCCCGAGCCCATCGCGCCCCCGAGCCCATCGCGCCCCCCAGCCCATCGCGCCCCCGAGCCCATCGCGCCGCCAGCTCATCGCCCCCACCCCATCGCGCCCCCATCGTGCGCGCAGTCAGGGAGTGCGGCCTCTTCTTACCGCGTCCAGCGGGCCAGGATCGCCTCCGCGGCCACCCCGATCCCGCGCGGGCTCCAGTGCGTGTCGTCCGACCAGTAGACGTACTCGTCGCGCGGCAGGCCGTCACGGGCAGCCAGCCGGAGCGGCGGCGTCAGGTCGAGCGAACGCACGCCCCGCGCAGCCAGCTCGCCGTCGAGGCGCGCCAGGAACGCCGCCGCCTGCTCGGAGTCCGGCAGCGGCTCGTTCAACAACGGCCCGTAGACCGTGGACTTGTCCGGCACCAGCGCCACCAGCAGATCCAGGTCGAGACGCGCCAGCTCCGACCGCAGCCAGACGAAGTAGTCCGCCACGTCGGACTCACGACGTAGCCGCCCCGTGGACTGCAAGTCGAGCGGCAGGAACAGCATCGTGTGGCCGTTCACGAGCGTCAGCGGCGTCACCTGCGCCGCGTACCGGTTCGGCAGCAGGCGGTCGTCTTCCAGCTGGCGGTAGGTTCGCTCACCCAGAATCCTGAGCGGCGAGAGCGGCGTCGGCCCGATCAGCCGCCCAACCTCACAGCGGGCCTGCACCGCACCGGACGCCGCCCCAGGCGCGCACGGCGAGCTCAGCTCGGCGGCCAGCGCCTGCTGCTCCTCCAGTGAGCGGATCGGCGGCGGGTCGTGGCGCTCCAGGTACTCGTAGATCACCGTCCGACCTCGCAGCCGCAACTCGCCAGCCAGCGCCGCCGTGCGGGCCAGCGCCGTCGCCTGGAGGTACTCGGGACTGGCCGCGTTGTAGACCACTCGTCCGCTTTTCTGGTGGAGCTGCGCTGCCAGCGTCTCGTCGTCGTTCATGCCGGCCCCCACCGAGAACGACGTTCCCAGCAGGATCGCATCGATCGGCGCCGCTTCGACCAGGTCGGGCGGGTTCCGGTAGCCGAGCCGGTCGGTCGTGAACCGCTCCGAGCGGTACTCGCGCCGCTCCGGCAGGTTGCCGAGCGCCGCCAGGTCGCCGTACGTCCGCTCGGTGAAGTAGGCGTGATCGCCGTTGAACGGCGCTCCCGGCACCGCGTCCCCGATCATCGCCTCCCACGCTCGGTAGGTGAACGTGTCGATCGGCAGCAGCCGCAGGCAGACCTCCAGCAGCCCGAGGCCGAGCAGGATCGCCGGGAGCAGGAACCCGAGCTGCAACGACGGTCGAAAGCTCATCTCGGCTCCTGGAACGCGGCCATTACTCTCACGCTCACTTCTCGCTCAGAACTGGAAGTAGAGGAACGGCGACGGCTGCCCTCGGAACAGCAGCAGCACGCACACCGTGAAGATGACTGCCAGACCGACCGCCTGGACCGGCCGCCACGCGTGCTTGATCTCGAAGACGTTGGGCGCGACGTGCGCCAGGTACGCCGCGACACTCCCCGCCGCCACCAGCCCGAGCGTGCCCGGCATCAGCCCCATCCCCGCCAGTTGCGTCGGCACGATCCCCGCACCGCCCCAGCCGACCATCACCCCGAGCCACTGGCCCGCCATCGCGAAGCTCTCGGACCGGAACAGCACCCAGCCGATGACCACCAGCAGGAACGTGGTGCCCTGCCTCATTCTTTGAGGCAGCTCGGTCCAGCGCCGCCCGAGCGCCCGCTGCGCCACCAGCAGCAGCCCGTGGTAGCCGCCCCAGACCACGAACGTCCAGTTCGCACCGTGCCACAGTCCGCCGATCAGCATCGTCACCAGCAGGTTGCGGGAGGTCTCCCAGGCCGCCCCCCGGCTGCCGCCGAGCGGGATGTACAGGTAGTCTCGCAGGCACGACGACAGCGAGATGTGCCAGCGTCGCCAGAAGTCGGACGGGCTGTCCGCCTTGTACGGCGAGTGGAAGTTCTGCGGGATGGTGATCCCGAACAGCAGCCCCAGCCCGACCGCCATGCTGCTGTAGCCCGAGAAGTCGAAATACAGCTGGTACGAGTATCCGACCGCGCACAGCCACGCCGACACCATAGAAAGCTCGCCCACGTGCTTCAAGGCCGGGTCGATGACGCTGGCGATGGTGTCCGCGACGAGCACCTTCTCGGCCAGCCCGATCGCGAAGAACGACCACCCGACGTTCAGCCGCTCGGTCCGGCTGGCCGTCTCCAGCGTCTCCAGATCGTGCTGGACCTCACGGAACCGCACGATCGGGCCGGCCACCAGCTGCGAGAACAGCGAGACGTACGCCGCGAACTCGAACAGGTTGCGGGTCGGCTTGACCACGCCTCGGTAGCTGTCCACCACGTAGGTGATCGTGTGGAACGTGTAGAACGAGATCCCGACCGGCAGGATCACCGACACCACCGGCAGACCCAGCTCCATCCCGAACAGCCCGCCGGCCCGGTTGGTACCGTCCAGCAGGAACCCGGCGTACTTGAAGTACCCCAGCACCGTCAGGTCCACCGAGATCGGGACGACCAGCAGCAGCCGCCTGCGAACCGGGTCGGTCCAGCGCAAGAAGCCCAGCCCCGCCGAGTAGCTGACCAGCGTCGTGAACGCCATCAGCAGGCAAAACCGGGGATCCCAGAACGAGTAGAACAGGTACCCCGTCACCGCGAGGCAGAGGAACCGGCCCTGGCGCGTCCGCATCCGCCAGAACACCAGATAGGCGATCGGCAGGAAGCCGAAGAGGAACTGGAGGCTATTGAACAGCACCCGTCGCCCTCCCGCGCCGCGTCACCTGCTCGGTCGCTCAGGTTAACGACGCGGGCGGCGCCCGATGGGACACTGGATCAATGACCGGACCCGCCGACTGACGTTAGCGGTAGATGCCGCGGAGGGCGTTGAGGCGGACGACCAGGACGTCGCGGAACATGCGGATGGTGTCGCGGAGGGGGTCCACACGGCTGCTGGCGGCGTAGGTCCAGGTCACCGGCACTTCCTTGATACCGTAGCCGAGCTTTCGGGCCAGGAACAGCACCTCCACGTCGAAGCCGAAGCCGAGGATCTGCTGGCGGCCGAACACGTCGCGGGCACAGCTCCGGGTGAACGCCTTGAAGCCGCACTGGGTGTCCTGGATGCCCGGCACCGCAAGCGTGCGGACCAGCAGGTTGAAGACGCGCCCCATCAGGTGGCGGATGTATGGCTCGCCGACGCGCCGTGCGCCGCTCCCCTCGCGGGAGGCGATCACGACCTGATAGCGGTCGTCGAGCCGATCGGCCAGGGCGACGACTTCCTCGATGGGCGTGCTGAGGTCGGCGTCCGCGAAGACGATGCGGTCGCCCTTCGCCTCGGAGATGCCGAGCTTGACGGCGCCGCCTTTGCCGGCCGTCTTCGTGACGAGCAGCTTGACGTTGGAGTCGCGCTCGGCGGCGTCCCGGACGACGTCCTCGGTGCGGTCGGTGCTGCCGTTCACCACGACGAGCACTTCGTACGGCTCGCCGCGAAGCTCCATCGCCTCGCTGATACGAGCCAATGACGCCGGCAGGCGCATCTCCTCGTTATAGGCGGGAATGACGAGAGACAGAAGTCGATCGGTCACCAGGCCGGCTCGTGGTTCAGGTCTCGGCCAGGGAGCCGCGATGCTGGCATCGGGCGCCCCGGCGGCACCGGGAGCTCGCCCCGGCATCGTGGCCGCGCGGAAGCCGACCTCGGCCAGTGCCCGCGCGAACGGATTCCGAGTATACCGCATCATCGCTCCACTCCGGTGCGCCGTATCATTCAGGGGGGTGTGCGTCAGAGTTTTGGCCGAGCCAGAACACGGGGCGCGATGAATCGCGCCTGTACCAGGGGCGCTGCCTTGTACGGGCGCGATTCATCGCGCCCCACAAAGAACTGAGGCAGACCCCATTCAGAGAGCCGACGGGTGCGCCCGCCGGCGAGATCGCGTGAGGCCGCCGTGTCCGCCATCTCCTTCACGTTCCAACGACCAGACCCCGCGTCGGAAGCCCGCGTTGGCACGCTTGTGACGCCGCACGGCGCGATCGAGACGCCGGCGTTCATCGTGGTGGGGACGCAGGCGGCAGTGAAAAGCCTCCAGCCGCGCGAGGTCGCCGAGCTGGGCGCGCAGGCCGTGCTGTGCAACACGTACCACCTGTATCTGCGGCCGGGGCCGGATCTCGTGGCGGGGCTGGGCGGACTGCACGGCTTCATGGGCTGGTCCGGCCCGATGTTCACCGACAGCGGCGGCTATCAGGTGTTCAGCCTCGGGTTCGGGCGCGAGCACGGGATCGGGAAGATCGTCGGGATGTTCCCGGACGAAGACCCGAGGGATCGACGGAAGCCGATGCCGAATCCTGGCAATCAGGCGAAGCTCAGCCGGGTGGACGACGACGGGGTCACGTTCCGCTCGCACATCGACGGCTCGACGCACCGGCTGACGCCCGAGTCGTCCATCGAGATCCAGGAGAAGCTCGGCGCCGACATCATCCTGGCGTTCGACGAGCCGACCTCGCCATTGCACGACGAGGCGTACACAGCTCGGGCATTGGAGCGCACGCATCGCTGGGCCGAGCGGTCGCTGGCTGCGCGTCGGCGGCCGGACCAGGCGCTGTACGGGATCGTGCAGGGCGGCGCGTTCCGAAAGCTGCGGGAGGAAAGCGCGTCGTTCGTCGGCGGCATGGCCTTCGACGGGTTCGCGATTGGCGGCTCGCTCGGGACGAGTAAGCGCGACATGGAGCGGGTGCTGGAGTGGTCGATCCCGTCGCTGGCGCCCGAACGCCCGCGCCATATGCTCGGCATCGGCGAACCGGAGGATCTGTTCCGCTGCGTGGAGTGGGGCATCGACACGTTCGACTGCGTCGCGCCGACGCGGCACGCCCGGCGGGGCGTGCTGCTCACCGCCGATGGACCATTGACGATCACGAAGGCGATCTACCGCGAGGACGATGGCCCGGTCGATCCGGAGTGCCCGTGCATGACCTGTCGGACGTTCAGCCGGGCCTACTTACGGCACCTGTTCGTGGCCGAGGAGCTACTGGCCTATACGCTGGCGACGGCCCACAACCTGGCGTTCATCCTGGGCCTGATGGCGCGGATTCGGGCGGCCATCGGAGCTGGCACACTGCCGGCGCTGAAGGCCGAGGTGCTGGGACGGTATCAGCAGAAGCGCGCCACAAAGGCCTGACGCTACTCGCCGGTCTGGCCGTCCGTCAGCTCGCGAAAGATGTCGGCGTGGCCGACGTGGCGAGCCGTCTCCTCGATCATGTGGATCAGAATCCAGCGCAGGGTGACCGGACGCTCGGGGTTGGCGGCCACGGTGTCGAGCGAATCGGCGGCGGCCACGATGCGCCGCGCCTCTTCGATCTCGGTCCGGTAGAAGGCGCAGATCGACTCCGGTGACTCGTCGTCGGCGATGTGGAAGTCGGCGTCTGGCTGGACGCCGCGCCACGCGATGTAGACGTGGCGGCCCATGAACCGCCGCTGGAACCAGCTGCGCTCGACATACCCCAGGTGCTTGACGATGCCGAGCAGGCTCAGGCCCGATGGCGTGCGCGGCGCGACGAGCTGTTCCCGGGTCAGACCGGACAGCTTCCAGATCAGCGTGTCGCGCTGGAAGTCGAGGAAGCGCTCCAGCATCTCGCGCTCGCCGGCCGAAGTGCGTCGCTGCAGTCGCTCCGGGTCTTGCATGTACTGGGCGGTGTCGAAGGTCGCGTCCCGGTCAGCCACGGTCATCTCCTCATGGGGCCTGTCGCGCGACTCTAGCCCTCGTCGGCGGCTGCGACCGCGCTCATCAGGTCGTCGCGGAGGGTCCCGACCAGCACGCCGACCCGCTGGCCGGGCTCGGTGGCGCTGAGACGTGCCAGCTCGTCCACCAGCAGCCAGGGGTCGATGGGCTCATCAGACGCGGTCAGGCCGAAGAGGGTCGGGAAGCTCGCGGGGCCGCCGACTTCGGACGCGGCGTCCAGCACGGACGCGAACGCCGCATCGTCCAGTGTCCCCAACTCGATGCTGCCGACTCGTAGTGCCACCATCGCCTGTCGCCTCCGGCGAGAACGGTACACGTTTCGGGAGGCTGTGTGCTGGTCGGAGGGGAGTCAGGGCCATGGCGGGTCGTCGGGGCTTGAAAGCCCCGCCTACAGTCATGGCGTCGCGCTGCGACGCCGAAGCGCGTCACCCTGTCGCAGAGCGACAACTGATTGTAGACGTGGACTTCAGTCCACGGCTGGACTTTGGCGTTTCTGGGCGTCT